>NZ_CP012752.1:9329923-10544846 GCF_001302585.1 Kibdelosporangium phytohabitans | reverse complement strand
GCGACTGGGTGACCGCGGCGTACGCGGACCCACTGGCGCCGCTGGTGCTGGGCGGCCTCGTCGGTGACGCGGAAGTCGCGGCGGCCAACACCCGCCACCTGCACCAGATGATCGAAGTCGGCGCCCGCAACATCGCCAAAGCCCAGCGCGCGGGTGATCTGCCCGCTGACCGTGACCCCGAATTCCTCGCCGCCGCGACGCTCGGCGGCACCAACACCCTGCTCTCGGTCGCGCTCACCCGGACCGAACGCCCACCGGTCGACCGGCTTATCGCCGAGGCCTGGACGTACCTCGCCGGAGCCGTCGGCCTGACGACCTGAAGGACCGGGCATGTCCGACCACAGCCGCGTCGAAACCCTCGACGACCTGCGGCTCGACCTCGCACGCAGGCACAGGGCGACGACGAGCGCCGCCGCTGTCGCCGCCGACGCCGATCTTGCCGCGCTCGGCCGTGACGGGTACGTCATCCTGGAAAACCTGCTGAGCCCGGACGAATGCGCCCAGATCCGTGCGGAAGTGACACCGCTGCTGGACAAGACCGGGCGCAACGACTTCGAAGGCGAACGCACGCAACGCGTTTACAGCGTGCTGAACAAGACCCGTGTGTGCGACCGGCTCGTGGACCACCCCCGGGTGCTGGCACTGCTGGACCGGCTGTTGCTGCCCAACTACCTGCTTTCGCAGTTGCAGGTCATCAACATCAACCCGGGCGAGTCCGCGCAACTGCTCCACCCCGACGACGGCATCTACCCGGTGCCCCGGCCGCGGCTGCCCCTCGGCGCGGCCACGATCTGGGCCATCGACGCCTTCACCGAGGAAAACGGCGCCACGGTGGTCCTGCCAGGCAGCCACCGCTGGGACAACGACCGCAGGCCGGCCGACAGCGATACCCGTCAGTCAGCCGTGATGCCAGCGGGCTCATGTGTGTTCTTCGTCGGCACCTTGTGGCACGGCGGCGGTGCGAACCGTTCCGGCCAAGCCCGTCTCGCCGTCACCGCGCAGTACTGCGAACCGTGGCTGCGCCCGCAGGAAGCCTTCACCTTGTCCACCGGCCGCGACACAGTGCGCGCGGTGTCGGAGGACATCCGGCGGATGCTCGGGTACAGCATCCACCCGCCGTTCGTCGGCATGGTGGACGGCATGCACCCCAAACGCCTCCTGGACGCGTAGCCCGAGACCCACCCGGGAGTCGAACCCGGAACCAATGGCTTTGCAGGCCATCACACGACCGTCGTGACGTGGGCCGGAAAGAAAAACGTGGGCTGCCGGGGACTCGAACCCCGAACCTACTGATTAAGAGTCAGCAGCTCTGACCAATTGAGCTAGCAACCCGCGGAGGATGCAGGATTCGAACCTGCGCGACGTTTCCGCCGACTACCGTTTTCGAGACGGCTGCCTTACCCGGCTCGGCCAATCCTCCCTTTCTCCTGCGCTCCCGGTCCAGGATTCGAACCCGGATCAACGGATCCAAAGTCCGTTGTGCTGCCGTTGCACCAACCGGGACCGTATTCCTCTCGTACCCCTGGCAGGATTCGAACCTGCACTGGACGCGTTCTGAGCGCGCTGCCTCTTCCGTTGGGCTACAGGGGTGTGGTGCGGTCCGGGGGAGTCGAACCCCCACTGGCCATGCCCTCAACCTGGTGCCTCTACCAGTTGGGCTAGGACCGCATCGTGACGCGTACGGGAGTCGAACCCGTGTCTTCGGTGTGAGAGACCAATGTCCGTTCCACTGGACCAACGCGCCTCGACGTGTGCACAGCGGCCGGCCCGGGATCCGCAGTGCTGTGTTCATCAAAAACAGGTGGCGGCCTGACCGTTAGCCGAATCGGCCCGGAAAGCGGCACAAATCAAAAGCCGCCCGGTCGGTGTTCCGACGGGCGGCTCCGGTGTGGTGACTGCTCAGATCACACCAGGAGCCGGTCGAGCTCGAGAGACAGTTCGAGCTTGGCTGATTGACACTCCAGCTTGCTCTTCATTGCTGTTCCCTCCCGTGCTCGAATCGTGGTGCCGATAGCTGAACTATGGCGGAGGCGGGCATTCACGTCAATGCCGTTTTCCGGCGATCTTGCCTTCTGTGGTCTGGACCACGTAGGGTCGATCGACCGCCCGTGAGGGCGCGCCGCCGGTTCCACGCTCACATCCGAGGAGACCGGTATGCGCAAGTTCAGGGTGGCTGCCTGTGCGGCCGTCGCCGTCACGGTGCTCGCGACGAGCCAACCAGCCCTCGCGGCCCAGGACACGGCGACCATCACGATCGACAGCGCGAACCCCGCGGGGCGGCTGCCGAAGGACTTCGTCGGCCTGTCGTTCGAGATCCGCGAGCTGGGCATCGGCAACCTGGACATCCGCGAGGGCAACGTGCTCGCGATGTTCAGGACCCTCGGCCGCGACAGCAACATCCGGCTGGCGGGCAACACACTCGACCGGGACACGCTGTGGGTCCCGCGTGGCCGGCAACCGCCGGACCCCCTGCCCGAGTGGGTCGCCAACACGTTGACGCCCGCGGACATCGAACGCCTCAACCGCCTGCTCGACGCCACCGGCTGGAAGGCCGAGGCCGGCATCAACGTCGGCAGGTGGGACCCGGTACTCGGCCCGGACCAGGCCGAGGAGATGTTCCGGATCCTCGGCCGCAACCTGGTCGCGGCCGAATGCGGCAACGAACCGGACCAGTGGGCGCAGCGCGGCTACAAGCCGACGACCTACGCGTACGCCGACTACCGCAAGGACTGGGCGGTCTGTGCGGCAGCCGTCGGAAACAACCGCATCGCGGGCCCGGACACCGCGGGCACCACGTCATCCTGGGCGGCGAACCTCGCCAAGGACGAGCGCGACAAGTTGTCGATGCTGACCGTGCACCAGTACCCGGCAGGCGCCACGACGACCATTCCGACGCTGCTCTCACCGGAGCTGCACACCAAGCAGCTCATGGAACTTCAGCCGACCCTCAACGCGGCCAAGGCGCAGAACCTGCCGTTGCGGGTCGACGAGGCCAACTCCACCTACAGCGGCGGCATCGACGGCGTCAGCAACAAGTACGCGTCCGCCCTGTGGGGCATGGACTACGCGTTGCAGCTGGCGCAGGGCGGCGTGTCCGGCATCAACATCCACGGCGGCCTCGGCGTGTGCAACGAGCCGATCTGGAACGGCAAGTTCCAGCGCTACACCCCGTTCTGCGCGGTGACCAAAGCCGACGAACTCGCCCAGGTCTACAAGGCCATGCCCATCTACTACGGCCTGTGGATGACCCGTCAGATGGGCTCGGGCAGGTTCCTGCCGGTCAACCTGACCACCGACCGCAACATCACCGCATACGCCGTGAAGGGCGACGACGGCCGTACGCGCATCGCTGTGCTGCAGAAGGACGACACCAGCACAGCGCCGGTGAAACTGGACATCAAGGTGGGCAACAGGTTCCGTGACGCGCGGGTACTGACCATGACCGGCACCGCTCTCGCCGACGAGGCAACGGCGGTCCAGGGCTCCACCGTGGATCGCGAGGGACAGCTCAAGGCACGGCCGGACAACGTCCGCGTCCGCAACGGATCGCTCGCGCTGAACCTCAAGGCGGGCAGCGCGGTCGTGATCACCCTCGACGGTCGGTGATCTTGATCCCCAGTGCCGCCGCCAGGCTGTAGGCAAGGCCACCGAGGTCGTCGCTGTCCACAATGGCGCCTCGGAGGCTGGTCACGCCGCCGATGCCGAGCAGGTGGCAGTCGGTGAACTTGGCCTCGCCGAGCTGGGCGTTCGCGAACTGGGCGCCGCGCAGGTCGCACGACTCGAACCGGACGCGCCGCAGGTCGGCGTCCTGGAAGTCGGTCTCCCTGAGGTTGCAGTCGCGGAACACCGTCCGCCGGAACGTGGCGAACCGGAAGCTGGACAAGTCGATCCGGCACGAGGAGAACACGACGTCCCGGAACACGCCCTCCGGCCACTTCGAACCGGTCATCCTGCTGTTGTGCAACGTGCAATCGGCCACCGTCGTCTGACTGGCAAGCACGTTGGCCATGTCGCAGTCGGCGAACCGGCACTCTTCGACCTCGAGCGACCGCACGACCCGGCCGGACAGGTCGAGCCCGGTGTAGTCGAGCGCGCGGTACGCGACATCGTCCTCGAAATCGTGCTCGGCCAGGTTCGCGCTTCGACTCATGGGGACGACCCTATCGGCCGTCCCCATGGGCGTTTCCGGCTAGGGCAAGGAGTTCAGGAACGGCCGGTGGCTGTTCTGGAACTCCCAGTTGTAGTACCGATCCCAGTTGATCGACCACGTCATCAGCCCGCGGAACGCCGGGGAGGCGCCGCCGCGCAACGTGTACCCGCCGCAGCCCTGGTTGCGCGCCAGGCAGTTCACCGCGGCCTGCACCTGAGCCGGTGCGGTGTGGCCGTTGCCCGCGCTGACCGCGGCGGGCACGCCGAACGCGATCTGGTCCTCACGCAGGCCGGGGAACGTCTGACCGGTGTTGGCGACCTTGAAGCCCGCCTTGACCATGTCGGTCATCGCGATGTGGAAGTCCGCGCCGCCCATGGTGTGGTACTGGTTGTCCAGGCCCATCACCGGACCGGAGTTGTAGTCCTGGACGTGCAGCACGGTCAACGCGTCCCGCATCGCGTGGATCACCGGCAGGTACGACCCGGTGCGGTTGTCCGAGCCGCCCGACCCGCCGTAGAACTGGTAGCCGACCTGGACGAAGAACGTCTCCGGGGCCATCGTGAGCACGAACCGCGAGCCGTACTTGTTCTTCAACGTCCGCAACGCGGAGATCAGGTTGACGATCACCGGCGTCGTCGGGTTTCGGAAGTCCGTGTCGCCCGAGCTCAGGTACAGCGAGTGGCCCTCGAAGTCGATGTCGAGCCCGTCGAGGCCGTACTTGTCGATGATCGCGCTGACCGAGCTGACGAACGCGTCCCGCGCGCCCGCCGACGTCAGCTGCACCTGGCCGTTCTGGCCGCCGATCGAGATCAGCACCTTCTTGCCCTTGGCCTGCTTGGCCTTGATGGCGGCGATGAAGTCGGCCTCGGATTCCACGCCGGGGCACTCGGCGACCGGGCACTGGCGGAACCGGATGTCACCGGACGTGACCGAGGTCGGCTCGCCGAACGCGAGGTTGATGATGTCCCACGCGTCCGGCACGTCGGCCATCCGCAGGTAGCCGGAGCCGTTGGCGAAACTCGCGTGCAGGTAGCCGATCAGCGCGTGCTTGGGCAGGCCGACCGACGGGCAGCCGCCCGTGGTCGCGGACACCTGCGTGGTCTTGGGTGACTCACCCGCGCTGTTGTACGCGGCAACCGAGTAGCTGTACGTCGTGCACGCCGTCAGCCCGGAGATCGTGGTCGAGGTCCCGGTGACGGTCGAGCGGACCGTGCTGCCTTCGTAGACGCGGTAGCCCGTGACGGTCCCAGCGGCGGTGCCCCAAGACAGTGCGACGGACGAGTTCGTGACCGTGCCGACGGCCGGGTTCCCCGGTGTGCCAGGGGCTCCCGGTGTCCCGCCACCGGGACCGTCCAGGGCGACGTCGTCGACGTTGAACGTTCCGGCGCCGTACCAGCCGTGCAGGTACAGCTCGGCTGATGTCTGGCCGGCGCCTGTTGTGAAACTCAGCTTCAACTCGGCGTAGTTCGTAGCGCCCGTCCAGGTGGACGGTCCACCGGTGACGCCCAGGTAGACGGGGTTCCCGCGGACCCACGCGGAGATCGCGTACGTGGTGTTGGGGACGACCGAGACGGTCTGCGCGCACTTGCCGAAGTCGCTCGACGCGAGCGCGTAGTTCCCGGTGCGGACCGGGCTGGCGACGGTGGTGCCGCTCTGGCACGACCAGCCGGACGTGGATCCGGCCTCGAATCCGGGGTTGGTGAGCAGGTTGGCCGCGCCCGCCGGTGCGGCACCGGCCACGAAGGCCGTGACCACCAGGGCGAACGCGGTGAACAGCGCGGATAATCTCCGCAGGCTGGATCGCGACATTGCGGGCCTCCATGGGGTGGCTTGGCAGGGGACCACCGGACCCACATTGTGCGAACCCGATCGGTAAGTTGTCTAGACCAAATCGGGGACTGGCCCGAGTTTTGCCCTGTTCGGCGAGGTCGTGGGTCGCTGGTCGCCGTTTTATTGCCAGTGCTGGGTTTTCGATTGCTGGTGCTCGACGTCGCAGCGTGGGGCGGGCCGCTGGGTTGGGTTGTCCAGCGGGACGCCCGGATCAGGGGCTGTCGTGACCGGCGTCGGCGGCCAGCAGGATGCCCGGATCACCCGGCCGCCGCTCCAGGCGGCGATCGGCCAGTCGACCACGCCACAGACCTGGATAGTCCAGGACCCGGGTCCCGCCCAGAGTGATGATGGCCGAGCAGCCAGGCACCGTGATGTGCGTTTGTCGCAGCCAGTTGGTGAATTCGAAAGTGGGTACCAGCGTCGCCGGAACCAGGCCAGGAACCCCGCCCGCGGTCAACTCAAGCCCTAACCTGGTGTTGTGGAAGAACAGTGGAATCAGGCTGTCGAGGTGCTCGACGGCAAGGCGACCGACGCGGCGCAGGAGCTGACGCGGCGCTACGGCGAACCACACCGCGCGTACCACAACGCCGACCACGTGACCGCCGTGCTGCGTGAAGCACGCGCGATCGCCGACGTGTCAGCGGAAGACTGGGCAGTCCTGGCGCTGGCGATCTGCGCGCACGACGTCGTCTACGACGCCAAGCCAGGCGACGACGAGCGCGCCAGCGCCGAGTGGGCCAGGCGGCACCTGACCGCCGCCGGAGTGGCGGAGAACCACATCGGGAAAGTCGAAGAACTCGTGCTGGCGACGCTCGGTCACCAGTCCGACGACGAACTCGCGCACATTCTGCTCGACGCGGACCTGTCGATCCTCGGCGCGGACCCGGAGGCCTACGACGAGTACGCCATCGCGGTCCGGGAAGAGTATTCCGCCGTTCCGGACGACGCGTGGCGGCACGGCCGGGCCGCGGTACTGCGAAACCTGCTCGACCGGCCCGGCCTCTTCCGCACGGCCGCCGGAAAGGCCCGCTGGGACTCGCAAGCCCGCGTCAACCTGCGCAGGGAGCTCTCCCGGCTGGAATGAGTGCTGTTCAAAATATGAGATGACTCTCCCAATCCGCGGGACTGAAGGTTACCGTTGGGGAGGTGCCGACCTACACCCATGGACACCATGAAGCCGTCCTCCGGTCACACCGGACCAGGACGGTCGCGAACTCGGCTGCGTACCTGCTGCCGCACCTGACCACTGGCATGTCCCTTTTGGACGTCGGCTGCGGCCCCGGGACGATCACCGCGGACCTGGCCGGGCTGGTCGGGCGAGTGACAGCGATCGAGCCGTCGTCGGAGGCTCTCGCGCTCGCCCGCGACTTCGTGAAGCAGCCCAACGTCCGCTTCGACGTCGCGGATGTGCACGCCTTGCCGTACGCGGACAACACGTTCGACGTCGTGCACGCACACCAGGTGCTGCAACACGTGCACGATCCGGTCGCCGCGCTCAAGGAGATGCGCCGTGTCAGCAAAGGCACTGTGGCCGCGCGAGATTCCGACTACGCCGGGTTCGTGTGGTACCCGGAGGTGCCCGCGCTCGACGAATGGCTGACGCTCTACCGGAAAGTCGCGCGGCACAACGGCGGCGAACCCGACGCGGGCCGCAGACTGTTGTCCTGGGCACGGGCTGCCGGTTTCGAGGAGGTCGTCGGCAGCGGATCTGTCTGGTGTTACGCCACGGCAGAGGAACGCGAATGGTGGGGCGGGATGTGGGCCGACCGTATCGTGCAGACCCAGATCGCCGAGCACGCGATCTCGTACGGCTACGCCACCCGCGCCGACCTGGAGCGGATCTCCGACGGCTGGCGTGAATGGGTCGCCGCGCCCGACGGCTGGTTCGCCATCCTGCATGGCGAGATCCTCTGCCGAGGCTGATCGACGTACGCATCGGCACAGGCGATCTTCGAATTCACGTTGTGGTGAATGGAAATCGGTCATCCCCCGGATGAGGCATTGACCGTAGCCAGCCATTGCTCCTGCCACGCACTGTGAGCATCATGGCACGCGTCGTAGTGTCCGGCTGGTAGGAGAATGCGTTGAGAACCACTCGTTGGATGCGCGCCGTGGCGGTCGCCGGTGCGATGTTCGTTGGCTTCACAGCGGTTCCAGCCGTTGCCGCACCCGTGGCGGACGACTTCTACACGCCGCCGACTGGATACGGCGACACCGCGCCGGGCACGATCCTGCGGTCACGTCCAGTGCAGACAGCCGCGCTGTCCCTGTTGCCGCAGAAAGTCAAAGCGTGGCAGCTGCTGTACCGCACCACCAGCCGATCCGGCGTGCCCATGGCAACAGTGACAACGGTCCTGCGCCCTGCGGGAGGCGCCCCGCGCGGCCTGGTGTCGTACCAGATCGCGCAGGACTCGTCAGCTGCCCACTGTGCGCCCTCACACGCGATCCAGGCAGGCAACCCGATTGACGGGATCACCGGCAACCTGGAAATCCTGCTCGCCGACGCCGCCGCGGGCAACGGATTCGCGGTGTCCATTCCGGACTACGAAGGACCTGGCAGCCAGTTCGGCGCCGCCCGTCAACCCGGTTACGCCGTCCTCGACGGCGTACGCGCGGCCGAACAGTTCGCCGAACTCGGGCTGCCGGGCGCCTCGACTCCAGTGGGTATCTGGGGCTATTCGGGCGGTTCGTTGGCGTCGGGATGGGCCGCCGAGCTTCAGCCGACCTACGCGCCCGAACTCGCCGTCCGCGGTGCCGCTGTCGGTGGCTACGTGACCGATCTCGCCGAGACCGCTGTCAAGATCAACGGTGGCGCGGCTTCCGGCCTGCTGCCATCCGTGCTGCCGGGAGTGATCCGCTCCGACCCCGCGTTCGGCCCGCTCCAGGACAAGTACCTCACTCCGGCCGGTCGTGACCTGCTGGCGCACTCCACCACCCAGTGCGTCGCGGCCAACGTGCTGCAGTACCCGTTCCGCAACTTCGACCAGTACTTCACGATGCCGATCCGGGAGGTCTTCGCCCAGCCGGACATCCGCGAGGCACTCGCCACCCTCAACCTCGGGCAGCGCACCCCGACGGCGCCACTGTTCGTGTACCACGCCGTCAACGACGAACTCGTTCCCATCGCCAGCTCCGACCAGGTGGTGCCCCGATACTGCGCCGCAGGCACATCCGTCACGTACGTGCGTGACCTGATCAGCGTGCACGGTTCACTGGCCGCCACCGGCGCCCCCGCCGCGTTGGGCTGGCTGACCGAACACCTGACCGGCAAGCCCGCACCCGCCGGATGCAGCACAAACACCGTCGCCTCGACACTGCTCACACCGGAAGCTCTCAGCCAGGTGCCTGCCTTCCTGATCGGCGTGATCAACGGCTTCCTCAACAACCCGTCGTTCCCGCACTCGGCCTGAGGACCGTGGACGTCCGCTCGGCATGGCGTGCCCAGAACTCCTGGGCGGTCATGCCGAGCACGACCAGATCCTGGTGCGTGCCCGCGAAGAACACGTGGTCACGCAGCCGCCCCTCGGTGACGAAGCCGAGTTCTTCGTGCAAACGGATGGACGGCTCGTTCACTGAGTAGATGCTGATCTCACACTTGTGATAGCGCCGTTCAGCGAACATGTACGCCATCAGCAGGACGACGGCCTCGCTGGCGTATCCACGCCGCTTGTGCTCGTCGCCGACGCTGACGCCGTAGCTGAACCTCCCCGCGAGCCGGTCGGTCCCGCTCGTCGAAAGGGAGCCGACCAGGACGCCGTTCGCCTCGATGGCCAGCATGAACTCTTCACCCTCGGGGTCACGAGTGGACTGTTCCTCCGTCCACCGCCGGTACCCCTCAGCGGAGCGGGGCGGATACATCATGTCAGCGGCCCGCATGTCCGCGGAGTTCTCGTCGAACCGCCGAAACGCCTCCCAGTCGCTGGGCTCGATGCCACGCAACCGAACCCGCTCGCCCGTCCAGATCGATGTCACGCCACGATCACACCGCTAGGACGGCAGCTTTGCCAAACCAGTTTCGAACGCGAACAGCACAAGGCCAACCCGGTCCCGGCAGTCGAGCTTGGACAGAAGATTGCCGATGTGGGTCTTGAGCGTGCCATCAGCCATGCTGAGGTGATCGGCGATCTCCTTGTTGCTCGCGCCAGTCGCGATCTGCCGCAACACATCGACCTCCCGCCCGGTGAGCTCCTTCACCCGAGGATCAGCAGTCCGGCCAGGAAGCGATTCGAGCACATGGGCGAGCAGCCGCCGCGTCGCAGTCGGCGCGACAACCGATCCACCATCAGCGACAGCGTGGATGGCGGACAGCAACTCCTCCTGACGCGCGTCCTTGAGCAAAAACCCAGCAGCCCCAGCCTTGAGGGCAGCGAAGACATACTCGTCCAGATCAAAAGTGGTGAGGATGAGCACCTTGGCCGGATGCCCGATCTCAGCGAGAGCAGCAGTGGCCCGCACCCCGTCCATCACCGGCATCCGCACATCCATCAGCACAACATCAGCATCGACCGACCGGAGCGCCTCGACAGCGGAAGCCCCATCCCCAGCCTCCCCGACAACCCGCAGACCCGGATCGGACTCGATCATCATCTGAAAACCAGCCCGAACCAACCGCTGATCATCGACAAGAAAAACCGAAACACTCATGAAACCAACCACCAACGACGTTCGACCGACGATCAACAGTATCCAACCAACCACCAAGGACGTCCAACCGACCACCAAGGACGGATGACCAACCACTGAGAACGCCTAACAACCACCGAGGACGCCTGACCAACTACCAAGGGCCCCCACCGACCACCGAGAACGGCCAACCGACCACCAAGACGCCCAACCGGCCACGAATGATGTCCGGCCAGCCATCCACGGTGTCCCACCGATCACCAACGATGTTCAACAGTCCACGAATGATGTTCAGCGGCCACGAATCATGGTTAGCCAACCATCCAAGGCGTCCGACGGACCATCAACGACGCCCAACGGATCACTGACGATGCCCCACCGCCATAGATCCTCGAGGCCCGCGACCAAAGCGTGCAAACCGTGCCTGAAGCACCCAAAAGAGACCATCGTCGACATCAACAAGCGCGACTCCACCAAACCGTTGCCGCCACAGGCCGAGTGCAAAGGCGATCGTCCCTGTCGCCAGGGAAGCGCTCGCACCAGCCAGTGCCAGCGCCCCAACGTGACCAGCCACAGGCGGAGTCGTCCCGACGCAACCTCAAGACACCCCTATTGCACAACGCCCCGCGAGCAGCCGGACACCGAACCTTCCCGTGCGCCCAGTGCTGGGCATCGCTTGGCGTGAGCGAGGCATGCCGGAAGTTGTCAAACCGTACGGCAACGGATGCTCGCCTCGACCCACCGCAGAATCCGTCCACACACGTGACTCGGCTTGCGTTATGCCACAACATAGAATGCACATCACCAGCGGTCGAGTGGACCCGGCGGCAACCAGCTGTCATCGGGCCAGCGGTAAGGGCACCACCGCGCGCGTGGGTTCGCTCGTCCACGGCGGCCCGGTCGGTGCCGGTTGCCATCGGTGAAACCGCCGAGGACTCCTCGCGGAAAGGCGGACCCGAGGCGGTTTCTGCCAGGCGACTGGCCAATGCCGGTGTGGCCAGTGTTTCGTAGTTTGCTTTGTGGCGTCACAGGTACGGTTGCGTGGAGTTGGTAGCCACCGGCGGTGATCGGGCCTGCAGTGAGGATGCTGTGGCGCCCTCGATTCGCTCCTGCGCAGTGGCCGAGGCGGGGCGCTGCCCGTGGTCGTCAGTGGACATTGCCGACGGTGTAGTGGCAGGGCCACTCTGAAATGGTTCTGCCGAAGGACCGGCCGGTGTGAGTGTGGCCGGTGTTCGTAATGGTTTGGCTTGTGGCGTCATGATGTCACTGGGACGGCGCATGGGCCGGGTAGCAACGGGGTTGCGATTGGGCGGATGGTGAGGATGCCACAGCAGGCGGGGACGTGCTTGTGCATGGTGGCCGGGCGATCACCGCGCTGCCGATCGGTAGCTGTAGCTCCTTGAGCCTGCGCGGCGCGTACGCTGCCCAGCGCGTGTCCCTTTATGTCCCCGGACCTCGCACGTGGTGGTGTTCGTCGCCGTGGGCGAGTGCGGTCAGCGCTTGGCGGTAGAGGTACCCCTTCAAAGGTGGTTTCGCTGAAAGACTTGTCGGTGAAGCCGTAGTGGGGGTGTGGGCTCATGACATCACCGGGACGGTCGCGCCGACCTGGTAGCCGCCGAGTGTCATCGGCCAGTGGTAAGGGGCGCTGCTGCGTGCCTGGGCCTTCTTGTGCTTCGTTGCTGGGCGGAGTGCCTTTATCCGTCGGTGCCACCGAGGACTTGGTGGTAAATGTGGTTCACGGACAAGCGGTTCGACGAAGCGGTAGTTGGGGCGTGGCCTCAAGACTTCATTGAGACGGTCGTACGGCCCTGGCAGCCGCCGAGTGTCATCGGGCCGGTGGTGAAGGTGCTGCTGCGTGCCTGGGCCTTTCTTGTGCTTGGTGGCTGGGAGGGGTGCCTGTATCCGTCGGCGCCGCCGAGGACCTGGGGGTAAAGGTGCCGCGCTGAGGTGGGTCGCGGACTAGCGGTTCGACGGAGCAGTAGTTGGGGTGTGGCCTCATGACATCACCGGGACGGTCGCGCGGACCTGGTAGCCGACGGGTGTCAGTGGGCCGGCGGTGAGGGTGCCGCCGCGTGCCTGGATGCGCTCGCGCATGGTGGTCAGGCCGTGCCCCTTGCCGTCGGTTGCTGCCGCTGGGCCGTGACCGTCGTCCTGGACCGTGACCTCGGCTTGGTCACCATCCACTGCGACGGTCACGGTGACTGTCGCTGAAGGGCCTGCGTGGCGCAGGAAGTTGGTCAGCGCTTCCTGGACGACGCGGTAGATGGTGAATCCCAGCGACGGGCCGACGTCGCCGACGACCGTGAGCCGGGCGCGATCACCCAGCCGTCCGACGAGGTCGTGTATCCCGGCCGCGCCGCGTTGATCACTGGAGATCCCGCCCTTGCGCAGCACGGTGATCATGTCCCTGATCTCGTCCAGCGCGTGCCGCGATTCGTCGGCGATGACGCCGAGGACTTCCGGTGCGCTGGCCGGATCGCGCATCGCCTTCGACCGCCCGCCCTCGGCCTGGACCGCGATCAGCGACAACGAGTGCGCCACGACGTCGTGTACCTCGCGTGCGATCTCAGCACGTTCCTCGGCCGCTTCGGCACGAGCGTTCGCCAACGCGGCCTCCTCCCGCTCACGTACGCGCAGCCCGACGCCGTACACGACGATGATCACCAGCGCGTAGCAGAGCGATGTGACGCCGATGTCCCGCGGGCTCGCGCCTTGCAGCCAGATCACCGGCCCGGCCACCGCGCCGGCGAGCGCTATGCCCAGGCTGATCAACCCCAGTGTCCGGCCTGACCACCGCCGCAGGCTGTAGACCAGGATCGGCACGGCCAGGATCGACACGCTCACCTGGGGCAGGACCACCGCCTGCGCGGCGGCGGAGACGACGCCGACCACGAGCGCGACCACCGGCCAGGTGCGCCGGACCGCCAGCGCCGCGCACAACGGCAACGCCAGCAGGCAGCCGGCGGGATTGGGGTACGCGAAGTAGACGCTCAGGGCGGCCAGGGTGGCCGCCCAGACCGTGTCCGCGGTCCATGGGCGTGGGGGCACGGTTTCACGTTAGGCATTTTGGGGGTTCTCCGCATCCGACCACGGTCCCAAACGTCCTATGACTAGGGTCTTAGGCCGTGAGTGAACCCAGCTACTTGGCCGAGATCAGGAACTCGTATGACACCGTCGCCGATTCCTACCACGACCTGCTGAAGGACGCGCACGACAGCATGCCGTTCGACCGGGCGATGCTGGCCGCGTTCGCCGAGCGCGCGCAGGGCACGGTCGCCGACATCGGCTGTGGTCCTGGCCGGATCACCACCCGCCTCGCCGACCTGGGCCTTTCGGTCTTCGGCATCGACCTGTCGCCCGAGATGATCGAAGTGGCCCGGCGGGAGCACCCGCGGCTGCGGTTCGATGTGGGTTCGATGACCGCGCTGGACCTGGCGGACGGCTCGCTGGGCGGCGTGGTCGCGTGGTATTCGATCATCCACCTGCCGCAGGACGAGCTGCCCGGCGTGTTCGCCGAGTTCTTCCGGGTGCTGGAACCCGGCGGGCAGCTGCTGCTCGCGTTCAAGAGCGGTGACGAACGTCGGCATTTGTCGCACGCGTACGGTCACGACGTGTCCCTCGACGTCTACTGGATGCCGGTCGACCGGGTCGCGAAGCTCGCCGAACAGGCGGGGTTCACCGAGGTGGCCAGGCTGGAGCGGGCGGCGTCCACCAACGAGAAAGGCCCGCAGGGCTACTACTTGGCACGCAAGCAGTAGGGCTGTCCTCACCGCTGTTCGTCCGGCTTGCATGATGGTCCCGGCCAGTGCCGGACGCCAATCTTGGCGGCATGAGGAAACTAGCGACTGTGCTGGTCGCCGCCGCCGCGCTGGCGACAGTCCCGGCAGCGGCATCAGCGGCAGGGGCGCTCGACTGGGGCGAGTGCCCGCCCGATTCCGTCGACCTCGGGCAGGAATGCACGACCGTGTCCGTCCCGGTCGACTACGCCAACCCGGCAGGGGACCGCATTTCCCTTGCTGTCTCGAGGATCCCAGCCGCACGCCCGGAGGTCAGGCGCGGTGTGCTGCTGCTCGTCCCGGGTGGGCCGGGCAATTCCGGTTTGGACAGGCCGTGGAAGCTCGGTGCCCGTCTGCCGCAGGAGGTCAGGGACCGTTACGACATCATCGGCTTCGACCCGCGCGGAGTCGGTCGCAGCAACCCGGTCAGCTGCGGCCTGACCTCGGACGACGTCAGAAGCCTGACCCAGTGGCCCGGGCCTGACGGCGACATCAGCGAGAACGTCGCACGTGCCAAACGAGTGGCTGACACATGCGCTCGCAACGCGGGACCGTTGTTGCGGCACATCAGCACCCGCAACGAGGTCCACGACCTCGATCAGATCAGAAAGGCGTTGGCACAGAAGAAGATCTCGTACTGGGCGCACTCGTACGGCACCGCGGTCGGCGCCTACTACGCCACGCTCTACCCCGGCAACACCGACCGGGTCCTGCTCGACAGCACCGACGAACTCGATCCGGACGTGCTGTGGCGCAAGGTGTTGGCCAACCAGGCGATCGGCGTGGAAGACCGTTTCCCCGACTTCGCCGCGTGGGCGAGCCGTCCGGACAACCCGGACCGCGTAGCCGACACGCCGGGCGCTGTCCGTCCGTTGTACCTCGAACTCGCCGCGCGGCTCGACCGTGCGCCGATCGGCTCGTTCAACGGGAACACGCTGCGTGAAGCGGTGATACGCGGCATGAACGCCGACACGGGATTCCCGATCATCGCGAAGACCATGAACGCGGCACGGACCGGCGGCGCCCCACCGCAGGTCCCTGTTCCGCCGGAGAGTGTCCTGCAGAACATCGCCGCCGTGGCCGGCGCCACGATCTGCAACGACGTGGCGTGGCCGACATCGGTCCAGGTCTACCAGCGGGACGTGCTGCGTTCCCGCGCCCGGCACCCGATGACCGCGGGCATGGCCGCCAACATCCCACCTTGTGCGTTCTGGCCGTTCCCCGCCGGCGAGCCGGTCCGGGTCTCGGCGGACGGGCCGAGCAACATCCTGATGGTCCAGAGCGCCCGTGACCCGGCGACACCGCTGGTCGGAGCGCAGCGGACGCGGCGTGCGCTCGGTGACCGGGCGGTGCTGGTGACCGTCAGCACGGGCGGCCACGGCGTCTACCTGCAGCAAGGCAGCGTGTGCGGTGACCGGCTGGTGACCGCGTTCCTGGTTACGGGTCAGCGACCAGGTGGTGACGTCTACTGCGCCCGTTGACACCGGGTGGGATGATGCCGCGCGAGTCCGGACCACGTTGAGGAGACGAGCATGGGCCAGTTCGAGGCGACCGTGGAGATCGATCGGCCGGTCGCGGAGGTCTTCGCGTTCCTCGCCGACGGCACGAACGACCCGAAGTTCAGCCCGCGGGTGCTGCGGATCGACAAGACGCCGGACGGGCCGACAGCCGTCGGAACGGTGTTCACCAGCACGGTCAAGGACGCCGGGATGAAGTCGCGGCGCGAGTTCAAGATCACCGAACTGGTCGAGAACAGCCGGATCCGCTGGGCCGAGCAGACCAAGAACCTCGTCATGGCGGTCGATGGCGGTTATGACTTCGAGTCCATCTCGGACACCAGGACCCGGCTGCGGATCTTCAACGTCCTCGAGGGCAGCGGGGTCGGCAGACTCCTCGTCGGACTGGCGCTGATCGCGCTCCGCAAGGACGGACCGGCGTTCGGCAACCGCATCAAGGCGGCCGTGGAGGCCTCCTGACGGAACACCCGGCATCGGACCACGGTCATAGACAACTCCGGACCGTGGTCCGATGTGCGAAACGTCGGCGAACCGTAGCTTCGAAGGCGTGCAAAGCGCAGCGGCGGCGAAAAGCCTGACGAAGACATACGGAGCGGGCGATACAGCGGTGTCGGCCCTCCGAGGCGTGACCGTGGATTTCCCTGCGGGCACGTTCACCGCGATCATGGGACCGTCCGGGTCCGGCAAGTCGACACTGATGCATTGCCTCGCCGGTCTCGACCGGGCCGACGGCGGCGAAGTCCACGTCGGCGGGCAGGAGATCACGGCGCTACCGGACCGCGAGCTGACCAGGGTGCGTCGTGACCGCGTCGGGTTCGTGTTCCAGTCCTTCAACCTGGTTCCGACGCTGACGGCGCTGCGCAACATCCTGCTGCCGCTGGACCTGGCCGGGCGGAAGGCGGACAGGGACTTGTTGTCCACAGTGGTCCGCTCGTTGGGGGTCCATGACCGCCTGCACCACCGCCCCAGCGAACTGTCCGGTGGCCAGCAGCAGCGGGTGGCGATCGCCCGCGCACTGGTGACCAGACCCGACGTGTTGTTCGCCGACGAACCGACAGGCGCGCTCGACTCAGCGACGGCGTCCACACTGCTGTCGTTCCTGCGCACGTCGTGCCGTGACCTCGGCCAGACCATCGTGATGGTCACCCACGACCCGCTCGCGGCGGCGTTCGCGGATCGCGCGCTGGTGCTCAGCGACGGCCGCATAGTCGGTGACATCGGCGGCCCGACGCCGGACTCGGTGCTGAGCGCGATGCGGAGCCTGGTGTCATGAGGACGATCGCGGTGCGCATGGCGCTGGCGGAGGTGCGGGCGAATCCCCGGCGGATCGTCGCGGTCGTGCTGGCCATCATGATCAGCGTCGGGTACCTGGCGGCGTCTGCGACGGTACTGGCCAGCGAGAGCGCCACAATGGACAGAAGTGTGATCGCCCGGACAGCCAAGGCCGACGTGGTGGTCACCCTGACCGCCGACGATCCGGCGCTGCTGCAGCGGGTGCGTGGAATCGACGGTGTCGCGTCGGCGGACCTCAGCTATCTGTCGCGAGGCCGGGTGACCGGATCGTCGGAATGGGTGCAGCAGCAGTCCGTGCCGGACAATCCGGCATTGCGCTGGACGGACCTGGCACAAGGAGCCTGGCCACAGGGGCCGGACGAGATCGCGCTCGGAACAGTGACCGCCAAGCAGCTGAACCTGGCTGTCGGCGCTGAGATCACGATCAACGACGCCAATTCCTCGGCGACGCTCCGAGTGACCGGACTGACCAACGAAGGCGATTCGCTGCTGTCGGGCCTTGCGCAGAGCTCGTTCGTGGCGCCGGCCTTCTACACCGGGTCGGCATCCATCCGGACGTCGCTGCAGACCGAGATCCTCGTGATCGGGACGGGGGCAGCCGGGCCTGAGCGCTTGGCCGAGCGGATCGAGCAGGTCGCGGGCGGGAACAGGGTGGAGACATCCTCGGCGTTCACGCAACGCAAGATGAGCGAGCAGACCAACGGAGTGTTCCTCTTCCAACTGCTCCTGCTGGTGTTCGGAGCGATCGCGTTGCTGGTCGGCGGAATCATGATCGTCAACACGTTCCTCATCCTGGTCACCCAGCGGCGCAGGCAGATCGGCCTGCTCAGGGCACTGGGCGCCAGCAACGCGCAGATCAGGTGGGGGCTCTTCGTCGAGGCCACCGCGATCGGCCTGATCGGCTCGACGCTCGGACTGGTGCTCGGTATCGGCGTGTCCGCGATCGTGGCGTATCACCTGGGCCAGGTGCTCACGGTCCCGGCCGGACAGGTGGCGGCTGTCGCGCTGGTCGGCGTGGTGCTGGCGGTGTTGTCGGTCGTCGTCCCAGCTCGCCGCGCGATCAGGATCCCGCCACTGGAAGCGCTCCGTCCGGTCGCGGACAGGCAGACCGAGCGCCGCACTTCAAGGACACGTGCCGTGCTCTCAGCCATCCTGATGCTGACTGGGCTGGCAGGTATCTGGCTTGGCACAGGCGATACACCGTTCGCGTTGCTGCTGTCCGTCGCCGGATTGCTGGTGTTCGCGGTCGGCCTGCTCGCGGCAACAGGCGTCTACCTCCCTGTCCTGCTGAACGCGGCGACTGGGCTGCTGGCCCGCCTCGGCCCGACAGCCCGCCTCGCCGCGAACAACACGACCCGCAACCCAGGCAGGGCAGCAGCGACCGGTGCTGCCTTGATTGTCGCGGTGGGTATCGTCGTCACCTTGCAGGTGGGCGCGGCGAGCATGAAGGCAACAGCAACCGCCAACCTCAGTCACCGGTTCCCCGTAGACGTCACGGTCTCACTCTTCGACGGTGCACTACCACCAGGTACGGCCCAGAAGATAGCGGCGATACCTGGCATCACAAGCATCCGGGAACTCCGGTCAACTCGAGTAGACGCCAACGGAAAAAATCTGCGCATCCTCGGCGTGCCGGGAGTCAACGACAACCAGGTACTCGCCGACCCGTACCTGAAGCTGACGTCAGTAACACTGACCGGCAAGACAGGATCAGCCACACTCCCAGCAAAAAGCGACTACCTCGCGCCTGCGGACACACTGATCGTCTCGTCCGCCATGCTGTCCAAACTAGACAATGCTGCGGCGGTGGGCACAGTATGGGCATCGACGGCATCGAACGTGGACATCACAGGCCTGCGCTCCCAACTTCGAGCATTAGTCGCCCCCATCACGGGCGCGGAGGTCGGCGGCGGCCTGTCAGCCAAGGCCGGCTACGCCGAATTCCTGGACCGCCTCCTGATGCTCACCACAATGCTCCTGGCAGTGGCAGTCCTGATCGCACTGACTGGCGTCGGCAACACCCTCGGCCTCTCAGTCCTGGAACGCACAAGGGAATCCGCCCTGCTCCGCGCACTCGGCATGCAACGCAGCAGCCTCCGAACGATGCTGGCCATCGAAGCCGTCCTCCTCAGCACAGCCGGAACAGCGGTCGGCATCGCAGCAGGGACCTTCTTCGGCTGGATAGGAACCCAAGCAATCAGCAAGGAACTCAACTTCACCGCACCAACCTTCGCGATGTCCCTACCCCAAACAGCCACAGTCGCCGCCATAGCAGTAATAGCGGGAGTGATCTCCTCAGTCCTGCCAGCCAGACGCGCAGCCCGCTCAACACCCATCGCAGCCTTGACTCCAGAGTAAGAATCAACATACGGAGGCAACCCCTACCACAACGACCTTGCTGTATCCCCATCACAGATGGTGGAGGTGGCGTCCGATCTGCCGTCGGCTGAGGGGACGAGTTGCTGCGGCTACGCAAGGAAGTCCGGGATCTGAAGCAGTCCACCGAGATCCTGAAGCTGGCTTCGGCTTTCGCGCGGGCGCTCGGCCCGCGACACTCCTGATCGTCGGTTCATCGACCAGTACTGCCGGGTCTACGCCGTTGAGTCGATCTGCCGTGCGCTCAGTGCGTATGGGATCCAGATCGCGTTCGGATCTACCGTAAGGCCCGTCACCGGCCTCCCTCACAACGCGACGCGAGCGACGGCCGCGTGAAAACCACCCTGCGCACCCTCAGCGGCAAGCGGGGACAGATGTCCGGGCGCCGGGAAATGAGCCGTCGCTGTCTGCGTCGTCAGGGCCATAGCGTGGCGTTCTGTGCGGTGGGCCGGATTGTGCGCGAGCTGGTCCTCAGCGGCGTGACCAGACGCAGCCATCGACCGCGTGCCACGATCCCGGCAACGACGGCATCCGAGCCGCGGACCAGTTCAACTGCGTTTTCTGTGCGGGCGTGCCGGGCCAGGTCGGGTCGTGGACTTCACCTACGTACCCACCCAGGCCGGATGGGCGTACGTGATCGACGCGTATTCCTGCGGGGTCGTCGGCTGGACCGCCTCCAGTACGAAGACGGTCGCGCCGGTGTCCACGGCACTCACCATGGCGATCTGGCGACGCGATCACCACGGGCGCCCAGTAGCGCCGGGATTGGTCTTCCACTCGGACGCCAGTCGGTACACGTCCAAAGCTGCAAGCAATCCATTGCCCTGCAATGGCTCACAGCGTCGATCGAATCCGTGGGTGACGCCCACGAAAACGCCCTGGCGGAGTCGACCGTCGGATTGTTCATGACCGAGGTCGTCGGCCGGCCCGTGCACCATCCTCGCAGAGGTCGAGTTCACGCTCCTGAATGGGCCGACTGGTACAACAACGTCCACCTGGGTCACCTGCCACCAGTCGAACGCGAAGCCCTCACCAACCACCGCGCTGACTGGCGCTGGTTCTACCCCGAACCCCGTCCAAACGCGTGCCGGTGCATTTCCCTTTCGCGGTAAGCCGAAAGCCGCACCTGAGCATGACGCCGCGTTCAACTCGGTGAGGCCTCGAATCAGTTGTCGCCGTCAGTCGTGCAGTTGATCAGTGGGGGCGAAGGTGGTTGACTGTGAGGCCGTGCTGTTCAGCCAATCGTTGGGCGATCAAAGAACGGTGGCATGCCTCAGGATCCCGTTCGACGCATAGCAAGGCGACGGTCCCGGTGCTGGGTAAAGTCGAGACAGTTGCTATGAGGTTGGCGTGGTCGAGGATTTCTGTTGTGTAGCGGTGGGTGTACTCGCCGGCGAGTTCGCGGCGGGTGCGTTTGCCGACTCCTTGGCGGTCGTCTTCGGCGTATTGGAGTTGGCGGAGTTCTGTCGTTGGGGCGAGTTCGCGGTGGTGCTCGTATGCGATGCCTGCTTGGGCCAGGGTTGCTTGTAGCCGGAGTGAGTTCGCCCAGCCGTACTCCGGTCCGCGGACACCTCGGCGTTGGCGTACGTCGAGCAGCAGGCAGACGTTCGCGTTTCGGAGTTCCTGCAGGAAGGTCTCGCCGTCGAAGCCGTAGACGCCGATTGTCACCACTCTGCTCACCAGAAGCCCTCCCCGTCCTGCCCGTCTGCCTGCTGCTCGTGTGTTCACCTGTACTGCTTTGTCAGGCGACGGCGGTTCCTTCCAGTTCGACCATCAGGTCGGGGATCGCCAGCCTTGTCACCCCGAGCATCGTGGTGGTCGGTGCCACCCCGGCTGCGCCCAACCGCGCTGCCAGCACGCCGTAGTGCTGGAACAGCAGGTCGACGTCCGTGGTGTAGACGTTGAGCCGCACGAGGTTGGCGAGGGACATCCCTGCTTCCCCGAGGACGGCCTCCAGGTTCTGGACGCTCAGCGCCAGCTGTGCCGCCATGTCACCGGCGTGTTCGGGTTTGCCCTCGTCGCTCATCGCGGTCTGCCCCGAGCAGTACAGGGTCCGGGTGTGCCCAGAGACGACCTCGCCCTGGTTGTACCCCAGCTCCGCCGACCACGTCCACGGGTTGACCGCCGTTCGCTCCACTGCCCCATCAGCTCCATTCGATCCATCGAGATCACGGCCGCCTGTGGGCGCCGTGGGGACCAGATTCACGCCTAATCACGACATCTTGTGTCGTGTATTCACGTAAAGTTTTCGGGTGCGCGCTGATCGGTTGGTCTCCCTGGTGCTGTTGCTGCGCCGGCGCGGACGGCTGACCGCGACCGAGCTGGCTCGTGAGCTGGAGGTGTCCACTCGTACCGTGCTGCGCGACATCGACGCGCTGTCCGCGGCGGGCGTTCCGGTTTACGCCGAACGCGGTCGGCACGGCGGGTTCGCGTTGCTGCCCGGTTTCCGGACCGAGCTCACCGGACTGAACCACGACGAGGCCATCGCCCTGCTGGCTGCCGGGTCGGGACGCGGTGAGGAGGCGTTCGGTCTCAGTTCGGCGCTCGCCTCAGCCATGCGCAAGGTGGTCGACGCGCTGCCCGAAGGCCATGTGGCCACCGCGAGCGAAGCGGTCCAGCGGTTGCTCATCGAACCGGAGACTGACCTGCTCTCACGTCGGCTGGTCACCGAGGAGGTGCCTGACTCCACGATGGTCGAGGTCCGGCGCGCGGTCCTCACCGGACACAAGCTGCGCATCCACTACGCGGCCACGAATCAGGCGCCACAATGGCGCACAGTGGACCCGATCGGCCTGGTCACCGTGCGTGACAAGGGCTACTTGCTGGCCACCAGGTCCGGCGCGGACCGCACCTACCGGCTGTCTCGGGTCCTGGCAGCCGAGGAACTCCCCGAACCGGCACAGCGGCCACACCGGGTCGACCTGGACCGCGTCTGGCGAGAACGCCGCGCGCAGTTCCTCTCCGGCGGCGACCACCTCACCGTCCAGGTACGGGTGAACCCGGCACGGCGCGAAGAGCTGGCGAACACCGCACTGGCCATCCGCGCCGAAGAACCCGACCCGGACGGCTGGCTCCGCCTCGAGGTGACCTTCCAGGACGCGCGGCACGCCGTATGGGCACTCTGGCAGCTCGCCACCGACGCGGAAGCCCTGACGCCACAGTCACTGCGCACCGCTCTGCACAACCGGGCCATCGCGATCGCCGCCCGCTACGAAATGTCGCCCTGACCTTTCTCCACGCCGCCGTCGACCCGATGCGGACCGGCAGGGACAACGCCAGCCCGCGGCGCGCCCTGGTTGCAGATCAGCGTGCACATTCTCGACTCGATACCGGGGGCGGCAGCGCGGAAACCGATTGAGCAGGACCCCAGGCTGGCGTGTCGGCCGGGTGCCTTTGAGCTCGAACCACGTCCGGAGGCGTTGGTTGGTAGGTGTGAGCAGAGCTGATGTCTGAGCCGGGACGGCGGCTGGTTGTTGCGACTTGCCGGTGATCGTCGGGTACGAGAAGAGCTCGACCGTGGTCTTGGCTGGTGGCGTGGTGGGAAATGGGTTGGCCGGGCTGCTAGGTTTCAGGTGGCAGGTTCTGGGCTCTGCTCGCCGGATTTCGCTGCGGGTGGACTTTCTTTTCTGGAGTGGGGATGGAGGCTTCATTCGGTTCCGAGTCGTTGAGCGCTTGGGCTCGGGGACGGCGGTTCGGGGTTCCTCCCTCCATGGTTTCCGCTGCTGCTTCCCGGCGAGCCGCTGGGGATTGGCATGGGGCCTGTGTCGCTGCCAGGGTTGACGTCCACTTTTCCCTTGCGGGTGTCGCCCGGGATTTCGGCGCCGAGGTTGCCGCTCTGCTGCAGGAGGATCTCGCCTTTTTCGTTCCGGATTTGGCCCGGTGGCACCTGCCTCGTTCCGGTGGTGGTTCTGACACCGCTCAGCCGAACTGCAAAATTGTTCTCGCGAGTTATGGTGACCGTGTCGGTCCTTCGCTTTACCTGCGGACTCCGGGCTCGGCCGAGGGGCCTCAGCGCTTTCGGTTGGAGGTCGGCAGCGTCGCCGACAGTGACCACTCGTGGAGCTGGGCCACCAGTCGGTACCTCTGGGACAGCAGGCAGGCTCCGACGCTGCGTGTTCGCTGTGGAGGTGGCGAGCGGGCGCCGTACTTCAACACCGACGGCACGCTTGCTGCCCTGCCCACTGCTGACCCTGGGCACAGCGACCCTGCTGCGCGTACCGAGTGGTTGACGGTTTTGCAGGAGCGTGGCGAGTTCGGTGAGGTTTTCGCTGCCGCCGGTCTGCGAGTGGAAAAGCAAGTCGCCCAGCATCCCCGGTGGCCGCAGTCCAGTGAATGGGACAGCCTCGGGCTGTTGCGGACGTGGCCTTTCGTCTTCACGACCTTCGCCGATGAGGTCCGCAGGCTGGCGGCGTGGGACGGGCGGGAGGTTTTCAGTTTCCCGTCCGGCTACTACGGCCGCCCCAACCTCGTCGACGTCAGCAGTGGTGTTCCTGTTCTCCGGCGGGCGAACGGGCAGGAGACCGGACAGGCGGCGAAGTTGCCGCATTCCATTTCCTGCCGGCTGCCGGATCTCGATCTTGTCCGGGCCGGTTTGCTCAAGGCCCATGAACTGCATCCGCTTGTTCGCGAGTCGCTTTTCCCCGACCTGCCGGCGGCCGAAACTCAACCGCGCTACGAGATCACGCCGGTCAGGGTGCGCTGCCGGGGCGAGTGGCACGTCGTCGAGCCGCGCGACGGTGTCCTCAGTGGCCCGCACGCCGAGCAGGAACACCGGCGTGAGCAGGCGTTACAGGCCCTCGGCGGTGCCGCGTCGGGCTGCTACGTCGTTCGGACGGCCTGGGCCAACGGCGGCAAGTTGCCCAAGCAGCTGCGCGCCCTTCGCAAGGAGATCTTCGGCCGGGCCCGGCACGGCGACACGGGCGGCCTGATCGAGCTGCTCGACGCCGGTATCGACGTCCGGGTGCGGGACAGCGGCAAACGCGGCCTGCTGCACTACATCCACCTGCTTGACCACGACCTGCTGCTGCGACGGCTGCTCGACATGGGCCTTGACCTTGAGGCCGTCGACCACGCGCAGCGCACCCCGCTGTACACGGCGGTCAGCGATGGTGGGTCAGCGGCGGTGGTGCGTGCCCTTCTCGAGGCTGGAGCACGCCCTGACGTGATGGACGAGCACAAGATCAGCCTGGCGCAGCGGCTCGAGCGCAACGCCCGCGGCGACCTGAGATTCCTGTTCGGGTAGCGAGACCGGTGAGACGATGAGTGTGCATGGATTCGAAGCTGCCGACCAGCTGACCGCCCGCGTCATGGCGACGCGGACCGAGACCGGGGCAAGTACGCAGCTGGAGGCGCTGGCGCTCGCTGTGTCGGCCAACCTCCCCGTCCTGCTGTGGGGCGAGCCGGGGATCGGCAAGTCCGCCGGGATGCGGCAGCTCGCGACCGGTCTCGGCGTTCAGCTGGAAACCGTGATCGCGAGCGTGCACGAGCCATCGGACTTCGCCGGGCTGCCGGTGGTCGGTGCCGACCCGGCGAACTCCGGCGTGGCCATGGCGCCGCCGGACTGGGCGGTCCGGCTGGCCAGGTCGGGCAACGGGCTGGTGTTCTTCGACGAGCTGTCCTCGGCCCCGCCCGCTGTTCAGGCCGCCCTCCTCCGGGTGGTTCTCGAACGCCAGGTGGGAAGCCTGCGGCTGCCTGAGCCGGTACGGGTGGTCGCCGCGGCCAACCCGCCGTCGAGTGCGGCGGACGGCTGGCACCTGAGCCCGCCGTTGGCCAACCGGTTCGTGCACCTGGACTGGACGTATGACGCGAGCGTCGTCGCGCGCGGGATGGCGGGCACGTGGCCCGCGTTGACCATTCCCGTGGTGGACACGGGCAAGATTTCCACCGCGGTTGCGAAGGCGCGTGGTGCCGTCGCCGGGTTTCTCACCGCACGGCCGGGGTTGGTGCATCACCTTCCGGCGGACGCGGAGGCTCGGGGCCGGGCCTGGCCGTCGCCGCGGACGTGGGAGATGGCGTTGCGGCTGCTGGCGGCCGGTTACGCGTGCGACGCCGGGCGGGAACCGTTGGCGACCGCGTTGGTCGGGGCGGTCGGGGACGGCGCCGGTGTCGAATTCCTGTCCTACCTGGAAGAGCTCGATCTCCCTGACCCGAACCACGTACTGGCTGACCCTGAGCGGTTCGCGTTGCCGGACCGCGGGGACAGGCAGTTGGCGTTCCTGACTGCGGTGGTGGCGGCCGTGCAGGCCAGGCCGACGCGGGAGCGGTGGGAAGCCGGGTGGGTCGTGCTGGCCAAGGCCGTGGAGGCAGGAGTGCCGGATGTCGCGGCGAGGGCGGCGACTGATCTCGCGGTGATGCGTGAGCCGGAGTGGCCGGTGCCCAGCGGTATCGAGGCGTTTCTGGACTTGCTGGAGCTGTCCGGTGCGTTGCGATGATTCCGCTTGACCGCAACAAGCTGCTCGCCGCTCGTTACCGGGCCGCGTCGATGCGGCCGTACCTCGCCTCCGCGATGTATGCACTGTCCATTGTGTCCAGTGAGCGGGTGCCGACCATGGGCGTGGACAAGCACTGGCGGTGCTACGTCTCACCTGCATTCGTGGAGCGGACACCGGTCGACGAGCTGGCGGGGGTGTGGATGCACGAGGTCGCGCACCTGTTGCGCGACCACCACGGCCGTGCCGGGCGGTTGGCCACGACCGACCACCACCGGACCAACCTCGCGCAGGACTGCGAGATCAACGACGACCTGGTCGCCGACGGCATCCCGTTGCCGGGCTTCCGGGTAGTGCCCGGCGACTTCGGCCAGCCCGACGGCAAGCTGTTCGAGGAGTACCTGCCGCACATCCCGCCGACCCCGATGAACCACGACTGCGGGTCGGGCGCGCACGGCCACGCTGTGCCGTGGGAGTCGCAGGACGGGCACAACGTCAGCCCGGTCGAGGCGGAGGCGATCCGGCGGCAGACCGCCGAGGCGATCCGTGCGCACGGACGTGCCCGGGGCAAGCTCCCGGCCGGCTGGAAACGGTGGGCCGACCAGCTGCTGGAGCCGGTGGTCGACTGGCGTGCCGTGCTGGCCGGCGCCGTTCGCGAAGCGGTCGCTTGGGCCAGCGGCGCGTTGGACTACACCTATCGGCGTCCATCCCGCAGAGCGACGGCGATGGCCGGCGTTGTGTTGCCTGGGTTGCGGCGCCCGTTGCCGCGGGTCGCGATCGTGATCGACACCTCGGGTTCCATGGGCGAAGCCGAGGTGAACGCGGCGCTGTCGGAAGTCGAGGGCGTTCTCGCGGAAGTGGGGATCCGCGGCAACCGGGTCACTGTGCTGGCGTGCGACGCCGACGTGCACACGGTCGCACGCGTGACCAAGACGGCCGACATCGAGTTGGCAGGCGGTGGCGGGACCGACATGCGCGTCGGCATCCGGACCGCACTGTCCATGCCGGACCGGCCGCAGGTCGTCATCGTGCTGACCGACGGGTACACGCCTTGGCCGGACGAGAATCCCGCGTGCCGGGTCATCGCGGGACTCGTCGGCAAGACGCCGCCGCAACCGCCTGCTTGGGTTGAGGCGGTGTACATCCGTTAGCCCGCGGCGACTCGCATGCCCCGCAGCTCGTACCCGGCGATCTCCTCCTTGAACGCGATCCGCGGCGGATCGACCATCCGCACGTTGTCCAGCGAGAACAGCCTGTGCAGGAAGATGTCCGTCTCCAGCATCGCGACGTGCGACCCCGGGCACTTGTGCGGACCATCCCCAAAGGACAGACCAGTGGTGCTGCCGCCGTCGCCCATGGCACGACCGGGACACAGGGCCAGAGGTTCTTCGCCGACCACCGCGGTGTCCAGGTTGGCGTGGTCGATGTGGATGCGCACGGTGGCGCCCGCGGGCACGGTCACCGTGTCCACCTTGATGTCCTCAGTCGTCCGCCGCTTCAGGTGACCGAGCACGGGTTCCAGGCGCAGCACCTCGTGCAGGATCAGCAACCGGTTCGGTTCATCGACGGCCACGTAACGCGCCCGCAGGTCGTCGTCGGTGAACATGTGCCACGCGGCCATCACGATGAACTCGCGCGTGGTGACCATTCCGGCCGCCGCGAAAGTCAGGCATTCACCGAGGATCTCCGCCGCGCTGCAGCCTTCGTCGAGCAGGTGCGAGATCAGGTCGTCCCTGCGTCCGGCCTTGCGGACTCGCACAGCGGGCCGGACGTCGTTGAAGTAGATCGACGACCAGCCGCTGAGCTGGCGCCACGTCCAGTAGAGCCCGCTGAGGCTGGTGAAGCCGGGACTGCCGAACTCCTCGGGGAAGAACCGGTCCAGTCGTCGTTTGATCCCAGGTTTGCTCTCGGTCAGGCCGATCACCGCACACGTCACGTCCACCGCGAGCTGGAAGCTCATGTCGGCCAGTTGGACCGCGTCGCCGTTGCGCAGCAAGGCGATCTGGGCGTCCGCGACTCGTTCCATCACCGAACGGTAGGACTCGTCGACACGCCGTGGCGTGAAGAACCGCGCTGTCTGTTTGCGGTGTTCCCGGTGCTCCTTGCCGTCCCGGTACAGCACCGGCCTGCGGATCTTCGCCGGGAAGTTCTCGACCGTCTCGACGCCGAGACCTGCTTGCACCGTGGCGTGTTCGCGCAGGAACGCGCGTCCGGCCGAGTAGCCGTTGATCTGCCATGTCCCATCGGGATTGCGCTGGACAGGACAGTCGCTTCCGGCCTCACCCCGGTCGACCTTGCGCACGTTCGCAGCCACCGTCTCTCCTTTTCCTGTCCCGCCGACGACAATCATCGATCGAGTCTTACCAGTTCGCCAGCCGCCGGATGTGTCAACCGATAGGGTTCCCGGCCGTGAGCGAGCCCGCATACCTTGCCGCGACCCGTGACTCATACGACACCGTCGCCGAGGACTACACCAAACTTGTCACCACGCTCTTCGCGCAGGAACCGTTGGGCAGAGCGATGTTGGGAGCGTTTTCGGAGATCGTGCTCGACTGCGGGGGCGGGCCGGTCGCGGACCTCGGTTGCGGCCCCGGGCACGTCACAGCGCACCTGACCTCCCTCGGCCTTGACGCGTTCGGGATCGACCTGTCCCCGCGGATGGTCGAGATCGCCTGCCACTCGTACCCCGACCTGCGGTTCGAGGTCGGGTCGATGACCGCGCTCGACCTGCCGGACGACCACTTGGCGGGCATCGTGGCGTGGTGGTCGATCTTCCACACACCACCGGAAAGCCTGCCGGTGGTGTTCGCGGAGTTCCAGCGCACACTCGCGCCCGGCGGGCACGTGCTCATCGGGTTCCACGTCGGTGACGAGCACTTATGCCCGGAAACCTCCTACGGCCACCCGGTTTCCTACGACGCATATCTGCTGCAGCCCGACCGCGTCGCGGAGCTGCTCACCGAGGCGGGGCTCACCGTCACCGCTCAACTGCTGTCCGAAGGCAGCAAATGGCCGCAGGCGTGCCTGCTCGCGCACGCAGTCGGCCCGATGCCCGACGCCTGACCGGCGCACCTCGTGCGGCCGAATGGGTGAACACGCAACGTCATTCCGGTTGGTTCCCGCTCTTGCGGCCGACGTGGTACGGGCTGGTCATGCCTTCGTACGAGCGGTGCACCACCATGCCGTTGCGTGCGTGTCCGAGTTTGTAGCAGTGGTCATCCGGATTCCGGGTTGTCCGCGACGAACGCGACCTCGAAAACCTCACCCGGCCGGATGTCGAGCGTGTCCGTCCACCATGGACTCCCAGTGGCCGGGAGGCCGTTGCGGGACAGCACGAGCGCGTGATGCCCGTGCAGGTGCATCGGATGCACCTCGTGACCCCGGTTGACCAGCGTGGTCCGGATGATCTCGTTCTCCCGCACGAGCAACGTCGGCGTGTCCGCGGGGAGCGGGGCACCGGACCGCCGTCGTCCGGTTCGAGCAGCAGCCACGCGTCCGGCGCGTTCAGGTCCACCAGCCGGACCGGGCCGTCGGGCATGGTGAAGGACAGGTCGTACCGGCCGCCGTCGGCCAGTTCCAGCCTGGTGTCCCGGAGTTCGGTCGGTTCGGTCAAGGGGGTGCCGTCGATCGCGGTGACCCGGAACGGTGTACCGCTGAGCAGGAACTCGGTCGACGTGGCGTCGGCACCGGGATTGACGCTGGTGGTGGTCAGCCTGACCAGCACGGGCGTTCCCGGCTGGATCCGTCTGCG
Organism: Kibdelosporangium phytohabitans; assembly: GCF_001302585.1. Taxonomy (GTDB): domain Bacteria; phylum Actinomycetota; class Actinomycetes; order Mycobacteriales; family Pseudonocardiaceae; genus Kibdelosporangium; species Kibdelosporangium phytohabitans. Next base: position 10,515,102 of record NZ_CP012752.1, on the reverse strand, counting down.
TTCCACCGTGTCCTGCCGCCGAACGCGGAGACCTGCTCGTCGCCGACTCGCCGGACGTCGTGTGCTGATGGACGTCCGGCTGGTGCTGGACGGCATCGAGGCGACCAGGCAGCTGGTCGGTGATCCGCGGCTGGCGGACACGCGGGTGATCGTGCTGACCACGTTCGAACTCGACGACTACATCGCCGAAGCACTGCGTGCCGGCGCGAGCGGGTTCCTGGTCAAGGACATCGAACCGGCCGACCTGCGCACAGCCGTGCGTGTGATGGCCGGAGGCGAGGCGCTGCTGTCACCGGGAGCGACCAAGCGGTTGATCGCCCAGTTCGTCGGGCACCGGCCCGCCCCAGCCGACCAGGGCAGGTTTGACCGGGCGTGAACGTGAAGTGATGGCGCCGGCGGCCTGAGCAACGAGGAGATCGGCCGCCGCCTGCTCATGAGCCCGGCCACCGCCCGGACACACATCCACAGGGCGACCGCCGAACTCGGTGCACGCGACCGTGCCCAACTCGTGTTCCTCGCCTACGAAACCGGCCTTGTGCGGCCCTAGACGCCTGCCGACGACAGGGCGTGCGAGGCGAAGTCGCACGCGACCGGAGCCCGTGTCCCCAGATCACGCAGTGTCCCCAAGTCCTCGCGGGACGCCCACGTGGTCATCCCGACGGCAGGCAGCGGGGCACCGGGCGCGATGTCCAGCAGTACGGAATAGCAGACCTCGTTCTCCTGGCCCGCGCCCAGATCCCACTGCGCGTGGCCGACCGTCGCCAGTGGACGGCCTGTCCAGCCGCCGGTCTCCTCGGCCAGGATCCGCCGCACGCTGGTGAGCACGTCCTCAGCGCCTTGCCGCCGTCCGCTGATGATGTCGAGGCCGCCACCGAAAACCCCGGTCCCGTTGGGCATGGCACGGAAGTACACCTTGCCCTGTGCCACCACGGCGATGCTGATGATGGCCGCTTGACCGGGCGCGAACTGCGGTAGCAGCAATTGGTAGCCGTTGGCCGCCGTCACAGCTTGGTCCTGCGGCTGCGGCTGGTAGCCCGGTGGCATGCCGACCGGCGGCTGCGGCGCAGGCGGGGGCGGAGGTGGGGGCGGTGCGGCCGGCGGCGGGTAGCCGGGCTGCGGCGCGAACTGGCCCTGCGGTGGGTATTGGCCCTGCGGCGGCGGGTAGGGCGGCTGACCAGGCGGCGCGTAGCCCTGCGGTGGATATCCGGGCGGGCTGTATCCAGGCGGGCCGTAACCGGGCGGCGGCGGGTATCCGCCTGGCGGCCGTTTCCGCTTGTTCTGGCTGACCACGACGGCCACGATGGCCGCGATGATCCCGGCCACGATCAGGAGCAGCGTGAGGAAGTTGACGCCGATGGGCATGGCCTGATCATGCCGTGTACGGCCGCAACGCCCGCTGTCGGTCCGCTGTCGCGGACCTGAACACTATGTCCACCCGAGCAGGCGGGTGAGGTGGGGATCGTTCTCGGCGGTCGTGACTTCCGCCTGGCCGAGCGCGATTTCACCGCTGGTCCCGTCGATCGTGACGAGGGTTCCTTCCAGGATGACCCGGCCGTCGACGTTGACGGAGCTGTGATCGACGGTGAGGCCTTGCACGCCCACGACAGCCGGTTTGCCCATGGCACGCGCGACCACGGCCGCGTGGCTCGCCGGGCCGCCGCGTGCGGTGACCACTCCCTTGGCTGCTGCCAGGCCGTGCATGTCCAGGGGTGATGTTTCGGGGCGGACCAGGATGACCGGGCCGCTGGCTTGTGCTGCTTTGTCTGACGTGGTGACCACTGCGCCGGTGGCGACGCCTGGGCACGCGCCCAACCCGCGCGCGAGGACTGTGGCTGCTGTCATGTGCGCGGTCTGTGCGGTCTCGATGTCGTGGCGGGAGATCCGGTGCACGGCTTCCGCGCGACTGATGACGTCCGCGTCGGCCAGGTCGACCGCGACCCGGATCGCGGCTCGGCCGGTGAACCGGCCCGGCCGCACTTGCAGGAACCACAGTTCGCCCGCTTCGAACGTGAATTCCACGTAGCACGCGTCGCGGTAGTGGTCCTCGATCGCGGCCAGTGCTTCGGTGAGCTTGGCGAGGACTTCGGTTTCACGGTCGAGCGCGGCGAGCGGCAGGGGGGACGACGTTCCGGACACGACTGCTTCTCCTTGGTGCCCGAAGAGAACGTCGCCGTACGGGATCGGCTCGCCAGTGTTCGGGTTGCGGCTGAACGCGACGCCTGTGCCGCTGTGCTCGTCGTGGTTGCCGTACACCATTTTCTGCACTGTCACCGCTGTGCCAAGGTCTTCGGGGATGTCGTTCAGCGCGCGGTAGGTCTTGGCGCGGGGTGTGTTCCACGATCCGAACACCGCGGCCACCGACCGTTCGACGTCTTCCCGGTCGACGTTGAGGACCGTGTTCATCATGCCGGGCATCGACACCTCGCTGCCCGAACGGACCGACACCTGCCGGGCGCCGAGTTCGGCGACCGCTGCGGCGAGTTGCGTTCCCAGCCCGTCCGGGAACTGTCCGGTGTGGAGGAACACGCGGCAGGCGGCCGTGGTGACGACGAACGCCGGTGGGACGGGCAGGCCGAGGCGCATCAGGGTGGTGAGGCCGAATGCCTTGCCACCAATGATTTCCGCCGATTCCGCGAGGTCTGCCGAGAGGTGGCGGATCCACTTCATCGCGGTAGCCTTGGACCGTGTCGAACTCCTCTCACCAGACCGGCGGCGATCTGCTGGTACTGCACACGCTTCGCTGCATGGGTCACGCCACCCTCGACCGGATCGCCGACGCCGCGCGGATGGCGGAGTCCGATGTGGAGTCCGAGTTGATCGACCTCGCCGTCGACGGGCTCGTCACCCGGTCGGCAGGCGAGTTCGGCGGCGGCTGGAACCTCACCGGCGAAGGCCGCGCGGCCGACGCGGACCGGATCGCGGGCGAACTCGCGGCCAGCGGCGCGCGAGCCGTGGTCACGGGGGCCTTCGAGGATTTCCTCGTCCTCAACCCGGAACTGCTCGACCTCTGCTCGGCCTGGCAGTTGCGGCCGATCGACGGCAACTCGCGGATCAACGACCACACCGACGCCGCGTACGACGCCAAGGTGCTCGCCCGGTTCACCGGGTTCCACCAGCGGGCTGTCGCCGTCTGCGCCGTGCTGACCTCGGTGTTGTCGCGGTTCGGGCGTTATCAGGTCCGGTTGGGCGAGGCGCTGGCCCATGCGGAGGCCGGTCGGCTCGACTACCTGACCGACCGGATGGACTCGTACCACTCGACCTGGTTCCAGCTGCATGAAGACCTGCTCACCACCCTCGGCATGGCACGGGAGAACCAGTTTGGATGATAATAACATCTGAATGTCATTACCATCCTGATCGGCTGTGAACCGGTCTGCCGGACAGGTCGACGGGGTGCCCGAAAGGGCGGAATGGAGCAGGGACATCCTACCCACCCCAACGTGTAGCAGGGAGGCGGTCTTGCGGCAAGACCCCGGTCGCGCTCCACGATCGTCGGCCGTGAGCGGAGGATCTCGCTTGCCGGACGTGGGGAATGCCGATGCGAGTACTGCTGTCCACGATCGGGTCACGCGGGGAGTTCGAGCCGACGCTGGCGCTGGCAGCGCGGGTGCACGCGTCCGGCCACGAGGTGCGGCTGATCGCGCCACCGGATTCCGCGGCCTGACCGGGAAACCGGGGATCTCGTTCGTCCCGATCGGCCCGGACCTCGGCGGCGCGTCGCTGACGAAGCGCACACCGGAGCAGTCGCGCAAGGCCGGTGAGCAGAGCGTCACCGACCGGTTCGACGAGGTGCCCGCGCAGTCGAAGGGATTCGACGCCATCGTGGGCACGGGCGTGCCGCAGATGGGGCACCCACTCGGCCGCCGAGCGCCTCGGCATCCCCTACACCTTCGGCACTTTCTGCCCGCAGAGCCTGCCGTCCCCGTCGCACGCACCGCTGCTGTTCGGCGGCTGGACTCACGAGCCGGGCACTGACAACGCCGTGTTGTGGGCAAAGGAGGCTGACCGGTTCAACGCCGGGTTCCTGCCAGTGCTCAACTCCTGCCGGACATCGGCGGGCATGCCCGAGATCGCCGATGTCCGTGACCACATGCTGACCACGCGGCCGGTGCTGGCGCGGTGGCCTGGACGGGACGGAGTGCTGCGGACGGGGGCGTGGATCCGGGCCGACGAGCGCCCGTTGGACGACGCCGAACCGCCGGTCTATTTCGGATTCGGCAGTATGCGCGTCGGTCCGGAGTGCAGCCGTGCGGCGATCGGCGCGGCACGGGAACTCGCCCGCCGGGCGATCGTTCTGCGCGGCTGGGCCGATCTGTCCGTTGTCGACAGTTCGGCCGACTGCGTCGCCATCGGGGAGGTCAACCACCAGGCCCTGTTCAAGCGGTTGGCGGCCGTTGTCCACCACGGCGGCGCGGGAACCATGACGACCGCCGCGAAGGCGGGTACGCCGCAGGTGGCCGTGCCGCAGATGTTCGACCAGTTCTCCTTCGCCGACCGGGTGCAGGCGCTCGGCATCGGGCACGCGCACCTGTCGAAGGCGCCCACTGCGCAGTCGCTCGCGGAGGCGTTGGACCACGCGTTGCGGCCCGGGGTCGTCGCACGGGCGGCGGAGGTGTCGGCCGAAATCCGGACCGACGGTGCCGGGATCGCCGCCAGGCACGTGCTGTCCGGCATTTCGGTGAATTGATTCATCGGTTCATCACGCCATTGGGAAGTGTGCGGTTGTCCGATACACTCCCGGGGAAAGCGAACCCTATTCCCCGGGTGTCCGGCATGACGCTGTACTGCACACTTTCCGAGGCGATCAAGAACGGCAGAACCGACCAGGTCAGCGAATGGGCCACCGGTGTTCTCGACGAGGTGGCGTCCGGTCGCGGCGAGACGGCCGCGATAAGGCATCCGCTGGGCTTTCTGTGCCTTCCCGTGCACAGGCAAGGTGACGAAGGTGTGTGCGTGCACCTGTGGGGCCCGTTGTGGCACACCTCGCTCACCACCCTGCCAACCCATTGTCACAGCTGGGAACTGCTCAGCTGCGTGCTCACCGGTGAGTTGCACAACCAGGTGATCAGCGTGATCGACGACAATGCGGCGCCGACGCACCGTGTTTTCGAAGTGCACAGCAGTGCGGACGGCGACGAGATCAGACCGACCGCCCGGCGGGTGCGGCACGAGACGGCTTCTGTCGACGTCTACCGTTCCGGTGACTGCTACGAGTTGCCCGCGGGCGTCTTCCACCAGACGGTGGTACCGGACCTCACGGAATTGGTGGTGACCGTGGCACTCGGCCTGACCAATCCGAACGCCGTCGACCTGTCACTCGCTGACCTTGATATGTCCACTCATCGGGTGCGGCGGCGGAAATGCGACCGGGGAGAGACGATCGCGGCGGCTTCCATCGCCCATCAGGCCATTGCCGCGGGCGTGCCGCTAACCGGCCACCAATAGCACGCCGACCGACGCGGCGAGCGCGGTCACCGCGAGTATGGCGCCGGTCCACATGAATCGTCCCAACGGCACCCTGACGCCCGCGGCGTGACACCGTTCGTACCACAACAATGTCGCCAATGACGCCCACGGCGTGATGACCGGTCCGACATTCGTGCCGATCAGCAGCGCCAGCAATTGCAGGTGGTTGTCCGGCGGGATGATCGCTTCTCCCGCGACGTACGCGGGCAGGTTGTTGACGAGGTTGGACAGTCCGGCGCCCGCACCGGCGGCGCGGGCCGCGCCGAGCGCGCCGTCGTCCGCGCCGACCACGGACTGGATCAGGTCGCCGAGGCCGTGCTTGCCGAGGGTGTCGATCACCAGGAACAGCCCGATCACGAACACCAGCAGCCGCCACGGGATCAGGCGGAGGCCCAGCCGCGACCGGTTGCGCACGAGGAACGCGATCAGCAGGACCCCGGCGGAGATCGACGACGCGATCCCGATCGGCACCCCCACCAGGATCCCGATGACGAAGACCAAACAGGCCGCGGCGGCCACGACGAACAACGGCCGGTCCGCGGGCACACGCCGTTGCGGCAGTTCATAACGCAGCTGCCCGCCGCGCCTGCCGCGCCGCCAGTACCAGATCCACAGGCACGCGGCGGTGACGATGATCGACGCCAGCTGCGGCGCCCACATCTGGCCCGCGAACTGCGAAGGCGAGAGCGCGACACGGTCGGCCGCAAGGAGGTTGGTCAGGTTCGACACCGGCAGGAGCAGGCTTGCCGTGTTGGACAGCCACACTGTTGTCATCGCCAGCGGGAGCGGCGAGATGTTCAACGCTGCCGCCAGCGCGAGGATGACCGGCGTGAGCAGCACGGCCGTCGTGTCCAGGTTCAAGGCGATCGTGGTGATCGACGCCAGCGTCACGCACAACAGGAAGAGCAGCGGGTAGCGACCACGGCCGATGATCGACAACCGGGTCGCGATCACGTCGAACACCTCGGCCGCCGCGGTCAGCTCGGCCAGGATGATCACCGAACCGAGGAACAGCAGCAACGGCACGAGACGCACGATGCTCGCGCGCGCGTCGGCGACGGGGAGCGCGCCGGACAGCACGCACAGGCAGCCGATCAGCAGCAGGCCCAACGCGATCCAGTCGAGGATGTGCAGCTTCCGCCACCAGGATCCCCGCGCGGTCGGCGGCGGGTCCGTCGGCGGCTGGTCGTCCTCGGCCGCGTCGTCGATTCGAGCTGCTGGCCGCCTTTCGGACGTGGACATGGGCGGTATCGTCCCACAAAGCAGGACGGTCGTTCACTCGGGAGAGTACCGATTGATCACGCGTCAACCAGCACTCGGCTGACTGTTTCGTCCGAACAGATGAATATCAACTCCGGTATCCGGAGTGCGCTGTTCGCAGAAGAGTGGGAATTGTTCGACGGCTTCCGGCGCCGAGCCGCGTGTGGCTAGACTATCTGTCCGAAGATGTGGTGCTCCTTTGCCGCACCGGATCGCCATGCCGTTCGGGAAAGGAAATCGAGCGATGACACTGGTGGTACTGGATGTCGTCGTCGTTCTCACTCCGGACCTGAGGCGGGACGCGCTCGCGCTCGGCGACCGGCTGATCCGCCGAATGCGGGATCAGGGCCGCTCGGCGCACTTCCGGCTGGGTCGTCCCTATGGCGCGAGCGGGCCGTGCGAACCGCATGTCTCGGTCTTCATGCTCACGGTCGACGAGAATGAAACTGCCGACGTCGTGAGTGCGATCCGTTCGGTTGCTGTCGACCTTCCCGTTCTGCCCGCGGAAGGCGACGAGTACCGGCACAATCCGTTCGGCGCTCCGGAACTGTACTTTCGCAAGACGGCGAAATGGATTGACCTGCAAAGGTCCGTCATCGAGGCAGCGGAACCGCTGCGCCGGGGCAGGCTGCGCGTGACCGATCCGGCCGGAATGCGGATCCGCGACCTGATCGACGACCCGTCCACCGCGCCGCAACGCCGTGACCAACTCATCCGGTTCGGTTATGACGAGGTGACCGAGAACTGGGACGCGGTGGGCGGGCCCGGCGACCGGTTCAACCCGCACGTGACGCTCACCTGGCCGGTCGATTCCGAATTCCGCGTCGATCTCGGTGATTTGCCACCGGCGCGTGACTTCAGCGGGACATTGACCGAATTGGCGGTGTACGGCATGAGCCCATACGGCACGTGCACGACCCTGTACGGGGTCGTGCCGCTGGGATCCCTGGCCGCGACCGCGGTCACCGACGAGGCGTGACGCCGACGGGCCCCGCCATCCGGCTGGAGGAATCGTGCAGCAGCAACCGGAGAAGGCGACATTGGCCGCGTGGGTCCGCGCGCAGCGGGAGCAACACGGCTGGACGCCCGCGCAGCTCGCGGCCGAATGCGAACTGGCCGGCGCCGACTCGCTGGCGGTCGACAGCGTCATCGAGATCGAGGCCGGGCTCAGGCCAGTCGGTGTGCACGAGGTCCGCGTGCTCGCGCACGTCTTCGGAGTCCCGGCCGACCAGGCCGCGTCGCTGACGGCGTCGGTGCGCACAGCCCACCAGGCGTCCGATGTGGACCCTGGTGCCGCCGTCGTGCTGCCGTCCCGCGCGCCGCGGCTGCCCGGGTCCGGCGCGGTCGACTTCTTCGTCAGCTACTCGCTGGCCGACGAGGACTGGGCGACGTGGATCGCGCACGAGCTCGAAGCGGCCGGGTACAAGGTGATGATCCAGTCGTGGGACTTCGTGCCCGGCACGCACTTCTTCGACTTCATCGACCGCGGCATCCGCGAGGCGTCCGCGGTGATCGCCGTGCTGTCCAAGAGCTACCTGGGATCCCGCTACGGCCGGATGGAGTGGATGGCCGCGCTGCGGGCCGCCGACGACCCGACGGCCGCCAAGCTGCTGCCGGTCCGGGTCGAGGACGTCGTGCTCGACGGCCTGCTCGCACCGATCACGTTCGTCGACCTCGTCGGGCTCGACGACTCGGCGGAAGCCCGCGCCCGGCTGCTCGGGCGCATCAGCCACGCCCTGTCCGGGCGCGCCAAGCCGGACATCCGCCCGCGGTACCCGAGGGAGGGGCAGCCGCAGATCTCGCACTTCCCGCCGTCGGTCCAGCGGGCGCCGGTGCGACGGCAGCGGCTGGGCCTCCTGCACGTCGCCGCGCCGCGGTTCGGGCGCGTGGCCGAAGACCCGGTGCGGCGGCTGGCCCGGTTGCGGACGGCGCTCGACCGGCTGGACACCGGGGCGCCGAGCCCGGATCTGCTCGTGGTCAGCGGCAGCCTGACCGATTCCGGCACGTTGCCGCAGTTCGACGAGGCCATGAGCTTCATCACCGGCCTGCGGTCCATGCTCGGGCTGGAGCCGGCGCGGGTCGTCATCGTGCCGGGCGTCGGCGACATCACCGTGGCCGCCTGCGAGGCGTACTTCGCCGACTGCCGGGCCGACGGGATCCAGCCGCAGGCGCCGTACTTCCGCAAGTGGCGGCACTTCTCACGGATCTTCGGCCAGCTGTACCCGGACATCGACGGCCCGGTCTTCGACGCGGGCCTGCCGTGGACGCTGTTCTCCGTCCCGGACCTGCGGATCGCGGTGGCGGGCCTGAACTCCACGCTCGCCCACACGCACATGTCGCTCGACGAGCCGGGCTGGCTCGGTCCCGCGCAGCTGGACTGGTTCGCGCACAACATGGCCGGGTTCGAGCAGTCGGGGTATCTGCGGATCGGGATCGTCGAGCACGCGCCGGTGCCGGGTGGCGAGCCGGCGTCCGGGACGATCAGCGACGTCGAGGCGTTCGACCGTGTCCTCGGCCCGCACTTGAACATGGTGTTGCACACCAGCGGCTCGCCGGGTGCGGTCAGCGAGTTGCCGTCCGGGCTGACCGTCGTGCCGCCGCCGGACGGCAGCGCCGAACTGCTCTCAGTCACCCGTGACGGCCTCACCACGTGGCCGTTGTTCGCCGATGACGACTCGCCCGTGCGGACGCGGCGTTGGTGGACGGCCGTCGACCGGACCTTCCCCGACGCGGCGGACAGCGGGCCGCTGGTGGTGCCACCGATCGAGCAGGCACCGTCACCGGACGAGGACCCGATCGGGCTGCTGCTGGAACGGATCACCGAGGTGTGCGAGGTCAGGTACCCGGGCGCCCGGATCCGCCGACTGGCCGGACGGCCGTCCTCCCTGCTCGTCACCTACCCCGATGGTGAAGCGGTGCAACAGTTCCGCGTCGCCGCCCACGCCGGTCCGCTGACCCGGGAGGACGTGGCGACGTTCGTGCGGGTGCTGCGGGGAACCGGCACGGATCACGGCGCCGAGCTCGTCTACCAGGGCCCGAATCCCGGTACCGCGCTGCTGGAGGAGGCGCTGCGCGACGGCGTCAGGGTGCGCAGCTTCGCTGAGTTCCAGGGCCTGCTCGACCTGCGCGAGTACGTCGCCGGGCAGACCGAGCGGCTGCGCGGCGACAAGGTCTACCCGCCGGATCTGTACGTGCCGCAGCGGTTCCGGGAGATGGCGGGCACGGACGCGGCGATCCGCGACGACGTCGTCGGCGAGATGATCGAGCTGCTGTCGGCCGACGAGGGCAGTTTCGTGCTGCTGATGGGCGACTTCGGCCGTGGCAAGACGTTCGCCATGCGCAAGCTCGCGATGGACCTGCCCGCCCGGTTGCCGGACGTGACACCGATCCTGATCGAGCTGCGGGCGTTGGACAAGGCGCACAGCGTCGACGGTCTGGTAGCCGCGCACCTGGCCAACCACGGTGAGACGCGGATCGACCTGAACGCGTTCCGCTACCTGCTGCGGCAGGGCCGGGTCGTGCTGCTGTTCGACGGGTTCGACGAGCTGGCGACGAGGGTCAGCTACGACCGCGCGGCCGATCACCTCAAGACGCTGCTCGCCGCGGCGAAGGGCCGGGCGAAGATCGTGGTGAGCAGCCGCACCCAGCACTTCCAGAACGACGAGCAGGTCCGCACCACGCTGGGCGAACGCGTCGGGCTGCTGGCGGGGCGGCGGATTCTGCAGCTGGAGGACTTCACCCCGCAGCAGATCGGCCAGTACCTGGTCAACCGCTACGGCCACGACCCGAAGGCCGCGGCGCGACGGCTGGAACTGGTCGGCCGGATCGAGGACCTCGGCGGGCTGGCCCGCAACCCGCGGATGCTCAGCTTCGTGGCGGACCTGGACGCCGACCGGCTCGCCGCGGTGGCCACGGCCAGGCGGGCGATGAGCGCGGCCGGCCTGTACCGGGAGATCCTGACGTCCTGGCTGGACTTCGAATACCAGCGGGTGCACGCGATCAGCGGCAACCCGGCCGGTCTGTCGGTCGACGAGCTGTGGAACGCGGTCACCACGCTCGCGGTCCGGATGTGGGAGTCCGGTGACGTCCTGCTGCGGCTGGACGACGTGGCCGAGGTCGCGACGGCGCTCACCGGCCTGGCCGAGACCCCGTTGTCCCCGCCGCAGGCCACGCACGCGGTCGGCGCGGGCAGCCTGCTGGTGCGGTCCGAGGAGATGTTCGGGTTCATCCACAGCTCGGTGATGGAATGGCTGGTGGCCAACGAGATCGGCGGGCAGATCAACCGGGGCGACGTGAACCCGGCCCTGCTGGGCAGGCAGACGCTGTCCCAGCTGACCGTGGACTTCCTGTGCGACATGGCCGAACCGAACCGGCTGCGCGAGTGGGCCGTCCGGCCGGGTGGGGACGACGTCGCCTGCGCCAACGCGCTCAAGGTCGGCAAGCGGCTGAGCGCACCGATCCGTGCGGACCTGCGTGGCGCGTCCCTGCGCGGTGAGGACTTCTCCCACCGCGATCTCAGCGGTGTGGACCTGACCCGTGCCGACCTGACCGACGCGCGGCTGATCGGGACGAAGCTGTCCCGTGCCACCCTGCGCGGCGCGACGCTGCGGCGAGTCAGGCTGGACGACGCCCAGCTCGTCGACGCCGACCTCACCGGAGCCGACCTGACCGAGGCGCGGCTGTGCGGGACTGATCTGCGCGGTGCTGTGATCACGGGCAGTTCATGGTCGCGTGCGGCCCTGCTGAACGTGGTGGGCAGCGACGCTTTCTGGGCTGCCGACGAGTTGCGTGGTGCGGCTGTGGCGCCGGGGCAGCCGGTTCTCGTGGGGTTGCAGCCGTCCGGCGTCGGTGTGCAGTTCGGCTTCGAGATCGGCCGGTTGCCCAAGCCGTTGGCCTACAGCCCGGACGGCCGGATGCTCGCGGTGGGCAACGGCGACGGCGGGGTGTTGTTGTGCGACACGGAGAAGGGCCAGCCGATCCGGACGCTGAAGGGCCACCTCGACCGTGTCTACGGTGTGGTGTACGGGCCACCGGACGGCGCGCTGGTCACGACATCAGCCGACGGGACCGTCCGGTTCTGGGACACGTCCACCGGTGAGCCGCTGGGCGTGTTCGCCGACCACGAGGGACTGATCTGGCCGTTGGCGCTGGACGCGAGCGGCGGCCTGGTCGCCTACGGTGACGGCGCGGGTGTTGTCCGGGTGCGGCACGTGCCCGACGGCCGTCTGCTCGCGGAACTGCCCGGTCACACGGAACGCACGTGGACGCTGGCGTTCCACCCGTCCGCGGGCAGTTCGCTGCTCGCCACGGCGGACAACGCCGGGATAGTGCGGATCTGGGACGTGGTCACCGGTCACGAGGTGCACCGGCTGCGCGCGCCGGAACAGGCCGCGGTGTACTCGTTGGCGTTCAACCGCAACGGAACGCTGCTGGGAACCGGTGGCCGAGGTGGCGTGCTGTCCATTTGGGACACCGAGAGCGGCGATCTGCGCCACCACCTCTCCGGGCACGCGGGCAACATCTACTCGGTCGTGTTCCACCCCGAGCACGACACGGTCGCGACCGGGGACACACTCGGCGCGGTCCGGCTCTGGCACCTGGAAACCGGTGGCCGCGGCCAGGTCCGCGGTTCGACCCTGCGAACCGAGTCGGCGGCTGTGTACCGGCTGGTGATCAGCCCGGACGGGACGATGCTCGCCAGCGGCGACGCCGACGGCGGGCTGGTGGTGTGGGACATGCACTCCGGCAGGGAACGCTACGAGGTGCAGGTGCACCGCGGCGCGGTGTGGCCACCGGAGTTCCGGCCGGATTCCCGGCAGATCGCGACGACCGGCAAGGACAGCACAGTCCGGATCTGGGATCCGGAAACCGGGCAACAGCTGCACGAGCTGCACGGGCACGGCCGCCGGATCACCAAAGTGGACTTCAACCCCACCGGCGACCTGCTCGCCGTCAGCGGCAACGACGGTGTCGTGCGGGTGTGGGACCCGCGGGCGGGCAAACTCGTCAAGGACCTGCACGGCCGCGCCGACCAGTTGATCTCCGCGGTGTTCAGCCCGACGAAACCGCTGCTGGCCACCACGAGCAACGACGGCGGCGTGCACATGTGGCACCTCAACACGTGGCAGGCCGACCAGGAGCTGGACGTCGAGACCGACCACGTGTGGGCCAGTTCGTTCGACCCCGACGGCAACATCCTCGCCACGGCCAACGACGACGACACCGTGCGGCTCTGGTGGCGGCCGACCGGTGGCGAGCGGATGGTCCTGCGCGAGCACCAGGGCCGGGTCCGGTCCATCGCCTTCAGCCCGGACGGCCGGTTGCTGGCGACCGGGTGCGACGATTCGAAAGTCCGGGTGTTCGACCGCACCAGTCGCGAGTGCTTGAACGTCCTGGCCGGTCACGACGACCGGGTCTACGAAGTCACCTTCAGCGGGGACGGCCAGTTGCTGGCCAGTGTCAGCAACGACGGCAAAGCCATCCTCTGGGACGTCGAGTCGGCCCGGCCGCGGCACACCCTGGTGGCGCACCGCGGCAAGTTGTGGGCCGGGAAGTTCAGCCGTGACAGCACGATGTTCGCGGCGGCCGGTGACGACACCATGGTCCACCTGTGGGAAGTGGCCACCGGCAGGCACCTGCACGCGCTGGTCGGCCACACCCGCAGGATCTGGTCGATCTGCTTCAGCCCGGCCGGGCAGCTGCTGGCCAGCGGCGCGGACGACGGCACGACCAGGCTCTGGGACGTCAGCGACAATGCCAATCCGCAGCCGCGGCTGACGCTGCTCGGCCTGCGGGGCGCGTGGGCGGCGGTGACGCCGGACGGGCGGTACAAGACCGAAGGCAAGCTCACGCGTGAGTTCTGGCACGTGATCGGGTTGTGCCGGTTCGAGGTGGGTGAGCTCGATTCCGTGCTCAGGAACGTGCACGCGGTACCGACCGATGAACCGTTCTGAGACGCGATCACCGCACGGCCGCGACCACCAGCGAACCGCCGAGCGTGGGCCACAGCCGCGCCGCCCAGCCGGAGCTGAGCTCGCCGAACCTGGTCCGCCAGACCACGTAGTTCGACAACGGGCGCGACGGCGTCAGCCCGGCCAGCCGCAGCCCGGTGGCGAGCATGCCGTACGTGAACGGCCTGATGTGCACGCTGAGGTATTCGTGGAACGGGTCCACCTGCCGCGGCGAATGCCCGGCCAGGAACCGCAGCCGGTCCTGCGCTCCTGCCAGGTTGGGCGTGGTGAGCACGACGATCCCGCCGGGCCGCAGCACCCGTGCGCACTCCCGCAGCAGCAAGCCCGGGTCGTAGAGGTGCTCGATGATCTCGCCCGCGAGGATCCCGTCGAGCGAGGCCGTCCCGAACGGCAACGGCCTGCTCGCGTCCAGGCCGACTGTGAGCAGGCCGCGCTCCTTGGCGACCCGGCGTGCGTGCGGGACGATGTCGCACGCGATCGGGCGCATCCCGCGGCCGGTCAGCCAGGTGCACACCTGGCCGTCGTTGGCGCCGAGGTCCGCGACGAGCGGCACCCGGCGGTCCGCGGCGAAGTGCCTGGCCAGCGACCCGATCGCCAGTTCCAGCCTGCGCCGGTGGTAGGCGTGGCCGAGGTACCCGGCGACCTCGTCGTGCTGGTACCCGGCCACGTTCGCCTCGACCGCCTGTGCGTGGATTCGGCTCACTGTCCCAGCATCGCAGACAACCGGCTGCCCGGGAGGCTGAAGACCTTGGCGATCGAGCACATCGTGTGGGACTGGAACGGCACCCTGTTCGACGACGGCCCCGCGCTCGTGCTGGCGACAGCCGACGCGTTCGCCGCCGCCGGGCTCCCCGAGGTGACCCCGGAGCGCTTCCGCGACCACTTCACCAGACCGATCACGGACTTCTACGAGAAACTGGCCGGGCGGCCGTTGACCGGCGCCGAGCAGGCCGAGCTGGACGAGCGGTTCCAGCTCTCGTACGCCCGGCGCATCGCCGCGGCGACGTTGCATCCGGACACGGTGAACGCGTTGACCACGTGGCACGAGTCCGGGCGGAGCCAGTCGTTGCTGTCGATGTACCCGCACGAACTGCTCGTGGAGATGGCCCAGCTCAGCCCGATCGCCGCGATGCTGTCCCGAGTGGACGGAACGCCGGGCGGCGGTCAGCACGGCAAGGAACCGCATTTGCGCAGCCACCTCGAACACCTGGACGTCGACCCCGGCCGTGTTCTCGTGGTGGGGGACAACGTCGACGACGTGGTCGCGGCCCAGGCTTGTGGCGCGAAGGGCGTGCTGTACCACCCGGGTGACACGGCGTTGCTGAGCATGGCCCGTGCCGAGGGTCTCGCCGTGCCGATCGCGTCGAGCCTCACCGGAGCTGTCCGGCTGGCGTTGACCTTTGTGGACGAATTCAGTGGGGGCGGTCATGACACCTGACAAGTCGAAGTCGAAGGCACGCGGGCTGAGCCGGACGTTCGTCTGGTATTCGTTCGGCACCGCGTGCAGTGTCGCGCTGACCCTCGGCGTCCTGTTCGCCGCGCAGGACAACCAGCTCGACACCAGGGAGATCCTGTCGGCGATCGGGCTGAACCTGATCGCCAGCGTGGTGTTCGCGCTGATGTTCGTCGCACTGGCCAACTGGGTGCAGGAACGCAGCGTCCACGACACGATCAGGGACGGCTTCAGCGAACTGGCCGACCGGGTCGCGGAGAACATGACCACGACCCACCGGTTGTTCGTCCCGTTGAAGAAGTACGAGGCGCTCAACCCTGGTGACACCTACGGCGACGAGTACAACCGGGACGTCACGAAGGACCTGGAGGAAACGGACTTCTTCGCCTTCTACGGGCCCAGTGCGAGGTATGTCGCGGCGCGGTTGCTCGCCGCGCGCCACCACCCGCAGCAGGTCCGGATAGCGATGATCGGTCCGGGCAACGCGCGGGCGATCCGGCGCAGGGCGTACGACCGGCGCTCGTGGGCCAAGCCGGAGGGCCTGTCGATCGACAGGATCCAGGAGGACCTGCGCAACGAGCTGATCTTCAACCTGGTCGCGTTGTTCGAGTGCAGGCAGATCTGCCCGATCGAGATCCTGTTCAACGACGACACCGCGGTGTACCGCTACGTCATGCTGGACAAGGCGGTGTACGTCTCCTGGTACCACAGCCCGCACTCCGCGCAGATGGAGATGCCGGAGTCGTACCGGTTCGGCCGTGAGTCCTTTGTGTACTCTACGTTCCGGATGGACCTGATGCGCCGGTTCGAGATCTCCGACGACAAGGTGTCGTTCGAGGCGAGCCAGGACGACCGGTTCCTGATCGACACGCTGCGCCGGATCACCGGCGAGCAGATCACCGAGGCTGAGCTCAGCCGTTGGCGTGCCGAGCATCTGAACGACAGCGAGTCGTTCAGCGCGTACATGGGCAAGCTGTACGCGAACCTCAACCAGAAAGAGGCCTGACAGCCGGGTTCCAGTGAGTGGCCGCCGCTGGTGCACGCGGCGGTGTCACCAGTGCTCGGTCAGCCAGCGCGTCAGCTCCACGCCGGTTTCGACGATCTGGCGTTGCACAGCGGGATCCGCGGCGCTGTCGTCGGTCACCCCGGCCAGTTCGCCGACGATGTCCACCGCGGGCCGGAGGCGTTCCCGGTCGGGGCTCTCGGCGATGACCTGCTTGACCTCGGTGGCCCGGGCCAGGATCATCCTGGCCCGGTTGGTGCAGTCCTGTGGTGGACATGGACCGTTCGTCAACAGGTTCAGATCCAGCATGAGCCGGTGCAACCGGTCGCGGGTGGTGTTCGTTTCCGCCGGTGCGACAGGTTTGGGTGTTGCTGCCGATGTTTCCGGTCGCATGCCGTCCTGGGGGTTGGCCTGCGGGTTGCCGCAGGAAGACAGCACGCATACCGCGATGGCCGTGGCCCCCAGCCAGACATGACGCACAGGCGACTCGACTCTCTGTCGGTGTTCTTCCGATGGTGCACGATATCGCCCCGTCGTGGCGCGTGCTCATCGGCGGATGCGACGAGCGAGAAACGCGGAAACCAACGGCAGCAAGGCAACCACGGCGAGCGCGCCGGTCATCGGCATCACCTTGGACAACGCGCCGGCAACGGCCGCGCCGATCCCGCCACCGACGAAGAAGCTCATGTTCAGGATACCGAGCGCGCCACCGCGCCGGTCCGGCGGGATGTGGACGGACATCACACCGGTTGTCACCACCTGGGTCACGGCGAACGCGGCGAACCCCAGCGAGGTCCCCGTGACGAGCAACACCCACCCGCCGCCCAGGAAGCCAGCCGCGGCAAGGCAAAGCGCCGACGCCGCGGCAACCGCGGTCAGGAGCTTCGTACCGCCCCTGCCCGCCAGCCTGGACAGCACGGCACCGACGAACGCCCCAGGCAGCAGCGCCAGCCCGATCAGCAGCACCGGCCAGCCGTGGTGCTCGGCCAGAACCTGGGGAACAGCCCACATCGACGCGAACAACCCGCCGTACACGCCGATTCCCACTGTGGCGGCAAGCAAGTACACCCGGTCGGTGATCAGTGATCGCGGCAGGAAACCTGTTGGCGAGGAACGAACCCGCAACGCCAGCACCCCGGCTCCGGCAAGCATCGCCGCGCCCGCGGCGATGGTGAGGCCGGTCGGCAACGACAACGACGGTGACTGGATCAACAAGATCAACGAGCTGACCGTGAGCGTCAGCACCGCGGCGCCGGTCACGTCGACCGGTCGCCGTGAGCCCGGCCGGTTGGCCAGTCCCAGGCAGAGCGGGATCACCAGGACTGACAACACCGGCAGCACGACGGTCAACCGCCAGGTCAGCCACTGCGTGACGACACCGCCCAGCAACGTCGCGCTCGCCGAGAACACAGCCATGGTCGCCCCGAAACCGGCGAGGACAGTGGGGCGCTTGTCCGGATCGCCCGCTGCCACCAGTGTCAGGGCACACGAAGTCATCGCGCCGGACCCGGAGGCGAGCAGGAACCGCCCAGCCACCAGGACAGCCAGGTTCGGTGACGCTACGCAGACAACCGCGCCGACGACGGTGACCACCGCCCCGCTCAGCAGCGCGGTCCGCACGCCCAGCGCGTCCGCGAGCCTGCCGAACAACGCGGTGCCGACGCCGAGAGCCACGGCGTGGGCCGTGAGCACCCACGCCACCGCCGCTGGTGTGACCTGCAAGTCACGCGCCACGTCCGGTAGTGCGACGCCCGCTGCTGTTACCCCGAACACAGCCGGGCCGAACAGGGCACCGAGTCGTATTCCGGTCGACCGCGCTCCCGGTTCGATCCGTACGGATGTCGTTGTCATGCCGGAAAGTCTTCTCAACCGGCAACGAATGAGCCCATCCCGCCGCAAGGGGGACCTCGTGGCCGGGTACCCCCTCAATCGCGGGATGGCATCGCGGCGCGGAAACGCGCAGAGTGGACGGATGGGGAATCTGGTCGACCGAGCGGTGCGTGCGCCGGACGCGCTGGCGATGTTCACCGAGGCGTCCGCGCGGCTGCGCGAACTGGTGCCGTTCGACGCGGCCGTCTGGCGCACGACCGACCCGGACACGGGGTTGATGACCTCGCCCGTCCGTACCGAGAACCTCGACGACGACGGCTGCGCGGTCTACTGGGACTGCGAGCTGTTCGCCGAGGACGTCAACCTGTTCCGCGACCTGGCCAGGTCGAAGTCACCGGTGGCCAGCCTGCGTGCCGCGACGGGTGATCTGCCTCGGCGCAGCAAGCTCTACCACGACTACCTGCGGCCGCGTGGCCTGGCGGACGAACTGCGTGCGGTCATGCGTGCCGGAGGTCGTCCGCGCGGCCACATCAGCCTCTTCCGCGCACAGGGCAAACCCGCCTTCGACCAGCGGGACAGCTCGGTCGTCGAGAGCATGCTGGTGCCGTTGGCCAAACGTTTGCGCTCCTTTGCCGAGCCGGGTGCGGTCGTGCCCGGCTCACCGGGGCCCGGCCTGTTGATCTTCGACTCGGCCGACCACCTGGTCTCGGCCAACGACGACGCCGTCGACCTCCTCGCCGAACTGCCGGAAGGCCCGGCTGTGCGCACTGCGCTCGGTGTCCGGGTGCCCGTGTGGATCGAGAGCACGGTGATCCAGGCGCGCGCCATAGCGCAGGAGCACGCGCGTGGCTCGGCCAGGATCCGGATGCGCACCCGTGCAGGTCGCTGGCTGGTGTGCCACGCGTCCTGCCTGCGCGCCGCCGATGGCCTGGTCACGTCGACCGCTGTGGTCATCGAGCCCGCGAAGGTCTCCGAGATCGTGCCGTTGATCATCGACGCCTACGGGCTGTCCGAACGTGAGCTGGAGATCACCCAGTGCGTGGCACGCGGCCTGGCCACGGCCGAGATCGCCGAGCAGCTGGTCCTGTCGCCGCACACGGTCCGTGACCACATCAAGGCGATCTTCGAGAAGGCGGGCGTGTCCAGCCGGGGTGAACTGGTCGGCAAGCTGTTCACCGAGCACTACGAACCACTGGCCGCCAAGGACATCGTCAGGCAGTGATCGGTGGAACGGCCACGTCCGCGACCGGCACCAGGCGGGGACCGTCCGGCCCGTGAACCGCCCGTGGCTCAGGGAAAGCGAACAGCAGCGACAGGAAAAGCACGGCGGCGACCGCGATCGACAGCGGGAGGCTGACGTCGACGCCACCGGCGAGGTCGCCGAGCGGCCCGACGAACTGGCCGGGGATGTTGGTGAACAGCACCCCCGCGACGGCCGCGACCCACCACGCGGTCATGCCGCGCCAGTTCCAGCCATGCGTGAACCAGTACCTGCCGCCGCGCTGGCGCCGGTTGAACACCTGCAGCGCTTCCGGGTCGTACCAGCCGCGCCGGGTGAACAGGCCGAGCATCATCACGACCATCCACGGCGTCGTGCACGTGACGATCATGGTGGCGAACGTGGAGATGCTGCGGACCAGGTCGAGGCCGAACCGCCCGATGAAGATGAACACGATCGACAGCACGCCGATGAACACCGTCGCCTGGACCCGCGACAGCCGTGGGAACACTGACGAGAAGTCGAGGCCGGTGCCGTAGAGCGCGGTCGTCCCGGTGGACATCCCGCCGATCAGGGCGAGCAGGCACACCGGCAGGAAGAACCACTCCGGCGCGATCGCCAGCAGGCCGCCGACGAAGTCCGGCGCGGCCGGTTCCACGTAGCTCGGGGCTTTCGTCGCGATGATGCTCGCCGTGGCCAGCCCGAACAGGAACGGCACCAGTGTGGCGACCTGGGACAGGAACGCGGCACCCATGACACGGCGGCGTGGGATGTTCGCGGGGATGTAGCGCGACCAGTCGCCGAGGAACGCGCCGAACGACACCGGGTTGGACAGCACGATCAACGCCGAACCGATGAACGACGGCCAGAACAATGTCGTGTCGGTCGTGAACGTGCCCGCGTACGACGGGTCGAAATCACCGGCGAAGGCGACAATCCCGACCAAGAAAAGGAACGTCGCCGACGTGACCGCGACCTTGTTCACGAACAACATGAACCGGAAGCCATAAACGCACACCACGAGCACGAGGCACGCGAAGAGCGCGTAGGCGACGGCGAAGCAGAACGTGGACCGCTCCAGGCCGAACAACCGGTGCGCGCCGCCGATGAGCGCGTCGCCGGAACTCCACACCGCGAGTGAGAAGAAGGCGACCGCGGTGAGCAGGGAGAGGAAGGAACCGACGACGCGCCCGTGCACACCGAGGTGCGCGGAGGACGACACCGCGTTGTTCGTGCCGTTGATCGGCCCGAACACCGCCATGGGACAGAGGATGAGCGCCCCGGCGAGCACACCGAGCAGCGTGGCGGCCAGACCTTGCCAGAACGACAGTCCGAACAGGATCGGGAACGCGCCAAGGACGCAGGTGGAGAACGTGTTCGCGCCGCCGAACGCCAGCCGGAACAGGTCGAACGGGGTCGCGGTCCGGTCGGCGTCCGGGATCCGTTCGACGCCGTGGCTCTCGACCTCGGTGAGAGCTGGTTTCTCCGACATGACGTCACCTGCCAAGCACGATCCGGCTGTTCCGGCGAACCTTTCCAGCCGCACGCCGCCCTGGCCCAGTGGACGCACCGTCCAGTTGCCGGGTACGCCGTTGGACGATCTGTCTACAGCCAGCCGGGCGCGAGGAACACCAGCCAGGTCACCACCGGGGCGAGCGCCACCATGCTGAAGCCCCACCGCATCAGCCCGGCGAACACGTAGTCCCGTCTCTCCTCGGACGCGTTGGCCACGCACAGCGCGCCGCTGGTGGAGAACGGCGACGAGTCGACCACGGAAGACGAGATGGACAGCGCGATGATCATCCCGACCGCGCCGATGTCGCCGGTCAGCAGGAACGGCACAGCGAGGGGGATCAGCGCGCCGAGGATGCCGGTCGTCGACGCGAACGCCGACACGGCGCCGCCGATCAGGCAGATCAGGAACCCGGCGAGCAGCGGCACACCGATCCCGGCGACCTGGTTGCCGAGGAAGTCGATGGTGCCGACTCGTTCCATCAGGCCCACGTAGGTGACGATGCCGCAGATCAGCAGGACGGTCGGCCACGCGATCTGGCCGACGGCGTTCTTCGCGTCGGCCGGGGAGAGCAGGGACAGCACGACGGCGACCGTGATCGCGGTGAACCCGACGTCGAGGCTGAGGATCAGCGAGCCGCCCGCCAGGACGACCAGCCCGGCGAGCGTCAGCACCCGGTCCCGGTTGAGCGTGGTGACAGACGTGCTCACCGCGACACCGCCTCCGCTGCCCGCGGGTTCCTCGCCGTCGCCGGGTAATTCGCGGCCCCGGCGCAGCAGTTCGCGTCCGCCGAACAGCGCGAACACGACCACGCTGAGGACCAGGTTGAACACGAACGAGCTGGCGAACAGCAGTGCCGGGTTGCCGGGGATGTTGTCGCGGGTGACGACACCGTTGACGATGCTGCCGAAGATGCTGATCGGCGAGAACCCGCCCGCGCTGGCGCCGTTGATGATCAGCAGGGCCATCAGCAGCGGGTTGATCCGGTAACGGGCCGCGAAGCCCATCCCGATCGGCGCGATGATCGCCACGGCGGCCGGAACGACCGCGCCGACAGCCGTCAGCACGGCCGTGACCAGGAACATCATCCACGGGATGAGCGCGATCCGGCCGCGGACGGCGAGGACCGCCGCGTGTACGAGCCAGTCGATGGTGCCGTTGCGTTTGGCGATCGCGAACAGGTACGTGACACCGACGAGCACGATGAAGAGGTCGCCGGGGAACCCGCTGACGATGGTGTCCTTGTCCTCCCCGGCCACCGCGGTACCGATGACGAACGCGGCGACGAAAGCCAGCGCACCCATGTGCACCGGCAGAACGCTGGATACGAGGAACACGGCGACAAGAGCGATGATCGTGATGAGCTGCACTGACATGCGAACTCCTGAGGTCGACCGACTCGGTCAGTAGTTCGAAGGCGATTCCGGCCAGTGGAAGGCAACTTCCATCTGGGGGAAGTATGTGCTCGGTCACACTTGTCGTCAACAGTGCTCGACGGCGAGATTGCCCAGACGTTAAAGTTCGCATAGCGGTAACTAGCTTCCACTGTACGAAATACCTGTGCGAAATTAGGGATCCAATATGAGCGGCCGTCACTTCCTGCAGATTCCAGGACCGACCAACGTGCCCGACTCAGTGCTCCGAGCCATGTCCGCAGCGACGATCGACCACCGCGGGCCGGAGTTCGCCCAGTTGGGCAAGCACGTCCTGGCAGCGCTGAAGCCCGTCTTCGGCACCACGAACCCAGTCGTGATCTACCCGGCGTCCGGCACGGGCGCGTGGGAGGCCGCGCTGGTGAACACGCTCAGCCCGGGCGACCGGGTGCTCTGTTTCGAGACCGGTCACTTCGCCACGCTCTGGCAGGAGATGGCCACCAGCCTCGGCCTCGCGGTCGACTTCGTGCCCGGCGACTGGCGGCACGGCGTGAACCCCGAGGTCGTCGCCGAAAAACTGGCGAACGACACCGGGCACACCATCAAAGCGGTGTGCGTCGTGCACAACGAGACGTCCACCGGGGTCACCAGCCGGATCGCCGACATCCGCGCGGCCGTCGATTCCGAGGGCCACCCCGCGCTGTTGCTCGTCGACACCATCTCCTCCCTGGGGTCGATCGACTACCGGCACGACGAGTGGGGCGTCGACGTCACCGTCGCCGGTTCGCAGAAAGGCCTGATGCTCCCGCCCGGCCTGAGCTTCAACGCGATCAGCGACAAGGCGCTCGAAGCGGCCAGGACCGCGAAACTGGCCAGGTCCTTCTGGGACTGGCAACCGATGCTCGCGGCCAACGAGCGCGGTGTCTTCCCGTACACCCCGGCGACGAACCTGTTGTACGGCTTGAAAGAAGCACTCCGCCTGCTGGACAAGGAAGGCCTGCCCGACGTCTTCGCCCGGCACGCCCGGCACGCGAAAGCCACCCGTGCCGCGGTGAACGCGTGGGGACTGGAAGTGCTGTGCGCCGACGAACGCGAGCACTCCGGTTCGCTGACCGCCGTCCTGGTGCCGGAGGAGGTCGACGCCGACAAGGTCAGGGCGATCGTCCTCGACCGCTACGACATGTCGCTGGGCGCCGGGCTCGGCAAGCTCGCCGGCCGGATCTTCCGGATCGGCCACCTCGGCGACTTCAACGACCTCACCCTGGCCGGGACGCTCGCCGGGGTGCAGATGGGGCTGACGCTGGCCGGGGTGCCGATCGACCCGTCGGGCATCACGGTCGCGCTGGAGCACCTCCAGGTCGCGCCATGACAGCATTTCTCGAACAGCTGGCGCGGTCGATCGAGGGGGAGGTCCGGTTCGACGACTACACCCGGCACCTCTTCTCGCGTGACGCGAGCATGTACTCGATCATGCCGCTCGGCGTGGTCTTCCCGCGCTCCAGCGAAGACGTCGCCGTGGCCGTGCGGGCGGCCGCGGCGGTGGGCGTCCCGATCGTCCCGCGCGGCGCGGGGACCAGTCTCGCCGGCCAGACCGTCGGCCCCGGCCTGGTGCTGGACTTCTCCCAGTACATGAACCGCATCCTCGAACTCGACCCGGAGGCCCGCACCGCGCGGGTCGAAGCGGGCGTGGTCCAGGACCAGCTCAACCAGGCGGCGGCGCCGCTCGGCCTGATGTTCGGGCCGGACACGTCCACCAGCAACCGGGCCACCATCGGCGGCATGATCGGCAACAACTCGGCCGGCAGCGGTTCGCTGACCTACGGGATGACCATCGATCACGTCCGCGCGCTGGACGTCGTGCTGTCCGACGGTTCGCGCGCCCGGCTGGAACCGGTGGACGAGAACGAGCGTTCTCGCCGGTCCCGTGCGTCCACCTTGGAAGGCCGGCTGTACCGGCAGCTCCCAGGACTGTTGCGGGAGAACGCCGACGCCATCGCAACGGGCTTCCCGGAGTTCTGGCGCCGGGCGTGCGGCTACCGGCTCGACCGGCTGGCCGAGAAGTTCGACCTGGCCAAGTTCGTGGTCGGCTCGGAGGGCACGCTCGTCGTCGTCACGCACGCCGAGGTCGACCTGGTGCCCAAGCCGCGCCGGACGGTCTACGCGGTCGGCCACTTCACCACGACCGCAGGCGCGATCGCCGCGACCACGGACGCGCTGAGCTGCGGACCGGCGCAGGTCGAGCTGATGGATCGGACAATCCTCGACCTGTCCCGGCAGAAGATCGAGTACGCCGGCCTCGGCGACATCCTGCACGGCGATCCGGACGCCCTGCTGTTCGTGTCCTTCAGCGGCGACGACGAGCAGGCGCTGATCGCCAACCTCGACGAGCTCACGGACCTGTGGAAACGCAACTCCCACGGCTACCACACGTTGCGTGCCGTGACACCGCGGCAGCAGACCGCGCTGCTGAAGGTGCGCAAGTCCAGCCTCGGCCTGCTGATGGCCGCCAGCGAAGGCACGAAACGCCCGCTGGCCTTCGTGGAGGACACCGCCGTCGACCCCGAGCACCTCGCCGAGTACACCACCCGGTTCAAGGCGATCCTGGACGAGCACGAGCTGAGCGCGGGTTTCTACGGGCACTGCTCGGTCGGCTGCCTGCACATCCGGCCGTTCGTCGATCTGGCTGTCCCGTCCGAGGTCAACAAGATGCGGGCGGTCGCCGAGCAGATCAAGGACCTGGTCGCCGAGTACGGCGGCGTGAACTCCAGCGAACACGGCGACGGGCTGGCGCGCAGCGAGTTCAACCGGGAGATCTTCGGCGACGAGCTCTACGAGGCGATGCGTTCGGTCAAGCACTTGTTCGACCCTGGCAACGTGATGAACCCCGGCAAGATCGTCGACGCGCCACCGATGACCGACAACCTCAGGGATTCCGCGCTCGCCCCGGCGGAACCGTTCCAGACCCGGCTGTCGTTCGAAGTGGTCGGCGGGATGCGGGACGCGGCCGACCGCTGCATGAACATCGGCCTGTGCCGCAAGAGCACCACCGGCGCGATGTGCCCGTCCTACATCGCCACCAAACAAGAGGAACACGCCACCCGCGGCCGGGCCAACGCGTTGGTCAAGGCACTGTCCGAACCGGATCCGAAGGCCGCGCTCGGTGACGGGCGGCTGCACGAGATCCTCGACCTCTGCCTGATGTGCAAGGCGTGCAAGAGCGAGTGCCCGATGAGTGTCGACATGGCGGCACTCAAGGCCGAGACGCTGTCGCACCACCACGACCAGTACGGGATCCCGTTGCGGTCCCGGATCTTCGGCGCGATCCGTGTGCTCAACCGGCTCGGCTCGGCCACCGCGCCGCTGTCCAACGTGCCGGGCCGGATCGAGTTCCTGCGCCGGATCATGCAACGAACCGCGGGGATCACCGCCGCCCGGCCGTTGCCGGTCTTCCAGCGCCGCAACCTCGTTCGCTGGTACCGCGAACGCCGCCCGTCCGGTCCGGCGCAGGTGACGTTCCTGGCCGACTCGTTCACCACGTACACCGAGCCGCACATCGGCCAGGCCGCGATCGAACTGCTCGAACGCGCGGGCTTCGCGGTCGAACTGGCCAGCGGCGGCTGCTGTGGCCGGTCGAGCTTCTCCAAGGGCCTGATCGACGACGCGAAAGCCAAAGCGGGCAAGCTGATCGCCGCACTGGCCGACGGCGACACCCCGATCGTCGGCTGCGAACCGTCCTGCCTGTTCACGTTGAAGGACGAAACCCTGGCCATGATGCCCGGCGACCCCAGGGCGCAGGGCGTGGCCGACCGCGTCAAGCAGGTGGAGGAACTGCTGTCGGACGCGATCGGTGCGGGAAAGCTCAGTCTGCGCGAGGATTCGTGGCTGGCCGGGCGCAAGATCGTCTACCACGGTCACTGCCACCAGAAAGCCGAGGTCGGCACGGCCGCGACAATGGCGCTGCTGCGCCGGATCCCCGGTGCGCGGATCGTCGAGCTGGACGCGGGCTGCTGCGGGATGGCAGGGTCGTTCGGGTTCGAAGCCGAGCACTACAGCACGTCGATGGCCGTCGGTGCGGACCGGTTGTTCCCGGCGCTGGCCGCGGAAGGAGAGGACACCGTGGTCGCAGCGACCGGCGTTTCGTGCCGTCAGCAGATCTTCCACGGCACGCGACGCGACGCGTGGCACCCGATCGAGCTCATCCGTGAGGCCGTGCGATGAGAATCGTGCGTTACGAGTTCGGCGACGTGGTCCGGTCCGGGGTCGCGGTCGGCGAGAACGTCCACGAGCAGTCCGGCGGAAGGCTGGCCGCGCCCTTGGCGGACGTGACCTTGCTGGCGCCGTGCGAGCCACAGGTGATCGTCGGCGCGGGCCGCAACTACGGTCCTGACGGTTCACCGCGGTTCTTCCTGAAGGCGCCGAATTCGGTGATCGGTCCAGGCGCGGCCGTCCGGTATCCACAGGACCTCCAACGGCTCGAGTACGAAGGCGAGCTGGCGGTGGTGATCGGCCGGACCGCGCACGAGACAGCCGAACAGTCCTATCGCGTGGATCACCTTGCGGCCAGGGGATGTCGTGCTGACCGGGACACCCGCCGGAGTCGGCCCGCTGGCCCGTGGCGACGTGGTCGGCGTCGGCATCGACGGCATCGGAACCCTCACCAACGCCATCGCGTGAAGGAGTTGCGGATATGACGGCAGTTGCCGTGATCGGGCTGGGGATCATGGGTGGCCCGATGGCCGCGAACCTGGGCAAGGCCGGATACGAGGTGATCGGTGTCCGCCGGTCCGACTCGGTCGGCCGAGCCGTGTCCCGGGCCGACGTGATCCTCACCGTGTTGCCGGACTCGCCCGACGTCGAAGCCGTCGCGTCGGGCGATGACGGCATCATCGCGAACGCCAAGCCGGGCAGCGTCTGGATCGACAGCAGCACGATCCGGCCGGACGTCAGCGTACGGCTGGCGCAAGCCGCTGCCGGTAAGGGAATCCGCGCGGTCGACGCGCCGGTGTCCGGCGGTGAGGCCGGTGCGGTCGATGCGACCCTGTCGGTCATGGTCGGCGGATCGGCCGAGGACTTCGAAGCGGCGAAACCGGTTCTCGACGTGGTGGGCAGCACGGTCGTGCACGTCGGCCCGCCGGGAGCGGGCCAGACGGTCAAGGCAGCCAACCAGCTCATCGTGGCGGGCACGATCGAGCTGGTCGCCGAGTCGATCGTGTTCCTGGAAGCGCACGGCGTCGACACGGACGCGGCAGTGCGCGTCCTCGCCGGCGGGCTGGCGGGCAACCGGATCCTCGACCGGAAAGCGGAAGGCATGCTGGCCCGTGAGTTCCAGCCGGGTTTCCGGGTCGACCTGCACCACAAGGACCTGGGCATCGTGACGTCGGCGGCACGTGGAGCAGGCGTGGCGATCCCGCTGGGCGCGGCCGTCGCCCAGCTCATGGGCGCGCTGCGTCAGCAGGGCCACGGCAGTCTCGACCACTCGGCGTTGGTGCTGCTGGTCGAGCAGCTCTCGGGGCGTGCGCGATGACAATCCTGATCGCACCGGACAAGTTCAAGGGATCGCTGACAGCGGCCCAGGTCGCCGATCACCTGGCCGCGGTGTTCGGCCGCGACCGGTCGGTGACGCTGCCGGTCGCGGACGGTGGTGACGGAACTCTGGACGCGGCGGTGTCGGCGGGTTTCCACCGTGTGCCAGTCACGGCGGAGGATCCGATCGGCCGTGAGGTGGAGACGGCGTACGCCGAACAAGATGGCGTAGCGGTAGTGGAGATGGCCGACATCTCCGGCCTCAACCGGCTGGAGAACCTCGCCCCTCGCACTGCGACGAGCTACGGAACGGGGCAGCTGATCGCCGCCGCACTGGACGCGGGCCACCGGAAGATCATCATCGGCTTGGGCGGCAGCGCCTGCACGGATGGCGGCGCGGGCCTGGTCCAAGCGCTCGGTGGCAAGCTGCACGGCGTGTCCGGACGCGGTGGAGCAGCGCTGCGCACGCTCACCGGCGTTGATCTCAGCGATCTGCACCCGCGGCTGGCAGCCGCGGAGATCCTCGTCGCGAGTGACGTGGACAACCCGCTGCTCGGCCCACGCGGAGCGGCGGCGGTCTTCGGCCCGCAGAAAGGCGCCAATCCCCAGGACGTGCAGGACCTCGAAGCCGGACTTGCCGCCTGGCACAACGCGGTCGAGGCAGCCACCGGCCGTGACGTCGCCGGCGCGCCGGGCGCGGGTGCCGCGGGCGGGGTCGGTTACGCCACCCTGTCGGTCCTCAACGGACAGTTCCGGCCCGGGATCGACCTCGTGCTCGACCTGATCGGGTTCGACAGCCTGCTGGCGGGCGCCGAACTGGTGATCACCGGCGAGGGCTCGCTGGATGAGCAGACGCTGAGCGGGAAAGCCCCGGCGGGCGTGGCCGCCCGTGCCGTCCGCGCCGGGATCCCGGTGGTGGCGGTCGCGGGACGCTGCCTGCTCACGCCGGACCAGGTGCGAGCGGCGGGATTCGCGGCTGCCTACGCCCTCATGGACCTGGAACCGGACCCGCGCCTCAGCATGGCCAACGCCGGACCGCTGCTGGAAACCGTGGCAAGGACCATCGCGGCCGATCACCTCGGCTGACTGGGTTCGGCGGCACATTCCGGCAAGGCGGGGAGTGGTGTGCGGGCCGCTTCCGGGGAAGGCTGTCCAGGACGAGCGCGAGACAACGGGACCAGCCCCGGCCCGCGTGGCTCGCGCTCGCCACGAGCATGGTGATCAGGCAGGGGAAGTCGTCCGGCATGAGGTCGCCCGCACCACACCGGCCTGCCGTGCCCTCGCCAGCATTTCGGCCAGGGGACGCAGGTGGCGGCTCGTGATCTCGGCGGTCCGGGCGCCACTGCTGATCAACGCGAGCAGGCCCGGGTGCTCGACGAACGCGGCGGTGCTCTCCGTCAGCACGTCCACCAGCGCACGACGGGGGTCGGTGTCGGCGGCGGCCCGGAGCAGCACCGGTTCCACCCGGTCGGCGAAGTAGTCCTCCAGCACCGCTGCCAGCAGGTCGTCCTTTGCCGGGAAATGCCGGAACAACGTGCGCGTGGTGACTTGCGCCTGCTGGGCGATCTTTTCGAGGGAGACCTTGTCGCCCAGGTCCTCCACGGCCGCACGGGCCGCGGTCACGATGGCGGCCCGGTTGCGCCGGGAGTCCGCTCGGCCGTGCCCGATCCTGGTCTCCGCCACCAGGTCACGCCAACACCGCGATAGATGTCATTTGACTGACATTTACGGCATGGTGGGTGCGTGGACCACGGTGCACCGGACCCGCAGCCGCTCCCACGGCACTGTTCGCACATCTACGGCCCGATGGCGGCACTGGCCGCGATCGCGGCCACCACCAGTCGCATCGGACTCGGGACCGGCGTGGTGCTGGTCAACCAGCACCACCCGATCACCCTGGCCGAACAGGTCGCGAGCATCGACCGGATCTCCGGCGGCCGGTTCGAGCCCGGTGCCGGTCCGGGCTCGAACGCCGAGGAGATGGCCAGCCACGGCGTCGATCCCACCCGGCCGATCGCCCGGATGCTGGAGCACATCGCGGCCATGCGGGAGATCTGGACCAAGGACGAACCGGAGTTGCCCGGCGAGTTCGTCGACTTCGACCCGATCTGGTCATGGCCCAAACCCGTCCGCCGCCCGCCGGTGCTGATCGCGGGCGTCGGGCGCGGGACGTCCGGTGAACGTCACCCTGCACGGCGCGAACCCGGAAGCCCTTGAGTCCGATGAGCAAGCAGGAGTGGACCGCGTCCTGTTCGAACTCACCGACCACGAGAACCCCGACGACGCCCTGCGCGAACTGGACCGCGTCGCACACCACTGATGTCAGTCACGGAAGAAGTTCGGCCGCACGGTCGTACCGTCGTAGGCCTGGTGGTAGACAGGCGTCGCTGAACCGGCCATCGGCGGCACGATCCAGCTCCAGTCCGCGTGGACAGCGTTGCCGTTGCGGCGCTGGGTCTGGACGTACCGGTGGAACTGGTCGGCCATCGTGTGGTGGTCCAGCATCCGGACACCGGCCGCCTCGAACGAGGTCAGCACCGCCACGTTCAGTTCCACCAGCGCGCGGTCCTTCCACAGTGTCCGGTCGTGGTCCACCGGCAGGCCGAGTTTCCTGGCGACAGTGGGCAGGAGGTTGTACCGGTCGGTGTCACCGAAGTTGCGGGCGCCGATCTCGGTGCTGACGTACCAGCCGCTGAACGGCGCCGCCGGGTACGTGACGCCGCCGATCTCCATGCGCATGTCCGAGACCGTCGGGTAGGCGTACCACCGCAGTCCCAGATCCGCGAACCACGGGTAGCCGGGGTGTGTGATCAGCACGTCCGGCGACACTTCCGGCGGCATCACGTGACACGTCAACCGGCCCTGGCTGTCGCACAGCAGAACCGGAAGGCGGTCGAACGCGCCGCCGCACCCTTGCCACCCCATGCTTCGCAGTCGTGCCGTGAGCCCGGTGTTCGACGGGTCACCGACGACCGTGCCGTCCGGCTGGACGTAGCCCGCGTACCTGACCAGCTGGTGGCTGATGATCCTCGGTCCTTGGGTCAACGGCGTGTCCTGGGCGAAGATCGTGATCAACGGCCGGATCTGGCCGTCGTTGTACGACCAGCGGAGCTGGTCGACGAGCGCGGCGCTGATGCTGCTCGGATCGCTCAGGTCCCGGCAGTCCCTTACGGTGAGGGTGCGCCAGTGGAGCTTGCCGATGCAGCGGGTGTGGTTGCGCCAGGCCAGTTTCGCACCGAACTCCAGTTCCTCACGGGTGTGCCGGTAGGTTCCGGTCCCGGCCAGTTCGTGCTGGACCTGGCGCCAGCGCTCTTGGTGCCGCTGCCTGTCCCACGCCAGTTCTCTCGAACAGGAGTCGAGGAACACCTCCGCTTCGTCGCGTGCGGCGGAGATGGTGGTCGCGATGTTGCGCACAGGGACCTCCCGGTAGGGCACCCGGCGTGGGGCGATGGCTGGAACAGTCCCGATTATGGAGAGGTTCTGGTCATTGGACAGGGACGAAGATGGCCTAGGCCATTGACCTCCCATGTATGACAGTCCATGACCGGCTGGCCGCTGATCTCGACGGCACCGTGGCGGAGTTGCTCCAGCAGGACGGGCCTGTCCTCGACTGGAGGACCACTTCCAGCGGTGGCTGGGTTTCTCCGACGCCACGGTCCTCGAACCGTTGCGTACCTTGTTCCGCCGCGCTGTGGTGGAGTTCGCCACTGACTCCCGGCTCGACGAACTGGCCGTGGGACTGGTGCCGGACTAACCGGCCGGGTCGACCTCGTACGTGGGTCGCCGATCAGTTCACCGCGCGCTCGGTCAGCACGATGCTGGGGCTGCCGGAGTTCGACGCGACGGACGGCGTGACGCTGCTGGCCTACCTCGGGCTCGACCGATACGACGAAACCTTTGTGGCCAAGGCGGAACAGGCGCTCGGCAGGCTTCGCGACCGGTTCGAGCACGGTTATCTCCCGCGCGCCGAAGGCCCGCTGCCCTGGGCGTTCCGGCACGCGCTCGGCGCAGGCGCGGATCCAGCCGACCTGCTGGCGGTCTTCACCCAAGTGCTCACCGGTGGTTTCGAACCCACGAAGGCCGTTCTCGTCGAAGGACTGTGCAGGTGCTGCGATCCCTTGCAGCTCAAGGTGTTCAACGCCGACCCGGCGGGATGTGCCGACGAACTGGCGCGGCTGGCCAGTCCGTTCCACTACGCCCCACGCACAGCGTCAAGCAGCGTCGTGGTGGCGGGGACGACTGTGCCCGCGGGTGCCCGGGTGGCGCTGGTTCTGGCCGCGGCCAACCGTGACCCCGTGCGGTTCCCGCGTCCGCACGAGGTCGATCCGGCCCGGCCGCGCCGCCAGCACGTGGCTTTCGGCTGGGGCGGCGCATCTGTCTGGGAGCGCGTCTCGCCGAACGGGTGGCATGACCAGAGCGGGTGTTTGTATTCACGGGCGAGCGCCAGGTGAATCAACGGTGATGTGTCACCCCGTTTCCGCAGGCGTATCAGCTAGGCGCGGTCCTCGGCGTGCCGCAGGTACCGCTCGGCCGACCTGGCCACGACGTCCTTCGCGCCGGACTTCACGACGAAATCCCACCAGGCGCCGTAGATCGAGTCGTAGTCGTACGGCTCCAGCAGATCCAGCGCGCGACGCACCACACTGGGCCGCTCGGGGATGTAGTTCGGGTAGCTGTACATGAAACTGACCCAGTCGCGGCCCGGCGTCACCTGCAGGATGTCGCCGGTGAACAGGGCGCGGGCGTCCCGGTCGTGCAGCACGGTGCCGCCCGCGAAGTGGACGCCCAGGTTCAGCAGCGTCAGCCCGTTGCCGAGGTCCTTGCTGTCGCCGTCCCAGAACACGATCGACCCATCCGGCCGCGGTACCCACTGGCGGTCGTTCTCGTGCAGGTACACCGGGACGTCGAGAGCGTGCGCCCAGTCGACCATCGTGCTGTAGTAGTGCGGGTGGCTGATCGCGATGGCGGCGACATCGCCGTGCGAGCGGACCTGCTCGACCATGGCGTCGTCGACGTAGGTCACGCAGTCCCACAGGACGTTGCCGCCGGGGCGCTGGATCAGCAGCGCCCGCTGGCCGATGGCGAACCCGGGATCGCAGCCGACCCCGAGGACGTCGGGGCCCTCGGCGACGTACTTCGCTGTGCGGCCCGACTCCCACAGCTCCGCCAGCGTGGTCCAGCTCTGGCCCTGGCGTGCGACGTACTGGCGTTCGTCTTCGCAGACCGGGCAGTCGGGACGCGGTGCGGCATACTGCAGGCCGCAAGCGCGGCAGATGGGCAGATCGGTTGAGAATGTCACGCCGCGACACTAATGGAGATCCCGAAAGATCTGTCGCAAGGCAGACGCACGGGATCACCCCGTCCCCATAGCTTCGGGCACATGTGGAAACCGATCATCGCGGCGGTTCTCAGCCTGACCGGCACCACCGCCGCGCCGAACTCCCCGCTGTGGCAGGACTGCGGCGACGGTCTGCAGTGCGCGCAGGTGACCGTTCCCGCCGACTGGGCCCGGCCCGGCGGCGCGAAGATCACGCTGGGGCTGGCGAGACTGCCCGCCCGCGACCCCTCGGCGAAACAGGGCTCGCTGGTGGTCAACCTGGGTGGGCCGGGCGAGCAGATCGCCGCGTTGCCGTACCTCAAGACACAGCTGGGGGACCTGACCCAGTGGTTCGACGTGGTCATGTTCGACCCGCGTGGCTTCGGCCGGAGCACCCCGGTCACGTGCCCGGCCCGCTCGCCCCAGGAAGCCGAGTACGTCTTCGGCACCGAGGACCGGTATGACCGGTATGTCCGAGCGAACCGCGAGTTCGGCACGAAGTGCACCGCGGCTGCCGGGGCGCTCGCCGGCAACCTGAACTCGTGGCAGGTCGCCAGGGACATGGACGCGATCAGGTCGGCCATCGGCGAGCCGCGGCTGAACTACTACGGCAACTCGTACGGGACCATGTTCGCCCAGGCCTACGCCGAGTACTTCCCGCACAAAGCCGGCCGGATGTACCTGGACAGCGTGATCGACCACACCGACCGGTCGATCCGCGACTGGCTGGTCCCCAAGGCCGAGACCGACGAACGCAACCTGCGGCGGTTCGCCGGCTGGTGTGCCACGGACCCGGGCTGCGCCCTGCACGGCAGGGACGTGCTGCAGGTCTGGGACGAGGTGCTCGCCCGCGCGCCGATCCCGGCCGCGTCCGGCGGCACGGTGAGCGCGACGAGGATCGTGTCCCGGTCGTTCGTCAGCTACCGGCCGGACTGGCCGGGCCTGGCCGAGTCGCTGAAACAGGCCCACGCCGGGGACGCCACCAGGTTCACCGTCGACGTGGGCGCCCGCGACCCTGACCTGTCCCGGATCATGTTCTGCGCCGACTTCCCGTACCCGGCGGACTACCGCGCGGTCCGGGCACTGGAGTCCGAGATGCGCGAGCTGGCGCCGCGGATCGGCTGGCGCCAGGCCTGGCCGATGGCCAACCACTGCGCCGGCCTGCCGCCGGCCCGGACCTTCCCGCAGCACCCGTTCCGGGCGCACATCCCGGCGCTCGTGGTGAACGGCGACTACGACTCGACCACGCCACCGGCGTACGGCCGCCGCGTCACCGCCCACCTGAAAGGTGCCCGCTACCTGCAAGTTCCCGCTGGTCACGCGGTCTACCTGACCGGCAACCCGTGTGTCCGCGGGTACGTGCACAAGTACCTGACGACTGGCGAACTGCCCGCGGCGGGAACGGTCTGTCCGGAACACTGACGTGGTGTATGTGCTGCTGAGTGTGGCGGTCTGCCTGCCGCTGGTGTTCGTACGCAGGCTGCCGCTGTCGATGGCGATCCTGTCCGCGACCGTCGCCATGGCGGGGACCGGGTACGACCTCCACTGGCCCGGACGGCTGGTGGCGGTGGCGGGGTTCTGCCTCGCCGCCTTCCACCGGCCCCGGCTGGCGCCCGTGCTGGTCGCGTCGCTGACGTGGACATTCGTGTTCGGGCTGATGACCGGCTCACCGGCCGGGGTCCTCCCGGTCACCGACGTGGTGATCATGGGTGTGGCACCGATCGGGGTCGGCTACGGCGTCCGCCTGCAGCGGGAACTGACCCGGCTGCGGATCGCCGAGCACCGCGCGCAGCTGGCCAGGGACGTGCACGACAGCGTCGGCCACCACCTGACGGCGATCAAGATGCAGGCGGTCGCGGCCCGACGCGTCCCGGCGGCGGCCGACCGGACACTGTCGACGATCGCGGAACTGTCCACGACGGCGCTGAGCGAGGTACGGGACTTCGTGCGGGACGTCCGGATGGACATCCCCGGCCTCGCGGACCGCCTTTCCGGGCCGGACCTGCGGATCACCACGTCCGGCTCGACGACGGGCCTGCCGCCGTCGGTCGGGCAGACGGCGTACCGGATCGTGCAGGAAGCGCTGACCAACGCGGTCCGGCACTCCAGCGCGACCCGGATCCACGTACGACTGCGGCAAGAGCACGAAAACCTGGCCGTCCTGGTGACCGACAACGGCACAGCACCGGCCGCGTTCGCCGAGGGCAACGGCATCCGGGGCATCCGCGAACGCGTCGGCCTGCTCGGCGGGAAGATCCACATAGGACCGACGAGGCACGGGTGGAAGGTCGAGGCGAGCCTGCCGGTGGCCCGGTGGTGATCCGTGTCCTGATCGCCGACGACCAGCCCGAAGTCCGCGACGCCCTGCACACGATCCTGTCGGCGGAGCCGGACATCGCGGTGGTCGCGGAGGCGGCGAACGGCGCGCAAGCCGTGACCATGGCGATGGACCACCGGCCGGACGTGGTGATCATGGACGTCAGAATGCCGTTCCTGGACGGGATATCGGCGATCACGGCGTTGGCGGGCATCTGCCGTGTGCTGACACTGACCACGTTCGACCTGGACGACTACCTGTTCGGCGCACTGCGCGCCGGGGCAGCGGGCTTCCTGCTCAAGGACAGCGACCCGGCGCTGCTGCTCGACGCGATCCGAGCCGTCCACAGAGGCCACGGCCTGATCGATCCCCAGGTGACCGGGCGGCTGATCGGCCGGTTCGCCGAACTCGCACCCCACCCGGCGACGACGGAACTGGACAGCCTGACGGACAGGGAAAGCGAAGTCCTCAGACACGTGGCCCACGGCCTCACCAACGCGGAGATAGCCCGTCGCCTCACCATCGGCGAAGGAACGGTGAAGACCCACGTCGCTCGCATCCTCGGCAAACTCGGCCTGCGCACCCGGGTGCACATCGTGATCTACGCCTACGAACACGGCCTGACGTCAGCTGAAAGCCGCACCGAACAGCCGTAGAGCGGGGTTGTCCTTGGTGCGGAGGGCATGCGTTCCCGAACACCACGTCACGCCGTCCGTGGTTCGCCACGTGACCGGCAACCAGAAATGGGGCGCCTCGATCAGTTCGACAGCGAGGGCCTCTTGGGATTGTGTGGCTCCGACGGAGGTGAGAGCAGCGGCGATGATGCGCGGGGCTGTGGCGGGAGTCTCGGTGTCGCCGAGGGACGGGAGCAGGAACAGCATGCGTTCGGCGGGGCTCAGCACCGGATCGGGTTGCAGCGAAGTGGCCGTCAGCTCAGCCCAGGACATGCCGGGGCCACGGAAATGCCCGTCGAGATTGGCGAAGTGCACGGCGTTGCCGCCGTCGGCCGGGTCCAGCAGGTATTCGACACTCGGGTCATCCGGGAGGTTGTTCAGCACGATCCGTACGCGGTGGCCGTCCCCGACCGGGATGGTGAAAACCGGCCACCGGCTCTCGTCGGTCAGCACGCTGTCCAGCGCGCTCGAGTCTGCGGGATCGATGTCGAACGCGTCGAACGGGGAGTTCGTGGCGTTGACGAACGCGAGGAAGAACGGCCAGAACGCCGGATCGTCGACGATGTCCATCCGGTCGACCAGTGTTTCGGCCGGTACCGGCGGCCGGAAGGCGTCCAAATAGCCGAGGATCCGCATAGTCGACCATGATCCACGACCAGGCGCACGTGCTCAATGCCAGGCACCCGCGCCTTCAGCGAATCGCGTCGCGCAGCTGAGCCCGGGTGGTCACGCCCAAGGCGGGAAAGCCTTGTACAGGTGGAATCCGACTGTGCGGTGTGACAGGTACAGGCGGTCGCCGATCTCCTTGTTCGTCAAGCCCTCGGCGGCCAGTCGCACGATCTGCTGCCGCTGCTGCGAGAGCGTGTCCAGTGCACTCCGCTTGCCTGGGTTGACCGCGACACCGGCCGCGCGTGGTTCGGTTCGTGCCCGTTCGGTCCACGGATCGGCGCCCAGCCGTTCGAAACTGGTGGGCGCTGCGAGCAGGTTCGTCCGTGCTTCCGCGATGCGGCGCTTGCGGCGCAGCCACGATCGGGTTCACATCGTGCGCTGTGTGGAATCGTGCCGCGGAAGCGAGGTCGGCGATCCCGTAGTAGGACCAGTGGTAGTGGACCGGCGCGCCGGCCGAGTCGAACAGTCCCCGCAGGTGCCGGTACGCGGTCTGCGGATCGCCTTCGGCGAGCGAGGCCATCCCGAGCGCCCAGCGTCCGTGCCCTGCCGAGAGTTGGCCCGCCTGTGCGCCGGCATGCCCAACGTGTCGAGCAGACTCGGGTCACTGTGCGGAATCTCGGTCGCGGCCCGGAGCCGGGCGACGACCTCCGCCCTGTCCGAGCAGGGGTTGACCACCGCGTGCACGAGCGACAGGTCGCCGGTGTCCGCGAAGGCCGCGGTCACGAGGGAGTGTCGCGTCGCCTCGATGAGTTCGGTGACGTGTGTGGCGAACGTCCGCTCGATGAGTTCGGTGAGCGGCAGGTCCCCTCGTCGCACGGTGCCGTCCCGCGCCACGGCTTTGGCCAGCTCGCCCAGCGCCAGCGGGTTGCCCGCGGCCTCCGCGAGGATCCGGCGGCGGACGGAGCCGGTCGGCGGGGCCGGTTGCAGGTCGAGCACGCGTTCCGCGTCCGCCGGGGCCAGGGGCTGGACGACGTGCTGGGGCAACCGGTGGTGGATCCGCGGCGGCAGGAGCGTGCCCCGGGCGGCCACCAGCAGCGCGATCGGCTCGCCCTCCAGCCTGCGGGCGAGGAACGCGAGCACGTCACACGTGCCGGTGTCGAGCCATCGGGCGTCGGCGGCGACCAGCAGCAGCGGACCCGTGTCGGCGACGTCCGACAGCAGCGTCAGCACCGCCATGCTGATGGCCGTCTTGTCCGGCTGTCCGAGGTCGGCCCCGATGCCGAACGCGTTGCGCAAGGCCGCTCGTTGCCTGCCCGGGCAGCGCATCCGCCTGCCGCGGACCGGGAGCAGGAGCTGGTGCAGACCAGCGAACGGCAGGTCGGTCTCCGCCTCGCTGCCGCACACGGTCAGCACCCGTACACCTTCTTCGCGAGCACGGTCCACTGCGGCGTCGATCAGCGCGGTCTTGCCGATTCCCGGGTCGCCTGGTCGCGCCGAAGCCTGTGCGACCAGGAGGGAAAGGCGGTTGGAGCGTGTTCGGCGGGAGCAGGCGGCCCGGCTTGGAGCCGGTGATCCCGAAAGCGCTCGCACCCGGGTTCGGCGCGAACGCCGCGACGTAGACCAGCCCCTTGACCCTCGGCTGGTCGACCCTGACGTTGCTGATCACCATGCCGCCGTACGAGTGCCCGACGAGCAGGACCGGACCAGGCAAAGTGGACACGACACTGCCGATGTAACCGGCGTCGGCACGCACACCGCAACGGGTCGGTGGCGCGATCACGTTGTAGCCGCGCCGCTCCAACCGCTCGATCACACCGTTCCACCCGGACGAGTCGGCGAACGCGCCGTGCACCACCACGATGGTCGGCTTGACGCCGTGTGTGACAGCCACCTCCTGGGTCGGGAGCCGCCGCCACGGGGCTGATCATGGCGGTGACGCCGATCAGCGCAGCGAGCACAACGAATGGTTTGCAACGCACTACCCGCCAAGCTGGAGTCCGGACAGGTACGCCGGAAGTGTGCATCCGGGAAACCGGTGCTCCGATGAGTCATGTGACTGGTCGGCTGTCACACGGGTCACAAGTCACCAGTCCGGCGCCGAACTGGAGCGTCCGACGGCCCCATTTCGGTGCGAAGGGATACCCACATCTCGCGTGCGGAAACCTCGGGTTGCTCGCTGCACGGGCCTGAACCGGGTACGCATCCGTCTACGAGTGCGCTTCGGCGGGCACAACCTGCTGACCAGCACACCGACGAGCGCAGCCGGCCGAATCCGTCCAGAAAGGATCTTGGAGAAAACTCCGGCCGATCACCATCCGCGACCGGACCGGTGACGAATGGCTGGCATGGACCACGACCACGCCCCCAGTCCCAGCCGCGGCAAACTCCGCGTCCACAAGGCGATCCTGGTCGGCCTGCTCGCGGTCCTCGCCGCGCTGGCGGCCGGGCACCTCGTCGCCGGTGTGCTGAACCCGAACGCGTCACCCTTCTACGCGGTCGGCAACACAGCGATCGACCTGACGCCCGCGCCGCTCAAGGACTTCGCCGTCCGCAACTTCGGGACCAACGACAAGCTGGTCCTGCTCGGCGGTATGGCGGTGGTGCTGGTGCTGTTCGGCGCAGCCGCCGGGCTCGTTTCACGGCGCCGGCCGCTGCCCGGTGTGGCCCTCGCGGCCGCACTGGGCGTCGTGGGAATCGTGGCCGTGCTCACAAGGCCGGACACCGACTTCGTCGACGTCCTCGCGCCGGTCGCCAGTTTGCTGGTCGGCGCAACCGTTTTCCTCTGGCTGCACAACCTCGCGTCCCGGACGACCGAGGTGAGCGAGCAGGGAATGAACCGGCGGCAGTTCATGTACACCAGTGCCGGTGTGGCAGTGGGTGTCGGTGTGGCCGGTGTGGGCGGGCAGTTGCTGGCCGACAACGTCGACATCGAGGGGTCCCGCTCGGCCGTCGGTGATCTCGTCCCGGCGACCAGGGCGCCCGCGATCCCGGCCGGAGCCGACTTCCCCCAGCTGGGCACACCGAGGTTCATCACGTCCAACCGGGACTTCTACCGGATCGACACGCTGCTCAACGTGCCCCGGCTGCGCGCCGAGGACTACGTGCTGCGGATCCACGGCGCCGTCGACCGGGAAGTGATGCTGCGCTTCGAGGACATCCGGCGGATGCGCCTGGTCGAGCAGACGATCACGATGACCTGTGTGTCCAATGAGGTCGGTGGGCCGTACGTGTCGACCTCGAACTTCATCGGTGTGCCGCTGAAGGACGTGCTGGCCGAAGCGGGTGTGAAACCGGGCGCTGAGCAGCTGTTCTCCACCAGCGTGGACGGGTGGACGTGTGGCACGCCGGTCGCGGACGTGCTGGACAGGGGACTGCTGGCAATCGGGATGAACGGCGAACCGCTGCCCGCTGAGCACGGCTTCCCCGCGCGGATGGTGGTGCCGGGGTTGTACGGGTTCGTGTCGGCCACCAAATGGGTGGTGGACATGGAGTTCAACAAGTTCGCCGACAAGCAGTCCTACTGGCTCAAGCGAAACTGGGGCCAGAAAGCCCCGATCAAGACCCAGTCGCGCATCGACGTGCCGGCCGGACTGTCGACGGTCAAACCGGGGAAGATCACCGTCGCCGGTATCGCGTGGGCGCAACCGCGGGGCGTCGCGAAGGTCGAAGTTCGCGCTGACCAGGGCGAATGGGTGACCGCGCGGCTGGCAACCGAGGTGAACACCAGCACCTGGCGGATGTGGCAGGTGGACATCGAACTCGGGCCGGGCGTGCACACCGTGGAATGCCGTGCGACGGACAAAGCGGGGTACACCCAGACCGATCAACGTGTCGCGCCCATTCCCG
Organism: Kibdelosporangium phytohabitans; assembly: GCF_001302585.1. Taxonomy (GTDB): domain Bacteria; phylum Actinomycetota; class Actinomycetes; order Mycobacteriales; family Pseudonocardiaceae; genus Kibdelosporangium; species Kibdelosporangium phytohabitans. The sequence goes on along the minus strand of NZ_CP012752.1, from coordinate 10,474,728 downwards.
ACGGTGCGACCGGGTGGCACTCCACCACGTTCACCGTCCAGAACTGATACACGATCGGGTGACGGGGAGAAATGTTCCCGCACCGCCAATCCGGGTTCACCTCGACGCCGAATACGGTGCAGAGCTTCGAAAATCCCCAAGGAGATCACATCATGCGCTTGCCACGTTCAGCCGCTGCGGTCATCGGTGGCGTCGCCCTGATGACCATGGCCGCGTGCGGATCCAGCGACACCGCGTCCTCAGGCAACCAGCCCTCGCAGGCACCGCCCACTTCTGCCGCGATGGCCGCCCAGTTCGGTCCGGCGTGTGGCGCTGTGCCCAAGGACGGCCCCGGTAGCTTCGACGGAATGGCGAAGGACCCGGTCGCGACCGCCGCGTCGAACAACCCGGTTCTGTCCACTCTGGTCACCGCCGTGAAGCAGGCAGGCCTGGTCGACACGCTCAACAGCGCCAAGGACATCACGGTGTTCGCCCCGACCAACGAGGCGTTCGCCAAGATCCCCAAGGCCGACCTGGACAAGGTGCTGGCCGACAAGGAGATGCTGACCAAGGTCCTGACCCACCACGTGGTCGGCAAGACCGTCAGCCCCACCGACCTCGCCTCGGGCACCTTCGACACACTGGCCAAGGACTCGATCACCACCTCCGGCAGCGGCGAGTCGTACAAGGTCGGCGACGCCAACGTGGTCTGCGGCAACGTCAAGACCGGCAACGCCACCGTCTACCTCGTCGACAGCGTGCTGATGCCCGCCGAGCAGTTCGGTGCGGCCTGTGCGTCGATCCCGAAGGACGGCCCCGGTAGCTTCCAGGGCATGGCCATGGACCCGGTCGCGACCGCCGCGTCCAACAACCCGGCGCTGTCCACTCTGGTCACCGCGGTCAAGCAGGCCGGTCTGGTCGACACGCTCAACGGTCTGAAGGGCGTCACCGTGTTCGCGCCGAGCAACGAGGCGTTCGCCAAGCTGCCCAAGGCCGACCTGGACAAGGTGCTGGCCGACAAGGCACTGCTGACCAAGGTCCTGACCTACCACGTCGTGCCGAAGACGGTCACCACCGCCGACCTGGCCGCCGGTAGCTTCGACACCGTCGAGAAGGGCAAGCTGACCACCTCGGGCAGCGGGCAGGACTTCACCATCGGCACCGGCGGCGCCAAGGTCGTCTGCGGCAACGTCAAGACCGCCAACGCCACCGTCTACATCATCGACTCGGTTCTGATGCCGCCTGCCGCGTAAGCAAGGCGCACCTGAACGACTGCCGTCGCACCACCACTTGACCCCTGGTGCGGCGGCAGTCACCTGTGTTTGGGATTGCTGGGTCCGCTCTCGTGGTGCAGGCGGTCGAGACTGGTCACGACGTAGGTGTGATCGCGGCCCGGTTGCACGCCGGTATCGTCGAACGACTGGACGATGCCGGCTTTCGCGCGGGCGACGGTCACCAGGTGCGTGGCGTCGGCCAAGTCGCAGGCCGCCGTCCCGTCGAACCGGTACACGGCGAAGTACGCGGTACGCGGGTCGGAAACCCAATCCAGGCGGACACCGGCGTCGCTTCTGCGCGCGCTGACGAGGATCGGGTGATGCGGCGCTTTGCCGCCGCGCTGATCCATCACGGGGATCATCGCCGGACGCGTGTAGTGCTGGGCTTGAAGGACGTCCATGTGCGCCAGTCGATTGGCGCGGACGTCCTTGGCGGAGAAGAACACATCACCCCGCACCTGCGGGTGGGACCGGTTGAACGTCAGGTGTTCGGACAACTCTGCCGGATCGTTCCACGCCGGTGACTGGGCCGACACGCCCACCTTGTGGTTGGCCTGGCCGATGTAGAGGTGCACCGGTGTGCCGTCTGCTTGGGACGACCACCAGGCGACCACCTTGGCGTAGTCGGCCGCCGGGAACCCGATGTTCCAGTAGACCTGCGGTGCGACGTAGTCGATCCACCGCTCCCGCACCCATTTGCGGGTGTCCGCGGCGAGGTCGTCGTACGTCTGCACGCCCGCGGTGGTGTCCGATCCGGCCGGATCGGTGCCCTTGTTGCGCCACACGGCGAACGGGCTGATCCCGAACTTCACCCACGGCTTGGCCCGGTGGATCCGGGTGGACAGCTCGGCGACCAGGAGGTCGATGGTGGCGCGCCGCCAGTCCGCCTTGACCGGGAACGCGGAACCGTACCGCTGGTAGGTCGCTTCGTCGTCGAACTGCTGACCAGCGACCGGGTACGGGTAGAAGTAGTCGTCGAAGTGCACGCCGTCGATGTCGTAGCGCTGCACGGCGTCCATGATCGCGTCCTCGGCGAACCGCCGGACCTCGGGGATTCCCGGGTTGTAGTAGAGCTTCCCACCGTACGGGACGACCCAGTCCGGATGCGTGCGCGCCGGGTGGTCGGGTCGCAACCGGCTCGGGTCGGCGTGCACCGCCACCCGGTACGGGTTGAACCACGCGTGCAGTTCCAGGCCGCGCCGGTGCGCCTCCGCCACGGCGAACGCCAGCGGGTCGTACCCGGGATCCTGCCCCTGGACGCCGGTCAGCCACTCCGACCACGGTTCGAACGGAGACGGCCAGAAAGCGTCCGCGGTCGGCCGCACCTGCAGCACGACTGTGTTCAACCGGCGCGAGACCGCCCCGTCGAACCAGCCGACCAGCTCCGCGCGTTGTTCGGTGGCCGTCAGCCCCGGTCGTGACGGCCAGTCGATGTTGGCGACGGAAGCGATCCACTCGGCCCGCACCTGCCGTTTCGGCACTTTCTGCGACGACTGCGCCGAACACGGTGCTGGTGCGGCCACAGCGGGCCCGACCGGCCCGAGTAACGCTCCGGTGAGCACGAGGACCGCAGCGAGAAGTCCGGGTCGCTTCATGGTCAGAGTCTGCCGTAGCGACGGCATCGCTGTACATGACGCCTTATGGGCGAACCCGGTCCTCGGGGTTGTCGTTGTACGGCGGTGCGATGACGAAGGACAGATGCTGCGAGGCCCACTTGTCACCGGCTTCCGCACGTGCGACGACCTCGTCGAACCGCCCCAGCTCGCCGAGCACCTCGGCCAGCCGGATCGCGGCCACCGCCACACCGCTGTCAGCGAGCGCCCGGAGTTCGTCGACACGGCCGGTCTCGGCGAGCGCGTCGACCCAGGACGACTGCGCGTGCGGCTCGTCCGCCTCGGCGCGTGCTTTCAGCTCGTCGAACATGTCCAGCCGCGCGAGCGTGCGCACGAACTTCAGCTGGACCTCCTGGTTGCCGAACGCGGCCAGCCGCCGCAACTGGTCGACGTCATCCCGCTCGTAGTACACCTTGGCGAGGTAGTGCGTGGCCTGCGAGTCACCTGCTTGCGCGCGTGGCCACAGGCGTTGCGGGGCGCGCTCGGCCAGCGCGGCCATCGCCCACGGCTCTCCCGTCTCGGCCAGGGCTTCGAGCTCGTCCACGTCCTGGTGTTCGCTCAGCCACCGCGTCAGCTCGCGGACCGCCGGGTGCCGCGGGTCGGCTGCCAGCTCCCTGAGTTCGTCGATCTCCCCGCGTTCCCTGAGCAGTTCGGCGAGCGCGGCCCGCGCGCCGGCGATGTCCGACCGTGCCAACTCGCGGACCTCGTCGACACGGCCCTGTTCGCGGTAGACGCGCACCAGTGCACGCGCGGCGGTTCGATCGCCGCGATCGGCGTACTTCTTCAGCTCATCGACGTCCTGCCGCTCCCGCAACAGCTCGATCAGCCGCCAGCTCGCTTCCTCGTGGCCGGTTTCGGCGATGGCACGCAGGTCTTCGACGCGTCCTTTCCATTCGTAGAACCGGACGAGATAGGCGAGGGCGTCCTTGTCGGTCTCGGCCCGTTCGCGCAGCTCGTCCTCCAGACCGGCGAGGTACAGCAACCTGGTGACCGCGAGCTCCTCGGTCCACGACTTGCGCCGAGCGGCCTTGGCTCGTTGCAACACAAGCGCTTCCGTGTACCGCTTCGCCGCGGTGAGAGCCTTGATCAGCTGGTCGTCGGTGATCCGGTGGTGCGCGAGAGCCCGCAGGCCGTCCACGTCTCCCCGGTCGGCGAGGATCCGCGCCAACGCGGCCACGGCCGAATGGTTGCCCGCGTCGGCTTGTTCACGCAGTTCGTCGATCCGGCCCTGCGCCACAAGGATTTCGGCGACCTTCCGGTTGGCCGCGTGGCTGCCCGCCGCGCCTCGCTCGACGAGTTCGTCCAGAAGACCTTGTTCGGCAAGCAGATCCACGAGCCGTGGGACAGCGTCCGGGCAGTGCGCGTCGACCACGACGCGGAGCTCGTCGATTCTCTTCTGCCGGGCGAGAAGTGCCGCGAGCCGGCAGTAGTCCTCCTGAGCCCGCAGCGTGGCCTCGTCCTTGCGCAGCACCAGCAGTTGCGCGTACATCCACTTGGCGTCCGAGTCACCGTCGTCCGCCAGTTGCCGGAGTTGCTCGAACTTCCCTAGGGTGATCAGCTCCTTGGCTCGTGCCCGCGCGTCCATGGTGGAACGGTACCGAAGGAGTTCACCGCGAGGAGTGGTTTCACCAGGAATGCCGTGGCTGCCCGTTTGGCTTCCGTGGACTCGGGTACGTCACCCACGACGCCCGAAGAGAAGAGGTGCGATGATGCCTGAGCTCGTCCAACCGGTCCCACCCACGCCGCCGCGCCCCGGCCCCCAGCCCGATCCGGGACGGCAACCGGTACCGGATCCCGAGCCGATCCCGCCGTCGCCCAGCCCGATCCCGCCTGCCCCCGGCCCGGATCCGGAACGTCCTCTGCCGGCTGATCCGGTGCCGATGTAGAGCGGCGCTGTTGCACCGGTGTGCGTGTCATCCTCGGGAATAGCAGGCGGTCCAGGCCAGTTCAGTAAGGAAAAGTGACTATCTGGCGGTACTACCACCGAGGAGAGCAGCATGGTTGCGAGCGTCGACCTCGTCACAGAGTTCGAACGGGCATGGGCGGACCCGCGCAACACCGCGATCGACCTGCCGCCGGTGGACGTCAACAAAGTGCTGCGCGACCGCTACGACGTCGACCGCGACCTCGTGTACACGAGGACCATGATGTGGGACATGGAGACCAGGAAGGCCTCCGCGCCCGACTTCTACATCCCGTCCGTGGTCCGACCGGGCAGCGCGCGGAAGTGGCCGTCCGAGGACCCGGACCGTTTCACCCGGGCGTCGCAGCAGCGCCTGTGGCTCGACCCGGACGAGTTCGGGCTGATCATCGAGCACGTCCAGCTCGGCCGGGCCGAACAGTCGATCTGGTTCATCGGCGACACCGGCCACACCACCCCGGACGGCCACGAGCTGGTCGCCGACCGGCGCCAGCCGCTTTTCCACGTCAGGCACTGGGTGGACGGCGATGAGAACGAACCCCTCAACCGCTGGCGAATCCTGCACCTGACCAACCGGCCCGACCAGCAGACGATCGACTTCTTCGCCGAGCTGGGGCAGAACCCCTACCTGCGCGACTTCATCGAGGTGCACATCCGCGAAGTCCTCGGCTACCGCCTCACCCGCAAGTGATCAAGCCTCGGCAGCCGCGGCCAGCATGGCCGCGGTGATCCGCGCGATGTCGTCGTCGGTGCTGATGTACGGCGGCATCGTGTAGATCAGGTCCCGGAACGGCCGCAACCACACCCCGCTGCGGACGGCGGCACGGGTAGCGGTCGCCATGTCCGCGTTGTGGTCCAACTGGATCACGCCGATGGCGCCCAGCACCCGCGTCGCACGAACGCCTGGCAAGCCCAGTGCGGGAGCAAGGCCCTCGGTCAGCCGTGACTCGATCCGTCCGACCTCGGCCCGCCAGTCCTGCTCGAGCAGCAGCCCCAGCGACGCGTTGGCCGCGGCCGCGGCGAGTGGATTGCCCATGAAAGTGGGGCCGTGGGCGAGCACGGGAACCTCGCCGGAAGAAATGCCGTCGGCGACCCCAGCCGTGCACAACGTCGCCGCCATCGTGAGATAACCGCCGGTCAACGCCTTGCCAACACACATCACGTCCGGGCACACGCCCGCGTGATCGGCCGCGAACAGCTCACCGGTCCGGCCGAAACCGGTGGCGATCTCGTCGAAGACGAGCAGCACGTCATGCGCCGCGGTCAGCTCACGCAGCGCGGACAGATAACGCGGCGAGTGGAAACGCATACCGCCCGCGTTCTGCACCACCGGTTCGACGATGACCGCCGCGACACGGCCCGCGTTGACGGCGAGCACCTCCTCCAAGTGCTCGACGTACGCGGTGTCGAACTCGGCCGGTGGTGTGTCCGCGAAGATCTGCTCAGCCAGCGAACCACGCCACAGGTGGTGCATCCCGCCGTCGGGATCGCACACCGACATCGGCAACCACGTGTCGCCGTGGTAGCCGCCGCGCCAGGTCAGCAGGTGCCGCTTCTCCGGCCGTCCGCGGGAACGCCAGTACTGCAGGCACATCTTCGCCGCCACTTCGATCGACACCGACCCGGAGTCGGCGAGGAACACGTGCCGCAGTGGCCCGGGAGTCATCCCGACGAGCGTGTCGGCGAGCCGGATGGCCGGTTCGTGCGTGAGCCCGCCGAACATGACGTGGCTCATCCGGCCGAGCTGGTCGCGGATGGCCGCGTCGATCACCGGGTTGGCGTAGCCGTGGACCGCCGCCCACCACGACGACATGCCGTCGATCAGCTCGTCGGCTCCGTGCACCGGTTGCGCCAGCCGCAGCCGTACGCCCGAGGCCGACTCGACCAGCAACGGCCGCTCGACAGCGGGCATGGGGCCGTACGGGTGCCACACGTGCTCGCGGTCCAGGTCGAGCAACTGGCCCGGGGTGAAGTTCCTGCCTTCCATGGATCCAGCTTCGGCCAGCACACCGGCGTGCCGGTACAGCCGAAACCGACAAGATCCACACGGCTGCCTTGACCGCGACCCGCCTTACAGCCAGCCGTTGCCCTCGGCGACCTTGGCGGCTTCCGCGCGGGTGCGGGCGTGGGTTTTGCCGATCGCCGACGACAAGTGGTTGCGTACCGTGCCTTCGGACAGGCCGACGACCTTGGCGATGTCCGAGACCGTGCCGCCGTCGACCGTGGCGCGCAGCACGTCAGCTTCCCGGTCGGTGAGCGGGCTGGCGCCGGTGGCCAGGGATTCCGCGGCGAGCGCCGGGTCGACGAAACGGAGACCGGCGTGCACCCGGCGGATCGCGTTGACCAGTTGTTCGGGCGAGGAGTCCTTGACCACGTACCCGGCCGCACCCGCCGCCATCGCACGGGAGAGATACCCGGGGCGGCCGAAGGTCGTGCAGATGATCACACGGCAGTCCGGCAGCGCATCGCGCAGGTCGGCTGCGACAGCGAGGCCGTCAGGGGTGGGCATCCGCACGTCCAGCAGTGCGATGTCGGGGCTGGTCCGCCGCGCGGCGGGCAGCACGTCGATGCCCGAACCGACTTGGGCGACCACCTCGATGTCGCTTTCGAGCCGGAGCATCGAGGCCAGCGCGCCACGCACGAGGGCCTGGTCGTCGGCGAGCAGAATGCGGATCATGTCGGGCCCGTCGTGAGTTGGTGTGCCGGTCCGCGGGCGAGTACGCGGAAACCGCCGTCCGGGCCTTTGCCGTGTTCCAGGGTGCCCGACACCGCGGCGAGCCGTTCGGCCAGGCCGGTCAGACCGTGCCCGGCAGCCACCTCGGCGGTGACAGTGCCGTTGTCGGTGATCTCCACCCAGTCACGGCCGAGCCGGATGCTGCACCGGTCGGCGTCGGAGTGCCGCAGCACGTTCGTGACAGCTTCCCGTACCACGTACCCGAACACGCCTTGCAGCGCGGGGATCACGTCGTCGGCCGCCGTGGGCAGTTCGGCCCGTACGCCCGCTGCGCGCAGCGCGACGCCGGCACCCGCGATCTCGGCGGCCAGCGACACCGTCCGGTAGTCCGAGACGGTGGCCCGGACGTCGGAAAGCGCTTGCCGCGACAGGCCCTCCAGTTCGCGGATCTCCCCGACGGCCGACACGATGTCCCCTGTGGACTCCAGTATTCGCCGGGCCAGTCCCAGCTTGACCGTCATCGTCGACAGGCTGTGGCCGAGGACGTCGTGCAGGTCCCGCGCGACCCGTTCCCGCTCTTGGTTCACAGCCATCGCCCTGACCTGTGCACGCGCCGCCCGCAGGTGGCCGATCGTGAAGACCAGCGCGAAAACGGTGCCGACCGCCACGGTGACGCCGACGAGCGTGGCCACTTCGCCCCACTTGACCCGGCCACAGCCCAGTGACATCCATCCGATTTGACTGATTGCCGTGACGGCGCCGAGCGGCAGTGAATAACGCAACGGCAGCAGCATCAGCCCGATGACAGTGGCATAGGTCAGGTCGGTCAGGTAACTCGGTGAGCCCAGAAGCAGCGCGGGCGCCGCACCCGACACGAATACCGCGATCACCATGCCGATTCGTTGCCGAGGTGGCGCCACCGGTCCCTTCCACAGGGCAATCAGGCAGGCGGCGACGTAGCAGGCGATGAGACCCAACGCCACAGCGGTGAGCAGTCCGCCGTTGGCGCCGTTCTTGATTTCGGCGACTCGCGCCAGCAGGAAAAGCAGCGCGAGGCTGTTGACCAATACGAGGGCCACCCGGCCCCGACGGCCCTGCTTGAGACTCCAGTCCGGCCAGTGCCGGGCGGAGAATTCACCGGTGTCACGCCTGCTCACGACCGTCATGTTACGAGCCGGGCCCCGCATTGCCGGGCTTGTTTGTCATGCGTCACCCATGACAAATGGCAGGGTTGCGCCACCCGGCGCCCGGCGCGCGGGTGCTGGGGGCCTGCCCTCGCTGGCTTTCTGAGCAGCGCGAACGGCCCTGGCGGCCCGCCGGTATGCGGATTCTGCTATTCGAGGGGTAAACCGAATGCCGAATATTTCGAACGTGAACGGTTCTTCAAGTGCGCTGGGAGTGCGCGTGTCCTCCAGGCTCGCCGGTGACGCGACTTTGTCCTTACCTCGTCCGCGTGGCGCCAAGACCGCGGTCGCGTCTTTCATGTCCGCCGAAGGCGGCCATGCCGCGATCGTCGTGCTACGCGGATCCAAGTCGGTTTCGGCGCTGCTGCGTCAACGCGGTTCACACTTTAGCACCAGAAGTGATGCCGACTTTCCAGCCCCCTTGAGCCGAGCGAACGCAAGGGACTGAGTCCGGGTAACGCACATTCACCAGAACGCGGGAAACGTGGCTTTGCCTATCACCTGATGGTGTTAACGGGCTTTCCTTATTGCGCGGTTGTTGTACTGTGCTCCATGCGGCGGGCCCCACGCCTATGGGGGCATGATTCAGCCTTGAGGACATCAAACGATTCCGGGCCCGCCTTCGAAAGGAATGAGTATCGTGCCACTGTTCAAGAAGACCGTCATTGTCGCCGCGCTCGCGGCAGCTGGTTTCGCCGCGCTCGCGGGGACCGCTTCCGCCGGTGAGCCCGGCCACGGCCAGGGCAACCGGCCGCTCGTTTCGCACGGCAAGAGTGCCGACCTCAACACCGTCCAGCAGGGTCTGGTGCCGGTGAACGGCCTGAACAACGTCAACGTCTCGCCGAACCTGGGCTGCGTCGCGAACCGTCCGCTCGAGGACCTGAACGCGCAGAGCCTGGTCGGCATCGTGCCGGTCGCGGTCGACGTGGACGAGGCCCTCAAGCAGCCGCACATCAACGTGCTGAGCAACGGCAACGTGTCCAGCACCGTCGAGGACAACTCCTGCACCTCGAACCAGGGTTCCTCGCAGGCGGGCACCAACACCCACGGTGCCACCGGCGCGGGCGACAGCTCGAACGGCCACGCGGTCGGCAACGCCGCGGGTTCCGAGAACTCCAGCGGCAACGGCGCCGGCGGCCTGATCGGCTCGGCCGGTTCGCTGCTCGGCGGCAAGTGATCGAATCGTCGAAGTAGTGATCGTGGAGCGGGCTCGGCCAGCCGTCCTGCGATGACCGTGACCGACCGGCTTAAGCCATAAGCCGATCGTGTCCCGGTACCAAGAGTTCATGCCATGACGTGTCCCGGCGAAATCCAGGGTGCCGCCGGGACACGTCATGGGGTGGCAATAGGAGCGTTGTGTCGGCCGGGCGCCTCGGTGGGGCGCCCGGCCGACACAACCGTGAGCGGTGTCTGTACGGCTTCATCGCCGGGGTGTTCGCATGTGGCGGTTCGCCACCTCCTTCGCCGCGAGCGTGACCCGGTCCGGAGCTTGCGGGGCAGACGAGTTCGGAGAGGTTGTCACCGAACCCGCCTGCACGCCCGGTTGGTCGATCGCCTCACCCCTTGTTGCTGACAACGGTCGTGTTGCCGTGGCCGCTGTTGCTGATGGCAGTCGAGTTGTGGTGGCTGCCGTTGTCAGAGACAACAGTGGTGGTGTGCGACGCGTCGGTGTTGTTCACCGTGGTGTGGTTGTCGTTGCTGGAGTTGTTGCTAACGACAGTGGTGGACTCAGTGGCGTCGTCGTTCACGATGGACGTCTCGTTGTCATCGCTGGCGAGGTTGCTGACAACCGAGGTCGTCGACACGGCGTCGTCGTTGCTGACGGCGGTGTCGTTGTTGTCAGAACCGGTGTTGCTCGCCACGACAGTGTTGTCGTCGGAGTCGTCGTTGACCACGGCCGTGTTGTTGGCGTGGGCGTCGACATTGCTGACGGCGACGTCGTTGGAGTGAGAGTCGTCGTTGCCGACGGCAGTCGCGTTGTGGTCGGCGTCTTCGTTGGACACGGCGGTGTTGTTGTGCGACGAGTCGTCGTTGCCGACGGCGGTGGTGTTGTCGTCAGCATCTTCGTTGGACACGGCGGTGTTGTTGTGCGACGAGTCGTCGTTGCCGACGGCGGTGGTGTTGTCGTCAGCATCTTCGTTGGACACGGCGGTGTTGTTGTGCGACGAGTCGTCGTTGCCGACGGCGGTGGTGTTGTCGTCAGCGTCCTCGTTGGACACGGCGGTGTTGTTGTGCGACGAGTCGTCGTTGCCGACGGCGGTGGTGTTGTCGTCAGCGTCCTCGTTGGACACGGCGGTGTTGTTGTGCGACGAGTCGTCGTTGCCGACGGCGGTGGTGTTGTCGTCAGCGTCCTCGTTGGACACGGCGGTGTTGTTGTGCGACGAGTCGTCGTTGCCGACGGCGGTGATGTTGTCGTCAGCGTCCTCGTTGGCGACCGCAGTCGCGTTGTGGTCGGCTTCCTCGTTCTCGACGATGGTCGAGTTCGTGTCAGCGTCTTCGTTCGTCACCGAGGTGGAGTTGTGGTCGGACTCCGTGTTGGTGACGACCGAGGTGTTGTCGTCGGCGTCTTCGTTGCCCACCACGGTCGCGTTGCCGTGAGCAAGTTCGTTCACCACTGCTGTGTCGTTGTAGTCGGCGTCGAGATTGGCGATCTCAACCCAGTTGGAACTGGCGTAAGTGTTCGACACCCATGTGTCGTTCTCGTCGCCGTCGTGGTTCGTAACTGCTACGTCGTTGTGACCTGGCACGTAGTCCCATGGGGCGGCATTGGCCACACCCGCTGTGAAGGGCAGTGCGAACGCGAGCAGGCCGATCAGGAAGGCTCGCGCTATCCGTCGGGCGGAAATCAACGAAGGCTCCTCGAGTTGGTAGGGTTGCGACTCGAACTGGCCGCTCCAACAAGGTAGCCATTTTTCGGACCTCCATCGGGTATATGTCGGCCGCCGCACGGGCGGTGCCATGGATGTCCACAACAACCCGCATTTCCGACTTCAAACATCCACAATGAGCTGTGGCCGGTTCACCTGCGGGTTCGCCGCCCTATCCCTCACACGGGCAGCGCGGCGGCCTTGAACGATACGGACCGTTACCGCCCTCGCGTCGCTTGACCTGCGCGTAGCCCGGGCGCGGCCGCGGAGCGGCGCGACCACGGCCGCCCGATTTCCCCGTCCGCGGAATACATGCTCGACAGCGGGCCCGAGACACCCGAGCCGGTCGGTGCCCGGCTTCCTGGCGTGTCGACAATAGAACGCGGACGAATTCGGGCCAGCGCATTCACCGGAACGCGGGAAGTGTCCTCGCGGCCATCACTCGATAGGGTCAATGGTCGTTTCTTTGGGACCGATCTGCTGTATGGTTCTGCCCGCAGCGAGCCTGATGCCAATGGGGAAGCGTCCCCGCTGCCGACTGGTTTCGCAACTCCACTCGAAAGGAATGAGTGACTTTGTCCGTCATCAAGAAGGCCGTTGTTGTCGCTGCTCTCGCCGCCGCCGGTTTCGCCACCGTGGCGGGTACCGCGTCCGCCGTGGACCACCCCGGCAAGAGCGCCGACAACAACACCGTCCAGCAGGGCCTGATCCCGGTCAACGCCCTGAACAACGTCAACGTCTCGCCGAACCTGGGCTGCGTCGCGAACCGTCCGCTCGAGGACCTGAACGCGCAGAGCCTGGTCGGCATCGTGCCGGTCGCGGTCGACGTGGACGAGGCCCTCAAGCAGCCGCACATCAACGTGCTGAGCAACGGCAACGTGTCGACCACGGTCGTCGACGACTCCTGCACCTCCAACCAGGGTTCGTCGCAGGCCGGCGACAACACCCACGGTGCCACCGGTGCGGGCAGCAGCTCGAACGGCCACGCCGTCGGCAACGCCGCGGGTTCCGAGAACACCAGCGGCAACGGCGCCGGTGGCCTGGTCGGCTCGGCCGGCAAGCTGGCCCTGGGCGACCGCTGACCCCGGTAACCCGGACGTCGAAGTTGGTTGGACGGCCCTGACCAGGCGGCCGTCACCCCTTTGATTCGGCGCTCACACCAAGACGCGGTCCGGCATGGATTCGGGGCATGCCGGACCGCGTCAGGTGTGACAAGGGAAGTGGTGCCGGTCAGGAAGGTTCACCTGACCGGCGCAACCATGTATCCCCCGTGCGGCACTCCGCTCACCTGGCGTCCAGACTGCCTGGTTCGTAGCGGCAGTTCGCGTTCCACAACAGGAACGACGGCGCGCCGCTCTGCCGTGAAGCTTCGATCTGAGCCTTCACCTCCGCAGCGCCGTACGTCCTGCGCAGGCTGAACGCCTGCAACCACGGGAAAACCTGGGCGCCGCCCGCTCGGGCCTGCGCCACGAACGCGCCCACAGACTTGGCAGTGATGTCGTACGGCTGGGCTTCCGGCTGTGCCACGCCGTACTCTCCCGGCCCCCAGTGCGACGGGTAGACCATGGGCGAGATGTAGTCGACAGCGTGCGACATCGAGGGGATGTCCTGGGCAACAGGCCCCGGCCGGTCCGCCGCGATGCCGAACACGGACGCCCCGACGAACGCCCCGCGCTTGTGGACCTCGTCCCGGCTTCGGGCCAGGAAGTCCACAATGGCCTTCTCGGGCGCGCCGGTGAAACCCGGTGTCCGCATCTGGTCCAGCCGGCCTTCCGGCCGCCGGACGTAGTCGTACAGGATGTCGTCGAAACCGAACTGGGCCGCTTCCACCGCAAGGTCGATGTTGTACCGGACCACGTCCTCGTCACCGTAGTTCGTGAAGGCGAACTGGCCGTACGAACCCGACCACGGCCTGCCGTCCCGCGTCTGGACGACCCGCTGCCTGGTGCCGGAGTTCCACGACCAGCGCGCCAGGATCGGATCGCGGAACGCCACTACCCGGCCGACCACCCGAAGCCCGGCGTCGTGCAGCTGCCGCACCGCGGCCTGCACGTCGTAGTGCTGCCGGGTGGCACCGATCTGCCTGCCCAGTGCGACACCGGAGTCGTACCCGATCTCACCGCTCTCGTCTTTGATGTCCAGTTGCACGGCGTCGATCCGGCCTTCCCGTCCCATCTGCAGGACCGGCTCGCGCAGCTGCGCCGACGACCAGGCCAGCGCCGTCATGTGCACCGCCCGCATGCCCGGGTGCCGTGCCTCGACCGGGATCTCCCTCGTGGCCTCGTTTCCAGCCGAGTCCCTCGCGGACACCCGGACCTTCACCGGTACGGGCGACAGCTCGACCGAGAACCTGCCGTCCGCCCCTACCGGAGCGGACTGGTCGTTGACGGACAACGAGGTCGCGCTGGGGGCGTGGCCGGTCACCGTGAGCGCCTTGCGGAGGTCCTTGACCTGAGCGGCGTCGACGGACAGGAACTGGGCCCGGTCGTCGATCCCGACGACCGACAGCTCCCCGGTGAACATCCGGTTCACGACCGGCACCAGCACCACGAGCGCCAGCGTCGTGGCGACGAGAACGATGATCACGGCACGTCCGCGCCGTCGCTTCGGAGTGTCCACTCTGCATCCTCCAGGGGACGGAAACGCTTTCGTCCATCATCACGTTCCCTGCCGGATGATGCTCAACCCAATGTCATTCGTTCGTGTTTCCGAGTGGCCGCAACCTGTTTCGTTGCCCACGGTGGGGACATGACGCCGAACGTGCGGCCCTTGCTGCTCGCGATCAGCCTGCTCAGCGCCACCGCGTGTGGCACGGACCCCGCCCCTGTCCACAGTGCACCCAAGGGGTCGGCGCCGTCGAGCACCGGGGTAGTGGCGACCACCGCGTCCGGCCCTCCGGTCGCGGCCAACGAGCTCGGCGACGTGCCAGTCCTGATGTACCACCGGATCACGCCGAACCCGGCCAGTGTCTACGACCGGACACCGCAGGATCTGCGCGCCGAGCTGGAACGCCTGGCGGGGGAGCGGTACGTGCCCGTCACCGCGGGCGACTACGCGGCCGGGAAGATCGACATCCCCGCCGGTGCGCACCCGGTGGTCCTCACGTTCGACGACGGCGACCCGACCCAGTTCAAGCTCACCGCGGAGGGGACACCCGCCGCGGAGACGGCGGTCGCGATCATCCAGGACGTCGCGGCCCGATACCCCGAGTTCCGTCCGGTGGCGACCTTCTACGTCAACGGGGACCCATTCGGCGAACCGGGCGGGGTGAAATCGCTGACGTGGCTCCGCGACCACGGCATGGAAATCGGCAACCACACGTTGACGCACGCGAACCTGCGCCAAGTGGGCGGTGCCGCGGCGCAACGGGACATCAGCCGGGGCGACCAGGCCATCCGGCAGGCCGCGCCCGGCGCCGAGCCCGCCACGATCGCTTTGCCGTTCGGCATCCACCCGTCCGACCCGGCACTCGCGCTCGCGGGGAGCAGCGACGGCGTCTCGTACCGCTACCGAGGTGTGTTCCTCGTCGGCGCGAACCCGGCGCCGTCGCCGCACAGCCCGAAGTTCGATCCACTTCGGATCCCGCGCATCCGTTCACAGGCGATCACCGGCAAGGAAGCGCAGTTCGGTTCCGCCGCGTGGCTGGACAAACTCGCTGCCGAGCCAGGCAGGCGTTTCACCTCCGACGGCGTACCGAATGCCTAGGCGTCAACGACTGCCGAAGTCCTGCGTCCAGTACGTGCCGTACGTGCTGTCAGGATGGGTCGCGTAGCCGACGCCGACTTCCTTGAGCTGGCAGTTCAGGATGTTCGCGCGGTGGCCCGAGCTGCTCATCCAGTCGGACACGACGTTCTCCGCCGTCTGGTGTCCTGCAGCGACGTTCTCGGCAACCGCGTGCCAACCCGTGTAGCCGGAGCGCTCGACCCTGGCCACCGCCGAGCTGCCGTCGGATCCTGTGTGGTTCATGAAGTTGTGAGCTGCCATGTCGTTCGAGTGGTTCTGAGCCGCCTGGCTGAGCGCGGCGACCGGGGTCAGGGCCGGGCAACCGGCTTTCTGCCGTTCGGCGTTGGTCAGGCGCACCACGTCGTCCTGGACGGTTCGGGCGTTCGCGTCCACGGCACCGGCCGGTGGTGCGAGCAGGATTCCGGCTGCCAGTACCGCTCCGGCCGTGAACGCCGAGCTGATCCTCCTTGTGTGCCACATGAGGGCCTCCTTCTCGTCGGCTTGACCAACGAGTTCCCGCCCTCGAAGCGCCTAGGCCACCGGGTTGGCACCTTCACCGGTCCGAGGGACAAGCCCCGACAGGTGTTGCAGCGAGTTGGCGAGGTGATCGGGGGCGAACGGCGGGAACTGGAGGTATTCCCGGACGTACGGCGGCACTGCGGTCCAGTCGTAGGTGAGCGTGACCCCCGTTTCCGACGGGCCGAGCGGCGTGAGGTCGTAGCGCCAGATCCAGCCGCCGAACTCCAGGTCGCCGTCGTCCTTCTCGTACCCGGTCAGCCAGCCGATGGTGCGTGCCGTGTCGAACAGCTCGACCTTGTTGACCACCTGGTAATCACCGTTCGGGTGATTGGGGTGGTACATGTCCATCCGGAAGATCTGTCCCACCTCGGTCAGCGGGACCCGGTCGACGGACTCCTGGACCCAGCCGGTGCCGTCGATGGCGGAATGGGTCACGGGGTCGGCCAGGACGGCGAACACGGACGCGGCGGGCGCGTCGATGGTCAGGGTGGCCTTCACGTTCTCGGTGTCCACGGTGCACGCTCCTCGTTCGGATCGGTCTCGCCCTGTCTACGAACGGGCTGGGCCGAGAACGACACATCGGAGCCGGGCACAAAAGAGGCGGGACTTCCCGCCACCTTCGACGTATTGCGCACCGGGGGTGTGTGGCAAGACCCGGGGTGTGTTGCACGATCTCCGGCCGGAGCCAGGACCTGCGGAAATCGGGGATTCGGAGAACCAGTGGTTGATACTGACAGCAGGGTGGCGATGCCCTTCTCGCTCGGCACCCAGATGGTGGGTTTCGGCGAGATCGACCGGAGCCACGTCGCCGTCGCCGGGGGCAAGGCCCTGGTGCCCGGCCTGGTGAACGCGGACATCCACAAGGTGCGGGCCAGTGAGATCGTCGAAGCGACGATCGCGACCAAGCAACTGGCCGTCCTGGCGGCACAGGAAGGTGGGATACGGGAACAGGCGGTCGAGCCGAGGCGCAACGGCAACCGGCGCTGACCGATGCCCAGGTGATCCAGCTCGAGCAGCTGGGCAGGCGAATCGAGGCGTACTTCGGCCGTCCGCAGGGCATCGAGTGGTGCCTGGACGGCAGCGGTTTCCAGATCGTCCAGAGCAGGCCGATCACCACCCTGTTCTCATCCCGCCTGCCGGGGGCGGGGGGCAACCACGTCTAGGTGTCCGTCGGCCACCAGCAGATGACGACCGACCCGATCGACCCCCTCGGCCTGTCGATCTGGCAGTTGACCACGCCACGGCCGATGGCCGAGGCGGGCGGGCGGCCCACCGGCGCAGGAGCGGCGCCGACCGAAACCGACCCGGCCATGGTCGACGAGGTGATCGCGGAGACCCAGGCGTCACCAACCGAGGCCAAAAGGACATCCAGAACAAGCGCGGTCCGGAACTGCTCGAATTCATCGTGAAGTACGCCAAGGACGGGCTGAGGCGGATCATGTCCGACCCGCGCAGCATGCAGATGATCATGGTCGGGCACGAGGCGACCTGGTGGCTCAACGACCAGCTGCACACGTGGCTGGGCGAGGAGAACGCGGCCGACACCCTCTCAAAGTCGGCCCCCACAACGTCACATCGGAGATGGGCCTCGCGCTGCTGGACGTCGCGGACGTGATCCGCCCGCGAGTCGCGGCCTACCGGAGGGACGCCGACGACGACGGTTTCCTCGACGAACTGCCAAAACTCCCGGGCGGTGACGAGGCCAGGGACGCGATCCTGTCCTACCTGGACAGTACGGCATACGCTGCGTCGGCGAAATCGACTTCACCAGGCCGCGGTGGAGCGAACGCCCCACCATCCTCGTGCCCCTGATCCTCGGCAACGTCGACAACTTCGAGCCCGGCGCAGGCAGCCGGCGCTTCGAACAAGGGCGCCAGGAAGCGTGGAAGAAGGAACAAGAGCTGCTTGAGCGCCTGCGCCTACCGCCGGACGGCGAGCGGAAAGCAGACGAGACCAAGGCGATGATCGACCGCCTGCGGACCTTCGTCGGATTCCGCGAGTACCCCAATACGGGATCGTCAGCCGCTACTTCATCTACAAGCAGGCACTGCTGGCCGAAGCCGACCGCCAGGTCCGCGCGGGCGTGCTGCGCGACCGGGAAGACATCTTCTACCAGAGGTTCCAGGAATTCCACGAGGTCGCACGCACCGGACAGGCCGACAACGACCTCATCACCGAACGCAAGGAAGCATTCACCACGTACCAGGCACTCACGCCACCCTGGGTGCTCACCTCGGACGGCGAGGCCATCTCAGGCACCTACCGACGCGCGGACATGCCGGCCAGCGCCCTGGTCGGCCTGCCCGTCTCCACCGGAACCGTCGAGGGACGCGCCCGCGTCATCCTGGACATGACCGAGGCTGACCTCGAAGCGGACGACATCCTCGTCACCGCCTACCGACCCGAGCTGGTCACCGGTGTTCGTACGATCAAAGGCCTCGTGACAGAGGTGGGCGGCATCATGACCCACGGCGCGGCGATCGCTCGTGAGTACGGCCTGCCCGCCGTCGTCGGCGTCCAAAACGCCACCCGCCTGATCCAGGACAACCAGCGCATCCGCGTGACGGAACGAACGGCTACGTCGAGATCCTGTCGTAGGGCGCCGACCGGAGAGGTCGGGTCGTGGCTGACGTAGGTCGACCGCAATTCCTCACCACGCCGAAAGTCTGCGTCGCTCCGTATGCCTGCGGCAGTTCAGGCCCGGCCAATGGTCGTGAACGCTGCCGCAGGTGTACGGCTTGTCTGTTCGCCGTGTGTATTGCGTTCTGCTTCGACGTCATGTGGCGCTATTCTGAATTTGTTTCGACATGACATCGAGCCGAGGGGGCGCGGAGAGCATGGCGGCGATGGGTGAGAGGCTGTCCTCATTCGACATCTGCGCAGGTGCGGGTGGGCTCGCACTGGGATTGGAACGGGCGGGATTCGACCCTGTTCTGTTGTTGGACAAGCTTGCTGTCGCGTGTGAGACGCTGCGACTGAACCGTCCCCGATGGGAAGTGCTCGAGATGGATCTGCTCGAGTTCGATCCGGTGGACCATCAGCAGGTCTACGACGTGGACCTGCTGTCGGCGGGGCTGCCACGAGTCAAAGCGACAGCGACGCTCAACCGCAGTCGTGGCAGTGATCTGGAGTTGGAGCTCCTCAAAGCGACGATGGGGCTCATGTACGGTGTACAGCCGC
The DNA here is from genome assembly GCF_001302585.1 of Kibdelosporangium phytohabitans. Classification (GTDB taxonomy): domain Bacteria; phylum Actinomycetota; class Actinomycetes; order Mycobacteriales; family Pseudonocardiaceae; genus Kibdelosporangium; species Kibdelosporangium phytohabitans. Next base: position 10,455,794 of record NZ_CP012752.1, on the reverse strand, counting down.
GTGCGCTGCTCATCGAAAATGTTCCTGATCTGGTGACGAAGGACGAGTACAGGCCGATGCGTGAGTTCGTCGATGCCGAACTCACCCACTTGGGCTACAAAAGCAGATGGTTCGTGCTGAATGCCGCGGACCATGGTGTTCCGCAGAATCGGGAGCAGGGGATTCTGGTTGCTTTCAAGGGCGATGCTCTGGACGCGTTCGAGGAACCTGCCCCCGAGGACCAGTTCGTCACAGTAGGTGATGCGTTGCGTGACTCCATGAAAGCGAAGGGATGGAAGCAAGCGGACGAGTGGGCGGCTCAGGCCGACAAGCTTGCCCCGACCCTGGTAGGAGGGTCGTGGGAACGTGGTGGTCCGGACCTCGGGCCCACCGGATCGAAGAGAGCATGGGCCAGGATGGGCGTCGACGGGGCGACTGTGGCCAACGAAGTACCAGGTCCGGACTTCCACTGGGATCCACTGCTCGGCCGTTCCGGGATGGTTCCGCTGACGGTCGAACAAGCCGCACGTCTCCAGGGATTTCCCCCGGACTGGCGGTTCGCGGGCCGCAAGACCGCTCGCTATCGGCAGGTGGGGCACGCCTCGCCGCCGCCGGTGGGGACTGCCTTGGGCCAAGCTGTTCGGAAAGCCCTGGGTCACGCGGGCGCGGCCTGACGAGTGTGACGGGCGACACCCGATAAACTTCCCTCTCGTGACTCCCGTGCAGCCGTTGTTGTTCCCGCCTGCGCAGATCCACATGGTGGATCTGTTCGCCGGTCCTGGTGGGCTCGATGTCGCGGCGCACTGGATGGGCATCGCTGTCGAGGGGATCGAGATCGATCCCAACCCCTGCGAGACCAGGGCGAAGGCCGGCCTCGCGACAAAGGCGTCCGATGTCCGGAACTTCGGACCGAAGGACTACCCCGATGCCACTGTCCTGGCTGGTGGCCCACCCTGTCAGACCTACACCGTCGCGGGCGGCGGGGCAGGCAGGAGAGCGCTGAACCAGGTGCTCGAGTTCGTCGAAAGCATGGCCGAGGGCAAAGACGTTTCCGCCGAGCTGAAGGGACTCGACGACGAGCGCACAGGGCTCGTCCTGGAACCCCTGCGGTGGATTCTGGAGGCGCACGATCTGCAGATCCCCTACGAATCCATCGTGCTGGAGCAGGTACCGGCGGTGAAGCCGGTGTGGGACGCCTACAAAGAGGTCCTCGAGGGAATCCAGTACACAGTGGACGTCGGCATCCTCCACACGGAGGAGTTCGGGGTGCCGCAAACCCGGCGGCGGGCGATCCTCGTCGCTCGCCGCAACAACGAGGTCGCACTGCCGAAGCCGACACACCGCCGCTATCGCAAAGGCGGAGCTCGGTCCGAAGGCGATCCGAGACTCCTGCCCTGGGTGACGATGGGCGAGGCGCTTCGACGGCCCGAGCAGTTCAACGTGATCTCGAACTACGGCACCGGCGGTGATCCCAAAGCACGGGGGCGGCGGAGTTCGGACGAGCCGTCGGCGACCGTCACCGGAAAGATCTCGCGCAATCGACTGGTGACGCGTGATCTGCCCGAACGGGAACTGCCTCGCCTGAACGAGGGTGAGATGGGGCGGTTGCAGACGTTTCCCGTCGATTACCCGTGGCAGGGCAAGGAGTTGTCGCAACAGATCGGCAACGCGATCCCGCCTCGTCTTGCGGCCCACGTGCTTGCCGCGGCCCTGGGGCTGACATTCGACACCGAGGATCTCGACGCGGCAGTGGAGGCGAACTGGGATGCTGCCCAGTACGATCCGCCTTTGTTGCCCACCAAGCCCATCTGAGGGTGCGAGATCAGTCTCGTGTGCCTCTGCGGCGATGACGCAGAGGGGCGTCTTGGAGAAGCTTCTCGAAAAGCGGCACAAGGGTGTTCACGGCGTTTTCGTTCACCATGCCATCGTCCGGGCCGTCAGGCAACCGATCCCACGGCACCGGCGGCATGTGTTCGGCTTCCTCGATCCACTCTTGGAGCGCGTCGTTGTCCACCGGATCATCGGTTGCGATGACGTCGTAGACGAGTGTGCTGCCAGCGGCGTTCACCGCTGAGGACAGGGCGTTGACGCGATCGCTCATTCGGGATACGCCGTCTGCCTTCAACTTTTCGAGTACACGGATGATCGCGATCGCGGTGGGCCGGTGGTCGATCACGTCCAGACGCATGGTCGTGTTGAGAACGTCCTGGAAGCCACAGGCGAACTCGGCAGGCCGGTAGTCGTCGCCGTCGCGAAAAAGCTCTGCCGCCCACCACAAACGGGAGAAGGCCTGGGTGTAGTGCGGGCCGCTGAACCGGGCGCTCTCGGCGATCTCGTTGCGCTTGTGCCGCCATACCACATAGTCAGGTGCGACGAGCATCGACAGGTAGTTCCATCGTCTGCTGTCCGCGGCTTCTGCCCGGGTCATCCGCAACGTAGCGTGCAGTCTCGGTGCGAGCCACGCGTCCGCCTCCGTCGGGCTGTCCTCGAATCGGCGCACAGCCTCGTCGAGGAGCTCACGGACCGGCCAAACGTCCCAACGTTTCTGTGGGGCGGGAGGATCTGTGGCTGCTCTGTGCAGCGCCACCAGTGGTGGACTCTCCTGGCCTGCCTGCGCTCCATGGGTGAGGTATTTCGCGACCGCGGCGTCCGAAAGCAGTCCGATACGGACGATCCCGGATGGGCTGTTCATCGGTTGCCACTTCCGTCGGAGCGGTTGACAGACCGCACGGCATTGGTCAGTTTCCTGCTGATCTGACTGCGCTTCCCGGCTGCGTACTGGATGCTGGTCTGCACTTCCGACCAGCCGAATCCCTTGGTACGCCGATCGTCGATGTCGTACAGCGCGTCTGTGAGCTGTCGCCCCGGCAGCACATCGGGCAGCATCATGCGCAGGATGGGCTCGCGCCATCCTGTCGGCATCAACGGTGTCCCGTCCTCGTCGAGGTCGAGATCGCTGATGGCAGCGTGGAACATCGCGATCCACGCGTCCTGGGCGATCTGGGCGGCCGTCATGTCTAGCAGCAACCTCTCGTCAGGCGTGCCGCCCGCAGCGTGCATGACATCGACCAGCCCTTCGACTCCGGTGGAGTTCAGGTACACGGTAGGGACGTCACCCGTCGTCTCGACGATCCACGGAGCATCCTTGAACGGCCGGAGCCATTCCAGTGGGCCTCCCCGGAAATCGACCTCGACCACCTCGATTTCCTGCTGGCGCACGGGTCTCGTCAACGCCAGGTCGATGTACCAGGGCCTTTCCGTCGATCCGATCATGCGGCCTGCGATTCCGTCGACCGTGCCCACCACGGTGAGGGTGAGCGACGCGCGGTTGAGATGACGAGCTCGTGCGAGCTCGATCGACCCCTGCCAGCTTCCGTCGCGCGCGCGACTGAGCCTGGCGGTCGTGCGCGTGTTGGTCACGGTCTCGGACAACACGGCCAGGCACTCGACATCCGTCCATGGGCCGGAGGCGGTCTCCGGCTGCGGCAGCGTGGCCTTCAGCCGAAGAGTCGCGGTTTCCCACTTGTCTCGGCCTGTCTGGTGCAGCGCGACTGTCTGCTCCATCTTGGACACGTGGGGGAGCGGGAGGTCCGCGCCGTCCACGGCTACGGCCACGACATCGAGCAGGACGTCACCGAAAAGGGTCGGGTACGGGAAAACCGGCTTCACGCCGCACCCCCTCGAGCCTTTTGGACGTCGACGACGAGACGCGAATGTGTGCTCGGAACCGGGTGGGTGTTCGGGTCGGTGACACCGGTGAACGCTGCGGAACGCACGCCCGCGTCGACGACGATGCGCCCTTTGTCGACGCGGCAGTTTTCGGCTGCTGTCAGCAACGCCCAGTCCACCACCGGGCGGCCGCCGGACCGGACGGCGAATTTCGCCACCGGGGTCAGCAGCCATGGATCTTCGGCATCGGGCAGCTTGAGATCGACACGCACGTACCAGGCGCCGGATTTTTCGACGTGGGCACTGATGCTGCGCACTGCGGGGATGCCCTGGGTTCTCCTCGAGCCGGAGGTGCCCGGCCCGTCCAGCTTCAACAGCTCCCGGAGCGCGGCGGGACCGCCGCTGCGGTCGATCTCCCGCCTGCCGACGAGTTCCCGAACCGCGTTGTCGATCTCTCTTTTGAACTCGGTGATGCGGGAGAGCGCACCCCGTTGGTACAGGGAGGTCAGCTCTTCGGTCCGGTCCCAGCGATCGTGCTCGGGGGGCTCGGACGCACGGAGGAACTGCTCGGCCAGTTCGGTGTCCTTGCCATCATTCTGGGTGGCGTATCCGGCAAGCAGAACAGCTTGGAACCGGTCTGCGCCGAGCGGCAGCTCAGTGGGACGTCGCTCCAGAACGGCCATGCGGTTGCCGCGCATGCACACGACACGATTGGCACGGTCCTCGTCCTCGGATCTGGTGAGCAGCAGAACCGCTCGGTGCTCGACACCTTTGCCGTTTTTGGAATCTTCGCCCTTGAGCGGCGTTACGAACAACGGTACTTCGGTGTGCGCGACTTGATCACCCTCGGTTCGCTTCGCCACGGTCTCGTTGTCCAGGTACGCCTTGAGCGCACGGCTCAGCGCGGGATGGCGGGTGTGGGGATCGACGCGTTCCTCCGGAACGAGAACGTTCCCGTTGCGCAAGGTCGTGACTCGTGCCTCGAGGATCGCACCGGCGCGCTTGCCACCGATCATGGCTGCCCAGAACCCGTCGGCAAGGGATCGCACCAGTTTCTCGTGCATCTCGGACAGTGTCTTGGCATCGCCGGACGCGTCGTGCGCGCCGACGATGAGAAAGGAGGTGCCCGGATCCGAGGAGGGGCGTTCCAGGTAGAGGCTGCGAACCGTCTCCTCCGCCGCCCACCACGACCGGGAGACGTCCTTGTGGCTGGGTGTCGTGTCGGGCTCGCCGAACCACGCCGGCCCCGCGTACGCCTTGTCCTCGACCCTGCGCCAAGGAAGGTCGATTCTGCCGATGAGGCGGCGTTCGGTGCGGCCTTCGTGTGGTTCGGACAGTGTCGAGTTCATCAGCACGAGTCCGAAGCGGCTGGTTGCCCAAAGAGTGACCTTGCCGAGACCGTACGAACCGCCTGCGCGCTTGCTCGACTTCTTGTGGCTGTCGAGTTGACGTCGCACGACGGCGGCGTATCTGCCGTCGTCGTATTCGGGACCGGTCAGGCCCGCGGCGTTGTAGTCGTCGACTCTGAGCAACAGCAGTGATCGGGTGTCGTCCAGGTCGTCGAGTGCCGCACGGAGACTGCGCGACACTTTCTGGCTCGCAGAGGCTGCAGCGTCGTAGTGGACGCGCAGTGCCGGCCACTTCAAGGTAGTCAGGAATTGGTCGAGGTGCTCACCGCTAAGCTCGTGCAGCGTGAAGTGGACACGGACAGGCCCTTCGGTGTCGTGACGCTCGTCGAGCGAGTTCTGCGTCGCCTCGCGCGCCAGGACGGAGAGGTCGGCGTCGAAGGCGAACGCGGCTGCGTTCCCGTACTCGCGTCCTCCGTCGGAGTGAGCGGGCCGGTGATGCCATCGGAGTGGCAGGGTGGTGACCGCGTCGGAGGTCCGGTTGTGGATCGACGCCTCGTCGACGCCGAGGAACTCGGCTATCTGGCGTTTCGTCTCGGCGCGCGGTTCGGCCCGGTCCGTGATCCAAGCCGACACGGCTGCGCGAGTGAGGCCCAGATGGCTTGCGAGTTGCGCCTGCGATTTCCCCGCCCGACGCAGCTGCCTGCCGAGCCAGGGGCCGAACTTCTCTCCCTGTGAGGTCATCGCCTGTTGACGCCTTCCCGTCGTACGTGTGGCACCCAGGGGGCCGTCAGGCAGTCTACCAGGCTTATTTGACAGCGGGATTGTGTCAATCTACGGTTGACTTCAGTTCGGTCGGCCTATCCCTGTGATGGCGTACCGTATCGCAACAGTCCGACAGTCACAGCTCCCACCGGGAGGCACGTCGCAGCCCACACGGTCACAACTGAACAAGGCACGGCCCACCGAGGCCTCATTTTGCCGTACCTGCACAATGGCTCGTCGCTCCGACGCGCTGTGCACAGGTGGGTGTGTCGTGCTTGCTTGAAGAAGACGTCCAAGGTTTCGCAGACGGGTCCTCGAGTCTCAAGGGGTCGTCTCGGTGAGGAGTCAACCGACCATGATCGAACATGCGGTCGGCGCAGTGGGTGCTGTCCTGCGCCGGATCGTCGAGCTCACGAAGACAGCACTGAGGACGTATGCGCTCGATCCCGAGCGAATCGAGGAGGACGCGAACGCGGAACGCCGCATTCACCAGGGCGGGTACAACACCCGCCAGGTCTGGGAACTCGTGCAGAACGGTTCCGACGAGCAGCGAGCGCCCGAGCATGAGGGAGGCAGGATCCACGTCGTCCTGGTAGACGACTGCATGTACTGCGCGAACGACGGCTCACCCATCTCGGCGCAGGGCGCGGAAGTCATCCTGCGCATGGGTGTCTCCCGCAAGCGGAGTGGCGAGATCGGCCGGTTCGGGGTGGGCGTCAAGTCGGTGTTGTCGGTGACCGACACCCCGCAGTTCTTCAGCGACACGGGTTCGTTCGGGTTCGACGCCGACTGGTCGGCTGCCCAGATCCTCGATGCGGTGAACGGGGAGCGCGCGCGACGTGACCTGGATCCGCTGGAGTCGGTGGGCCGTGTACCGGTCCTGCGACTTGCCAAGCCACTCGACGAGCATCACGAGCGGGCTGTCGATCGCGTTCTGGACGAGCTGCGGAGCAGCGGATTCGCGACTGTCGTGCGGCTGCCGCTGGTGCCGGGCGCGGCCGAGAAGCTCGGCAGGGATCTGATCTCGTTTCCACGCCTGTTCCAGCTCTTCTCACGTCACGTCGGCACCGTCGTGCTCGAAGACCGACGCAACATGCCGGTCGTCCGTCGGGAGATCACGGTGGAGCACGACGGTGCGCGCCACACCATCCGTGAGTCGTGCGCCGGTGCCAAGGCGGAGGTCGAACGGTATCGGGTCTTCGTCGCTCCGCACGAGGTCACCGAGAAGGTCCGTCGAGGTGCGGGTGAGTTGCACGACCGCGTCGCGATCGACGTGTCCTGGGCTGTGCCGGAGTACACGGAGAGCAAGAACGAGCCGGGACAGTTTTCGTTGCCACATGAGCGCGGTGAGTTCTGGGCCTACTTCCCCACCAAGAACGCAACCACTCTGCGCGGAGTGATCAACGCGGCGTGGAAGACGAACGAGGATCGGCAGAACCTGCTCGACGGCAGCGACCTCAACACAGAGCTGCTCGACGTCGCCGCAGAGCTGGTGGTCGACAGCTTGCCCGCATTGGTCGTCCCGGTGGATCCGGCGGCGTATCTGCCGGCTCTCCCCGGACGGACCAAGGAGTCGCCGAACTGGGCTTGCGAGTACCTGACCGGTCGGATCTGGAAGCTTGCGGCAGTCAGACCGTCGCTGCCCGACCAGGACGGTGTGTTGCGGGTGCCGGGTGACCTCCACATCCATCCGGAGGGCTTGCCCGACACCGCAGTGGCGTCGTGGGCCGAGTATCCGGGCCGTCCGCGGAACTGGGTTCATCGTTCGGTGGATGCCAGCGGACGGGGGCGGCGGGGCAAGATGAATCACGCGCTCGCCGAGGCCGGAATCGAGCCGGAGAGCCTGGCCGCGTGGCTCGAAGCTCTGGTTGAAGACGGATCCGCGGAGGCATCTGCCGCGGCGATCCGCATCGTGGCGCATCTGCTCGATCTGGCTGATGTCCAGAAGATCCCTCGGAGGGTCGCCGACGAAGCGCGCGAAGCCAGGGTCGTGCTGACCGAGCGGCATGGCTTCGTGCCCGCTGCGGCCGGCCGTGTGTTCCGGCGCAACGGGGACGACGGCCTGGCCGACGACCTTGTCTACGTTCACCGCCGGATTTCCGATGACCCGGGACTGACCGCTGCCCTCGACCGGATCGGCATTCGTGACGCGGATGCGTACGGGCGGTTCCACAGCGTGCTCGAGCAGGGTTTCCTCGGGTATACCGACGAAGCGTGGGTGCGGTTCTGGGAGCTCGAACGCGCGGCGGGAGGCATCGAGCAGGCGGAGGCCATTGCCGACAAGCTGCCGAATCTTCCCGGCAGGCTGCGAGTCAAGACCACGGCTGGGACGTTCCGCGCTGCTGCCGACTGCTTCCTGCCAGGACCCGTCGTGCCGGAGGACGGTTCGCGGGACGCCGCCTTCACCGTCGATGTCCGATTCCACGTCGACGATCTGGCGGTACTGCGTCACCTCGGGATGAGCGATCGCCCGACGTCCGGCCACCGTCCTAAGGAAAACTCCGGGTGGTACCAGGACTATCACCACTGGGTACACAGTGAGTACTGCCGCGAGCTGAACGCCACGGCCAGCCGCGTCCAGCTACAGACCGTCCAGCTCTCCGGCCCACCGCTCATCGGCTCGCTGCACGTCTTCGTCGGTCTGTCCGACGAGGGCAAGGCGGCGTTCCTGAACGCGATGCCCGACGACGGCCTGGTCCAGTTCTGGACTCGTCAAATCGGCAAGTCGGTCAGCACCCGCACGCGTGTGCCGTCTCCCGTCCGCTGGTTGGTGCTGCGCGATGGCAAAGTCACGACATCGCTGGGGCTGGTACCGGTACTGGACGCCGTCGGTCCCCAACTCGATGCGCTCCGTTCGGCGTTGCCTGTGGCCGGTATCAGTGCGACCAAGGCTGAGCGGTTGGGACTTGCCACGCGCGTCGAGGATGTCGAGCGCCGCCATTGGGCCGCCTTGTTGGATCGGGTGAAGGACAGCACCGACGACGCGTTCGTCGGCCGGATGTACGCGCTGCTGGTCGGGCACGCACGGAACCTGGTCGAGGACGTGGACGAGGTCCGCTGCCGGGTCGGCAAACGCTGGGAGCTTCGGCCCCGCGGTGAGGTCGCGGTGGCCTTCGACGAAGACGAGTACCACGAATTGGTACGCGAGAACCATCCTGTGCTGCTCGTGGACTCGCCGGACGACACCGCCCGGGCGGAGTTCATGATCCGCGAGCTGGGCATGCGGCGCGTCTCGGACGTCGTGCAGAGGCGCCTGTGGCATGTTCCCAGCAGGCCTGCGGTACCGGTGGCCGACGAGTACCCGCCGCTGCGAATGCGGCTGGGGGCGTGGATGGTGCAGAAACTGTCGGTGCAGTGGTGCAGCGAACTGGAGGAGGTCGTCCGGACCCCGCAGGGAACCCGGACGAAGTCGTTGACGAGCGCGCGGCAGGACGACACCGTTCACATGCTCGACAGTCTGTCGGCCGAGGACGCGCTCGTTCTGCTTGATCAGGAGTTCGGTTGGAACCTCGGTGTACAGGGCTGTCGAACGCTGATCGAGGCCCAACGGCGCGGGCAGCAGGACAGTGAGCTGCAAGCCCGCCTCGCCGCAGTCCGGGACAGTGAGAGCCTGATCGAGAAGATCGCGTTGTTGGTCGGCGATGAGAACCTCAGGAACGGACTGCCTGCGGGTCTCGTGGCGAGCGAGGTGGCGGAAACCGGTGTCGAGCCGGATACGGCCAGACTCGCTCAGCTTGCTTACCACGCCCACGACGACGGAGTGCTGCGTGTGCACGCCAAGGACATCGGCGCCAGGTTCGACACGGCGCCCGCGAGTTTCGACGGTGGATCTGCCGCACTGCGATTCGTGACCGACCTCGGCTTCCCCGACGCGTTCGCAGGTGTCCGCATCCCGGCCCCCCCGATGCGGGAGGAGGCTGTGGGGCCGGTCGAGTTCCCGCGGCTGCACGGCTACCAGGAGGAGATCGCGGCCAGACTCACCGGTTTGTTGCGGACTCCCGGCCCGCAGCGGGCGATGCTGAGTCTGCCGACCGCCGCGGGTAAGACGCGCGTCGCCTCGGAGGGCGCGATCCGCTGGATTCGCGAGTCAGGCTTGCCCGACGGCCCCATCCTGTGGGTCGCGCAGACCAGCGAGCTGTGCGACCAGGCTGTGCAGTCCTGGAAGTTCGTGTGGGAGAAGGTGGGACCGGAACAGTCACTGGTCATCGACCGGCTGTGGACCACGAACTCCGCGACTCCCGTCACCGGACGCCCGCATCTGGTCGTGGCGACCGACGCCAAGCTGCGGGTGTGTCTCGGGACGGATGAGTATGCGTGGTTGCGCGAAGCGGCCTTGGTTTTCATCGACGAGGCGCACGTGGCGATCGCTCCCCAGTACACCGAGTTGCTCGAGCGTCTCGGGCTCACGCACCGCGAAACCTCCAGGCACCTCATCGGGTTGAGTGCTACGCCGTTCCGCAATGACGCGGACCGCACGCGGCGACTCGTACAGCGATTCGGGGACCGCCGTCTCGACAAGGGGGTGTTCCCCGGCGACGAGCCGATTCCGCACTTGCAGGAACTCGGTGTGCTCGCCCGTGTCGAACACCGCGAGCTCGTCGGTGCCGACATCCGCCTCGAGACCGAGGAACTCGGTGACGTCAAAGGTTTCCTTCCCAAGAGCGCGGAGCAGCGCCTGGCCGAGGACGAGGCGCGCAACAAGCTCCTCATCGAGGAGATCGTCGCACTGCCCGACGACTGGCCGGTTCTCGTGTTCGCGACGTCCGTCGGTCACGCCAAGTACTTGGCTGCCAAACTCGGCGACAAGGGTGTCCGGTCGGCTGCCATCGACTCGGCGACACCGTTGCCGGAGCGGCGTCAGCGCATCGAAGCGTTCCGCAGAGGGGCGATTCGGGTTCTCACGAACTACGGCGTTCTGTCGCAGGGGTTCGACGCACCGGCGATCCGCGCAGTCGTCATCGCACGTCCCGTGTACAGCCCGAACGACTACCAGCAGATGATCGGCCGCGGTCTGCGGGGCAGCCGCAACGGCGGCAAGGACACCTGTCTCATCCTCGATGTCCGCGACAACATCGCGAACTACGACCGGGACCTCGCCTTCACAGGGTTCGAGTACCTCTGGCAGAAGGAGCAGCGGTGACGTTCCGCGACGGGGGGGATTTCGAACTCACCCCGACACAGCAGGCAGTCGTGACGAAATCCTGGAACGCCAAGGTGCTCGTCACGGCGGGACCGGGCGCGGGCAAGACGACGACGTTGTACCACCGCGTCTCGCATCTGCTGAGCAAGGAAGGGCTCCAGGTCGACGAGATCGTCGTGTTGACCTTCTCCCGTGCCGCGTCGAGAGCTCTGCGGCAGCGGGCTCAGGACGCCGCTCCGCCAGGCAGACGGACACATGTCCGGACATTCGACGGATGGGCGTGGTCGCTTCTCCGGGAAGGCGGTTACACCGCCGAGCAGTTGGCCGGGTACGGGTTCGACGAACGGATCAGGCTGGCTGCGGAGGCCGTCGAACACGGCGACATCGAGACGGCAGCGAGCGAGCCGCGGCATGTGATCGTCGACGAGGTCCAGGACCTCGTCGGCGTGCGACGCGAGATGATCGAGGCTTTGCTGGACCGGTATCCGGACGCGGGCTTCACGGTGGTCGGCGACCTCGCGCAGTCGATCTACGGATTCCAGGTGGCGGATCCCGATCAGCGGGTGGCGGAAGCGAACTGGTTCCTCGATTGGATACGTGCGTCCTATGGTGAGGAGCTTGACGAATTCCATCTGGTCGACAACTTCCGAGCACGCACCGCCGAGGCGCGCACAGCGCTGAAGTACAGCGCACAGCTGCAGCGGATGTCCGAAGACACCGAGACGTCGGCGGCGAAAGCAGCAGCCAGTCGCCGACTGCTGTGGTCCGCGCTGTCGAACGCACCTGACTTCGGTGGGCTCGACAGCGCGTTCGTCCGGGACTCCTTGCAGAACTTCGTCGGCACGACTGCGATTCTGTGCCGCGACAACGGACAAGTCTTGTTGTTGTCGCAACAGCTGAACGAGGCGTGCATTCCCCATCGCATTCAGCGGTCGCCCCGTTCGGGAGCCGCACCCGCGTGGTTGGCCGGGTTGTTCGCCCGCACGGATGCCGTTTCGCTGACGCAGGAGCGCTTCGAAGAGTTCTTCATGGGGCTGGACGTACCGGACGGGGCTGACGTCCGACAGGTCTGGCGTGGCTTGCGTTCGGTGGCGGGCAAGGCCCGCAACCAGTTGGATCTCGAGGTTCTGCGCACAGCCGTGGCCGAGGAACGCCTCCCGGACGAGCTCACGGTCGCCCCGGAGCACCCGCTGACCCTGTCGACAGCGCATCGCGCCAAGGGGCTGGAGTTCGACCGCGTGTTGATCGCGGGTTTCACAGGGGTGACCACTGCGGGAAAGCGTCAGGATGACGATGCGGCCGAAGCGCGCCTGCTGTACGTGGCGATGACGCGCGCACGTGACGACGTCTACCGCTTCGCCTGCCCGGACAGGCGGATGATCCGTAAGGCGAACCGCTTGCCGATGCCGGTCGACCGGTGGTACGTGGGCGCCCGCGATCGATGGATGCGCTCGGGTGTCGAGGCCCGGGAATTCGACGTGTGCCACGAGGCGCCTGCCGGCGTCGGCATGTCCGTTGCAGATCCTGTTGACACACAGCGGTATCTTGTTGAGCTTGTTCGTCCCGGTGACGCAGTCGTACTGCGGAGGCTGCACGACATGCCGATGTCGGCGGTCCAGACACCGCAGTACGGAATTTTCCATGAGGGCAGGCTGATCGGTCAGGTGTCGGAGCGTTTCCGCAACGATCTGTGGCGGCTGTTGAAGCAGTCGGCGTCCTTCCGGGTTCAGCGATGGCCTTATCTCGTCACCGGCCTGCGGATCGAGTGCGTCGAGACAGTTTCGGACCGGAAGGCGGTGACCGACCGCCATGGCCTGGGTGGTCGAGGTATGTGGCTGGCCCCGCGGCTGTTTGGGCTGGGTCGGTTCGACTGGTCTCACTCCGAGACTGTCCCTGAAGGAGACAAGGCGCTGTGAGTGACTCCGGATACGCATCGCACTACGCGCTGCGGAATGCCCTGCACACGACTCTGCGGGCCGACCTCGTCGGCCCGCAGGCCGGAGAGTGCGAGATCCTGGCCACGGACGCGCCGATCACTGCCTATCCCATAGGTGTGCTCTTTCCGCAGTCCGACGATCCGGGACTGGTCGCCGCGGAAGACGGAGTGGACAAGCCGCCCGACGTCGTCCGGGGTGACGACGCGGAACAGGAGACGGGTGATCTCGGAGTTGCGCTCGCCAACCGCCGCAAGCCATCGTCGATCGGGCTGACCTTCGGTGTCGACCCGACGGTCGCAGGCACTGTCCACGCGCGTGTACAGACCGCGATCTACCTCCCGGAGGATGACAACGGCGAGCCGATCGAGCCCCGCCGCAGCGAGGCTCGCAGCGTCGAGCAACAACGCGAGCGCTGGCGACGTGTGCCGTTGCGGTGCGAGACCGTGTCCATCGACGTGACATCGCCTGGTATGCATGTGCACGTCGTGCACGAGTCGGGACTGCAACTCCGAGTTCTCGTCAGGCCGGCGGTAGCCGATGGCGCAGTGACTGTGACCGCGACACTGGTCAACGTCCGTCGCGCGAGTGCGTACGACTTGCAGGACGCTTACTGTTACTTCCAGCCCGAATTGGAAGTGACAGGGCCCCAGAGTGCGTGCCCGTTTGTCGAGCGACGAACGACCTCCGGCGCCGTCGATGCCGAACACGCGTTGAGCAGGCTGTTGTACAGACATGCACCGACGTTTGCCACCGGTCACGGTTGTTCCGCCGCGTGGGAGTGGGTGCCTCCACCCATCCACGCGCCGAATGGGGGACGCGCGGCGGTCTCGGTCGTACGCACGGAACTCATGCCCACGCATGAAGTGCTACTCACCGATTCGAATCCGCAGATCGACAACCAGGCACTCAGCATGCATTTCCTGGGGCGCGGAACCGCCGACGAGGTCGTTGCCGCTCTGACCGCCCTTCTCGACCAGTACGAGGTCTGGATCCAAGACCGAGCCGAGGAAGCGGAGGTGCTTCGGGACACGGAGCATGCCGAGCCTGCTGCCGAACAGATCGAACTGTGCAGACATGCCTTGAGCCGCATGCGAGGTGGTGTAGCTCTGCTGGCGGACCCTCAGTTTGTCGCACCGTTCGAGGCCTTCCGTATGGCGAACCAGGCCATGGCGCTTCAGCGCGGGCGCGCGGTGTGGATCGAGAACGGCCGAAAGGGCACTCCGAACCCCGAAGTCGGCCGCTGGCGCCCATTCCAACTCGCGTTCGTGCTCCTGTGCCTGGAGGGGATCGTGCAGCCCGGGCATCCGGATCGTGACATCGCCGACCTGCTCTGGTTCCCTACCGGAGGTGGCAAGACAGAGGCCTACCTGGGTCTGGTCGCGTTCACCGTCTTCTTCCGCCGCCTGCGTGACGGTGTGGAAGGTGGAGGGGTGACCGTGCTGATGCGATACACCTTGCGTCTGCTGACGCTCCAACAGTTCGAACGGGCGAGCTCGTTGATCTGCGCAATGGAGTGTCTTCGCAGGGAACACGAAAACGAACTGGGGACTGACCCGGTGTCGATCGGCATGTGGGTCGGCATGTCGGCGACGCCGAACCGGCTCGACCGAGCGCAGCGTAGGCTAGACGAGCTGAGGTCGAGCCCGCAGAAGGCACTGCAGAGCGAGAACCCCGTTCAACTGCACACCTGCCCATGGTGCGGCGAGGCGCTCGGTGTTCACGATTACGAAGTCCGGCAGGACCTCTGCCGAATGCTCGTGCGTTGCCCGAATCCGGCCTGCGACTTCAACAACCACCAGGGTTTGCCGGTGCACCTGGTGGACGAAGCCGTCTACCATGCCCATCCGACACTGGTCATCGCCACGGTCGACAAGTTCGCCTCACTGCCGTGGCGACCTGAGACGACTGCGCTGTTCAACGAGGACATACAGCGCGGAGTCGCGAACCCGGCGCTCATCGTCCAGGACGAGTTGCACCTGATCTCGGGACCGCTCGGTACGCTGACCGGCCTCTATGAGACCGCCGTCGACATGCTGGCAGACAAGCCGAAGGTCGTGGCTTCGACTGCGACGATCCGGCGTGCGTCCGATCAGGTCGCAGCCCTCTTCGACCGGAAGTTCGCGCAGTTCCCACCTGCCGGTCTCGACGCGAGGGACTCCTGGTTCGCTGTCGAGGCCCCACGCCACGAGAAGGCGACTCGTCGGTATGTCGGGCTGCTCACGCCTTCGACCAGTCAGGCGACCTTGCTCGTCCGGACCTACGCTGCTTTGCTCCATGCCGCGGCTCGTGCCGACGCCGAGCCCGAGGTGCGGGACGCCTATTGGACGCTCGTCGGGTACTTCAACAGCCTTCGTCTGTTGTCCGCTGCGGAGTTGCAGGTCTTGGACGACGTGCAGGGACGCCTCGAACTGCTGGCCAAGCGGGACGGAGCAGGGCCCGCGCGCTCGGCACCTTCGCTGATCGAGCTCAGCAGTCGAGCCGATTCGAGCGCCATCCCGGCGCACCTCAAGCAGCTCAAGTGTGCGTTGCCTGATCGTGATGCACTCGATGTCCTGCTGGCCACCAACATGATCTCAGTGGGCGTCGACATCGACCGCCTCGGACTGATGGCTGTCATGGGACAACCTCAGACGACGGCCGAGTACATCCAGGCCACGAGCCGGGTCGGCAGGCGTCATCCGGGATTGATCGCGGTCATGTTCAACGGTGCTCGATCACGAGACCGTTCGCACTACGAGAACTTTCCCGGCTTCCACGCAGCGCTCTACCGAGACGTCGAGTCGACCAGCGTCACACCTTTCTCCGCGCGTGCACGCGACCGCGGTCTGCATGCGATCATCGTGGCGTTGACCCGGCTCACGATTGCCGACGCTGCCGCCAACGAGTCCGCGGCCAGAGTCGAGTCGTTCGTGGACGAGATCGATTCGACCATCCGCCAATTGGTGCTCGCCCGTGTCCGTTCCGTCGACCCGGACGAATCGGATGCGACGGCTCGCTGTTTCGACGAGTTCATCATCTTCTGGCGTGCCCAAGCACAAGACAACCCGAACCTCGTGTATGACGCCCAGGGCAGCGGCAAGCCTGCCCTGTTGCGCGGGTTCGGTGGCAGCGACGATACCGAGGCATGGGACACCCTGTGGAGCCTCCGCGACGTCGATGCCGAGTCGGCTCTCTTCCTCGACAACAACCGGGGCAGGTCACAGTCATGACACCACCTCCAGCACGCCTTCGCCTCGCACCACGTCTGCGCAAACTGGGCGTTGTCCGCCGTTCCCAGTTGATCACGACCTACGGCGTCGGAGCGTTGATCGCTGTCGACAACGAGTCGTTCATAGTCTCCGGTCTGGACTCGTGGGACACGAGCGCCGCGCCGGAAGTCTTCGAACGTAGGCTTGCGCAGGTGCTCGGCGTGAAATCCTTCCGCCTCCCGCCCACACCCGACACGGACGAAGGCGTCGACGGTGTCCGTGTCCGCCGTTTCCCCGAGTTCTACTCGTGTCCGGGTTGTTGCGTGTTGCAGCCGTTCTTCCGGTTCGGCAGCCTGGCGGGAAGGGCGAGGTGTGGCGAGTGTGACGAGGATCTCGTCCCATCCCGGTTCGTCCTTGCCTGCGATGACGGACACATCGAGGACTTCCCGTACTGGAAATGGGTGCACCGCGGTCAGAACACAGCTTCCGGGCTGTGCGGAGGAACGCTGACGTTGCGGATCGACGGCAACACCGCCTCGTTGCGTTCGGTCATCGTGAGTTGCGACTGCGGTGTGTCCGCAGTCTCGATGGAAGGAGCGTTCCGTGCGAAAACGCTCAAGGAACTGGGGATCCGTTGTGGCGGGCGAAGGCCGTGGTTGAAGGAAGCGGCAGCGGAACCTTGTTCGCAGCAGCCGCGAGCCATGCAGCGAGGATCGTCCTCCATTTGGCATCCCGTCATGCGCAGTGCCTTGTCGATCCCACCCTGGAGCGAAGGCATCGATGCGCTGCTGGAGCGCGAACGTATGATCGGCGCGCCGGAAGAGGCAGTGCGTTGGCACTTCAGCAGTCGTTCTGCCCTGTTGCGTCCGATCAAGGTGACGCTGGAGGACGTGGTCGCGCGAGCGTTGGCCATCTCGACTGAGGCTCCGAAGCAACCGTCTCCGGCTGACACACACGATGTGTTGCGTCAGGAGGAATACGAGAGCCTCGTCCGCGGCAATCCGGAGAAACACGCGTCTGGTTGGCAGTCGTTCGTCTGTGAGCCCCCTACGGGTGATCGTTCGGCAGTTCGGCAGTTCGGCATCGATGGATGCATGCTGGTCAAACGATTGCGGGAAGTTCGCGCACTGCAGGCTTTCATGCGGGGAGTGGCACCCCTTGAATCCGAGTCGGGGCAGCGTCACGCGAAACTGTGGCTGTCCGCTGAGGCCGACTGGTTGCCCGCTGTCGAAGTCAACGGGGAAGGGGTATTCATCAGCCTGGACGCTGACCGGTTGCATGCATGGGAAACCGACCCTGCGGTCATCGCCCGCAGTGAACAGCTCCGCCGCAATCATCTCGCATTGCTCGAACAGCGGGCGGCGTCGACCTCGCACGGAAAAGGGGCGCCTGTGGAGTCGTACGTGTCGCCGCGATTCGTTCTGTTGCACACGCTGGCGCACGTGCTGATGGACGAGTGGAGCCTGGACGGCGGATACCCGGTGTCGGCGCTGCGTGAGCGTCTCTACGCGAGTGAGGAGATGGCCGGGGTCCTCATCTACACGGCGACCAGTGATTCCGCAGGGTCTCTTGGTGGCATTGTGGCCCAAGGTGAGCCGCAACGGCTGGCATCGACGCTGAATTCGGCGTTGGCGAGGGCATCATGGTGTTCGAACGACCCCTTGTGCGTGGAATCGGCAGCGAGCGGGGTGGACAGCGTGAACCTCGCCGCATGTCACGCCTGCGTCCTGCTTCCGGAGACCAGCTGCGAGAACAACAACAGCTTCATGGACCGTGCGATGCTCATCGGCACACCGTCTGGCGACGTACCGGGCTACTTCCGTGCCTGTCTGTGACTCGCCGGTTGTCCGCCTCGATGTGGAGTCGGCATCTTCTAGGCCCGCCTGACCTGGACGATCTCTCGGACACGTTCCGCTGCGGCTCGCACAGGCTCGTGTTCCCAGACACGCACGGACAGCCAGCCTGCTTCGTCCAGCCTCGCATCTGTGTCGGTGTCGCGTCGGCGGTTCGTCTCGATCTTCGTACGCCAGAACGCGGCGTTGTTCTTCGGCCACGTCGCGTGCTGGGGGCAGCCGTGCCAGAAGCAGCCGTCCACGAAGACCGCGACGCGGGCGGATCGGAAGACGATGTCAGCCTCCCGTCGCACACCTGGGATCGGGCGAACGTGAATGCGGTAGCGCAGCCCGGCGGCGAACAGCGCTTTTCGCAGCTCGACCTCGACCTGGGTGTTCCGCGACTTCTGCTTGCTCATCCTCTTGCTGACGCTGGGTGCAGTCTCGAGAGGCGTCACGGCGGTCATTGTCGCAGCCTTCGACATGAGATTGCACAGCGGCTCCGGGCAGCGGTCAGGCGCAACCCAGGTCTGCCAGGAGATTGTCCATGGCAGCCAGGCATTCGTTGACCGAGCACTGGTCTGTGCGCAACCGCAGCTCCGGGTTCTCGGGCTCCTCATAGGGGGCGTCGAATCCTGTCAGCCCGGTGATCTCACCGCGTTTGGCGCGGGCGTAGAGGCCTTTCACGTCCCGGGCGGCGCAGGTGGGCAGGCCGGCGTCGACGAAGACCTCGGCGAACGGGATTCCGGCTTGGTCGTGCGCTGACCTGACGTGGTCGCGGGCTTCCCGGTAGGGGGCGATCACCGGGACGAGCACGAGTACGCCGTGGCCCGCGAGCATCTGGGCCATCGCGCCGATCCGTCGCACGTTGGCCGCGCGGTCGGCTTCGCCGAAGCCGAGTTCGGGGAAGAACGTCGCTCGGACCACGTCACCGTCCAGCACCTGTACCCGGTGCCGTTCGCGGACGCGGTCGGCGAACGCGTAGGCCAAAGTGGACTTCCCCGCGCTTGGCAGGCCGGTGAGCCAGATCGATCCCGTCATCGCCCGTCCCGCTCCTCGTCGGTGGACAGGATGTCCGCGACGATCTCACCGGCCCTGATTCCCAGAACACTCAGCAGGGAGTCGGCGATCCCGTGCGTCTGCTCGTTCAAACCTTGCAGGTACAACGATGGCACACCCCGTACGCGGTACTTCCGGTCCACGGTGACGTCCTCGATGCCCAGGTTCCGGATCAGGCGCGGCGGACCCGGCTCGAAACCCGTGCCCAGCAGCACGGCCGAGCACCGCAGTTCTTCCGACAGCCCGGTGGTGCGGTCGACGACGGTCAGCACGATCTCATCGCCTTCGCTCGTGGCGGCGACCACGTCCGAGTTGACCACCACGGACAGTCGATCCTGGTCGGTCAGCCTGTCCTGATACATCTGACGGTACAAGGTGTCCAGCAGTTCCGGGTCGGACGCGCCGTAGTTGGTCGGCCGCATGTCGGCGAACATCTGGTGCCGCACTTCGGGTTCGCTGCGGTAGAAGGTGTCGACGAACGAAGGCTGGTACACCTGGTTGGCGAACTTGCTGTGTTCGTAGCTGCGCAGCCCCACACCTCTGGTGAGCAGGACGCATCGCGTGCCGGGCAGCGATTGGTAGCTCTCCCAGAGCATCTCTGTCGCGCTTTGGGCGCCGCCGACCACCGCGATGGTCTGCGGCCGCGTCCCTGCCAGGTCGGCCAGCTTCGAGCGGAACTCGGTGCTGTGGATGACTTTCTCCCGTGGCAGGGCTGCGAAGACCGCCGGGATGTGCGCGTCCCGTCCGACACCCAGAACCAGATGGCGACAGGACACAGTGGACTCGTCAGCCATTCGCACTGTCCAGCCGTGTTCCGTCGGAGTCGCCGAGACGCATTCACGGTTGTACTCGATACGCGTTCTGCGCAAGGACTTCGACACCCATTGCAGGTACGCGGAGATCTCCATGCGGTACGGAGTCGAGCTGCCCAGGTTCACGAACTCGTCCAGCCTGCCGACCGAATGCAGGTAGTTGACGAACGTGTATTCACTGAGCGGGTTGCGCAGCGTGACCAGGTCCTTGAGGAAGGAGACCTGGCTGCGTGTCCACGGGAACAGCATCTCGCGCTGCCAGGTGGCGTCCGGGGCGCGTTCCACGATCAGCGAGTTCGCGGCCTTCGACTCCGGCGCCAGTTCCTCCAGCGCGACAGCGAGTGCGAGGTTCGACGGTCCGGCACCGACTGCCAGCAGCCACACGTTCTGGCTTGCCATCAGGACACCACCGGTGAGCACTCGTTGGCGAGTTCCGTCATCCGCATCAGGCACTCGGCCCGGCTCGCTGCCTCGACGATCGCGAATCCGGTACGGGAGTAGTAGAACCGGCCCGCGACCGCCGGTGCGGCGGCGCCACCGTCAGCGAGCGAGACGTGTTGACGAACCCACTCGCTGTCCGGTGATCCCTCGCCGTCGCTGGGGTAGAAGAACCTGATGCCTGCCACGCCGGTGACCTCGTTGGGCACGTCGAAGCCTGTGCCGGTCGCCACGTGCGCGGAGATGGTCGCGAGATCCGGCCCACCCGCGTACTGGGCGACCAACGGGATCAGGTCCCCGCCCAGCCTGCCGTTGACCTCGACGACACGTGGACCGTCCGGGGTTAGCCGGATTTCCGTGTGGGTCATGGAGTTCTGGATGCCGAGTGCGTGATGTGCGGCACGGACGACGCCCAGCACCCGCTCTGGTTCGTCGGCCAGATCGGACACCGGCGCGACGACGTGCCCGAACTCATCGAAGAACGGCGGCGGCCCAAGCACCTTGCCCGCGTACACGATCGGCCGCGCTTCGCCGTTCAGCACCACGCTGTCCACGCTGATCTCGGTGCCCGGCAAGTACTCCTCGACCAGGACACCAGGCTCGAACTGCCAGCCTTCAGCGAAGGTGTTGGCCAGCGCGCGATCCACCGCCTCGGTCAGCTCGGCGCGGTCGTGAACCACGCACACTCCGAAACTGGCGGTGAGCCCACGGGGCTTGACCACGACCGGGAACCCGATCTCCGTAGCAGCATGAACGGCTTCCGCGGTGTCGTGGACAACGTGATACCGGGCTGACGGTACGCCAGCCGCCTCGAACGCCTGCCGCGCGGCGTACTTGTCACGGCATCGCCGTGCGGCGTCGGAGCCGCAGCCGGGAAGTCCGAGCGCCTCAGCGGCTTGGGCAACCAGGCTTATGCAAGGCTCTTGGTGAGTCAGCACTCCGGTGATCCGATACTGGTCGGACAGCGTCGTGATCGCCGCCTGCACCGACTGGCTGTCCGCCGGGTCGATCGTGACGTGGTCGACGATGTACGGCCGTTCCCACGTCGGCTGCTGAGGCGTCAGCAGCGCGATCGCGTAGCTGCGTGCGATCCGCTCGAGTATGTAGCGTTTGTACTCGGCACGGCCACCGCCCACGATGACAAGCACGGGGTCCACCTACATCACTCCGATCCGAACGCGTCTTGATCGCGCGGCCACCACAGCGAAAGCGGCCGTGGCCAGGCAGCCGACCACGAAACCCGACGACCAGAACAAGCCCATCTGGTTCGTGCTGCTGGCAGCCGCGTACGCCACGCCACCGAGCAGGCTGCCGAGGAACCCGCCCGCCGCCCAGCCGAGCGACGCGAACCCGAAGGCCCCGGCGACGGAACCGGTGTCGGCGACCTCGGCGGTCAGCACGTCCAGCTTCGGCACGACCACGATCTCACCGACGCTGAACAGGACGATGAAGCCCACCAGCGCCCAGAAGGCCGGAACGAGCGCGAGGAGCAGGAAACCCGACCCCACCACGGCACAGCCGATCACAAGCGCACGCCAGCTGTCAGTCCAGCGGTCCAGCAGCTTGAGCACGGGGAACTGCAGGGCCACAGCGAGCACCGCGTTGAGCGCGAACAGCAGGCCGATCCCGCCCTTGAGGTCGAACGCCTGGTTGACGTACAGCGGGAAGGTGACCGTCAACTGCGTGTACAGGAACCAGAAACCGATGCTGGCGCACGTGATCCCGACGAGCCGCCGATTGCCCGCGAGCTCGCGCAGCCCGACCCGGTCACGTTGCCGCGCGGGACGCTTGACGGCGTGTGGCACGAGAATCAGCCACACCACCACGTGTACGACGACACCGATGACCAGCATCAACCGGTAGCTGCCGAACAGCAGACCGCCGAGCGCCGGTCCGAGCGCCGAACCGGCGTTGACGACCATGGTGCGCAGGGTGAGCGCCGATGCGCTGCCCGCTCCCGCGACCTCCAACAGCAACACCTTGCCCACGAGCGACAACATCGCCCGACCAGCGCCGAGGGTGATCCCAGCCGCCAGTTGACCGGCCAGCCCGGGCCCCAGCGCGAAACCGATGTACCCGGCGCACGCGACCGTGATCCCGGTGGTGAGCGTGACCCGGCTGCCCACCCGGTCGGCGGCCATGCCGATGAAGACCTGCAAACCCTGATTGGCCAACGCCGACAGGGCAAGGACGAGTCCGACCTGCGCGGCGGACGCGCCCAGGTCGGTCGTCAGGTACAGCGCGAGCAGCGGGACGATCGCGAACGAACAGACAGCCAGCAACAGGATGCCGTTGGCCACCACCCACACCTGGCGCCTGGCGGTCAATCCAAGCGCCTTCCGGTGAACACCTGGTAGTACTCGCCTTCGACGTGCTCAGCCCGGACGTCGACCAGGCCGGCACTGGTCATCAACGCGACCAGTTCGCTGTGCGGCAGGTAATGCGAGCGCCGCTCGAACTCGTGGACGCGTCCGTCGACGGTGAGCCGGCTGTGCCACAACCGGATTCCCTCGTCCGGCTTGTTCGTCAGCCACTCTTCGAGTTCGACGTGGTGCGTCCCGATCGTCAGGCCGCGCCGAGGCGAATGGCTCCAGCCCTGGGCAGCGAGGCTGTCGGCCCGCGCGGTGTCGACGTACAGCCTGCCACCCGGCCGGAGGCACGCCACGAACTGCCGCATGATGGCGACCAGGGCCCCGCGGTCCGGCTGACTGTCGTTGTCCCAGGTCCCCGCGTAGAGGAACGAACAGCCGCGGCACATCACCACGTCGAAGCGCCCGGGACCGAAGTGCCCGGCGAGATCCTCCCAGCGCACGCACTGCGGTTCGAGACCCAGACCGGCGGCGTTGCGCCGGAAGTGGGTCAGCATCGCCGGGCTGCCATCCGAACAGGCGACGTCGTAGCCGCGCCGGAAGAGGTCGATGACCGGGAAACCGCTGCCGCAGGCGCTGTCGAGGACCTGGAGACCGGGTGCCGGGCCGAGCCAGGCGGCGATGCCATCCACAGTGGACTGGCGGTCGGCCCACTCGAAGTGGGCACAGACCTCCCAGAGCGTGCCGATGTCCACGACAGGCCGGCCGAGCAGGGCGTGCAGGCGGTCTCCGACGTCGATACTGGGGAAGCTCATGCGTATCCGTAATCGGTGAGGATGTGCCCGAATCGTTCGTTGAAAAGCGCTTCGTGCCGTGCGGTGAAGACCTCGCGCCACGCGCCGATCCGGCCCTTGTAGAAAGTGAAGGCGCTGTCGTTGAAAAGCTGGTCCGCGATCAGCCGGGGGTCGGCGTCGACGTCGAGGAATTCGAGGATCCTGGTGACCGCGGCCAACTGCCGGTCGGCCGAACCGCCGCCGCGTTCACCGATGAGTTCCTCGAACGTCGCCCGGCACACCCGCGGGTGGTGCAGTAACCACTGAGAGTTCTGGAATTCCGCGAAACCCGGGAAAGCCGGATCGGAGAGTGCGTACGTCAGCCGTTCGTCGAGAGTGGGTTTCGCGGCGAGGATCTCGTGGAAGACCGCGAACTGACTGAACGTGCCATAGCCCTGGCGAGTCAACCCGGACAGGAAGTTGACCATGGACAGCACGACGTCGCGGGGGTCACGGTAGGTGAACAGCATGTGCGGACGGCCGGTGGTGAACCACTCCCGCAGGAAGCGTCCATCGATACGGGGAAGCTCGACCTCACTGAGGATCCACGCGACACCGGCTGGCGTTTCGGCGAAGTCCATCGCAGCGGTCCGCTGAACGGTCTCCCGGATCAGATCGGTGTCCAGCACCTCGCGACCGTACCGGTTCTCCAACGGCATGCCGAACTTGGTCTGCCACGCCCACCCGAGAGCACGCCACGCCTCGTCGGCGGCCTCGGAGAAAGTCGCCGGATCGGCACCGGAAAGCTTCTCGACGGTGACCGGATCGAAAACCGTTTCGACAATACGAGCCTGCGCGGCCCGATCGAATCGCGGCCGAATCCCATCAGTGATCCGCGACTGGCCGTAGATACCGTACCCAGCCGCGACGAGCAACTCCTGAATGAGATGCGTACCGGATTTCATCACCGAAGCAGCAATAACCCGCTCAGCACGACTTGAATCGATGTTCACGAAAAACACCTATACCTTCGCCCCAGTTATGTCGGCGAGTATTACACGACCGTAAACGGGGTGTCAACGCGCGAAAAGCAGCGACCCGAAGGATTTCAAGCTGGCCTGAAACCGCCCAGACCGACACTCACCTGCGGTGATCGATCGGGCACCGAGAGAGGCGAACGCGCTGTTCAGCGGCCCTGAACAGCGTGCAAAACGGAAATCGTGGAACTTCCCGCATTTCGGCGTGCGTCCTATGTGAACAGCCGGTCGGAGCCGGTGGCCATCCGGTGTGCGGCGCTGCGCTTGCTGACCCAGTCACGGATGAGCGATGGACTTGGCGCATTCCTTGCCGTCGTTGTACTCGGCGACCTTGCCCACGTCGAGCAGTTTGTCCACGTACGGGGCGTCGTCCTGGTCGGTTGTCCAGGAGAACGTGGCGGCGAGCTTGTTCCTGTCACGGGAAATGGCGGCGCACTTCAGCTCTGTGCACGTGGTCCGGCTCTTGTCGCCGCACGTGCCGAAGCCCTCACGGATGTCGGTGTCGCCGTAGTCCATGGCGCGCTTGCGCGCGGGCAGGCCTGGGCCGTATTTGGCGTAGGTTCTCTGACAGTCCTCTGTGCGCCGGTTACCGTGATGCCTTCGAGTGGGCCGAGTTTGCCCTGCAGGCTTTGCCAGCCCCTGCCGCCCAGTTCGGCCGGGGTGGTAGCCGTAGAAGCCGTACAGGACCTGGATGCCTGCCTTGGTGAGGCGTTGGGCCTTGTCGTGCAGACCGGCCACGCTGCACCCGCGGTTGTCCTTCTCGGCGCAGTAGTCCGGGTCCTTGATGCCCAGCCACACCAGGCTGACCGGCCTCTTGGTGAACCTGGTGTCGTCAGGCCAGTCGTCCGCGTTGCTCCCCAAGGCACCGGTATGGCTGAATCGCCGGAGAAGCACGATCTTCCCGCGTACCTCCATCAAGCTTGACATACGGTCTTCCAGGTACCAGCGCTCACGGCTCGTGAGCAGGCGCGTGAAGGTCTCGGTGCTCTCGTCGGCCGTGTGTTCCTGTCGACCAACTCCCCGAAGGGGTCCTGGTCGACAGACGGCGAGTCCACCACGACGCCAACCAGTTCACATTCACCTTCGACCTCGCCGCGACGGGACCGAAGCGCGCCTCGGCACCGGGTTCGCGGCCTCCACCCCAACCTGCTGGCGCTATGTCGACGAAGTCGTGAAACCACTCGCCCAACGAGCACCGAAGCTGCGGGACGCACTGCGCACGGCGAAACGTCAGGGCCTGGCTTACGTGGTCATCGACGGCACGCTCATCCCGATCGACCGGATCGCTGCCGACCGCCCCTTCTACTCCGGCAACACACGATGCACGGAGTGAGTTTGCAGGTGATCGTCTCCCCGGACGGCACGATCCTGTGGGTGTCCGGCGATTTGCCCGACAGCGCCCACGACACCGCCGCTGCCCGGATCTGGAACATCCTCGCCGCGCTGCGCGGCACCGGGCTAATCGCCTTGGGCGACAAGGGCTACCACGGATCCGGCAAAACCGGACAACGCGTGATCACCCCGTCCAAGGGTCGCAACAAACCCGAGTCCCAGAAGGACGCCAACCGCGCCCACGCCCGCCTGCGGCCCCGGCGAACGCGCCCACGCCCAACTCAAGACCTGGCGCGTCCTGCGCAAATTCCGTTGCTGTGCCCGCCGCGTCGGCCGACTGGCCAAAGCCATCCACGTCCTACAGAACGACGAGGTCGCGGCCCGCACCGGGTGTCCGGGGCAGTCCTACCGGGAGATCGACAGCGCTATCTTTGGCTGTCACGTTCCAGAGTAGCACTGCGGTCCGCAGTGGGGATCCGCTGACGCGACAGCCACAAACCGGTCAGTACGGCAGTCAGCACCGTGACGACCCCGGCCGTCACGAACGCCGCGTTCAGTCCGTCCGCAAAGGACCCGCCGCCGGTCTCCTCGGCCCGCACGATCGCGCCGAGCACCGCCACCCCCAGCACCGCGCCGATCTGCCGGGTTGTCGTGCTCACGCCCGATGCGAGACCGCCTTCCCGCGGGCTGACCGACTGGATGGCGGCACCGGTCAGCGGTGACAGGGTCAGCGCGAACCCGACTCCGGCGATCGCCAGCCGCCACCACACGTTGCCGTATCCGGTGTCCGCGTGCACGAAACCCAACGCCAGCAACCCCGTCCCGGCGAGCACCAGCCCGGTGGTGACCACGATCCGGAAGCCATAGCGGGCGGCGAGCCTGCCCGCGTACGGGCTGACGACCACCATGCCCAGCGAGATGGGCAGCGTCCGCAGACCCGCGACCAGTACCGAACTGCCCTGCACGGACACGAAGAACTGGGAGAAGAAGAACGCCGACCCCATCAGGGCGAAACCGACCACGACCATGGCCGTGTTGGACACCGTGAACAGCCGCTGCCGGAACAACCGCAACGGCATCATCGGCGCGGACACGCGCCCTTCGACCACGACGAAACCGGCGAGGAGCACCACCGCCGCGGCAAAGCTGCCCACGATGACGGGCGAACCCCAGCCAAGGGAAGCGCCTTCGATCAACCCGAACGTCAGCGTCCCGACACCGAGAACCGACAACACCGCGCCCGGAACGTCGATCGCCTGCGCGCCCGGATTGCGGGAGTCCGCCAGGCCGCGCCGACCGGCCAGCAGCAGCACCGCGCCGACGGGCACGTTGACCAGGAAGATCACCGGCCACCCGAACGCCTCCACGAGAACGCCACCCGCCACCGGTCCCGCGGCCAGGCCGAGTCCGCTGATCCCCGCCCACACCCCGATCGCCCGGACACGTTCCCCGGCCACCGGGTACGCCGCCGTGATCAGCGCCAACGACGCCGGACTCAGCGCGGCGGCCCCGATCCCCTGCAGCGCCCGCGCGGCGATCAGCCACCCGGCCGACGGCGCGAAAGCGCACAACACCGAGGCCACGGTGAACACCGCGACACCCAGCAGGTACACCCGCTTGCGGCCGAACCGGTCGGCGAACACGCCACCGGTTAGCAACAACATCGCCACCAGCAGCACATAGGCGTCGACGATCCACTGCAGGCCCGCCAGCCCGGTGTGCAACCGCTGCCGCATGTCGGGCAACGCCGCGCCGACGATCGTGCTGTCGAGCAACACCATGAACTGGCCGAGACAGGTGATCGCGAGCAGCGCCGTGCGGCTCGTCCGGATGTTCACGGACATGAAACGTCCTTCCCCCGAGGTGATCGAAGGCGCGCAGAGGCGCCGCGGTAGCGGGCGCGTGTCGGCGCCCGCTACCGCGGTGTGCGGCCTTCTTCTTGCTAGGACTTCGTGGTGCTAGGACTCGGTGTCGATGCCCAGGATCAGGTCGAGCAATCCGGGGAAACGGGCACGCAGGTCCTCAGCGCGCAACTGGATCCGCCGGTGCCTGCCGTCGACGGTCATGCTGACCACCCCGGCCTCCCGCAGGATCCGCCAATGGTTGGTCAACGTCGACGCGGGCACGGACAGCCCGTCGGCCGAACACGTCAGTCCGGGCGTGGCCCAGGCCCGCCGCACCAGCTCCAGCCGGACCGGGTCGCCGAGCGCGTGCAGCACCGACACGAGCTCGATCGAGTCGGACGCGGGCTGGGCCAGTGGTCGCATGGCACGACCCTAACCGATGCTTCGACATTTCGGAAGAGTCGAAATGTCGGGCGGGGATGAGCACGACGATGGGGACGGGTCGAGTCGTACGCTGCTGGTAGGTCGAATAGCGGCCCCGGTTGTTGCTGTCGCAGCGGGCGAACAGTGCCGCGTAGCGGGAATCGCCGGGGCCGACCACCTCCGCGTGGACCGCTCGCCGGTCACGCCCGACCTGGATCTCGCAGTCGGCGTTGGCGCGGATGTTGTGCGGCCACGCCGGAGTCTTGGCGCCACCACCGTTGGACGCCACCACGAGATACGCCTCGCCTTCGCGGGCGTAGACGAGCGCGCTGGTGCGCTGCTGACCGGTGCGGCGGCCGACCGCGCGCAGCAGCAGAGTCGGTGTGCCCTGGAGCTTGTGCCCCAGCCGCCCGTCGGGACGCTCGTAGATCCGGTGGTGGGCGCGGATCACCGCCTGCTGGATGTCGACCATGCGCCGAATGCGGTCACCTTCACCATCGAACAGCGGTGAAGTCGATCGGCCGGGGCCGCAGGGTGGCGACACGGGCGGTCAGGCGCCGCCACCGCTGGTCCATGTCCGCGGCGTCGAGCCGCACCCGGTCGCCGTGCCCGGGCAGCAATCATTCGAACCGCAACCGGCCCACCGAGGCGGCCAGCGACTCGGCGAGGAGCTCCACGGAGTACCAGGTGACCGTCTCGGCGATCTCCAGATCGCCGAGCTCCCGCGACCAGTACACGCTGTCGCCTGTGAAGCGGTACCGCTCGTCCACGAGGAACGGCACGCTGCCCCGGGTGTGCCCGGTCAACGGGTGGGCGATCACGCCGTCGGCGACGGTGACCGGTTCGGCGTCGCGGATCACCTGGTCGGCGTCGGGTGACGCGTCGAGGTCGCCTTCGTGATCCACAACGGGGCGCCGAACCGATCGGCGTAACGCCTGCCGTGCGTGGCGTGGTCCCGGTGTGTCAGCAGGACGTCGGTCACCGCGCCGAGCCGCTCGTACCGGGCCGCGAGTGGCTCGCTCCAGCGCGGCGTGTCGATCATGATGTTCCCGCACGGACGGACCAGCAGGTACGAGTTGGCGCCCGCGGTCTGCGACGAGTTGTGTCCACACAGGAAAACCGGGCCCTCGATGCGCATCGGGTACGGGTCGAGCGCCGGTTCCAACGGCGCGTCGGCGCGTCGGATCGACCGGGCGTGGCAGGCGTACGCGGCGGCGTGCGGCAACAGGTCCTCGGCCGCGTTGCGAGGCTGGTGCAGGATCACGGATTTGCCGTCGGCCTCACCGATCAGGCCGGGCGCGAGCTGTCGCGCGACGTCGCAGTTCGTGCACCGGTCATCGACCGACCATTCGGTGTCAGCGGACGTGTTCGGGCGCATGGTGTGCCCTCCTTTCGGGACCATCTCCAGGAGTGCACGACCGGTGCGCCGATGTTCAGTCTTGTTCGCGACCGGTGTATCTGTTCTCACGCAACGGGATTCGACTATCTAAAATGGACTAAAACCCGCTGGGGGCATGATCCCAAAAAGCAGACTCGATGCAAAGGTGCAATGAGTTCACTTGGGGATGGCGTGCGGGTGGACAAGGCACCCGAGGTCGGCCGACGTGGCCACCACGACCCTGTTCAAGCACTTCCCCGGCAAGAAAGCACTGGTTTTCGACCAGGAGGACGACCGCAAGCGCGACTGCCGTTGCCGCGGCGGCGCACGCCGACCCCACCGCTGCATCCAGCCTGGCCGTCCACTCAGCTCAGTGCTCTCTCCGAATGCCGCAGCCGAGTCGAATTCGAGCACCGCGACGAGGTGAAAGGCAGGCCGTACGTCATCCGTTTACCGCATTGGCCGGGCTACCGAGCAATGGCGTAATCCTGGGATATTGCGGCGAGATGAGCGTGCACCGCGTCATGGTGCTCATCGAACACTGCCGCGTCCAGGTTTCGCAGCGACGTTCGGAAGGTCCGACTGAACTCAGTCGTGGAGCGGTGAGAACAGACCTGCCACAACGAACTGCTCGACCGCACCTCATCCGGCTGCGCACCGGCTCACAGTGAGTCAGGCGTCACGTACGGGGGTCACTCTTGCGGGTAGCACGCTGAGGCAACGGAGTAGTCGTAGCGGCGGTTTGTGGTCAACCTCGGTTTGCCGGGTGATTCTGGCAGTCTCGGAACAATCCGTGCGTCAGCGGTTGTGTCGTCCTTTTCGACATCCGCTGGAGACACGCTTCACCGTGGAGCTGGGGTTGTGCCGCGAGGTAAGGGGAGTGCACCGTGCCGCGATCCACGGTTCTGACGGTTCTGGACGACGGCGGCGGTGGCGCGGTGGTGACCGACCATCTGGACCGGATCTGTACGGCGCTGGGCGAACGGGGGCACGCGATCGCCCGCGCGAAGACGGCCGCGGACGCGCTGGCCCTGATCGAGAGCCGAGCCGAACTGGCCGCGGTGTTGGTCGACTGGGACCTCACGCCGCGGGAAAGCCCGGCGCCCGCGGCCGAACCGGCACAACGCCCGGCCGAGGTCGTGCTCAGGGCGTTGATGTCCCGGTTCGGCCGACTCCCGGTGTTCCTGGTCACCGCCGCCACCTCCGTGGACGACCTGCCACTGTGGGTGTCCGAGGTCATCTGCGGCTACGTGTGGCTGATCGAGGACACCCCCGACTTCGTCGCCGGCCGGATCGGGGTTGCCGCCGAGCAGTACCTGCACGACATCCTGCCCCCGTTCTTCCGCGAACTGCGCCGGTTCGAGGACAACCACGAATACTCCTGGCACACCCCCGCACACGCCGGTGGGGTCGCCTATCTCAAGTCCCCGGTCGGGCGCGCCTACTTCGACTACTACGGTGAGCTGCTGTTCCGTACCGACCTGTCGATCTCGGTGGCCGAACTGGGCTCGCTGTTCGAACACACCGGCCCCATCGGCGACGCCGAGCGCAACGCCGCACGTGTCTTCGGCGCGGATCTGACCTATTTCGTCCTGCACGGCGACTCCACCGGTGACCGGCTGGCCTGCCACGCCAGTGTCGCCACCGACGAACTGGTCCTGGTGGATCGCAACTGCCACAAGGCGATCGGCCACGGCCTGACCCTCACCGGCGGCCGACCGGTCTACCTGTTGCCGACCCGCAACGGATATGGGCTGATGGGTCCGATCCCGCCTGCCGCCATGACCCCGGAGGCTGTCGCCGCCCAGTTGCGCGACAGCCCCTTCACCGAGGGTGCGGCGGGCAAGGACCCCGTCTACGCCGTGATCACCAATTCCACCTACGACGGACTGTGCTACGACGCGGTCCGGGTCGCCGAACTGCTCGGTGCCAGCGTCCCCAGGCTCCATCTGGACGAGGCGTGGTTCGCCTACGCCCGGTTCAACCCGCTCTACGCCCGCCGCTACGGCATGTCCGTCGACGCCGCCGCACTGCCCGACGAGGTGCGGCCCACGGTGTTGTCCACCCAGTCCACCCACAAGCTGCTCGCCGCCCCCTCGCAGAGCGCGATGCTGCACGTCAAGAACTCACCACGGTCGCCGGTCGAGCACCGGCAGTTCAACGAAACCTTCATGATGCACGCCACCACCTCACCGAGCTACCCGATGATCGCCGGGCTGGACGTCGCCACGGGCATGATGGACGGCCCCGGGGGCGCCTGGCTCACCAGCGAGGCGATCACCGAGGCCATCCGGTTCCGCCAAGCCCTGGTCCGGATCGGCAGACGCATCACCGACGCCGGTGACCGACCCGACTGGTTCTTCGGCGCCTGGCAACCCGACGAGGTGACCGACCCGGCCACCGGCCAGACCCACGCCTTCGCCGACGCACCGCTCCCCCTGCTGCGCACCGAGCCAGGGTGCTGGCAGCTGGCACCCGGTGCGGACTGGCACGGCTTCGACGGGATGGACGAGGGCTACTGCCTGCTGGACCCGATCAAGGTCAGCATCACCTGCCCCGGCGTGAACGCCCGCGGCACCGTCGCCGAGATGGGCATCCCGGCCCGCATTCTGACCACCTACTTGGAAACCCGGCGGATCGTGGTGGAGAAGACCGACGCCTACACCTGCCTGATCCTGTTCTCCATGGGCATCACCAAAGGCAAATGGGGCACTCTGCTCGACGCGCTCATGGACTTCAAGAACCTCTACGACACCGGCGCGACCGTCGACCGGGTCCTGCCCGCGCTCGTCAAAGACCACCCGGCGCGATACGCCGGACTCACCCTGGCCGAACTCTGCGACCAGATGCACACCCAACTACGCGACAGCGAACTCACCGCGCTACTGGACGAAGCGTTCACCCACACCCCCGCAGCGGTCCTCACCCCGGCGCAGACCTACCAGCGACTGATCCGAGGTGGCACCGAACCGGTTCGCCTCGCCCAACTCGCCGGTCGAACGGTAGCCACCATGGTCGTCACCACCCCACCCGGCATCCCCGTCCTCATGCCCGGCGAACGCGCGGGCGACGAACACGACCCCACCCTGCGCTATCTCAACGCCCTGCAAGAGTTCGACCGCCACTTCCCCGGCTTTCCCAGCGAAACACACGGCGTCACCAAACAGGACAACGGCGACTACTCGATCACCTGCCTACGATGACACGTCCGAATGTCCACCGCACCGCTCGGCGTTGCACCACCCTGGCGCCGTCGGCGGGGAACTGACGGCCTCCGCATGGCTGGAAGATCGGTGAGCTCGCATCGCTCCTTCGCACCCAAGCCGCACTGCAAGACGTTCGTGTTGCGCGGCTACGGACACCCACTCAACTTCGCACCGAGCGCACCGCGACGCTCCCTCGCAACACCGGAGCGGTGGGAGATTCGCAGTGTTGTTCGAAATCCGCCACAAAACTTGCCGGAGCACCATTCGTCCCATAACCGACGTGACGGACAGTGAACTTTCCGAAGACGTCACTGCATCCGCGACCGTGGGCGACGACATCGATTCCCGGCGTGTTGCCTTCGCGGAACGCGGCGCGTCGGGCTCCCTCATATGTCCCGGTGGTGATCACCTGACCGCGGGGAGCCGCGAGTGTGATGTTGACGAAGGTGAGCTGCCCGTCTCTTTGGTACAACGCCATCACTTCCACGCTACCGGCGCTCGACCTCACCGTGAAATCGCCGTTCTCCGACGTCACGCGCTGAGTGTCGCCGCCACCGACGTGGTCGCCGACCGCGCTCACGTAAGCGAACCCCGCGTTGGTCGGCCCCGCGGCGCCTGACACTCCGTAGGACTGAAGTGACGTCCATGCCACGACACCGGCCAGAACGGCCGCGACCCGAAACTTCGAGTTTCTCATTCGATCTCCAATAACGGCGACTCGGAATGGCTTGTTGATCATGCCCGTCGAACCGCTGTTTACCCTTGGCCCTGACGGGGCAAACGCCCGTCTTCGAGCGTCCCGGGAAGTCCGGGAAAAGAAGCTGCCATCGTCTCGGAGGACTCAGGCACGTCGAAATGCCGAAGGGATCCGGCGTACCAACTTCAACGAGCCAGTCTCAGGCCTTGATCCAGTCGGTGAGCAGGTCGGCGACGGTGCGTGGTTCTGGCCCGAGGAGTTCGGCCAGCTGCGGGTCGGCTGGCGAACAGGCTCGGGAAGTGCAGCACGACATATGGTCCGCCGAACAACACCCAGGGCGGCGACCGGGTGTGCGACGATGCTGCCCGTCGCCAAGCATCCAGTCGAGGCTGTGCGCGTAGAACCCGTTGCGCAGTGCGGTCCAGGCGACCCCGGACGTCCCGAGCAACGCTTCAGCGGCGGCGTGCTCCCGCGCCGGGTGAACGGGCTGTCATCGCACGCGTCCTGGTGATCGGTGTACAGGATGCGCTGTGCTCCCGCGACAACCGCGGCCTTGATCGTGTTGCGGTGCCACTAGGCAATTCCATCGCAGTCGGGGTCGTTCTCGGAGATCGGCACAGCACTTACCCGCGCCCCTCGAACAAGTCACGTGATGCGCAGGGGAACACGGCGTTGCCAGCACCCTGCTCGGGCTCACAGTTCTTGGCATCACACAGGAACCAACTCGTCCTGAGACCGTGTCTGTTCGAGCGGCCCAGAATGCCGCGGGGTTGATCCCAAGTGGACGATCAAGTGCCTCGTTTCCGGCAGACAGTTGCGCCGTGGGTCATACCGACAGTGGTCGCGGCGACTTCGTCGAGCGAATCAACTGGCATGCCTGGATTTTGAGCATGGTGGTCGCCGCGTCGGTGGCGGCCAGGTCAACGATGCCCCACGGAGCCCCGGACAACACCCGCATCTGCACGCCGCGGCCGAACGGTCCCGGGTGTTTCATGTCGACCGCGGCGGGTATCCCGAAGCCAGCCTGGACCGTCGATGACACCCCTCCGTCCCCGGCTCAGGTGAGACACAAGTGGCCCCTGAGAGCGGCGTGACCGTCCTTTGCGCCATTTCTCACACGAGCAACGCTGGACTGGCGTGTGTCCGGGCTGGTTCGGCTCAGGTGAAGAGGTCTTCGCCTTCCCGGCCGGATGGGTCGAGGGACAGCAAATCCTCGTGCAACGAACCTATTTCCCGCTCGGTCAGCTCGAATCCGGGGGTGCACTCGACCAGGCACCAGCCCGGACTGTCCGCCGGTGCGTCCTCATCACGCCCGTACGCGGTCAATCGATACAGCAGTTGGAAGGCTGTGTCATACGCCGCGTTCCTGGCGAGCCGGATCAGATCGTCCCGGTCGGCACCGGCTTCCAGTAAACGGGCCGCTGCCGGGGTCGCCTCCAGTGCGCCCGGTTCGGCCCAGCCGTCAATCATGTCCGGCCAGATCGCCCGGAGGACCAGAGTTCTCACGGACGCATCGCTCTGTGCGGATTTCGGTGACATGGCCCGAATACTGCCACAGGACGCCGGTCCGGACGGTTCACCGACCACCGTGATCAACAAGTTCAGCGCGAGCGCCCCGCCACACCGCCCGTCAACGGCGGCCCGGCACGTCCTGCCGAAGGCGTCCTCTTCTGCCGATGAGCGGTTGTCGGCAGTCGGGTCAGAACTCCAGGTAGACGGCTGTTGCGAGGCTCGTGGTGGTGAGTGCCTTGGCCACGTCCGGTTTCAGCAGCGGCAAGGCCTCCTCGGGGGTGGCCCAGCGCCACGCGGTGAGTTCGGTGGCCTGCAGCCGGATCGAGAGGTCCTCGTGCTGACCCATGTCGAAAATGAACCCGTACCGGGCGGAGCGGCGCCGGGCTGGTCGCCATGTCACCGCGCGCAGCGGGCCGGGCTCGAGATCGACGCCCAGCTCCTCGTGCAGCTCGCGGCGGCACGCGGTGCTGGGCGACTCGCCGTGCTCGATCCGGCCGCCTGGAAGCTGCCAGTGCCGGCGACCGATCGGCCGAACGATCAACCACCGGCCTGACGGATCGGTGATCAACCCACGGGCTGTGGCCATCCGCGCCGGCACGCGGCGCCACCGCAACGAGAACATCAGACCATTCTTCGTGCACCACGCTGAACCGTCGATGCGGGGGCCAGCCCGACTGGGTCTGGACAAGAAGCGGCTCCGCCAGCAGCAGACCGAACCTCCCCACATGCCGACGAGCGGATACTCGACGGACACCGGAGTCCGGGTAGGAAAAGACCGGCGGTGTGCGAGAAGTTCGGCGCGATGTGGTCGCGGTTGCACAGGCGGAGGCACTGGTCTGGCTCGGGGACACGCTCTACGACGTTGCCGTCGGCTGGCTGCCGGTCCCGCGCGACGTCCGATGACGTGCGGGATGTCTTGCTGTCCAGCGAAGACCTGAGTGTCGCTGGACAGGTTCCGCACAAGCCGTCGGACTACCGGCCGACCGAGTTGGTGGTCTATCTCGATCAGCACGTGCGAGAGGTCGGGCCCCGGGTCGTGGTCGGTCAGCTGCCGGGCGATCGCACGAAGCTGCACCTGCTCCCGGCGGAAGCACGGCAGGTTGCCCAGGCCCTCCTCGACATGGCGGACCTTGCCGACAGCGGCGTCTGACCATCGTTCTTCCGCGCCAATGCCTCTTCCTCTCTGCTTCTCTCCTAGCGATGAAGCAATGTGGGGAGCGTTTGAGCTGGTCACGGACTGCGGAATTGTGCCTCCGTGCAGCCTCACTGACGCCCCGGAACACGACTTCGGCCGTAGGCCACGACGATGTCGAGGTCGGTGACCTCGGCGAAGAGTTGTTCCATTCCAGCTCGCCGAGGTAGGTGGAGCCGATCCGGAGCAGGCCCGCATCCGCGATGTCGCGCGTCAGGCTTCGCTGGAGTTGAGTCCGCGGGGGAGTGGATGTGCTTGTGTGGTCGGCCAGCCGGGTCCAGGCGATGTCCCAGCGGCGATCGCTTGGGGAACGCCACAGGCGCGGATGAGTCCGAGAACGAGGCTCTTGCGTGGTAGGCGGCGGCCGGCGAGGGCGTCTTGGACGGTGCTGCGCGGGAGCGGGGTCTTGTTGCGCGCGCCCAGCCTGGCTCTGGCGCGCAGCCACCGTGACCGAACTGGAAGCGACCACACTGGACACCCTTGGCTACCTCGCCCACAACACCGGCCGTCAGACCGAGGCTCTCGACTGCTATCGGCAGGCACTCGGGCTGCTCCGCGAACTCAGTCACGACTACCACGCGGCCGAAACCCTTGAGCTGTATCAGACGCAGCAACGTGCCGATGACGCCGCTCGCGTACAACGGCATTTGGCCAGCATTTGTCCACAACGGCGAGCGACTGTCCGATCCAGAACGCAGTCTGTCCACCTAGGACGAATTGGAGGTGAGTGCGGCAGATCGGCCAACGGGGGTTCATGACTGGTCCGTTCGGGAAGCTTCACCAGTGCGCGGGATGCCTGGTTTGGACAGTGCGTGAAGGGTGTCCGCCAGTTGAGTTCGCCAGCCGACTCGTCCGGGTACTGAGTCGTCGATGATGTTCCCATGCTCCCTTGTGCGCTGACACGATGTGCTGTCCGAGCCGTTTCCTCACGTCGTTCAGCGAAGGTTGCCATGAGCTTGCAGCGCGTGATCACCGATGACCAGGACCTGCAGATCGCTCCCGTGTTCGCGCAGCGGATCGACGAGGACGTCGTCCCCAAGGGACGGCTCCCGGAGGACCCGATGCCCGCGAGCGTCGCCGCGGGCATCGTGCAGTCCCGGCTGTTGCTCGACGGACGGGCGGCGCTCAACCTCGCCACGTTCTGCACCACGGCCGCCGAGCCGGAGCTGGAACGGATCTACGCCGAGACCGCGTCGATCAACCTGATGAACCGCGAGGAGTACCCGGCCAGCGCGAACATCGAGCAGGAGTGCGTCAACGCGCTGGCGAACCTGTGGCACGACGACGACGGCCAGTTCATCGGCTGCTCCACTGTGGGCAGTTCGGAGGCGGCCATGCTGGCCGGTCTGGCGATGCTGCGCCGGTGGCGGGAGAAGGGCGGCACGGGCAGGCCCAACATGGTGTTCGGCACGCACGTCCACGTCTGCTGGCCGAAGTTCTGCAACTACTGGGACGTGGAAGCGCGAACGGTGCCGTTGGCCGACGGGCGCACGATCCTGGACCCGGCGCTGGCCGCCGCGGCGGTGGACGAGAACACGATCGGCGTGGTGGCGGTGCTGGGCAGCACCCAGGACGGGCGCTACGACCCGGTCGCAGCCATCGCCACCGCGCTCGACGATGTGGCGGCCGACCGGGGCGTCGACGTCCCGCTGCACGTCGACGCGGCCAGCGGCGGGTTCATCGCGCCGTTCCTCGACGTGGACTTCGCCTGGGACTTCGCGCTGCCCCGGGTGGTGTCGATCAGCGCGTCCGGCCACAAGTTCGGCCTGGTCTACCCGGGGGCCGGGTGGTGCCTGTGGCGTGACCCGGAGTACCTGCCGGAGTCGCTCGTCTTCGACTGCAACGTCCTGGGCGGTCACCATCCCACGTTCACGCTGAACTTCTCCCGGTCGGCGTCCGGCGTGATCGCGCAGTACTACCAGTTCCTGCGCAACGGGCTGGCCGGGTACCAGTTGATCGCCCAGCGCTGCCAGGAGGTCGCGCGGTACGTGGCCGAAGGTGTGCGGGCCGTCGGACCGTTCGACATCGTCGGTGACGGCGAGGACTTGCCGGTGGTGGCGTTCCGCCTGCGGGACCCGGGGGAAGCGGGTTTCACCGTGTACCACCTGTCCGAGACGCTCAAGAGCGACGGCTGGCACGTGCCCGCGTACAGCCTGCCGCCGGACCTGGAACACGTGGATGTGGTCCGGGTGGTGTGCAGGCAGGGGTTCACGCTCGACCTGGCGGCGAGGTTCCTGGAGAGTCTCGCCAAACACACCGAACGACTGAGCAAGCATCCGTTCCCCCTGCCCGAGGTGGCGACCGCGCTGTCCTTCGCGGACTGACGCCGTGGCCGGCGCCGTGGTCACCGTCGCGGAACT
This sequence comes from Kibdelosporangium phytohabitans, assembly GCF_001302585.1. Lineage (GTDB taxonomy): Bacteria > Actinomycetota > Actinomycetes > Mycobacteriales > Pseudonocardiaceae > Kibdelosporangium > Kibdelosporangium phytohabitans. The sequence goes on along the minus strand of NZ_CP012752.1, from coordinate 10,417,566 downwards.
GGAGGAAGACCCGTATCCGGTCTACGCGCGGCTGCGGACGCGGGAGCCGGTCGCCTGGGTACCGGAGATCGGCCAGTGGCTGGTGACCGGCTGGTCCGACGTGCACACGGTCCTGACGGACGTGGAGCGGTTCACCACGGACCAGCCGGGGTCGCCGATGCTGGGGCTGTGCGGGGGAACGCCCTTGCTGATGCGGGAAGGCGAGTCCCATCAGGACGTGCGGGAGGCGATCCGGCACGACTTCGACGCCCACCGGGTGACCGACTTCGTGGACACGATCGCGCGACCGGTCGCGCGGGGCGTCGCGGAGACGGTGTCCCCGGCCGGTCGAGCCGACCTGGCGGCGGACTACTTCGAGCCGGTCTCGGTGATCGCCATGACCGCACTGCTCGGGCTCAAGTCCGGTGACGGCGTCGAAACGCTGCGGCGCTGGGGAAACCTGCTGACCGACGTGGCCAACGACTTCGGCCGTGACCGCGAGCTGGCCGCGACCGCCGCCGGGATCCTGGCCGACGACACGGCGGTGACCGACGTCGTCCGGCGGCTGCGTGCGCAGCCGGACAGGTCGGTGACCTCCCACCTGCTGCACGCCAACCGGCCACCGGGCCAGGCACGACCGGACGCCGACGTGGTGCCGGTGCTCAAGCACATCGCGTTGAGCGTGGTCGAGCCCGGCTGGCTCGCGGGCTGGACTCTCACGGCACTGTGGTCGGCGCCGGACCAGTTCACCGCCGTCCGTGCCGACCGGGCCCTGCTCGGCGTCGCGGTGTACGAGGCGCTGCGGTGGAGCGGCCCGGTCGGCGTACTCGGCAGGCGCACCACCCGTGACGTGGCCCTAAGCGGGCGAAATCTCCCGGCCAACAGCATGATCGCGGCGGCCATCGCCTCGGCCAACCGGGACAGGTCGGTGTTCGCCGACCCGGACCGGTTCGACGTGCACCGGGACGTCCGCACACATCTGGGGTTCGGCACCGGACCGCACCACTGCCCGGCACATCCGCTGGTCACCGCCGTCGCGCGCACCGCGTTGGACGTGTTGTTCGAGCGGATGCCCGACGTGCGGCCCGCGCCGGGCTGGCGGGCAGCGCCACACGGCTGGAAGTTGAGGTTGCCGGGTCCGCTCGGCGCGGTGTGGCGCTGACGACGCCGTTCTGCGAGTGGAACCCGTACCCCTGGGTCTCGTGGACTCGTCGTATTCGTGTGGACGCCGGTGTACGCGGTGCGGAGGTCGAAACCTGCCTGGTCGCGCACTGAGGGCGAGCGGGTGCCAATCGTCCTCGGCGGACCGTGACGGTGGTGAAGACTGCCTGCGGAAAGTGATGATCCGGACGAAAGGCGGCTGACGCGTGCTCGACCGACTGCTGGACAGGGTTCTGGGTCTTCCCCTGCCGAGGGGCCCGCTCCGGCGGTGACCAGGGCGATTCCCGTCCCGATGGCCGACGGCGTGCGGCTGCTGGCCGATCGCTACGCCGTCCCGGGTGACGAGCCGCGTCCGGTGGTGCTGATCCGGACACCGTACGGTCGCAAGGGCCTGATGGGCCGGATTTTCGGGGCGACGTTCGCACGCACGGGCTGCAGACGGTCCTGCGAAGCACGCGGGGGACGTTCGGTTCCGGTGGCGAGTTCCGGCCGTTCCACCTGGAGAAGGAGGATGGCCTCGACACCGTCGCCTGGCTGCGTGCGCAGCCGTGGTGCGACGGCCGGGTCGCGATGGCGGGCGCGAGTTACCTCGGGCACACGCTGCCTGGTTCCAGGCTTCGGCGAGGATGCGTCCGACGTCGGCGGGTGTGAGCGGCCGTGGGCAGGGGCGTGGTTTGGTGGTGGTGGCGTTGGGTGTCGGGTGTGATGCCCGCGTAGACCCGTACCCGGTGTGAACCGCTTGGCAGGACATCGATGCAGCCACGGGGGTGGACATGCCGCTGTGTGCTGAGGGGACGCGTGGCGGTGTTCATGAGGTCACCGCCGCCTGTGCAGTTACACGAGGTAAGGCCTGGCAACACTGTTCGAGCAGTGACTGCTGCCCCCGTGCGAAAGCAACACCAGGCGAAACGTCCGGCAAAGACGCTGCAAACTGGCCGTTTGTGCAGCTCAGCGTGGAACCGTTCGTGACATGAGCGGACATGTCACGAACGGGCACAGTGAACTGGATTGGCAGCCGGGTACTGCGGCTAATCCTGATGCTTTTAGTTGGCTGGGCTGGCGGCTGCGGCCACCAGCACCAACCTGGATCAGCTGGAGGCAGTCGGTGCCCGACTAGACCGGGGATGCCGACAATGCCCTGTGGTCCAAAGGAACCAGCCGGAGTTTCACATGCGTGAGTTGACAGACTGCACCGGCTGACGTCTTCATAGTCGACCCAACACTCGTTACTACGCTCGTAGTGTCTGTGATACGCGCAGCACTGAGAGGTGCGGAGTGGCGGGTTCGCTCTGTAGTTCAATGGGTCTCACTTCGTGTCATAGGCGCGCTGACAGCGGCTGGATGAGACACATGAAGTGAAGGTTCGTGCCAGGTGACACGTCTTGTACCTGCGAAAACAACGCTGGTGCAAGACCGTGCCCCTGGCAGGATTCGAACCTGCGCTCCCGCCTCCGGAGGGCGGTGCTCTATCCCCTGAGCTACAGGGGCCTTGGTCTTCGCTGGGAAGCTTAGCGTATGTGTCACGGAGGTATTCGGTGGGGCGACGTTGGACGGGTTGCACTCATGCGCATGTCGCTATATGTTGACTGTGAGTGAGGAGGCGTGATGGGTCACGGACACGGGCACGGTGTTTCGCCTGAGCAGGCTGTCTCGGCTGGTGGTCGCCACCTTCGGCGGCTGTGGATCGCCGTCGGGCTTGGGCTTGTCACATTCGTCCTCCAGGTCAGTGTGGGGCTCGTCACGTCCTCCCTTGCCCTGCTCGCTGACTCCGCGCACGTGTTCACCGATGTCTTCGGGGTCGCGCTCGCGGCCGTCGCCATCGTCGTCGCGAGGCGCTCGAAGGCTGGGCAGGGACGCACGTTCGGGCTCTACCGCTCCGAGGTGTTGGCTGCTTTGGCCAATGCCGTTCTTCTCTTCGCTGTCGCCGGCTGGGTGCTCTACGAGGCCGTCGGACGGTTCGGGGCTCCTCCTGAGGTTCCCGGTTTGCCGGTCACTGTCGTTGCCACCGTTGGGCTTCTGATGAACGTCATCGCTTTCCTGCTGTTGCGGGACGGCGCGAAGGAGAGCCTCAATGTTCGTGGCGCTTATCTTGAAGTGATGGCCGATATGATCGGATCTGTCGGTGTTCTCGTGTCCGGTGTTGTCACTCTTGCTTTCGGGTGGCGCTACGCCGACCCCGTCATCGGTATCGGCATCGGTCTCTTCGTTCTGCCCCGCGCGTATCGGCTTGGTCGCAGCGCGTTGCGCATTCTCTTCCAGCACGCCCCCGAGGGCGTCGACGTCAAGCAGATGACCGCTGACCTCTCGCGGCTTCCCGGCGTCGCCGAGGTCCACGACCTGCATGTCTGGACTCTCACAAGCGGTATGGAGGTCGTCTCCGCTCATCTGACCATGGTGGACGGTGCCGATCAGTCCGACATCCTTGTTGCGGCCCAAGGCCTGCTCGCGGACAATTACGCCATCGAACACGCGACGCTCCAGGTCGAGCAACCTTCCGTCAAATGCCGGGAACTCAGCTGGTAGTTAGGAAAACTTCTTAACTTCCACCGCGTACACTCGCCTGAGGCTGTCAAAGGAGTGATACGTGGGCAGAACGCCACAGGTGGGCACGCCGGCCGGAATGCGCGAGCTGAACCAACGAGCTGTGTTGAACCGGTTGCGCTTCGCCGGCCCTGCCACGCGCCCGTTGCTCGCCAGGGACACCGGCTTGTCCAAACCCACTGTCGGCCAGGCCCTTCTCGACCTCGAACGACGCCAGCTGGTCCGCGAGATCGGCCGCACGTCCACCGGCCCAGGCCGCTCCGCGGTCGTCTACGGGGAAAACCCCGCCGCCGGTTTCGTGCTCGGCGTCGACGTCGGCCGGGAACGACTGCGCCTCGCCGTCGCCGACCTCTCCGGCGCCGTTGTGTCCAGAGTGGACGAACGCAACCGCTGCCGCAGCGCGCGCAGCCTCGTCAACCTCCTCAAGGAACTCGGCGAGCACACTGTTTCGGCTGCCGGGATCTCGCAGGGCGAGGTGGTCGCCAAAGTCATTGGCAGCCCTGGTGTCCCGGACGCCAAGACCGGCGCGCTGCAGCACGCGCAGAACCTCCCCGGCTGGGGCAGGCGCGGCCTGCTGGAGGAGCTCACGGCCGCGTTGGGCCAGGGCGTGGTGGTCGAGAACGACGCGAACCTCGCCGCGGTGGGCGAGATGACCGCGGGAGCCGCACGCGGCGCCGACACGTTCGTGTCCATCATGGTCGGCACAGGCATCGGCATGGGCATCGTCGTCAACGGCCAGCTGTTCCGCGGTGCGCACGGCGCGGCAGGCGAGATCGGCTACTTGCCGTACGGCACAACGCAGGGCACGCCGCCCGACCGGGGCATGCTGGAAACCGAGGTCTCCGGCGACTCCGTCGTCCGCAAGGCCCGCCAGCACGGCCTCGAGGTCAAGAGCGCGAAGGACGTGTTCGAGCTGGCCCGCAAGGGCGACAAGCCGGCGTTGCGGGCGGTCACGGAAGAAGCCAAGCAGCTCGCGTTCGTCGTCGGCGCCGTCGCGGCCGTGATCGACCCGGAACTCGTCGTCCTCGGCGGCGGCATCGGCTCGAACACGGATCTGCTCGCCGAACCCCTGGAAGAGGCATTGCACAGCACGACACCGTTGCGGCCGAAGATCGTGACCGGCGAACTGGGGGAGACGGCCGTTCTGTCCGGCGCCATCGCGATGGGCCTGGGCTCAGCGCGCGAAGTGGTGTTCGACCGCGCGCTGGAGCTCAAGACCTCTTAGTTGGCAGGCAATGGCTGAGCGCCGCGCTCAGCCAGCAGGCTCTTCATGTACTCGGCCTCGCCGGTCTGGGAGACCACGATCGTGCGTGACAGGTTGCGCAGCGGCGCCAGCTGGACGTGGTCCTGGCCGTACTGCGCCATCGACAGGCCGCCTTCGTGGTGCCGCAGCATCAGCTGGAGGAAGAAGACGTCCAGCTCCTTGCCGGTCAGCTTGCGCAGCTTCGCCAGTTCCTCCTGCGAGGCCATGCCCGGCATCAGCTGGCCCGGTTGCATTCCCGGGTGCTCCGGGTTGGACCCGTGCTGGTGCGCTCCGGCCGAGTTCGTGGCCATCCAGCTCATCGCCTGCCGGTTGGGCGGCCGGGACTCCGGCTGGCCCCAGACGTCCAGGTAGCCGGCCATCATGCCGACCTGCCCCTTCTGGGTGCCTTCGATGTCGAACGCCAGCGTCTTGATCGTCAGGTCGGTGGTGTGGTCACGGGCCCAGCTGGCCATGCTGACGGCCTGCAGGTGGTGCGTGGACATGTCCTGCGCGAACCCGACGTCGACCGAGTCGGGACCCGGGTTGAGGGCCGCCTGGTCGGTGGTGGCCAGGGTGATCAGCATCCCGATCGCGGCGCCGACGAGCAGGATGGCGACGGCCGCCGCCGAGAAGATCAGGATCCGCTGCCCGCTGGGGCGCGGCGCCTCATCCTCGTCGGCGAGGACGTCGTCGTCTACGCGATCGCCGACGGTCATCGGGTCGGTTGCTGCGATCCGGAGGCAGGCGGCTGCTGGGCACCGGAAGGAGCACCGGTCGCGGGCGGCGCCTGCGAGCCGGACGGCGCGGGCGGCGGCGCTTCCTGACCGTTGTTGACCTGGCCCTTGCTCGCGCCGGTGCCGTCCATCTTCACGGCGTCAGCGGGCATCGGGCTCGAGTCGAACGGCGGCGGGTTGGTCGGGTCGAAACTGCCCGGAATGGTGTCACACCGCGCCTGCGGCTCGGGGAACTGGTAGTTGTTGCGCTTCAGCGACCGGATGAACTGGTCGACGCGCTCGTCGTTGACGTTGTCCAGCTTGAGCTGGTGTCCCCACGACTGCACGGCGAACCCCTTGTCCAGGCCGGGGTACGGCGACATGGCGATGAAGTCCTGGCCGGTGACCTTGCCCTTGAGCACGTCGAGGTCGGCGCCCTTGACCTTGTCCGGGTTGTAGGCGATCCAGATGGCGCCGTGCTCCATCATGTGGACCATGTTCTCGCTGCGCACGGGGTTGGGGTAGACCATCCCGTTGCAGTCGGCCCAGACCTCGTCGTGCGGCCCGCCGAACGGCGGCGACTGGTCGTAGGCGACGCGCTGGTTGCCCTTGACGTGGATGGCCGCCTCGTACTTGACCTTCGTGACGCCGGAGATGTCGTCGGACGGGTCCTGGTTGCTCTCCGAGGGAACCCACGCGGTGACCTTGTTGACCTGCAGCACCGAGTAGCCGATCACCCCCACGGCCAGTACGACGAGACCGATGATGATCGCCAAGGTGCCCCACGGCTTCGGCTTCTTGACAGCCGCTGCCGAACGCATGGCCTTGACGCTGTTCCTGCCGCCGCCTTTTGCCGACTTGGAGCCGCCGCTCTTGTTCTTCGTGCCGCTGGCCATGCCGATCTCGGACCTCGTTTCGTTACTTACCGACCACCGTGGGACAGTGTAAGGACCACGTGTCTGCTGGGTGTCAACTGCCGACCGGTTCGGCGTCCGCCGGAGCCGGGCTCGACTCGAACGGCGGCGGGTTGTCCTGGTCGAAGTACGGGTTGTCGCAGGTCGCGCCCGGTTCGGGGAAAGTCGCCTTGTTCAGCTTGAGCGCCGAGATGAACTCGTCCACGCGCGGGTCGGCCGCGTCCTCCAGCTTGAGCCGGTGGCCCCACGACTGCAGCGAGACGGGCTTGTCCAGCCCGGGGTAGGGCGACATCACCATGTACGGCACACCTTCGACCTTCTGCGCCAGCTCGCTGACGCCCGACTTCGGCAGGGTGTCCGGGTTGTAGGCGATCCAGACCGCACCGTGTTCGAGCGAGTGCACCATGTTCTCATTGCGGACGGCCTTGGTATAGACCACGCCGCTGCACGTCGCCCAGTTCGCGTCGTGGTTGCCCCCGAACGGCGGGTTCTGGTCGTAGGCCACCCGCTTGGGCGCCTCGACGTGGTTGCGGGCGTTGTACGGCTTGACCTCGATGCCCTTGATCTTCTTCGGCGCGTCGGCGTCGTTGGGCGGCGGGGCGTCGCTCTGCTTCGTCGGGCGGCCCTTGGAGGTCGGTGTGCCCGGTTCCGCGCTGGGGTTGGCGTCGGTCTGCGGGAAGAACTGGTTGCCGCTGTCGCCACCGCTGCTGCAGGCTGATGCCAGCAGGACGAGTCCGGCGGCGAGGATCGGTCGGATACGCACGGTACGCGACACCCTTTCGTCAGGTGGTCTTCAAGAGCCGGTTCGTCCAGGTCGGGGCGCTCTACCTAGACTTCGCGGAGTGAACCCCGCCGTGCTCGCCGAGAAGGTCCGGGCCGCAGCCGTCGAGGTCCTCGCTGACCGAGGTCTCGACAGTACCGTGCTGCCCGAATCGGTCGATTTGAGGCGGCCGAACGACCCGGCGCACGGTGACTTCGCGACCGCGCTCCCGCTGCGGATCGGCAGCCGGATCGGGGTCCGTCCGCACGATTTTGCCCGGTGGCTGGCCGCGGCACTGGCCCGAGGTGACGGAATCGACGCGGCCGAGGCGGCCGGGCCCGGCTTCGTCAACTTGCGGCTGACAGCGGCGGCCATGACGGGCGTCGTCGCCGACATCGAGGCACGCGGCGCGCGGTACGGCGCACGGCCGGCCGTCGCGGGTGCGTGGCAGGAGGTCGACCCTGACCTGCGCGAACGGCGGATCAGGGCGAATCCGGTGTTCAACGTGCAGTACGCGCACGCGCGCGCCTGCGCAGTGGTGCACAACTCGGTGGAATTCGGCATGGATCCGGCCCGCGCCGATCTAGGGTTGGTGACGCACGAGCGCGAGGGTGCCGTGATCCGGGCCCTCCGCGAGTTCGAAGTTCTCGCGGCCGACCAGGTCGCGCGGTATCTGGAACGGCTGGCGGACGCGCTGCACGGGTGGTACGACACCCCGGAGTGCAGGATCCTGCCGCAAGGCGACGAAGAGGTCGCCGCGGTGCACCTGGCGCGGCTGCGGCTGTCGCGCGCGGTGCGGCAAGTCCTGGCGAACGGTCTTGAGACGGTCGGAGTCTCGGCCCCTGAACGGATGTGAGAAGTGAGAGCCCACCCCGCTGGACCACGGCACGCGGACGTCCTGCTGCCCGCGAACACCGCGGGCCCGCGCCCCGCGACGGTCGCCGAGATCGATGAGCTGCCCGAGAGCGTGTGGCCACGCAACACCACGCGGGGCGACGACGGCGCGGTCCGCCTGGCCGGTGTCGACGTCCGCGAACTGGCCGAGCAGTACGGCACGCCGTTGTTCGTGATGGACGAGGACGACTTCCGCTCCCGCTGCCGCGACCACGCGCAGGCGTTCGGGGACCCGGCGCTGGTGCACTACGCGTCCAAGGCGTTCCTGTCGGTCGAGATCGCCAAGTGGGTGGCCCAGGAGGGCCTGAGCCTGGACGTGTGCAGCGGCGGCGAGCTGGCGATCGCGTTGCGCGCGGGTTTTCCCGCCGAGCGGATCACGTTGCACGGCAACAACAAGTCCGTCGCGGAGCTGACCGCGGCGGTCGAGTCCGGTGTCGGCGCGATCGTGCTCGACTCGTTCCACGAGATCGTCAGGGTCGACCAGATCGCCCGTGAGCGCGAGGTCGTCCAGCCGGTGCTGATCCGCGTGACCGTCGGTGTGGAGGCACACACCCACGAGTTCATCGCGACCGCGCACGAGGACCAGAAGTTCGGCTTCTCGCTGGCGTCCGGTGACGCGCAGGAGGCGGTGCGGCGCGTGCTGAAGTCCGGCGGCGTCAAGCTGATCGGCCTGCACAGCCACATCGGGTCGCAGATCTTCGACGTGGACGGCTTCGAGGTGGCCGCGCACCGCGTGATCAAGCTGCTCGCCGAGCTGCGCGACGAGCACGGCGCCGATGCGGTCGGCGAGCTGACCACTGTGGACCTCGGTGGCGGGCTCGGGATCGCGTACACGCCGCAGGACGACCCGCCCGCGCCCGGGTGGCTGGCCGAGCAGTTGCGCACGATCGTGGCCAAGGAGTGCGAGTACCAGGGCCTCGACGTGCCGCGGATCGCGGTCGAGCCGGGCCGGGCGATCGCCGGCCCCTGCGGCGTGACCGTCTACGAAGTCGGCACGATCAAGGACGTCACGCTCGGCGGGGGATCCTCGCGGCGCTACGTCAGCGTGGACGGCGGCATGAGCGACAACATCCGGACCGCGCTCTACGACGCGGTGTACGACGCGCGCCTGGTGTCCCGGCGCAGTGACGAAGGCGCGGGCGACACCACAGCGGTGTTGAGCCGGGTCGTCGGGAAGCACTGCGAGGCAGGTGATGTGATCGTCCGGGACTGCTGGCTGCCGGACACCGTCGCGCCGGGCGACCTGGTCGCGCTGGCGGCGACGGGCGCGTACTGCTACGCGATGGCGAGCGGGTACAACCGGCTGCCGCGGCCCGCGGTGGTCGCGGTCAAGGAGGGGCAGGCGCGGTTGTTGCTGCGCAGGGAGACCGAGGACGACCTGTTCGCACTGGAGGTCCAGTCTTGAAACCGATCAAGGTCGCGCTGCTGGGATGCGGCACGGTCGGCACGCAGGTCGTGCGGCTGCTCGACGAGCAGGCCGACGACCTCGCCGCGAGAGCGGGCGCGCCGATCGAGCTGACCGGGATCGCGGTCCGCAGGCCCGACCGGCACCGCGACGTGCCGAAGGACCTGCTCACCGCGGACGCCGCCGGGCTCGTCGCGTCCGATGTGGACGTCGTGGTCGAGGTGATCGGCGGGATCGAGCCGGTCCGCACGCTGCTGCTCGACGCGCTGCGGGCGGGCAAGTCGGTCGTGTCGGCGAACAAGGCGCTGCTCGCGGAGAGCTCGGGCGAGCTGTTCGCGGCGGCCGACGAGTCCGGCGCGGACCTCTACTTCGAGGCCGCCGTCGCCGGTGCGATCCCGTTGCTGCGGCCGTTGCGCGAGTCGCTGGCCGGTGACCGGATCACCCGCGTGATGGGCATCGTCAACGGCACCACCAACTACATCCTCTCCGCGATGGACGAGACGGGCGCCAACTACAGCGAGACGCTCGAGGAAGCCAGCAGGCTCGGGTACGCCGAGGCGGACCCGACAGCCGACGTGGACGGTTACGACGCCGCGTCCAAGGCCGCGATCCTCGCCTCGATCGCGTTCCACACCAGGGTGACCGCGAACGACGTCTACCGCGAGGGCATCTCGGCGGTCACGTCGGCCGACATCGTCGCGGCCCGCACGCTCGGCCGCACGATCAAGCTGCTGGCCATCTGCGAGCGCGTCGGCGACTCCGTGGCGGTCCGCGTGCACCCGGCGATGATCCCGCGCAGCCACCCGCTCGCGAGCGTCGGCGGCGCGTTCAACGCGGTCTTCGTCGAAGCCGAGGCCGCCGGGCAGTTGATGTTCTACGGCCAGGGCGCCGGTGGCGCGCCGACCGCGAGCGCGGTGCTCGGCGACCTCGTCGCGGTCGCCCGCAACCGGGTGCACAGCGGCCGCGGTCCGCGTGAATCCGCTTACGCCGCACTGGAAGTGCGGCCGATCGGGCAGGTGCGGACCCGGTACCACCTGAGCCTGGACGTCGCCGACCGGGCTGGTGTGCTCGCCAGCGTCGCCGCGGTGTTCGCCGAGCACGACGTGAGCATCGCGGCCGTCCGACAGGAAGGCCGGACCGCCGACGCCAGCCTGGTGATCGTCACCCACGCGGCGCCGGACGCCGCGCTGAAGTCCACTGTGGACAAAGTTGCCGGCCTGCCGGCGGTACGCGAGGTGGTCAGCGTGATGCGCGTCGAGGGCGAGGAGTCGTGACCACGTCAGCAGTCAGCCCGGCGTGGCCGGGCATCGTCAACGCCTATCCGGACCGGATCACGGTGCCGGCGGGCGCGCAGGTGATCACCCTCGGCGAGGGTGGCACGCCGCTGGTCGACGCGCCGCACCTGTCCGAACTGACCGGCAGCCGGGTGTTGCTGAAGGTCGAGGGCGCCAACCCGACCGGCTCGTTCAAGGACCGCGGGATGACCGTGGCGATGACGTACGCCCTCGCCGAGGGCAACAAGGCGGTCATCTGCGCGTCGACCGGCAACACGTCCGCGTCCGCCGCCGCGTACGCCGCCCGTGCCGGGCTGACCTGTGCCGTCCTGGTGCCGCGCGGCAAGATCGCGCTCGGCAAGCTGGCGCAGGCGGTCGTGCACGGCGCGCGGATCCTGCAAGTCGACGGCAACTTCGACGACTGCCTCGAACTGGCCCGCAAGACCGCCGCCGACCACCCGGTCGCGCTCGTCAACTCCGTCAACCCGGTGCGGCTGGAAGGGCAGAAGTCCGCCGCGTTCGAGATCTGCGACGTGCTCGGCCGGGCGCCGGACGTGCATTGCCTGCCGGTTGGCAACGCGGGCAACATCACCGCCTACTGGCGCGGCTACCGCCAGTACGCCGACGACGCGGTTGTCCCCGCCGCGCCGAGGATGTTCGGTTTCCAGGCGGCCGGTGCCGCGCCGCTGGTGCACGGCGAGCCGGTCAGGGACCCGGAGACCATCGCGACCGCGATCCGGATCGGCAGCCCCGCCTCGTGGGCCGGCGCGATCGGCGCGCGCGACGAGTCGGGCGGCCTGATCGACGCCGTCACCGACGAGCAGATCCTGACCGCGTACCGGCTGCTGGCCAGCCGTGAGGGCGTTTTCGTCGAGCCCGCGTCGGCCGCGAGCGTCGCCGGGCTGCTGGCGGTGGCCGCGGACGGGCGGCTGCCCGCCGGGTCCGTGGTCGTCTGCACGGTCACCGGCCACGGGTTGAAGGACCCGGACACCGCGTTGCTGACCATGCACGAGGTCGAGCCGGTCCCGGTGGACGCCGGTGCGGTCGCCGCCGCGCTGGAACTGGCATGACCCCCGTCGAAGCGGTCGAAGTGCGGGTTCCGGCGTCCAGTGCCAACCTGGGATCGGGCTTCGACTCGCTCGGCTTGGCACTCGGCCTGTACGACGTGATCGAAGTGCGGATCATCCCACGGGGTTTGGAAATCACCGTCGACGGTGAAGGCGCGGACGAAGTCGCCCTCGACGAGTCGCACCTCGTCGCCCGCGCGCTGCGGGCGGCGGGCAAGGTGATCGGCTTCCAGCCACCTGGTCTGGAGTTGCGGTGCCGCAACGCCATTCCGCACTCCCGCGGCCTCGGCTCGTCCGCGGCGGCCGCCGTCGCGGGCGTCGCGGCGGCGTACGGCCTCGCGGGAACGGAGATCGACGAGCACGCGTTGCAGGTTGCTGCGGAGTTCGAAGGGCACGCCGACAACGCGGCCGCCAGCCTCCTCGGCGGGCTCGTGGTGGCGTGGACCGAGGGTGACCGGTATCGCGCGGCCGGTCTCGACCCCCACCCCGCGATCCGGCCGGTGTTGCTCATTCCGGGTGAATCGTCGAAGACCTCGGTGACCAGGCGACTGTTGCCGGATCGTGTCCCGCACGCGGACGCGGCGTTCGCCGCGGGCCGCGCCGCGCTGGCCGTCCAGGCGATCACGGCGAGGCCGGACCTGTTACTGCCCGCGACCGCCGACCGGCTGCACCAGGACTACCGGGAAGCCGCCTGGCCTGCGAGTTTGCGGCTGGTCAAGATCCTGCGCGAGCACGGTCTCGCCGCGGCGGTCTCCGGTGCCGGACCGACCGTGATGGTGCTCACTGCGGACGGCAAATTGCCCGATGGAGTGGATCTAAGCGGCTTCGACACGCGGGAATTGGCTGTCGACCGGGTTGGTGTGCAGGTCAGGGCCATCTAGCCGGCCTCGACGCGCCAGGGGGTGGTTGTTGCACGTCGCGGCGGCGCCGTCTACCCTCGGGGGCGTTCAGTCACCGCGCGCACGGCGCCCGGTGTCGTTCCCAGGGAAATCTTCCTGGGTCGCATCTGCCGTAAAGGATGTCGGCCCCATCCAACTGGAGTCGACGTTCAAAGGGTTTCCCGACAGCCGTGGTGACCGATGCTCCGTATTGGCGAATCCGTCTCGCGCCTGGCCAAATTCGTGGCCGGTGCGGTGATCAGGATCCGGCAAGGACGGACAGACAAGCCGTTCCGCGTTCCGTCGGGCGGCGGTCCGCTGGTCCACGTAGGAGGCGGGGACCGGTCAGGAAGGACATTAGTGAGCAACACCGATCTGTTGAGCAGCGACACGGCTGCGGGCACTCCCGACAAGTCCCAGGTCGCCGGCTCCAACGGCGGTGCCCCGCGCCGCCGTGCCGGGCTTTCCGGCATGGTGCTGGCGGAGCTGCGCGAGTTGGCCGGAACGCTTGGCATCACCGGGACCACCGGGATGCGCAAGGGTGACCTGATCGCTGCGATCAAGGAGCGCCAGGGCGGGTCCGGTGGGGGCACCGCGGACACACTGCCGCTCGACAACCTGCCGGCGGTCAAGCCGCCCAGGTCGGCCAAGGAGCCGAAGCGGGCCATCGAGAAGTCCGCTCCCGCGGCCGACAAGGCCGAGAAGGCCGAGAAGCCCGCTGCGTCGTCCTCGGACGAGGAGCAGGCACCGACCCGGACCCGTCGCCGTCGCGCGGGCCGTCCGGCCGGCAGCCCGGAGAAGGTCGAAGAGGCCAAGGTCGCCGAGGTCAAGGCGGAGCCGAAGGCCGAGCCGGCCGTCGAGTCGAAGCCCGAGCCGCAGGCGGGCCGCGAAGAGCGTCAGGAGCGCCAGCAGGGGGACCGGCAGCAGGGCCGGGACAGGCGCGAGCGCAACAACGACCGCGGTGAGCGCGGCGAACGTGGTGAGCGTGGCAACCGCAACGACCGTGGTGACCGCAACGACCGCAATGACCGCGGCGACCGTGACCGCAACGACCGCAATGACCGCGGTGGACAGGGCAGGCAGAACCAGGACCAGAGCAACGCCCAGGACGACGATGACGACGACGAGAGGGGCGGTCGTCGCGGCCGTCGCTTCCGCGACCGTCGCCGCCGTGGTGGTCGTGCCGAGGGCGGCACCGGCGGTGGCGGCAACGACACCGAGGTGCGCGAGGACGACGTCCTGCTCCCCGTCGCGGGTGTGCTGGACGTGCTGGAGAACTACGCGTTCGTGCGTACCTCCGGTTACCTCGCCGGGCCGAACGACGTGTACGTCTCGCTGTCGCTCGTGCGCCGCTACGGCCTGCGCCGTGGTGACGCGATCACCGGTCTGGTCCGCCAGCCGCGTGAGGGCGAGCAGCAGCGGCAGAAGTTCAACCCGCTGGTGCGTGTCGAGACCGTCAACGGCATGGACCCGGAGCAGGCCAAGACCCGGCCGGAGTTCACCAAGCTGACGCCGCTGTACCCGAACGAGCGACTGCGCCTCGAGACCGAGCCGCACATCCTCTCGACCCGTGTCATCGACCTGGTGATGCCCGTCGGCAAGGGCCAGCGCGCGCTGATCGTCTCCCCGCCCAAGGCGGGTAAGACGACGGTTCTGCAGCAGATCGCGAACGCGATCGCCAAGAACAACCCCGAGTGCTACCTCATGGTCGTCCTGGTGGACGAGCGCCCGGAGGAAGTCACCGACATGCAGCGCAACGTCGACGGCGAGGTCATCGCGGCGACGTTCGACCGGCCGCCGTCGGACCACACCATGCTGGCCGAGCTGGCGATCGAGCGGGCCAAGCGCCTCGTGGAGATGGGCACCGACGTCGTCGTGCTGCTCGACTCCGTGACGCGTCTCGGCCGCGCGTACAACCTGGCAGCCCCGGCATCCGGCCGGATCCTGTCGGGTGGTGTCGACTCGACCGCGCTGTACCCGCCGAAGCGCTTCCTGGGTGCCGCGCGCAACATCGAGAACGGTGGCTCGCTGACCATCTTCGCGACCGCGCTGGTCGAGACCGGCTCCGCCGGTGACAGCGTGATCTTCGAGGAGTTCAAGGGCACCGGCAACGCCGAGCTCAAGCTGGACCGCAAGATCGCCGACAAGCGGACCTTCCCGGCGGTGGACGTCGACCAGTCGTCCACGCGCAAGGAGGACCTGCTGCTGTCGCCGGACGAGCTGGCGGTGACGCACAAGCTGCGTCGCGTGCTGCACGCCCTGGAGGCACAGGCGGCGATCGACCTGCTGCTCGACCGGTTGCGCAAGACCCGCACCAACATCGAGTTCCTGATGGGTGTCGCCAAGACCACCCCGGGAATGGACAACGACTGACGCCAGTCGAAACGGTGAAAAGGGCCTGTGGATGATTCATCCACAGGCCCTTTTCACTCGTCAGGGGATTTTCAGGCCTTGTTGGTGATCGCCGGCCGCGGCATCGAGGGTGCCTGCACCACGCGGCGCTTCGGTTCGGTTTCCCGCACGACGGTGCCGCGTTTTCCGGCAGCCCGGTGCAGCCACGTCATTCGCAGCAACAGGGCCGCGCCGGGCACGCCGAGGGTTATCGCCACGATCGGGGGCACGTTCGTTCCGTGCACGAAGAAACCCGCGATCAGGATCACCGCCGCGTACGTCCAGTGTGCTTTCCGCCAGCCCGCCGGCCACTCGATCGAGTAGCCGACCATCGCTGTCAGTCCGGCGGCTGCGCCGGCGTGCGCGCTGGTCAGGACTGTTTCGCCGGACGCGCCGAGCAGCAGTTCGCCCAGGGATGTGAAACCGAGCACAACTGCTGTGACCAGCAGCGGCAGCGCTGCCCAGGCGAGCAGCGGGAGCGGACGGCGCACGGTGCATTGCACGCCGCCAGTGTGGCGAGAGTTCTGGCTGGTCATAACCCTGTCTTCGGTCAATACCCGCTCATCTGCGCTCGGTGGTTCCCCGTTCGCGACGAGCGGGCGAGCGGGGAACAAACTGCTCGGGGGTGCTGTTGTACTGGCTGGTCAGCGCGTCTGGCAAACTAGTAGGTCGAGTCCGGCTCCGGTTCACCCCGCGGATCCACCAGGGGACCCGGCGGCCACAACGAGAGGCGAGATCAGTGAAGAGCGGTATCCACCCCGAGTACGTCACCACCGAGGTGACCTGCGGCTGCGGGAACACTTTCACCACCCACAGCACCAAGACTTCCGGTTCCATCCACGTCGAGGTCTGCTCGAACTGCCACCCGTTCTACACGGGCAAGCAGAAGATCCTGGACACCGGTGGCCGGGTGGCGCGCTTCGAGGCGCGCTACGGCAAGCGCAAGAAGTAGCTGTACCGACGGCGCCCATGCCCGCCAGGGCTGGGCGCCGTTGCCGTGTCCGGAACATTTTCCGCCAGTGAAGGGGTGCGGCTATGGATGAGCTGCTCAAGGAATACGCCGAGCTGGAGCGTGAGCTGGCCGATCCGGCCGTGCACGCCGACCAGGCGCGTGCCCGCAAGCTCGGCCGCCGGTACTCCGAGCTGACGCCGGTCGTGAAGACCATCCGCGAGCTGGACGGTGTGCGTGCGGACGTCGCCGCCGCGCGGGAGCTCGCGGCCGAGGACGACGCGTTCGCGGCCGAGGCCGATGCGCTGACCAAGCGGATCCCCGAGCTGGAGGAGCGGTTGTCCGAGCAGCTGCTGCCGCGTGACCCGCACGACGGCTCCGACGTCCTGTTCGAGATCAAGTCCGGGGAAGGCGGGGAGGAGTCCGCGTTGTTCGCGGGCGACCTGTTCCGGATGTACACCCGGTACGCCGAGCGCCGGGGCTGGAAGATCGACGTGCTCGACGTCAACGAGTCGGATCTCGGCGGCTACAAGGACGTCACCCTTTCGGTGAAGTCGAAGGCCTCGGACCCCGACGGTGTCTGGGCGCGGATGAAGTTCGAAGGCGGTGTGCACCGGGTGCAGCGCGTCCCGGTGACCGAGTCGCAGGGGCGGATCCACACGTCCGCCGCCGGTGTCCTCGTCTACCCCGAGGTCGAGGACGTCGAGGTGGAGATCGACGAGAAGGACCTGCGGGTCGACGTCTTCCGCTCGTCCGGCCACGGCGGGCAGAGCGTGAACACCACCGACTCGGCCGTCCGGATCACCCACCTGCCGACCGGGATCGTCGTCTCCTGCCAGAACGAGCGGTCCCAGCTGCAGAACCGCGCGCAGGCGATGCACGTGCTCAAGGTGCGGCTGCAGGCGCTCGCCGACGAGGAAGCGGCCAAGAAGGCCTCCGACTCCAGGCGCAGCCAGGTGCGGACCGTAGACCGTTCCGAGCGGGTGCGCACGTACAACTTCCCGGAGAACCGGATCTCCGACCACCGGGTCAACTACAAGGCCTACAACCTCGACCAGGTGCTGGAAGGCGAGCTGGACGGCGTGCTCGACGCGCTGGCCGAGGCCGACCGGGCCGAGCGGCTGGCCGCGGCCAAGGGCTGATTAAGCTCAGGCCATGACCCGAACCCCGCTGCGGCTGGCCGTCATCGAAGCCGAGAAGATCCTGGCCGCGGCCGGTGTGGACAGTCCGAGGGTGGACGCGGAACTGTTGGCGGCCCACGTGCTGGGGGTGGAGCGGGGGCGTCTGCCGCTCGTCCCGCTCGTTGATCCGTCCGTTGTGGACGCCATCGGCAAGCTGGTCGCCCGGCGGGCGGCGCGTGAGCCGTTGCAGCACATCACCGGCTCCGGCTGGCTCGGTTCGATCCCGCTCGTGGTGGGCCCCGGGGTGTTCGTTCCCCGCCCGGAGACGGATCTGTTGCTGGAGTGGGGTTTGTCGGTGTCGCCGCAGGCGCCGGTGGTGGTCGACTTGTGCTCAGGGTCCGGCGCGCTCGCGCTGGCCTTCGCGAACGCCAGGCCGGACGCGGTCGTGCACGCCGTCGAGCTCGATCGTGTGGCGCTGTCGTGGGCGCGTCGCAACGCCGACATCCGGGGTGAGGCCGGCGACACCCCGATCCGCCTGCACTCCGGTGACGTCACCGACCCGAAGCTGTTGGCCTCCATGGACGGCACGGTCGATCTGGTGCTGTGCAACCCGCCTTACGTCCCGGACGGCACGCCCGTCCCGCCGGAGGTCGCCGACCACGACCCGGACATCGCCGTGTTCGGCGGCGCCGACGGCCTCGACGTCATCAAGTCCGTCATCTCCTGCGCCGCGCGGTTGTTGAAGCCAGGCGGCTGGGTCGGTGTCGAACACGATGACAGCCAAGGTGATTCCGTGCCCCAGCTGCTGTCGGCCCGGCGTGTCATGTCCGAAGTGGAGGATCACGTCGACCTCGCGGGCCGGCCGCGGTTCACCACCGCGCAGCGCCGTCCATGAGCCTCACGCCGCCGAGTGGCACGAGAAACCCTGGCGTAACAGGGTCTTCCTGACGGTTTCGCGCTCGTGCTCCGTTGCGCGTTCAGCCGCGTAGATGCGCACCAGGTCGTGGAACCTGTACCGGTCCCGGCCGACCAGTTCCAGCAGGCACCGGTGGGTCAGCGAGTCGGCCAGCTGCCGTGCCTCGGTCTGGCTCGTGCCGAGGAACACCGCGGCGGCGCCCAGCCCGATGTCGGGGCCGTCGTGCAGGCCGAGCAGGCGGAACGCCCGTGCGGACCGGGAATCGAGGGTGTCGTACGAGCGGGCGAGCACCGCGCGCAGGCTCGCTTTCGGGTCGTCGTCGACGCTCAGCAGGTCGAGCCGGGCGCGTTCGTCACGCAACTGGTCGACCACGTCGGCCAGGTCCGCGTCCGGTCGACGGCCGGCGCGTTCGGCGCCGATCGCCAGTGCCAGCGGCAGGTGGCCGCACAGGTGCGCCAGCTCGGCCGCCGCGCCGGGTTCGGCGTCGACTCGCCGGGCGCCGAGCAAGGTGGCCAGGAGCGCGAGTGACTCGCCGGTGTCGAGCTGACCGAGGATGAGGTGCTGGGCGCCGTCGAGTGCGGCCAGCCCGCTCAGCCTGCTGCGGCTCACCACCAGCACGAGGGATTCCGAGTTCGGCAGCAGGGGCCGTACCTGCGCCGCGTCGCCCGCGTCGTCCAGCAGGATCAGGACCTTCTTGCCCGCCAGTGTGCTGCGCAGCAGGGCTGACCGGGCGTCGAGTTCGCCGGGGACGCGCTCGGCCGGGACGTCGAACGAACGCAGCATCGTGCCCAGTGCGGCGAAGGGTTCGACTCGCGGCTCCGCACCGGATGCCCGCATGTCCAGGTAGATCTGACCGTCCGGGAACTGGTCGCGGACGCGGTGTGCCCAGTGCACGGCCAACGCCGTCTTGCCGACGCCTGCCGCGCCGCCGATCACCGCGATCGCGGGTCGCTGCTCGTTCGGCCACAGCATCTCGTCCAGCCGCTCCAGCGCCGCGGTCCGGCCGGTGAAGCGGGCGAGGTCGGGCGGGAGCTGCCGTGGCCGGACCAGCGGCGTGCCGGCGGGGCGCCGAGCGTCGGCCAGGATGTCGGCGTGTACGCGGACGAGGTGCCGACCGGGGTCGATGCCCAGTTCGTCCCGCAGGTTCGCGATGACGCCGTGGTAGGTCTGCAGGGCTTCGGCCCGGCGGCCGGATCTGGTCAGCGCTGTCATCAGCTGCGCCCACAGGTGTTCCCGGTACGGGTGGTCAGCTGTGGCCTCGCGGAGGATCCTGATCGTCTCGTCGTGGTGACCGCGCCGGAGGCAGATCTCGACGAGCCGTTCGGTCGCCGTGAGCCGTTCCTCCACGAGCTGCGGCACGTCGTCGCGGTGCAGCGACTCCGACGGCACGTTCGCCAGCAGCGGTCGCCGCCACAGCGCCAGCGCGCCCCTGAGCTGTTCGGTCTGTTCGGCCAGGTGCCTGAACCGCAGCAGGTCGAGCTGGTCCGGTTCGAGGCACATGATGTAGCCACCGCTGCGGGTACGGATGAGCTCCTCCTGGCCGCCCAGTGTGTGCCGCAGCCGGGTGACGATCGTGAACAGCGCGTCACGGGCGTTCTTGGGCACGTTGGCGTCCCAGATCCGTTCGATCAGGTAGTCCTGCGACACGTAGCTGTTCGCGGACAGCAGGAGAGCAGCCAGCGCGTTGCGCTGTTTGGCGGCCGACGGCGTGACGAACCGGCCCGCGCGCAGTGCCTCCAGTGGACCCAGCACGTTGAACGAGAGCGCGTCACCACTGGTCGGCATCGCCGCTGTCTTCCATGCGGTTGTGCAACACTTCCGCGTCCTTTCCCCCCAGGAAGGCCACGTAGTCGAGTGTTGCCGGTGCGAGCGGTGTTGGCGAGTGGTGCCGTGGTGCCAGTTGAAGGAACCACCCGGTTTCAGATGGCTGTGTCCTGACGCAGCCGCATGCGGTGCCGCGACTCGAAGCAGACGACGACGAACGTGACGAGGTACGGCAGGGCGTGCAGCGCCTCGACCGGCAGACCCGTGTCCCGGGTCTGGCCGAGCAACCCGAGGCTGTCGGGCACCGCGAACAGCAGCGCTCCGGCGAGGACGCCGAGCGGTGCCCGCCGCGCCACGACGACCACCGCGAGGGCGATGAAGCCACGGCCGCCGCTCATGCCCGGGCTGAAGCTGCCGATGGCCGACAGGGACAGCGCGGCTCCGGCCAGACCGGCGAAACCACCCGCGATGAGCGCGGCCACAGCCCGGTAGCGGCTGACCGGGACACCTCGGACCGCGGCGACGTCGGGGGAGTCGCCGACCGCCCGTATCCGCAGCCCGAACCTGGTCCACCGCAGGACCCACCAGGTCAGGACCGCCAGGGCGCCGGCCGCGTACGTCAGCACACCGATGCTGGAGAACAGCGGTCCGATTCCGGGTAGCTGGCTCAGGCCGGGCACGCTCATGGCCGGCAGCGTCGGCACTGACAGGTTGGTGCGCCCTGATGGCACCCATGACTGGAACACGAACGTGCTCACGCCGACGCCGAGCATGGTGAGCGCGACTCCGACCAGCACCACGTCGATTCCGGCGAGGCACCCCAGCGCGAAGACGAACCCCAGCAGGACACCGGCGAGCACGCCGAACCCGGCTCCCGCGAACGGTCCGGCGGCGGCGGATCCCAGTACGCCGGCGAGGGCACCGCAGATCATGATCCCCTCGATGCCGAGGTTGAACTGCCCGGCGCGTTGCAGGACGGTCTCGCCCAGCCCGGCGAGCACGATGGGGGTGGCCGAGGCGAGCGCACCGGCGAGCACGAGCACCCAGAAGTCAAGCGACAGCACGGTCATCCTTCCGCTGGGCCCGGCGCACGGCGACGTTGCGGCGAGTGAGCACGACCGCCACCGACACGGCCAGCAACAGCACGGCCTGCGCCACCGTGCCGATCGACGCGGGGATGGTCCCGGTGGCGATCTGCACGCCGCTGGCGCCGGTGGTCAGCGAGGCGAACGCGATCGCCGCCACCACGATGCCCACCGGGTGGTTGCGGCCCAGCACGGCGACGACCAGGCCGGAGAAGCCGATCCCCGCACTGATCCCGGGGTGCAGCCGTCCGTCGACGCCGGCGAGTTGCATCCACCCGGCAAGGCCCGCCGCGGCACCGGAGACGGCTGTGGTGGACAGCACGATGCTCGCCGGGCTCACGCCGAGCCGGGCAGCGAGCCACGGTCGTTGCCCGTGGACGTCGACGATGAAAGCGATCCGGCTGTGGTGCCACCACAGCGCGACCAGGACGATCCCGAGCACCACCAGCGCGGCCACGTGCAGGCGCCCGGGGACGGGCAGGCGCGGGATGAGCGCTTCCTCGAACAGCGGTGCGCTCTGGGGCGTCGCGGCGCCTCCCGGGTCACGCAGAGCAGTGCGCAACAGGTAGGCGAGCAGTTCGATGGCCAGGTAGTCGGCCAGCAGTGCGCTGAGGATTTCGTTGACACGCCAACGCAACAGCAACACGCCCGACAGCAACGACCACAATCCGCCGCCGGCCATTCCCGCGAGGGCACCCAACGGCAACGCCAGCAGGCTGTGGACCGGGCCCACGCCGTGCAGCACAACCGTGGCGAAGACCGCGCCGACGATCATTTGGCCTTCTGCGCCGACCATCACCATGCCCGCGCGCAGCGCGACCGACACGCCTAGCGCGACAAGCACCAATGGTGTGGCGTACGACAAGGTCTGTACCGCGTTGTACGGCGTACCGAAGGCGCCACGCCACCAACCCGCCAGCACCACCGGCACGTCACTTCCGGCGAACGCGACGAGCAGCGCCATGCCGAGCACCACGCAGGCCGTGACCACTGTCAGGGTTCGGCGTCGCAAGAGCGCCGATGCTCTCATGTGGACAGTCCGGCCATCGCCCGGCCGACCCTGGTCGCGTCGAAGTCCGCGGCGTCGAACTGGTCGGCCACGCGTCCGTCGAACAGGACGATCAACCGATCGGCCAATCCACGGACCTCGTCCACGTCCGACGACACCAGCAACACAGCCGCGCCTTCCCCGGCCGCGCGCTGGATCTCCGCTCTGACCGCGTCAGTGGCGCGCACATCCAGCCCCTGTGTCGGTCCGTGCAGCACAGCGACCTGCGGTGCGCCGTCCAGTTCGCGTCCCACAAGGAGTTTCTGCTGGTTGCCCCCGGACAGCAGCCCGGTCGGCACTTCCGGATCACGGGGGCGCACGTCGTGCCGATCGAACAACTCCTTGGCGAACCGGCCTGTGGCGCGGTCGTCCAGTACCCCGAACCGGGCGAACCTCGGTTCGGTCAACCTGCGCAGCACAGCCGAACGCTTCGCGGGCATGTGCGGCAACAGCCCTTCCGACCGCGCTTCCGGTACGTACGCCACATCGCCGGTGGTTCGGACCGATCCACGCGACGGCCGGAGCACGCCCGCCGCGACATCGGCGAGGGTGCGCTGACCGTTGCCCGCGACCCCGAGCACGCCGAGGATCTCACCGCTGCGCACCTCGATGCTGACCTCACGCAACGGCACGTGCTCACGGCCGGAAGCCGTGACTTCGTCCAACCGCAACAAGACCGGACCGACTGTCCGTTTTGGCCGGTCGGGAGTGCGGGACGGGAGTTCGCCGGTCATGGCACGCAGCAGCGCGGCGTCGTCCGTCTCGGAAACGTTGCCGTGCAGCGATACCGTGCCGTGTGAGAGTACTGTCGCGACATCGGCGACCTGTCTGATCTCGGCCAAGCGGTGCGTGATGAACAGGATCGCGACACCCGATTCGGCAAGCCGGCGCAGCCGGGCGAACAGGCCGCCGACCTCGTGCGGCCCGAGTGACGACGTCGGCTCGTCCAACAGCAGGACACGCGCTCCCTGCGCCAAAGCGATCGCCAGTTCACCGAGTTGGCGTTGTGCGACACCCAGAGCGTGAGCCGGTACGTCCAGTTCGAGGGTGATTCCGGCCGCGTCGGCCGCACGGCGGAGGCTGTCGGCCGCGGCACGCCGCCGCGCCAGCCACGAACTGTGCGAGAGCAGCAGGTTCTCGACCAGGGTGAGCTCGCCGGCCAGGCTTCCCGCTTGGGCGACCAGGCCGACGCCCCGGCGGATCGAGTCGGCGCGGGCGCGCAGCGCCACCGGCTCGCCGTCCACCACCACTTCGCCCTCGTCGGGTGTTTCGAGCCCCGCCAGGATCTTGGTCGCGGTCGACTTGCCCGCCCCGTTCTCGCCCAGCAGCACGTGGACCTCGCCGGGACGCAGCACGAGATCGACGTTCCCGAGCGCCTGCACGGTCGCGAAACGCTTTGACACAGCACGCAAAGCCACGACCGGGCTCGTGGTCATCGACCGGGTGTCCACGGCTCGACTGCGAGCTTGCCCGCGGCGAGCCGGCTGACGAGGTCGTCGACCCGGCTGTCGAGGTCGCCCGGCACGTCCGGTGCCGTCGCGACCTTGTTGATGTCGCTGGGGACCAGGCTGCGGTTGGCCAATGTGGACTTGAGTGCCTGCCCGGCGAAGGACTTGCTCTTCAAACGGTCGAGGACACCCCGCATGAGCGGTACGAGGTCGACCCGCACCCGGCCGATGTTGACCTCACGCGCAGCCTCGCTGGTGGTGCTCGCCAACCCGACGGTCGCCACGCCCGCTGTCTTCGCCGCTGAGGCGACACCAGGGGCGTATCCCTCGGCGTTCGCTGCTATCAGTCGCGCGCCTTCGCGGATACGTGTCGCGGTGGCCTGGTTCGCCTTCTCGGCGTCCTCGAAGCTGCCGGTGTAGATGGGTGGCATCTCGGCAGCGGCGGGGTTGGCCAGCCGCAGGCCCTGGCTGAACCCGAACCACTGCGCCTGGACGAACGGCTGCTTCTCGCCTTCGACCACAGCCACCGGGGACAGCTTCGACTGGCCGGCGATGTAGCCGAGCAGGAACCCCATCTCCTCGGCCGCGTACGTCCACGTGGCGACGTTCGCGGTGGCCTTCTGCGCCACGTCGGCCCCGCCGGTCGTCAGGAAGTGCGCGTCCGGGAACTCCTTCGCGGTGCGGAAGATCGCGTCGGCGTAGGAGAAACCCCAGCCGATGACGAGGTCGTAGCCCTCGGCGGCGTACTGCCGGAAGACGGGTTCGGCGTCGACCGGGTTGATCACCGACTCGCGGATCTGCAGCTCGATTTCGCCGTCCTGCTGGAACTTCCTGACGCCGTCGGCCCCGATCTGGTGGAAACCCGAATCGTTGGCCAGGCCCGCCAGCACGATGGCGACGCGCAGGGCACCGGGCCGGTCCGGCCGGCTGTCCGGCGTGGCGGAGCAACTCGCCAGTACCAGCACGAGGCACACGTATGCGGCGGCGATCCGTGTCTTCATGGTTTCCCCTGTGACAGATGACAGATCATGTGTGTGGGGGCCATATGCTACGCCCGCGCACAACGCCGTGGTTTCGCTGCGTGATCTACAATCCGCCATCCGGGTGCAGCTCGGCGGAGACCGATTCCGCGGCACATCGATTGCCATAGTCTGCGATGGGTACTCGGTGGGCGGCAGTTTCTTTGGAGAACGATGCGATCGGTGATGGACCACGAGTACTGCCGTCAGCTCAAACAGGACGGTGTGCTCTTCGACGACCCGCGGACACTGGCGTGGGCCGGGCGGGACTGGGGGCGTCTGGTACACCGTGCACCGCTCGTGGTTCTCCGCCCCCGCACGTCCGGCGACGTCGCCGCTTTCGCCAGGTTCGCCGCTGAACACTCGTATCCGCTGACCCCCAGGGGGCAAGGGCACTCGTCGGCAGGGCAGGCACAGGCACCCGGCGGATTCGTGGTCGACATGCGGGCCCTGGACAGCGTCGGCGAGGTCGGCGCGGACAGCGTCACTGTCGGCGCGGGTGCTCGCTGGAGCCAGGTGCTGGCGGAAACGCTGCCGCGCGGCCTGACTCCGCCTGTGCTGACGGACTACCTGGAACTATCCGTCGGCGGAACCCTGTCCGCAGGCGGCATCGGCGGCGCCACCCAGCACCACGGGTTGCAGGTCGACAACGTGGTCAGCCTCGAAGTCGTGACGCCACAGGGAGAAGTCGTCACGTGCTCCGCTGAGCGCAACGCGGACGTGTTCGACGACGTGCGCGCGGGTTACGGCGCGTACGGCATCATCGTGAACGCGACCATCAAACTCGTGCCGGCTCATACACGTGCTCGCCGCCTCCAGCTGCGCTACGACGACCTGTCGGTGTTCCTCGCCGACCAGCGCCGTCTGCTGGCGGAGGGGTGCTTCGACTACCTCGAAGGCCAGGTCGAACTCGCCGACGACGGCGTCAACCAGTACGTGATCGAGGTGGCGTCCTTCTACACGGACGAGCCGCCGCCGCGCGCCGCCGCCGTGCTCGGTGAACTCGCCTACCACCGCGGCAGCGAGGAAATCGAGGAGCTGACGTACTTCGAGTTCCTCAACCGGCTCGCCGACGCGGAGGCGATGCTGCGCGCGGCCGGGCTGTGGGACCAGTGCCACCCGTGGCTGAACCTCTTCCTGCCCGGCTCGGCCGCCGAGCCGATCGTCGCCGGCGCGGTCAAGGACCTCGTGCCCGCGGACATCGGAGCAGCCGGGTTCGTCCTGGTCTACCCCTTCGACACCGGTAAAGTCACGGCACCGCGCCTCGAACTGCCCGACGAGCCCGTCGCCTTCCTCTTCGCGGTCGACCGGGGATCGGCCTGCGCGGACAGGGCGGCGACCCGGCGAATGCTCGCCGCGAACGAACTCATCCACGACCACGCGAAAGCGGCGGGCTCGACGACGTACCTCGGCGCGCCGGTCCCCGCCGCCCAGGTGACCTGATGTCTCCCCTTCGTTCCTGATGGCGCACCGATCCGGCAGCGACGGGGCCGACTTCGGCGGACTGCTGCGCGAAGCCCGTGAGACGCAGCGGATCTCGTTGCGTGAGCTCGCACGCAGGCTGCACTACAGCCACGGCTACCTGTCCAAGGTCGAACGGGGCATCCGGCGGCCGACCGCCGAGCTGGCCCAGCAGTGCGACACCGAACTCGGGATGCGCGGCGCGCTGGTCGCGGCCTCGCTGAGCAGCGCGGACAACATCGACGTCGCACGGCTGCGGCCGGCCCAGCTGCCGATCGGGCCACGCGGTTTCGTCGGCCGCGACCAGGAGATGGCACGTCTCGACGAGCTGATCTCGTACGACGAGCAGTCCGGCGGTGCCCGGGTGGCGGCTATCGACGGCTTGCCCGGCGTCGGCAAGACGACGCTCGCGCTGCGGTGGGCACACGAGGCGCAGGCGGAGTTCCCCGGCGGTGTGCTGTTCGCCGACCTCCATGGCTACGGCCAGACCAACCAGGCAGCCGACCCCGGTGACGTACTGGAGCATTTCCTGCGGTCCCTGGGCGTACCGGCCGAACAGATCCCGCGAGAGCTGGGCATGCGGGCGTCCTTGTTCCGCACGGTCCTGCAGCGCGAACGAGTGCTCATCGTGCTCGACAACGCGGCCAACTACGCCCAGGTACAGCCGATCCTGCCGAGTTCGCCGGGATCCGTCGTCGTGGTGACGAGCCGTCAGCGGTTGTCCGGCCTGGTCATCGAGGCAGGCGCGATGAGCGTCACGCTCGCTCCGCTCGAAGCCGACGAGGCCGTCTCGCTGATCAAGTCGTCGATCGGACGGCGCAGAGCCACGGAGAACCACGACGTGCTCGCGCGGATCGCGAGCAGCTGCGGATACCTGCCGCTGGCGTTGAAACTCGCCGCGGAACGGATCGCGTGGCGGCCGGGCTACGAAGTCGCCGAGCTCGAACAGGAACTCGCCGCCGAGGAAGACCGGCTGGACCTGCTCGCGGCCGAGGACGAGCCGAGGGCTGTCCGTGCCGTGTTCTCGTGGTCCTACCAGGCGCTGACCGAGCCCGTGGCACGCGCGTACCGGCTTCTCGGGCTCTACCCGGACGACGAGATCAACGTGCCGGGCGTGGCCGTCCTCGCCGGTGTCACACGCAGGCAGGCGCGGTTCGTCATCGACGCGCTGGCGAGCATGCACTTCGTGCAGCACGTGGCCGCTGACCGCTACCGCCTGCACGACTTGCTGCGGGTCTACGCGGCGGAGCTGGTCGCCGAGGTGGAGAGCGAGCAGGACCGCCATGCCGCGGTCGCGCGACTGGTGCACCGTTATCTGGGCTCACTGGTCTCGGCGAGCCGGGCGATGGGCGCGTACCGGGTCCAGCCGGTCGGCGCCGACGAGGTCGCCGACGTCGAGATCGAGCAGTTCGGCGACTACGACAGCGCGCTGGCGTGGCTGGAATCGCAACGGCAGACCATCGCCAAGATCGTCGAACTGGCGGTGAAGCACGGGTTCCACGACGAGGCGTGGCAGATCGTGGTGCTGCTCTGGGACTACCTCCAGGTGCGCAAGCCGTGGGGTGTCTGGGTCAGGACGCACGACCTCGGGCTGCGCGCCGCCCGGGCCGCGCGCAACGAGTTCGGCGAGGCGTGGGTCCTGAACAACTTCGCTGACCTGTACCGGCGGTGGGGCGAGCTCGACCGCGCCGAGCACGACTACTACCGGCCCGCGCTGGCGACGAGACGCCGGATCGGCGACCGCAGGGGCATGGGGTGGACGTTGCTCGGCCTCGGCTTCGTCGCGCTGGAACGCAAGGACTTCGAGTCAGCCGCCGATCATTTCCGCGCCCAGCTGGTGGTGCACCGCGAAGTCGGCGACAAGGACGGGGAAGCGTGCGGCCTGGCGTGCGAAGGCACCGCGTTGCTCGGCCTCGGCAGGCTGGCGGAGGCCGAAGACCGCTTGTTGCGGGCCGTGGTCAAGCACCGTGACCTGGGCGACCGGCACGCCGAGGCCTGGACGCTGACCCAGCTGGCGCGGGTCCGGGTCGGCATGGGGGACCGGGACGTCGGACTGCGGTACTTCGACCAGGCCTCAGGCCTGCACACCGAAATGGGCGACGTGCGATCGGCAGCCGAGGTGTACGAGGAGAAAGGTGGCGTGCTCCACCGGATCGGTCGGGTGACCGACGCGCGTGACTGCTGGGAGAAAGCCGTGGCGTTGTTCGACCGAGTGGACGAAGCGCAGGGCACCGCGGCCCGTGCCCGGATCAACGCTTTCACGACGGGCCACGCAGACGAGCCGCAGTGACGAGGAGGCCTTCGCGCGGTGGAATTCGGAACTGCTGCCGAGCGGCAGATGAAAGCGAACGAGGCGAACTGGGACGCCAGGGCCCCCGTGCACCTGGCGAGCCAGTTCTACGGCGTCGGCAGCAAGGAAGCCGAGTACTGGTTCGCCGCGCACGAGTGGGACGACCTCGGTGACGTGGCCGGTCGTGACGTCGTGCACCTGCAATGCCACCTCGGTGTCGAGACCGTGGCCTTCGCCCGGCGCGGTGCCCGCACGGTCGGGCTCGACTTCTCGGCCGAGTCGCTGCGCAACGCCAGGCGGATTGCCGAGGGCATGGCGCTGGACGTCGACTACGTTCATTCGAACGTGTACGACGCGGTGGCTGCGCTCGGCGGGCGGACGTTCGACGTCGTGTACACGGGGAAAGGCGCGCTGTGCTACCTGCCCGATCTGACCGCGTGGGCACAGGTCGTGGCAGATCTGCTGCGGCCAGGCGGATTCGTGTACGTGGTCGAATTCCACCCGCTGCTCAACGCACTCGGGACGACGCCGCACGAAAAGCAGGAGTTGCTGCTCCGGTACGACTACCAGGAAGGACGTGGCGTGTGGGAGCGGGACGCCACGTTCACCTACACCGACGGGCCGCGGCTGACCGGGGCGACGGTCTCCTACGAGTGGCGGCACGGGCTCGGCGCGGTTCACAACGCACTCGTCGGTGCCGGTCTGCGGGTCGAACTCCTGCGCGAGACCGAGGAGATTCCGTGGCCCCGCTGGCAGGACATGGTCACCACGCCGTCCGGGTGGTGGCGGTTGCCCGCAGCCAGGCCGCGCGTTCCGCTGCTGTTCACGATGCGAGCGCGGAAATCCGCGCACAGCGAGCGATGAGGGCTCGACCGGCGAGTGGCACGACCGGGCACAGGGATAGAGTCACGGGGGTGAGCACGCTGTATGACTGTTCATTGCCCGAGGACCGGCAAGACGGACTTGCCGCCGCAGCCGGCGCTGTGCGGTCCGGGCGGCTTGTGGTCATCCCGACCGACACCGTCTACGGCATCGGCTGCGACGCGTTCGACGGCGGCGCCGTGCGTGCCCTGCTCGAAGCCAAGAACCGCGGCCCCGACATGCCTGTCGGCGTGCTGGTCGGCAGCTGGACGGCGATCGACGGCCTCGTGCTGTCGGTTCCCGACCAGGCACGCAAGCTCGTCGAGGCGTTCTGGCCAGGCGACTTGTCCATCGTGCTGCCGCACGCGCCGAGCCTCGCGTGGGACCTGGGCAACACGCGCGGCACGGTGATGCTCCGGATGCCGTTGCACCCGGTAGCCATCGAACTGCTGCGTGACGTCGGGCCGATGGCCGTGTCCAGCGCGAACAGGTCCGGTCACCCGCCGGCTTCCACCGCGGAGCAGGCCCGCGACCAGCTCGGCGAGTCCGTCGCGGTATACCTGGACGGGGGACCGTCCGGTGATCCGGTGCCGTCCTCCATCGTGGACCTCACCGGCGACGACCCGATCCTGCTGCGTGAGGGCGCGGTCAGCCGCCATGCCGTCGAAGAGGCGCTTGGCGTCGAGGTACAGAACCCGGTCTGACAAAGGAGTGCTCGGTGACCTTCTGGGGTCCGGACTTCGACGTCCTGGCCGAGGCCGACCCGGACATCGCCGACGTCCTCCTTGGCGAGATCGACCGGCTGCGCGGCGGCCTGCAGCTCATCGCCAGCGAGAACCTGGCGAGCCCGGCCGTGCTCGCGGCCACCGGGTCGGCGCTGTCCAACAAGTACGCCGAGGGCTATCCCGGCCGCCGCTACTACGGCGGCTGCGAGCAGGTCGACCGAGCCGAGAACCTCGCGGTCGAACGGGCGAAGGCGCTGTTCGGCGCCGAGCACGCGAACGTGCAGCCGCATTCCGGCGCCAGTGCCAACCTCGCCGTGTACGCCGCGTTCTGCGAGCCGGGTGACACCGTGCTGGCGATGTCGTTGCCGCACGGCGGGCATCTGACACACGGCTCGCGGGTGAACTTCTCGGGCCAGTGGTTCCGGCCGGTGTCGTACGGCGTGGCCAAGGACACCGAACTCATCGACTACGACCAGGTCAGGGACCTGGCTCTGACGCACCGCCCCAAGATGATCATCGCGGGGGCGACCGCGTACCCTAGGCTCATCGATTTCGCGGCGTTCCGGCGGATCGCCGACGAGGTCGACGCGGTGCTCGTCGTCGACGCGGCGCATTTCATCGGTCTGGTCGCCGGCAAGGTGATCCCGTCCCCGGTGCCGTACGCGGACGTCGTCACGTTCAGCACGCACAAAGTCCTGCGCGGCCCACGCGGCGGCATGATCCTCGGCAAAGGGGAACACGCCAAAGCGATCGACAAGGCTGTGTTCCCGGCGATTCAGGGTGGCCCGCTGATGCACGTGGTCGCGGCCAAGGCGGTCGCGCTCAAGGAAGCCTCGACCGCCGCGTACGCCTCGTACGCGGCGCAGGTCGTCGCGAACGCCGCCGCGCTGGCGAAAGGTCTTGAGGCAGAAGGGATGCGGCCGGTCTCCGGCGGCACGGACACGCACATGGCGCTGCTCGACCTCAACCAGCGCGCCACCGGCGCACAGGCGGAACAACGCTGCGACCGGGCCGGGATCACGCTGAACAAGAACGCGATTCCCTTCGACCCCAACCCGCCCATGGTCGCGTCCGGCATCAGGGTCGGGACGCCGTGCGTGACCACGCAGGGCATGGTCGAGTCCGACATGGCCGAGATCGCCGGGCTGATCGGGCGCGCGGTGCGCGCGGGCGGCGACGACGAACTCGCCGCGGTCGGCGCGGACGTCGAGCGAATGGTCGCCGACCGGCCGGCCTACCCACGGAGCTGAGCGTGTCGCCCGATATCCCACTCAACGGACTGCCGATCAGGGAGTACCTCCTGGTCGGCCTGATCAGCCTGACGCTGACCTTCCTGCTGACCGGCCCGGTCCGGCTGCTGGCGTTCAAGATCGGCGCGGTGGCCGTCCCGCGCACGCGTGACGTGCACACCAAGCCGATCCCGCGCCTCGGCGGGCTGGCGATGTACCTCGGCATCTGCGGCGGGATGCTGCTGGCGCACCAGCTCCCGTTGCTACGCAGGGCGTTCGAGTACTCGCTCGATCCGTGGGGCGTGCTCGTCGGCGGTGGCGTGATCATGCTGATCGGCATGCTCGACGACCGGTTCGAACTGGACGCGCTGACGAAGTTCGCCGGTCAGACCATGTCGGCGGGCATCATCGTCCTGTTCGGAATCCAGTGGGTGCTCGTGTGGGTCCCGTGGGGCGGCAACGACATCGGCCCGAGCGGCTCGCTGATCGTGCTCGACATGAACCAGGGCGGTCTGCTGACCGTGCTGCTCGCGCTCGTGCTGATCAACGCGATGAACTTCATCGACGGACTCGACGGCCTCGCCGCGGGCATCGGTGTGATCGCGTCGCTGGCGACGTGCACTTTTTCGTTCCAGTTGCTCTCCGACACGAACAACGATGTGATCAATTACGCACCCGCCCTGCTGTCGATCACACTCGCGGGCGCGTGCCTCGGCTTCCTGCCGCACAACTTCCAGCCGGCCCGGCTGTTCATGGGCGACTCCGGCTCGATGCTGATCGGGCTGACGCTGGCCGCGGCGAGCACGTCCGCGGCAGGCAAGAAGTTGCCGATCGAGCAGGGCCCGTCGAACACGATCGCGGTGCTGTCCCCGTTGATCGTCGTGGCCGCGGTGCTGTTCGTGCCGCTGCTCGACCTGCTGATGGCGGTCATCAGGCGAACGCGGCGCGGGCTGAGCCCGTTCCACGCCGACAAGATGCACCTGCACCACCGGCTGTTGCAGATCGGCCACTCGCAGCGCAGGGCCGTGCTGTTGATCTACTTGTGGGCCTCCGTGCTGGCGTTCGGCGCCGTCTCGCTGAGCCTGTTCGACGGGCTCGTGGTGGTCTGGGGGATGGCGATCGGCCTCCTGGTGGCGTTGCTCGTCTCGGCGGTACCTAGACTCCGGAACCGATGAGCGAGAACAGCGAGACCTTCGAGGTCCCCAAGCAGCCGGAATCCGCCAAGGAGATCGTGCACAAGCTGGCCACGGCCATGTTCAAGGGCGCGATCTGGTGGACGCTCGGCACGATCGCGGTCGCGGTCGTCGTCGCCGGGGTGCTGGTCGGCGCGAACGGGGTCTACGGCGCACTGGCAGGCGGCGCGGTCGCCTGCTTGTCGTCCGTCGCCACCCTCGTGCTGATGCGGCAGACCGCCGGGATCAGCACGAACATGCTGCTGATCGCCGTGCTGGGCGGGTTCGCCGTGAAGATGATCATCCTGCTCGTCGCGCTGACGGCGCTCGGCGGGATCGAGGCGCTGCACCGCAACTCGCTGGCGTTCACGCTGCTCGCGACCATCCTGGTGACCGCTACGGCCGAGGTGTTCGCCTTCCAGCGAACCAAGGTCCCTACAATCATCCCGGCGAGCAAGGACACGGATCCGGCGAACGACGCGGGTTAAGCAGTACACCCGTTCGGTTGGTTCTGACCGATTGATAGTGTTCGCCCGAAGGGGCACCGCCGCCCGGTATCACGCCGGGAGAGCCCCGCTTTCGAGTGCTTGCAGTACGTCAGGTACGTTACGTCCTGATCGTGACGATTCCCCCGGTGGTGTGACACACGGCCGGCCGGGAGAACCGGAAGGAGCCCCCGTTGGGCATGTCGTTGCTGGCGGAAGGCGGCGAGTTCAAGCCGCCCGGCGTCGGAGATTTCTTCCTGCCGCCGATCTTTGGCAGCGTCACCAAGCCGATGGTGCTGGTCGTGCTGTCGATCGTCATCATCATCGCGTTCTTCCTGCTCGCGTCGCGCAACATGAAGCTCGTCCCCGGCAAGTTCCAGTTCATGGCCGAGGGTGTCTACGACTTCAGTCGCAACAGCATCACCCGCGAGCAGATCGGCGCGAAGGACTTCAGGCCGTACGTGCCGCTGATCCTCGCGCTGTTCACGTTCACCCTGGTGAACAACATCTTCGGCATCATCCCGATCATTCAGTTCCCGACGTTCTCGCACATCGGGTTCCCGCTGGCGCTGTCGATCCTGGTGATCTACCCGGTCTACCACATCTCGGGCATCCGCAAGCACGGACTCGGCGGGTACCTGAAGAAGGAGCTGTTCCCCCCGGGCATCCCGAAGCCGATCTACTTCCTGCTGACGCCGATCGAGATCTTCACCAAGTTCTTCATGAACCCGATCACGTTGGCCATCCGGGTGTTCGCGGCCATGTTCGCCGGGCACCTGATCCTGCTGGTGTTCACCCTCGGTGGCGAGTACCTGCTGATCGAAGCGAGCAGCGCGTGGTTGAAGCCTGCCTCGATCTTCGCCTTCGCGTTCGCCATCGCGATGACGTTCCTCGAGGCGTTCATCCAGGTCATCCAGGCGTACATCTTCGCTCTGCTGGCCGCCGGGTACATCGGAACCGCACTGGCCGCTGAACACTGACCGGCCATCCGGTCGAGTGACAAGTTCCCGGGTCCGTGCCATCGCGGACCCGAACTCGAAAGGGAAAATCGAAGTGAGTGCAGCTCTCGTTCTTGCGCAGGCCGCCGAGCCGATCAACCTCAACAAGGGCCTCGCGATGATCGGTTACGGCCTGGGTGCCATCGGCCCGGGTATCGGTGTGGGTGTCATCTTCGCCGCCGTCATCAACGGCACCGCCCGTCAGCCCGAGGCTGAGGGCAAGCTGCGTGGCCTGGGCTTCCAGACGTTCATCCTGACCGAGGTGCTCGCCCTGATCGGTCTGGTTCTCTACTTCATCGCGTCTGGTGCCTGATCCAGCCCGACGACAGATCGTAGGGAGTTGTCGTGCTGACAAAGCTGACAGTGCTGGCGGCTGAGGAGCCGAGCCCGGTCATTCCGCACATTTCCGAGGTCATCCTCGGCCTGGTGGCGTTCCTGCTGCTGCTCGGCATCCTCTGGAAGTTCGTCGTCCCCCGCTTCGAGGCGCTCTACAAGGAGCGCACCGAGAAGATCGAGGGCGGCATCCAGAAGGCCGAGCAACTGCAGGCGCAGGCCGAAGAGAACCTGCAGAAGTACAAGGACCTGCTCGCCGACGCCAACGCAGCGGCCGCACGGATTCGCGACGACGCCCGCATCGAGGCAGAGCAGATCCGCGAGGAGCTGCGGGTCCAGGCACAGGAAGAGGCCACGCGGATCGTCGCGCAGGGTCGCAACCAGCTTGAGGCCCAGCGGGCCCAGATCGTCGCGGAGCTGCGTGCCGACCTCGGCCGCACCGCGGTCGAGCTGGCCAGCAAGATCGTCGGTGAGTCCCTTGAGGACGAGGCCCGTCGCCGCGGCACCGTCGACCGGTTCCTCGAGGAGCTGGACTCCGTTTCGGCTCCCGCGAAGAAATAGGGGACGGCCAAGATGACGCTGCTGCACGCCGCGAGCCGGGAAGCGCTCGCTTCGGCCGAGCTGAAGCTGCTCGACGCGACCGACTTCGAGACGCTCGGCGACGAGCTGTTCGCCGTGGTCGGCCTGCTCAGCCGGGAATCCGGTCTGCGCAGGGCACTCGCGGACGCCTCGGCCGAGACGCGCAGGCGCACCGAGCTGACTCGTCAGTTGTTCGCGGGCAAGCTCGCCGCGCCGACGGTCGAGCTGCTGGAGTCCGTGGTCTCCTCGCGCTGGTCCAACCCGCGCGAGCTGGTCGACGGCATCGAGTCGCTCGCCCGCACCGCGCTGCTGGTCGGTGCGGAGCGCGCCGGGAAGCTCGACACGATCGAGGACGAGCTGTTCCGGCTCGGCCGGATCGTCGCCGCCAACGGTGAGCTGGAGCGCTTGCTGTCCGACCCGGCCGCGCCGGTGGACGGCAAGCTCGAACTGCTCAGGTCGCTGGCCGCCCGCAAGGTCGAGCCGGCCACGGAGAAGCTGGCCGAGGCGCTGGTGGCGAACCCGCGCGGACGCCGGGCCGTCGAGGGCCTCGAGGAGCTGGCCGACCTGGCCGCGAAGCGCCGGGAGCGCTCGGTCGCGCACGTCACCTCCGTCGTGCCGCTGACCGAAGCACAGCAGGAGCGTCTCGCGGCGACTCTGCAGCGCGTCTACTCACGGCCGATCGCGCTGCACATCGAGGTCGACGAGGAGCTGATCGGCGGACTGGTGATCCGCGTCGGCGACGAAGTGATCGACGGCAGCGCGGCAGGACGTCTCGACGACCTGCGCCGCCGGCTGGCCGGCTGAACCCCCAAGCATTTTGAAGTAACGAAAGCGAGAGCGGGAAGACATGGCGGAGCTGACGATCTCGTCGGACGAGATCCGCAGTGCGATCGAGAACTACGTCTCCGGTTACACACCGGACGTGACGAAGGAAGAGGTCGGCACCGTCACCGCGACCGGTGACGGCGTGGCCTACGTCGAGGGTCTGCCCTCGGCGATGGCCAACGAGCTGGTCGAGTTCCCCGGCGGCGTGCTCGGTGTGGCGCAGAACCTGGACGTGCGCGAAATCGGTGTCACGATCCTCGGTAACTACGACACCATCGAGGAGGGCCAGGAGGTCAAGCGGACCGGCCGAATCCTCTCGGTACCGGTCGGCGACGGCTTCCTCGGTCGCGTCATCGACCCGCTCGGCGCGCCGCTCGACGGCCTCGGCGACATCGTCGCCGACGACCAGCGCGTGCTGGAGCTGCAGGCCGCCACGGTGGTCCAGCGCCAGCCGGTGAAGGAGCCGCTGGTCACCGGCATCAAGGCGATCGACGCCATGACGCCGATCGGCCGCGGCCAGCGTCAGCTGATCATCGGCGACCGCAAGACCGGCAAGACCACGGTCTGCGTCGACACGATCATCAACCAGAAGCAGGCCTGGGAGACCGGCGACCCGAAGCAGCAGGTGCGCTGCATCTACGTCGCCGTCGGTCAGAAGGGCTCCACGATCGCGGCGGTCAAGAAGACGCTCGAGGACAACGGCGCGATGGAGTACACCACCATCGTCGCGGCCCCGGCCTCCGACTCCGCCGGCTTCAAGTGGATCGCCCCGTACACCGGCTCGGCCCTCGGCCAGCACTGGATGTACGGCGGCAAGCACGTCCTGATCGTGTTCGACGACCTGACCAAGCAGGCCGAGGCCTACCGCGCGCTGTCGCTGCTGCTGCGCCGCCCGCCGGGCCGCGAGGCCTACCCGGGTGACGTCTTCTACTTGCACTCCCGTCTGCTGGAGCGCTGCGGGAAGCTGTCCGACGACCTCGGCGCCGGCTCGCTGACCGGCCTGCCGATCATCGAGACCAAGGCCGGTGACATCTCGGCCTACATCCCCACCAACGTCATCTCGATCACCGACGGCCAGTGCTTCCTGCAGGCCGACCTGTTCAACCAGGGCCAGCGCCCCGCCATCGCGGTGGGTGTGTCGGTGTCCCGAGTCGGTGGTGCCGCGCAGATCAAGGCGATGCGCAAGGTCTCCGGTTCGCTGCGTATCGACCTCTCGCAGCACACCGAGTTGGCCGCGTTCGCCGCGTTCGCCTCGGACCTCGACGCCACCTCGAAGGCACAGCTGGAGCGCGGTGACCGCCTCTACCAGGTGCTGCGCCAGGGCGCGTACTCGCCGGTCGCGATCGACGAGCAGGTCGTGTCGATCTTCGCCGGTACGCGTGGCTTCCTCGACTCGGTGCCGACCGACGACGTCCGCCGGTTCGAGCGCGAGCTGCTGGACAACATCCGGCGCAATCACGCGGGTATCCTGCAGGAGATCCGCGACACCAAGGACCTCTCCGACGAGCTGATCGACCGCCTCTCCGAGGCGATCAACAAGTTCAAGGAGCAGTTCACCGCGGCCGACGGTTCGTCGGTCGTCGACTCCCCGGCCGACGCGCTGGAGGCCGACAAGGTCGGGCAGGAGTCGGTGAAGGTGCACCGTCCCGCCCCGAAGAAGTGATCGGGTAACCCATGGCCGCACAGCTTCGCGAACTACGCCAACGGATCCGCTCGACCCAGGGCCTTGCCAAGATCTTCAAGGCCCAGGAGGTCATCGCCACCACGCGGATCAGCCGGGCGCAGGCACGAGTGGAGGCCTCCCGGCCGTACGCGCAGGAGATCACGAACGTGCTCTCCGCGCTGGCCGGGGCGGCGTCCAACTTGGATCACCCGTTGCTGACCGAGCGCGAGAACCCCAAGCGGGCGGGCGTGCTCATCGTGACGAGTGACCGTGGCCTGTGCGGCGGCTACAACGCCAACGTGCTGCGTGCCGCGGAGGAGCTCGTCTCGTTGCTCCGCTCCCAGGGCAAGCAGCCGGTGCTGTACCTGATCGGCCGCAAGGCGGTCTCGTTCTACACGTTCCGCAACCGCGAATACGTCGAGTCGTGGACCGGGTTCTCCGAGACACCGCGGTACGAGAACGCGCAGACCGCCGGTGAGCTGCTGGTCAAGGCCTTCATGTCCGGGGCCGACGACGACGGTGACAACCCGGGTGAAGACGGCGTGCTGGGTGTGGACGAGCTGCACATCGTCTACACGGAGTTCCGGACGATGCTCTCCCAGGTGCCGACCGTCAAGCGGATGGCTCCGCTCGAGGTCGAGTTCTCCGAGGAGAAGCCGGACAGCATCCCGCCGACCTACGAGTTCGAGCCGGGCGCGGACCAGCTGCTGGCCGCGCTGCTGCCGAAGTACATCAACACCAGGATCTTCTCCGCACTGCTCGACTCGGCCGCGTCGGAGTCCGCGGCTCGTCGTACCGCGATGAAGTCCGCGACGGACAACGCGAAGGACCTCGTTCTCACCCTCTCGCGTGAGGCGAACCAGGCGCGCCAGGCCCAGATCACCCAGGAGATCAGCGAGATCGTCGGTGGCGCCAACGCGCTCGCCGCCGCCGCAGGAAGTGATGACTAAGCGATGACTGCCATTCAAGAACCAACTGCCACCGGTCGTATCGTCCGCGTGACCGGCCCGGTCGTCGACGTCGAGTTTCCTCGCGACGCGGTGCCCGAGCTGTTCAACGCGCTCAAGGTCGACATCGAGTTCGAGCAGCTGCGCAAGACCGTGACCCTGGAGGTCGCCGCGCACCTGGGCGACAACCTGGTTCGCTGCATCTCCATGCAGCCGCAGGACGGCCTCGTGCGTGGCACCCCGGTGCGCGACACCGGTGAGGCCATCTCCGTGCCCGTCGGCGACATCGTCAAGGGCCACGTGTTCAACGCCCTCGGCGACTGCCTCGACGAGCCCGGCTACGCCAAGGACGCCGAGCGCTGGCGGATCCACCGCCGTCCGCCGGCCTTCGACCAGCTCGAGGGCCGCACCGACGTGCTGGAGACCGGCCTCAAGGTGATCGACCTGCTCACCCCGTACGTGCAGGGTGGCAAGATCGGCCTGTTCGGTGGTGCCGGTGTCGGCAAGACCGTGCTGATCAAGGAAATGATCACCCGTGTCGCCAAGAACTTCGGTGGCACCTCGGTGTTCGCCGGGGTCGGCGAGCGCACCCGGGAGGGCAACGACCTCATCCTGGAGCTGGGCGAGGACGGCACCATCAACGACACCGCCCTGGTGTTCGGCCAGATGGACGAGCCGCCCGGCACGCGTATGCGCGTGGCGCTCTCGGCGCTGACCATGGCGGAGTACTTCCGCGATGTGCAGAACCAGGACGTGCTGCTGTTCATCGACAACATCTTCCGGTTCACCCAGGCCGGTTCCGAGGTCTCGACCCTGCTGGGTCGCATGCCGTCGGCCGTGGGTTACCAGCCGACGCTGGCCGACGAGATGGGTGAGCTGCAGGAGCGCATCACCTCGACCCGTGGTCGTTCGATCACCTCGATGCAGGCGATCTACGTGCCCGCCGACGACTACACCGACCCGGCGCCGGCCACCACGTTCGCCCACCTGGACGCCACCACCGAGCTCTCCCGGTCGGTGTTCCAGAAGGGCATCTTCCCGGCGGTGGACCCGCTGGCCTCCTCCTCCACGATCCTCGACCCGAACATCGTGGGCGACGAGCACTACCGCGTGGCCCAGGAGGTCAAGCGGATCCTGCAGAAGTACAAGGAGCTGCAGGACATCATCGCCATCCTCGGGATGGACGAGCTGTCCGAAGAGGACAAACTGACGGTGAACCGGGCGCGTCGCATCGAGCGCTTCCTGTCGCAGAACATGCTGGTCGCCGAGGTCTTCACCGGTCAGCCGGGCTCGACCGTGCCGATCAAGGAGACCGTCGAGGCGTTCGACAAGATCGCCAAGGGCGAGTTCGACCAGGTGCCCGAGCAGGCCTTCCTCGGTATCGGTGGCCTCGAGGACCTGGAGAAGCGGACCAAGGAACTCACCGGCAAGTAAGTCGCCTCTCGTGAGTGGTTTGCCCCAATTCGAGAATGCGTAGGATCGAACAAACCGCTCACGACGACGCCAACCAGCTCGGCTGGGAAGCGTCGTCGTGAGCGGTTTGTTCGTTGTATAGCTGGGGCAAACCACTCACGAGGAGCGCAGCCTTAGTACTTTTGGCTGTTATGGCCGCCCATCTCCACAGCAAGAATGCGTGTGAACGCGTTCTGTTAGGAGGGGTGAGTTGGGCGGTTCCTCGTTACGGTCCAGACCTGCTCGGAGTCTGACCGCTTTGGCGATCGCCGGGATGGCGGTCGCGCTGATGCCGGTGCTGAGCACCACGGCACCTGCCGCACCGAGCAATCCGTGGACCAAAGCCGGCAACGGCACGGCATCACGATCAGCCAGGCAGGCTGACATCCGGACGGACAAGTTCGCCGGGTTCACCCTTGACCGGGCGCTCATGCAGGGCGAGCTGGGGAAGGCTTCGCGGGCGGCGGGCGCCGGGGCCAAGGAGGTGCTGCTGCCCACACCGGAAGGCACTTTCCAGCGGTTCACGCTGGAAGACGCGCCGGTGATGGAAGAGGGGCTCGCGGCGGCGCACCCGGAGATCAAGACCTACGCGGGCCGGGGCGTCGACGACCCGACAGCGTCGGTGCGCGCCGACCTCACGCCGCTGGGCTTCCACGCCTCGGTGCGGTCGGAGGCCGGTTCGTGGTTCGTGGATCCCTACCACCACCGGGATCAGGGCCTGTACGCCAGCTACTACGGCCACGACGTGCA
This sequence comes from Kibdelosporangium phytohabitans, assembly GCF_001302585.1. GTDB lineage: Bacteria > Actinomycetota > Actinomycetes > Mycobacteriales > Pseudonocardiaceae > Kibdelosporangium > Kibdelosporangium phytohabitans. Next base: position 10,377,226 of record NZ_CP012752.1, on the reverse strand, counting down.
GAACCCGAGCGGCCCGCTGCAGGAGAAGGGCATCCAGGGCGTCGCGAAGGAAGTCCAGGCGTCGATCGACAAGAACCCGCTGGTCAAGTTGCGGACCTACCGGCTGGCGCTGATCACGGACCCGTCGTACGCCACCTACTTCGGTGCGGCGAACGTGACCGCGGCGAAGGTCACGCTGATGAACCGGGTCGCGCAGATCTACGAGGACGAGACCGCGATCCGGCTGCTGCTGATCAACGACACGGACAAGACCAACCTGAACACCCCGGCGCTGGCGTCCGAGCCGAACGGGCCGTGTGGCGCGGCACCGTGCTTCACGCCGCAGGAGCTCGAAACCTGTGACATCCCGACGCTGTTCGCGACCGGGATCGCGCTCGGCCAGCTCGTCGGCGCGGACAAGTACGACATCGGCCACATCGGCCTCGGTGTGAACGGCGGCGGTATCGCCGGTCTCGGCGTCGTCGGCGGCCAGGAGAAGGCGGTCGGCTGCACCGGCCTGCCCACCCCGGTCGGCGACTTCTACGCCGTGGACTACGTGGCGCACGAGATGGGCCACCAGTTCGCGGGCAACCACACGTTCAACGGCACCGAGTGGAACTGTTCGACCGGCAACCGCGAACCCACCACTTCGGTCGAGCCGGGCAGTGGCTCGTCGATCATGGCGTACGCGGGCATCTGCCAGCAGGACAACCTGCAGCCGCACAGCGACCCGTACTGGTCGCACCAGAGCTACACCGAGATCACGTCGTACACCACGGCGGATCTGCCCCCGATCAACGAACAGCAGGACGTGTCGCTGCGCGGGTTCGACGGTTCCGACTCGTTCGTCCTGTCCTACAAGGGGAAGGTCTCCGAGCCGATCGTCCGCGGGGTGAACTACACGCCCGAGGCCGTCAAGGCGGCCGTCGAGTCGATCACGGGTGCGACCGTGTCCGTCGCCGGCTTCGGCAACCACCCCGACTACCGGCCGATCCCGTTCGGCGACACGGGTTTCCAGGTCGTCTTCGGTGGTTCGCTCGCCGCGGTGAACGTGGACTCGCTCGGCATCGACGTGACCGGCGGCTCCGGATTCGCCGGTGAGTCGATCAAGGGCGGCCCGGTCGACAACAAGGGCTTCAAGGTCCAGAACACCCGCAACCACGCGCCTGTGGTGAAGACCCCGGCGTCCTACACGATCCCGGTGCGCACGCCGTTCGAACTGACCGGCAGCGCGAAGGACCAGGACGGCGACGTCGTCACGTACATGTGGGAGCAGAACGACCGCGGCAAGGCCAACGGCACCGCGCTGGTGGACAACGTCAAGAAGGACGGCGCGCTGTTCCGCCAGTTCGGCACCGCGGCGATCGTGACCGACGCGGACGCGCTGAAGTACTACTCGCCGGGCCAGAACGCGGTGAACCGCAACCCGTCGCGGGTGTTCCCGGACATGGCGCAGATCCTGGCGAACAACACCAACGCCAGGACCGGCGCGTGCCCGCCGGCGCCGCCGAAACCGCCGTCGGGTGGCAAGACGAACGTGCCACCGGAGCTGGTCGAGTGCTACTCGGAGTTCCTGCCGACAGCCGACTGGACCGGTTTCAACGACGACCGGACCATGCACTTCCGGCTCACGGCACGGGACGCGCGGCACGGTGGTGGCGGTATCGGTTTCGCTGACACCGCCGTGAAGCTCGCGCCGAACGCGGGTCCGTTCCTGGTGACGTCGCAGGGTGCCGCCGCCGCGCTGGCCGGTGGTGCCAAGCAGACGATCACGTGGGACGTGGCCGGGACGAACACGGCCCCGGTCAACGCGAAGAACGTGAAGATCTCGCTGTCCACCGACGGCGGCAAGACCTTCCCGCACGTGATCGCCCGCAGCACGGCCAACGACGGCTCGGAGCAGGTGAAACTGCCGAACGTGCCGACGACCAAGGCGCGGATCAAGATCGAGGCGGTCGGGAACGTCTTCTTCGACGTCAGCGACGCCGACTTCACCATCAAGGCGGCTCCGACCGTGACCAGCCCGCAGAACATCGCTGTCCAGTACAGCGACGCGCTCGCGCCGGTCACGATCACCGCGGACGACCCGGACAGCGCCGGTGCGGCGTTGAACGCGACCGTCACCGGGCTGCCCGACGGCCTCGCGTTGGCGCAGGGAACCACCGCAGACAACAAGCGGACGTGGACGATTTCCGGTACGGCGAAAGCCAAGCCGGGCGAGTACCCGGTCACGTTCACGGTCACCGACGACACCGGTGGCGAAGGCGCCCTCACGGTGCCGGTCACGGTGAAACCGGAAGACGTCGAGGTGACGTACACCGGGGATTCGCTGGTGTACGGCGATTCCGCGTTGTTCCGGGCGACTGTGCGGGACAACACCGACGCCACACCCGGTGACATCAAGACGGCGAACGTGACGTTCTCCGCTGGTGGCAAGGTTCTGTGCACCGCCCCGGTCAGCCTGCTCGGGACTGGTGCCACCGACGGCTCGGGCGGCTGCATCGGCAAGCTGCCGCTGGGCGTCACGTCGGTGACCACCTCGGCGGGCGGGAACTACGCCGCCACGGCGGCAGCGTCCGTCGAGACCCAGGCGTCGCAGAAGCGGACTGTGCTCGCGGCCGGTGCGCTGACGGCGACCAAGTCGGCGGGCACGTACAAGGCCGACAACGGCACCTCGGTGAACCTCTCGGCGTTGATCGTGCACAACAACGCGAAGACCAACGGCCTGAGCACACTGCGGTTCTCCTCGGGCGGCAAGCAGTACATCGCGTTCGGCAACAACGTCGAGTCCTTCGGGGCGAAGACGTCGGGCTCGGTCGACCTGCGTGCCAAGGTCCTGCTCAGCGAGGTCACCGGCGGCCAGGCGACGTTCGTCGCGGCCAACGTCGAACTGCGGGTGACGCAGACCGGCCGCAATGTCGGGGTCACCCTGCTGCAGGGCGGGAAACTGCTGTTCTCGTCCGACTGGACGGGTGCGAAAACCAAGGAAATCCCGCTGACGACAGGCGGATTCCTGATCGCCTGACCATTTCATCGTGAGTGGTTCGGCCGGTTACAACCGGCCGAACCACTCACGAGTCTTTCAGGGAGAGCACACTTTGGCGAGATCCTCATTACCCACCCGCGGCCGGAGTGCGGCCGCGCTCGTGATCGCGGGGATGTCACTCGCGTTGCTGCCGGTTTTCGGCGTCACCGCGCCCGCCGCGTCGGAGAACCCGTGGACCAAGGTCGACGGCAACCAGGGTGCGGCGAGATCGGCAAGACAGGCGGACGTCAGAACGGACAAGTACGCGGGGTTCACTTTGGACCGTGCCGCGATGCAGTCCGACCTGTCGCTCGCTCCCCGCGGGGCCCAGCACGGCAAGGAAGTCCTGTTGCCGACGCCGGACGGCAAGTTCGAGCGGTTCGCGCTGGTCGACGCGCCCGTGATGGAGGAGAAGCTCGCCGCCGCCCACCCGGAGATCAAGACCTACTCCGGCAAGGGAATCGACGACCCGACCGCGACCGTCCGCGCCGACCTTACACCACTGGGGTTCCACGCTTCGGTGCGTTCACAGCGCGGTCAGTGGTACGTCGACCCTTACTTCCGCGGTGACTACGCCCGCGCGGAAAGCCTCTACGCCAGCTATTACGGGCACAACCTGCGCAACGACGCCGGTCCGCTGGTGGAGAACGAGGAGATCGAGCAGGTCCTGCAGGACGTCCTGCCCGCGGACCCCGGTCCCATCGTCAAACTGCGCACCTACCGGCTCGCCCTCGTCACGGATCCCTCGTACGCCACCTACTTCGGCGCGGCGAACGTGACCGCGGCGAAGGTCACGCTGGTCAACCGGGTCGCGCAGATCTACGAGGACGAGACCGCGATCCGCCTGGTCCTGGTGAACGACACCGACAAGACCAACCTGAACACCGCCGCTGACGCGACCGGCGCGAACGGCCCGTGTGGCGCGGCGGCGTGCTTCACCGCGTCGCAGCTCGCCAGCTGCAGCAGCACCCTGTTGAACCGCAACCAGATCGTGCTCGGTCAGCTGGTCGGCGCGGGCAACTACGACGTCGGCCACATCGGTCTCGGTGTGAACGGCGGCGGCATCGCCGGTCTGGGCGTGGTCGGCGGCAGCGGAAAGGCCCGCGGCTGCACGGGTTTGCCGACCCCGGTCGGTGACTACTTCGCCGTGGACTACGTGGCGCACGAGATCGGTCACCAGTTCGCGGGCAACCACACGTTCAACGGAACGCAGGGTTCCTGCTCCGGCGGCAACCGCAGCGCGGCCAACTCGTACGAGCCGGGCAGTGGCTCGTCGATCATGGCCTACGCCGGTATCTGCGGCACGGACAACCTGCAGCCGCACAGCGACCCGTACTGGTCGCAGCGCAGCTACACCGAGATCTCCACGTTCACGTCGACGCCGCGTGCGCCGATCAACGAGGTGCAGAACATCGGGCTGCGTGAGTTCGACGGCACGGACTCGTTCACGTTGTCCTACAACGGCCAGGTGTCCGCGCCGATCGTGCGTGGCACCAACTACACGGCTGCGGGGATCAAGGCCGCGATCGAAGGCATCCAGGACTGGCCCACCGGCGCGACCGTCGCCGTGACCGGCTTCGGCGCGGGTGTCCTCAACGACACGGGTTTCCAGGTCACGTTCCAAGGTGGACCGGTCGCGGCCGTCGACGTGCCGTCGCTCGGCTTCACGGGAACCGGGACCACGGCTGTGGTCGGCGAGACGGTCGACGGCGGCCCGCAGGAAAACACCGGGCTCAAGGCGGAGGACACCACGAACCACGCGCCGGTCGTGACCACGGCCGCCCAGTACACGGTCCCGCTGCGCACGCCGTTCGCCCTGACCGGCAGCGCGACCGACGCCGACGGTGACAAGGTCACGTACCTGTGGGAGCAGAACGACCGCGGCGGCAGCACGGGCACCAGCCTGGTGAACAACGTCAAGAAGGACGGCCCGCTGTTCAGGCAGTTCGGCACCGCGGCGATCGTGACAGCCGAAGACACGCTGAAGTACTACTCGCCCGGCCAGAACGCGGTGAACGACAACCCGACGCGCGTGTTCCCCGATCTGGCCCAGGTGGCGGCGAACAACACCAACGCCGAATCCGGTGCCTGCCCGACGGCACCTCCGGCGCCGGTCCCGGCAGCGATCGTCGACTGCTACTCGGAGTTCCTGCCCACGGCCGACTGGGTCGGGTTCGGCAACGACAGGACGTTGCACTTCCGCCTGACCGCACGCGACTACCGCGCGGGCGGCGGCGGAATCGGCAGCGCAGACACCGCACTGGTGCTCGCCCCGAACACCGGCCCGTTCCTGGTGACCTCCCAGGCAGCGGCGGGAGTCGTCCACCCGGGCGGCTCGGCACAGGAGATCAAGTGGGACGTGGCGGGCACGAACGCGGCGCCGATCAACGCCGCGGAGGTGAAGGTCTCGCTGTCGGTTGACGGCGGCGCAACCTTCCCGCACGTGCTGGCGGAGCGCACCGCCAACGACGGCAGCGAGACGCTGACGTTGCCGGACGTGGCGACGACCAAGGCGCGGATCAAGGTCGAAGCGGTCGGAAACGTCTTCTTCGACCTCAACAACGCGGACTTCACGATCCTGGCGTCCCCGAAGGTGACCACACCGGCCAACGCGACCGTGCAGTACAGCGACGCAGCCGCGTTCCCCGTGACCGCCACCGACCCGGACACCCCGGCCGAGGGCCTGACCGCGTCCGCGTCCGGCTTGCCCGCGGGCCTCGCCCTGACCCAGTCAGGACCAGGTTCGTGGACCGTCTCGGGCACAGCGACAGCAGCCCCGGGCGAGTACCCGGTGTCGGTGTCCGTGACGGACTCGACGGGCGTGGTCGGCAAGTCCTCGTTCACGGTCAAGGTGGCCCCGGAGGACGCGACGGTCACGTACACAGGGGACTCCCTGGTGAACGGTGGAACCGTGCAACTGAAGGCGACAGTGCAGGACAACACCGACAGCACACCGGGGGATGTCCTCAATGGAACGTTGACGTTCGCAGCCGGAGACCAAACCCTCTGCACAGCGCCGTTGGCACTGCTGGGCACGGGCCCGACGGACGCTTCTGGCAGTTGCACAGCGCAGCTGCCTACCGGAGTCCACGAGGTGACGGCCACAGCCGGTGGCAACTACACGGGAAAGGCATCCGGGCGGGTTGAGGTGACCAACTCGCAGAACCGCGTGGTGATCGGCGACGGAACAGTGCCGTTGACCAAGGCCTACGGCGCGGACAACGGAACCAGGGCGGACTTCACCGTCGCCGCGGCCCAGGTGGCCGGCCACACGTCGGCAGCCAGCCTGGTGACGTACACGTCGAACGGCCGGAAGTTCCAGGTCCGCAGCACCAAGCTCGACTCGTTCGGGGCCAACGGCGGAGCGATCGACCTGCGCGGCCGCGCGGACCTGGTCGACGTGACCGACGCGTGGCACCCCAAGAAGGTCGCCACCGGCCTGACCGTCCGACTCAACGGGAAAGTCAAGGAAGGCCTGGCGATCACGCTGGTCGACGGCTCGAAGCTGGTGTTCTCCACAGCCTGGACGGGCGCGTCGACCGACGTGACCAAACTCGCCAGGGGAACACTGGTCATCATCTAGTCCGGCCACACGCGACGGCCCCGTCACCAGGCGGGGCCGTTCGCGGGTGTCGTGCGGTCAGCCCACCAGGTCCCGAATCGCTTTGATCACCTCGGCCGGAGCCTCTTCGGCCATGAAGTGGCCTGACGTGACGGCGGTGTACGTCAACTGGGGCGCCCACCGCTCCCATCGGGCTCGCGGGTCGAAACCCAGTACGCTGCCCCAGTCCTGATGCAGGACGCTGACGGGCATGGCGAACCGGTGACCTGCTTCGAAGTCCACTGTGTCCTGTGCGAGGTCGGCGGTCGCCGTGGCTCGGAAGTCGGCGACGATCGAAGGCACGGCGGCGCGTGACGCCCGCAGGTAGGCGGCGCGGACGTCCGGCGGGAAACCCTGCTGGGACCACGCGTCGAGGAAGTGCCCGAAGAACTCGTCCGGTGCGCCGCCGATCAGCTTCTCCGGCAGACCGGGCGGCTGGGCCATCAGGTACAGGTGGAAGGCCACGGCCGCGCTCACCCCGTGCAGCACGTCCCACGTGTCGTAAGTGGACATCCCGTCGAGGATGCCGAGGTGCGTGACCTTGTCCGGGTGGTCGAGACCCGCCCGGAAGGCCACCAGCGCCCCGCGGTCGTGCCCGGCCAGCGCGAACCGGGGAAAGCCGAGCTGGCCGGCGAGTTCGACGATGTCGGCCGCCATCGTGCGCTTGTCGTAGCCGCCGTCCGGTTTGTCGCTGTCGCCGTAGCCGCGCAGGTCGGGGCAGATCACGGTGTGGTCGGCGGCGAGATCCGCGGCCACGTGCCGCCACATGAGGTGGGTCTGCGGGAAGCCGTGCAGGAGAACCACGGGACTGCCGCTGCCCTGGACCAGGGTGTTCAGGGCCACGCCGTCGGCGACTGGGATGCGCGAGTAGGTCATGCCGCCACGGTGTGCGCCGCTGGTCAGCGTTGGATCAGCAACCGCTTAGTACAGTGGTCGGCGATGGTTTCCTCGGTGCGGATCGGCGTGCTGGGTCCGCTGCTCGCGACGGACTCCGCCGGTTCGATCGACCTCAAAGGACCGCGTCACCGCGCTGTCCTCGCCCGGCTGCTCGTCGCGCGTGGCCGTGTCGTGCCGGTCGACATGCTCGTCGCCGATCTCTGGGAGGACCCGCCGGACGGTGCCGTCGGCGCCATCCAGACGTTCGTGGCCACCCTGCGCAAGGCGCTGGAGCCGAACCGGCCGCCACGAACGCCCGCCACGCTCTTGGTGACCGAAGGTCCGGGGTACCGGCTCAAGCTGGAGCCTGATGCGGTGGACGCGTGGCGGTTCGAGGCCGCGCTGAACGGTTCGCTGGCAGCGTTGGACGAGGCCCTTGAGTTGTGGCGCGGGCCTGCGTACGCCGAGTTCGCCGACGAGGCGTGGGCCCGTGCGGAGATCACCCGGCTGGACGAGCTCCGGTTGCTGGCCGTCGAGCGGCGTGCCGAGGCCTTGCTGGGGCTCGGGCGTGCGGCTGAGGCTGTGCCCGCGCTGTTGGCGCATGTGGACGGACATCCGTTGCGGGAGGACGGCTGGCGGTTGCTGGCGCTGTCCCAGTACACGGCGGGACGTCAGGCTGATGCGTTGGAGTCGCTGCGACGGGCTCGTCAGCTGCTGGCCGACGAGCTCGGTGTCGATCCCGGTCCGGCGTTGCGCGAGTTGGCGGCGGACGTGCTCGCGCACGCCCCGCGACTGGCCCCGGCTCCGGCTGCTCCGGTGCTGGTCGGGCGGGACGAGGAGATGGCGCTGCTGGCAGGCGCCGCGCACCGGGTGGCCGGGACGGGCAAGCTGGGATTGGCGTTGATCAGCGGTGAAGCCGGTGCGGGGAAGACCGCGCTGGCCACGGCGTTGCGCGCCCGGCTGGAGCAGGCGGGCTGGAGCGCGCGGTGGGGCGGCAATCCCGAGGACGCGCCGTCCGGCTGGGCGCACATCCTGGATCCCGTGGACATCGAGCCGTCCGCGGACCCGGTTGCGGCCCGGTTCCGGCTCCATCAAGCCGCACGGTCGCAGCTGGCTTCGCGTGGCCGTTCGCTCGTGGTGCTCGACGACGTGCACTGGGCCGACGAGGAAACGCTGGCGTTGCTGGCTTCTGTCGTGGTCGACCCGATACCGGCGCCTGTCCTGGTCGTGGCGACCTACCGGACGAGGGAAGCGCCCACCACGTTGCTGGGACGCGTCGCCCGCGCCGAGCCCACCCGTGTCTACCTGGGTGGCCTTGCGGCGTCCGATGTTCCTGCCGTGGTGCGCGCCGCGACCGGCCTGGACGTGGACGAGCCGACCGCCGCGGTGATCCACCGGCGCAGCAGCGGGAATCCGTTCTTCGTCCGTGAGCTGGCACGGCTGCTCGCCGCGGGTGGTGATCTGTCCACAGTGCCTGAAGGCGTGCGCGATGTCGTGCGGTACCGGCTGTCTCAGCTGCCCGCCGAGGTGCAAGCTGTTCTCCGCAAGGCCGCCGTGGCCGGGGAGACGTTCGCGCTCGACGTCGCCGGTTCGCTGGACGAGGCCGAAGTCGCGGTGCGGCAGGGCTTTCTCGTCGAAACCGCGGCCGGGGAGTTCCAGTTCTCCCACGCGCTGGTTCGGGACACGGTGTACCAGGATCTCTCGCGGTCGCGGCGGGCGCACCTGCACCTCGAGGTCGGCGAGGCGCTGGAACGGCTACGAGCCGGCGACGTCGCCGCGTTGGCGCACCACTTCGCGCTGGCGTCCGACGAAAGAGCGGGCCGGTACGCACAAGCCGCCGCCGTCTCGGCCGAGCGGCGTTCCGCGTTCGGTGAGGCGGCCAGGTACTGGCGGGTCGCCCTCGCTCACCAGGCCGATGTCCGGCACCGCCTGGAACTGACCATGGGCCTGGTCCGTGCCCTGTCGTTCAGCGGTTCGCTCGGTGAGTCACGCGCACTGCGTGCTTCGGCGCTTGACCTGCTCGACTCGGTCGACGACCCGCGACTGGCCGCCCGGGTGGTCACGTCCTTCGACGTACCGGCGATCTGGACCGCGCACGACGATCCCGCGCTGGCGACCCGGGTCGTTGCCCTGAGCGAACGCTTGCTGCCTGACGTGGACGCCGCGTCGCGAAGCCGGTTGCTCGCCACGATCGCGATGGAACTGCGCAGCTCGGGCGGGTCACGAGCGGTCGAAGCCGCAGCGGGAGCCGAGGAGATCGCGCGAGGGCTGGGTGAGCCGTCACTGCTGGCGTTCGCGTTGAACGCGCAGTTCATGCAGTCGTACGCCCGCGCCGGGCAGACCCGGGAGCGGGTGCGGATCGGCACGGAACTGGTGTCGCTGGCCGAGCGGCACCGACTGGTGACGTTCGAAGTCCTCGGGCACCTGATCCTGATGCAGTCACACTCCGCGCTCGCCGATTTCACCGCCGCCGACGCGCACGTCGAGCGGGTGACCCGGCTCGGCGATGACTTCCAGCTACCGCTGGTGAGTGTCTTCGCGCAGTGGTACCGGGCGCTTCGGGCTTCGGTGGCCGGGCAGGACGCCGTGGGGCTGTACCGGGCCGCGGCTGCCGCGCTGGCGGACGCCCAGATGCCGGGATTCGACGACGGGCTGCTGCCGCTGGCACTGCTGTGCCACGAGATCCACATTGGACTTCCCGTCGACCGGGACAGGGACTTCGGCGCGTTCACACCGTGGTGCCGCCCGGCCGGGCCGATCCCGGACTCGCCGAAGGACCAGCTGTTCGAAGTACGCACGTGCCTGCACGCCGCCGCGGCGGACGACGCCGGGACGATGCAGCGGCTCTACGACGCGCTCCTGCCCGCGGCGGGCGAACTGGCCGGGGCGGGCAGTGGAATGCTCACGCTCGGACCGGTTGACCGTTATCTCGGTGATTTGGCGCGCGGACTCGGCCGGGTTAATGTTGCGGACTCGCATTACGCGCAAGCCGAGATCGTCATTCGCCGGGCCTGATCTTGTGGTTTTCTTTTGGTCGGCTTGTGGTGCGCCCGAAATGCCCGAAGGTGCTGTTATCGTCCTGGGCACTGTCAGATCGGGGATCGAGGGGAATGAAGATGCGACGCCGTTTCGCCGCCGGACTGCTGGTGCCGGTGCTCCTGGCCGGGGCCTGCTCCGGCGAACAGCAGCCGGGCGGGTCCGTGCCGCAGAACCAGCAGCAGCCTGGGCAGACAGCGGAGAAACTGGCGGACGAACAGCCCGACGACGCGCGACTACGGGTGATCGAAGCAGGCGCGGCCGGTGGCAACTTCTACGCGTACGTGGAGAACCCCGAAGACAGGGAAGTCGCCGGGCAGATCGAGTTCACCGCCTTCGACGCCGCCGGAAAAGCCTTCAAGGAATCGTCGACGACGAAACCGGAAGGACGGTTCGAGGTGTTCCCGCCGAAAAGCACAATCGCGGTCGCGTTGTTCCTCGTGATGGACAGGTCAGCAGGCGAAAAACCGAAGTTCAGCAGGATCGAAGCCGAGGTGACCACGAAGAAGCGGTCCGCCATCCCCCAGCACCAGCAGGGGAGGTTCGAGGCGGGCCCGGTCACCAGCGAGACCAGGAGCGGCTCGATCTTCGCCAAGACGATCGTCGAGGTGACCAACGGCTACCCGGAGAAGGTCAGCGGCGGTGTGCTCGTCGTGATGTGCAAGGACGCCGCCGGCAAGGTCGTCAACACCGCGTCCACCCAGTTCAGCGCTGAGGCGAACGGGAAGAAGGCCGTCGACCTCAGCAGCTCCGGGGGCGGTAGCGGGTGCAAGGCGTATCCGCGGATGTCCAGCAGCACCCGGTTCGGCGAAACGGAATAGCCGCCCGGTGGTTGGCGGTCACCGTTTCCGGCTACCACAGGTGCATGACCACTGAGGCGGAGAAGGGCACACCCGGGCAGTTCGACAACCGGTCACCCTTCACATGGCGGGCGACCACGACGGCGCTGTTGGCGCTCGTGCTGGTGGTGGTCGGTGCCTCCATCGTGATCAGCAGCGGCGCCGGAGTCGGGTGGACGCTGCTGGTGATCGGGCTGGTCGCCGGACTGACGGCCGCCTGGATCTTCCACCTCGGCCGCAAGGCCGGGAACAGGACCTAGACCCGGATGACTGTGCCGTCGGGTGGAGCCTCGGCCCCGGCGGCGAGGACTTCCTTGTACTGCTCGGAGTCCGGGTCCAGGATCGGGTTGGTGTTGTTGAGGTGCGTGTAGATCCAGCGTTTGCCCGGGTGGCGGGCGATCTGGGCGAGGCTGCCGTCCGGTCCGGCAATGGGGATGTGGCCCATCGCGCGCTGGGCACCTGAGCCGACTCCCGCGGCGGTGGCGCCGGACATCTCGTCCGGTGAGTAGAACGTGCCGTCCAGTATCACGCAGTCCGCGCCGGCGACCAGCTCGTCGAAGCCTTCCGGCCACGTCTTCAGGCACGGCGCGTAGACCACGCAACCACCGGCCGGGTCGGAGATCCGGTACGCCACCACCCACGGTCCGTCCGCTGTGGACTGTACGTACTTCGGCTTCTTGTCGCTGATCGGGACGGCCGTCACGGACAGCCCGTCGACCGTGAAACTCCCTTCGGCCTGGTGCCATTCCCACGCGCCATAGCGGGAAACGATGCCCTGGAGCGGAAAATCCGCGCGCAAGGCCTGCAAAACGGCCGCCGGAGCCCACACTCGCAGGCCCGCGCCCTCGCGGAGCATGGTCAGGCCGAGGGTGTGGTCGAGTTCCGCGTCGGTCAGCAGCGCTCCGCGCAGGGGAGTCTCCCGAGGGCCGGGACCCGCTGCGAGCCGTGGCGTCGCCAGCACCTGGGCACGGATGTCCGGTGAGGCGTTGAGCAGGTACCACCCCGCGCCGTCACGGCTGATCGCGACGCAGTCCTGGGTGCGGGACGGCAGATCGGCCGTGCACATCCGGCACGCGCAGTTCCACTGCGGGAACCCGCCGCCCGCGGCTGTGCCCAGCAGCAGGATTTCCACGTCAGACCACCTTGATCGTGTTCTTGCGCATCACGAGCTCCGGCGGCTCGGGCGGGGTTCCCGCCAGTATCGCGTCGACCAGCCCGCGGTCGGGCGACTTGGAGCAGACCGGGTCGGTCGCGCCCGCGTCGCCCGTCAACAGGAACGCCTGGCAACGGCAGCCGCCGAAGTCGACGCCCTTGCGCGAGCAGCCGCGGCACGGGTCGGGCATCCAGTCCTCACCGCGGTAGGAGTCGAACGCCTCCGAGTGGTACCAGATGTCCGCCAAGGACCGGGAACGGACGTTGTCCAGCTTCAACGTCGTGATCGACGAAGCAGCCGGGCACGGCAGCACGTCACCGTTCGGCGCCACCGTCAGCTGCCGCGATCCCCAGCCGTACATGCAGGGTTTGGGGTACGGCTCGTAGTAATCCGCTACCACGTAGACGATCTGCATTGTCTCACGCAGGCGTTCCGTTGCCGCGCGCACGATCGGTTCGGCCTCGGCCAGCTGCTGCGCGGTGGGCATCAGCGCCGACCGGTTGCGCAGCCCCCAGCCGTAGTACTGGGTGTTGGCCAGTTCCAGGCGATCCGCACCCATTTCCTCGGCGAGCGCGATCAGATCCGCGACCTGGTGGTGGTTGGCGCGGTGCAGTACCACGTTCACGGTCAGCGGCATGTCGAGCTTCTTCACCGCGCGGGCCGCCGAGAGCTTGTGGCTGTGGGCTTTCACGCCCGCGATCCGGTTCGCCGTCTCGGCGTCGGCGCCCTGCACCGACAGCTGGACGTGCGCGAGACCGCGGCCGGCCAGGTCGGCGAGCCGCTGCTCGGTCAGCCCGAGCCCGCTGGTCACCAGGTTCACGTAACATCCGAGGTCTGCCGCCCTGCCGACCAGGACCGGCAGGTCGGTGCGGGCCAGCGGCTCGCCGCCGGACATGTGCACCTGCAGCACGCCCAGTTCCCTTGCCTGGTCGATGATCGACAACCACTCGTCGGTCGGCAGCTCGTTGTCCCTGGTCACGAGCTCGATCGGGTTGGAGCAGTACGGGCAGTGCAGCGGGCAGCGGTGGGTCAGCTCGGCGAGCATGCCCAGCGGCGGCTGCGCGGTCACGTCCATTGCACGACCCGCCGTTCTTCCAGCCTGGTCAGCACGTTCCGGACGTCCTCGACGCGCACGCCCTCGTAGTCGCGGCCCAGTTCGGCCGTGATCTCGGCGACCGTCGCCACGCCGTCGCACAGCTTGAGCACCGCGGCGGCCGTGCCGTTGGGGACGAGAACACCTTCCGGGAAGAGCAGGACGTGCGTCTCGCGGGTCTTGTCGTACGTGAGCCTGACGCCTCGGCGCAGGCGAGGTGTGGAGTCCAGTCCGATCGTGCCCACCAGGCTCACTCCTTCCTCGCCGCCCGCTCGACGGCGTCCAACATGGACCACAGCACGTCGCACTTGAACGACAGCGCGGCGATCGCCTTCTCCTGGTCGGCGCGGGTGGTGCAGTACTCGACCACGATGTCCACTGTGGCCTGTCCCTCGCCGGAGACCGCGTCGATCCGGTTGGTGAAGTACGCGAGGTCCGCGCGGGCGATCCACGGGTAGTTCGACAGCATGTCGGTGACGCGACGGCGCATCAGGTGGCCGGAGAACATCTCGGTCAGGCCGGACGCGATCGCCTCGATCCACGGCCTGGTCCGTGCGAAGGTCACGTAGGCGTCCACCGCGAACCGGACGCCGGGCGCGACGTGCCGTTCGTCGAGAACCTCTTCCCTGGTCAGGCCGACCGCTTCGCACAGCCGCAGCCAGCGCTCGTGGCCGCCTTCGCCGTCGGCGGCGCCGTCGTGGTAGACGATCCTGGTCAGCCACTGCCTGCGGATCCGGGGGACCGGGCAGTTGCTGATGATCGCCGCGTCCTTCTGCGGCAGGATGCTCTGGTAGTACCAGCGGTTGGCCGCCCACGTGCGCAACTCGAGTTCCGACAGGCTGCCTTCGTGCAGTCTGCGGTGGAACGGGTGTGTTCCCCAGTAGCGGTGGGACAGACCGCGCAGCGCGCCGACGAACTCGTCGGCCGTCATCGGAGAGTTCGAAGTGGACACTCGGAGTTCCTCCGTGCAGGGGAGAGGGGTGGCGGGGGCCGCCGTCGCAGGGCCGGCCCCCGCCGGAGGACGGTGCTCAGTCCATCCGGGCCGCGTAGGCCGTGACCTCCATCGGCGTTTCGTACTCGACGAAGTCCGGAGTGGTCCAGACCTCGCGCTCCGTGTTCTCGATCATGTGTGCACTCCTCGGATCAGTGACGATCCGTCGTGGATCGTCGTCCACTGGACCGGTGTCGAGCACTTCGAGCGTAGGAGCTGACTGGCCGGGAACGCTAGTCCTCCCAGCGTTTTCCCCGGGCGGTGAAACGCCGCGATCCCTGTGACCGGGACACCGGCATCGCCGCCTCGTCACTGATCGTGACAACAGTGGTCGGATGTTTCCGGGTTTGTTAGCTCGGTCGGAGGTAGGACGACCGACACTCCCTGTGCTTGTATGCATTCGCCGCCCGTGTGTAGCCCGCTCGAAGCTCCCAGGAGGCAAAGTCATGACATCTCGGCGCAAACTCCTCGGCATCGGCGCGTCCGCCGCCGCGGTGCTGCTGGCCGCGGGTACGGCGACCGCCGCCCCGGCCGACGTGCGACCGCTGGCGATCCGGCAGGTCGCAAGTGGACTCAACCAGGCGTGGTCGGTCGACTTCCTGCCCGACGGCACGGCGCTGTTCACCGAGAAGGACTCGAAGAAGATCCGCAGGATCGGCGCCGACGGCAAGGTCTCGGACGTGCAGACCGTCCCCGGCGTGAGCGTCACCAAGGAAGCGGGCCTGCTCGGCATCGCGGTGTCCCCGTCGTACGCGACCGACCAGCTGGTGTTCGTCTACTACACGACCAGCTCCGACAACCGGATCGCGAAACTCAAGCTGGGACAGGCGCCTGTCCCGATCGTGACCGGGATCCCGCGCGGATCCCAGTACCACCACGGCGGCCGGATCAAGTTCGGCCCGGACGGCTACCTCTACGCGGGCACCGGCGACGGCCAGAACGGCGCCAACGCGCAGAACCGCAACTCGCTCGGCGGGAAAGTGCTGCGGGTGGACAAGAACGGCGCTGCCGTGCCGGGGAACCCGTTCAACAGCAGGGTCTACTCGATGGGGCACCGCAACGTGCAGGGCCTGACCTGGGTCGGCAGCCAGCTGTACATCTCGGAGATCGGCGCCAGCGACCAGGACGAGCTGAACAAGATCACACCGGGCGGCAACTACGGCTGGCCGGACTGCGAAGGTCCTTGCGGCAACTCGAAGTACGTCAACCCGGTGAAGTCGTGGCCGACCTCCCAGGCCACGCCCAGCGGCCTGACGACCTACCAGGGAAGCCTGTACATGGCCTCGCTCAAGGGCGGTACGTACAAGCTCACCACCAGCGGTGCGGGCGGCAAGCTCTACACCAACCTCGGTCGCACCCGTGACGAGGTCGCCGGGCCGAACAACGTGCTCTGGGTCGTAACCCCGGGCGGCATCTACAACGCCGACGGCGCCTGAGAAGGCAAGGTCTCCTCGCCGGCGCGGCAGGCGAGGAGACCTTCGGCGGCGGCAGGGTCACCGCTTGATCGGGACGGTCACAGGATCCTTGCCGCTGAAGGACACGCTGATCTCGACCGCGTCGGACGGGACGCGGACCGCTTCCTTGAGGTACATGCTCCACGAGCTGCCCTTAGCGGTCCGGTACGCCAGGTTCGCGCCTGGTGCCGCGGCGAGGAACCCGCCGTTGTCCGGCAACGGGACCAGGATGGGCAACGGGCTGTTCAGGTCGGCCGTGCCGAGCTGGCGTGTGCCACCTGTGCTGCCGTCCGGCAGGATTTCCACGGCGTACAGGTAAGTCGGCGTCGTGCGGGCGTCGTGGTACTCGCCGATCACGTACTTGATCGGCCCACCCTCCCGTACGGAGATGAACCAGTTCGTCCTGGTTTCCAGGCCAGGCCCGGGCGGGTACCGCAGTGACTTGCCCGCCAGCCCCCGCCGCCAGTGCGAGTTCAGCCACTCGATGTCGTCCCAGTGCGCCAGTGGTGCTGCCCATGGCTGGGCCACCGTGGTGTACGGCCTGTCGTCCGGTGCGTCCCAGCGCACACCGGGGCGGTCGGGCGTCGCGTCGGGATAGAGGTGGAGGAGTTCGCTCGGTGTGCCGTCCGTGTACGGGCTGCCCCTGAGCACACGTATGTCGTCGGTCGGCCCGACGCCGGGTGGAACCTCGCCGAGGCCCACCCCGCCGGCCTCCCGCATCGGCATCTGGTGGCCTTGGTGGAAGGGTGGGAAGACGACGAACAGCGGCTTGTCCTTCGACAACGCGAGTACGTACCGGTTGTCCGGGCCGAACCGGTAGCCCATGTCCAGTCCCCGCATCGGTGCCCGCGCCCGCGTCTCCGGCTCGTCGAGGATCAACAGCCGCAGCGTCTGCTCCTGCACGTCCAAGCCCACCAGGCCGCGCACGGTGTCGCCCTTGTCGGTCCCCTGCGCCACCACGGCCACGCGCCCCGCGGGCGTCGTGCCCGCCCAGAACACGTGCGGCCGGGTGACCACCTTCGCCGCCGGCTTCTTCGGCTTGTGCTCCCAGACGTCGAGCACGTCCTTGGCGAACGCGCTGTCGCCCGCCAGATCACCGCGTGTCGGCCCGCGCAGCAGCGTCTTCGTGGCCGGATCCACCGGCTTCGACAGGGACTGCCAGCCGACCGTCACGGTCGTGGTGACGAGCGCGGCGGCGGCGAACGCGGCGGCGGTGAGGGTCAGCCGCCGGACACGCGTGCGCCGGATTCCGCCGCGCAGGACATCGGCGGTCAGGCCCGGCCGCGGTTCGATGTCGGGAGTCGCACCGCGCAGGGCGGCGCGCAGTTGGTCAGTGTCCATTGGTCGCTCCCACGGTTTCGCCGAGCAGCTGCCGCAGCTTGGCAAGTCCTCGTGACGTCTGGCTCTTCACCGTTCCGATGCCGCATCCGAGGGCGTCCGCCGTGTCCGCCTCGGTCATGTCCTCGTAGAAACGGAGCACGATGACCGCACGCATGCGCTCGGGCAACGCGCCGAGCGCGCGCACCACCTCGTCTCGTGCCGCCACTTGGTCTTCCGGCCCGCTCACAGCGGTGCGCGGTTCGTCTGTGAGTGGGGTCTCACTCACGCGCCTGGACCGCCGCCGCCACCTGTTGGCCGACGCGTTCGCCAGCGCTGCCCTGACGTACGCCTCCGGTTCGCCCTTGAGGCGTTTCCACCTGGGGTACATCCGCTCGAGCACGTCCTGCAGCAGGTCCTCGGCCGCACCCCGGTCACCGGCGCAGAGCAGGTACGCCGAGCGCAGCAAAGCACCCGAGCGGTTCGCGACGAACTGCTCGAAGTCGGCCATGTCCGGCACCGATTACCCCCTTGACCCCGGCTACGCCCCGCATCACACCGGGAGGGGCGTCGAAGTTGCCAACCGCTGCCGTTTAGACTTGCCGACAAAGGGACACGAAGGAGAAACGCGTGGCCGAGATTTCCGTTGAACTCGTCGCCGTCGAGCGCCGGCTGTGGTCGGGCAAAGCGACGATGGTCATCGCGCAGACCACCGAGGGTGAACTCGGCGTGCTGCCCGGCCACGAACCGCTGCTCGGACAGCTGGTCGAAGGTGGTGTCGTCAAGATCCGCACGACGGACGGCGACACGGTGATCGCCGCGGTCTACGGCGGGTTCCTGTCCATCACCGGCGACGGCGTCAGCATCCTCGCGGAGAACGCCGAGCTCGCCGACGAGATCGACATCGAGCAGGCGCGGGCCGAGGTGGCCGCCGCGCAGGACGCGGACGAGCGGGCAAGAGCAGCAGCCCGGGTGCGCGCCGCCGGACAGACGGTCTGATCCGCGGGACTGGGCGGGGGCGGCCGTGGAGATCCTCTGGTTCATCGGGAGTCTCCTGGCGGTCGCGGCCGCCACGTTGGTCTTGCTGAGCGTGCGCCGGGTCCGGCTGATCCGGATGGGCGGCATCAACGTCGCCCTGCGCACGCACGTGGACAACGACAACCCGCGCGGCTGGCACCTCGGTGTGGCCCGCTACCACGGTGACGAGTTCACCTGGTACCGCGCGCTGAGCCTGCGCAACGGTCCCAACCGGATCATCCAGCGCGACGGGTTCGAGATCGACGACCGCCGCGAGCCGGGCGCCCAGGAGCTCTACGGCGTGCCCAACGGCGCCATCATCCTGCGTTGCCGTGCCGAGCTGGACCCACCGCGCTCCAAGCGCGCGGTCGGCGGCCCGGACACGGTCGTCGAGATAGCGATGACCCCGGACGCGCTGACCGGCTTCCTGTCGTGGCTCGAGTCAGCGCCCCCGGGGCGTCGTCTTCCGTACGCGTCCTAGGCCAGCGGGATCGTGGAGACGATCTTCTCGCTCGGTTTCGGCGATCCGCCCGCGGGCTCGATCGTGATCGCCAGCGCGACCGCTCCCTTGGCCGGAGTCAGGTCGCTGGCCGGGATGGCGCCGTTGGAAGCGGCCAGGATCCCCGCCGAGGTCTGCTCGCCGGGGCCGCGCACGTACCAGAGCTGGTAGACCGAACTGCCCGGCAGCTGCGGGGCGTCCTTGAGCAGCATGACCATGCAGTTCTGCCGCGCTGAGACGACCGCGGTCGCCGAACCGCCGCCCTGCACGGACCCGGAGGCCAGCTTCGCGTCCGGCGCGTTCAGCGCGCACTGCAGCTGGGACAGCTCGGTCTGGCTCTTGGCCAGCTGGTCATGGAGGTCGTTGCTGCTCACGACCCAGCCCACGCCGAGCCCGGCCGCGGCGACGATGCCCGCGGCAGCCGCGAACACCGCGACGCGGGACGCCCTGCGCCTCGGCCGCAGCGCGATCGGTTCGCCGACCGACAAGGGCGGGATCTGCCGCAGGTTCCCGATCGCCGCGTGCACCTTGGTCCACAGCTGCGGCGGCGGGGCGACCGCGGTCGCCGTGCCGAGCCGGGCCGTGGTTTCCCTGAGCTCGGCGACTTCCTGGTGGCACGCCGGGCAGCCGGCCATGTGGTCCTCGAACGCTCTGCGTTCCATTTCGGACAGCGCGTCGAGCACATACGCGCCCGTCAGTGTGTGCACATCGTTGTTCACGCTGTCACCCCCATGCAGTCACGCAGCCTGATCAGCCCGTCCCGCAATCGTGTTTTGACTGTGCCGAGAGGCGAGTCGAGCAGGTGCGCGACTTCCCGGTACGTGTAGCCCTGGTAGTACGCGAGCATCACGGATTCGCGCTGCAACTCGGTGAGCGTGCCGAGGCACCGCCGGACCTGTTCGCGTTCCATCCGTCCCGCGACGACCTCGGTGACTTCGTCGAAGGGGCGCGCGGTCTCGGCGCGGGCGACCCGGGTGTCGCGGTCGCTGCTCGCCTGGGCGGACCGGACCCGGTCGACGGACTTGCGGTGCGCGATCGTCATCGCCCACGACAGCACCGAGCCGCGTTCGGGGCTGTAGCGCGTGGCTGATCGCCAGAGTTCGAGGAAGACCTCCTGCGCGACTTCTTCCGACTGTGCCGGGTCGCGCAGGATCCGCTGCACCAGCCCGAAGATGGGCGCTGAGAGGTGGCGGTAGAGCTGCTCGAAGGCAGCTTCGTCCCCGCGTGCCACGCGGGGCAGCAGTTCGTCGAGGGTGGCCGGTCGCGGTCCCCCTGGTTCACGTGACCGCTGCGCGCGTTCCCGCATGCTCACCCTCCTCGTACCTCAGCCTGCACGCCAGGTGATTCGCTCCCGGCGCGCAGGCGGATTGGTACAGCAGGGTAGTGCTTCAGTGCGTTTTGGCGCCGCGGGAGCGACTCAGCCGAGTCACCCCTGCGGCAAGTCTGACACCCAGTTCTCTGATGAACGCTCGGGGACCCGAGCTGCCATCACGAGGCAGCACGGCTGGACTCACGCGGACGCGGACAGCCATTTCGACCTGCCAGGACGGGCCGGAACCCAGCAACCGTTGACCTTGGGAACGTCACCGGGCACGGGATCCGGCAAAGCCAGCAATTCGGCGACGACCTGGGCCGAGCGGCCGCTTGATCGCCAGAAAACCTTGTAGGGAAAGAAAATGTCCATCTCGTCACCCGGGATCCGGGTGGCGTCGGCGTCGTGCTCGCCGTAGATCTGAACCACGTCGACCACTCCGCGGTGGACCCGCACGCCGACGACGGCGGCCACCTCCCCGGCTGCGTCGCGCGGATGCGCGAAGCTGAACCCCCGGGCCATCAGCTCCCTGAGTTGTGCCTCGAAGTCGTCCATGTCGCCGCCTTCGTCACGACAGAACGTCGTCGAATTCGCCGTCCTTCGCACCAGCGAGGAACGCTGCCATTTCAGCCCGTGTGTAGATCAGCGCCGGCCCGTTCGGGAACCGCGAGTTGCGCACCGCGATCTCGCCGGACTCCAGGGTCGCGACCTCGACACAGTTGCCTACTGCTCCGCTCATCCGGCTGCGGCGCCAGTCGACGCCTCCCAGTCGATCAGCGGATACCCCGTTGTGTACTGCCGTCATGGAGTGCTCCCACCTTTTCCCCGACTTGCCTTGGCGGCGGCACGTCTCTCTTTCGATCTTCGTGCACAAGCAAGGTAGCACGGGCCACTGCACGGGCGCATGCACGTGCATCTGCACGATTTTCACACCTGGATCGCGGAACAGTGGATCACGGCAGGTTTTGTCG
The DNA here is from genome assembly GCF_001302585.1 of Kibdelosporangium phytohabitans. GTDB lineage: Bacteria > Actinomycetota > Actinomycetes > Mycobacteriales > Pseudonocardiaceae > Kibdelosporangium > Kibdelosporangium phytohabitans. Next base: position 10,356,063 of record NZ_CP012752.1, on the reverse strand, counting down.
ACAGCGGGTAGTCGCTGGTCGCCAACAGTGAGATCGATTGCATTCGGACTGGGCCATCCGGCCGAATTTCGTACGACACATAAACACCGCGAGGGAGGAATTGTGATGACCGTGAGTGTCCCCGCGGCGGCCCGGCACCCGCTGTTCGCCGGGCAGTGGCCGAATCGTTAACACCTGTCACCGGTTGGCGGCACGCACAGAGGTCCCATGTCCGTACGACGCCGTTTCACAACCGCTGTTCGGGTGGCGCGACCTCGAATCGCGGCCGTCCTAGAGGGACTTCAGCACCTTGGAGATGGTCCGCCGCGTCTGCTCCGGCGTCTCGGCCTCGACAACCAGCCGATGTGCGGCTTTGTTGTAGACCTCGACCTCGTCGGTCTTGTCCAGGTACAGCGCTCCGCAGAGGTGCTCGAGGTAGACGATGTCCGGCAGTTCCGGCTCGGCGAACCGCAACAGCGTGAAGGGCGTCTCCCCGGCCGACCCGCCGAGTTCGAACGGCAGGATCTGCAGCGAGATGTTCGACATCCTGGTCATCTCGAGCAGGTGCTCCAGCTGCTGGCGCAGCACCTTCGTGCCACCCATCTGGCGGTGGATGCACGCCTCCTCGATCACCGCCCACACGCGCGGCGCCTGCGGCGAGGCGAGCAGCCGCTGGCGCTGCATCCGGAGGTTGACCCTGCGGTCGATCTCCTCCGGCGGGGCGTCCGGCCTGCCGCGCAGCATCACCGCGCGGGCGTACGCCTCGGTCTGCAGCAGGCCGGGGATGAACTGCACCTCGTAGGTCTGGATCCGGGACGCCGACTCCTCGAGACCGACGAAGTCCTGGAACCAGTGCGGCATCAGGTCGTTGTAGCGCTGCCACCAGCCGGGCTGGTTGGACTCGCGGACCAGGCCGAGGAAGATGTCGCGGTCGCTCTGGTCGGTCACGCCGTAGAGCGTCAGCAGGTCGGCGACGTCGCGCTCCTTGAAGCTGACGCGGCCGAGTTCGACGCGGCTGATCTTGGAACCGGAGCCCCTGATCGCGTAGCCGGCGTCCTCGCGGGAGATGCCCTTGGCCTCGCGCAGCCGCCGCAGCTGGCTGCCGAGGACCATCCGGCGCGCGGTGGGACCACTCCCTGCGGGCTCACCCGTGGGCATGGTCACCTCCTGTTCGCCCTGCCCCCTGTGATCTGCGACCACACACTCTAAGACCAAAAGGAACGCAAAGCGCGCACGTCCCCGCTATTCGATCCCGGCACCACCCGGTTGCCACAGGACGTCACCGTCCGGGTTCGCCAGCCGGCACAGGATGAACAGCAGGTCGGAAAGGCGATTGAGGTATTTCGCGGCCAGCACGTTCGTCCGTTCGCCATCAACTTCGATCAACGCCCATGTCGTGCGTTCGGCCCGCCGCGTTACCGTCCTGGCGACGTGCAGGTAGGCCGAGCCGGGCGTGCCGCCGGGCAGGATGAAGGACTCCAGCTTCGGCAGGCGCGAGTTGAGGTCGTCGCACCAGCCCTCCAGCCGCTCGATGTACGGCGGGGTGATCCGCAGCCGCGAGTCGTCCGCCTCGATCGGCGTGCACAGGTCGGAGCCCACGTCGAACATGTCGTTCTGCACCGTGCGCAACACCGTCGCGATCTCCTCGGGCAGGCTGCCCATCGCGATCGCGACACCGATGGCCGAGTTGGCCTCGTCGACGTCGGCGTACGCGGCGAGCCTCGGATCGGTCTTGGGGACCCGGGAGAAGTCGCCGAGCCCGGTCGTGCCGTCGTCGCCGACCCGGGTGTAAATGCGCGTGAGGTGCACAGCCATGGCGAGAACCTTATTCGACACGGGCGCTGCCGGTCAGCACGTGATCCGTCACGCTTTCCCGGGTGTTCACCGGGAATCGGGCCAAAAGCTGGTCCTAATCTTTCGGCTCCCCTAAAGTGATCGGCGTCAACCACCCGATGGGCTATGTTCGATGCTCGGCTGCGCAGGGAGCATTCGACTTTGAGAACACGTGCGAGCGACGGGCCGTCCCTGAGACTGAGCCTGGACATGGATCAATCCGGTCCGATGAAGGTCAAGTCCGCCGCCGAGCAACTGGTGGACCGGCTGATCACAGCGATCGCGCTCGGTGCCCTGCTGCCAGGGCAGAAGCTCCCGCCGGAGCGCGAGTTCGCCGCGCGGCTCAACGTCAGCCGGACCACGCTGCGGGACGCGCTGCACCAACTGGAATCCCTCGGCTACGTGAGCATCACGCGTGGCCGCAGCGGTGGCGTGCGGGTGCACAGCACCTGGGGGCCCGAATCGGGATCGCACATCCGCAGCATGCTGCTGCCCCGCTGGCAGCACTTGACCTGGCTGTTCGACCTGACCAGGTCGCTGCTGCCGATGATCGCGGGGATAGCCGCGCAACGGCGCACCGACGAGCACATCCGCAAGATCTGGGCCGCGGTCGAGGCGTACGAGAAAGCCGTCGACGACCGCGACGAGATGCGGACCGCCGACCACACGCTGCACTCGGCGATCGCCGACGCGACCGGCAACCCCTACTACGTGAGCATCGACTCCCAGCTGAGGATCCAGCTCACGTTCGGCACCGACTCGCTGCCCTACGACACCGACATCCGCCAGCGTGCCCTCGACGACCACCGCGCGATCGCGCACGCCATCGAAGCAGGTGACAGCGCACGCGCGTCGGAGCTGACGTTGCACCACTTCGTGGACTTGGCGGAGAAGCCGATGCTGCGGCTCAGGGAGCGCGTCGAGGCGGCGGGAGCCTCCGAATCCAGTTGACTCGGGCGCGGCCGTACGATTGGCGCCAATCCAAGGATCTTTCTCTCGGGGAGGGTGCGTGTCCGAGCACTTCCGGGTTCACGGCGGCGCGAGACTCGTCGGCGACGTAGATGTCGTCGGTGCCAAGAACAGTGTGCTCAAGCTGATGGCGGCGGCGTTGCTGGCGGAGGGCACGACGACGCTGACCAACTGCCCGCAGATCCTTGACGTGCCGTACATGGCGGACGTCCTGCGCAGCATCGGGTGCGAGGTGAGCGTCGACGGGGCCACGGTCGTCATCACCACCCCGTCCGAGCTCAACCACAAGCCGGACGCGGCCTCCATGGGCAAGCTGCGCGCGTCGGTGTGCGTGCTCGGCCCGCTCGTGGGCCGCTGCCGCCGCGCCGTGGTCGCGCTTCCAGGCGGTGACGCGATCGGCTCCCGACCGCTGGACATGCACCAGAACGGCCTCCGCCAGCTCGGCGCGACCAGTGAGATCGAACACGGCTCGGTCGTGGCCACGGCGGAAGGCCTGCACGGCGCCCAGATCTGGCTCGACTTCCCGAGCATGGGCGCGACCGAGAACATCCTGATGGCCGCGGTCCTCGCGGACGGCACGACGGTGATCGACAACGCGGCGCGCGAGCCGGAGATCGTCGACCTGTGCACGATGCTCCAGCAGATGGGCGCCAAGATCGAAGGCGCCGGCACCTCGACGCTGACGGTGCACGGCGTCGACTCGCTGCAGCCGACCGAGCACCGCGTGATCGGTGACCGGATCGTCGGCGCGACCTGGGCCTTCGCCGCCGCGGTGACCAGGGGAGACCTGACGGTGCGCGGCGTCGACCCGCACCACCTCGACCTGGTGCTGGACAAGCTGCGCACGGCGGGCGCCGAGGTCACGGTGCACGACGACAAGGCGTTCCGCGTGGTGATGGCCGAGCGCCCGAAGTCCGTGGACTTCGTGACGCTGCCGTACCCCGGGTTCGCCACGGACCTGCAGCCGTTCGCGATCGCGCTGTGCGTGGTGTCCGAGGGCACCGCGATGATCACGGAGAACCTCTTCGAAGCCAGGTTCCGGTTCGTCGAGGAGATGATGCGGCTCGGCGCGGACGCCAGGACCGACGGGCACCACGCCGTGATCCGGGGCGTGGAGAAGCTGTCCAGCGCGCCGGTCTGGGCGTCGGACATCCGCGCGGGCGCGGGCCTGGTGCTCGCGGGACTGTGCGCGGACGGCGTGACGGAGGTGTGGGACGTCTTCCACATCGACCGCGGCTACCCGGGCTTCGTGGAGAACCTCGTGCGGCTCGGCGCGAACGTGGAACGCGTCACCGACGCCCCGGAACGGTAGACAGCCGAAGGACAGCATTTCCACAGGCGGCACATAGCCGGGACACAGAGCATGGGTGCCATGACCGACGACCGCACCTATGAAGGCCGCCGCCTGCCCCGGCCCCACGACGAGGTCGTGGACCAAGGGCTCGGCTTCGACATCGGCACACTGCTGAGCCGTCGCCGGGCACTGAGATTCCTCGGCCTCGGCGCAGCCGGAGCAGCACTGGCAGCGTGCACGACGCAACCAAGCGCGGCCCCAGCCGCCACGAGCCCCTCCGCGGGCGAGATCCCGGAGGAAACAGCGGGCCCGTACCCGGGCGACGGCTCGAACGGCCCAGACGTCCTGGACCAAAGTGGAGTGGTGCGCAGCGACATCCGCACCAGCTTCGGCCCGTCGAACGGGACAGCGCAGGGCGTACCGATGACCCTGCAATTGGTGGTAGCGGACCTGGCCGAAGGCGGCACGCCATTCACGGGCGTGGCGGTGTACGTGTGGCAATGCGACCGCGAAGGCCGCTACTCGATGTACTCCGAAGGCGCGCAGAACGAGAACTACCTGCGCGGGGTCCAGATAGCCGACGCGGCGGGCAAGGTGCGCTTCACCACCATCTTCCCAGCCTGCTACCCGGGCAGATGGCCACACATCCACTTCGAGGTCTACCCCGACGAAACGTCGATCACGGACGCGAGCAAGACAATCGCCACATCCCAGGTCGCGTTGCCGCAGAACGCGTGCGAGACCGTGTACGCGCAGCCGGGTTACGAGCGATCCGTACGCACACTCCGAAGCGTGAGCCTCAGCGACGACAACGTCTTCGGCGACTCCGGAGGAGCACAACTCGGCACCGTGACAGGAGACGTGAACACCGGATACACGGTGGCCCTGAACGTGGGCGTGGACACAAGAACGAACTAGAAGATCGCAACAGGGTTGTCAGTAGCCGCGTCGACGCTCATACCCGGCATAGGGGTTGCCCCGGTATCGGGTCTCCACCCAACCGAACCGCGCGACAAGCGCGTCACCAACTCAACGCGGACACCGAAGCGTTCCTCCGCAGCCTCAAGATCCTCCGACGTAATCGCACGGTCAGCGGCCACGGACCGTCAGCCCCAAAGTCGAGCAACACACCCCTGGTCACAACCGCAGCAGCAAACGCCCGCCATGGCGACGCTCCCGCCGACCGGGCGCCCCGGATCCACCTGACCGTCCACCACCATGTGCGCCATCGCATCCAGACGCGTCGACAGCGCGAACGCAGGACTGCCGTGTACAGCATGATCTGCTGCACCGGCGACTCCACAGCAGAAAAAGACCCCTGATGACCGGCGCAGCCAGGTGGGGACAGCGAGCAAGACAGAACGGCCAGCGCACTCACAGACCTCGTCCGTGATCAGGTCCAACGTGCCCAAGTCGTGATCGGCGCCCCCGCCCCCAGTTTCCCAGCAGCTCATGGTCGCGATAAGCACCCGTCTGCCCCGACGCGCAAGTCCAACCAGTGAGCGCGCAGGCGCAGAAAAGGGCTTCGGGCAGGAGCGCCCACGCCGACAAACCAGGAACGAAAAGGACCCCAAAGGCTCCTGCCCAGAGGTCTGCCACCGGCGAGGGACCCTGTTCTCCCACGAGGACCGCCGGAGAGCAGCAACTGGTGATGGCGAGTAGCTCACCTCAGTGGCCGTCCCTCACCAGACAGCCAGGGTCTCCGGGCCGCCAACCTCAGAAACGACTTCGAAGCCCCCCACATCTATACAAACAGTCCCCCAAACCCAACCCGGGGGGCGTCCCTGCTCCAGTCTATCGACGTAACCACTGGTCAGAGAGGTTACCGGCGGGTTGTGGACAACTGGATCCGCCGGAGGGATCATCGGGTCGGTCGTGCTGGGCGGGGGACGCACACAGACGGGTGCTTTCTCGATTTTGTGAGTCAGTCCACGTTATTGGTCGGTTACCGGCCAGTACCGTCAGGGAATCCCCGCGTTACGGAGGTTCCCATGCCGTATCCGACCGACCGCGAGCGTGACCGGCCATGGGTCATGCGGACCTACGCCGGCCACTCGTCGGCGACGGCGTCCAACGCGCTCTACCGCCGTAACCTCGCCAAGGGGCAGACGGGTTTGTCTGTCGCCTTCGACCTGCCCACGCAGACGGGGTATGACCCTGACCACGAGTTGTCACGTGGCGAGGTTGGCAAGGTCGGTGTGCCGATCAGTCACGTGGGGGACATGCGGCAGTTGTTCGACGGCATCCCCCTTGCCGAGGCGAACACCTCCATGACCATCAACTCGACTGCCATGTGGTTGCTCGCGATGTACACCACGGTCGCCGAGGAGCAGGGCGCCGACATCGGCAAGCTGATGGGGACCACGCAGAACGACATCATCAAGGAGTACCTGTCACGCGGGACCTACGTGTTCCCGCCGGGGCCGTCGTTGCGGTTGATCACCGACATGGTCGCGTGGACGGTCACCAACGTCCCCAAGTGGAATCCGATCAACATCTGCAGCTATCACTTGCAGGAGGTCGGCGCCAACCCTGTGCAGGAACTCGCGTACTCCATGTGCACCGCGATCGCTGTCCTCGACGCCGTTCGGGATTCCGGGCAGGTGCCGCAGGAGGAGTTCGGGTCGGTTGTCGCGCGGATGTCGTTCTTCGTCAACGCGGGTGTGCGGTTCGTCGAGGAAATGTGCAAGATGCGCGCGTTCGCCGCGCTCTGGGACGAGATCACGCTCGAGCGTTACGGCGTGCAGAACCCCAAGCACCGTAGGTTCCGGTACGGCGTGCAGGTCAACTCGCTCGGCCTGACCGAGGCGCAGCCGGAGAACAACGTCCAGCGGATCGTGCTGGAGATGCTGGCGGTTTCCCTGTCCCGTAGCGCGCGTGCCCGTGCTATTCAGCTGCCTGCGTGGAATGAGGCGCTCGGGTTGCCTCGACCGTGGGACCAGCAGTGGGCGCTGCGGATGCAGCAGGTTCTCGCTTACGAGACCGACTTGCTGGAGTACGAGGACATCTTCGACGGCTCGCCTGTCATCGAGGCCAAAGTGGACGAGATCCTGCGCGGCGCGCGCGAGGAGATCGACCGGGTGCAGGCCATGGGTGGTGCGGTCGCCGCTGTCGAAAGCGGGTACATGAAGACCCAGCTCGTCGGTTCGCTCGCGTCGCGCCGGGTGCGCATCGAGAACGGCGAGGAGGTCATCGTCGGGGTCAACAAGTTCGACACCACGGAGCCGTCGCCGCTGCAGGCCGAGGGTGCCAAGGCGATCGAGCAGCTCGACCCCGCCGTCGAGAAGGACGCGGTCGCCGCCATCCAGCGGTGGCGCGCGGGCCGCGACCAGACGCAGGTGGAGGAGTCGCTCGAAGCGCTGCGGGCGGCAGCGAAGACTGACGTGAACCTCGTCACGGCGACGCTCACCTGCGTCAAGGCCGGTGTCACGACGGGCGAGTGGGCGGGAGCGCTCCGGGAGGTCTTCGGCGAGTACCGCGCGCCGACCGGTGTCGCCGGTGTTTCCACTGGCGAGGCGGGTGTCGAGCTGGCTCGCGTGCGGGACCGGGTCCAGCGGACCAGCACCGAACTGGGTGAACGGCTGCGCATGCTGGTCGGCAAGCCCGGCCTCGACGGGCACTCCAACGGCGCCGAGCAGGTCGCGGTCCGGGCGCGGGATGTCGGTTTCGAAGTCGTGTATCAGGGTATCAGGCTGACGCCTGACCAGATCGTGGCCGCCGCTGTGCAGGAGGGCGTCCACGTGGTCGGGCTGTCCGTACTGTCCGGATCACATCTGGAAGTGGTCCCCGCGGTGGTGGAGGGCCTGCGGGCGGCTGGAGCCGACGACATCCCGGTGGTCGTCGGCGGTATCGTGCCGCCCGATGACGCCAAAGCGCTGCTGGACAGGGGAATAGCTCGGGTGTTCACTCCGAAGGACTACGAGCTCACTGAGATCATGGCCGGAATCGTCGATCTGGTAAGGGAAACGCGCGGCCTGATCGGCTGAACCACACTCAGTCCACTTCGGATCGTGTTGACCTGGCTGAACAAACCCCCTACGGTCGTCGCGTGGCTTCTCGACGACTGCTGCTGCAGGCTGCCGCGGCCGGGGTGCTCTCACTCGCCCTGCCAGGCTGTACCAGAGTGGATCTGTCCGCAGAGCCGAATGGGGGTTCGCTACTCGATCGGCTCAGACAAAAAGGGGAAGTGCGGATCGGCTTCGCCAACGAAGCGCCGTACAGCTTCATCAACTCCGAGGCCGAGCTCACCGGTGAGGCGGCCGAGGTCGCCAAGGTCGTCTTCGCGCGGCTGGGCGTGCCCAACCTGGTGCCGATCCCGTCGGAGTTCGGTTCGCTGATCGCCGGGCTGAAAGTCGGCCTGTTCGACGTGATCGGCGCGGGCATGTCCATCCTGCCCAAGCGCTGCAAGCAGGTGCTGTTCACCAACCCCGACTTCATCGCGCCCGCCGCGTTCCTCGTGCCCAGGGGCAACCCGAAGGGCATCAGGACTTTCGCCGAGGTGGCGCAGCGGAACCTGAAGATGGGTGTGCTGATCGGCGCGGTGGAGAAGGACTACGCCGTCGCCAACGGCGTGCGGCAGAGCCGGATCACCGCATACCAGAACCAGCCGAGCGGTCTCGAAGCGGTGAACACCGGCAGGGAGGACGCTTTCGCGCTGACGTCGATCTCCCTGCGTGACATCCTCGGCAAGAATCCCGGGGCACCGCTGGAGATCACGACGCCGTTCGTGCCCGAAGTGGACGGCAAGCCGCAGTACTCGTCGGGTGGGTTCGCCTTCCTGCCCGACCAGGCCAACATCGTCGCCGCGTTCAACAAGGAACTGGCCGAGTTGAAGAAATCCGGTGAACTGCTGCGCATCCTGCGGCCGTTCGGCTTCACCGAGGCCGAGATGACCGACCTGACCGCGCAACAGCTCTGCACGGTGCCGGAGGCCTGATGTCGACCGCACAAGTGGGCCTGCTGCTGTACGGGGCGGGGAAGACCATCCTGCTGACGCTCGGCGGGATGGCGCTCGCGCTGCTGATCGCGTTCCCGGTCGGACTGGCCAGGGTCAGCCACAACAAGTTCCTGCGCGCCATAGGCTTCACGTACGTCGAGCTGTTCCGCGGCGCGGCTGTGCTCGTGCTCGCGTTCTGGTTCGTGTACGCGCTGCCGTCGCTCGGCTGGCAGCTCGACCCGACGTTCGCCGGGATCCTCGCGCTGGGCCTGAACATGGGCGCGTACTCCGGTGAGGTCGTCCGTGGCGCGATCCAAGCCGTCCCGGCCGGTCAGGTCGAGGCCGCGACGGCACTGAACTTCAAGCCCTCGCAGGGAATGCGCCGGATCGTGCTGCCGCAGGCGATCCGCGCGATGATCCCGTCCTTCGGCAACAACGTCATCGAGCAGCTCAAGGCGACGGCCGTGGTCGCCGTCGTGTCCATTCCGGAACTGACGTTCAACGGCCAGCTGATCTGGAGCGGCAACGGCCGCGCGGCCGCGGTCTTCGGCGGGCTGCTGATCGGGTACGGCCTGATGGCGTTGATCTTCATGACCGGCGTGCGGCTGCTCGAGCGAAAGGTCGCGTGGACGTGAACTTCGACTGGAACTACGCGCTGGAGATCATGCCGCAGTTGCTCGACGGCCTGCTGACGGCGTTGATCGCGACCGTCGTCGGCTACGCCGCCGCACTGGTCCTCGGGCTGGTGTTCGCGTTGGCGCGGCGCAGCCCGCGCAAGTGGATCAGCGTCCCTGTCGGTTTCCTCGTGGAGTTCATCCGCGGCACACCGCTGCTGATCCAGCTGTTCTTCCTGTTCTTCGTGCTGCCGCAGCTGGGGTTGGCGTTGTCCCCGTTGGCCGCGGGCATCGTCGGCCTCGGGCTGCACTACGCGACGTACACCTCAGAGGTCTACCGCGCCGGAATCGAAGGCGTCCCGGCCGGGCAGTGGGACGCCGCGGTCGCGTTGCACCTGCCGCGCCGCCGGGTGTGGACGGGCGTGATCCTGCCGCAGGCGGTGCCCCGCTCGATCCCCGCGCTGACCAACTACTCCATCGCGCTGTTCAAGGACGTCCCGCAGCTGGTGGCGATCACCGTCGCCGAGCCGTTCACCGTCGGGCGCGGGATCATCGCGGAGACCTTCCGCCCGTTCGAGCCGATCACCATGGCCGGCTTGCTCTATCTGGCAGTCGCGCTCGTCCTGTCCTACCTCGGCAGGATCGTGGAGCGCCGGTACAAGGGGATGGCGACGGCATGAGCTTCATCGACTTCAAGAACGTCAGCAAACGCTTCGGCGACAACGTGGTGCTGGACGGCATGTCCTTCGGCGTGGCCAACGGCGAACGCGTGACGCTGATCGGGCCGAGCGGGTCGGGCAAGACGACGATCCTGCGGATGCTGATGACGCTCACGAAACCGGACTCGGGCACGATCGCGATCGACGACGAGTTCCTGTGGCACGAACGACGCGGCGACGAGCTCGTCCCGGCGAGCGAGGCGCACACCCGCAAGGTCCGCAGCCGCGTGACCATGGTCTTCCAGCAGTTCAACCTGTTCCCGAACATGAAGGTGCTGCGCAACATCACCGAAGCGCCGATCCACGTGCTGGGCAAGCAGAAGGACGAGGCGGACGAGCGCGCCAGGCAACTGCTGGAGATGGTCGGCCTGCAGGACAAGGCGGACCACTACCCGTCGCAGCTGTCGGGTGGCCAGCAGCAGCGCGTGGCCATCGCGCGTGCCCTCGCCGTCGAGCCGGACATCCTCCTGCTCGACGAGGTCACCTCGGCGCTGGACCCGGAGATCGCCGCCGAGGTGCTCGACGTGCTGCGTGACGTCGCCAAGACCAGCGACGTGACCATGCTGCTGGTGACGCACGCGATGCGCTTCGCCCGTGACGTGTCCAACCGGGTGCTGATGTTCAACGAGGGCAAGATCATCGAAGACGCCGCCCCCGAGCAGATGTTCAACGAGCCGCGGCACGAGCGCACCAGGACGTTCCTGCGGTCGGTCTTGGAGGAAGTGTGAACCGGTTACCGCGGTCGAGCCGTGTGTCCCTTGCCTGTTGAGGGAACGGGAAGGCAGGGCAGTGGCTGACGTTCGTACGTTCGGGCTACCGGATCGCATCGAGGGGACCGAGTCGGACCTGCGCGTGGCCGACGAGGTGATCAACGCGTGGCTGGCCGACGGGATGGTCCGGATCACGTGCGACCGGTGGCAGGCGCGCAAACTGGAAGACGCCGTCGACGTGGGAAGGCGGTACTTCGAGCAACCCGTGCACCTGAAATCCCGGTGCGTGAGCGAACTGACCTACGCGGGCTATTCGGCGGCCGGCGCCGCTGAGAAGTTCACCATCTGCCGGGACATCCCGCGTGAGGACGTGCGGGTGGGCGCCGGGTGGCCGTGCCACGGTCCCGTGCCGTGGCCGAGCATCGAGTACCGGCGCACGATGCGGTTGCTGACCGACGAGCTCGGCCGGATCGGCGAGAAGCTCATGCACCTGCTCGGGATCGGCCTGCACCTGCCGGACTTCGAGGCGCTCGCCGCGATGACGGAGGACGGGTGGCACCACATGTTCGTGCAGCGGCTCCCGTCGGGTGCGCACGAACTGAGCTCGCACGGCCTGTTGATGATCACGGTCGAGAACGGCACGCTGACCGTGACGCCCGGTGAGCTGCTGGAGTTCCTGACCAACGGGTACCTCCCGATGACGCCGCTCGAAGCGCAGGTGAACACCAGCAGCGAGCTGGTCATGTCGTACTTCCACGAGCCCGCGTTCGAACTGGGCCTGCGCCCGGTGCTCGAACCCGCGCACGGTCACCTCCACTACGGGACGTACTTCACCGACCTGTTCATGCGGCGGCACCCCGACCGCGCAGCCACCCAGCGGATCAAGGCCGAGGACCGGCTGTCGGTGTTGGCGAGCCTGTCCAAGCGGGCTAGCGTCGGGGCATGACCGACTACGAGCACATCCTGGTCGAAACGGAGCCCGACACCGTCCGGATCACCATGAACCGGGCGGCGAGGCGCAACTCGCTGTCCGAGGACCACCTGGCCGAACTGCTGGACGCCGTGGTGGCCGCGGGTGCGTCGGAGGCGACGGGAATCGTGCTCGCGGGTGCGGGGCCGGTGTTCTCGGCCGGTCATGACTTCGGCGACGTAGCCGCTCGTGACTACCTGGGCGTCCGGGAGTTGCTCGCGTTGTGCACGGAGCTCATGCACACGATCCAGTCGGTGCCCCAGGTCGTCATCGCCCGGGTGCACGGCCTGGCGACGGCGGCGGGATGCCAGCTGGTGGCCTCGTGTGACCTGGCGGTGGCGGCGGAATCGGCGGGCTTCGCGTTGCCCGGCGGCAAGGGCGGCTGGTTCTGCCACACCCCGGCGGTCCCGGTGGCCCGGAGCATCGGCCGCAAACGCCTCATGGAGATGGTGCTGACCGGAGACACGGTCCCAGCCTCGGTGGCGCTGGAGTGGGGCCTGGTCAACCAGGTCGTGCCGGATGCCGAGCTGGACCCCGCCGTGGACGCCCTGCTGGCACGGGCGACAAGGGGCAGCAGGGCCGCGAAAGCCCTCGGCAAGCAGACGATCTACGCCCAGCTCGACCGCCCGGAAGCGGACGCGTACGCGATCGCCCTCGAAGTCATGGCAGCCGCGTCCCAGACCCCCGGCGCCCGGGAGGGGATGGCGGCGTTCCTGGAAAAGCGCAAACCGGAATGGCCCGACTAGGAAAACCCTCGTGAGTGGTTGGTCCGGTTAGAACCGGCGTAAACACTCACGAGGTTTGGCGCTCGTGCATCAGCAACATGGCGTACGCGGCGATCGACTGGGCGTCCGTGACGTCCTGGCGCTGGATCATCGCCTCGAACTGCGTGCGGCTGATCCACGCGGTGAGCATGTCCTGCTCCTCGTGCTCGCGTTCGTGGGGGCCTTCGGTGAGGCCGGTAGCCAGGTAGACGCGGCCGCGTTGGCTGGACAGGCCCGGGGCGACGTCCAGCAGGCCGAGTTCGGTCATCGTGGCCGCGCGCAGGCCGGTTTCTTCACGCAACTCACGCGCGGCCAGCTCCTGCGGCCGCATGTCGGCCATGTCCGGCGCTGTGCCCTGGGGGAACTCCCAGCGGCGCAGGCCGAGCGGGTACCTGAACTGTTCCACCATTTGCAGGCGGTCGCCGTCGAGCGGGATGACGAGGGCGTAGGTCGGTTTGTCCACGACGGCGTAGATGCCGTCCGAACCGTCCTGGCGACGGACCTTGTCCTCGCGGACCGTCATCCACGGGTTCTCGTACACCTGCCGTGTGCCGATCGTCTGCATGCCTACATCGTGTCAGGCTGCGCCGACGTAGATCGCCTTCGCCTTGCCGAAGGTCGGTTCGAAGCTCAGCTGCAGCTCGCCCTGCTTCGCGTCGACCGCGAAGCTCTCCTCGAAGCTGAACGTCTTGCCCGGCAGCACGGTCCCGCCGTCCAGCCCGGTGCCGTCGCACGGGCCGTTGACGTCGATGACGCGCTCGGCTTTCGCGCCGGCGAACTGCGCGTCGAGGCCGAACGACAGTGGACCGACGTCGAACTGCTTGTCCATGCCGTTGACGACCGTCACCTTGACCTTCACGGCGCGCTTCATGTTCTGCGGCATCGCGTACTCACCTGGTTTGCACACCTGTGGCTGGGCGACCTCGATCGCCAGGCCGTCCGGCCAGGTGTACCGCTCGCCCCACGTGGGGGTCTTCGCCGGCGCTGCCGGTGGGGGCGCGACAGCGGCCGAGCCTGAGCCCTGACTCACTGTGCCCTCCTTCGGAGCACACGCGGACAGGAGCAGCACAGCGGCGGCGACGGCGGCAACAACACGCATGGAAATTCCCCTCGATCGAGTGACTCCCGTCGATCGTGTCGGGCGCGACCACACGCAAGTTGCACACTCCGTTACCCTGCCCCGGTGCGTCTAGTGATAGCTCGGTGCCAGGTTGACTACGTCGGACGGCTGACTGCGCATCTGCCGATGGCCATGCGGTTGCTGATGGTCAAGGCGGATGGTTCGGTGCTCGTGCACTCCGATGGCGGTTCCTACAAACCGCTGAACTGGATGAGCCCGCCGTGCTGGCTGACCGAGGAGGAAGGCCTCTGGACCGTCCAGAACAAGGGCGGCGAGAAGCTGATCATCACCATCGAGGAAGTCCAGCACGACTCCAAGCACGAACTCGGCATCGATCCCGGCCTGATCAAGGACGGTGTCGAGGCTCACCTTCAGGAACTGCTCGCCGAGCACGTCACCACCCTCGGCGACGGCTGGACGCTCGTGCGCCGCGAGTACCCGACCGCGATCGGCCCGGTCGACCTGATGTGCCGGGACGGCGGGGGCGCGTCGGTCGCGGTGGAGATCAAACGCCGTGGCGAGATCGACGGCGTGGAGCAGTTGACGAGGTATCTGGAGCTGCTCAACCGCGACCCGTTGCTGGCGCCGGTGAAGGGCGTGTTCGCCGCTCAGCAGATCAAGCCGCAGGCGCGGACTCTGGCCGAGGACCGCGGCATCCGTTGCGTCGTGCTCGACTATGACGCGTTGCGCGGCATGGAGTCCGACGAGTTCCGTCTGTTTTAACCGTCTGGTCGATCACCCTCGGTGTTTGTTCTGCCACAATAAAGGGTACCCGTAACCACCACCGACTTCGTCAAGCGCGACCCTGCCCGACGTTCGCGCCGTGAGGAGGGTGATCAGTGGCAAGAGGAATCGACATCTACCGCTACCAGACGGTCACCGACTGGAACGCTGTCCGGAATTCCGGTGTGCAGTTCGTGTGGGTGAAGCTGTCCGACGGGTTCGGTCCGGCGATCGTGCGCGGCGACCGGCACGTCGGCGGAGCCAAGTCCGTCGGGATCCCGGTCGGTGGCTACCACTTCGCGCAGAAGGGTGACCCGCCCCGCCAGGCGCACGTGTTCCTCGGTGAGCTGAACCGCTTGGGGGCCTTCGGAATCGTTCCCGCGCTGGACATCGAGAACACCGGTGTGTCATGGGGCGGGCAGGAAGCGCACGATTTCTCCGTCGCTTTCCTGTCTGAGCTGCGCAGGTACGTTCCCCGTGCCGCGTTGTACGCCAACACGGCCGAGCTGCGTGCGATGCGTGCCGCCGAGATCGTCGCCAAGGTGCCTGGCACGGTCGTCTGGGAAGCCAATTACGGGAGCAACAACGGGCAACAGCATGCGTTGCCGCCGAACGCGTGGGCCCCGCACCGGGCCGCCCACCAGTTCACGAGTGCGGGCCGTGTCCCCGGGATCATCGAGAACACCGACATCAACGAGTCCTTCATCGACCTGAGTATGGAGTCCGAGATGGAATGGAACGACGTTGAGACACACGGCCGCACCGGCCTGACCATGCCGGTCGGCGACTTCATCGGGGAGATCAAGAACGACACGAGCGTGCTGCTGACCGAGATCCGCAAGCTGACGGCCGGGATCAACGGCGAGTTCAGCGAGCAGGACGCGGCGCTGGCGAGCGCGGTCGCGGCGATCCGCAACGGGGACGGCACGCCGTCCGACGAACAGGTCGACGCCCTCGTGCAGCACATCTGCGCCACGGTCGGGTCCGAACTCGCCGCCGAGATAGGACGCCGCCTGTCGTCCCAGAGCTAGGGTTGCTACGTCACCGTGGCCGAGGTGGACCTTCAGGCAGGGAGTTTGCTCCACGCTTCGCTGGCGACAGCCTGCGCAGCCGCGCAGGCTGTCGCCGGGGTGGTGGGGGCCATGCGGACCACGACCTGGGCCATCTCACGGCCGGTGCCGTGTTTCAGCTCGGCGACGCACAACGTGCGGCCGGGAATGTCGACTGGATAGACACCGGTTTGTTTGCCCGCAATGGTTTCGTACCGCACTCCAGGGGCCGTTGACGGTGTGCCGAGTACGAACCGCAGCGTCAGCGACGGCACCATCGCCTGGCCCCAGCGGCATTGGTGACGGCCGGGGTAGCTGATCACCTCACCCGCCGGTAGTGAGGGAATCTGTGCCAGGGAAACGGTCACGGCGTTGCACGCGTCGAACGAGCCCAATGAGGACGGCGGGTACGTCAGGTGTTCGACCTTGCGGGAGATCAGGTTCTCGGCGATCGTCGTCGTTGTCTTCTCGGTGATGGAGCACAGCTGCGGCACTGTTTTTCCCGGGGTGTCGACGGTGTCCGCTGACGCGATGAGCGATACGTTGTCGCTGAACAATATGTATCGGGCGCAACGGTCCTTCGCCGGGTTCTCCTCGAAGATCCGGAGCCGGCCGACCGGTTCGACCTCCTTGGCTTCCAGGTTCCCGCGCACCCTTTCCAGCAGTCCGAATCGGACCGCCACGACACCGCCGTCGACGGACAACTTCAGCCGGCAGTAGTCGTAGGCTTCCTGCTCCGGTCGTTGTGCCGGGCCGAACTGGGACAACGACGACGGCTCGACGAGGCTGCACGGGTCGAGCGTGGTGGCGTTGCCGATCAGGCCTGTCGAACTGGTGCCGGCCTGTTCCGCCTGCGCCGACTCGGGATCGGGTAACGCCTCACCGCCGACCGCGCTCGTACACCCTGCCACGAAGAACCCCGCGATGAGCAAAGCCCATCGTGACCGAGTCAAGCGCGTCCCGTCCCTTCACTCGTCGAAGCCCCGGGCCACGAGGTCGTCGACCCGGCGAACGGCTTCGGCCGCGTCGGGACCGGTCGCCGAGACCGACACCGTGTCACCGCCGTGCGCGCCCAGCCCCATCAGGGCGAGCACACTCGCCGCGTTGGCTTGCTTCTCGCCGAATCGTACGGTCACTTCGGCGTCGAGTTCGGCAACAGTTCGGGCAAGAAGTGCGGCTGGCCGGGCATGCAGCCCGACGTCGTTCGTCAGTGTGAATTCGGTGCCGGTTTCCGTGCCGGTGGCGGCATCCGGTGCGACCGCGCCGGCCGCCACAGCGGCGCGGCTGACCGTGTCGAGATCGCCACCGCCCTGCGCGGCCACCGCTGCCGCCACAGCGCCTTCGACGAAGGGTGCGTCCACGACGACCGCCCGCGACGGGTCGCCGAGCATCTCCACGGCGAGTTCGGCGGTCATCTTGGCGCTGCCGAGGTCGTAGAGCAGCGCCACGCCGTCGCCGGATTCGGCGCGGTCGACGGCCGCCGACACCGCGTCGAAGTCCGTGCCGAGTGTGCCGTCCGCGAGCCCGCCCGCAGGCAGGATCCGCACGTCCGGGGCCATCTGACCGGCCAGTTCGGCGAGTCCTTCGGCCAGCCGGGCGCTGTGCGAGACCAGGACGAGCCCGATCACGACGCCGCTTCCGCGAAAGCCCGCAGCAGCAACGCGGTCGACCGCGCCCCGGGATCCATGTGCCCGGCGCTGCGTTCACCGAGGTACGAAGCACGCCCCTTGCGGGCGACGAGCGGAACGGTGTCCCGCGCGCCCTGGTCGGCGGCGTCGGCCGCGGCCCTGAGCACGTCGGCGACCGACCCCGGCGCGGCACGTGCCGCGGCGACGGCGGGCGTCAGGGCGTCGACCATCGTCTTGTCCCCGGGTTCGGCTTTTCCACGCGCCACGACGCCTTCCAGCGCCGCTTCCAGTGCGTCCACAACAGACCCGGGAGTCACGGCCACCGCTGTCCCGAGCTTCGCGGCCGCGCGCAGGAAAGCCGTGCCGTACAACGGACCGGCCGCGCCGCCAACGGTCGAGATCAAGGTGCTCGCGACCACCTTGAGCACGGCTCCCGGCGTGTCGCCAGCGGCATCCAGTTTGGACACGACGGCCGTGAAGCCGCGTTTGAGGTTCTCGCCGTGGTCGGCGTCGCCGATCTCACGGTCCAGGTTGACCAGTTCGTCCCTGTGCGCGTCGACCACCGCGGCGGCCGAGCGGATCGCGGCGATCACACCGGCCGCGTCGCACCCCATCAGACACCCCACCGCAGCGCCGCGGTCCGGACCGGCGCGTCCCACCAGCGCAGCATCTCGTCGTCCACCTTCAGCACCGTGAGGCTCATGCCCTGCATTTCCAGGCTCGTCACGTACGGCCCGACCAGTCTGCGCTCGACCGTGATGCCACGCGCGGCGAGCAGCCGCTCGGCGATGCCGTGCGCCAGGTAGAGCTCGACCAGCGGGGTGCCGCCCATCGAGTTGGTGAACAGCAGCACCCGGTCTCCCGAGCTGAACGGCAGGTCCTCCAGGATCGGGTCGAGCAGGGTCGCCACCAGTTGGTCCGCGGGCTGGTGCGAGACGCGGCGCCTGCCGGGCTCGCCGTGGATCCCGATGCCGATCTCGATCTCGTCGTCCGCCAGCACGAAGCTGGGTTCGCCGGCGTGCGGCACCGTGCACGCGGTGAGCGCGACGCCCATGGACCGCACCGAGGCGATCACGCGGCGCGCCAGCGCCTCGCACTCGTCCAGGTTGTACCCGTCCTCGGCGGCCCCGCCGACGATCTTCTCCAGCAGCGCTGTGCCGCCGACGCCACGCCGTCCGGCGGTGTACAGGGAGTCCTTGACGGCGACGTCGTCGTCGATCACGACTGTGCGCACGTCGATGCCGTCGGCCGAGGCGAACTCCGCGGCGGTCTCGAAGTTCAGCACGTCACCGGTGTAGTTCTTGACGATCAGCAGCACGCCCGCGCCGCCGTCCACGTGCTGCACAGCGGCCTGCACCTGGTCGGGCGTGGGCGAGGTGAACACCGCGCCGGGGGCGGCGGCGTCGAGCATCCCGGGGCCGACGAACCCGCCGTGCATCGGTTCGTGCCCGGCACCGCCGCCGGAGATGATCGCGACCTTGCCGGTGACGGGCGCGTCCGCGCGGTACACCACAGCGGGGTCGGTTCGGACTCTCAGGATGTCGCCGTGTGCCGCGGCCAGGCCGCGCAGCGACTCCTCGACCACGGCCGACGGGTCATTGATGATCTTCTTCACTTCCGGGCCTCCCGACGCTGGTGGGCACCAGCCTTCCTACCCGATGCCCCGGCGGCGCGAAAGTGGAAGGATCAAGCCTTGGCCAGTTTGGCGGAGACGTAGCCCGCCGCGCCCTTGGCGAACGTGCACGGGTCGATGCCCGGGGTGGGATCGACGGGTTCGAAAGCGACGCTCACGTTCTCGGTGAAGTTGGCTTCCAACGCCCGGTGCGCCCACTCGACCTGGCACTTGTTCGGCGCCACCTCGGGTTTGTAGACGTACGCGTCCTTCTTGTCCGGCAGCGCGAACTTGGTCGGGTTGTTCGACTTGGTGGTGGTCGCGGGGTCGCGGCCCATCGAGTACTGGACCGCGATGTACGCCGACTTGGTCACGAACCGGCAGTACCGGATGTCGGACGGCTGTTTCTTCGCCCCGTCGCCAAGGACCTGGGTGATGTCCTTGTCCTCCATCGCCGCGCACGGGTCGAGACCGACCAGGCTGCCCTTGGTCTCCGGGTACTTGGCCTTGCCCTCGGCGATCTGCTTCACCACGCTTTCGAGCACCTTGGTCGCCGCCGGGCACGGGTCGGCCGAGTCCGCGCCGGCCTGCGCGATGATGCCCAGTTCCGGATCGCGGGTGACGATCGCGGTCTGCAGGCAGGAGGTGCTCGTGCGCGTCTCGTAGACGCCGAGACCGGCGAGGGTCTTCGAGGTCTGCTTCGGCGCGCCGATCAGGTCGTCGCCCAGCTTGATCGCCAGCCGGAACTCCGAGACGTCGTGCCTGCACTCGGAGTAGCCGTTGCGGTCCGGCAGGTCGCTCGGCTTCTTGCCGATCGAGCTGATCAGCTCGTCGGTGTACAGCGCGCAGGGGTCGACCGTGCGCAGCCCGTCCAGCGTGAACGAGCCCGTCGCTTTCACCGTCCGTCTGTTCGAGACGGACTTGCCCTGGTCAGTCGGGCCGGCACAACCGGCGACAGCCAGCACCACGACCGCAACGGTCCAGACACGAGCGCTTCGAAACACACGTGCACGGTAGCGACCCCCGCCGCGTCGCGTGCACGGAACACCTCATTTCGCTCCGTCGGGTACCCGCAGCGGCCTGGCCAGGGCCCATGTCGCCATCAACGCCGTGAACACGAGCATGCCCACGCCAACCCACAGGTTGACGTTGAAACCGCCGGTCTTCAGACGGTCCTCATCGGTCTCGAAGCCCAGCCCGAGTATGAGCAGGACCACGCCGTACACCCCGAACAGCACCACGATGATCCACCGCAGGTCGAACAGACTGCCCCGAGTCGCCACGGGGTCCTCCTCACCAGAAGATGATGTTCAGAACGAGCGTGAGCACGAGCACGCCACCGGCCAGCACGCCCGGTTTGCGGTACCAGCCGCTGTCCTCGCCGTCCGACGTGTGCCTGCGGCTCTCGCGTGGCGTGAGCGACCACACCAGACCGGTCAGCTGGTCGTCGGGTTTCGGCCGCGTGCGCAGCGACACGACCACGCTGACCAGGATGTCCACCACGAACGCGACACCGGCGCCGACGAAACTCGGCCCCTGGCTGTCGGGCGAACCGAACCACGTCACCGCGCCCGAGTTGGCCAGGATGAACACGGCCAGCGCGGACAGCGTGCCCGCGACCAGGCCGGACCACCCGGCCGCCGGGGTCATCCGCTTCCAGAACAGGCCCAGGATGAACGTGGCGAACAGCGGCGCGTTGAAGAACGAGAACAGCGTCTGCAGGTACGTCATGATGTTCTCGTAACCGGCCGCGATGAACGCGGTGCCGATCGCGGCCACCACCCCGACGACGGTGACAGTCCGGCCGACCTTGAGGTAGTACGCGTCCGGCCTGTTCTTCCTGATGTAGGTCTGCCAGATGTCGTACGTGAACACGGTGTTGAACGCGCTCACGTTCGCGGCCATCCCGGCCATGAAGGACGCGGCGAGGCCGGTGATCGCCACCCCGAGCATGCCGTTCGGCAGCACGTCCCTGATCAGCAGCTTGATCGCGTCGTTGTACTGCACGTCGGTCGCCGCGCCGGGGTTGGCGGCCAGTTGGGCCTTGGCCGCCGCCAGTTCGGGCGAGAGCACCGCGGCGATCATGCCGGGGATCACGATCACCAGCGGCAGCAGCATCTTGGGGTACGCGCCGATCAGCGGCGTGCGCTTGGCCGCGGACATGCTCTTGGCCGAGAGTCCACGCTGGACCTCGGCGAAGTTCGTCGTCCAGTACCCGAAGGACAGCACGAACCCGAGCCCGAACACGATGCCGAGCACGGACAGGGTGGCGTCGCCGATCCCGGTCAGGTTCGTGCCCGGCCACGAGTTCAGCTCGTTGGACTTGTCCGCGATCTTGCCGACCAGCCCGTCCCAGCCGCCGACCCGGTGCAGGCCGACGATGGTCAGCGGGACCAGCATCGCGACGATCACGAAGAACTGCAGCACCTCGTTGTAGATGGCCGCGGACAGGCCGCCGATCGCGGTGTACGTCAGCACGACCGCGGCCGAGACCACGATCGACAGCCACAGCGGCCAGCCGAGCAGCACGTTGACCACCGAGCCGAGCGCGAACAGGTTGATGCCGGAGATCAGCACCTGGGCTGTGGCGAAGCTGATCCCGTTGACCAGGTGCGACGCCGGGCCGAAGCGCCGGTTGAGGTACTCGGGCACGCTGCGGACCTTCGAGCCGTAGTAGAACGGCATCATCACGATCCCGAGGAACACCATCGCCGGGATCGCGCCGATCCAGTAGTAGTGCACGGTCGGGATGCCGAACTGGGCGCCGTTCGCCGTCATCCCGAACACCTCGACCGCGCCGAGGTTGGCCGACACGAACGCCAGCCCGGTGACCCAGGCGGGCAGCGAGCGCCCGGACAGGAAGAAGTCGAGGCTGCTGGAGATCGACCGCCGGGCCATCAGCCCGATCCCCAGCACGATGACGAAGTAGAAGCCGAGGAGTACGTAGTCGACAGCCTGCGCGTCCAGTCGGAAATTCGCGTCAGCCAGCAGCATTTCGTCAACATAACCACGACCCGCGGTGTTCGCATGACGAGCGCGGCCAATGGAACCGAACGGGCAGAATGTCGCCGGGGAACCTGGTGACGGCCACTAGTCCTTCATGTCCTCGCTGATCAGTTTCAGCCAGCGCTCGCCGGCCGCGTTCGTGTAGTCGACGATGTGGTCGAAGAACAGGGCCATCTTGGTCAGCCTGACGCCCGCCGGCGTGCCGTCGAGCCTGGCGGCGGCGTCACGCGCGGCGTCGGCCCAGGCGGCGTGGTGCTGCGCACTGGACATCCAGGTGCGGTACCAGACGTCGTCGCCGATGGCGTACCGTTCGCGCCGCTCCCGCGTGTCCCGTTCCCGGGTGACGATGCCCTGGTTCTCCAGGTAGCCGATGGCTGTGGAGACCGAGGCTGGGCTGACGCGCAGTAGTCGGACGAGTTCGGCGGCGGTGAGGCTGCCGCTGTCGCTCAGGAACAGGCACACGCACACCCTCGAAGCCATGGGCGGCAGGCCTTTCGCCGCCACGACGGCCACCAGCCCGTCCGTCACGTCCGCGGGCACCTCGGGCGACGTGGGCGACTCCACCGGCTTGGTGTGTTTGGCGCGACGCGCCCGCTGCCGGGTCACGCGCTGCGCCTGCGCGGGCCGGTACCCGTTGCGGCCGATGTTCCTGGCGACTTCGCGGCTGACGGTCGAGGTCGGGCGCCCCAGCTGCCGGGCTATCTCGGCGTATCCGAGGCCCTCGGCGAGCCGGGCGGCGATGTGCTCGCGTTCCTCACGCGTCAGCCTTCCGCCAGGCATTACGCCTCCCTCTCATTGCAACATCGTTGCGTTCAGCGCCAGAACCATTGCAAGGATTACGTTTTGGCGCACGCCCCGCTCCCATTGTCAATTTATCGTCGGGTGAACGCAACAGGGAGGAGTGCGTGATGACCCCACTGCCGATGACGCGGTCCGCCGACCGGCCATTCGACCCGCCGCGGGAGCTGTGCGACGGGCCACCGTTGGCGCGGATGACCATCACCGACGGGAAAACGGGCTGGGTGGCCACGAGCCGGTCCGCCGTACGCGCGGTGCTGGCCGACGCCCGGTTCAGCGCGCGGTACGAACTGATGAACCTGCCAGCCGGCATGCCACCGGACGGGAGCACGCTGCCGCCCGCGTCACCAGGAGACCTCACCGGCCTCGACGCTCCGGAGCACACGCGTTACCGGCGCCTGCTCACCGGCCAGTTCACTGTCCGCCGGATGCGCCAACTCACCGACCGCGTCGAGCAGATCGTCGCGGAGAACCTGGATGCCATGCGGCGCAAGGGACCACCCGTCGACCTGGTCTCCGCGTTCGCGAAACCCGTTCCGACGCAGACGATCTGCGAGCTGCTCGGCGTGCCGTACGAGGACAGGGAGCAGTTCGCGCGCAACGCGGTGATCCTCGTATCCAATGTGGACCCGACATCGGCCGAGGCGGCCACCGCGACGGCCGAGTTCGGCGAGTACGTCGGCAAGCTCGTCCAAGCCAAACGGGCCGAGCCGACCGACGACCTGCTCAGCGGCCTGACCACGACGGATCTCGACGACACCGAACTGGCCACGATCGCGGGCGTGTTGCTGTCGGCGGGGCTCGCCACGACGCTGCACATGATCACCGTCGGCGCGCTCGCGATGACGCTGACACCCGGCCTCGCCGACGCGATGCGGGACGACGCCGGGAACACGGTCGAGGAACTGCTGCGGTACATGAGCATCGTCCCGTTCACCGTGCGAACGGCGCTCGAGGACGTCACGGTGGACGGCGAGTTGATCAAGGCGGGCGAGACCGTCACGCTCTCCCTGCACGCGGCCAACCGGGACCCGGCGGTGTTCGACGCCCCCGACTCGATCCGTGCCGACCGGGGCAAAGGCGGCCACGTGGCTTTCGGGCACGGCATCCACCAGTGCCTCGGCCAGCAACTGGCGCGGGTGGAACTGGGGGTGGCGTTCCGCGCGCTGGCGACCCAGTTCCCCACGCTGCGCCTGGCGGTGCCGTTCGAGTCGCTGCCGGGGATTCGGGAAGGCATCAGCTTCAACCCGCCTGAACTGCCCGTGACCTGGTAGCGGATATAACTGCCGTGTGGAGACTCTGCTCACGGCCGCGGGCGTGTTCGTCGGCACGAACGTCGACGACCTGATCGTGCTGACCGTGCTGTTGCTGTCCGCACGGGCGAACGGCGCGCCGAAACGGTGGCAGATCTGGGCCGGGCAGTACTCCGGTATCGGCGTGCTCGTGGGCGTTTCCGCGTTGGCAGCACTGGGGTTGACCATCATCCCGGACCGCTGGGTCGGGTTGTTGGGGCTCGTTCCGATCGCCTTGGGTGTGCGGGGGCTGCTCAAAGCGCGTGACGAACAGCCGCCCGCGGTGGCGACGGGGATGTTGTCGGTCGCTGGCGTGACAATCGCCAACGGCGCCGACAACATCGCCGTCTACACACCTCTGTTCCGCACCATCGGGCTCTGGCCCAGCGTCCTCACGGCCGCGGTGTTCGCCGCTCTGGTCGCCGTGTGGTGCCTGGCCGGCTCGTGGCTGGGCTCGCACAAGAAGGTCATCGCGGTGGCGCGGCGGTACGGGCACTGGATCGTGCCCGCCGTGTTCATCGCGATCGGGGCCGTGATCCTGACCGAGGTGTTCTGAGTTCTAGCGCGTGTAGTCCCGGAATCCCTTGCCGGTCTTGCGGCCCAGCCGCCCGGCCGTGACCAGGTGCTCCAGCAGCGGCGCCGGTGCGAACCCTGGCTCGCGGAACTCGTTGTACAGCGTCCGCTGGATCGCCAGCGAGACGTCCAGCCCCACCACGTCGAGCAACTCGAACGGGCCCATCGGCAGGCTGCACGCGGTCTTCATCGCCTCGTCGACGTCCTCGGCCGGGGCGTAGTGCGCCTCGACCAGTTTCACGGCGTCGTTGAGGTACGGGAAAAGCAGCGCGTTCACGATGAACCCGGCGCGGTCACCGCAGTGCACGGGGTGTTTGCCGACCTTCTCGCAGATGGCGTGCGCGGTCGCGACCACGTCGGCGCTCGTCGCGATCGTGCCGACCACCTCGACGAGCTTCATCACCTGCGCGGGGTTGAAGAAGTGCAGGCCGACCACGTCACCCGGGCGCGAGGTCGCGGCGGCGCACTCGATCACCGGCAGCGACGACGTGGTCGTCGCCAGCACCGCGCCCGGCTTGCACACCTCGTCCAGCGCGGTGAACACCGCGCGTTTGACCACGAGTTCCTCGGCGACGGCCTCGATCACCAGATCGCAGTCGGCCAGTTCGTCGAACTCGACCGCGGGAACGATCCTGGCGATCGTGGCGTCGCGGTCGGCTTCCGACAGCCTCCCCTTGGCCACGGCGCGGTCCAGGGACTTGCGGACCTTGGCGACGGCCGCGTTCGCCTTGTCCTCGCTGCGGGCGCGCAACACGACGTCGAAGCCCTTCTTGGCGAACACCTCGACGATGCCGGTGGCCATGGTCCCGGTGCCGACCACGCCGACACGCGCGATGTCACGCGGGCTCACGCCGTCCTCACCGGACTTGGCCGGGGTTTTCGCGTCCTGCACGACGACAGGTGAACCGGGTTCCTCGTAGGTGTAGAAACCCTTGCCGCTCTTGCGGCCGAGCTGACCGGCGGTGATCATCTGCTTGAGCAGCGGCGCGGGGGCGTGCAGCCGGTCACGCGACTGCTTGTACATGGTGTCGAGGATCTCGGACGCGATGTCCAGGCCGATCAGGTCGAGCAGCGCCAGCGGGCCCATCGGGTAGCCGCAGCCGTAGCGCATCGCGGCGTCCAGGTCCTCGCGCGTGGCGTAGCGCTGTTCGTACATCAGCACCGCGTGGTTGAGGTAGCTGAACAGCAGCGAGTTGGACAGGAAACCGGCGCGGTCGCCGATCACCAGCGCGGTGTTGCCGACCTGCTCGATGAGGCCGACCACGTCGGTGATCACGGCGGGTTCGGTGACCACCGTGCGGACCACCTCGACCAGCTTGAGCACCGGGGCGGGGTTGAAGAAGTGGGTGCCGATCACCCGCTCGGGGCGTCCGGTGTGGACGCTGATCTCGGTGACCGAGAGGGACGACGTGTTGGTGGCCAGGATGGTCTGCGGCCGGGTGATCCGGTCGAGCTCGCCGAACACCTTCGCCTTCAGCTCGAGGTGCTCGGTGACCGCCTCGATCACGATGTCGCATTCGGACACGCCGGTGAGGTCGGTCGTGTAGCTGATCCGGTCGAGCAGCGCGGTGCGCTCGCCCGCGGTCAGCTTGCCGCCCGCGACGGCGCGTTCGGTCGAGTTCTCCACGAGGCCGCGACCGTGCTCGAGGCTGCGCTCGTCGACCTCCACGCCGACCACCGCGAGCCCGGCACGTGCGAACACCTCCGCGACCCCGGCACCGTGGATGCCGAGACCGACCACGCCGACTTGCCTGAACTCACGACTCACCGGAAAACCTCCAAGGCCGGGTCCTTACTGTCGGGTAACCACGATGCCCCGCAGATCGGTGGAAAATCCGTGAACTACGCCTCAGTATCGAGAAAGAAAGATCGTCTCGCCATTTTTGTGGATTTCTGACATTTTTCGGCGCCGGCCTGGGGATGCCGTGCGAAGCGGAGCTACGCCAGGGTAAGTTACCCGGAGTAGATCGCCGAGGAGGGCTCCCATGGCTGCCTACCAGACCATCGTGGTCGGCACAGACGGTTCGGACTCGTCGTACCGCGCGGTCGACAAGGCCGCGTTCGTGGCCGCCGCGACGGACGCGACGCTGGTCATCGCGTGCGCGTTCGAACCCGCGAACCAACGGCAAGTCGACCGCGCGCAGGACAGGCTCGGCAGCGACGTCGCCTACCAGGTCGTCGGCTCGGCTCCGGCCGAGGACACCGTCCGGACCGCGTACGAACGCGCGGCCAAGGCGGGCGCGACCAAGGTGGAGACAGTCGTCGTGCAGGGCGAACCGGTGCCGGTGCTGACCAAGCTCGTCCACGAGCGGTCAGCGGACCTGCTCGTGGTCGGCAACCGGGGGTTGAACACCCTGGCCGGCCGGATCCTCGGGTCGGTCCCGTCCGACGTCGCCCGCAAGTCAGGGGTGGACGTGCTCATCGTGCACACGACGTGAGCGAGTCACTCCCGTCCAGGATCGAGCGCGTCCTGCTCGGCGGTCGCCGCAAGTACACGCGGCACGAGGTCGCCGAGAAGGCAGGCGTTCCGCTGGAGCGCGCGACGGCGCTGTGGCAGTCGCTGGGGTTCGCGAGCGTCGCCGACGACGAGGTCGTGTTCACCGAGAACGACGTGCAGGCGCTGCGGATGGTCCAGGAACTCGCGGACCTCGGCGTCTACGACGACGCGGTGCAGAACTCGATCGCCCGCGTGTTCGGCCAGCACATGTCCCGGGTCGCGGAGATGGAGACCCGCGTGCTGCAGGAGCTGATCGCGCACGACCCGTCGATGCTCGCCGACGACCGGGCCTTCGCCCGGTTCGTGGACCAGCTGATCCCCGACCTGGAATGGCTGCACAACTACACCTGGCGGCGCCAGCTCGCGGCGTACTCGGGACGTGCGCTCGCGGAGCAGGACGAGAACCTGGAAGAGGGCAGCCAGGCGGTCGGGTTCGCCGACATGGTCGGCTACACGAACCTGACCCGCCGGTCGAGCGAGGACGAGCTGATCTCGGTGCTCGAGCGGTTCGAGGCAACGGTGACCCAGGCGATCGCGGAACAGCACGGGCGAGTGGTGAAGATGCTCGGCGACGAAGTGCTGTTCGTGGCGGACACGCCCCAGACAGCGGCGGAGATCGCACTGACACTGGTGGAGCTGGCCGAAGCAGACCCGCTGCTGCCCTCGCTGCGCTCGGGTTTGGCGTACGGACGCGTGCTCAGCCGCTACGGCGACGTCTACGGCTCGACGGTGAACATCGCCGCGAGACTGACATCGATCTGCCACCCGGGGGCGGTGCTGATCGACAGCGAGATGTCCGCGGCACTGGCAGCGAGCCCCGAGTACACCGTCCGGTCAAGGCGTCCGGTGTCGGTCCGGGGGTTCCACCGGCTGAAGCCGTCGGTGCTCAGACGCGCCTAGTCGGCCTGCGCCGCAACCGTGCCTCCCAGCAGGCGCGGTGCCAGTGCCTGCGCTCCTCGACGCTGCCGTAGTCGTCCGCGGGCCAGGTGACAACGTGCGGCGTACCCGGCCGAATCTCATGGTCACAACCAGGACAACGATAGGTCTTGGTGGTGGCGCTACCGGAAACGTCGCGAACGTGCCACTCACCATCCGGCCCCGACTCGCTGCGCTGCAAGGACGCCGAACCACTCAGCCGTGGCTGGTCGCGCTTGATCCGGTTCCGTCGGGGCACAGGCAAGAACTATATTTCGAGGCGTGCCGACCTATGAGTTCAAGTGCCGTGACTGCGCCGACACATTCGAGGTCAACCGGCCGATGAGCGAGTCGAGCTCCCCGGCCACCTGCCCAACAGGCCACACGGACACAGTGAAGCTGCTCACGATGGCAGGTCTCGCCGGTGCCGCGTCCGCCACAGCTCCAGTCGGAGGCGGAGCAGGCGGTGGCGGTGGTTGCTGCGGCGGCGGCTGCTGCGGCTAGTAAACAACGACCGCCGACCGCGCCAGCACAGACCAAGCCACCACACCGAGCGCGGACCAGCCCAGGTGGCGAGCGCAGGCCAAGCCACAGCGGCGAGCGCGCAAGCGCGGAAAAGGGTTTCGGGGTGCTCCTGCCGGTCGGCCTGGGCTACGCCAACCACGGCCTGTCAGGAGGCCTGCCCACGCAAAGCAACAATCTGTTCCGTGCAAAAAGGAAGCCAAGACGACGGTGCTGAGAAGCCGAGACACGCCGAAATGATCGGACAACCCCGACAACACCCAGCCGACAACCGAGCGCGGACACTACCCGCGAGGGTTAGCCCCACCCACTAAGGAAGGGCTTTCTTGACCGGCTGCGCGACAGGCTTCGTCGAATCCGCCGAACCGGCGTTCTCCTCAACAGGCTCAGCAGGCTCCCAGTGCTCCTTGGGAGGCCCACCTGCGGCTTCGGTCTGCGTAAGGGGTTTGAAGGCTTTGGTGGGGGACTCGTCCGCCGGGCGCTCCTCCGGCAGCGGGTCGAGTACGGGTGTCGCGTTCTCCAGTACGACGTCGGCGTCCTGGATCAGGCTGCGGGCTTGGCGGAGCTGGTTGGCCACGCGGGTCCGCAGTTGCCGGAGGGCGGCGACGCGCTGGGCGGCGTGGCTGATTCGGCGGTTGGCTTCTTCGGTCGCTTCGCGGACGCGGCGGTGGGCTTCTTCGCTGGCTTCCTGCAGCCGGGCTTTCGATTCCGTGATCGCGTCGTGCCTGCGGCGGTTGGATTCCTCCGTGGCTTCGCGGACCCTGCGCTCGGCGTCTGCCTTGCTTGACGCTTCCTGCTCCGCCAGTGCGCGCATCGACTCGGTGCGCCGGGAGGCCATGGCGATGTCGAAGTCCTCTTCGACCTGGGCGCGTCGCTGCTCGGACTCGGTGTCCAGGCGGGCGCGTTCCTCCTGGGCCTTCTTGGTGATGTCCTCTGCTTCCGCGCGTGCCTTGGTCAGCACTTCGCGGTGCTCGGCTTCCATTTCGGCTCGGCGTGTGTCCAGGCCGCGCAGCATCTCCTCGTAGCGGGCACGCAGCGCGTTCGCGTCCGTCTCGGCTTTGGCGCGGATGTGCCCCGCCTCGGCTTCGGCGCGGGCTTTCGTCTCGGTCGCTTCGTCCTGTGCCAGGCGCAGCATCCGCTGCAGGCGCTCGCTCAGGCCTTCCAGCGTGGTCGGCGGCAGCGACAGGCGCTCGATCTGGCCGCGCATGTCGTCGATCTCCGACCGGGCGATCTCCAGTTGGCGCGCCAGGTCCGCGGCCTGGGACACCGCGGCGTCCCGGTCGGCGGCGAGCAGGCGCATGTCCCGGTCCACCCGTTCGAGGTGCTCGTCGACCTGGGCACGGTGGTAGCCGCGCTTCGCATAGTCGAAACCTGCGCCAAGGGGTACGAGCTCACGCTCCTCGCCAAGAGCCATGCACCCAACCTACCGCGAGTGAGGTTGTGACATGGCCGGTCCCCGCATCCCGCCGAATACTTGACCGGGCGGCCAACCAAGCGCACCATGGATTCGTAGGACCTTTCTCCTTCTCGGAGGTGATCGCCATGAGCGGCACGTCAACCCCGGTGCGGGCGTGGACCCGGTGGCAGGACTGGGCGGAGGTGGTGCTCGGAGTGGTCGCGGTGCTCTCGCCGTTGTGGTTGGACACGACGAACATCGTGATGTGGACCATGATCGTGCTGGGTGCGCTGATCGCGCTCGACGGTCTGTTCTCGCTGGCGATGCCAGGCGTCGTCTACGGGGAGTACGTGCAGGTCGTGCTCGGAGTGCTGCTCTTCATCTCGCCGTGGGTGATGGGCTTCACGGACATGACAGGCGCGATGTGGAGCTCGTTCGTCATCGGCGCGCTGACCCTCGTCGTCGGCCTCGCGGCGCTGCCCGCGGCCACCACGGCCCATCGCGGGATGGCGGGCCAGCACTGAGATCCTGTTGCGGACTGCGCGCCGGTCTTGGTGTGATGCCGGTGCGCATTCCGCACGAAGGGGTTGTTGCCAGTGGCGCGGTCGAAGTCCGGTGACGATCCGTCGGCGCGGGAGAGGATCCTCACCGCCGCCGAGAAACTGTTCGCCGAGACGGGGTTCGACGCGACCCCGACCTCCCGGATAGCCGAAGCGGCGAAGGTGCCGAAAGGCCTCGTGCACTACTACTTCCGGCGCAAGTCGGATCTGCTGACGGCACTGGTGAAGCGCCTGCCGGACGAACACATCGAGCCGAGCCACGTCGTCGTCCCCGGCGATGTCGCGGCCAGCCTGCGCGGGCTCGTGGCGGAGCTGGACGCGCGGCTGAAGGACTCCCGGCTGCTGTCGCACCTGCTCTGGCGCGAAGCAGACACCCACGACGACGTCCGCGAGGCGTTGCAGGCCCGCTTCCAGACGATCGTGCGCCAGGTGAAGGCCGTCATCGTCGCCGCGGGCGCCGGCACCATCGCACTGGCCGATGTGGACAGTGCGGCCGGTCTCCTCGCCCTGGCGGTGAGCTACCGCCACTCAGTCGCCCGGCACCCCGAGGACACCCCGATGATGGACAGGGAAGTCGGCTTCATCGCCGACGCGCTGACCGTGGGCGCGGGCACCAAAGCCTGACTCGTGAGTGTTTTGGCCGGTTGTAACCGGCCAAAACACTCACGAGGGTTTTCAGACGCCGCGGAAGTTGTTGATGGCGCCGATGTGCCTGGCGCGCAGCTCCGGGTCGGTGACGCCGAGGCCTTCGCTCGGCGAGAGGCAGAGCACGCCGACCTTGCCCTGGTGGGCGTTGCGGTGCACGTCGTACGCGGCCTGGCCGGTTTCGTCGAGCGGGTAGACCTTCGACAGCGTCGGGTGGATCTTGCCCTTCGCGATCAGCCGGTTGGCCTCGGAGGCTTCGCGGTAGTTCGCGAAGTGCGAGCCGACGATGCTCTTCAGGTGCATCCACAGGTACCTGTTGTCGTACTGGTGCATGAAGCCCGACGTCGACGCGCAGGTCACGATCTTCCCGCCGCGTTTGGTGACGTAGACGCTCGCGCCGAACGTCTCCCTGCCCGGGTGTTCGAAGACGATGTCCGGGTCCTCGCCGCCGGTCAGTTCACGGATCCGCGCGCCGAAACGCTTCCACTCGCGGATGTCCTGGGTGTTCTCGTCCTTCCAGAACTTGTAGCCCTCCGCCGACCTGTCGATGATCAGCTCCGCCCCCATCTTGCGGCAGATCTCGGCTTTCGCCGGGCTGGAGACCACGCAGATCGGTGTCGCGCCGCCGTTCAACGCGAACTGCGTCGCGTACGAGCCGAGGCCGCCCGATGCCCCCCAGATCAGCACCGTGTCGCCCTGCTTCATCGCCGCGCCGTTGGTCGACACCAGCTGGCGGTACGCCGTCGAGTTCACCAGTCCCGGCGACGCTGCTTCCTCCCAGCTCAGGTGCGCCGGTTTCGGCATCAGCTGGTTCGACTTCACCAGCGCCAGCTCGGCCAGGCCACCGAAGTTCGTCTCGAATCCCCAGATCCGCTGTTCCGGGTCGAGCATCGTGTCGTTGTGCCCGTCCGGGTGCTCCAGTTCCACCGACAGGCAGTGGGCGACGACCTGGTCGCCGGGCTTCCACGCCCCCACGCCCGGCCCGGTCCGCAGCACCACCCCAGCGAGGTCGGAGCCGACCACGTGGTACGGCAGGTCGTGTCGTTTCGCCAGCTCGGAGGTCTTGCCGTACCTGCGCAGGAAGCCGAAGGTGTCCAGCGGCTCGAAGATCGACGTCCACACCGTGTTGTAGTTGATCGCGGAGGCCATCACCGCGACGAGTGCTTCGCCCGGCCCCAGTTCGGGCGTCGCGACGTCTTCGACGTGCAGCGACTTGCGTGGGTCCTTGTCCGGGGTTTCCAGGCCCTTGAACATTTCCACTTCGTCCGAGTGCACGGTGACTGCCCGGTAGTGATCTGGCACGTCAAGGCCGCCGACTGCGGCCAAGTCACCCGACAGAATGGCGTCACGGATCTTTTCCACGCCTGACCTCCAACGTCGCGAATTCCCGGAGGTTACCCACGGGTAACCACAGATCACCACATCTGTGAGACCTGTGCCACCCGAGACCGATCAGGGGTTTGCCGGCTCGACCAGTTCGACGAGAACGCCGCCTGCCGACTTCGGGTGGATGAACTGCGTACGGCTGTTCTCCGTGCCGTGCCGCGGCTTGTCGAACAACACGTTCATGCCCTTGTCGCGCATGGCATCGGATGCCTTCTCGATGTCGTCGACGCGGTACGCGAGCTGCTGCACCCCCGGGCCGCGCTTGGCGAGGAACTTGCCGATGGTCGAGTCGGGCGTCAGCGGCGCGAGCAACTGGATCGCTGTGCCCGAGCCGTCGTCACCCGGTGCGCGCAGCATCGCCTCGCGCACCCCTTGCTCCTCGTTGACCTCGGTCACGGTCAGGACCAGGCCGAACGTCTGTTGGTAGAAGTCGATCGCCTCGTCCAGATCGGGCACGGCGATACCCACGTGGTCGATCGCGGTGACCTTGGCTACTGTGTCGTCGGGCATGACAACGAGAGTAAGCACCCTCGGAGACGTGCGCGCGACACTTCTGTGGTGTGCGCGACACCGCGTGCCAATCGGAATCGTTGCAGAGCTATACCCATGGGTATCGTCAGGTTAACGAGCGCTCGCAACTTTCGCATGGAGGCAGTTGTGTCCGGTTCCGTCATCGTCGCTGGAGCACGTACCCCGATGGGGCGACTGCTCGGGCAGCTCAAGGACTTCTCCGGCACGCAGCTCGGTGGGTTCGCGATCAAGGGCGCGCTCGAGCGGGCCGGGGTCAAGCCAGAGCAGGTCGAGTACGTGATCATGGGTCAGGTGCTGACCGCGGGCGCGGGCCAGATCCCCGCCCGGCAGGCCGCGGTCGCGGCGGGCATCCCGATGAGCGTGCCCGCGCTGACCGTCAACAAGGTCTGCCTGTCCGGCCTCGACGCCATCGCGTTGGCCGACCAGCTGATCAGGGCTGGCGAGTTCGACATCGTCGTCGCGGGCGGCCAGGAGTCCATGACGCAGGCACCGCACCTGCTGCCGAAGTCGCGCAGCGGGTTCAAGTACGGCGACGTCACCATGCTCGACCACATGGCGCACGACGGTCTGTTCTGCGCGTTCGACCAGGTCGCCATGGGCGCGTCCACGGAGAAGTACAACTCGCGCTACAGCGTCACCCGCGCCCGGCAGGACGAGTTCGCGGCGCGGTCGCACCAGCGGGCCGCGGCGGCGCAGAAGAACGGCCTGTTCGCCGAGGAGATCGTTCCGGTGTCCGTGCCGCAGCGCAAGGGTGACCCGCTCGTCGTCGACACCGACGAGGGCGTGCGCGGCGACACCACGCCCGAGACACTGGCCAAGCTGCGCCCGGCGTTCGCCAGCGACGGCACGATCACCGCGGGCTCGGCGTCGCCGATCTCCGACGGTGCCGCCGCGGTCGTCGTGATGAGCAAGGCCAAGGCCGAGGAGCTGGGCCTGACCTGGCTGGCCGAGATCGGTGCGCACGGCGTCGTCGCCGGCCCGGACGCCAGCCTGCACGAGCAGCCGTCCAACGCGATCAAAGCCGCGCTGGCCAAGGACAACCTCACCGCCGACGACCTCGACCTGATCGAGATCAACGAGGCCTTCGCCGCGGTCGGCCTGGTCTCGGCCGACCAGCTCGGCATCGGCGAGGACAAGGTGAACGTCAACGGCGGCGCGATCGCGCTCGGCCACCCGATCGGCATGTCCGGTGCCCGGCTCGCGCTGCACCTGGCGCTGGAGCTCAAGCGCCGCGGCGGCGGTGTCGGCGCGGCGGCGCTGTGCGGTGGCGGCGGCCAGGGCGACGCGCTGATCATCCGTGTCCCCCAGCAGTGATGTGACCGATCTGGTCGGTCGCGCGCGGGAAGGACAACCGCGCGCGATCGCCAGGCTGATCTCGCTCGTCGAGGACGCCAGCCCGCAGCTGCGTGACGTGGCCGCTGCGCTGGCGCCCTTCACCGGTCGCGCCAGGGTCGTCGGACTGACCGGACCGCCCGGTGTCGGCAAGTCGACGTCCACGTCCGCGCTGGTCACGTCCCTGCGCAAGCAGGGCAAGCGGGTCGGTGTGCTCGCCATCGACCCGTCGTCGCCGTTCTCCGGCGGCGCGCTGCTCGGCGACCGGATCCGGATGCAGGAGCACGCCACCGACCCGGACGTCTTCATCCGTTCGATGGCGACGCGGGGGCACCTCGGCGGCCTGTCGTGGGCGACGCCGCAGGCCCTCAGGGTCCTCGACGCGGCCGGTTTCGACGTCGTACTGGTCGAGACCGTCGGCGTTGGACAGTCTGAAGTGGACGTCGTGTCGCTCGCGGACACCACGGTCGTCCTGCTGGCACCGGGAATGGGCGACGGTATCCAGGCGGCCAAGGCGGGCATCCTGGAGATCGCGGACGTCTTCGTCGTGAACAAGGCCGACCGCGACGGTGCCGAGGCGACCGTGCGGGACCTGAAGAACATGGTCGCCATGGCGCGCAGGGGAATCGGCGGTCCGTCGTGGCGCCAGCCGATCGTGCGGACCACCGCGTCCAAAATGGAGGGAATCGGCGACGTCGCCGACGCGCTGGACGGCCACCACCGGTGGCTGGTGGAGCACGGCGCGCTGGAGCGGCGGCGGTTCAACCGGGCCCGTGCCGAGCTGGAGGCGATCGCGCTGGAGTCGGTCCGCGCGTCCTTCGCGGGCCGCGGCCACGATGTACTCGAAGACCTGGCCAAACGCGTGGCCGCGGGCGACATGGACCCGTACACGGCGGCGGACGAGCTCGTCGCGGGAACAACGCGCGGATGATCCGCGTCCTCTAGGTTGAGGTGACCACCAGTGGACGGAGATGCTCGATGAAGTTCGGGATTGCCACGTTCGTGACCGACGACGCCATCGGCCCGGCCGACCTGGGCAGAGCGATCGAGGAACGCGGGTTCGACTCCCTGATGGTCGCCGAGCACACGCACATCCCCGCCAGCCGCGAGACGCCGTATCCCGGTGGCGGCGAGCTGCCGTCGGTCTACTACAAGACGCTCGACCCGTTCGTCACGCACGGCGCGGCGGCCGCGGTCACCGAGAAGATCCTCCTGTTCACCGGCATCGCTTTGCTGATCCAGCGCGACCCGATCACCACCGCGAAGGAAGCCGCGAGCGTCGACCTCGTCTCCGGCGGCCGGTTCGTGCTCGGTGTCGGCGCCGGCTGGAACCTCGAGGAGATGCGCAACCACGGCACCGACCCGTCGACGCGCGGTGCGCTGCTGGACGAGCGCATCGAGGCGATCAAGGCGTTGTGGACGCGGGAACCCGCCGAGTACCACGGTGAGTTCGTCGACTTCGGTCCCGTGCACAGCCGCCCGAAGCCGGTGAGCAAGCCGCATCCGCCGATCTACATCGGTGGCAATTCCGCCGCGACGGTCCGCCGCGTCGCCCAGCACGACGCGGGCTGGATCGCCAACCCGCTCCCGGTCGAACAGCTCGCCACACGGGTCGCCCAGATGCGGGACAGGGCGGTGCGGGATGTGCCGGTCAGCGTTTACGGCGCGCCCATCGACATCGACGTCTGGCGGGCGTACGCGGGCGTCGGCGTCGAGCGCGTGGGCCTGTTCCTGCCGTCCAAGCCCCGCGACGAGACGCTGAAGCTGCTCGACGAGTTCGCCGCGAAGGTCGGCGACTACGCGCGGGGGTAGGGATAACCCCACTGCCGACTCGGGAGTTGAAGCCATTCTGGCCGGTGCCCGTCGTCAATAGCGTTACCGCCATGAACGCACAGGTGATGACGATGGCACCGGCTTTGCGGATGAGCGGTGTCTCCAAGACCTACGGCACGGGGGCGGGGACCGTGCACGCGCTGCGTGACGTCAGCATCGAGCTGCGGCGCGGCACTTTCACGGCCGTCATGGGTCCGTCAGGGTCGGGCAAGAGCACGTTCCTGCACTGCGCGGCCGGGCTGGACCGGCCGTCGGGCGGGCAGGTGCTGCTGGGCGACGTCGAGTTGTCCGGGATGACCGAGAGCCAGCTGACTGTGCTGCGACGCGAGCGGATCGGGTTCATCTTCCAGGCGTACAACCTGCTCAGCAC
This sequence comes from Kibdelosporangium phytohabitans, assembly GCF_001302585.1. Classification (GTDB taxonomy): domain Bacteria; phylum Actinomycetota; class Actinomycetes; order Mycobacteriales; family Pseudonocardiaceae; genus Kibdelosporangium; species Kibdelosporangium phytohabitans. The sequence goes on along the minus strand of NZ_CP012752.1, from coordinate 10,319,487 downwards.
GTTGACTGTCGAGCAGAACATCACACTGCCGCTGCGGCTGGCCGGCAAGCGCGTCGACCGCGGCATGCTGACCCAGGTGGTCAGGGCGGTTGGCCTGGACGAGCGGCTCAACCGGCTGCCGAGCGAGCTCTCCGGCGGCCAGCAGCAGCGTGTCGCGATCGCCAGGGCGCTGGTGACCAAACCGGACGCCGTGTTCGCCGACGAACCGACCGGCGCGTTGGACACCAGGACCGCCCGGCAGGTGCTGGAGTTGCTGCGGCACGTGGTCACCGGCATGGGGCAGACCGTGCTCATGGTCACCCACGACCCGGTCGCGGCCTCGTACGCCGACTCCGTGGTGTTCCTCGCCGACGGCCAGTTCGCTGGTGAGCTGCGCAGGCCGACGCCGGAGATGATCGCCGAGCGGATGACGCACCTGGGTGACCGCCGCACGGCGTGAAAGGGTGTAGCCCGTACCACTGTGCGCGGGCAGCGACCACGGCAGACTCATGGACATGCTGAAACAGTGGGGGCGGAGCGCCGGGTACCTGGCGGTGGTCGGGTTCAGCGCGCCATTCGCGATGCCGTTGTTCCTGCTCCTGCCGATGAGCGGGATCGCGCTCATCGCGGCGGGGCTCGGGTTCGTGCTCTTCCCGCTCGTGGTGATGCTCATCCGGATCTGGACGGACATGCACCGCCTGCTGGTCGGCTGGGTGCTGGGGACGCGCGTGGAGACGCAGCTGCGGCCGTTGCGCGGGGGCGTGCTGGCCAGGGTCCGCCAGGTGCTGACCGACCCGACCACGTGGCGCGATCTGGTGTGGCTGTTCGTCAACATGATCATGGGGTTCGTCTTCGGGATCGCGGGCATGATCGTCACCTCTTTCGCCGCTGCCAGCACGTTCCTGCTGTTCTTCTGGTGGACGATGCCCGACGACATGCCCGTCCAGATCATGGACGTGCACGTCGACAGCGTCGGCAAGGCGATCGTGGTCGCCGCACCGACCGCGGTCGTCGGGCTGGCGCTGGCGTGGTTCGGTGTTCCCTTGCTGGCGAGGGTGCACGCGACCATCTCGAAGGCGCTGCTGCAGCCGTCCGCGCTGGAGGCCAGGGTGGAGGAACTGGCCGAGACGAGGGCGGGCGCGATCAGCTCGCACGACGCGGAGCTGCGGCGGATCGAGCGGGACCTACACGACGGCACGCAGGCGCGGTTGGTGTCCATCGCGATGCGGCTGGGGATGGCCGAGAAGTCGATGGACGACAAGGATCCCGTGTCGATGCTGGTCCGCGAGGCACGGGAGGGCGCCGAGCAGGCCATGGGGGAACTGCGTGACGTCATCAGGACCATGTACCCGCCGATCCTCGCCGACCGCGGCCTCGACGGGGCCCTGGCCGCGATCGGCGCCCGCTGCCCGGTGCCGACGGTGGTGGAGACGGGCGACCTCGACGGTGTCCCGGCGCCGGTGGAGGCCGCGGCCTACTTCGTGGTCGCCGAGGCGCTGACGAACGTGGCCAAGCACAGCAGCGCCACCAGCGCGTCGGTGCGGGTCGTCAGGGACGAATGCGTCCGGATCACGGTGTCCGACAACGGAATGGGCGGCATCGACGAGGGCAGGGGGACCGGCATCATCGGGATGCGCCGCCGCGTGGCCGCGCTGGACGGTACGGTGGCTGTGGACAGCCCGGCTGGCGGGCCGACGGTGATATCGGTGGAGCTTCCTTGCGCGTCGTGATCGCAGAGGACAACGTCCTGCTGGCGGAAGGCCTCAACCTCCTGCTGCGCACCAGCGGCATCGAGGTCGTGGCCACGGCGGGCGACGGGACGGTGTTCGTCGAAGCGGTCAGGGAACACCGGCCGGACGTGACCATTGTGGACGTCCGGCTGCCGCCGTCGTTCCGCGACGAGGGACTGCGGGCGGCGCTGGCGGTGCGTGCGGAGTTCCCGTCGCTGCCGGTGCTCGTGCTTTCCCAGTACGTCGAGGAAACGTACGCGACCGAGCTGCTGTCCGACGGCCGCGGCGGAATCGGCTACCTGCTCAAGGACCGGGTCAGCCGGGTGGACGAGTTCATCGACGCGTTGCGGCGCGTCGCGAGCGGCGGGACCGTGATGGATCCCGAGGTGGTCGCGCAGCTGCTGGTGCGCCGCCGCCGCGGCAACGATCCACTCGGCACACTGAGCCCGCGGGAGAAGGAAGTCCTCGGCCTGATGGCCGAAGGACACGCCAACGGCGACATCGCGACCAAGCTCGTGGTCACCGAACGCGCCGTGCACAAGCACATCGGCAACATCTTCGCCAAACTGGACCTGCCGCCGAGCGACGGCGGGCACCGCCGGGTGCTCGCCGTCCTGGCGTACCTCAACAGGTGAAGCCTCAGTCGTCGACCGGGAAAGGCTTGTAGTTCTCGTCCAGCCCGGTGGCCTTGTTGTTGTGCCACGGTTGCCGCGGCGGTGGGTACTTCTGGTTGCGCAGGTAGATCCGCTGCGCGTTGACGCGCATCGACAGTTCGAACGCGCGCTCTTCCTCGGTCATCGAGTTCCAGAACTCCGGGGTCTGCTCGGTCAGCCTCGCCAGCAGCGCCTGCTCGTCGATCGGGAACTCTTCCTCCTCGGTCATGCCTACTTCCCCCTGTCGATGAGTTTGATCTCGTACTTCTGGGTGATCGGGTTCCATCCGGCGCTCTCCACGTAGAACTTGTTGTGCGGCGGGAAGGCCACCTCGTGCTGCCCGCCGTGCGGATCGCGCATCCACGAGATGTCCTTGCCGGTGTGCGACTCGATGACGAACTGCACGTTGCCCGAGTACGGGTGCGCGGTGTCGGTGCTGGTGAAGCCGCGCTCACGGACCTCCGTGCCAGGTTCGTAGCGCTGGATGAGTTCCGCCATGTTGTCGGATCCCACTTCGATACCGCGGCGAACCGTGCCCACGTAGTCGTCGAGGCGGTTCATGCCGGAGGTGGCGTTGCGGATCGCGGGATCGTGCTGCGCCAGGCCAGCCGGGTCGTCGTCCCACAGCGACTTGTTGATGGGCTGGCTGTCCGCGCCCATGTAGCGGTCGATCGCCAGCAGTTCCTCGTCCGGGATCCGCTGCGCCTCGGGGTTGCGCGCCCGGATCTCGTCGAGGATGCGGGCTTCGCCGTTCTGGTGGCCGTACTGCTCGCGGTAGGCCGCGTGATCCGACTCGCCGGCCTGGTAATCCGGGTCTCGCAGTTCGTCACGGGACATCGGCTCGGGGCGCTGGGGCTCCGGCGGTTCCGCGTGGTGCGGCGGTTGTTCGTGGCTCGGTGCGTCGTGGTAGTCGTCCGGGCCGGGACGGAACGGGTCTTGCGGGTAGTCCCAGTCTTCCGGGTGCGTCCTGGTGGGCGGCGGTTCGGTCTGCGGGTTCATCCGGTCGCTGATCGAGGGAGCGTCGACGTCGCTTCCGCGTGGCCCGAAGGGTCCCCACTCCGGCGGCGGGCCCTGCGGCGCGGGTGGCCGCGGCGCTTCGACGACGTCGTCCGCGTGCCGGGTGGCCGCTTTCGTGCCCGTGCCGAGCACGTCGTCCACCATGTTCTTCGCCGCACCGAGCGCACCACGGGCGGCCACGCCGCCGCCACCGGTCGCGGCGCCGAGGACGATGTCCGGCAACAGGTTTCCGATCGCGCGGCCGGGCGAGTCCTTCCACGTGTCCCATTGGACCATCGCTTTGACGGTGTCGACCGGGTGTGTGACCGCGTGGCCGATCCCGCTCGCGACAGTCCCGAGGTTCTCGGCGTACTCCTTGGGGTGCGTGATGTTGTACGGGTCGAACGGGTTGACCATCCGGACCATCTGCGCCATGCCCGCGACGGCCGAGGCCGCGCCGTCGAGTATCTCGAAGGTCTGCGTCGCCATCGTCGAGAGCCCGTCGACGAGGTCCATTCCCCGCCGTGCGAGCCATCCCGGCTCCTCCGGCAACCGGTCGCGCAGCTCGGCGATGCGGTAGTGCCACGTGTCCGCGGCTTTGGCGAGTTGCGCGCGTGCGTCGTCGAGTATCTTCTGCGCCCGGTTCTTCTCGCCTGCGGCCGGATCGGCGAACGGCGGGATGTCGGCGATCTCCCCGAGCGTCACGACGTTGTAGCGGCGTTGGGCCACGTCGTCCTCGTACGCCGCACGCGCCTGGTCGGTCTGCTGCTGCGCACGGTTGTACAACGCGATCGACTCGGCGGCTTTCCGTTGCGCTTCGGACAAAGCGTCGCGGTACGGCTCAAGCGCGCCCGCGACGTCGTTCAGCACCTGGCCGTAGCGGGTCCACAGCTCCGGCCGGGAGTCGAACCGTTCGCGGAAGGCGTCGCCCGCCGGACCGGACCAGTGTTCCGCGGTGTCTAGTTTGGACAGACCGTCGCCTGCTCTGCGCATGGCGTTGCCGATCTTGTTCAGCCCGTCGATGGTCGGGCCGAACTGCTCCGGCTTGCCGGGGACGAGCGCCTTCGGGTCGTTGGTGAAACCCAGCTGCAGCGTCATTGCGCGCCGCCTCTCGGCGACCGCATGGTGACCGTGTCCTCGAAGACGCCCCAGAGCTGCTCGAAACCGGACGTGGCCTCGGTTTCCATCTTCTGGTAGACGCTGAGCGTCTCCTTGAGCTTGTCGAGGATGTCGTCGCCGTCGTCGAGCAGGTCGCGCAACGCGTAGTGGGCCCGCATCAGCACTTCCTCGACCCGGTCGCTGATCGCCTCGTGCCCGGTGACGTCCTCGTCGAGTTCGAGCGACTCGATCGACTCGCCGGATTCCTCCATGCCCTTGATGCCGAGTTCCCTGAGCTGGCCGAGGGTGTCCTTGATGCCGCTGTAGGCGTTGTTCATGGCGCCGAGGTCGATGGTGTACCCGCTCACCGGCCGCCTCCGGAAACCGCGATGTCGTCCGGCACGATTCCGCGCACCGGCGGGAAAGCCATGGCGTGCGCGGAATCCGGGTCGAGCATCACGGCGATGATCCGGCCGTGTGCCCTGGTCAGGCAAGGGACGAGGTCGTCGAGCAAGTCGGCCCCGGACAAGGAGAAGAAGGCGCACTCCCTGCCGAGCGAACGGGCCATCTCGGCGAGCGACGAGTAAACCGGAAGCCAAAGCCCTTGGCCTGCGGGGTAATCCCGCATCGGAATCGCTGTGTCGTGCCGCTCGGCGTACACCGTCGCACGCCGGAAAGCGGCCACCATCACGTTGGCATCACCAGTACCGGCACGAATCGCACGGCACGCGGTGATCAACGGTCGCGCAGGATCGACAGCATGCGAGGTCATGGCGACACCTCGCATAATCCACCCACAACCACGGCCAATCTCCCCTGTTGTCCGTCAGTGTGATCAGTATGCGGTCACCGATCGTAGCCCACTGATCACGCACTTGTGCAAGAGGTGATCGGGAAACACCGGTTCGCGGGTTCTCCTCCGCCGGAATGCGCCGGATGTCATCCTGTCAGGCGCATGTTCACCGATCCGAGGAGTTGGGTTGTGTCCGCCGACATGGAACGGCTGGTAGCCGAGTTCGAGAAGTTCCAAGCCAAGATCAAAACGGCCGAGGCGAAGTTCGGCGGCGTCGGCGAAATGCAGGACCAATTGGCCCAGCTCGAGGTTGCCGCGACTTCACCGGACCGGTCCATCCGGGTGACCGCGGCAGCGGGCGGCACGGTGACGGGCATTCAACTCACTCCCGAAGCCATGCGGCAATCCGCTCCGGCATTGGCCGCCGCGATCATGTCCACACTGCGCGCGGCCGTCGCCGAATCAGCCCGTCGCCAAGCGGCCATCGTCGACGAAACCGTCGGCAGCGCGTTCGGCGTCACCATCAGCGACCAGGTGGAGAACGCCCAGGTCATGGGAACCGTCACGCAGGAGCCGCCGTCTCAGCGAGAAGAACGTCGTCCACTGTCGTCGGACGACGACGAGCCCGGCGAAGACACGATCTTCCGCCAGCCCCGGTATTGAGGAGGATGTCGATGACAACCGGTGGTAGCTCCCAAGTCGATATTCCGGCGTTGGAGAATTACGCGACACAGCTCGGTTACTACCAGGCCGAGTCGGGCAAGTTCAGCGAACTCGTCAATCGGGCAGACGTGACAAACGACGCGTGGGGTATCGTCGGCGTTTGGGCCAAACAGTCCTACACCGACCGCCTCGCCGAACTCCGGGCACTGATGGAACAAATGCGGCAGGGAGTCGACGCGCTCACCGAGAAGGTCACGCTGAGCGCCGCCATCTACCGCGGCAACGAGAAGGACCAGGCGATGAGATTCGGCAAGCACGAAGCCGTGATCGACGGGCCGCGTGAGGGAGCACCGTGACCGGGGAGAAGAAGAGCATCGCCGACGGCCTGGCCGTGAAACCGTACGACGAAAGCGTTCTCGCGAACGTGGACAGGGCGGCGGAGAACACGCCGGTACTCGGGACTGTCCACAAGGCCTACAAATCCATCACCGAACACGCCAAGGAACTGGCGAGCGCTGACAGCATCGGCGTGGGCGAACTGGCGACGGCATCCAGGAACCTGGCAGCCGACGGGGCCAAGTTCGTCGGGAGCGCGGCGGCGGACGCCGTCTTCTACGCCATGGACCCGGTCGGCTGGCTGGTCAGCCACGGGTTGAACATGCTGCTCGAACTGGTCCAGCCGTTCCAGGACGCACTGCACTCGGTCAGTGGCGACGGCCCGTCCATCGGGCACGCGTCCGAGAACTTCACCACTCTGGCACACGGTTTCACCCAGCTCGCAGACGATTTCGAGAAGACCGGCGACGCGGCGCTCAAGGACTGGATCGACCAGGGCGGGGAAGCGGCCCGGCTCGCGCTGGGCGACTTCGCCGCGGGCATGCGTGGTGTCGGGTCGGCGGCTGGGTCGGTCGCCGACGTGCTGAAGATGTGGTCGATGGTGATGGTGGTCATCGAGGAGGTGATCAAGGCGATCATCTCGGAGCTGATCTCGTTCATGATCACCATCTGGCTGCCCGCGCTCGCCGCGTCGGTCATCTCCTTCGGCAGCACCGTCGCCGCGGCGATGGCGTCGACCATCACCAAGGCAGTCTCCCTCTTCCAGAAGGTCACCAAGCACCTCGGCGCCTTCGGCAGGTTGCTCGACACGTTCATCGAGTTCATGGCCAAGCAGGCTCAGAAAGTCGTCGCTCAGGCCGACAGGTTCCGGCTGGGCGTCAAGAAGGGGGAGCGTGCGATCCCGCTCTTCGGCAAGAGGGCCGAGAACTTCGTCCCCAGCCGACGGGTGATGAGCACGGCGTTCGGCACCGATGCCGGGGTCGTCGGTCCGCTGGCGACGGGCATCGCCATCAAGGCGGGCATCGGTGCGGGCAAGGGGGTGGCCGCCGAGGGGGTGGACGAGTACAAGTCCGACGGTCCCCTGTTCGACAAGGAGGCCATCGGCGGCGGCAAGAGCACCGAAGAGACCCGCGACAACCTGGAGATGTAGGCCGCGACCATGGTAGAGCCGAACTATCCGGAACTCCGGCAGCGAGTCCGGGATTTCGCTGTGGACCGGTGGGAAGAGCCCGAGGCTGTCGTCCTGCTCGGCAAGGTGCGGCCGGCCTTCGACGTCCCGGGCAGGCGCGAGGACGGGACTGTCAAGGGAAAACGGGTCATCAGGCGGTTCTTCTGGAACATCGTGCGTGGTGTCGGCAGGGTTGCCGGGTTCGTGATCGTGCTGTTCGCGGCGAATGACGCGATCTCACGTGACATGTTCGTCCGAGACGGCAGCGTGCGGGGGACGGCGAACGTCAAGGCCCTGGGGCTCATCGATGCCGCGAGGCGCGCGAAGCGCGCGTGGCTGGTCTACTCGCAGTCGTATGTCGCCGTTCTCGATTCAGGCTCCGACTTCACCCTGTCCGATGCCCCGCGGCCGTTGACGGTCCTGTGGCACGAACAGGGACCAGACGTGCCCATCGTCCACCGTTTTGAGCATCGGGTCCGTTGGCCGGACGGTTTCGAGTACACCTACGACCTGCAAGGGGACGAGATGGAGGTAGCCGGCCGGGACCGCAAGGCCTGGTTGTGGCGGGACAGGCGGAAGGCGGACGGCGAGAACCGGGAAAGCTAGGAATGGGACCGGATGGAGACAGGCGGGTGTCGTGCACCTCGGCAAGGCCGAGCCCGAGTACACCGTGCCCGGCAGACGTGCCGACGGGACGGTCAAGGGCAAGAAGCTGATCCGCCGGTTCTTCTGGAGCATCATTCGTGGCGTCATGAATGCGGTGATGAGTGTCTTCTCGCTGATGAACGGCGGCGGCCCAGCGAATGCGTTCCCCCTAAGCGGTACGGTGACCAGTCCCGCCAACGGGCAAGTGCTCGGGCTTGCGGACGCGGCCAGACGCGCCCGGAGCGCGTGGTTCGTGTACGCGTAGTCGTACGTCGCCGTGGTCGATTCGGGATCCGAGTACAAGGATCCCGACCCACCACCACTCCAGGTGCTGTGGTTCGCGGAGAGGCCGGATGTCCCCGAAGTGACCTACCGGGAACGACGTGCGGTGTGGCCCGACGGCTCCGAGTTCTGTTTCGAGGTCAGTCCGGAAGAAGCGCAAGTCGTGAGTCAGCGGCGTAAAGCCTGGCTGTGGCGGAACCGGCGGGAAACAAGCCGTGAAGACCCGGAGCTGTGAGACTTGCGGCCGTGCGGAGCCGGACGAGCAAATGGTTGGGCGAGTATGGCGTCGGGCTCTTCGCACACACCCATGGGATCGTGTTCCGCTATGCGCGATACTTCGTAAGGGATGTGTACTGAACAATTCCCTCCACCTTCCGCTTTCGGTTTGGCGCCACCGAGGTTGACGCGTTGTTCAGCCAGTCGGACCTCGAGCGCACCCAGCATCTGAAAACGCATGGCCGACCCCCAGTCAGCTGACGACTCCCGCATTGTCCTCGGCGACGGTACCACCGCCAATACTGGACATGATCGCCCGAATGCCTCAATTCGCAACCGATTATCCGGTCCATTCCCGCACCGCGTTGTTCACCGATGAACGGCCTTTGTCCGGGTTTTCGCCGGTCATTACCGGTGGTCAGGCTGTGCACCACCGCGGTAGTGCGGACACGCTGTCGACCACCGGATTGACGATCAGCCGACGGGATCGGCGAGAATCTGGAATGCTGCGGCGAAGGCCGTGCGGGGCCTCGGGGACGAGACGGGAAGGGCCATGGGGAAAGAGCGGAAGCCGGGGGATCTCGACCGTCGAATGGCGTCGTCGGTCGATCGCATGAGCCAGCGCGTCGACGCGTACACCGCGAGCCTGAAGAGGCCGCACGAGGAGATCCGCCAGCAGGTCCGTGCGTTCGCCGCGGGCAACTGGGGTGAGCCCGCCGGGATGGTGCACCTGGGTGAGGTCGCTCCCTCGTACAGGGTGCCCGGCAGGCGGGACGACGGGACGGTCAAGGGCAAGAAGCTGATCCGGCGGTTCTTCTGGAACATCACCAGAGGGGTGTTCGGCGTGATCGCGAACATCTTCGCGCTCGCCAACGGCGGCGGCGCGGGCAACGTGTTCAGCAGGTCCGGCACGGTGAGCGGGGCCGAGGGCAGTCAGGCGGTCCGGTTCGTCGACGCGGCCAGGCCCGCCAAGAGCGCATGGCTGGTGTACGCGGCCTCCTACGTCGCGGTGATCGACTCGGGGTCGGATGTCCGTGACCCCAAGAACATCCCGCCGCTGATCGTCCTGTGGCACGCCGGGCAGCCGCACATTCCCAGGGTCATGCGCGGTGTGGCCACGTGGGCCGACGGCTCGGAGTTCAGGTACGTCCCGACCCCCGAGGAAGCGCAGCGGGCGGCGCAGGAACGCAGGGACCGGCTGCACGGCCCGTGACGTGACCGAAGGGCGCCCGGGTTGTCCTGGACGCCCTTGGTCGTCAGCGTTTGATGGAGCCGAGGAACGCTGCGAAGCACGCGGCGTTCACGGTGAGGTGGCCGCCGTCCGGGTTCTTGCTGTCCCTGATACCGGTCTGCTCCGCGTCAACCGCCAGCTCGACACAAAGGTTCTCCGGGCTGCTGTAACTGCTCTTGCGCCACGTCTTGAGGGTGTTCATCGGCCTACCAGTTCACCCCTTATCGCTTTGAGGATCTTCACCGACCTCTGTGGTGACGGAGCCGCGGCCGCGATGTCCTCCCATGCACTGGAGAGCGCTGCCACGATCGCCTCGTCGCCAACCGTTTCGCAGCCCACCATACTCTCCATATATCCGGAATCCGGCTCGTCGGATTCCGGATAGCTCAACAGGGTCATCGTGCCCGAGTACGGCCCATGTGCGCGAAGGTCCAGCGGGAGCACCTGGATCGTCACATTGGGCATCCTGGTCATCTCGATCAGGTGATCCAACTGGTCGATCATGACTTCGCGGTTGCCGATGATCCGCCGGAGCGCCGCCTCGTCGATCAACGCGTGAACGTGGAGCGGGTTCTTCTTGCGAAGAACCATTTCCTGGCGATCACGTCGTTCCGAGACAGCGCGCTCTTCCCAGCCATCTCTGCGCAGTAGTTGACGTGTGCCTTGGTTGAGCGCCGCGGCGTACGCGATGGTCTGCAGCAAGCCGGGCATTATCACCCTGTCGAGCGTGCGTTCGCGGACCGCGTCAGCTTCGTCCAGGCGGAAGCGCATGTAGCGATCCGGCAGTTCGTCCGCGAACTGGACGACCGTCTTGTCCGCGTCGGCGATGTCCCAGAGGTCGAGGGTTTTCGCTCGTTCGTCATCGGTGGCGCCGATCGCGCCGATGATCGCCAGCAGCAGGGGCAGTCTCGGCAACGAGTCGCCTGACATCAACCGGTAGACGCTCTGCTTGGAGCAGCGGACTTCCCTTGCGACGTCGTCCGGGCTGAGGCCGGATCGCTTCAGGATCGGCGTGATGTACTTGCCGAGTCTGCGCTTGCTGCGGGTGGTGCCAATCGCCATGCGATCACCCTAACCACCCTCCGTTACCCTGCGAGTTGGAACATCACCCATATGATACGGCGTATTTGGAATTCTCAAATGATATTGTGGACAGTGAGAGGACCGCTCAAAACCGTCGCCACCAAGGAGTGTGCATCCCGTGTCATGGGCGGATCACGACCTCTCAGTCCTCAACGTCACAGACATGTCCCAGCGGATCGAGCCGACGCCGCAGCAGCACCACATCGCCGCCGCGGTCGTGCACCTGGCCGAGCAGGCATCGGCGACGGGTACGCGGATTCGCGCGGGCGACATGACGCTCGGCGACTGGCGGGACCTGTCGGACGCGTACGCGGAAGTCAGTGATCAGGCGGAGCAGCAGGCGCAGGCCGTCGAGGCAATGGCCGCCTCGGGGGTGGAGCGATTGCCGCGACCGGCGGAAATCGTTTCGGCGCTGGGAATGGGGCGGTCCCGGGACGGTCACTGGGTCATCGTCCCCGGGCGGAGGGATCAGGAGGAGCCGTGTGGCCGTGAGCCGCGGTTGGCGCTGTGCGGCGCACACGCCGTGCCGGTCCGGAATCCCGAAGACTCCACGAGCGTGTGCGAAGGGTGCCGGTGGCGGCTTCGCGTCATCCGCCGGGAGATCGACACGATGACCGGGATGCGCCCGTAGGCGCACCCCGGGGTCACGGCGTCAGCACTTCGTCTTGTAGAAGAACTCCGACTTCGTGGTCATGTCGTCCTTGGTCAGTGCGATCAGCGGCGCGGAGATGTTGCGCTGCACGCTCTTGCCCTCGATGGCCGCGATCGCCTGCTCGACGCCAGCCTTGCCGATCGTGCCGGGGTCCTGGGCGATCAGCGCCTGGAACGCACCGCTCTTGAGGCCCTCCACCTCCGACGGGCTGGCGTCGAAGCCGACGAGCTGCACCTGACCGACCTTGCCGCCGCTGCGCAGGCCCGTCGCCGCGCCCTCACCCGAGTTCAGGTTCGTGGCGAACACGCCGATCAGGTCCGGGGTGCTGGAGATCGCCGCGGTCACCTTCTGCGCCGCGACGGACGGCTCGTTGTCGGTGAACTGGATACCTGCGGACTTCAGGTTCGGCGCCACCTTCTTCAGCTCCTCCTCGAAGCCCTTGGCACGCGCCGCCGTCGTCGACGTGCCCGCCTTGGTGTCCAGCACCAGCACCGAGCCGGTCTTGCCACTGGTCAGCTTGGCCATGGTCTGGGCCGCCAGTTCGCCGCCCTTGGTGTTGTCCGACGAGATCGACGACGCCGCGATGCTCGTGTCCTGCAGCGCGGTGTCCACCTCGACCACCTTGGTGCCCGAGTCCTTGATCTGCTTCATCTGCGGCGCCATCGTCTTGTCGTCCGTCGGCGCGATGAGCAGACCCGCGGGCTTCTTCGCGCCGAGCGCGGTCACGATCGGGCCTTGCAGCGTCGGGTCGAACTGGTCCGGGGCCTGCGTGTTGATCGTGTACCCGGCCGCCTTCGCCGCTGCCTGCGCGCCGCACTGCAGCGAGATGTAGAACGGTTCGTTCTTCACGCCGAGGACGAGTTCGAGGTTCTTGTTGGCTGGCGTGGCCCCGTTGCCGGAGTTGTCGTTCTGGCCGACCTGGCCACCGCACCCCGCCAGCAAAGCCCCGGCTGCGAGCACGACTAAGAGTGTCTTCGTTGACACCTGAACCTCCAGTTATCGCTTGTTGTTGGCACGTCGTCGTTTCTGGTCGAACCACACGGCAGTGACCAGGACCGCGCCGACCGCGATCTGCTGCCAGTAGTCCTGCACGCCGATGATGTTGAACCCCTTCTTCAACACCGCGGGGATGAACACCCCGATCACCGTGCCGAGGATGGTGCCCACCCCGCCGAAGAGGCTGGTCCCGCCCATCACCACGCCCGCGATGGCGTTCAGGTTGTCCGTGGTGTGCCCGGAGATCGTCGTCGACTGGTAGTACGCCAGCGACATGAAACCCGCGATCCCGGCGAGGAAACCGGTGAGCAGGTAGACGTTCGTCAGGTGCCGGGTCACGCCGATGCCCGATCGGCGCGCCGCCTCCGGGTTGGACCCGATCGCGAACGTGTACCGGCCGAACCTGGTGGTGTGCAGCACCAGCCCGAAGATCACCGTGATCGCCGCGGCCACGACGACGATGTTCGGGATGTTGCCCTCCAGCGTGCCGTGGCCGAGGCTGTCACGCAGCGCGGTGGGCACCGACCGCGCGTTCGAACCGTCGTTGAGCAACGAGGCCACGCCGAGCGCGGCGCCGAGCGTGCCCAAGGTGACGATCAGCGGCGGGATGTTGGCCCGTGCCACCAGCAGGCCGTTGACCAGGCCCCAGAGCGAGCCACCCGCGATGGCCACGACCATGCCGACGAGGATCACGCCCCAGCCCGCGCTGGAGGCGTCCTGGCCGGGGCTCATCCACTCCATGGTCTTCGCGGAGATCATGCCCGCGAAGATCAGCACCGAGCCGACCGACAGGTCGATCCCGCCCGTGATGATCACGAACGTCATCCCGACCGCGATCACCAGCAGCACCGACGTCTCGATGAACAGGTACTGGAAGTTCTGGAACGTCAGGAACGACTCCGGCGCGAGCGCGCCGAACACCACGATCAACGCCAGCAGCACCAGCGCGATCCAGAACGTGTTGGCCGACACCAAACGCTTCGACAACGGGCGGCGCTCGGCCGTCGGCAGCGTGTCTGTGCTGGTCACGTGGCATCCTCCTGGACCAACGCGCCGGTCATCGCGCCGACGAGGTCCTCCAGCGACGCGTCGGCGGCGGTGAACCGCGCCACCCGCTTGCCCAGCCGCAGCACCTCGACCCGGTCGGACACCGAGAGCACCTCGGGCATGTTGTGGCTGATCAGCACGACCGCCATGCCCTCGTCGCGCACCCGCCTGATCACGTCGAGCACTTTCTCCCGTTGCACCACGCCGAGCGCAGCGGTCGGCTCGTCCATGAACACCACCTTGCTCGCCCACGCGACCGAGCGGGCCACGGCGACGCTCTGGCGCTGCCCGCCGGACAGCGAACCGATCGGCACGTCGATGTTCTGCAGCGTCACACCGAACCGCGTGAACTCCTCGGCCGCGCGCCTGCGCATCTCGGCCTTGTCCAGCACGCCCAGCTTGCCGAGCAGGCCCTTGCGGAACACCTCCCGGCCGAGGAACAGGTTCGCGGCCGGGTCCAGGTCCGGTGCGACGGCCAGGTCCTGGTACACGGTCTCGATCCCCAGCCGCCGCGCGGCGACCGGCGAGTCCAGCGTGACCGGCTCGCCTTCCAGCAGGATCGTCCCCGAAGTGGGGATCTCCGCGCCCGACAGGCATTTCACCAAGGTCGACTTCCCGGCGCCGTTGTCGCCGATCAGCGAGACGACCTCGCCCTGGCCGACTTCGAACGACGCGCCGCGCAGCGCCTCGACCGAACCGTAGTGCTTGACGATGTTCTGTGCCCGCAGGACCGGTGTCACTCTGTCACCGCCGGTGGCAGACAGCGAATGGCAACGATGTCACCTTCCACAGTGGCCTCCCCGGCCGCGTGGGGGAGCACGTACGTGTCGCCCTTGGTCACGGGCACGTCCCCGCTCTCGGTCTTGATCGTGCCCGAGCCGTCGAGCGCCACCACGATCGAGAAGGACGGGTCGAGCGCGGCGCCGCCGCGGACGCGCTGCGCGCGGAAGAAGCTCGCCGCGTCCGGCCCGAGCAGGTCCGTGACCGGGGACGAGTCCTCGGTGTGCCGGACGATCCGCTTGAGCCGGTCGGCGTCCCAGCCGGTCCGGTCGACGCAGTCGAGCACGACGTCGTAGCCGAAACCGAGGTGGCCACCGGCTTCCGAGTCCAGGAAGTCCTTCCACTCCAGCGTGACCGACAGGTCCGTCGGCTGCTGGAGCTCCACGATGAACACGCCCGCGCCGATCGCGTGCGGCAGGCCCGCCGGGACGAACACCGTGTCACCCGGGCGGACCGTGACCGGGTTGAGCGCTTCGAGCATCGCCGCCGTGTCCTGCTCGGCCACCCACTCGGCGACGGTCGCGCCGGACTCGTCACCGCGGAATCCGATGTGGACGTCGCCGCCGTCAGCCGGTGTGCCGACGATGATCCACGCCTCGGTCTTGCCGAAGTGCGAGCCCATGTGCTTCTGGGCGAACGCGTCCGACGGGTGGCAGTGCACCGGCAGCCGCTGCCCGGCGTCGAGCAGCTTCACCAGCACCGCGGGGTCGCCGCCGAACCTGGCCGCGTGTGCCTTGCCGAGCCAGTTCTCCGGGTGCGCGCGCACCGCGTCACGCAGCCACTGGCCGTCGGCCAGCTTGGTCAGGCCGTCGGTTTCCTTGCCGTATCGGGTGGTCGTCGACCCCACCCAGTCCTCCGGCCCGTGGTCGGTGCGCGCGTTGCCGACGCCTCTGAGCGCCTGGATCGAGTCGCCGCCCGCGTAGAACTGCGTCGGCTGGTTGGCGGGCAACCAGACCGGGCTCGATCCCACTGCGACGTCTGGGCTGTTCAAGGGCGTACCTCTCCCGATCCGCGAGGGATGATGTTGGCCGGCAGCACGATCCTGCGCGGCGGTGACGTGTCGCCCTCCATCCGGGCGAACAGCAACTCGGCGGCGGCCCGGCCCATCGCGCCGATGTCGTGCGCGAGCACGGTCACCGGCGGGTCGAGCAGGTCGGCCAGTTCGAAGTCGTCGAACCCGGCCAGTGCCGGCCGCGCGTCCAGCGTGCTCAGCGCGCGCAGCACCATGATGGTGATCCGGTTGTTGCCGGTGATCAACGCGGTCGCGGGGTCGTCGCCGGACACCAGGCGGCGCACGGCACCCGCCACGCCCGCGTCGGTGTGCGGGCCCATCACCACGAGTTTCTCGTCGTAGGGGATGCCCGCTTTGGCGCAGCCCTCGCGGAAGCCGCGCAGGCGTTCGCTCGCGGTGAAGATGTCCGGTGCGTCACCGAGGAAAGCGACCCGCTTGTGACCGTGTCCGGCCAGGTGGTCGACCATCGCCGCGGTGCCACCGAGGTTGTCGACGAGCACGGTGTCGGCCACGACATCGCCCGCCGGGCGGTCGACGAACACCACCGGCGTGCCCGCCCGCATCTCGGGAACCAGGTAGCCGTGCTGCATCCCGGCCGGGACGACGATGAGCCCGTCCACCCGGCGCGAGCAGAACTCCAGCGCCAGTTCGCGTTCCCTGGCCGGGTCCTCGGCCGACGAGCCGGTCAGCACCTGTCTGCCGAACGTCCGCGCGACCTCTTCGACCGCCCTGGTCAGCACCGAGTAGAACGGGTTGCCGACGTCTTCGAGCACCAGGCCGATGGTCCCGGTGGACATGCCCCTGCGCAGGTTGCGGGCGCCGAGGTTGCGGCGGAATCCCAGCTGTTCGATCGCGGCCAGCACGCGCTCCGCGGTGTCGGGGTGGACACCGGGCTCGTCGTTGACCACCCTGGAGACGGTTTTGATGCTCACGCCGGCGAGCCGCGCGACGTCACTCATGGTCGCTCGGCGGACCTTGCGTGCCCCTGGTTCCGACAACGTTGTCATGGTGGCGCCGAGTATCACCGGAGCCATTGACCATGTCAACGGTTACCCGGAAGTGAACCGACGAGGGTTGACGAACGCCGCAACGCTGCGCAGTGTGACCGATACGAACGGTTGATACCGACAAGGTTGTCAGTCAATCCGGGAGGCGATCGGGTACATGTCACGCAGCAGATGGTTGGCAGCGACGGTGACCCTGGGGGTCGCGTTAGGGGTGCTCAGCGCCCCTGCGGCGACGGGCCAGCCGCAGGCAGCCGTCGAGGACTCAGCGAGGTTCGTGAACCCCTATGTCGGGACGAAACCAGGTGGTGCCGACCACGGCACGGGCGGCGGCGCGGGCAACACGTTCCCCGGCGCGGTGGTGCCCTTCGGGATGGTGCAGTGGAGCCCGGACACCGTCACCCACCAGCACGGCGGCTACTTCTACGACGACACCAGGATCAAGGGCTTCAGCTTGACGCACCTGTCCGGCGCGGGATGCAGCACGTACCAGGACATCCCGTTCATGCCGTTCGCCGGCCAGGTGACCACGTCCCCGGCGACGGACCCGAACCGGTACATCGCGAAGTTCAACCGCGCCAACGAGACCGCGACGCCCGGGTACTACGGCGTGACACTGGGCTCCGGCGCGAAGGTCGAGCTCACGGCCACCCAACGCACCGGCGCGGGCCGCCTGCGATTCCCCGCCGGGGCGACGTCGACCTTGCTGGTCAACACGTCCGGCTCGGTCGCCGGCACCGAGGACGCGGAAACCGTGATCGGCACGGACTCCATCAGCGGCTGGGCGACCAGCGGCAAGTTCTGCGGCGTGAACCACCGCTACCGCGTCTACTTCCACGCGCAGTTCGACCGGCCCTTCGAATCGGTCGGGACGTGGAAGAACGGCACGGTCACGCAAGGCAACCGCGTGGAACGCGGCGGGTCGCCGCCGAAGGTGGACCTCGACGCAGTCGACGCGCCGAAAACCGCCGACCGGGCAGGCAAACCGGCCAAGCGTGCCGTCGCACCGACGGACACCACGGTGTCCGGACCGGGCTCGGGCGGGTTCGTCACGTTCGACTCGTTCGAGTCCGACACGGTCAATGTCCGAGTTGGACTGTCATTCGTGTCGGCCGACGGCGCCAAGGGCAACCTGGCAGCCGAAAACGGCAGCTTCGACCAGGTCAAGGACAACGCGCGGGCCGCGTGGAACGCCAAGCTGAACCAGATCCAGGTCAAAGGCGGCACGTCCGACGAACGGACCACCTTCCACACCTCGCTCTACCACGCGCTGATCCAGCCGAACGTCTTCTCCGACGCGGACGGCCGCTACGCCGGGTTCGACGGCCGCGTCCACACCACGGACCGGCCGGTGTACACGAACTTCTCCGGCTGGGACGTCTACCGCTCGCAGTTCCAGCTGCTCGCCCTGCTGGCGCCCAATGAGGCGTCGGACATCGCGCGGTCGATGATGCTGTACGCCGAACAAGGCGGGGCGTGGGACCGCTGGACGGTCGCCAACGGGTACACGGGCGTGATGAACGGCGACCCGTACCACATCATCGTGTCGACCGCGTACGCCTTCGGTGCCAAGGACTTCGACGCGTCCAAGGCCCTGCTGCTGATGCTGCGCGGGGCGACACAACCGACCCAGGGCTACGTCGAACGCCCAGGCCTCGAGGACTACCAGAAGCTCGGCTACGTCCCGATGGGCTCGCCGAACGTGTGGGGCCCGGCCGCGACCACATTGGAGTACACCAGCGCTGACTTCGCGATCGCCGAACTGGCCCGCAGGCTCGGCGACTCCGCGACCTGGAGCGCGTTCATGAAACGCGCCCAGAACTGGCAGAACCTCTACAACCCCGGCAACGGATACCTCAACCCGCGCAACAAGGACGGCTCGTTCACGTCGTTCAACCCGGCCAGCAGCGACGGCTGGGTCGAAGGAAACGGCGCCCAGTACGCGTGGATGGTGCCCTACAACCCGCGGGGCCTCTTCAACGCCATGGGCGGCGACGCGACCGTGGTGAACCGGCTCGACACGTTCTTCAAGGAACTCAACGCCGGGCCCGCCAAACCGTTCGCGTTCATGGGCAACGAACCGAACTCGCACGTCACCTGGCTCTACAACTACGCCGGTGCGCCGCAGAAGACCCAGCAGATCACCCGCAAGGTGCTGACGGAGTTGTACAGCCCCAAGGAGAACGGCCTGGTCGGCAACGACGACCTCGGCCAGCTTTCGTCCTGGTACGTGTGGGCGGCGATGGGCATGTACCCGATGATCCCCGGCCGGGCCGAACTCGTGCTCAACGGCCCGCTGTTCGAGGAGATCGTGGTGACCAGGCCGTCCGGGGCCAAGCTGACCATCCGCGGCAACGGTGCGAACGCGAAGACGCCGTACGTGCGGGGCGTGCAGTTCAACGGCCGTCCGTCCAGCCGGACGTGGCTACCGGAGTCCTTTGTGGAGCTCGGGGGCACGGTCGACTTCACGATGTCGGCCACGCCGTCCGCGTGGGGCGAGGGACCCGGTGACGCGCCACCGTCCTTCCGGGACGCCGAGGTGGGCCAGCGCGGCTACGTGTCCCCGGCGCGGATCGTCATCCCGGCCGGCACGACCGGGTTCGTGGAGATCGGGGCGCAGGACTTCTCCGGCGAGGGCGCCAGGCTGACGTGGACCGCGCCGGGACCGCCGGGTATATCGGTGATCCCGGGCGGCAGCGAGTTGATCGTCCCGCCGGGCGCCAAGGCGGGCAGATCGGTGGCGGTCCGCGTCGAGCCGGGCACACCGGAGGCCACCTACCAGGTGGTCGTGCAGTTCAACGGGCCGCAGGGCGCGTTGCAGAGCGCGACGTTGCAGATACTGGTGGCTCAGCCGGGAAGTTTGCGATCTGCCTACAACAATGTCGGGATATCGCCGGACAACGCGATGTCGGTGGCGAACTTCGACAACGTCGGCTTCAGCTACTCGGCCAACGCCCTGGCCAACGCCGGGCTCAAACCGGGTGAGACGGTCAAAGTGGACGGTCTGACGCACACGTGGCCGGTCACCGACGCCGGCGAGCCGGACAACGTGATCGCAAGCGGGCAAACGGTGAACGTCCAGGCGGCGGCAGGCGCGACCAAGCTGGCGTTCCTGGGCAGCGCGGCCAACGGCACCGCGTCCGGCCAGCTCGCGATCACCTACACCGACGGGTCCACGCAGCAGGCGCAGATCGGGTTCTCCGACTGGACGCTGGGCGGCGGCGGGCAGCAGCCGTCGTTCGGCAACCGGGTCGCGGTCACGTCCTCGTACCGCAACTCGGTCAACGGATCATCACAGGGGTTGAACACCTACGTGTTCGCGACCGAGCCAATCGGCCTCGATCCGTCCAAACAGGTCAAGAGCGTCACTTTGCCGTCCACGGTGTCCGGCGGAACGCTGCACGTGTTCACCGTGACCACGGGGTAGGCCGAACGGAGTAACCGAACGGAGGATATTTGTACCGAGTGGCCCGCCCCGCACGCATTTCGCGTGCGGGGCGGGTTACCTTGCCCCCATGACCGGTAATGGGGGAGATGCGATCGTCGTCTCCGGTATCCGCAAGAGTTACGGGGACCTCACCGCCGTCGACGGCGTGTCGTTCACCGTGGCCGAAGGGGAGTTCTTCGGCATACTGGGGCCGAACGGCGCGGGCAAGACGACCACGCTCGAGATGGTCGAAGGGCTGCGCGAGCCCGACGCGGGCAGCGTCACGCTGCTCGGCCAGAACCCGTGGCCGCGCAAACTGGATCTGCTGCCGAGGATCGGCGTCCAGCTGCAGGCGTCCGCCTTCTTCGACAAGCTGACCGCGCGGGAGCAACTGGAGACGTTCTCCTCGCTGTACGGCTCCGGCACCAAGAACATCGACGAGATGCTCGAGGTGGTCGGCTTGGCCGACAAGGCCAACACCAGGGAGGACAAGCTCTCCGGCGGCCAGCGGCAGCGGCTGTCGATCGCGTGCGCGCTGGCACACGACCCCGACATCGTCTTCCTCGACGAGCCGACGGCGGCACTGGACCCGCAGGCACGACGCAACCTCTGGGACGTGCTGAGGGAAATTCGCTCACGGGGCAAGACGATCGTGTACACCACGCACTACCTCGACGAGGCCGAGATCCTCTGCGACCGCGTGGCGATCATGGACCACGGCACCATCCTGGCGATGGACACGCCCGCCGCGCTGGTGCGCGGGCTGGACGCGCCGACGCACATCATGCTCGAGCACGGCGCGCTGCGACTGGACGAGGTCCGCGGCTTCACCGGCGTCGACGACGCGACCGACGACGGCACGACGCTGACGATCTCCACCCGCAAGCCCGCGCCGGTGCTCGGCGCGCTGGCCGAACGCGGAACACTCGACGGGCTCCAGGTCCGCACCGCCACGCTCGAGGACGTCTTCCTCGACCTGACCGGACGGGAGTACCGGGCATGAGCGAGTCATCCAGCACAGGGCCCCGCTCGTGCGGCACAGGCGACCAGGGCGGTGAGCAGGCATGAGCGCGTTCAAGAGCCTGTCCATCGCCGGTGCCAAGGCCTTCACCCGCGACCGGGCCGCCCTGTTCTTCATCGTGTTGTTCCCGTTGATGTTCCTGGTCATCTTCGGCCTGCTGTTCCGTGACTCGGGCACCGACAAGATCAAGCTCGCGGTGGTCGGCGACGGCCCGGTCGCGCAGGCGCTCAAACAGCTCCCGGTGGTCGAGGTCGAGCAGGTCGCCACGCCCGAAGCGGCTGTCGAGAAGGTGAAGTCCGGTGACATCCCCGGTGCCGTGATCGAGAACGGCACCGACGTCCAGCTGCGGTTCGCCGCGAGCGACCAGAACAAGTCCGGGATCGTCAACGGGCTGGTGTCCAGTGTGGTCGACAAGGCCAACATCGCCGCGACCGGCCAGCAGCCCCGGTTCAGCTTCCAGCCGAGCCAGGTCGAGGACAACTCGCTCAACGCCATCCAGTACCTGACGCCCGGCATCCTCAGCTGGGCGGTGGCGTCGGCCGGTGTGTTCGGCACGGCGATGACCTTCGTGCAGTGGCGCAAGAAGCAAGTGCTGCGGCGGTTGTGGCTGGCGCCGGTGTCGCCCGCGTCCGTGCTGCTCTCGCGCATCGGCGTGACGATCGGCATCGCGGTCGTGCAGGCGGTGGTGTTCGTCGGGATCGCGAGCCTGCCGATGTTCGGCCTGAAGCTGGCGGGCACGTGGTGGCTGTCGATTCCGATCTTCCTGCTCGGCACGCTGGCGTTCTTCACCATCGGGATGCTGATCGGCTCGTTCGCCAAGACCGAGGAGGCCTCGACAGCCGCCGCGCAGATCGTGGTGCTGCCGATGGCGTTCCTGTCCGGCACGTTCTTCCCGATCGACCGCGCGCCGGGCTGGCTGCAGACCGTGTCGCAGATCTTCCCGCTGCGGCACATGAACGACGGCATGCAGGACTTCCTCGTCCGCGGCAAGGGAATCGAGGCGTTGCTGCTGCCCGGCGGGATCCTGCTCGGGTTCACGCTGGTCGTCGGTTTCATCGCCGCCAAGGTCTTCCGCTGGGAAGGCAACTGACCCGAGCGATCCGGTACAGGCCCTACCCCAGCGCGTAGGTGATGGCGTCGGTGATGCTCATCCGGGCGCCGCGGCCGAAGGCGGCCTCGTACGCGGTGCCGCCGAGCGCCTGGATCGCCTGCTCGGTCCGCCGATGACCGATGACGCTGCCGTCGGCCAGGCCGACGTGTTCGCGGACGCGTCTGGTGGCACCGAGCAGGGTGGCGGCGCGTTCGTCCTCGTTCGCGGTGACCGCCAGCAACCCGACACCGGCAGCGACGCAGAGCAGGTCCTGGCCGGATTGCTTGATCCGCAACGATTCCCGTGTCAACGCGGTCGCCGCGGCCAGTTCGCCGCGGTGGACCGCGATCACCGCGAGCGCCAGCAGGACGTAGCCCAGCGCCCACTTCTCCTCGTTGGCCTCGCACAGTTCACGTGCCTCGCAACAGAGTGACTGCGCTCGGGCCAGGTCTCCCCGCAACGTCAGCGCGAGGGCCAGCGTCACGCTGGTCATGATCACGTTGCTGTCCAGTTCGCGCAGTTCGCCGTGTCTGGCCAGCGCCTGTTCGAGCAGGGCCAGTCCGGTGGGCAGGTCCTCCTCGAAGATCGAGACCGCTCCCATGACGTACGCGGTGTGGGCGAGTGACGTGTCGTCCGCGTCCTTGCCCACTTGCGTCAGCAGTTGCCGCGCCGCGTCGGTTTTGCCTTGCAGCGCGGTGACGTACCCGTTGACCCACAGTGCTTTCCACCGGTCGATCGTGGGCTGCCGGGTCGCCGACAACGCCCAGTCCAGCCAGTGCTGGCCCTCGGCGAGCCGCCCGCCGCCGACCCAGTGGAACCACAGTGCGCCCGCGAGACGCAGCCCGGCAGCGGATTCACCCGGCTCGGTCAGGCAGAACCCCAGCGCCGCGCGGAAGTTGGCGTGGTCGAGCCCGGACTGGGCGGACAGTTCCTGTTGGGCCGC
Source organism: Kibdelosporangium phytohabitans (assembly GCF_001302585.1). GTDB lineage: Bacteria > Actinomycetota > Actinomycetes > Mycobacteriales > Pseudonocardiaceae > Kibdelosporangium > Kibdelosporangium phytohabitans. The sequence continues at coordinate 10,296,642 of NZ_CP012752.1, read as the reverse complement.
ACCGAACCACCGCTGTTCCCGGTGCTCGGCCACGTTGAGGTACCAGTTGCGGTGACGTCTGCGCACCAACGGTAACTCCCCGCTCTGGTGCAACTGCTCACGGCCGTACTGCCGTAACGTCTCCTGCACGCGGTACCGAACCGGCCCGGGTTCGGGCAGGCGCGTCAGCACGGCCTTGACCACCAGGCCGTCGATCACGTCCAGCACGGTGTCGAGCGGGATGTCGTTGTAGCTCGCGCACACGTTCTCGACTGCCGCGAGGTCGAAACTGCCTTCGAAGACGGACATCCGCCGCCACAGCAGCCGCTCGGCGGCCGAGCACAGCTCGTAGCTCCAGTCCACTGTGGCCTGGATCGCCGGTTTCATCCGGATCAGGTTGTCCAACTGGCCGACCAGTTCGGCCAACGGGAGCAACCGGACCTGCGCGGCGGCCAGTTCGAGCGCCAGCGGTACGCCTTCGAGCCGGCAGCACAGCGAGATCACTTCCTTGCGGTTGTCCTCGGTCAGCGCGAACCCGCCGGCAGCCGCGCGGCGCACGAACAACGTGACCGCAGGCGCGTCGGCGTCGTCCGGTTCGGGCACGGAGAGCGGTTTGACGTCGTGGACCTGCTCCGCCTCGATGTGCAGCGGCACTTTGCTGGTGACCAGGACACGCAGGTCCGGCGCGGCGTGCAGCAGCGCGTCGATGAACAAGCCGCAGGCGGGCACCAGGTGCTCGCAGTTGTCCAGGACCAGCAGCGCCACCTGGGATTGGAAGTGATCGGCCAGCACCGTCGTCATGCTCCGGCCGGACTGGTCGTGCAGGTCCATCGCGTCGGCGACGGTGTGCGCGATCAGCGCGAAGTCGTTGAGCGGGGCGAGGTCCGCGCACCAGACGCCGTCGGGGTACGAGGACCGGTTGCACTCCGCGACCTGCGAGGCGAGTGTGGACTTGCCGACCCCGCCGACGCCGGTGAGCGTGACCAGCCGGTCGTTGGCCAGCAGCCAGGTCACCTCTTCGACGTCCTTGTCCCTGCTGACCAGGCTTTTGACCGTGTTCGGCGCGTGCCGGGGCACGTGGACGGTCCGCAGGACCCCGGTCAGCCGCGCGGCTTCCCGCCGCACCCAGGCGGTCTGCTCGCAGTCGCCGAGCGGTGTGTCACGCCAGAGGCTCACCGCTTGCGCGAGAACCCGTTCCGCGCGGGGCACGTCACCCGCCGCGATGTGGCGGCGTCCTTGGCGGGCAAGTGACTCGAACCGGACAGCGTCGACACATCCCGGTGGGACGCGCAGGCGGTAACCGGCGTCGCTTGCCTCGATCAGGTCGTCCAGCCCGGCCGCCCGCAGTTCGAGCCGAAACCGGGCCAGCCGGCAGTGCAGCGTCTGCACGGCGGTGACGGGGAAGGAGGCGCCCCACACCGCCTCGATCAGGTCGTGGATCGGTACCGGCTCGCCCGGGGTCGCCGCCAGCCTGGCCAGCGCTGTCCGCTGGTCACCGCCGGGTATCGCGACCTCCCCGGAAGGGGTGGTGAGCCGTACTGGACCAAGGAGGAGAACCGAGACGTCGTCCCGCATGTGGTTGTGTCCTGCCGCCGGGGATCGAAGCTAGGAACACAACCACCGCGCTGAGACGGGTCGCTACGTCCGAACAAGTGACGAGGTGTCACGTTCGAGTGAACAGACTCGGCCGGTGACCGGTTTTTTCCAGTCATACCAACGGTTTGCCGGACGCAAACCGGCACCGGCCGGGTCGTCGCGCTAACGGCGGGTGGTCAGCTTCTTCAGGTGCAGCGGGAGCGTCAGCACGAAGCTGACGAAGGCCACGATGATCGCGCCGAAGAAGCCCGCCCAGAAGCCGGTCACCTCGAAGGGCAGGTCCAGTTCGACCGCCAGCCAGCCGGTGAACCAGAACAGCAGGCCGTTGACCACCAGCCCGAGCAGGCCGAGCGTGAGGATGTACCCGACGCAGCCGACGATCTTGGCGATCGGCTTGAGGATCAGGTTGACCAGGCCGAACAGCAGCGCCACGCCGATCAGCGTGCCGATGCGGGCACCCGTCGACCCGGTGAGCAGGTTGATCCCCGGCAGGATGGTCGCCGCCCAGACAGCGACAGCCGAGGCGAGCACTCGATACACGAATTCCACGCCGCCACTGTCCCACTGCCCGCGCGATCCGCGCAGATTCCCGCCGGGCCGGGCGTGGCGAACAGCCTTGACCGTTGTGTCACCTGATGTCCGGGTGCCGGATGTACTTTGGACACGATGGTTGTGACCTCTCGTGGCATTCGTGTGCCCGCGGGGGTCGTTCGCCGTACTTTTGTGGTGTGAGCGTTGCGGTTCTCCTTGCCGTGACCGCCGGGGCGGTGGTGGCGTCGAAGTTCGGCCTCGTGGTCTGGGCTTCGCTGCTCGTGCTGCTCGCGGCGTACTTCACCGGCGTCTCAGTCACCCGCCGGACGGCGGTTGTCTCTGTTCTGGTTGCCATCGCCGGATTTGCGGCGGCTGCCACGTTTGTCGCCGGTGACTGGTGGACCGGATTCGGTCCGACGATCCCAGCCGCGGTGCTCGCCGGTGCGGCGCTGGGCAACGCCGTGCGAACCGGCCGTGAGATCGCGGCGATCCGCGCGGCCAGCGCCAGGGTGCTCGAGGACCTCGGTTCGTTGCTGGGCGGCCAGCACGACCCCGTGCTCGACCTGGACCTGGACAACCTGCTCGACGACCACGTGGAGGTCACGGTCGTCGGCGAGCAACGCCCGCTGCCCGCGCCGGTCGACGTGACGGTGTACCGGGTCGTGCAGGAATCCATTGCCAACGCGCGCAAGTACGGCACCGGCTGGGTGCAGCTGACGATGGAGTACGAACCGGACCGGATCGTGATCGAGGTCCGCAACGAACGAGCGGGAACGTCCCGGCGCGGCACCGGCCACGGCCTCGTCGGCCTGCGCGAACGGGTGGCGCTGGTGGACGGACAGCTCAGCGCGGGCCCGGAGGGCAAGGACTTCGTGATCCGCGCCGTCCTCTGAAGTCCACACCCGACCCAAAAAAGCTCGTGAGTGTTTTGGCCGGTTAGAACCGGCCAAAACACTCACGAGGGGGTTGTCAGTACAGGGCGCTGGCCAGGTTGCGGCGGGCCTTGGCGACCCTGGGGTCGTCGCTGGGGAACAGGCCGAACAGTTCGACCAGGTGCGAACGCACCTTGTCCCTGTCGTCACCGGCGGTGTTCCGGACGGCGTTGATCAGCCGGGCGAACGCCTCGTCGACCTGCTGCTGCGCCACCTCGATGTCGGCCGCGGCGAGCTGGGCATCGACGTCCGACGGGTCCGCGTCCGCCTTGCCGACGGCCGTCGGGTCGGCCGCCTCGGCGCGCGCGGTGAACCGCACCTGCGCCAACGCCGCCTTGACCTCCTCGTTGCCCGGTTCGACGTCGAGGATCTGCTGGTAGGCCTGCTCGGCCGCGGCGAAGTCACCCTGCTCGAACGCGTCCTCAGCCGCCACGAGGCGAGGGTCGACCGGCTCCTCGACGGGCTCGGCCGCGTCGTCATGGACGGCTCCGGCCTCGGCAGCCGCGATGCCCGGCATGCGGTCGCGCAACGCGTCGAGCAGCGCGCCGATCCACTGCCGGATCTGCGGCTCCGGCTGCGCGCCGGAGAACGCGTCGACCGGCTGGCCACCCGCGATCGCCACGATCGTCGGGATCGACTGGACACCGAACAGCTGCGCGATCCGCGGGTTGGCGTCGACGTCGACCTTGGCCAGCACCCAGGCGCCGCCGCTGGCGTTGGCCAGCCGCTCGAGCACCGGTGACAGCTGCTTGCACGGGCCACACCATTCGGCCCACAGGTCGACGACCACCGGGACCTGCAGCGAACGCTCGACCACGTCCGCCTGGAAGGTCGCCTCGGTGACGTCGAAGACGAACGGACCGCCCGCCGCGGGCGCGTCACCGTCCGCCGGAGCGGCTGCCGCGGGCCTGGTGGGTGCCTGCCGTGCGGCATCCGCCCGCGCCTTGAGCGCCGACAGGTCGACGGCGCCGGACAGAGCCGCGGACATGGCGGCCGTCTGACGTGGATTTGGCCTTGTCACACATCTATCCTGGCACGTTCCGCTGCCCAGGTCAGGGCGGGCTGCCACACAGCGCCGGGTGTGTGCCGCACCACATCCGATCACCGCTGTTCAGAACAGCTCAGACAACTCCTTGACGACGTCCAACGCCATCGGGTTCTGGCGCATCGCCTGGTTCTGCTCACCCAGGGCGAGCGCGAGCGGCCGCATCAGCTCGGCCAGCCGCCGCGTCCGCTCCGCCCCCAGCGCGCGCCACGGGTACTCGGCTGCCTCGTCCGTCCTGCGCTCGACGTCCGCCCGCAACGCGGCCCCGGCCTCGGTGATCGTGCCGTCACGCACGAGCCCGCGGTCGGCGAGCCGCCCTTCGGCCTGCGACCACTCCTCCTCGGACCAGCCACGCGCCACACGCATGTACGCGGGATCGACGCCCTGGTCCGCCGCGAACAGCACGAGCGTCTCGACCGGGTCCAGCGACGCCGCGACCAGCGCGGCCACGTGGCCGTCACCCCTGGACTCACGCAGGACGGTCGTGGCGTGCCACAGCTTCAGCCGAGGCTGCTCGGGCACGTCGAGGATGGCGTTGGCCGCGCCGAGCGGCCGCCCGGCCACGGGCGCGTTGCGCGCCGCTTCCAGCGCCAGCTCGGCGGCCTCGGCGACGTCACGGTCCCCGAGCATCCGCTTGAGCGCGCCGTCGGCGCCCTCGAGACGTGTCTCGAGGTACTGCTCCGGCGACGCGACCCGCCACGCGTCCGGGATCGCGCGCCGGACCATCCACGGGTGGAAGTTGTAGAACGACGAAACGACCATCTCGGGCGCGACCGCGCCGAGCGGGGCGGCGCGCATGCCGAAGTACCCCATCCAGCCGCCCTTGCAGCCCAGCGCGTCCGTGGCGGCACGGGACTCCGGTGTGAAGTACGTGACGTCGTGGTAGGTCTCGAACAGCAGCCACATGGCCCGGCTAGTCGGCAAGGTACCGCTCCACCCGCTCGACCTTGGCCGTGATCTGGCCGGTGTGACCGGGCCGGATGTCGGCTTTGAGGACGAGGCTGACCCGCGGCGCGTCGGCCTCCAGTACCTGGACGGCCTTCTTGACCACCGCCATGACCTCGTCCCACTCGCCTTCGATCTCGGTGAACATCGCGCTGGTCCGGTTGGGCAGGCCGGAATCGCGCACGACCTTCACCGCACGCGCGACCGCCTCGGCCACGCTGTCGGACTCACCACCGTGTGGTGCGACGCTGAACGCCACGAGCATGTGGCTCTCCTTTCGGCTTCACTGTCCCCACGGGTACCGCCTGGTAGCTTTTTGCGCCATGACGTCACGCCCGCTGCCGTTCGACCCGATCGCCCGTGCAGCCGAGCTGTGGGAAGAGCGCATCGGGCCGTCGGACGCGATGGCCGCGGTCACCAGTGTCATGCGGGTGCAGCAGATCATCCAGTCCGCCGTGGACGGCGCACTACGTCCGCACGGCCTGACTTTCGCCCGCTACGAGGCACTGGTGCTGTTGTCGTTCTCCAAACGCGGCAGCCTCCCGATGCGGGTGATGGGCGAACGGCTGCAACTGCACCCGACGAGCGTCACCAACATCGTCGACCGCCTCGAAGCCGACGGCCTGGTGAAGCGAACCCCGCACCCCACCGACCGCAGGACGACGCTGACCGAGATCACGCAGGCCGGCCGGGAACGCAGGGAGGCGGCGACGACGGCCGTCACCGGGATCGACTTCGGGCTGCGCGGCCTGACGCCGAGGCAGACGCGCCAGTTGTCGGACCTGCTGGCCAAGGTGCGCAAATCGGTCGGCGATTTCACCGACTGAGTGTTTGACTGCGGGGTATGTCCTGGACCGCACCCGAAGTACAAAGGAACGACGGCCCGTTCGTCGGCGACGAGCGCGCCGTCCTGCTGGGATTCCTGGAGTTCCAGCGTTCGACACTGCTGTGGAAGTGCTCCGGCCTGACCGGTGAGCAACTGGCTCGGCGAACGGTCCCGCCGTCGCCGATGTCACTGCTCGGCATCGTCCGGCACCTCGCCGACGTGGAACTCGGCTGGTTCGTGCAGCGAGTGGCCGGTGAACCGATCGAATTCCGCTTCTTCGACACGGACGCCGACGACCCGGACGTCGACTTCACCCAGGCAGCAGCCGAGAACGCGGAACAGGACCACGCCCTGTTGCTCGCGCGCATGGACGAATCACGCGCGGCGCTGGCCAGGGTGGCGTCCCTCGACCACACCTTCGAACACCCCAAGATGGGCACCGTCAGCACCCGCTGGGTGATCATGCACATGATCGAGGAGTACGCCCGGCACAACGGGCACGCGGACTTCCTGCGTGAGCAGATCGACGGCGAGACAGGCGAATGAAAGACGGCCCGTGCCGCGCTTGCGAGCGCGGCACGGGCCGTGAACCACCTGAGCCTCTCAGGCGAAACGAGCCGTGCACTCCTTGGCGTTGACGTAGCCGACGCGGAACGCCTCGACCCGCGCGAATCCGGCCTTGACCGGGTTGCCGTTGATGTCGGCGGCGATCAGGCTCTGGCCCATCAGCATCTCCGCGACGGCCTCGTCGAGGTCACCCGGCGAGATCCGGAGGATGCTGCCTTCCTTCTCGGCCACCTGCGCCCACGCACCGGTCAGGCACGCGGTGCGCAACGCCGCCTTCTCGTTGTCCAGCGGCAGGTTGACGTTCTTCTGGATGGCCATCGTGTAGCGGGACGCGACCTCGGCGAACGCCGCGAAGTCCCCGATGCCGACACCGTCACCGCCGGGCTCCTGGCCGCGCTTGGGCGGGGTGCCCAGCGCCGTGAGCTTCTTGAGGTCCATCACCACGGTGTTGTCCGACGGGCAGTACGCGGCCGGCTCGGTCGACTTGCCGTCCGGGCAGCGTGAGCTCTTCTCCTTCAGCTCAGGCAGCTTGGCACCGCTTGACTTGAAGGCGTCGTCGAGGCTGATCTTGAGCTTGCGGATCCGCTCGGAGTCGACCGGCAGGTTGCCGCGCAGCTTGTCCTTGTCAGCGAACTTCTCCTCGCTGATCCGGCTGTCGATCTCCTTCTGGTCCATCTTCGCGCACGTCTTCGGGCCGTTGCTGAACCCGGCCTGGAACGCGTACACCCGGTCCCACGCCAGACCGTGCGCGCCCTGCTTGTTCGCGTCGGTGCCCGCTGGGTCGCGGATGAAGAACATGGTGGCGAGGATCTTGTTGAGGCCCTCGCCGGTGGAGATCTGGAACCGCTTGGACTTGCCGTCGGCGATCCACCGGAAGAAGCCGCCCGCGTAGCAGTCGGCCTGCTGTTCCTTCACGATCGTCTTCGTGGCCTGGGTGATGCCGCTCTTGGGGCCCAGTTTGAACTGGACCGCGTGCCCGACCTCGTGGGCGAGGACCGTCACCGCGGACATCTTGCCGAACTGCTTGTCCAAGTCCGGCAACAGCACACCGCGGTCCCACGCGATGCTGTCGTCGAGGCTGCAGTAGAACGCGTTGACCAGGCCGGACGTGGACGTCTGGCAGATCCGCAGCGCCTTGCCCTTCGAGTCGTACGACACCAGCCGCGCCAGCGGCTCGAACTTCTGCCCCTCGAAGTCCGCGGGCATCCGTTCGCCCCAGTATTCGTACAAGTCGGCGAGCGCACCCAACGCGAGCTGATCCATTTCGCCGTTGTCGGCGTTCTCAGCTGTCAGGTCCACCTTGGGAGCGCCGTCACGGGGCCCACTGCGTACTTGGTCGTCGTTCGTCACGGGCAGGCCCGCGACCGAGCCCGGGTCGACCTCACCCTCGCCTTTGGGGTTGCCAGGCACCGGTGACGCGCAGCTGACCAGCACAAGTACGGCGCCTGCGAGCGCCAACGGGAGATATGACCGCACGGGGGCACCCTAGCGGTCACCACGACATGGCACGCGGTAATCGGGACAAAGGTGGCATCGGTTACGTCATCGCAGGTCGCAGGCGTTGATCCCGTCGACCGCGCCTGTCCTGAACGCCGCTACACGTTCGAATCCGGTCGCCGGTGCCTCGCCGTCGACGTCACGGGCGGGGTAGTCGTAACCCAGCAGCACCTGAACGGCTTCGTCCAGGTCACCGGGCGACAGCGTGAACACGCCGTTGCCCTCCCGCGTGAGCAGGAACTTGCTGTACGCGCCGGAGACGCAGAGCACGGTCCGCTGCGCCTCCGGGCCGGTCAGCGGCTTGCCCAGCACCGCGAGCAGGCTGACCGCGTACCGGCTGCTCACGATCGTCCCGGTGGCCCAGTCGCCGATCTTGGCGTGCAGGTCGGTCAGTTTGCCCTTGGTCTGCATGTCGATGGTCTTGTCGTTCGGGCAGTACGCCACCGGGCCCTGGTCACCCTTGCTGCACCGCGGCGAGCTGGTCACCCGGTCGAGCTTCGGCGTGGGCCACTGCTTGCCGAGCTTGTCCGCCGTGCCCTTCATGAACGCGTTCAGGTCCGGTTCGAGCTGCTGGATCGCCTGGTCGAACGGCAGGTTGCCGCCGGTGGCCTCGTCCTGCCTGCTGATGAAGCCGCGCTGGGTGAACACCCGGTTGTCGACCGTGATCTCCGAGCAGAGCTTCGCGCCCTTCTCGAACCCGTCCTGGAACGCCGAGACGCGGTCGAAGGCGTCACCGTGCGCGCCTTGCGCGGTCTGCTCGGTGCCGACCGGGTCCTTGAACAGGACCATCGCCTCGAGCGCCGGGTCGAGCGAGTCCCGGTCCAGGCTCAGGTTGGCGGCCTTGCCGTCGGACACCCAGCGGACGAACGAGCCCGCGTAGCAGTCGGCCTGCGACTCCAGCAGGATCGTCGGGTACCGCTGCGGGTCGTTGCGTTGCGACTGCTGCGTGATGCCCGCGCGGCGCTGCACCGCGTGGCCCATCTCGTGCGCCAGCACCAGCATCACCGCGGCCTCGCCGAACTTCTCCTTCAGCACGGGCAGCAGCGACGCCCGGTCCCACGCGATGATGTCCGCCGACGGGCAGTAGAAGGCGTTGCCTTCCACGTCCGAGGCCTGGTCGGTGCACGGCGGCGGCGGGGCGGCCTTGTCGCTCGTGTCCACCGAGTAGTACCCGCCGCGCAACGGCTGCCACGGCTTGTCGTCGAAGGTGGCCGGGAAGCCGTCCTCCCAGAACTTCTCGACGTCTTTGATCACCGTCCCGGCCAGTTTGTCGATCTCGCCGCCGTCGGTGTTGTTGATGAACGACGTGTCGACGTCTTCCTGCTTGTCGGGGTTGATCACGCGACCGGCGCCCAGCGGGGTGCCTTGCACTGTGACCGTGCACGCGGACAACACCACGGCACTGACGAGGACCGCACTGACTGCGCCGAACGACCGAATCACCCCTCAAGTGTGCCTGTTCCGGCGGCACTGAGGGGGACCGATCATGTGCCGAAGCGATATCGGCGCCCAAAAGTGCAGGTCCTAGAAGCGGTCCAGTGCCCTGATCTTGTTCGTGGCGTCGAGCGCGGCGACCTTGTACGCCTCCGACAGCGTCGGGTAGTTGAAGATCGCGTCGACGAGGTAGTCGACCGTGCCGCCGCAGCCCATCACGGCCTGCCCGATGTGCACCAGATCCGTTGCGCCCGTGCCGAACACGTGCACACCGAGGATCCGGCGGTCCGTTGTGGACACGAGCAGCTTGAGCATCCCGTACGAGTCGCCGGCGATCTGGCCCCTGGCAAGTTCACGGTACCTGGCCGTACCGGTCTCGTAGGGCACCGACGACGTGGTCAGCTCCGCCTCGGTGGCACCGACGTACGAGATCTCCGGAATCGTGTAGATACCGATAGGTTGCAGCGCGCCGAGTTCCTGCGTCGGCTCGCCGAACGCGTGGTAGGCCGCCAGCCTGCCCTGGTCCATCGAGGTCGCGGCCAGTGCGGGGAACCCGATCACGTCGCCGACCGCGTAGATGTGCTCGACCGGCGTCTGGAAGTGCGGGCCGACCTCCAGCCTGCCCCGCTTGTCCGCCTCCAGCCCGGCCTTGTCGAGCGCGAGCGCGTCGGTCACGCCCTGGCGGCCCGCCGAGTACATCACCGCCTCAGCCGGGATCCGCTTGCCGCTGGCCAGCGTGGTCACCGTGGCGTGGTCGTTCACGGCGACGTCCACGACCTTCTCGCCGAAGCGGAACGTCACCGCGAGGTCACGCAGGTGGAACTTCAGCGACTCGACGATCTCCGGATCGCAGAACTCCAGCATGTGATCCCGCTGCTCGACCACGGTCACCCGGCTGCCGAGCGCGGCGAACATGGACGCGTACTCGATGCCGATCACCCCGGCGCCGACCACGACCATGGACGCCGGGATCGTCTCCAGTTGCAGGATCTCGTCGGAGTCGAGCACCCGCGCCTCGTCGAAGTCGACGGCGTTCGGCCTGGCCGGGCGGGTGCCGGTGGCGATCACGATCTTGTCCCCGCTGATCGCCGTCCGCGTTCGCCCCTCGACCGCGACAGTGTGCGGGTCGACGAACCTCGCGAGCCCGTCGACGATGTCGACGTGGTTGCGCAGCAACTGCGCGCGCACGACCTCGACCTCTCTGCCGATGACGTGTTGCGTGCGGGACAGCAGGTCGGCGATGGTGATGTCCTGCTTGACCCGGTAGCTCGCGCCGTACAGCTCGCGCTGCGCCATCCCGGTCAGGTAGAGCACCGCCTCGCGCAGCGTCTTCGACGGAATGGTCCCCGTGTTGACGCAGACGCCGCCGATCATGTCGTGTTTGTCCACGATGGCGACTCGTTTACCGAGCTTGGCAGCGGCGATGGCGGCTTTCTGCCCGCCAGGGCCCGATCCGATGACGATCAAGTCATAATCGTGCGCAGTCACGCCTACAGCCTGCCATCTCCCAAGCCCTCGTGAGTGGTTATGCCGGTTAGAACCGGCGTAACCACTCACGAGTCCGTCAAGCGGGCACCAGCCAGATGACACCCTGCGGCGGCAGTTGCAGCACGGCGGACGCCGGTCGGCCGTGCCACGGCCTGCCCGCCGCCTCGACGTCACCGAAGTTGCCGACGCCCGACCCGCCGTACGCCTGCGCGTCCGTGTTCAGCACCTCGCGCCAGCGGCCCGTCCTGGGCAGGCCGACGCGGTAGTCGTTGTGCGGCATGCCCGCGAAGTTCGCGATGCACACGACCACGTTGTCGCCGTTGGGGTCCATCCGGATGAAGGACAGCACGTTCCCGGCCGCGTCGTTCGCGTCGATCCACGAGAAGCCCTCGGGCGCGGTGTCCGCCACGTACATCGCGGGCTGGTCGCGGTAGACCTTGTTGAGGTCGCCGACGAGCGTGCGGATCCCGGCGTGCAGCGGGTCGTCCAGCAGGTGCCAGTCCAGCGAACGGGACTCCGACCACTCGTCCACCTGGCCGAACTCGCCACCCATGAACAACATCTGCTTGCCCGGGTGCGCCCACATGAAGGCCAGCAACGCGCGGACACCCGCCGCCTTGTTCCAGTCGTCGCCCGGCATCCGCGTCCACAGCGACCCCTTGCCGTGCACGACCTCGTCGTGCGACAGCGGCAGGACGTAGTTCTCGCTCCAGGCGTACACCAGCGAGAACGTGATCTCGTTGTGGTGGAAGGAGCGGTGCACGGGGTCGTGGTGCAGGTAGTTGAGCGTGTCGTGCATCCAGCCCATGTTCCACTTGAAGCCGAACCCCAGACCGCCGAGGTGGGTCGGGCGGGTCACGCCCGGCCACGCCGTCGACTCCTCGGCGACCATCATCGCGCCGGGGTGTCTCCTGTAGACGGTCGCGTTCAGCTCCTGCAGGAACCGCACGGCGTCCAGGTTCTCCCTGCCGCCGTGCTCGTTGGGCAGCCACTGCCCTTCCTGGCGCGAGTAGTCCAGGTACAGCATCGAGGCGACCGCGTCCACGCGCAGGCCGTCGATGTGGAACTCCTCCAGCCAGTACAGCGCGTTCGCGACGAGGAAGTTGCGGACCTCGTTGCGGCCGAAGTCGAAGACCAGCGTGCCCCAGTCCGGGTGCTCGCCGCGACGCGGGTCGGCGTGCTCGTACAGCGGCTGGCCGTCGAACCGGGCCAGCGCCCACGAGTCCTTGGGGAAGTGCGCGGGCACCCAGTCCATGATCACGCCGATGCCGCGCGAGTGCAGGTGGTCGACGAAGAACCGGAAGTCGTCCGGGCCGCCGAACCGGGACATCGGCGCGTAGTAGGACGTGACCTGGTAGCCCCACGACCCGCTGAACGGGTGCTGGGCCACCGGCATCAGCTCGACGTGCGTGAAGCCGAGCTCGGTGACGTAGTCGGCCAGCTGCTCGGCCAGCTCGCGGTAACCGAGGCCGGGCCGCCACGAGCCCAGGTGCACCTCGTACTTGCTGACCGGGCGGCGCCACCAGTCGGTGCGCTCGCGCTCGGTGACCCACTCGTCGTCAGTCCACTCGTAATCCGAAGTGGACACTATGGACGCCGTCGCTGGCGGCGGCTCGGCGCTGAAGGCCAGCGGGTCGGCCTTCTCGTGCCAGTGGTTGTCCTTGCCGAGCAGCCGGAACTTGTAACGGGTCCCGGCGGGCAGACCGGGCACGAACAGCTCCCAGATGCCCGAGGAGCCCAGCGACCGCATCGGGTTCGCGCGGCCGTCCCAGCCGTCGAAGTCACCGCAAACCCTGACGCCACGGGCATTCGGCGCCCACACGGCGAACGACGTGCCCTCGATCGGGCCGGTCGGGGTGTCGTAGGAGCGCACGTGCGCGCCCATGACTGTCCACAGCCGCTCGTGGCGCCCTTCGGCGATCAGGTGCAGGTCCAGCTCGCCCAGCGTGGGCAGCCAGCGGAACGGGTCGTCGGCCAGTTCGACCTTGTCGCCGTACGCGACCTCGAACATGTACTCGGTCGGCGTCTGCTGCTGCAGGACGGCGGCGAACAGGCCGGGCGCCACCTCGTCCAGCTCCTGCTTGAGGTCACCGGCGAGGACGGTCACGGCGCTCGCGCCGGGCCGCAGCGCACGCACCACCGCACCGGCCGGGTGCGGATGCATGCCCAGTATCGAGTGCGGGTCGTGGTGCGCGCCGGACAGCAGGCGGTCGACGTCCTCGGCCGGCGGGGCCGGATCGAGTGGTTTCACTTCGCTGATCCTAATGGTCGGGGACGCGGGTCGCAGATCGCACTGAGGCACTGCCGTCAGGACGCGATCCGGGCGATCGACGTCAGCGGGATCTGCAGCCAATCCGGGCGGTTGGCCTGCTCGTACGCCACTTCGTAGACGGCTTTGTCCAACTCGAGGGCACGCAGCAGCACTCCGTGCGCGCGGGGGTCGCCGTTGGGGGAGACCTCCGCGTAGCCGTCGCAGAAGGCGCTGCGGTTGCGGCTGGTCCATTCCTGGGCACGCACCGCCAGCTGGTGATCTTCTGGTTGTCCGACAAGCAGTTGGTGCGCCGCGTAGTCGAACGACCTGAGCATCCCGGCCACATCGCGCAGCGGCGAACGAGGCGCGAGGCGCTCGCTCACCGGGGCAGCCGGTTCGCCTTCGAAATCGATCAGCACCCAACCGTGGACCGTGCGCAGCACCTGGCCGAGGTGCAGATCGCCGTGCACGTGCTGGATCGGCACGCCGCTGTCGGCCGTGCCACGCGCCTGCTCGAACACCTCGTGGACGGCGCCCTGCATGGCGGCCAGCTCGGGCACCGCCGCCATGACGCTGTCCAACCTGCGGTGCATCGCGTCGATGGCCGCGTCCAGCTCGCCCGGCTCGATCGGACGGGACTCCAGTGCGCGCGCCAGGTCCGCGTGCACCGCCGCGACGGCCGCGCCGAGGCGGTGCGCCTCACCGGCGAAATCACCGCCGACCTCGTCGGCGTGCAGGTCACCCTCGGCCATCAGGTCCCGCACGCTCGCGGTCGCCATCGCCCAGCCGTCCGCCGCGTCGGCGAGGAACTGTTGCAGCATCCCCAAAGTCGGCTGGTCGCCGTCGTCGTCGGCGATCCAGCCGAGCGGCTGCGCGATGTGCTCGCAGCCGACCGAGTGCAGCGCGCGGTGGATCCGCAGGTCCGGGTTCGGGCCGGCGGACAGCTTGCGGAACAGCTTCAGGATGTACTGCTGGCCGTAGATCAGCGACGTGTTGCTCTGCTCGGAGGTGACTGCCCGGCCACGCAGTCCCTCGTCGAGCTCGACGTCGTCCTCCCGGTGGAAGGAGATCGGGCCGGTCGAGTCCTGTCCGGCCATCGCGTCGAGCAGGAACGTCATCGCTTCCGGGTCCGCGGTGGCCTCGTACCAGTGCGTGCCCTCGCTGTCGACCCAGACGCCGTTGAGGTGCTCCGGCGGCTGCGCACGGCTGCCGAGCAGCAGCTGGTAGACCGACTTGCGGTCGTCCTGCACGACCTCGACGAGGGCGTGCACCAGCCTGGGGTCCTTGTCCGACAACGTGATCACGCGGACCGGCCGGGCCTCGGTCACCGGCCTGTCCTTGCCGCCGAACCACCGCTGGGTGGGCAGCCACGTCGGCAGTTGTTCGGCCAGCATCCGCAGAACCGGCTCCGTCATCCCTCGTCCACCGCCATGATCTCGAACCAGTAGAAGCCATGCCCGGGTAGCGTGAGCAGGTACGACAACTCACCGATCAACGGGAACCGCACCCCGCCGGTCAGCTCGACCGGCTGGCGTCCCTCGTACTCGGAGAGGTCGAGCTCGACCGGCTGCGGGAACCGGGAGAGGTTGTTCACGCAGAGCACGGTGTCGTCGCCGTGCCGCCGCAGGTACGCCAGCACGCTCGGGTTTGACGAACCGAGCTCCTGGAAGTCGCCGAGACCGAACGCGCTGTGCTGCTTGCGGACCTCGATCATCCGGCGCGTCCAGTGCAGCAGCGACGACGAGTTGTTCAGCTGCGACTCGACGTTGATGCCCTGGTAGCCGTACACGGGGTCCGCGATCACGGGCAGGTAGATCCGCCCGGGGTCGCACTGGGAGAACCCGCCGTTGCGGTCGGGTGTCCACTGCATCGGCGTGCGGACCGCGTCCCGGTCGCCGAGCCAGATGTTGTCACCCATCCCGATCTCGTCGCCGTAGTACAGCACGGGTGAGCCCGGCAGCGAGAGCAGCATCGCGGTGAACAGCTCGAGCTGGTTGCGGTCGTTGTCGAGCAGCGGCGCCAGCCGTCGGCGGATGCCGATGTTGGCCTTCATCCGCGGGTCCTTGGCGTACTCCGCGTACATGTAGTCGCGTTCCTCGTCGGTGACCATCTCCAGGGTCAGCTCGTCGTGGTTGCGCAGGAAGATGCCCCACTGGCAGCCCGACGGGATCTGCGGGGTCTGGGCCAGGATCTCGGAGATCGGGAACCGCGACTCCCGCCGCACCGCCATGAAGATGCGCGGCATCAACGGGAAGTGGAAGGCCATGTGGCACTCGTCGCCGCCGATCGCGGCGTCGCCGAAGTACTCGACCACGTCCGACGGCCACTGGTTGGCCTCGGCCAGCAGCACCCGGCCCGGGTACTCGTCGTCGACGACCTTGCGGCAGCGCCGCAGGAACTCGTGCGTGCGCGGCAGGTTCTCGCAGTTGGTGCCCTCTTCCTCGAACAGGTACGGCACGGCGTCCAGCCGGAATCCGTCGATGCCGATGTCCAGCCAGAACCGCAGCACCTCGAGCATCGCCTCCTGCACGTCGGCGTTCTCGTAGTTGAGGTCGGGCTGGTGGGAGAAGAAGCGGTGCCAGTAGAACTGGCCGCGGACCGGGTCGTACGTCCAGTTCGAGCTCTCGGTGTCGACGAAGATGATCCGCGCGTCCGGGTACGCCTCGTTGGAGTCGGACCAGACGTAGTAGTCGCCGTACGGGCCCTCGGGGTCGGTGCGGGACGCCTGGAACCAGGGGTGGGCGTCGGAGGTGTGGTTGAGCACCAGGTCGGTGATCACCCGGATGCCGCGCCGGTGCGCCTCGTTGAGCAGGTAGACGAAGTCCTCGACCGTGCCGAACTCGGGCAGCACCGCGCGGAAGTCGCTGATGTCGTACCCGCCGTCGCGCAGCGGCGACGCGTAGAACGGCGGCAGCCAGAGGCAGTCGACGCCGAGCCACGCCAGATAGTCCATCTTGGACGCCAGGCCGCGCAGGTCGCCGGTGCCGTCGCCGTCGGAGTCGGTGAACGCGCGGACCAGGACCTCGTAGAACACGGCGGTCTTGAACCAGTCCGGCTCGCGCGCGGCGGGCCGCGCCGAACGGAAGTCCTCGGCCTGCGGTTCGACCAGGTGCCCGTCGGCCAGCACGGCCTCGCCCGTATGCGGGACACCTTCGAGGCCCAACGCGGAGTCAGGACGTGATTCCTCCGACACAGTCGCCACTTTCGCACCACTCGTTCGCTCGAGACCCAACACTTTGGTGGTACCCCAAAGCGCGGCTGCTTGAACAGCGAATGCTCTGGCGGTGAGCGGACTCTAGCCGGTCAACCGCCGCGTGGGCGAACTACGGTCCCCTTTGGTGCCTTCGTGTCCCTGGCCGGGGCCGGGTGAGCCACAGCGCGTCCCGCGCCGGCATGCCGCTCGGGGGGTCTGTTGGTACGCTGTTGCCCCTATTCGGTGGCGCCGAGCCGCCGACGGGGCCCGGTGCGATTTCTTCGGGAACAAGCGGTGAACATTCCATGTGCCGGTCGGCGCCCACGTGCTCGGATCGGGCAACCGGCCCGCAACCGCACACAGTGGACCGGCGTGGCCCGGCTCTCACCTCAACGGCCGATAACCGGGTTTTGATCCACTGCGGAGATTTGCCGCGTCCTGGCAGCCTTGTCAGTGATCGCGCTGTGTCGCCCAGTCGACCAGCACATCCGCGGCGCCGGTGTAGGTGGCCGGATCGCACAGAGCGGCGAGTTCGTCGGCGTCGATGTGGCCGGTGAACTCCGGAATCCCGGCGAGCACCCGGTGCAGCGGCTGACCGGTCGAGTCGGCGGTGGTGACGGCCTCGCTGATCAGCTTCTTGGCCGCCGCCTTGCCGAGCCGGGTGGCCAGCACCGCCCCGATCCGTTCGGAAACCACGTGGCTGCCGGTGAGACCGAGGTTGTCCCGCATCCGCTCCGGACGGACCTCGAGACCTTCGACGAGTTCGACGGCGGTGTGCGTGGCACCACCGGTCAACCGGAGGCACTCGCGCAGCAGGTGCCACTCCGCGTGCCACGCACCCGCCGAACGCTCGTCCTCCGAGACCAGGCACTGGGTCAGCCCGGCGGCGATCGCCGGTACCTGCAGCGCCGCGCTGCGCACCAGCGTGGCGAGGACGGGGTTGCGCTTGTGCGGCATCGCGGACGACGAACCACGTCCGGGCACTGTGGACTCCGCCAGTTCGCCCGTCTCGGTTCTGGTCAGCAGCAACACGTCGATCGCGATCTTGCCGAGCGCCCCGGTGGTGAACGCGAGCACCCCGGCGAGGTCGGCGATCGGGGTGCGCAGCACGTGCCACGGCAGCACCGGCCGGACCAGACCGGTTTCGGCGGCGAACGCGTCGAGCAGCTTGTCCACGTAGTCCGCGCGGTCGACGGCTCCGCTGTACTCGAGGTACCCGGCAAGTGTTCCGGCGGCGCCGCCGAGCGCCACCGGCAAGCTGTCCAGCACCTGGCCCGCCCGGCGGTCGGCATCGAGGACGAGCTGCCGCCAGCCCGCGGCTTTCAGACCGAACGTCGTGGGAACCGCGTGCAGAGCGAGCGTGCGGCCGATCATCGGGGTGTCCCGGTGCGCGCGTGCCACGTCGTTCAGCACGTCCGCCATCCTGGCCAGGTCGGCCCGGATGATCCGCAGGGCGTGGTGGGCGATCACCATCGTGGCGGTGTCGAAGATGTCCTGGCTCGTCGAACCCCGGTGCACGAACTCGGCCGCGTCCGGGTTGCCGGCACCGACCAGCCGGGTCAGGCTCGCGACGAGACCGACGACGGGGTTCGCCGTCTCCCGTGCGGCGACCGACAGCGCGGTCAGGTCGAGACGTTCGGCCCGTGCCGCACTGGTGATGGCCTCGGCGGCCCACTCCGGCACGGTCCCGATCCTCGACTGCGCACGAGCGAGGGCAGCCTCGGTGTCGAGCATGGCCTGCAACCACGCCGTGTCACTGACCACGGCCTCGATCGGCGTGCCTGCCCGTACCGGCGACAGCAGACCGGAGTCGATCGTGACCAGGTCGTCGGGCGGAGTCGTCACACGATCACCTCGGTGGAGCGAGAACGAACTGCTTCAGTGTCGCCCGCCCGCACGTGCGCCACCGGCTGCAGGGCGAGAACAGCACGGGCGATCGCGTCGGAGTCGCCCAGCGTCACCGAGTCCACGCCAGGACGGATCCCCGCCGCGGTCACCCAGTGCACCGACTCGGTGGGCACCCCGTACGCGAACCGGCGGGGATGTGCTTGACCTCGCGCGTCGACCACGCGGTAAGGGCGGCCGGTCACCGCGAGCCCGCCGGTCTCGTAGTTGGTGTCGTGCGCGTCCGGGATGCGGTACGAGCTGCACTGGTCGGTGTCGAGCATGTGCCGCAGCAGCGGGTCGTCCGTCCGGCGCAGATCCGGTGCGGGCAGCCTGGCCTCGATCATGGTGGTCGCCCGGATCGGCGGGCCCGCCACCACGGCCGACTCGGCCACGAAAGCCGGCTCGGCGATGTCGATGCGGAACTGCGTCTCCGGCCCGAGCATCCGCAGCACACCGCACTCGATCAGCGCGATCATCTGCTCGATCCGGGAGACGGGCGGCCCGATGGACAGGAACGCGTTGAGCGGCGTGTACCAGCCCTCCAGCTCGTCCCGGTGCGACAGGCCGGCCAAGCCACCGTGGTCGACCACGAGCCGGATCTCGTTGCGCAGGTCCCGCAGGACGTCGAGCGCCGCCTTGAGCGGGTCGCTGGAGTTCCCGGCCCGCGCGTGCCGGACGTCGTCGGCCAGGTACTCCAGCAGCCACGCCTGGTAGTCGGCGCGGTCGGTGAACTGCCGCCCGAGACAGGGCCGCGACAGCCGCTCCCAGTCCCACCGATCGTCCTGGTCGACGCCGTACGCGTCCAGCACCGGGCCCGGGTCGTGCCCGACCGGCAGGGCCAGGTACGCCCCGATGAGATCCTTGCCCCGGTCAGGCAGCCCGCGGGACTCGAACAACGTCTGGTAGTAGACGCTTTCCACTTCTCTGGCGATCAGCGGCCACACGTCGGTGCCGAACCGGACCAGATTCCCGCCTGCCATCCTGCCGCGCAGGTCCGCGATCACGGCCGGGGTCAGCACCCTGGGCGTGTGACGGCCGAAGGCGCCCTTCTCGTTCTCGCCTCGAGCCTGGTACGGCACACCCCGCCGGGAACTCGCGTACATCAGCGGTTCGCGCCCGGACGGCTCGTAGACCAGGCGCTCGCCGTCCCGGCGGAACGTTCCCCCACGCCCGGCCGTGAACAGCGCCATGTAGTCGAAGAAGTTCAGCCCCAGCCCGCGCAGCAGCACCGGCCGGTTCGCCGGGATCGAACTCAGGTGGACGTCGGCCGGGTTCGCCGGAGTGACGTACGCGAGGTGGTGGATCCGCGCCAGGCTCGCCGTGCGTGCCTCACGCGGTGTCAGCCGCGCCGGCACGTGACCCTGCGCCAGCACGACCGCGTCCAGGTGGTTGAGCCTCGTGCTGTTCGCCAGCCGGATGCCCTGCGGGCCACCGACCACGCCGTGCGTGTCGGCGATCGCGACCGCCCGTGAGTGATGCACCTGGATCGTGACGTGCGGCGGGGCGGCGGCCGCGATCCGCTGGAACGCGTCGCGCAGGTAGTGACCGTAGAAAGCACGGGTCGGGTACGAGTTCGGGCCGAGTTCACGCGCCTCGGCCAGGACCTCGGCGTCGTAGCTGCCCGGCTCACCGAGCAGGGCGAGACTCGCGGCCCAGTCGTACAGGCTCGGCCCCGGCTCGATCGGGCCGTCGATCTGGGCACTGTCGTCGGTGAAGACCGTGATCTGCGATGCCACGGTGTTGGTCAGCAGGTAGGGCGACTGGTTCGTGCGCCAGACCGCGCCCGAACCCGGCAGAGCCGAGTCGATGACGTGGACAGTCACCGCGGGAAACGACCGCGACTCGCGTTCGTTGGCGCACAGGCGTTCCAACACGGACAGACCGCGTGGCCCGGCGCCGACGATGCAGATTTCCAGTTCGCTGGTGTTCATGCCGGCGCTCCGTCGCTTTCCGTCGTCAACAGCCGGGTGTCGTGGCTCGATCAACACCGACCATGCTGCCAGCGCGCAGCCGTCAGCGACTGAACTCCGGCGCATGTGCGTCAAGTCGCGCCGCCGACACGGCTGTGACCGGCGGCCTCAGCGCTGGACGGAGATGATGTGCGCGACCGCGTTCCACGGCTCCAGCCGGACGTAGTTCGACTGGCCCCAGTCCCACGTCTGCCCGGTCACCTCGTCGTGGGCGGTGAACCGGTCGTGCCAGCGCATGCCGAGCTCCGGCATGTCCAGCCAGACCATGGCCTCGGTGGTGTCGAACGGGTCGAGGCTGAGCACGACGAGAACCGTGTCGCCGGACTCCGGGTCCACTTTGGAGTAAGCGAGCACGGCGTCGTTGTCGGCGTTGTGGAAGTGCAGCGTCCGCAGCTGCTGCAGCGCGGGGTGGGCGCGGCGGATCGTGTTCAGCCGCCGCAGCCACGGCTCCAGCGAACGGCCGTCCACCAGCGCCTTCTCCCAGTCACGCGGCCGCAACTGGTACTTCTCCGAGTCCAGGTACTCCTCGCTGCCCTGCCTGACCGGCTCGTGCTCGTAGAGCTCGTAACCGGCGTACACGCCCCACGTCGGCGCGAAGGTCGCGGCCAGCGCGGCGCGCAGCGCGAACATGCCGGGGCCGCCTTCCTGCAGTGACGCGTGCAGGATGTCCGGCGTGTTGACGAACAGGTTCGGCCTGGCCTCGTCGGCGTGCTTGACCAGCTCCTGCCCGAACTCGATCAGCTCGTGCTTGCCCGTGCGCCACGTGAAGTACGTGTACGACTGGGTGAAGCCGAGCCGCGCGAGCCCGTACAACCGGGCCGGGCGGGTGAAGGCCTCGGACAGGAACAGCACGTCCGGGTGGGTGGACTTGACCTGGCTGATCAGCCAGTGCCAGAAGTCCGGTGGCTTGGTGTGCGGGTTGTCGACCCGGAAGATCCGCACCCCGCTCTCCACCCAGTGCTGCACCACGCGCAGGACCTCGGAGTACAACCCGGCCGGGTCGTTGTCGAAGTTCAGCGGGTAGATGTCCTGGTACTTCTTCGGCGGGTTCTCGGCGTACGCGATCGTGCCGTCCGGGCGGGTGGTGAACCACTCCGGGTGGGACTTGACCCACGGGTGGTCTGGCGCGCACTGCAACGCCAGGTCGAGCGCGACCTCCATGCCCAGCTCGTGGGTGCGGGCCACGAAGTCCTTGAAGTCCGCGAGCGTGCCGAGCTCGGGGTGGACGGCGTCGTGGCCGCCCTCGTCCGAGCCGATCGCCCAGACCGAGCCGACGTCCTCCGGTGCGGAGATGACGCTGTTGTTCGGACCTTTGCGGTTGATCTTGCCAATCGGGTGGATCGGCGGCAGGTAGACCACGTCGAAGCCCATCGACGCGACCCGCTCGAGCTCGGCCGCGGCCGTGACGAACGTGCCGTGCACCGGCTTGCCCGACTCGTCGACGCCACCGGTCGAGCGGGGGAAGAACTCGTACCACGATCCGAACAGGGCGCGCTTGCGGTCGACCCACACCCGGATCGTCTTGCCGCGCGTGACCAGTTCCCTGACCGGGTGACTGGTCATGATCTTGTGCACCGGCTCGGACAGCGCCTCGGCGATCCGCGCGGGCAACGGCCGGTCCGTGTCACGCAGGGCCTGCGCGGCGGACGTGAGCAACCGCTTCTCGCCGTTGCGGTTGGGGCGGCGGGAAACCCGCTCGAGCAAGCGGGCCCCGCTCTCCAGGTCGTTCCACAGCTCCTCGGGCGTCTGCGCGGCGCCGACCTTCACCTCGACCGCGTGCTTCCACGTCGACCACGGATCGCTCCACGCGTCGACGCGGTAGGTCCACAGCCCCTCGGTGTCGGGGACGATGACGGCGACGAACTCGTCCGGCTCCGTCGGGTGCGGGACCATCCGGGTCTGCCGGGCGGCGGTGTCGGTCGGTCCGCGCCACGCGACGGTCGCGGCAACCGCGTCGTGGCCTTCCCGCCACACCGTCGCCTGGATCGGAACATGTTCTCCGACAACGGCTTTGACCGGGTATCGGCCACAGTCGACAGACGGGGAGACATTGTCGATGCCGAGACGACCGCTCACAGAGGCGCTCCTCAGGTGTGGGGTTCTGCCTCTAGTCTGCCGTGTCGGAGCCCTTAGCGTGTAATGGGGTTGTCCCAAACCCGCCGGTAAGCCCCGATTAACCACGCGTTAGCACGATCGCGGTCGGGGTGTTCGGGCAACGGCGACGTCGTGATCAGCTTCTGCAGCTTCGCTTCCAGCTCGTCGGCCGCGGCCAGCGCCTCATCCCTGGTGTGCTTGCCCTGCCGCAGATCGCGCAGCCACGCCAGCCACGGCTCGGGGATCGGCAGCGTGATCCGGCCGGTCTCCAGCAGTTCGACACCCTGCACACCGAGCCGGACCATGTGCATCGCGTACTTGGCGTCGAAGCCGTATTTCTCGATCAGCTCCGGCCGGTTCGTGTGCTTGCGGTGGCCGAGCATGCCCGCCCGCTGCGAGCGCAGGTACCCGATGAAGCGCATGCCCGCCTGGCGCGACAGCACGATCTCCGGCTCCGCGCGCAGTTCCCGGCCGAGGTCGTCGATCTCGACGATCTCGGCCTCCGGGACGAACAGCGGCAGCAGGACGGTCGGGTTGCCCTGCAACGCCAGACGTACCCACTTGCGCAGCGAGTAAACGATCAGGTCGAGATCACCGGGACCGGACCGGTGGCCCTCCGGCTGCGTGCGGAAGATGTACTGCTCGAACTTGTCCAGGCCGACGACGTACTCGGGCGGCTCGACGCAGATGCCCATCTCGTCCCGGTCGTCCTGGCCCTGGATGGCCGTGCCGTGCACCCCGGAGCCCACCTGCACGCGCAGGATCGTGCTCCGCTCGGCGATCGCGGCGAACTGGGGAGACGAATGCTTCATGACTTGGTTTTCTACCGTCTCACCTGGACGAACGCGTACTGGTTTTCAGGGCAGGGCGGCCTCGAACGGGATCGCGACGGACCGGGGCAGCGGTGCCGCGCTGTCCGCGCGGAACGACTGGAGCAGGTACGCCACGAGCCGCCGGGAGGCTTGCGCCGTCTCCTCGGGGGTGCCCGCCCGGATCCCGCCGTTGGCCTGGAGGACGAGCGCCACGTCGGCCATGTGGAAATCCCGGCGCAGCGCACCGGCCTCCTGGGCGCGCGACACCAGTTCGGTCAGTCCTCGTTCGGCGTGCTCGCGCTGCGCCCGGAAGTCCGGCGCGTGGGGAAACGCCGTGACGAACGCCTTGGCGAAGCCCCGGTCGCGTGCCTGCATCGCGCAGACCTCCTGGACCACCCGGCAGAACGCGCGCCACGGGTCGGGGTCGGCGAGCGCGGCGTCGAGCATCCCCGCGCACTCGGTCATCTGTTCGGCGAAGGCCTCCGCGACCAGGTCCTCCTTGGTGGGGAACCGGCGGTACAGGGTCGCGACGCCGAGACCCGCGCGGCGGGCGATCTCGCTCATCGGGACGTCGAGCCCCTCGGCCGCGAAGACCGCTCGCGCCGTGTCGAGGATCTTGGCGCGGTTGGCGGCCGCGTCCGTGCGCAAGGGAGGCAATGTCGTCGGCACGTCTCTCACTTTAGGCGAAGTGGAAGACCCCGTCCGGTTTCCTGGGTAGAACTGGAGCATGGCTTCCACTTCGATGCGTTACGTCACGTTCGACCGTTATGGACCGCCGGAAGTGCTGTCGGTGGCCACGGGGCCGATTCCGCGGCCACGCCCCGACGAGGTGCTGGTGCGGGTGCGGGCGGTGTCGCTCAACGCCGGCGAACTCGCCGCGCGCGCCGGGAAGGTGCGTGTGGTCACCGGCACCAAGTTTCCCCAGCGCATGGGCGTCGACCTGGTCGGCGAGGTCGTCGAGCCGGGGACGAGCCGGTTCGCCGCGGGTGACAAGGTCTGGGGCGGCAACGGGCGGTCGTTGGGCACAGCGGCCGAGTACGTCGCAGTCGCACCCGGGCGGATCGACCACCTCCCCGCCGGCCTCGACATGGTCGAGGCCGCCGCACTGCCCGCCGGGACCACGGCGATCACCGCGTTCCGGGACAAAGCCGCGCTCGCGCCCGGCGAGCGGCTGCTCGTGCGGGGAGCGACCGGCGGTGTCGGATACGTCGCCGTGCAACTCGGCAAGGCAATGGGCGCGCACGTGACCGGGCTGGCCAGCGCGGCCAACCTGGACCTGGCGAAGCAACTCGGCGCCGACGAGGTGATCGACTACCGCGCGCCCGGTGATCTCGGCCGGTTCGACGTCATCCTCGACACGGTCGGCACCGGCCTGCCCGCCTTCCGCCGTCTGCTCACCCCGCACGGCCGGATGGTCACGATCGCGTTCGACTTCGACCACCTCGTTCGCTCGTTGGGGTACATCGCGGCGAACTCGATCCGGCGCGACCGCTGGCTCCGGGCCTTCAGCGGCAACCCGGAGGCGCCGTTGTTCGCGGAACTCGGCCGCTGGGTCACTGCCGGGGAGATCCGCCCGCACGTCGACCGCGTGTTCCCGCTGTCGGACGTCGCCGCCGCGCACCGCGCGCTCGAACAGGGCGGTGTACGGGGCAAGATCGTGGTCGATTTGTCCTGAAACGGCACCCTGACCAGGTCGGCCCGGTACACAGAGGAACGGTCTTCAAGATCACGCCCGGCGGTAAGTATGGTGCTCGGGGTGAAAGCTGTGCGTCGATTCGCCGTTCGTGCCGGTCTGCCGGAATCGTTGGCCGACCTGGGCATCCTGGCCAACAACCTGCGCTGGACCTGGCATCCCCCCACCCAGGACCTCTTCGCAGCGGTCGACCCGAAAGCGTGGGAGGAGCTGGGCGGCGACCCGCTGCGGATGCTCGAACAGGCGCCGGCCGAGCGGCTCCGGCAGCTCGCCGCCGACGAGGAGTTCATGATGCGCGTCCGCGCGATCTCCGACGACCTGCGGCGCTACATGACCAGCGACCGCTGGTACCAGCGCAGGCAGGAGGAGCTGACCCACCGCGCGGGCGGTGACCCGTCGGCGCCGCGGCTGCCGAAGTCGATCGCGTACTTCTCGATGGAGTTCGGCGTCACCGAGGCGTTGCCGAACTACTCCGGCGGCCTCGGCATCCTCGCCGGCGACCACATGAAGGCCGCGTCCGACATGGGCGTGCCGCTGATCGGTGTCGGCCTGCTCTACCGCTCCGGCTACTTCCGCCAGTCGCTGTCGGCCGAGGGCTGGCAGGTCGAGCACTACCCGGTGGTCGACCCGCGCGGCCTGCCGCTCGAACCGCTGACCGAGCCGTCCGGGGTGCCGCTGCTCGTGCACGTCTCCATGCCCGGCGGGCGCGTGCTGCGCGCGCGGATCTGGAAGGCCAACGTCGGACGCGTGCCGTTGCTGCTGCTCGACTCGGACGTCGAAGAGAACGACGCCGACCTGCGCGGCGTCACCGACCGGCTGTACGGCGGCGACCAGGACCACCGCATCCGCCAGGAGATCCTCGCCGGGGTCGGCGGCGTGCGCGCCGTGCGGACGTACTGCGAACTGACCGGGCACCCGCAACCCGAGGTCTTCCACACCAACGAGGGGCACGCGGGTTTCCTCGGCCTCGAACGCGTCCGCGAGCTGATGGCGGCCGAGGGCCTGGACTTCGACCAGGCCCTGTCGGCGGTCCGCGCGGGCACCGTGTTCACCACGCACACGCCCGTGCCCGCCGGGATCGACCGGTTCCCGGTCGACCTCGTCCGGCACTACTTCGGCGGCGGCAACTTGTTGCCAGGGCTGGACGTGCAACGCGTCCTCGCGCTGGGCGCCGAGGAGAACGTCGGCATGTTCAACATGGCGCACATGGGCCTGCGGCTCGCGCAGCGCGCCAACGGTGTCTCCAAACTGCACGGCGAGGTCAGCCGGTCGATGTTCGGCGGCCTGTGGCCGGGCTTCGACACGCACGAGGTGCCGATCAAGTCGGTGACCAACGGCGTGCACGGCCCGACGTGGGCCGCCCGCGAGATCTCCAAGCTGCTCGGCGAGTCCGAAGTGGACAGCGAGGTCGGGCTGACCGGGTTCCAGCCGGTCACCGACGCGCTGCTCTGGGAGCTGCGGTGCGGGCTGCGGGAACGCCTCGTGCGCGAGATCCGGCGGCGGGTGCGGGAGGCGTGGCTGCAGCGCGGCGCGTCCTCGCTGGAGCTGTCGTGGACCGAGTCCGTGTTCGACCCGGACGTGCTGACCGTCGGATTCGCCCGCCGCGTGCCCACGTACAAGCGGCTCACGCTGATGCTGCGCGACCCCGCGCGGCTGAAGGCGCTGCTGCTCGACCCCGACCGGCCGGTGCAGCTGGTGGTCGCGGGCAAGTCGCACCCGGCCGACGACGGCGGCAAGGCGCTGATCCAGCAGATCGTCCGGTTCGCCGACGACCCGGAAGTCCGCCACCGGATCGTGTTCCTGCCGGACTACGACATGTCGATGGCCCGCTACCTCTACTGGGGCTGTGACGTCTGGCTGAACAACCCCATGCGCCCGCTGGAAGCCTGCGGCACGTCCGGCATGAAGGCCGCGCTCAACGGCGGCCTCAACCTGTCCATCCGGGACGGCTGGTGGGACGAGCTCTACGACGGCCGCAACGGCTGGGCGATCCCGACCGCCGACGGCGTCACCGACCCGGTCCGCCGCGACGACCTCGAAGCCTCCGCGTTGTACGACCTGCTCGGCTCGCAGGTCGTGCCGACGTACTACGACCGCGGCGGGGACGGCGTGCCCGCCAAGTGGATGGAGCTCGTGCGGCACACGCTGGCGTCGCTGGGCCCGAAGGTCCAGGCGACCCGGATGGTCCGCGAGTACGTCGAGTCGTTCTACGCACCGGCGGCGACCTCCGCGGCACGGGCGGCGAGCGACGGGTTCCAGCAGGCCAAGGACCTGGCGGCGTACCGGGGCCGGATCGACGCGGCCTGGCACCACGTCCGCGTGACCGACAGCGAGCTGACCCTGCCGGACGGCAAGGCCCCGGTGATCGGCGAGCGGGTCCAGGTGCGGTCGTCGGTCGAGCTGTCCGGTCTGCAGTCCGCGGACGTGGAGGTCCAGGCGGTCGTCGGCCGGGTCGGCGACACGGACGACCTGGTCGACGTGGTCACGGTGCCGATGAAGCCGGACAGCGACGGCACGTACGTCGCCGAGTTGCCGCTGCCGCACGCGGGAGCGCTGGGCTACACCGTGCGCGTCCTGCCCAAGCACGAACTGCTCTCGTCCACGGCCGAACTGGGCCGGGTCATCCTGGCCAACTAGTGTTTCGAGACGGGCCACTAGGCCTGGGCGAGGTCGAGGCGGCTGCGGGTCAACGCGACCCGCGGCCACCACGGCACCAGCCGTTCGGCCTTCGCCAGCGTCGCGCGGGCCTTCGAGTTGTCCCCGGCGGCCATGTACGCCCGCGCGAGCGTGGCGAGGTCGTCGGCGCGGCCCAGTGAACCGTCGTTGTTCTTGCACGCCGTGCGCGCGAGCCGTACGGCCAGTTGCGGGTCGCCGGCGAGCAGCGCGATCAACGCGCGCACACCGTCCAGCATGTAGCTCGGTTTGCCCAGCTCCACGGCTTCGTTGAGGGCTCGTGCGGCGACTGGGAGTCCTTGGTGGGCGTCCAGCTGGCCGGCTTCGATGGCCGCGCCGGTGAGGCCCGCGACCGCCGCCATGGCGGCGGCCGCGTCCTGCCCCTCGGCCTCGGACATCCCGATCGCGAGCGCCAGCGCCTCGGCGTAGCGCCCGCGTGCTTCCAGCACGAGCACCCGGGACGCCCGGATGGTCCTCGCTGTCGGATTCGCCACGGTCAGCTGGCTGACGAGCCGTTCGGCGGCGTCGAGCTCACCGGCCTGCACCAGCTCGACCACCTGCAACACGCAGGGCGTCTCGGCCTTCCGCCGCTCGACCAACGCCGTGCTGATCAACGCGGCCAGCCCGCCGAGCGCGCAGAAGTAGTCGGTGAGCAGCGCGAACACCACGACAGCCAGCGCGGCGACGCTGACCGACATCACCGTCGCCCGCTTCTTGCGTGACCCGACCTCGACCGCGATCGGCAGCGGGAACGCTCGCAGGACGACCGTGCGCCTGGCCGACCGCCACTCGGCGATCCTCGGCCCCACCCCGGCGACCACGCTGTGCGCCCGCGTGCCGACGAGCAGGCCGAGCCTGCCCACGGTCGCCGTCACGACCATGCCCACCAGGGCAGACAGCACGCCGACGATCGACTGCCCGATGGCGGCGACGGCCACCAAGATCGCCAGATACGTTCCGAAGCGAACAACCCGCACTCGACGGACGTTACGCACCCATCGGCCCGTTCCCCATGTCCTCTGGGGTGTCCATCGGGGCAGCGGCCTCGGCAACGTTTCCCGTTCCGCCGGAGGTTAGCCGGATATGGCAAGAAAGCAGGCGCGAGCGTCACCGTGACCGGTCGCAAAGCGCACACCGCCGGACGTGACCTGCGCAACCGGGCGCAGGGCCACCGGAGGTTCACGTGATCAGGTGATGGGCGTGGTCGCGCCCGGCCGCGTGGGCAGCCCGGCCGCCTTCCAGCCGCGGAAGCCGCCCACGAGATCCGTGGCACGGGGAAGCCCGACAGCCCGCAGGTCACGCGCGGCGAGACTGGACGAATAACCCTCGTTGCACACCACGACGGCACGGGTGTCGGCGTCGAAACCGTCGATGCGGTGGTCACCGGCCGGGTCGAGCCGCCATTCCAGCACGATCCGCTCGATCACCACCGAACCGGGGATCTCACCCTCCGCGGCGCGGTTGTGCGCCGGGCGGATGTCCACGATCAGCGTCTTCGGGTCGTTCAGCAGGGACTCCGACGGCTCCGCGCGCTCGAGGCCCGCGCGTGCTTCGGCAAGGATGTCGTCGATGGCGCTCACGGTTCGACTGGTTCCTTTCGCAGGTCGGCCAGTGACCGGTGGGCGGGCAGCGGCGGGATCTCCGCGGGGATGTCGGCGAGGCTGGCGTACTCACGCGTGGGCACCAGCGGCGGCGAGTACGCGTGCACACTCGCCGCGGGCCCCTTGGACAGGTTCAGCACCTGGTGGGCCCGTCCGGCGCCGAAACCGATCGCCGAGCCGACGCCGTGCGACTGGCTGCGGATCGGCCCGCCCGGGTACCGGTAGAACTCGGCCAGCTCACCGGTCAGCACAGTGAAGGATCCCGCCGCGCCACCGTGGTCATGGGGTTCAGTCTGCTGGCCGGGCAGCCACGACAGCAACCACAGCTCCACGCCTTCGGTCAGCGCCAGCCGCGCCCACCAGCGCTGCTCGGGGACGTAGTCGAGGATGCCGAGCAGCGACGTCGTCAGCTCCGACGCGACCGTCGAGGTCAGGTCGCACAGCTCGCGGGGCGTCCACAGCATCCGCTCCGGGTGCAGCAGGTCCGGCAGCAGCGGGTCGGTGATCTGGGTGTGCAACTCGAGGTCTGTGACGGACGCGGTCATGACTCGGCTCTCCAGGCAACGAGTGTCGGGTGTGGGAGCAGCGACACGCGGCACGGAGGGAAAGCGTCAGAGCGACCCGTACCGCGTGGCGGTACACCCGCACAAGTTGAGCTTCTGGAGATCAACTGTGCGGTCGCGCCATGTGAGCAACGACCGGGTCATAAGCGCATGTTGCCACGGTTCGACGACGGCAGAAAAGCTCTCTCACCTGCTGGACGGACTCAGCGCCGAGCACGCAGTAGTAGTAGTGACCGCGCGGGCACGGTGATCTTCGCGCCCGGTTCGAGCGGCTCCGGCTCGGCCGGTTTGCCGTCCGGCGAGCCGGTGTCCAGCACGGGCTCGAAATCGTCGCCGTAGCTGGCCGACGGCAGGGTGAACTCCATCGCCTCACCGCCGGCGTGCAGGACGAGCAGCCACGAGTCGTCGGAGACCAGCTCGCCGTCCCTCGTCCGCGACAGCGACTCCGAGCCGTCGATCCACATGCCCAGCGAGCGGGCACCGTCGTCGAACCAGTTCTCGTCCGACATCGGGCAGCCGTCCGGCCGGAACCAGACCAGGTCGGGCTCACCGGACCGGGTCGGCCTGCCGTCGAAGAAGTGCGGCTGGCGCAGCGCGGGCGCGTTCACCCGCAGGCTGATCGCGTGCCGGACGAAGGCGTTCATGTCCAGTTCGTCGTCGCCGCGCGCCCAGCTGACCCACGAGGTCTCGTCGTCAAGGCAGTACGCGTTGTTGTTGCCGCCCTGGGTGCGCCAGCGCTCGTCACCCGCGACCAGCATCGGCGTGCCGGTGGACAGCAGCAGCGTCGCGACCAGGTTGCGCGCCTGGCGGGCACGCAACGCGCGGATCTCCTTGTCGTCGGTCTCGCCTTCGGCACCGCAGTTCCACGAACGGTTGTCGTCCGTGCCGTCCCGGCCTTCCTCGCCGTTGGCCTCGTTGTGCTTGTTGTTGTACGACACCATGTCGCGCAACGTGAACCCGTCGTGCGCGGTGATGAAGTTGATCGACGCCCACGGCCGCCTGCGGTTGAGCGCGTACAGGTCCGACGAGCCCGACAACCGGTAGGCCAGGTCACGCACCCCGACCGCGCCACGCCAGAAATCCCTGACGGTGTCGCGGTACCGGCCGTTCCACTCCGTCCACTGCGGACCGAACCCGCCGACGCGGTACCCCTCGCCGGTGGCGTCCCACGGTTCGGCGATCAGCTTGCACCGCGACAGCAGCGGGTCCGCGGCGATCGCGGTCAGCAACGGCGCGTTCGGGTCGAACGACCCGCCGTGCGGCCGTCCCAGCACACTGGTCAGGTCGAACCGGAACCCGTCGACACCGAGATCGCCCGCGAAGTACCGCAAGGAGTCCGTGACCATCCGGACGACGGTCGGCGACCCGCCGTCGAGCGTGTTGCCGCAACCGGTGATGTCCCGGTCGTAACCGTCCGGGCCGAGCACGTAGTACGCGGGCGCGTCCAGGCCGCGGAACGACAGCGAAGGCCCGCCCGCGCCGCCCTCGCACGTGTGGTTGTAGACCACGTCGAGGATGACCTCGATACCTGCCGCGTGCAGCGCCGCGACCATGGTGCGGAACTCCTCGATCTCCCGGCCGGGTTCGCTGGCGTACCCGCTGTGCGGGGCGAAGAAGCCGAGCGTGGAGTACCCCCAGTAGTTGCTGCGGCCGGTATCGCGCAGGCCGGGCTCCGAGCTGATGGCGTGGACCGGCAGCAGTTCCACCGCGGTCACGCCGAGCCGTACGAGGTACTCGACGACCGCGGGGTGCGCGAGCCCGAGATACGTGCCGCGTTGCTTCTCGGGGACATCGGGGTTCTGCATGGTGAAACCGCGCACGTGGAGCTCGTAGATGACGGTCTCCTCGAACGGGACCTCGGGTTTGCGGCCGGTGTCGGCACCACCGAGCGAGGTCACCATGGACAACGGCACAGCGCCGAGGGAATCGACACGCGACGGGACACCGTCCATGAGATGCCCGACGTAGTCCAACGTGTCCGAGATGCGCGTCACGTCACCGGTGATCCGCCGCGCGTACGGGTCGACCAGCAGCTTCGCCGGATTGCACCGGATCCCGCGGCCCGGGTCGAACGGCCCGTGCACGCGGTAGCCGTACCGCTGGCCGTGCATGACAGCGGGCACGATCCCGTGCCAGATGCCGAACGTGTGCTCGGCCAGCTCGACGCGGCGCTCGGTGCCGTCCGCACTGATCAGGCAGACCTCGACCGCCTCGGCAACCGACGACGCCACGGCGAACCGCACACCGCCCGACTCCGGATGCGCCCCCAGGGGGAACGGCCGTCCGGCGAGCAGGCTCGGGAACTCACGAGGCGAAGTGGGCACGGACCCATCTTCGCAAGGATCACCGACAGGGATACCCGATCGATCACCCACGCCAGCCGTTCGGAGCATCAAGTCAAGGGAGCGTAACGGTCGAAGTAGGGGCATAACCGCAGGTCATGAGACAATGGGCTTGAGCTCGGCATTGGAGGAGTGCACAGTGACCAGCATGATGACGTGGCCGAACCACCTGCTGTCTCTGGCGGACTGGGATGCCCTCCCGGAGGACAACACCCACCGCTATGAGCTCGCCGAAGGGATATTGCAGGTGTCACCACGCCCAGTGCCGAATCATCAATGGGCTGTCATGCAACTGGCCTTTCAGGTCGGCCCTCAGCTACAGGCTGACCTGGGTGTCCTGTCCGACGTGGAAGTCGTCATCGTCGGCGGATCCCCGGCGACGGTCCGGGCTCCTGATCTTGTCGTGGTTCGCACGGCTGCGGCCAAGGCCAGCCCGGCGCGTTTTGCCCCCGACGATGTGCTCCTCGCCGTCGAGGTCATCTCGCCGGGCTCTCGTCGCACCGACAGGGTGACCAAGTTCAACGAGTACGCCGAGGCCGGGATTCCGGACTACTGGATCATCGATCTCAGCGCTCCTGTCTCGGTCACCGCGTTCCAGCTGATCGATGGCAACTACGAGCTCAACGCCGGGACCGACGATGTGCTTTCGGTCACCACACCCGTGCCGCTCACGGTGAAAGTGCGCGATCTCCTGCCGTGATCGACCACCCCCCGGTTGGGTGCCGGTCCGGGGGCTGACGACAGAATGAACGGGTGAGCGAGCAGAGCGTTCCGGAGAACATCGACGACCTTGTGGTGCACATGGCCGATGTCGGCGTGCGCCGGGGCGGCAGCAAGCTGCTCAACGGGATCAACTGGAGCGTCGAGCTCGACGAACGCTGGGTGATCCTCGGGGGCAACGGCGCGGGCAAGACGACCCTGCTGCGGATGGCCGCCGCCGAGATGCACCCGTCCAGCGGCGCCGTCCACGTCCTGGGCGAGCAGCTCGGCAAGGTGGACATGTTCGAGCTGCGGCCGCGGGTCGGCTTCTGCTCCGCCGCGACGGCCAACCGGATCCCGCCGGACGAGAAGGTCGTCGACGTCGTCGTCAGCGCGGGCTACGCGGTGATGGGCCGGTGGCGCGAGGAGTACGAGTCGCTCGACATCGGCCGGGCACAGGAGCTGCTGGACGGACTCGGCATCGGCCGGTTCGCCGACCGCCTGTTCGGCACGCTGTCCGAGGGCGAGCGCAAGCGCACGCTGATCGCCCGCGCCCTGATGACCGACCCCGAGTTGTTATTGCTGGACGAGCCTGCGGCCGGGCTGGACCTCGGCGGGCGGGAGGACCTGGTCGCCAAGCTCACCGAGCTCGCGCTCGACCCGGACGCCCCGGCGACGATCCTGGTGACCCACCACGTGGAGGAGATCCCGCCGGGTTTCACCCACCTGATGCTGCTCTCGTCGGGTGCCGTCGTGGCCCAAGGCCTGATCGACGACGTGCTGACCAGCGAGAACCTGTCGGCGGCGTTCGGCCAGCAGCTGCTGCTCGAGCGTTCGGGTGACCGCTTCTTCGCCCGGCGCGCCTGAGCTGCCTACTGAGAGGTAACCTCCGAGCATGGGTGAGTTCGTCAAGCTCGAGGTAGCAGACGGGATCGGCACCATCCGGCTGGACCGGCCGCCGATGAACGCGTTGAACCGGCAGCTGCAGGCCGAGCTGCGGGAAGTGGCGATCGAGGCGGGCGAGCGGCCGGACGTCAAGTCCGTGATCGTCTACGGCGGCCCGAAGGTGTTCGCGGCGGGCGCGGACGTCAAGGAGTTCGCCAAGATGGGGCACACCGACATCGCGGACTACGCCCCCGAGCTGTCCAGGACCCTGACCGTCGTCGCGGAACTGCCGAAGCCGACCGTCGCCGCGATCACCGGCTACGCGCTCGGCGGTGGCTACGAACTCGCGCTGTGCTGCGACCGGCGCATCGCGGGCGACAACGTCAAGGTCGGGCAGCCGGAGATCCTGCTCGGCATCATCCCCGGCGCGGGTGGCACCCAGCGCCTCGCGCGGCTGATCGGCCCGAGCAAGACGAAGGACCTGGTGTACACCGGCCGGTTCGTCGAGGCCGATGAGGCGCTCCGGATCGGCATGGTCGACGAGGTCGTCGCGCCCGACGACGTCTACGCCGCGGCCGTGAAGTGGGCGGGCCAGTTCACCGGTGCCGCGAGCCGCGCGCTCGCCGCCGCGAAGGCCGCGATCGACGGTGGCCTCGACGGCGACCTGAACGCGGGACTGCGCCTGGAGACGGCCTTGTTCACGGGACTGTTCTCCACCGAGGACCGGACTGCCGGGATGGAGTCCTTCATCGCCAACGGCCCAGGAAAGGCGACGTTCAGTGGCAAGTGACCCAGCGCCCAACCCGCACGCGACGGCCGAAGAGGTCGAGGCGGCCTGGCAGGACCCGAAGCTCGCGAACGTGCTCTACCACGACTGGGAAGCGGGCACGTACGACGAGAAGTGGTCGATCTCGTACGACGAACGCTGCATCGAGTACGCGACGGGCCGGTTCGACTCGGTGGCGGGCAAGGACGGCTGGCCGTACGAGACAGCGCTGGAACTGGGCTGCGGCACGGGTTTCTTCCTGCTGAACCTGATGCAGGGCGGTGTGATCAAGAAGGGCTCGGTCACCGACCTGTCGCCGGGGATGGTGCAGGTGGCGCTGCACAACGCCAAGAACCTGGGCCTGGACGTGGACGGCCGCGTGGCCGACGCGGAGCGGATCCCGTACGACGACGACAGCTTCGACCTGGTGGTCGGGCACGCGGTGCTGCACCACATCCCGGACCTGCCGACGGCGTTCCGCGAGGTGCTGCGCGTGCTCAAGCCGGGCGGGCGGTTCGTGTTCGCGGGCGAGCCGACGAAGATCGGCAACACCTACGCCCGCAAGCTCGGCCAGCTCACCTGGTGGCTGACCACGAACGTGACGAAGCTGCCCGCGTTGAGCTCGTGGCGCAGGCCGCAGGAGGAGCTCGACGAGTCCTCGCGGGCCGCGGCCCTCGAAGCAGTGGTCGACCTGCACACCTTCGACCCGACCGAGCTGGAGCAGCTGGTGCGGGACGCGGGCGGCGTGAACGTGCGGGCGAAGACCGAAGAGCTGGCCGCTGCCCTGTTCGGCTGGCCCGTGCGGACGTTCGAAGCCGCTGTGCCGCAGGAGAAGCTGACCTTCGGCTGGCGGATGTTCGCCTACCGCGCCTGGCAGCGGCTGTCCTGGGTGGACGAGAACATCCTGCGCGGGATCGCGCCGCGCGAACTGTTCTACAACGTGATGATCACCGGCACCAAACCGTGACCCGTGGGATACGGCTTCACCGTTGAGGACGTCGCCTTCCTGCGCTCGGCGGCGGGAATCGCGGCCCTCGCGGAGATCGACCACCTGGCGCTGACGTCGGCGAGCCACCTCGCCGACGTCGCGGCGGCACGCCGGACAGCTGGCGAACGAGCCGCGATGCTGGTGGAAACCGTGCTGCTGAGAAGAAAAGCCAAGTCCAAAGTAGAAGAAGCAGCGAACTGGCTGTTCACCGACGACGCGCTGCAACAAGCAACTCCGTGGCAAGTGGCCAAGTATCGGGCCGGTCGCTTCGCGGGCCGGGCCGTGCACGACGTCACGTGTTCCATTGGCACGGAACTGAAGTACCTCGCGCAGGTCGCCTCGCTGACGATTGGGTCCGATTTGGACCCGGTCAGGTTGGCCATGGCGCGCCACAACACAGGCGCCCCTGTCGTGCGCGCGGACGCCCTGCGTCCCGTCACCCGGGACGCGGCCGTTCTCGCTGACCCCGCCCGTCGGGATTCGTCAGGCAGAAGGCGTTGGCGCCCAGCGGATTTCACCCCGCCACTGGACGAACTGGCCGCCACGTACGGGACACGGGAACTGGCGGTGAAATGCGCGCCGGGAATCGACCCGCAGGACGTGCCGTGGGCCGGGGAGATCGAACTGGTGTCACTCGACGGTCAGGTGAAGGAGGCCTGTCTGTGGGCCGGATCCCTTGCCACGCAGGGCGTCAGTCGTCGGGCGACCGTTCTTCGATCTACTGTGGACTCATGGACGATTACCGATGCTGATCCGTCGGAGTGTCCGGTGACAGCACCTGCGGAGTGGCTCATCGATCCGGATGGCGCCGTGGTGCGCGCCGGGCTCGTTCGGCATTACGCTGCGAGGCACAGTCTTGCTCAATTGGATCCTCGGATTGCTTACCTCACGGGGGATACCCCGCCGCCTGGGATTCGCGCCTTCAGGGTGTTGGAGCACGGCCGTTACAACGAGAAATCCCTCCGCCGGTTGTTGGCCGGTAGGGGTATCGGTCGGGTCGAGATTTTGGTGCGGGGTTTGGATGTCGACCCCAACGCGTTGCGGCCGCGGCTCAAGTTGAAGGGGACGGACGAGGCTACTGTCGTTCTGACCAGGGTTGGGAGCGCTCCGATTGCTTTGCTGTGCAAGGCGGAACGAGTTTCTGCCGGTTAGGTTTTGCCTGCTTCTCGTTCTGTGGCTTGCTCTCCGTCTGCCTTCGTGATCGCTTGCTTTTGGGGTGTCGTCTTGGGTCCTTTTCACGGAACGAGCTTTTCCCTCGCCGGGGGCTGGCCTCTGGGCAGGGGCACCCCGAAGTCCCCTTCTGCGCTTGCGCGCACGCCGCCGACTTTCTGCGCGCCCAGTTCCCGGGCTGGGGCGCACGCCACAACTTCCGGGCCGCTCGGGGCCGGTTCTGTGCTTGTGCGCGGGGCCGGTCGGGGTGGTCTTGGTCTGTGCTTGGGTGAGCGGTTGTGAGTTGGCATTCGGCGCCAGCCGTGCACCTTTGCGGTCCTCTGTCCGTCGGCCTCTGTCTTGGCACGTGCTCCGTGATCCCTTTGAACTTGTGCGTAGTTCGCGAACCCGGGCCGTGGAACCTCTGCGCTCGCGCGCAAGCCATGAACCCCTGGCGTCTGCACGCCAACTGTCTCGGGCTGAGCTTGTACTGCGCTGCGCCTTGAGTCTGATTTGCTGCCCTGTGTTTGCTCTTGGCGTTTGCGCGCTGGCCGTTCGGACTGGCAGGCAACTGCGCGCTGGCTGGCTTGGCCAGGGGCACACTGATCGGTTGCCGTGGCTTCCGCTGTGCCGTGGTGGTTTCACTGATCGCTTTTCTGGGCTGCTGTTGCGTTTCGTGGTTGGGATTGCGGTTGGTCTGCCTCGTCGGCGGAGCGGTGCCAGCCCCGCGCTCCGCCGACGAGGTGCAGATGGCCACTCGCTCCCCCGACGGATGCGTGAGTGACCCTGAATGGCGGTAGAACTGCTGTCGAGACCCCCGCTACTTTGCCTGTTCGCTCACAAATGACCGGGGGTAGCGGGACCGTCGGCCCCCCTCGGGCCGACGGTCCTGCTCTTCACACGGCAGTCACCGCGCTGGTTCTGGTACGCCTTCGGCCGAGTTGCGGCCGAGCCGCCACGCCCACCGCCATCCGTCGACCACCGCCACCGCTGATCCGCCGACCGCCAGCAGGAACGCGAGCCCCGCCGCGCCCTCGATGGTCGCGGTGCTCAGCACCACCGTGATCGCCCAGATCTGCATGAACGTGAACGGGATCGCGATGCAGGCGGCGAAGAAGCCGCGGCGCCACCTGCCTGGGTCCGGAGCTGGAAGAAACGGGTCCATTGCGCCCCCTCCTCGGGTCTCGTAATGAAATGAAACCCGGAGTGGCGCGATTTCTCTGTGTCAACTGACACAGAGTCAACGAGCCATTCTGCGCAGGTCGGCCAGGTTGTGCACGCGGATCCAGCCGCGGCCGGTGGTGATGATGCCCATGTCGCGCAGCACGCGCAGCGCCCTGGCGTACGACTCGCGGGACGTGGCCGCGCTGTCGGCGAGTTGCTGCTGCGTCATCCCGGCTTTGATTTCGATCGGCTCGCCGTCGCCCTTGTCCTGTTCAACCGCCATCTGGGTGAGCTGGGTGTACACGCGCTGGCTCGCGCTGCCACCGCCGTATTCGGCGTGGCGGCCGTTCGTCCGGCCGAACCGCGAGTACTGCACGCCCAGCAGCGCCCAGGTCAGTTTCGCCTGTGTCTGACACAGATGGGTGAACCTGTTGCTGGGTACGGTGATCGCCTCGACCTTGTCCAGCGCTCGCAGTGTGGCCGTGCGCGGCAGTCCGTGCAACGCCGCTATCTCGCCGAGGATGTCTCCCGCCGTGCGCAGCGCGACCACCAGTTCGCGCCCGTCCTCGGTGTAGTAGATCACCTGGACGTGCCCGGAGATCAGGACGAACGCGTGCTTGGACTGGTCGCCCTCGTGGCACAGGTACTCATTCGGGGCGTACGAGCGCCGGGCGGAGATCTCCTCGAGCGCGTGGCGTTCCGCGGTCGCCAGACGCCCCCAGAAACTGTCCGGGCTTGGGTCCACGAGTTCAGGTTGCCAAGTAAACGACGTGGAACACAACAATTCTCACCTGGTTGCCAGCTATGGTGAACCCACCACCGGCTTGGGGACGGCGATTATGGGGAGTGATCCGTCGTGACCACAGAACACCGGGCGATCGTCGCTGTCGACGTCGCGGCCTTCACCGACCCCCGACGGACCCTCCTGCACCTGCGGACAGTGCACGAAGGCATGTACGACATGCTCAGAGAGGCGTTCGACGCGGCCGGGATCCTGTGGAAAGCCCTGTACCACGAGGACCGCGGCGACGGTGTGATGATCCTCATCCCCGCGGAGTTCCCCAAGGCGTGGCTCGTCGACCAGTGGCACTCGCGATTGCTCTCCGCGTTGCGCCGGTACAACGCGGTTCACGCGGTCGAGGCACGAGTTCAATTGCGGGTCGCAATGCACCACGGCGAGGTCCACGCGAATTCCGAGGGAGTCGTCAGCCACGCGGTGAACCTGACGTTCCGGCTCCTGGACGCCGGCCAGGCCAAGTCCGCGCTCGCCGACAGCGGCGGCATGCTGGCGCTGATCGCGTCGGACGACTTCTACCACGAGGTGATCGAACAGGACCCCGCCGCGGATCCGGCTTCGTACCAGCGGATCGCGGTCTCGGTGAAGCAGACGCAGGCGGTGGCGTGGCTGCGCCTGCCGGACGCCGCCACACGACCGGCCCAGCCGTTCGCCCAGTCGTTCGCCCA
Source organism: Kibdelosporangium phytohabitans (assembly GCF_001302585.1). GTDB lineage: Bacteria > Actinomycetota > Actinomycetes > Mycobacteriales > Pseudonocardiaceae > Kibdelosporangium > Kibdelosporangium phytohabitans. The sequence continues at coordinate 10,257,608 of NZ_CP012752.1, read as the reverse complement.
ATCGTTCGCACAGCCCGTGGCCCAGCCGCGTTCGCCGACGACCGAGCAGCCACGCATCCAGGTGACGCCGCTGTCGGACATCGTCGACGCGTTGCTCGAACTCCCGTTCGTCCGCGAGGTCGCGGGCCGGACGATGCTGATCGACTTGCTGCCGCCGCACATCGCCAACGCCGTGCCGTACCACGCCGCCACCAGGTTGCACGTCTTCGCGCTCGTGCGGACGTGCCTGCTGTACGAGCAAGGGTTGTTCGACTTGATCGAGGCGGTGCGCCAACTTGACGGCGACTCCAGGGGAGTACGCCGATTGGAGGGTATCAAGCGGCTGCTGTTGTCGGATTCGGTCGACTGAGCTATTCCCAAATCGGGCGTGCTGGACACGACACGGAGGTGAGACCGTGCGGCCGTTGGCTGGCCTGGGACGACGGCGGGATGTCTGGCATGCGGTGGTGGAAACCCTCGAACAGGTGCAGATCCTGCGTGACCCGGTCGGCCGGGGGCTGTGCCTCGACCTGGTCGGGCAGTACCTCGGCCTGCCGTTGCAGGTCAGGCATTTCCCATCGACCCGGCAACACATCTACAGCATCCTGCTGGCGTGCGACCAGCACCCGGGCGCGCTGCCGACGTTCCTGCGGGTCCTGAGCGAACTGGAACCCAGGTCCCGCGCGGTCTCGTGGGCGCGTCAGATGCTCAGCGGTGACGTGCCGCGTCAACGCGGTGCCGTGCGGACCGAGCAACCGGTCGTATGGGGCGATGTGCCGCCGCGCGCCGCGGGGTTTTCGGCGCCGGAGTCGCTGCTGACAGCGGTGGAGGAGCATGGGACGGCCGTGCTGACAGGCGCGGGCAAGTCCGAGCTGGCCGCCGAGTACGCCCACAGACGGGGGTCGGCGCACGAAGTGGTCTGGTGGATCCCGTCGGCGCATCCGGCGCTGGTCCGGATCGCGCTGGTCAGGCTGGCTGGCCGGCTCAAGCTTCCGGTCGGGCCCAGTGCGCGGGCGGCCGTCCCCGCTGTCCTCGACGCGTTGCGTGCCCGCGACAGCCTGCTGATCTTCGACAACGCGGACCGGGTCGACGACGTCCGCCCGTTCTTCCCCGCCGGGCCGGGGCAGGTCATCGTGACCGCGCACGCACCGGCTCGCAACGCTGTCGATGTGCCGTGGCCGCGCAGCCAGCCGGACCCGGAGCAGATCACGGACCTGGTCCGGATCTGCGCGTTCTTCGCCGACGGGCCGATCTCCCGCGGCCTGTTCGCCGGTGCGCCGGACCTGCCGTCGCTGCCGGGTTTCGCGGCGACGGCGCTGCGCGACCCGGTCCTGCTCGGCCGGGCGATCCGCCAGCTCACCGCGGCCGGCCTGGCCAAAGTGGATCACCGCAACGACACCTTCCAGCTGACGCACCGGCCGCGGCAGGCCGAGGACCTGCGCCTGGACGCCCAGCTGGTGCTGGCGAACGCGGACCCCAACGACCCGGCCGAAGCGGGCAACTGGTCCAGGTACGCCGATCTGCTGCCGCACGTGCTGGCCAGCGACGCGATCGCGTCGGCCGATCCGCGGATCCGCGGGCTCACCACCAACACCATCGCTTTCCTCTCCACCTGGGGCGATCCGGACGACGCGCGGGCGATGGCCGCGGGCGCGGTGGACCGCTGGCGGGGGAGCACAAGGGACGCGTTGGTCGCATCCCGTTGGCTGGCAAGGACGACGAGTCAGGCCGGTCAGCCCGAAGAGGCCGCGAGGATCGGCGAGTCCGCTGTGGCGCGTGCCCGTGAACACCTCGGTGCCGACAACGAGGACACCGTGCTGTCCATCCGGTCGCTGGCCGAAGACCTCTGTGCCGCAGGGCAATTCGCGTCCGCGCTGGCGTGGGGCAAGGACGCGTACCAGCGCACACGCGGCAGGTTCGGCGAGGACGACCCGGACACTCTGGAGGCGGCGGGAACGTACGCCACCGCTCTGCGGTTCTCCGGTTGCTTCGAGACCGCGCGCGACCTCGACGAGCGGACGGCACACCGCAAATCCGTTGTCCTCGGCGAGAACCACAGCGCCACACTGTGCTCTTTGAACAGTCTGGCCCTCGACCTGATCGCCTGCGGCAGCTGGCTGGAAGCCTGCCAGATCCAGGAAGACGTGGTCCTCCGCGCCCGCGAGCACACCGGCCTCACTGACCCGATGACGTTGCACGCCACCCAAACCCTCGCCATCGCGCGGCGGCTGGCCGGTGACGCGGCGAACGCGTTGCCGCTCGGCCAAGTCGCGCTGGACGGCCTGACCGGGCGGTACGGCGAGGACGGTCCGGAGGCCATCGCCGCGGCCATGAACCTCGCCGTGACCCTGCGCGCGCTCGGCATGCTCGAGGAAGCCCGCAGGCTGGGCCTGCACGTCCACCAGCTGGGACAGCGGGCGTGGGGCCAGTACCACCCGTTCACGCTCGCCGCGGCCACGAACGTGGCCGTGACCCTGCACGTCCTCGGCGAACTGTCCACCGCGCGCGGACTGAACGAGAAGGCGATGAACCGGATGCGCTCGGCGCTCGGCGACGACCACCCGTTCAGCCTGGTGTGCGCGGCCAACCTGGCCAACGACCTGGCCAGGGCCGGGCAGTACGCGGCAGCACGGGACCTCGGCCGGGACACCCTGGAACGGTCGCGGCGGGTCCTGCCCGTCGACCACCCGCACATCGACGCCGTCGCCACGAACCTCGCACTGCACCTGCGCGGCCTCGGCCAGCTGGACGAATCGGCCGAGCTGCAGCGCAGGAGCGTGGCGAACCTGCGCAGGACCCTGGGCTCCGCGCACCCGGCGACGAAGGGCGCGGCGGAGAACCTCCGGATCTTCTGCACAGTGGACATCATCTGAGTGACTTCGGCGACAGGGCCGTGGGGTGACCGGCGGGATGGTCATCTACGTTGTCAGGCATGACTTCGATGTGGGGTTCGCCGTTGGCCGCGCGGGCACGCGGTTGGTGGCGCGTGCGACGCGACCCGCAGCAGGCCAGGTTCCTCACCGTGGACTCGTTGCGCTGGGTCGTGCGCAATCGGGCCTACACGCCCTGGTACCTGGTCCGCTACTACCGGCTGTTGAAGTTCCGGCTGCTCAACCCGCACATCATCCTGCGCGGCATGGTGTTCCTCGGCAAGAACGTGGAGATCCACTGCCGCCCCGGCTACGGCCGGATGGAGATCGGCCGCTGGGTGCACATCGGCGACGGCAACGCCATCCGCTGCCACGAGGGGTCGCTGCGGATCGGCGACAAGGCCGTGTTCGGCCGCGCCAACGTGGTCAACTGCTACCTCGACATCGAGTTCGGTGACGCGTCGCTGGTCGCCGACTGGGTGTACATCTGCGACTTCGACCACGTCGTCGAGGACATCCACCTCCCCATCAAGGACCAGGGGATCGTGAAGTCACCGGTCCGGATCGGCCCGGACACGTGGATCGGCACGAAGGTGTCCGTGCTGAAGGGCACCCGGATCGGCCGCGGCTGCGTGCTCGGCGCCCACTCGGTGGTGCGCGGCCAGATCCCGGACTACGCGATCGCGGTGGGCACGCCCGCGAAGGTCGTCCGCGACCGGCTCGCGGACTACGAGGCCAAGGCCGAGCGCCGCGCGGCCATCGCGGACATGGACCGCAAGGCCCGCGAAGCCGTCCAGCGAATCCTCAAGGACTCCTGACTCCACTCTCGTGTCGCACGGGGGAGTCGCTAGGTGAACGCGTTGCCGGTGGCGATCTTCGGGCGGCCCAGCGGCCCGTGGGTCGCCACCCGCGCGCCGCGGTAGACCTGCACGGTCGCCGACGCGATCGTGGCCCAGTCGAAGTCGCTCGTGAGCCGCGCCTTGGCGGCGCGCGTCCGGCGCTTGGCGGCTGCCGGGTCGTCCAGCACCGCACGGACCGACGCCGCGATGCCCTCGACGTCGCCAGGAGCGAACGACAGCCCGGTTTCGTCGTGGACCACGACTTCGCCGAGACCGCCCGCTGTCGAGGCAACCAGGGGCGCCCCGGCAGCGGCTGCCTCCAACGCGACGATCCCGAACGGCTCATAGCGACTGGGCAGGACAACCACGTCCGCAGCCGCGAGCGCCGCGACGAGTTCACGGTCGGTCAGGTGCCCGACGAAGTCGACGGAACGCAGTACACGCGCCTTGCGGGCGTCCTTGACGAGCTCGGCGGCGTGACGGCCCTTCCCGGCGATGACGAGCCGTGTACCGGGGTGTGAGCGACGGATCCGGGGCAGCGCTGCGACCAGGTCCTGTACGCCCTTCTCCCACTCCAGCCGCCCGAAGAACAGCAGCATGGGGCCGCCACCGGGGTTGTACTGCTCGTGCGTGGCGCGCACGGTCGCCGCGGGCACGCGCCAGGAGCGCGGTTCGATCCCGTTGTGGATCACCGTGATGTCCGCCGGGTCGACCTCGAACAGGTGGGCCACCTCGGCACGCATCGCCGAGGAACACGTCACCAGCGCGTCGGCCCGGTTGGCCAGCCACCATTCCACCGAGTGGACCTGCTGATTCAGTGGCTGGGACAACCAGCCGCTGTGCCGTCCGGCCTCGGTCGCGTGGATCGTGGCGACGAGCGGTTTGCCGGTTTCCTCGGCCAGCGCCACGGCCGGGTGCGTGACCAGCCAGTCGTGGGCGTGGATGACGTCCGGCTGCCAGTTCTTGAGCAGCGCGAGGCCCGCGCGGACCATGGCGTGCCCCATCGCGAGCGTCCACGCCACCAGGTCGCGCTCGAACACCAGGTGCGGCGGGTCTTCGGCGACCCGGATCACCCGCACGCCCCCGATCATCTCGTCGGTCGTCGGGTGCGTGATCACGTCGGTGCCCGCCTGCTCGCGGCACAGCACGACGACCTCGTGCCCGGCCTCGGACATGTGCTTGGCCAGCGCGTACACGTGTCTGCCCAGTCCGCCGACGACCACCGGCGGGTACTCCCAAGACAACATCAACACGCGCATAAGGGCTTGATCCTCGCAGTCTCGTGCGGCGGAGCCAACTACGGGTATGCCAAACATCCGCTTGGTAGTTTACGGGCATCCAGATGGCCGAACAGGTAATCCTCCGCACTGAGCTCGCTCGCTCTGGCAAGCGCGCGGTCGGCGTGCCCGAGCCGGAGCAGCCCGGCCAGTTCACCGAACCGCTCGGTGTGCACCTTGGCGCGGCGCCGGGCGTAGTCCGCCGCGGAATCCTTGGTCACCATGAACGCCCAGTCGCTCGACAGCGCCAGCAGGGCCTCCCTGACCAGCTGATCCGCCGCGGCGTCCCGTGCGGTCGTGGTGAAGGTGCCCATCACCGACAGCAGGTCGCGCTGCAGGTCGGCGCCCGCGGCGACCAGGTCGGCGACCTGCTCGCCGTCCCAGACCCGCCAGTCCTTGCCCGAGCCCCACGAGGACGCGGGCAGATCCACCCGCGTGCCGAGGTGGCCCGCGTCCAGCGCGCCCTTCAACGTCGTCACCCGGACGCCCGCGTCCGGCAGCTTGCGCAGCACGGCCTCGAGCCACGCCGGCCCCTCGTGCCACCAATGTCCGAAAAGCTCGGTGTCATATGCCGCTACGACAAGGGAATTCTCCGGCAGCCCGCGCAACCTGCGGACCACTGTGTCCACGAAGTCGTCCGCGTGCGCCTCGATGGCGACGGCCGCGCGCTGCGGGTCGTACGGGGCCTTGTCCCACGGCTCGATGTGCTTGCCCGTCACCCGCGACGGTTTGAGCCCGGACGGGTGGTCGTAGGTGTGGAAGTCGCGGTAGTCCGCGTGACCGGGATACCCGGCTCTGGGCGACCAGACCCGGTACGTGACTTCGAGATCACGGCCGAAGCAGACCACGTCGGAGTCGCCGACCGTGCGCGCGGCGGCCGTGTCACCGCGCAAAGACGGGCCGTCGACAAGGAAACGCTGCACGCCCGCAGCGGCGTAGGTCGATTCCATGCCTGGCGCGTAACCACATTCGGGCGCCCAGATGCCTTCCGGCTGCCGCCCGATCCTGATCCTGGTGTCGGTCAGGCCTAGGCGTAAGGCGTAGTCCCGGATCCGCGGGTCGAGCAGCGGCTGGAACGGGTGCGTCGCCGGACCGCCGAGCAGCTCGATCGTGCCCGCGTCCACGAAACGCCGCAGCACCGGCGAAAAACCGTGCCGCCACTGGGTTTCGAACGCGGTCAGCGCCTGCTCCGACGCGCGGTGCTCACTCGCGGCCAAGTCCTTGAGCAGCGGGTCGTCCTGACGCCAGCGCACAGCGGCATACCGCGCCCGCAGCTGCCAGTTGCCCAGCCAGTCATGCAAACCACGCAGGCAGTACGGATCGTCCAACTGGGCGGCGAGCACCGGGGTGACGCCCAGCGTCAGCACGTCCTCTACGCCCTCGTCGGCGAACCGTTGCAGCAACTCGACAACGGGCAGGTACGAGTTCGCCCACGCCTGGTAGAGCCACTCCTCGCCGACCGGCCACGAACCGTGGTGGGCCAGCCAGGGCAGGTGGCTGTGCAGGACGAGGCAGAACGTTCCGATCGGCTCGCTCAAGGCTTGACCGCCACCCCGACCAGATCGAGACTGGAGTCCACATCGGACTCGGAGATCTCGAAGTCCGCACTGCTGACCGCTTCCACGCACGCGAGCAGCTCGGCGGGCCACGGCCCAGCGGACACCGCGACGTCCATCTGCGCCTGGATGACCGACCCGAACCGGGCATCGGCGCCGAGCAGAGCGGGCCCGTGCCGCAACCCGGCCATGACCTCGACCCGGAAACCGGCCCCGGTCAGCAGCTCGGTCAGCTCGGCGCCGCTGAGCTCACGGGTGTGGAACGGGTTGAGCGGGGTGTCCCGGCCGGGCGAGAACGTGATCCGGTTCGGCGTGGTGACCAACAGCCTGCCGCCGGGCCGCAGCACCCGCAGGCACTCGGAAAGAAACCGTTCCTGCTCCCAAAGATGCTCGATGACCTGCAGATTCACCACGACATCGACGGACGAGTCAGCGAACGGCAGCATCACGAGATTGCCGCGCAGCACGTGCACCCGAGGGTACTTGCGAGCCACGTGCCGCGTGGTCAGCTCGTCGTAGTCGAGCCCGACGACTGCCCGCGCACTGCCGGCCAGCAGGTCCGCGCCGTAACCTTCGCCACACCCGGCCTCGAGAACCACAGCATCCCGGCAGTACGGCGCCAGCATGAGGTACGCGGCCTCATGGCGCCGGAACCAGTAGTTCTCCTCGGGTATGCCGGGCACGGTGCGTTCACCGGTCAGCGGCAGCCCAGAGGAGTCGGGGGCAGCAGGATCAGCCGTCACCCCGGCAGGCTACCGGTCAGTAAGCAGTCTGGCGCGGCTGGCGTGCGACCTTGGCGATGACACTGCCGACCGCGGCGGGCGCCAGACCGCCGGTGACCACGTGCAGCAGTCCCTGCGTACTCGCCTGCGACCGGCGGGAGTTTGTGCGGGTCGTCGCCGGGTGTAACCACCGCCACAGGAATCTCATTGTCCGGCGCGCGGGCGAGCAGATCGGGATGTCGGTGGCGACGTGTCACACGGTGCCGAAGTCGTGCAGGTCGGCCGGGCCGGGCTCGAAGTACCGGCCCATGCCGAAGTGGACGCCCGCCGAGCGCCACCACGTCATCTCGTCCGCGGTCTCGATGTCGTCGACGACGACCGTCGCCCCGGCCAGCTTGGCGACCTCGATCAGGTCCTTGAGCGTCCGGCCGATCAGGGCCGACTTGCCCGCGCGCAGCCTGTGCACCAGCCGCGGCGCGATCCGCACGGACGTGGCAGGCAGTTCTTCGAGGCACTCGATGTCGCCCGCGGCGCTCCCGAACTCGTGGATCTCGGTCACGACGCCGTTCTCGGCCAGCATGCGGAAGTTGTCCACGGCCTCGCCACGGTCGGCGATCAGCACCGACACCGGCATGCCGAGCCGCAGCAGCGACGTGTCCAGCCCCGTCTGCGACAGCCGCATCAGCACCGCGCCGACCAGATCCGGATCGCAGGCCTGGTTGGCCGTCAGCGACACCGCCAGCGGCAGCGAGGTGCCGTGTTCGTCGTTCCACCAGTGCACCTGTGTGCTCGCGTCTTCGAGCAGGGTGTCGCGCAGCGGCACGACCAGCCCGGTCTGCTCGGCCAGTTCCAGGCACAGCGTGTGCGAGATCGTCTCGGGGTCCCCGGTCTCGTGGTCCCAGCGCAGCTGCGCCTCGAAACCGATGGTCCGGTTGCCCATCAGTTGCACGAGCGGTCGGCAGACCACCTTGATGTCGCCCATTTCCAGGGCGCCGGGCATCTGCGCGGCCAGGCTGAACCACGAGCGGTCGCGCGTGTCCTCCGCCGGGTCGAACAGGCCCCATTGGCGCCTGCCGTTGGCTTTCGCGCGCCGCAGCGTCATGTCGGCGGTCCGCAGCAGTTCGGTCACGTCCGCGTCCGCGGGTGGCTTGTGCACCACGCCGATGCTCGCCGACGCGGCGACACCGAGGCCGTCGAAGTAGACCGGCTCGGCCAGTTCCTCGTTGATGGACGTGATCATGCTGATCACGTCCGGTGTCGTGTCGGTGTTCTGCACGATGATCGCGAACTCGTCGCCGTCGAACCGGGCGACCATCGCGTTCTCGCCCGCCACGACCGCCTTCAGCCGCTGGGCGACGTTCATCAGCACGCGGTCGCCGACCGCGCGGCCGAGCCCGTCGGTGATCATCGAGAACGCGTCGAGGTCCAGGTGGTACAGGGTCGCGCCGACGGCCGGATCCGCTTGCCGCAGAACGCTTTCCAGCCTCGTGGAGAAGTACTGCCGGTTGGGCAGCCCGGTCAGCACGTCGTGCAGCGACTGGTGGCTGAGCTGCCCCTGCAGCAGCGACATCTCGGTCTGGTCGTCCACCGTGACCAGGAGGTGGCTGGCCGTCGTGCCGTCGTCGCGCAGCACCGAGATCGACATGCCCGCGCGCACCGCCTCGCCGTCCGGGCGGATCAGCTTGCGCTGCTGGTGCAGCCGCTCCGCCCAGCCGTCGGCCAGGTCCTGGCACGCCGCTTTGAGGAACGGCGCTTCGTCCTCGTCGACCAGGTCGAACAGCGTCAGGCCGGTGAAGTCCTCGCGGTCGAGCATGGTCTGCAGCGACGGGTTGACGCGCGAGATCGTGCCGTCGAGGGCGGCGAGCACGACGCCGCTCGGCGAGGACGTGAAGACGGCGTCGAACCGGGCCTCGGTCGCGCGCATCCTGCGCTGGGCCTCCGCGCCCGCGCGGACGAGCGCTTCCTTGATGTCCTCCTGCTGGCCGAAGATGAACTGCCGCGTGGCTTCGAGGTAGTCCGACGCGATCACGCCGAGCAGCGCGATCGCGCGTTCCGCGCGCTTGTCGTCGAGCCGGTACAACTCCTGCTCGGTCATCAGCGCTTTGCCAAGCACGTCAATGGTTCTACGCATGCTTGTCGGGCCGGTGCAGCGCATGTCGACCAACCGGGTCCCCACGCCGGTCACCTGGTCGGCGTTGAACGGCTCTTTGGTCGCGGTGTCGAACACGACGTCGACCAGCTCGCGCATCGCCTGGTCGACTTCCTGTTGTGAGTACGGCAGATAAGTGCTCGAGCTGAGCAGGTACGCCCACTTGCGCGCCACCTTCTCGCGCGCCCTTGCGTTGTCGGCAGCGGTGCGAGCGTGACCGACGGGCGTACGCGAGCTGTCATGGAGCGGTGAGGTCATTTCCTCTGCCCAGTGTGTGCCGGGATTCTGTGTGCCGGAATTCTGTCTGCCGGGATTCCCGGAGTATGGAGCGACTCCGTGGCGAGAGCGTACCGACTGTCGCGCTTGATCGGCCACGTGCCAACCGGCTTCGCTCGATCGGGTGAATAGGATTCCGGGCCCGGTTCGTCCGGCGTTGGTGGCATCGCGCCTGATCACGGCAATGAGCAGGCAAGATCCTTCTGTTTGGTAGGAACTGCGACATGACGCCATCGGGCGATCGGCGGGCCGGAACTGGGCCGTCGGGAGCACCTTGGCCCACGTCGATGGTCACTGTCCGTCATCGTGAAACCCGCTGACGGGCTATTCAGCCCGGGATACCGTGATGCCGACAGCGCCCGGTCCCACGTGGACACCGATGGACGAGGACACCTCGGTGATCACGGCGTCGCGCACGTGGTCGAGGCGCGGTTTGAGCTCTTCCAGGATCGTGGTGGCCCGGCCCATGTTGCCGAAGTGCTCGACGGCGATGTCGACCATGCCGTGGCCCGCGCGCGACACCGCGGTCTCGACCATCTTGCGCAGTGCCCGGTCCGAGCCGAAACCCTTGTCCTGAGGGGCGATCTGGCCCTCCTGGACGGTCAGTACGGGCTTGAGCGACAGCGCGTTGCCCACCAGCGCGGCAGCCGCGCCGATCTTCCCGCCGCGGCGCAGGTAGTCCAGCGTGTCCACGTAGATCAGCTCGGAGCTGGCGCGGCAGCGCTTGACCGCCGCGTCGATGACCCGGCGCGGGTTGCCGCCCGCGCCCGCTACCCGTGCCGCTGCCAGCACGGCGTAACCGAGGCTCATGCCGCACGTGGCGGAGTCCACGATGTGGACGGGGATCCGCATCTGCCCCGCGGCCCGGCTGGCCGCCTTGCACGTCTCGGAGAGCCTCGACGACACGTGCACGGACACGATCGCGTCCGCGTTCTGGGCCACCTGCTGGTAGAGCCGGTAGAACGTGCCCGGTTCGGGCGGCGCGGTGGTCACCGGCGTGCGGTTGCGCATCGCCGAGATCAGGTGCTCGGTCGGCACCTGGTGCTCCTCGGCGACCTGGTCGCCGATCCTGATCTGGATCTGGGCGACGGACACGCCCCACTGCCTGGCGAGGTCCGCCGGGAGGCAGGCGGTGGAGTCGGTGACTACAGCTACGCGGCCGTGCATAGGAAGGCAGATTAATCGCCATCACCCGGATGGACGCAAACGGCGTTGATCCATTTGGCCTGGCCAACCGATTCCCGCGCACGTCAGGGACCCGGGTGAGTACCGTCACGCGGGGCATACCGGGCGAAGATGCTACCGGCCGGTAACATAGCGGACGTGGTGCAGGCCACCGCGCCCGTCAGTGGTCGGCGTGGGAAGGTCTACCCACGAGAAGCAAGGCCTCGAGACAACAGCAGACGTGTGTAGTACCGGGAGGTCGAAGAAGACCCATGCCAAACATCGTTGTCCTGGTCAAGCAGGTGCCTGACACCTACTCGGAGCGCAAGCTCGCGAGCGCTGACCACACTTTGGACCGTGCGTCGGCGGACGCCGTGCTCGACGAGATCAACGAGCGCGCCGTGGAAGAGGCCCTGCAGATCAAAGAGGCGCAGGGCGGCGAGGTGACGGTGCTGACCGTCGGGCCCGAGCGGGCCACCGACGCGATCCGCAAAGCCCTCTCGATGGGCGCTGACAAGGCGGTGCACGTCAGCGACGAGTCGCTGCACGGCGCCGACATCATCCAGACCGCCAAGGTGCTCGCCAAGGCGATCGGCACGGTCGAGGGATTCGACCTGGTCATCGCGGGCAACGAGTCGACCGACGGCGTCGGCGGCGCGATCCCGGCGATGCTCGCCGAACTGCTCGGCCTTCCCCAGCTCACCCACGCCCGCAAGGTCGAGATCGACGGCAGCAGCGTGAAGGTGGAGCGGGAGACCGACACCGGCCGCACGTTCCTCGAAGCGAGCCTGCCCGCGGTGATCAGCGTCGGCGAGAAGATCAACGACCCGCGCTACCCGTCCTTCAAGGGCATCATGGCCGCCAAGAAGAAGCCGGTCACCACGCTCACGATCGCCGACCTCGGCATCGACGCGGGCGAGGTCGGCCTGGCCAACGCGGCCACGACCGTGCTCGAGTCCTCGCCGAAGCCGCCGCGCGCGGCCGGTCAGCAGATCACCGACGAGGGCGACGGCGGCAGCAAGATCGCCGAGTACCTCGTGTCGCAGAAACTCATCTGAGACCCGTCGAGGAGGAGAACTAAGTCATGGCAGAGGTTCTGGTCCTCGTCGACGAACTCGACGGCGAGGTCAAGAAGGTCACGTACGAGCTGCTCACGCTGGCCCGCAGGCTCGGTGAGCCGTCGGCCGTCGTGGTCGGCGCACCGGGGACCGCGGGCAAGGTCAAGGACGCGCTCGGCGCGTACGGAGCGGCCAAGGTCTACGTCGCGGAGTCCGACGACGCCGCGGGCTACCTCGTGACGCCCAAGGTCGACGTGCTCGCTTCCCTCGTGGAGCAGGCGTCCCCGGCCGCGGTGCTCGTACCGGCGAGCGCGGAGGGCAAGGAGGTGTCCGGCCGCCTGGCGATCCGGATCGGCTCCGGCCTGCTCTACGACGCGGTCGACATCGACGCCGACGGCACCACCACGCACTCGGTCTTCGGTGGCGCGTACACGGCGAAGGCCAAGTCCGGCAAGGGTGTTCCGGTCATCTCGGTGCGCGCGGGCAGTGTCGAGCCCGAGCAGGCCGACGGCGGCGCGGCCGAGACGGCGGTCGACGTACCGGCCGTCGACGCGGCCAAGGCCACCAGGATCACCGGCACCGAGCCGGTGGTCGGCGGCGACCGCCCAGAGCTGACCGAGGCGTCCGTGGTCGTGTCCGGTGGCCGCGGTGTGGCCAGCGCGGAGAACTTCAACGTCGTCGAGGCGCTCGCGGACGCGCTGGGCGGCGCCGTGGGTGCCTCTCGTGCCGCGGTCGACTCCGGCTACTACCCGCACCAGTTCCAGGTCGGGCAGACCGGCAAGACCGTTTCGCCGCAGCTGTACATCGCGCTCGGAATCTCCGGCGCGATCCAGCACCGCGCCGGAATGCAGACGTCGAAGACGATCATCGCGGTCAACAAGGACGGCGAGGCGCCGATCTTCGAAATCGCCGACTTCGGTGTCGTCGGCGACCTTTTCCAGGTCGCGCCGCAGCTGACCGACGAGGTCGGCAAGCGCAAGGGCTGATCAAGATCACCCAGCTCAGGCCCCTGTGGAGCGTTGCTCCGCAGGGGCTGTTTTATTCCCCGGCCCTCGCCGTAAGTGATCTTCCCGACGCCGTCGTCCTATGGGGTGACCCCGTCTCAGGGTATTCACCCATTTTCCACTGATGAGTCAGAAAGTCGGCTTGTCGAAGGTCATCTCCCGCGAGTAGAACGATTCCATGACTCAGGCGCAGGTGCTTGTCAGTACTGCACAGGCCGGAACTGATCTGCCCGAGGACACCCCTCGTTACTCGCTGCTGCTCGCTCGCGACTCCGAGGAAGTCGTCGCAGCTCAGCGGCTCCGCTACCAGGTGTTCGCCGAGGAGATGGGCGCGAGCCTCGTCTCCGCGGACACCGGGCTCGACATCGACGAGTTCGACGAGCACTGCGACCACCTCGTGGTGCGCGAGGACCGCACGGGCGAGATCGTCAGCACCTACCGGTTCCTCCCGCCGGACCGGGTGGCCGCCGCGGGCAGGCTGTACTCGGAGACCGAGTTCGACCTCGGCGGAGTCCGGTCGCTGCTGCCGGGCATCGTGGAGACCGGCCGGTCCTGCGTGCACCCGGACCACCGATCCGGTTCGGTCGTCAGCCTGATGTGGGCGGGCATCGCCAGGTACATGCTGCTCACCGGGCGCACCATGCTCGCGGGTTGCGCCTCGGTGCCGCTCGTGGACGGAGGGAGCCTCGCCGCAGCGGTGTGGAACATGGTCCGCGACAACCACATGTCGCCGCCTGAGTACCGCGTGCGCCCGCTGCGCCCGTGGCAGCCGGACGGGATCCGCCCGGCAGCCCGCACCATGGTTCCGCCGCTGCTCAAGGGGTACCTGCGGCTGGGCGCGTGGGTCTGCGGCCCGCCCGCGCACGACCGCGACTTCAACGTGGCCGACCTGTTCGTGCTGCTGGACATCGCCAAGGTCGACCCGCGGTACGTGAAGTTCTTCCTGGGGGAGCAAGGATGAGGGGACACCTCTGGCAGCCGGAGTCGCCGTGCGGCTCCAGTTGCATGGCGGGCAGGACACCGACCGTCAGCGGGCCCCACCGGGTCTGGCGCCTGGTCACCGCGGTCGTGATCCTGCTGACCGGCCCGTTCGTGGCGATCATGATGCCGATGTTGTCCAAGCGGCGCAGGGAAGGCGCGGTCCGCTGGTGGTTCCGCCGGATCGCGCGGTCGTTCGGCGTGCGCATCGAGGTGCACGGCGCGAAGGTGCTGCGCGAGTACGCGGACGCCGAACGTGGCGCGCTGGTCGCGTCCAACCACATCTCGTGGCTGGACATCGTCGCCGTCAACGCCGTGCAGCCGATGCGCGCGCAGGCGAAGAAAGAGGTGGCGACCTGGCCGATCATCGGCAAGCTCGCCGGTGCGGCCCGGACGGTCTACCTGGACAGGGAGAACCTGCGGTCGCTGCCGAGCGCGGTGGACGAGCTGATGAAGGCCATGCGCGGTGGTTCGCTGGTGAACGTCTCACCCGAGGGGACGACCTGGTGCGGGCTGGCCAGCGGCCGGTTCCGTCCCGCGATGTTCCAGGCGGCGATCGACGCGGACGTGCCGGTGATCCCGTTCGTGCTGCGCTACCGGCTGGCCGACGGCCGCGACACCACGGCGCCGGCGTTCATCGGCGACGAGACGCTCGTCACGTCGCTGCGCCGCACCGCACGGACCAGGGGCCTCGTGATGGAGGTGCACGTGCTCGACCCGATCGAGCCGAGCAAAGCCGCCAACCGCAAGGAACTCGCCGAGATGACGCAGACGGCGGTCCGCGACACCCTCAACCGCACGCAGACGCTGCCGGAGTTCGAACACCCCAAACTCGCAGTCGCCTGAACCACCTCGTGAGTGGTTGGTCCGGTTAGAACCGGACTTACCACTCACGAGGTGTTGCTTGACTTCCAGTGTGCTTGAAGTTGCAGACTCGATCGCGTGACCATGACCGAGGCACCGGCCGAGCCGAAGACATCGCTGTGGGCGGGCGAATACCGTGCTGTCTCAATAGGTATGACGCTGCTGGTGACGCTCGTGGCGTTCGAGAACCTCGGCGTGAACACGGCGATGCCCCGGATGGTCGCCGACCTCGACGGCGGCGCGCTGTACTCGTGGCCCTTCACGATCTTCCTCGTGACGAGCCTGATCGCGAACGTGCTGGCCGGACGGCTGTGCGACCACCGCGGGCCGGCGTTCGGCGTCTACACCGGCGTGGTCCTGTTCGCGATCGGCCTGCTGGTGGCCGGACTGGCGGACTCGATGTGGGTCCTGCTGGCCGGGCGGGCGCTGCAGGGCTTCGGCGGCGGGACGATCTCGATCGCGATCTACGTGATGATCGCGTACGTCTTCCCGGAACGCTCCCAACCGGCGGCCTTCGGCCTGCTCAGCGCCGCCTGGGTGCTGCCGTCGCTGGTGGGCCCGGCGGCAGCGGGACTGCTCACCGAACACGCGAGCTGGCGCTGGGTCTTCCTCGGCCTGGTCCCACTCGCCTTCGTCGGTGCCCTGCTGCTCCTGCCGGCAGTGCGCAAACTGCCGACCCAGGTGGAGAACAACGAAGCCGTGCGCGGCGGGCTCGTGCCGGCGGCGATCGCCTCGGCACTGGGCATCGCCGCGTTGACCTGGGCGGCGGAACACCCCTCGCTCGCGACCCTGCTGCTCGGAATCCTGGGCGCGTCGATGCTGCTGCCGGCCCTGTTCCGCTTGCTGCCCAAGGGAACACTGGTGGCCAAGCGCGGCCTGCCGGTGACCGTCCTCGCCCGCGGTCTGCTGGCGGGCGCCTACACGGCGATGGAGGTGTACGTGACACTGACGCTGACGTCAGTGCACGGCTACTCACCGCTGATGGCAGGACTTCCGTTGACCGTAGGCGCGTTGGCGTGGTCAGCGGCGGCGCTGCTCCCGGCCCGCAACCCCGATGCCGACCGGCTCGTGTTCGTCCGATGGGGATTCAGCCTCCTGGCCGCCGGTGCGCTCGGCATGCTCCTCGTGACACCGGCGTGGGGCTGGGGCTGGGTGGCGTTCATCGCGTGGATCGTCGCGAGCGCGGGAATGGGCCTGGGCTACTCGAGCCTGAGCGTCCTGACCATGCGCTACTCATCGCTGCACGAACAGGGCGCCAACGCGGCGGCCCTGCAGGTGTCCGAGCGGGTGTTCAGCGCGGTCCTGGTCGGCTTCGGCGGTGTCCTGCTGGCACTGCTGGCGTCCCCGCAACGTCCCACGCCCGCGATGGCGATCCTGGACACCGCGATGGCCCTGGTCGCCGTGATCGGCGCGTTGCTCGTCCGGCCACGGCGGGCGGCCGGCCCTGAGGGCACGGCGGCCTGAACGAACTCACCCCGTGCGGGCACTTCTCCGCTCCGACAAGCGGCCCGCACGGGGTGACCCGTCCTCGGGGCGGGCTCGACCGTCGACGAGCTGACGACGGTGTGACCGTCCACCTGCCCGTCGCCCGGCGGGCAGGTGAGCCGTCGCTTGGGGTGTGACGCCCGGCGCCGAATACACTCTTCGGTGATGACCTATCTAGACCACGCGGCGACCACGCCGATGCTGCCCGAGGCGGTGGCAGCGTTCACAGAGGCATTGTCCATCCAGGGCAACGCCTCCTCGCTGCACACCTCCGGCCGCCGGGCGCGGCGGATCGCCGAGGAGGCGCGTGAGTCGATCGCCGAGGCGCTCGGCGCGCGACCGTCCGAGGTCATCTTCACCGCGGGTGGTACGGAGAGTGACAACCTCGCGGTCAAGGGCATCTACTGGGCCAGGCGCCAGGAAGGCCGGCGCCGCGTGCTGGTGTCCGCGGTCGAGCACCACGCCGTCCTCGACGCGGCCGAGTGGCTGGAGAGCCACGACGGCGCCGAGTTGACGTGGCTGCCGGTGGACCGCACCGGCCGGGTGGACATGGACGCCTTCAAGGCCGAACTGGGCGACGATGTGGCGCTGGTCACGGCCATGTGGGCGAACAACGAGGTCGGCACGGTCAACCCCGTCCGCGAGCTGGCCGAGGCGTGCGCCGAGCACGGCATCCCGTTCCACACCGACGCCGTCCAAGCCGTGGGAACGCTGCCGGTCGACTTCGCCGAGTCGAAGGCGAGCGCGCTGACCATGAGCGGGCACAAGGTCGGTGGCCCGATCGGGATCGGCGCGTTGCTGCTGGGGCGGGACGTGCCGTGCGCGCCGCTGCTGCACGGTGGCGGCCAGGAGCGTGACGTGCGCTCCGGAACCGTTGACGTACCGGCGATCCACGCGTTGGCGGCGGCCGTGCGAGTCGCCGTGGCACACCGCGAGGAGCAGGCCAAGCAGCTCGCCACGCTCAGGGACGAACTGGTCGGCGCCGTGCGCGCGGCCGTCCCCGACGCCATTCTCAACGGCGAGCCGGGACTGCCCACCCACGCACACTTCACGTTTCCCGGTTGCGCCGGGGACAGTTTGCTGATGTTGTTGGACGCCAAGGGAATTGAGTGTTCGACCGGCTCGGCCTGCACCGCTGGGGTCGCGCAGCCGAGTCACGTCCTGCTCGCGATGGGGATGGACCCGGCGGCCGCCCGCGGCTCGCTGAGGTTCTCACTGGGGCACACGTCGTCGGAGCAGGACGTCAAGGCCCTGGCACAGGCGATCGGACCGGCGGTGGACCGGGCCCGCAGCGCGGGCCTGTCCGGTATGCGCCGATCCGCGACGAAGGAGGCGTGAGCATGCGCGTGCTCGCCGCAATGAGTGGTGGTGTCGATTCGGCCGTGGCCGCGGCACGGGCGGTGGCCGCGGGCCACGACGTGGTCGGGGTGCACCTTGCCCTGTCGGCGAAACCGGGCACGCTGCGCACCGGTGCGCGGGGCTGCTGCACGATCGAGGACTCGCACGACGCGAGGCGTGCCGCCGACGTGCTCGGCATCCCGTTCTACATCTGGGATTTCGCCGAGCGCTTCACCGAGGACGTGATCGAGGACTTCGTCGAGGAGTACGCGGCGGGCCGCACGCCGAACCCGTGCCTGCGCTGCAACGAGCGGATCAAGTTCGAGGCGTTGCTCGACAAGGCCATGGCGCTCGGTTTCGACGCGGTCTGCACCGGCCACTACGCCCGTCTGACCACAGTGGACGGGAAGCCGGAACTGCGGCGCAGCGCCGACTCCGAGAAGGACCAGTCCTATGTGCTCGCCTCGCTGACCGCCGAGCAGTTGCGGCACGCGATGTTCCCGCTCGGCGAGTCGACGAAGCCGCAGGTCCGCGCGGAGGCCGCGGAGCGCGGGCTGTCCGTGGCCGAGAAGCCGGACAGCCACGACATCTGCTTCATCCCGGACGGCGACACCCAGAAGTTCCTGACGGGCAAGCTGGGCGAGCGGCCCGGCATGCTCGTCGACGACGCGACCGGCGCCGTGCTGGGCATGCACACCGGTGTGCACGGCTTCACGGTCGGGCAGCGCAAGGGATTGGGCATCGACGCGCCCGCGCCGGACGGTCGTCCGCGCTACGTGCTGTCGCTGGAGCCGGTGTCCGGCAACGTCCGCGTCGGCACGGCTGAGCGGCTCGAAGTGAGCGAGATCGCTGCCGAGCGCCCGGTGTGGCCGTCCGGTGAGGCGTTGGCCGGGTCGACTGAGTGCGTGGTGCAGGTTCGTGCGCACGGGGGCACGGCCGCCGCGGTCGCCGAGATGGAGGACGGTGAGCTGGTGATCCGGCTCGCTGAGCCGTTGCGGGGCGTCGCGCCTGGTCAGGCGGCCGTGATGTACCAGGGCGACCTGGTGCTGGGCAGCGCGACCATCACGCGGGCTCGATGACGAACCCGGCGTTGCGGTCCACGAGGTAGCCGACGCCGCGGACCGTGGTGATCGGGTCGAAACCCGGTCCGATCTTGCTGCGGAGCCTGCGGATGTGCACGTCGACCGTGCGGGTGCCGAGGTGGTCGGGGACGCCCCAGACCTGGGCGAGCAGCGTCGAGCGCTGGTGCACCCGCCCGGGGTGCAGGCACAGGAACAGCAACAGGTCGAACTCGAGCCGGGTCAGCTCGACCGGCGTGTCCTGCACGAGGACACGCCGTGCGGCGGGCTCGATGCGCAGCTTCGCCTGGGTGAGTGCGCGCTGCTGCGGGACGTGCGCGCCGTCGACGACCATCCGGTCGATTGGCAGGTCGACGGCCGTGCGCAGCGAGTCGACCAGCCGCGCGGCCATGGCCGGCGCCTGCTCGGTGTCGACGGTGAGCTGGACGATGACAGTCAGCTGTGCCATGCCCTCATGGGACCGGCATGGCCGCTGGGGTGTCAACGTTTCCCACGTGCTGATACCTACTTGCTGGGGTTGACGACGAGCTTTCCGGTGGTGCGACGGGCACGGAGGTCCTCGTGCGCGGCGCGGACGTCGGTCAGCGCGTAGTCGCCGCCGCTGATCACCTTCAGCTTGCCGTCCTTGACTTCCGCGGCCAGTTCGGCGAAAGCCTGGTGCAGCACAGCGGGATCGCGGAACGCGTGCGCGAGCCAGAAGCCGCTGATGGACGTGGAGTGCGACATCAGGGCGGCTGGCGCGACCGGCTTGGGCTCCTCGCGGCTGGCCATGCCGTAGAACGCGAGCCTGCCGAAAGCGGCCAGCGACTTCAGGCTCTCGTCGGTGACACGACCGCCGGTCATCTCCAGCACGACGTCGACGCGCTTGCCCTCGTTGGCCTCGATGATGGCCTTGTCCAGCTCGGGGGTGGCGGGATCGATGGCGACGTCCGCGCCGAGGCTGACGGCGAGGTCACGCTTGTCCTGCGTGCTGGCCGTGGCGATGATCCGCCCGGCGCCCATGGACTTGGCGAGCTGGATGGCCAAGGAGCCGACCCCACCGGCGCCCGCATGCACCACAATGGACTCACCGGCCTGGAGGTGAGTGGTCTTCCTCAGCAAGTACCACGCAGTCATTCCCTGTACGAGCAAGGCGACGGCGGAGACGTCGTCGACGCCGCCGGGGACGTCGAACGCCATGAACTTGTTGACCACGGCCTTCTCCGCGTACCCACCGCTGCCGATCATCGCGGCGACCCGCCTGCCGTCGGCGGTTGTCCCGACCACCTCGCCGCCGGGGATCATCGGAAGCTGGGCCGACGAGAGGTAGGAGTCCTCGACCTGGTGGGTGTCCGCGTAGTTGACCCCAGCCCGGTCGACCGTGATGAGCAGCTCGTTCTCACCGGGAACCGGATCGGGCACCTCGGTGACGGTGAGCACCTCCGGTCCACCGAATTCGGTGATCTGTACGGCCCGCATGTCGAACGCCTCCTAGCATCGTGAGACAGAGTAAAAGTTTGTCTCATCAAAGGGACAATAGTGCCTGCTGTAGTATTCCGGCTGTGCTCGTGATCACTCGATGGTGGTGTTCACCCAGTGTCCGGTAGCTATTGGCTTCCCGCCGGGCGACTCGTCGAGTAGACCATGACCAGCAGGTGATTCCGACGAGGCGATACCTGGCGGTGGTGGTCAGTGAAGTCGATCAAACTGAAGGCCGACTACGAACGCAGCCCGCTGTGGCTGGCGGGAGCGGAAGGCCGGGGCAACCTCTCGTTCTACGAGCTGCCCATCTCGGAAACGCTGGCAGCGGACCTCTGGGAGTGGGCGGACGACTACGAGGACACCCGAGACCGCGAGGACCCCGCGCGATCGGGCTTCCCGACCCCGGAAGCAGGCCGCCGATTCGCCGAGATGGGCGAAGAACTGGCGAAGCGCCTGGCCACCGAACTGGGCGACGAGTACGTGGTGAGCTACTTCGACTACACCACGATGCAGGCCCGCGTCGTCTGAAGGATGACGACCCCTCCGTCGAATCCGGTTGTCGGTGCGGCTCGGCCGGGACCGGCGTGTGCGGTGGCAAGGCGAGGCTGGTTGTGATCGGTGTGCGGTGGCAGCGCGGCTCGGAGTGAGTGCCACCAAGAAAACCAGACCGGCGCACATCCAGCGAGCGCGCAAGCGCAGAAAGGGCTTCGTCGGGCAGGCGCCCACGCCCCGAAACACCGAAGAGCAAAGCATGCGCCACGAGCGAAGCCCAAGAGTGCCTCCTGCCCAGAGGTCTGCCGCCCGGCGAAGGTCTTTCTTGTTCCGTGCCACGGACCGGCATGACACCCCAAGACACCCGACATACGCGAAGCGCCACCAAACAAGAGGTCCCCTGCCGAAAGACAGTCCTGACTGGGCACCCATCACCCGATCTGGCGGTGTTGCCGAGCCGCACGGAGTGGTGGGATCGCCAGCATGCGACGGTTCGGCGTGCTGCTGGCTCTTACTCTGGGCGTGATGTGCGTAACCCCGACAGCTCAGGCCCAAACCGGCCCGGGTGCGTTGTCTCACTTCGGGTTGGCGCGTAAGGACTGCGTTGGCACGGCTCGCAACACCACCAGCAAGGTGTGGTTCACGGTCGCGGACGGCGTCCTGTCCGACGTCTACGCGCCGACGATCGACAACACCAATGTCGAGACGCTCCAGTTCCTCGTCACCGATGGCCGCACGTTCACCGATCTGCAGAGCCGCGACATGCGGTACACCGTTTCCTCCGACCGGACCGGGATGGCTTGCCAGGTGCGGTCCGAGGCCCGGAACTACCGGCTGACCACGGAGTTCATCACCGACCCGGCTCGTGACTCCGTGCTTGTCCGGGCCCGGCTGCACGGGCCCGCCAATCTGAGGCTGTTCGTCCGCTACGACGCGACCATGAACGGCAACGGCGGTGGCGGGCCGTTGAACGGGGGAGCGGACACCGCGACGGCGGACTTGGATGCCCTGGTCAGCGGCGACACCAACACTGTCACCAATGCCCCGAACCGGGACTACGGCGTGCCGTTGTTCGGGGCGTTGAAGGCGGATCGCCCTTTCAAGGCGGCCAACAGCGGGTACGTCGGCACGTCGTCCGACGGCCTCGTCCAACTGGACAAGGATCGCGTGATCAAGCCGAATCCCAAGGCGGCCAACGGCAACGTTGTGCAGACCGCTCAGCTGGACGGGCACGAGGCCACGCTGGCGCTGGGGTTCGGCAAGTCAGCCGCCCAGGCTGTTGACACCGCTGGTCAGAGTGTGAAAACGCCGTGGAACCGGACCTACGACCGGTACGTCGGCCAGTGGCGGGACTACGACCGCGGGCTCGAGCCGACCGATGACCCGGTGTCGGTCAACGTCCTGAAAGCCAGTGAGGACAAGACTTTCTCCGGCACCGTGGTCGCCTCGCTCGGCAGCCCGTGGGGGCACGCCGTCAGCGCCGGTGACCTCCCCGACGGCAAGCCGGTGTACTTCGGCTCCTACCGGGAGATCTTCGCGCGCGACCTCTACGAGAGCTTCACCGGCTTGATGGCCGCCGGTGATCGGGACACCGCACGCGCCACCGTGACTTGGTTGTTCTCCAGGCAGCAGCAGCCGGACGGCCGGTTCCCGCGCAACTCCATGATCAACGGCAAGAAGGCGCCGGACTCCGGCGGTGACCAGCTCGACGAGACCGCGTACCCGATCCTGATGGCGTTGCAGGCCGGTTTCGACCGGGACCGGGACCTGTACGCGAAGATTCGCAAGGCAGCGGATTTCGTTGTGGCGCACGGACCTTCGTTCGGCTCCGAGCGGTGGGAGGAGCAGAGCGGGTATTCGCCGTCCACCATCGCCGCGCAGATCGCCGGTCTCACGGCCGCCGGGGTGATCGCCACGCGCAACGGCGACCAGGAACGGGCCCGGGTCTACCACGCCACCGCCGACCATTTCCAGCGCAGCATCAAGGGCTGGACGGTCGACCGCGGTCATTTCATCCGGCTGTCCAAGACAGGTGACCCGGCCGCGCCGATCCAGTACAACCTCGGCAACGGTTCCGTCACCGTCGACCAGCGGTCTGTTGTGGACGCCGGGTTCCTCGAACTTCCCCGGCTCGGCATCCTCCCCGCCGATGATCCCGAGGTCGCCAGGTCGCTCGAACTCGTCGACCGGACCATCAAACGCCAGACTCCCAACGGCCCTGGCTGGTACCGCTACGGCACGGCCGCGCCCGGCAGCGAGGACGGGTACGGCGACTGCTACGAGCCGGACCTGACCACCTGCGCTCCCACCGGCAAACCGTGGCCGACGGGCAACGTCGGCAGCGGGCACCTGTGGCCCGTGCTCGCGGGTGAACGTGCCGAGCACCTCGTGCAGACCGGTGACAGGCGTGGTGCCAGGCAACTGCTGGACGCCATGCACGCCCAGGCTTCCGGTGTCGGCCTGATCCCTGAGCAGATCTGGGAGAACGCCCCGGTGCCCGAGGCGCCGTACGGCAGCGACCCCACCACGGCCAGCATCGGTTTCAAGCCGGGTGAGTCGGTCGGTTCGGCGTCCCCGCTGACCTGGGCGCAGGCGCAGGCCGTCCGGTTGACGCAGAGCATCGCGGCCGGGCGTCTGGTCGAGCAGCCCGCCGAGGTCCGTGCCCGTTACGTCGACAACGGCCCGCCGTCGACGATCCCGATCTCGCTGCAGGCCCCCGGCCAGGTCTCGACGCCGACCGTCAAGGTCACGGGCGTGGCACCGCGCGGCACGAGGATCGACATCTCCGCCACGGCGACGGATGCGGGCGGCGTCACCACGGTGGTGACGACGTACTCCGACGGAACCTTCACCGCCGAACTGCCCGCGCTGCTCGGTACCAACGTGATCACCGCGGCCGCCACCCAGGGCAGCCGGAAAACCGGTTACGCCCAAGTCAGAGTCGGCTCGGACTTCGTGTCCGGAACGGTGTTGCTGAACGCGACGGACCCGGACAACGACGACAACGGGCCCGGCACGTACGCCTATCCCACCGCGGGCGACTTCAACCCCGGCGCCTTCGACATCCAGCAGTTCCAGGTGATCGACAGCGGCGACCGCGTCATCCTGCGCACGAAACTGCGCAACCTCAGCCCGACGTTCGGTTCGCCGCTGGGCGCCCAGTTGCTCACGATCTACGCACACGACCCGGCGGTTGCCACCACGTCGACCAAGGCGCCGTACCCGTCGCGCAACTACGCGGTCGATCCGTGGAACCGGATGATCGAGGTCCAGGGCTTCGCTGAACCCGTGTTCGTGGACGCCGACGGTGTCCCGCTGGGTGACGCGTCGGTCCAGGCGAGTGAGACGTCCCGCTACATCACGGTCAGCGTGCCGAAATCCGCGCTCGGCAACCCGCGTGCGTACGCGGTCGTGCTGACGGGTCAGGAAGGCGACAGCCAGGACCGGGCGCGCGGGTTCACGGCCACGCCCGAGCAGTACACGTTCGGGGTCTGCGCGCCGGGTGGGACCAGGCCGATCTGTTCCACGGGACCGTCTTCGGTGCCGAAGGCGGTGGACGTGATCACGCCCGCGGGCGTGGACCAGTCCGTCGAACTCGATCCCACCCGTGGACCGGTCGTGGTCAAGGCGGTGTCGTCGACGCCGTGACGGACTGGTCCAGACCTTGACATCGACGAGGGGGGAACCGCACATTGGGTGTGTCGCCGCCGTGTCCTGCCAGAAGGGACCTCACAGTGCGAAAATCCCGGTGGATCGGCGTGGCTCTCACTACGCTCACGCTGGTGGCCTCATCGACGTTGGCCGCGAGCCAGGCAGCGGCCGCGGTAGCCCCGATCGACAGTGTCGTCCCGGTCCCGGTCTCCGTGCAGGCCGTGCCGAACGTGACCTACAACCTGACGTCCAGTACGCAGATCCGTGCGGCCGAGGCCGCGACGGGGGTGGCCGACCTGCTGGCGGCCACGCTGCGGCGCTCGACCGGGTTCGCCCTGCCCGTGTCGCAGAGCACGGGTGACGGCATCTCGCTGCAGTTGTCCGGCGCCGATCCGCGAGTCGGTCAGCAGGGCTACCAGATCGACGTGACCGCGACCGGAGTGGTGATCAAGGCGAACACCGCGGCCGGGTTGTTCGCCGGGACGCAGACCCTGCGGCAGTTGCTGCCGGCCAAGGTGGAGGCGTCGAGCGTCCAGAGCGGACCGTGGCCGGTGCCGGGTGCGCGCATCGCCGACCACCCGCGGTTCGCCTACCGCGGCGCGATGTTGGACGTGGCGCGGCACTTCTTCACACCGGACTTGGTGAAGCGCTACATCGACGAGGTAGCGCTGTACAAGATCAACCACCTGCACCTGCACCTGTCGGACGACCAGGGCTGGCGGATCATGATCGACAGCTGGCCGAGGCTGGCGACGTACGGCGGAAGCACCCAGGTCGGCGGCGGACCGGGCGGTTACTACACGAAAGCCCAGTACAGCGACATCGTCGCCTACGCCGCGGCACGGCACATCACGGTGGTGCCGGAGATCGACATGCCGGGGCACACGAACGCGGCACTCGCCTCGTACGCGGAGCTGAACTGCAACAACACCGCGCCGCCGCCCTACACCGGCACCAACGTGGGCTTCAGCTCGCTGTGCGTGCCGAAGGACGTGACGTACCGGTTCGTCGACGACGTGATCCGCGAACTCGCGGCGCTGACTCCGGGGCCGTACATCCACATCGGCGGCGACGAAGCACGGTCCACTTCGGACGCGGACTACCGTGCCTTCATCGACAAGGTGCTGCCGATCGTGGCGAAGTACGGCAAGCAGCCGATCGGCTGGCACGAGATGGCGAAGGCGAACCCGCCCGCGACCTCGACCCCGCAGTTCTGGGGCACGACGACGTCGAACGCGCCGGTGACGGCGGCGGCCAACCGGGGCAGCAAGGTCCTGATGTCCCCGGCGAACAAGGCCTACCTGGACATGAAGTACAACTCCAGCACCCCGCTCGGCCTGACCTGGGCGGGTTACATCGAGGTGCGCACGGCCTACGACTGGAACCCCGGCGCGTACCTCAGCGGCGTCGGCGAAGCGGCGGTGCGCGGCGTCGAAGCTCCCCTGTGGACGGAGACAGTGAAGACCAGGCAGGACATCGAGTACATGGCCTTCCCCCGGCTGCCCGCGATCGCTGAGCTCGGCTGGTCGCCGTGGTCCAAGCACAGCTGGGACGCGTTCCGGCAGCGCCTGGGCGCTCAGGGACCGCGGTGGCAGGTGATGGGCGTGAACTACTACCGGTCGACCCAGGTGCCTTGGGTTTGACGCAGGTGTTCGGGGGCCGGCCCCCGAGATCCAGCCTGGAGGGATGGGCTGACACTTCGGCGTGGGCTGGATCGGTGGTCGTGGGTTTGTCCACATGTGGCGGTTGTGCACAGGTGGCCGTCGTAGTGCTTGACAAGCGATTCCGCATGAGTTTTACGAGACGGGACTGCTCAAAGGTCATCCCGTCAACTCCTGGAGCACGGTTCGACGACGTACCGCGAGCCAACGGAGTGGTGTGCGCGGCGACTGATGTCCACAGCGGCCGGTGGGCTGCCTTGCGTTGCCGGTCGGCGTCTTTTCGCTGAGCGGGCGGCACGCCGCCGAGGGGTCGGATTGCTGACCCCTGTCTCGTCCGAAAGGAGGACTCGGTCTGCTTTGACCGGCGGTAACGTGCCTGACCAGCATCAAAGGGGGAGCTTTGAGCGTCGGTCTCGTTCTGTCACTCGCTGGTCTCGCGCTGCTCGACTCGAGCAGCATCGGCACGTTGTTCATCCCGATCTGGTTCCTGCTCACCCCCGGTCGCATCCGGGTCGGCCGGATCGCGTTGTACCTCGGCACGATCGCTGTCTTCTACTTCGGGATCGGCGTGCTCATCTCGCTGGGCGCCGGGTCGTTGATCAGCAACTTCGGGGACGCGCTGCGGACGACTACCGCATTGTGGGTCCAGTTGGTCATCGGGGTCGGCTTGTTCGTCCTCAGTTTCCGGTTCGACAGCAAGAAACAGCGCAACAAGCCCGGTGGTGGCGCCATCCAGCGGTGGCGTGATCGCGCCATGTCCGAGGAGGCCTCGATCCACTGGTTGATGGGGCTGGCGCTGCTGGCCGGGCTCACCGAGGTCGCCACCATGCTGCCGTACCTCGGTGCGATCGGCATCATGACGACGTCCGGCCTCAGTGTCCTCACGGTCCTCGCGTTGCTCGCCGGGTACTGCGTGGTCATGATCCTGCCCGCTGGTGTGCTGGTCACCCTGCGGCTGACGGCCGCGAAGATGATCGAGCCGCTGCTGCAGCGGCTCAACAACTGGATCATGACCAAGGGGGCCAGCGCCACCGGGTGGATCATCGGCATCGCCGGGTTCCTGATCGCCCGCGACGCCGCCGCCCGGTTGTTCTGGCCGGAGATGTTGGGGAAATGACGCGATAGTCTCCCGCTGTGGCTGACTTGGCGTACCTGACGGCGACCGACGCGATCGCGCTCTTCCGCAGGGGGGAGCTGGCGCCCGTCGAGTTGATGGCGGCGGTGATCGAGCGGGCCCAGCTCACCGAGCCCACCGTCAACGCCTTCTCCGACCGGTACTTCGAAGACGCTCTCGACCAGGCGCGGGACGCGGGTGACCGGTACGCCAGGGGCGAGCAGCGCCCGCTCGAGGGCCTGCCGGTCGCGATCAAGGAGGAACAGCCGATCGCCGGCCTGCCGTGGCGTGAGGGTTCCCTGTCGATGCGCGACACCGTGGCCACGCAGACACACCCGGTCGTGGAGCGCATCATGGCCGCGGGCGGGATCGTGCACGCGCGAACGACCACACCGGAGTTCTGCTGCGCCGGTTTCACGCACAGCGACCTGTGGGGCGTGACCAGGACGCCGTGGAACCCGGAGTACTCGTCGGGCGGTTCGTCCGGTGGGTCCGGTGCGGCGCTCGCCGCTGGTTCCGCCATGCTCGCGACCGGGTCGGACATCGGCGGTTCGATCCGGATCCCGGCTTCCTTCAACGGCGTCGTCGGCTTCAAACCGCCGTACGGCCGGGTCCCCGGCATCCCGCCGTTCAACCTCGACCACTACTGCCACGACGGCCCGCTGGCCAGGACGGTCGCGGACTGCGCGTTGCTGCAGAACGTGATCGCCGGTCCGCACCCGATGGACCCGGTGTCGTTGCCCGCTTCCGCGCCCATCGAGGTCAGTTCGGTCGACGGTCTGCGTGTCGCGCTGTGCGTGAATCTCGGTGATTACCCGGTCGAGCCGGACGTGGTCGCCGCGACCCTGAGCGCCGCGGACGCGCTCAAGCAGGCCGGTGTCCACGTCGAGGAGATCGAGCTGCCCTGGACGCGCGCGGAGATCATGGCGGCGGCGTGGGCGCATTACGGCGCGATCTTCGCCCCCACGATCGAGGCGGCGGCCGGCGATCACGAGCTGATGCGCTACACCGTCGACTTCGTCGAACGGGCCGCGTCGGCCGGTTCGTTCTTCGACGCCACGCTGATCGAGGGCAGGATCCACGAGGACCTCGCTGAGCTGTTCCAGCGCTTCGACGCCCTGCTGTGCCCCACGTCCGGTACGCCTGCGCTGCTGGCAGGCGAGGACTACGTGGACACTCCGCTGATCGTCGACGGTGTCCGGCTCGACCACAATCTCGAGGCTCCGCTGACCGTCCCGTTCAACATCGCCAGCCGCTGTCCCGTGCTCAGCGTCCCGTCCGGACTGGCCGCGAACCGGGTGCCGACCGGTGTCCAGGTGGTCGGCCGTCCTTACGAGGACCGGACGGTCTTCGCGGTCGGCCACGTCGTCGCGACCGCGAACCCCTGGTACGCCAGCAGGTCGTGGTGCCCGCCGCTCGTCAGGTAGTCCAGACGGCGAAGTAGGCGATCGTCCCGGCGATCAGCAGGCCGTACCCGGCCGCCGCGATCCGGGTGAGCAGCACCTGCGTCGGCTCCGGCCAGCGGGTGCGGCCCAGCAGCCAGGCGAAGCCGGGCATGATCAGGATGGCGTGCATCGGCACGGCGTGTGCCGGTTTCAACGCTCCGGCGGTCAAGTACGCGACAGTGGCGTTGCCCGAGCGGGCCTCGGGGACGCCGGTCGCGATCATCGCCGCGCCGATGGCGAGCGCCACGACCAGCGCCGCGAACCCGAACCGCAGCGCGAGTTGCATGCTCCTGGTCTGCACGGTCCGGAACGCCGCCACGGTGAAGCCGATGATCACCGCGATCAGCACGAAACCGCCGCTTGCCAACGTTGTCGAGATCGCCGAGTCCAGCGGTGTCTCGAAGTTGAAGTGCGAAGGCCGGCCGCGCCACGCCTGCACCGTGATCAGCGAGACCTCGACGATGCTCGCCGCGGCCAGCACGCTCAGCAGGACCGTCCGCAGCCCCGGCTTGATACGCAGGAACGATGTGGCCCATACCGCCGCGCCGACTGTCAGCCCGAACGACACGCCAAAGGTCAACGGCTTGCGCATCGACAACGGCCCGAGCCACGTGCCGCCGGTCACCAGCAGCACGACCAGGTGCACGAGCCCGCTGAGAAACAACACGCCGCCGATGGCGTAACCGACGCGATCCATGGTCCGCATACATCAATGCTGGCTTCGGCACGGCCTCGCGTCGTCCTACCGGGAGCGACAACCGGAGTACGCCAGCGGGCGTACGCGTGTCGCGTTAAGTCGAAAGGAAAGTGAGGCACATCACGGGCCCCGGCTACGCCCATCCGGCCCATCGGGCCGTGCTCACGGGCATGATCAGCCGTTAGGGTGTGGTGTGGGGGGCGCGGGCGCGACACGTCCCCCACACCACGTCTCAGGCGGCTTCAATCGTTCGCACCGATGAAGCCGTTCGTGTGCGTGTTGTCGCAACGAGTGAGATGACGGTATGTGGCCTAGACCATCGAGTCAATGGGTCTAGACCTCCATGCTGCATAGCGGTGCGGTGCATTCGTGTGCACAGCGATCGGCCACACTGTCCGTGTGCCCACCACGCCCCCGAACATGCCTTGGCCGCAGGCGACCGCCACCGGTGTCGGTTCCATGCCCGGCGCGGATCCGCTCGAGGCCGCAAACGTTGTCGTAGGTGAACTGCCGGATCTGCCGCACCTGCCGGAGCTGCCCGGCCGCGGGCTCGGCGCGGACATCATCGGCCGCGGCGCGGCGCTGCTCGTCGACCTGCCGATCGAGGTCGTCCCGTCCGGATATCGGACAGCCGCCAAGCCGGGGCACGAGCACAGGCGCGCGGTCGACCTGATCAAGCGGGACATCGACGCGCTCGAAGAGGCCGTGGAACGCTCCGGCGCGCGGCCACCGGCCGTGAAGGTCCAGGCCGCCGGGCCGTGGACGCTCAGCGCCGGGATCGAGCTGCCGCGTGGCCACCGGGTGCTCACCGACCGCGGCGCGCTGCGCGAGTTCGCCGATTCGCTGGCCGAGGGCCTCACGGTGCACGCCGCCGAGATCAGCCGCCGCCTGGAGACACCGGTCGTCGTCCAGCTGGACGAACCCAGCCTGCCGACCATCCTGGCAGGCGCGTTGTCGACGCCGTCCGGCTACGGGACCGTGCCCGCCGTCGCCGAACCGGACGCGCGGGACCTCCTCGCGGGCGTGATCACGACCGTGAGCGAGGCGACCGGCCAGCCCGTGATCGTGCACTGCTGCGCGCCGAGGCCACCGATCGGGCTGTTCCGCGCGGCCGGGGCGCAGGCGCTGGCACTGGACGCCACCCTGCTCGGCGGCATCCCCGCGAGCCTGACCGACGAACTCGGCGAGGCGTGGGACGCCGGGATGACCATGTTGCTCGGCCTGGTCCCCGCAACCGCCCCGCCGACACTGGCCGAGGCCGCCAAACCCGCGCTCGAGGTCGTCGACCGGCTCGGGTTTCCCCGTTCGATACTGGCCGAGCGCGCGGTCCCCACGCCGACCTGCGGGCTGGCGGGCGCGGACGCGGAGTGGGCGCGCCGGGCACTGGCACTCGTCCGGGATGTGGGGAAGGCATTCGTCGAGCCGCCCGAAAGCTGGTGAGTGGTTCCTTGTCCGCCGTGAACCGGAGGTCCTTGCTGCTCGCCGCAAGCGCCGCCGCGTTGGCCGGGGCATGCACCGGACCGCCTGCTCCGCCGGGCGAGCCGACGCTTGCGCCGCCCGCGCCAGGCAACGAGGACCGCGAACCGAAGGGGCCAGGCGACCCGAAGGCGACACCCGCGGCACGGGAGCTCCTCGCGTGGCTGACAGCGTTGCCGCAGCGCCAGGAGAAGCGCGTGGTGTCCGGCCAGCAGATCGGCGCGGACGCCCGTGCGGACTACGACAAGTTGTTCCACGGCATGACCCGCAGGTTCGGCAGGACCCCTGCCCTGCTCGGCGCCAGCTTCGACGGCTACTGGAAGAAGGAGACCGTCGGCGTCATGATCGACCACTGGCGTGCCGGTGGGCTGGTCACGATGGACCTGCACCGGCCGAACCCGTTCCTGCCGCAGGTCGACCCCGAGTCCTACCGGGTCGGCGAGTCGGCGCGGAAGGACGACCTGAGCGCGCTGCTGGCCGACGCGCCACCCAGCCAGGCGCGCAGCCGCTGGCGCGCCGACCTGGAGATGCTCGGCGACATCGTCCAGCAGCTCGACGAGGCGGGCGTGACGCTGATCCTGCGGCCGTTGCACGAGCTCAACGGGAACTGGTTCTGGTGGGGCCTGGACCGGCGCACCGGCCACAGCGAGGCGGTCCGGCTCTACCGCGACATGCACGCGTACCTGACCGGGACCCGTGGCCTGCACAACGTCCTGTGGGCGTATTCACCGGCCAGGCCGTGGGACGGGCCGCGGATGCGGTTCTACCCCGGTGACGACATCGTCGACATCATGGGGCCGACGAGCTACGGCAACGCGCTCACGTTCGGACTGGACGGGCAGGTCGAGGACATCTCGGACATGCTCGCCGCGCAGCGGCCGATGGCGTTGCTGGAGGTCGGCTCCGGTGATCCGTACGACGGCAACTGGAAAGCCACCGAGATCATCGACAAGGTCCGGACCCGCTACCCGCAGCTGACGATGTTCAACTGCTGGCACGGCTGGGTCGGCGCGAAGGTGGCGCTCATGGAGATCAGCGAGACCGACAAGCTGATGAACGACCCGTGGGTGATCTCGCTGGAGACCGTCGACTGGCGCCGCTAAAGCGGCCATAACCAGGCGACGGGGACGGTCATCGTCTCCCCGGTCGGCCTGCTCACGATCCGGCCGGTCACCGCGTCCTTGAGCACGCCTTCGACGATGTACGCCACATCTGTCGGCAGGCCAAGGCGTTCCGCCGCGTCGTGGGGCAACGGCGTGCTGATGTGCGAGGTTTCCGCGACGCGGACACCGGTGACCGCGGGCTCGTCGCCGAGCTTCTCGCCGGTCGCGGTGACCGTCAGGTCGAACTCGTGCACCGCTTCCAGCGTCCAGCTCAGCATCAGCAGGTCGGCCTCGGCCTTGCGGGGATCGCCCGTGATGAACCGGGCCGGGTTGTCCCGCTGGGTGATGCGCACCCGGTAGGTGTGGCCGACTTCGACGTCGTGCGGACGCATGGGTTCAGGATGCCCCATCCGGCGCCGGCCGTACCCCGTGCGACTACTCACATCGGGGGGATTTCCCTGAAGTGGCGAACACGTTGTCCACGACACGCTGGGTCCATGCGATGGATTACGGCGGTTCTCGTCTTCCTGGGGCCGTCGCGGTACCCGCCGCGGCGGCGAGTGAGTCACGTCATCCCTGTGCCGGCGTTGCGGCGCGGTGTGACGGTGTGCTCCAGGTCCCGCTGGACCCCCGCGCAACCGGGATCCGAAAAGATCTCTGTCCCGTTCTCGTGGCTGCCGCGCGACCTTGACCGGCCGTCGGCGGGCGCGATCACCGCGTTGCCCGGCGGACCAACCCAGTTCTTCACCGCCGACATCGAAGCCGTGCGGGCCGCGTTGGGTGCGCGAAACGTTGTCCTGTAAGGCAATTCTTGCGGCAGCGTGGAAGCGCCCGCGTACATGAGCCGGTTCCCGCGGCACGTCAAGGCCGCGGTTGCCGACAGCCGACGGTGTTTCCCGACCGAGCAACGGGTTACGGGACGCGACGGGCCCAGCTGGCCGGCCACCGGGCCAAACACCCGGAACACCCCGTCTCCGCGCAGGAAACGACTCGCGGCTACGGGGTGTGGGAGGACTGGTGCCTCGCCGTTTCGGTGCTCCGGACCGGATCCACGTATTCGTCGTGCACCGCCGAAGCTGTCCGGAACTTCGTCACCGATGGGCCGCTGCCGTCCTGCGGCGGCGAGAACTTCCGCGCCGTCGGGCGCTTTCCGGTGACGGGCAATGGAATGGTGACGACGGTGTGCCGGACCGCGATGGCAGGCGCGTCCGGATGACGTGGAAACCGTTCGAGGCCAAGGAGGTCATGCGGGTCACGGGTTCAGTCGACGGCAGGGACTTCGATCGGTCGCTGTACGCCGGTTGGCGGCGCCGTCTGCCGGATGCCCGGGTGGGCGAAGACGAACACGATCAGCCCGACCAGCAGCACGGTGCCCAGCAGGTAGGGCGCGGCTGGGGCGATCTCGTACAACGCCGTGCCCACAAGGGGTCCGAAGACGAACGTCAGCGCGTTGCTGGAACCGGTCAGCCCGGCGACGGCACCCTGTTCCTCCCGGCTGACGAGCAAGGTCGGGCCGGACATGGAGCCGGGCATGCAGAAACCGACCCCGACGCCGAGAACCGCCAGCGCGACGGCCACGACGGCGGCGGTCGACGCGAACACCATGGTTGCCGTGCCGACGGCCATCACGCTGGCGCCGACCCGGATCAGCCGGGCGGGACCCCAGCCGACGCGGGGCACCACGACCGCCTGGACGAGCATCATCATCCCGGCGCAGGCGAGCGTGACGAGCCCGGTGGCCAGCCCGGTCTGCTGCGCGGTCAGCGCAAGCCTGTCCTGCAACAGGAATCCGACCGTCAGCAGCACGATTCCATACGTCATGAACATGCCGAACCCGGCGAGCAGGAACGGCCACACGCGTGGGTCGAACGGCTTCACCTTGACCGCCGCCACGATCTCGCGGTGCTTGTCCGGCTTGGGCAGGTTGAGCCACACCAGCACGGCGATCACGGCGATCAGGGCCGGGGCGACGTAGAGCGGGAGCAGCAGGCCGCCGAACACCAGCAGGCCGCCCACACCGGGCCCGAGCGCCATGCCGAGGCCCTGCGCGGCGCCCACCATGGACATGCCACGCACCCGCGCGACCTCACCCGTGGTCATGTCGGCCACATAGGACTGTGCGGTGACTGGCGTCGCGGCCCACGAGATACCGAAGATCACGCTGCGGCTGAGCAGGATCAGGGCGAACAGCAGCGGCACGGCGAACGCCCCGGCCAGCCCGGCCTGGGCGATCACCGCGAACCCGAGCAGGCCCACGGTCGCGCCGGCGAGCGAGGTGAGCAGCACCGCGCGATGTCCCCACGACGCGCCACGCCGTCCCCAGAACGGGCTCGCCACGACCGCGCCGATGGCGGCCACGGTCATCACGATGCCCAGGTGCAGTTCGCTCAGTCCGAGTTCGCGTGCCAGCGGCGGCAGGATCGGGCCGACCATCTGCTGGCCGGCCATCAGGCCGAACACGGCGAGGCAGACCAGGAGCACCGGACGGCCGGATGACTTTTCGAACATGTTCGAAAAGTAGCAGTCCTGTCAAGGTGCGAGGATGAGCCCGTGCCGAGAACTGGTCGCCCACCCCGGATCAACCGGGACGAGATCCTGGTTGCCACCCGCGCGCTGATCGACCGCGACGGCTGGGAGACCCTGACCATGCGCAAGCTCGCGGCCGAGGTGGGTGTCGCCGCCACAACGCTGTACCACCACGTGCGCGACAAAGAAGACCTGCTGATCCAGCTGCTCGACTACTACGCCGACGAGATCAAGCGCCCGGAACTACCCGGTGACCCGCGCGAACGCGTCGTGCTGACGGCGCTGGCCATGCACGACGCGTTGGCCGCGTGGCCGTGGATCACCGAAGTGCTCACCGCGGACGACCTGGTCGGCGAAGCGGCGTTGTGGGTGACCGAGGAGATCATGGCCGCAGCCGTCGACAGTGGACGCACGCTGGACGAGGCCGTGTACGTGTACCGGACGATCTGGTACTACACCGCCGGTGAGATCATGATCAAGGCGAGGGGCGCCCGCAGGCGTGCGGAAGGACAGCCGAACTACCGCGATGCCGTGCTGCGCAAGCAAACACACCGGCCGACCGTCCACGCGGTCGCCGAGCGCTGGCCCGAACTGTCCATGCGGGACACGTACGAGGCAGGCCTGCGGGCGTTGGTGAACGGCTTGCTCAGTGCCTAGCCGGCAGCTTCGTCGCCGCCTTCAGCACGTCCCGGTTGAGCCGCCCGATGGCCTCCAGCGGAATGCCCTTCGGGCACACCGCGGTGCACTCGCCCGAGTTGGTGCAGCCGCCGAAGCCCAGCTCGTCGTGCGTCTCGACCATGTCGAGCGCGCGGGTGAGCCGTTCCGGCTGCCCCTGCGGCAGCAAGCCGAGGTGCGTCGTCTTGGCCGCGGTGAACAGCATGCCCGAACCGTTGGGGCACGCGGCGACACACGCGCCGCAACCGATGCACGCCGCCGCCTCGAACGCGTTGTCGGCGTCTGCCTTGGGCACGGGCACCGCGTGGGCGTCCGGCGCGCTGCCGGTCGGCGCGCTGATGTAACCACCGGACTCGATGATCCGGTCGAACGACGACCGGTCCACCACCAGGTCCTTGATCACCGGGAACGGCGCGGCACGCCACGGCTCGATCGTGATGGCCTCGTTCTCGCTGAAGCTGCGCATGTGCAGCTGGCACGTGGTGGTCAGCTTGTTCGGGCCGTGCGCGTTGCCGTTGATCATCAGGCCGCACATGCCGCAGATGCCCTCGCGGCAGTCGTGGTCGAACGCGATCGGCTCCTCGCCGTCCTTGATCAGCCGTTCGTTGAGCACGTCGAGCATCTCGAGGAAGGACATGTCCGGCGAGATGTCGTCGACGACGTACATCACCAGCCTGCCCTTGTCGAACTGGTTGTCCTGGCGCCAGACACGCAGGGTGAACTTCACTTGTAGCTCCGTTGACTCGGCGTGACGTTCTCGAACCGCAGGTCCTCGCGGTGCAGGACGGGCTGCTGCGGCCCGTACTCCCACGCGGCGACGTAGCTGAAGTTCTCGTCGTCTCGCAGTGCTTCGCCGTCCTCGGTCTGGCTCTCAGCCCGGAAGTGCCCGCCGCACGACTCCGTGCGGTGCAGCGCGTCGATCACCATCAGTTCGGCGAGGTCGATGAAGTCGGCGACGCGGCCGGCCTTCTCCAGCGACTGGTTGAGCCCGTCGCCGGTGCCGAGCACGCGCACCCGTTGCCAGAACTCCTTGCGCAGCGCGGGAATCGCCTCCAGCGCCTTGCGCAGGCCCTCCTCGGAGCGTTCCATCCCGCAGTAGTCCCACATCAGCTGGCCCAGTTCGCGGTGGATGTCGTCGGGCGAACGGTCGCCGTCGACCGCGAGGATCCGCACGACCCGGTCGACGACCTCCTGCTCGACCGACGTGATCGCCTCCGGCGAGACCTGCGGGAACGGGCCGTCGGCGAGGTAGTCGCCGATGGTGTTCGGCAGGATGAAGTACCCGTCTGCCAAGCCCTGCATCAGCGCGGACGCACCGAGCCGGTTGGCGCCGTGGTCGGAGAAGTTGGCCTCACCGATGACGAACAGGCCGGGGATCGTGCTCTGCAGGTCGTAGTCGACCCACAGGCCACCCATCGTGTAGTGCACGGCCGGGTAGATCCGCATCGGCACCTTGTACGGGTCCTCGCCCGTGATCTGGGCGTACATCTCGAACAAGTTGCCGTACTTCGCCTCGACCGCGTCCCGGCCGAGCCGTTCGACGGCGTCGGAGAAGTCCAGGTACACGCCCAGACCGCCCGGTCCGACGCCGTGCCCGGTATCGCAGATGTTCTTGGCGGCACGGGAAGCGATGTCACGCGGGACGAGGTTGCCGAAGCTCGGGTACATCCGCTCCAGGTAGTAGTCCCGCTCGTCCTCGGGGATCATGTGTGGCGCCCGGTTGTCCTTCGGTGCCTTGGGAACCCACACACGGCCGTCGTTGCGCAGCGACTCGCTCATCAGCGTCAGCTTCGACTGGTGCGCGCCGCTGACCGGGATGCACGTCGGGTGGATCTGCGTGTAGCACGGGTTGGCGAACAACGCGCCACGCTTGTGCGCGCGCCAGATCGCTGTCGCGTTGCTGCCCTTGGCGTTGGTGGACAGGTAGAAGGTGTTGCCGTAACCGCCGGTCGCCAGCACGACGGCGTCCGCGGTGTACGTGTCGATGTCGCCGGTGACCAGGTCACGGGCCACGATCCCGCGCGCCCTGCCGTCGTCGACGATCAGGTCGAGCATCTCGGTACGCGGGTGCATCTTCACGCGTCCGGCGTTGATCTGCCTGGCCAGCGCCTGGTACGCACCGAGCAGGAGTTGCTGCCCGGTCTGGCCCCGGGCGTAGAACGTGCGGGAAACCTGTGCCCCGCCGAAAGAACGGGTGTCCAGCAGACCGCCGTACTCACGGGCGAACGGCACACCCTGCGCCACGCACTGGTCGATGATCTCGACACTGACCTCGGCCAGCCGGTGCACGTTGGACTCGCGGGCGCGGAAGTCACCGCCCTTGATCGTGTCGTAGAACAGCCGGAAGACGCTGTCGCCGTCGTTGCGGTAGTTCTTGGCCGCGTTGATCCCGCCCTGCGCGGCGATACTGTGCGCACGGCGCGGGCTGTCCTGGTAACAGAACGACAAGACGTTGTAGCCCAGCTCGGCCAGCGTGGCCGCGGCCGAGCCACCGGCGAGCCCGGTGCCGACCACGATCACGGTCATCTTGCGCTTGTTCGCCGGGTTCACCAGCCGTGCGGAGAACCGCCGCTTCTCCCACCGCTTGTCCAGCGGACCGTCCGGCATCTTGCCGTCGACGATCGGTGCCCCTTCGGTGTACATCGGCTAACCCACCAATCCGGTCAGTACGGCGAACGGCACGGCCAGGAATCCCACTGTGATCAGGAAAGCGACCGCGAAAGCGAAGCTCTGGATGGCCCGTTGCCGTGCGGCGTTGGACGCGCCGAGGCTCTGCAACCCGCTCCACAGCCCGTGCCGGATGTGGAAACCCAGTGCGATGACGGCCGCGGCGTAGAACAGGACCACGTACCAGCGCTGGAAATCAGCGACCACGTTGTCGTACACCGCGAGGTGCACGCCGTTCGGGTTCAGCACGCCCGCGGTCAGGTCGAGGATGTGGTAGACGATGAACAACGCCAGGATCACGCCGCCCCAACGCATCGTGCGCGCGGCGTAGCTGCCCTGGACCTTCGCGCGGTGCTGGTAGGCCTTGGGCCGTGCCTTGCGCGCCCGCCGCGCCAGCTGGATGGCCGCCGTCATGTGCAGCACGACGCAGGCGACGAGACCGATCCGGGCCACCCACACGAAGCCCTCGTAGCCCAGCAGGCCGTCGAGGAGGTGGCGCAGCCAGGACGCGTAGCCGTCGATGTTCTCGCGCCCGAAGAAGATCTTGAGGTTGGACGCCATGTGCACGATCACGTAGATCAGCATGAGCAGCCCGGTGACGCCCATCACGGCCTTCTTGCCGATGGTGGACGACCAGATTCGCCCCGGGGTGGTGCGCCGGGCCGCGTCGAGCACTGTCACAGCACTCAGTAAGCATGGTGCGGACCGAGTCGTCCAATATATCAAAACCCTCGATTTGATAGCCTTGGACTATGGAGAAGGTCGACCGGCTCACCTTGCAGCAGCTCAGGTACTTCCTGGCGGTGGCCGACACCAAGCACTTCACCAGGGCCGCGGAGCAGGCCGGTGTGGCGCAACCCTCACTGTCCAAGCAGGTGCAGAGCCTGGAAACCGAACTCGGCACGCCCCTGTTCAGCCGCGTGCGCGGCAACGTCACGCTGACCCCGGCAGGCGAGGCGCTGCTGCCGATCGCCCGCCGCATCCTCGCCGACGTGGACACAGCTCGTCACGAGGTCGCCGAACTGGTCGGCCTCCGCAGGGGACGGCTGCGCGTGGGGGCGACTCCGAGTCTGTGTGCTTCGGTCTTCGCTGACGTGCTGAGCCGATACCACTCGGCCTATCCGGGCATTCGGCTGCTGGTGGAGGAGGGCGGCTCGCGGGACTTGTCCCGGTCCTTGCTGCGCGGCGACCTGGATCTGGCGTTGATCATCGTCCCGCCGGAAGGGCCGGATCCGGCATTGACCACGCGGGTGGTCCTGCGCGAGGACCTGCTGGTGGCCTCCGCGGCCAGCCTGCCTGCTCTGGTCAACCGACCGACGATTCGGCTGATCGATCTGCGCGACCGTTCGATGGTGATGTTCCGCCAAGGCTATGACTTGCGTGAGACGACAATCCAGGCGTGTCGCGGGGTGGGCTATGAGCCGCGTATGTCCGTCGAGGGCGGGGAGATGGACGCCGTGCTCCGGTTCGTCGAAGCCGGTTTGGGGGTTGCCATCGTTCCCAGCATGGTTCTGGCCAACCGGCCCGCTTTGCGGGGCATCCCCATCGCTCCGCCCGGGTTGAGCCGCACGGTCGCTTTGGCTCAGCGGACGGACGTTCCCCCGACGAACGCGGCTCGGGCGTTCAGCGATGTGTTGATGGCGTACCTGAGAACGCTGTGATTCACTTGAGCCGAGGCTTGAGACTGTCGAGGTTGATAGTGCGGAGCCGGGAAATCGATGCGGAATGTGCCGGGGACCTCATCAGCCGCGTGGTAGTGGTCGTCGCTGAGCGAATGTGGCAGCAAGGAGACCGGATCGTCGATGTCCACCAGCAGCCGCTGCCTTGCCCTCTGGTGCAACGATGGAGGTCTGTGTTCCCTTGGCCCAGTCACTGCTCAAGGATCCCACGGCAACGGGGAAGCAGTTACCCGCCGTACACGGTCGTGTTGGTGGTGATGAACTGCGCTGTTCCCGGTTTCACGGCGACAGGATCCGGCACGGGACCACCCGGAGTCGGCTGCGTCGCGGGAGCCTGCACGGTGAAAGTCGCCGTGAAGGTCATTCCCTTCACCAACACCTTCGGACCGTTCTGCGACTGGATCGTCAGGTTCGACGGAGCCAGCGTGAGCGTCAGCGTCCCCGTCCCCGGGGTGACGAAAGGCGGTGCGGTGTAAGGCAACGGGCCGCGCAACACCTGAGGCAGCTCGTCGCCCCGCAAGCAGACGAACTGATTGTTGACCTGCACGTTCGTGCTCGACCCCTTGAGCGGCACCGGGGCCTGGATGGCCGGCACGATCACCGGGGGCGGGATCGTGACCTTGATCATGTCCCCCGTCTTGATGATGAAGTCGCTCGGCACCTCAGCAGGCTCTCACGCTCCCGCTGAGGCGCCAATGCACGTTGGGGCAGTTCAAGGTGCTCGAAACGCGCTGAGCTCGGGGAACGCGGCCACGTAGCCGTCGAGCGTCGCCGTCGCGGCGGCCACCGAGTCCACGAGCGGGTGCGTGGCCATCGCGAACAGGGCGTCCGAGCGGTTCTGCGTCCGCGCCGCGCGGATCACTGCCTGCTCGCAGGCCTTCACCTGCAGCATCAGGCCGAGGCTGTGCGGGTCGACGGGACCGGTCGCGACCGGCCGGGGTCCGTTGCCGTCCACGAAGCACGGCACCTCCACCACGGAATTGTCCAGTCCCGCAACGACTCCGCGGTTGCGCACGTTCAGGATCAGCTGGTCGGGGCGGTTGCGCGTGATCGAGTTCATCAACCGCAGCGCCACCTGCTCGTACCCGCCGCCGTCCATGTCGCACGCGGCGCGCTCCGCCATCCCCGCGATCGCCCTGCCTTCGGCGAGATACGTGTTCTCCCGCTCCGAGCGGGTCTGCATCCACGTCTGCAACGCCGCCTGCGGATCGTTGCCGATCCGTTCGTAGAACGACTTCTGCTGGTCGGAGAGGAACTCGCCGCGCGTCGTCTCCTGCGTGCGCAACTGGTCGAGCGTCTCCCGCGCGAAGTAGTAGTAGTGCAGGTACTCGTTGGGCACCGAGCGCAACGTCCGCAACCACTGCGCGCCGAACAGCTTGCCTTCTTCGAACGAGGTCAGCGCGGCCTCGTCGTCGAACAGTCCGGGCAGCCGGTCTCGTCCGTTCACCAGCACCCGGCGCAGCCAGCCGAGGTGGTTGAGTCCGATGTAGTCGAATGTCGCGTCCTGTTCGGACACGCCGAGGGCGCCGGCCACCCTGCGGCACAGGCCGACTGGCGAGTCGCAGATGCCGATCACCCGGTCGCCGAGCACCGCCGACATCGCCTCGGTGACGATCCCGGCCGGGTTGGTGAAGTTGATCAGCCACGCGTCCGGCGCGTGCCGTTCGACCTGCCTGGCGATGTCCAGCGCGACCGGCACGGTCCGCAGCGCGTAGCAGATCCCGCCCGGCCCCACGGTTTCCTGACCGATCAGGCTGTGCTTCAACGGCACCCGCTCGTCCAGGCTGCGCCCGCCGAGACCGCCGACGCGGATCGCCGAGAACACCACGTCCGCACCGGACAACGCGTCCGCCAGCGACGTCGTCATCCGGATCCGCGGCCGCCACGACGCGCCCTGCGCCTGCTGGTCGAGCACGGCACCGATCGCGGTCAGCCGCTGCACCATCACGTCCTGCAGGACGATCTCGTCGACCAGCCGGTCGGGGTCGGCCAGCAGGCTCTGGTGCACCAGCGGCACGCGGAACCCGCCACCGCCGAGGATCACCAGCTTCATCCCTCGATCACCTCCACACCCGCCTCACGCACGGCGGACAGGCCGGCACCGGCCGTGTCCGCGTTGGTCACCAGCACGTCGATCTCCTCCGCGCCGCAGATCCGGGCCAGGCCGCCGCCGGGGAACTTGCCCCGGTCGGCGAGCAGGACCACCTGGTCGGCCGCGGCGAGCATGGCCCGTTTCAACGGCACTTCCACGACGGTGTCGTCCATGACCGAACCGTCGTCACGAACACCTGCCGCGCCGAGGAACACGCGGTCCGCCCGGACCTGGCGTAACGCGTCCTCGGTCAGAAACCCGACCATGGAACGGTAATTGCGTCGCACGACCCCGCCGAGCAGGATCAGCTCGACCGCGTGGTCGTCCGCCAGTTCCTCGTACACCGCGAGGTTGCTTGTCAGCACGGTGATGTCACGCCCGCGCAGGTGCGCGGCCAGTCTGTGCGTGGTCGTGCCGATGTCCAGCAGGATGGACTCCCCGTCACGCACAAGCGTTGCCGCGGCCTTGGCAACCTCGTCCTTCACGCCGCCGTCCTCGCGGGCCACGCGGTCGAACGGTCGTTCCTCCTGTGACGGCGCGAGCACGGCGCCGCCGTGCACTCTCGTGAGAACTCCTTCGCGCTCCAGCCAGATCAAGTCGCGGCGGATGGTGGCCGCGCTCGTGGCCAGCTGGGCGCACAGCGCAGTGACCGACGCCGACCCCTCCTGGGTGAGGCAGCGCAGGATTTCGGCGTGGCGCCGCTGCGGGAGCACAACCGAACAATATCAGTCAGATTGCGTCAGACAACTTGTCATTTCTTTGCAGATGGGTGCAGACTCACCGGATCGAGCAAGGAGGGCGCGGTGTCGGACGAGCGGGCCGCTGGGGGCCCTGAGCTGGACATTCTCCTGTCGGGAACGGTGTTCTTGGACATCATCTTCACCGGACTCGACCACCTGCCCCAGCCGGGTACGGAGGTGTGGGCGACCGGGCTGGGATCCAGTCCCGGCGGGATCGCCAACCTGGCGGTCGCGCTGAGCAGGCTGCAGTTGCGGACCGGGCTGGCCGCGGCGTTCGGCGAGGACGCGTACGGCGACTTCTGCTGGGACGTCCTCGCCTCGCAGGAAGGGGTGGATCTCACCCATTCACGGCGGTTCTACGGCTGGCACTCGCCGTTGACCGTCTCCATGGCCATCGAGCGGGACCGTGCCATGGTCACCCACGGCCACCCCTCGCCGGTCAGCGCGGACGAACTGCTGGACCCGCCGCCCGCGACCAAGGCGTGTTTCGTGCACGTGGACCTGCACTCCGACCAGTGGGTGAAGAAGTCCAAGCAACAGGGCGCCCTGCTGTTCGCCGACGTCGGCTGGGACCCGACCGAACGCTGGGAACCGTCCATGCTCCGGCAGCTGCTGGACGGCTACGACGTGTTCCTGCCCAACAGCGTCGAAGCGATCAGCTACACCAAGTCCGACGACGTGAAAGCCGCGGCGAGGGCGCTCGCGGAGATCGTCCCGGTCGTGGTGGTCACCAGAGGCGGCAGCGGCGCGTACGCGATCGACGCGGCCACAGGTGAGGAAGCCGAGGTCAACGGGCTGAACGTGGCCGCGCTCGACCCCACCGGCGCCGGTGACGTGTTCGGCGCCGGGTTCGTGGTCGGCACGCTCGCCGGTTGGCCGTTGACCGATCGGGTGCATTTCGCAAACCTCTGCGCGGCGTTGTCCGTGCAACACTTCGGGGGCTCGCAGTCCGCGCCGGGCTGGGGTGACATCGCGGCGTGGTGGCGCCTGGTCGGCCGCCGGGACGAGCGTGAGCTGCGTGGTTACACGTTCCTCAACGACCTGCTGCCCAGTCACGCCGACACCCAGGTCCGCCGAGCGAGCGCGACCATCGGATTGCGAGGGATCTCGTGAGGAAACTGCCGGTAATCGTGGCCGCGGCGGCACTGGTGCTCGCCGCGTGTGCGCCCGGAGCGGACAACAAACCCGCGCAACAGCCCGCCGGGCAGGTGCGCAAGGACGTCGGCGCGCTCGGCGACGTGACGCTGACCATCTGGGACCAGGAGACGCGCCCGGCGCAGGAATCCCAGATCAAGGCGTTGAACGCGCAGTTCCAGTCCAAGTACCCGAACATCAAGATCAACCGGGTCGGGCGTTCCTTCGACGACCTGCGCAGCACGATCAAGCTCGGTCTGACCGCCAACGACGCGCCGGACATCGCGCAGGTCAACAACGGCAAGCAGGACATGGGCGCGTTCGTCAAAGCCGGCCTGCTGCGGCCGGTGGACCCGTATGCCGAGGCG
This sequence comes from Kibdelosporangium phytohabitans, assembly GCF_001302585.1. Lineage (GTDB taxonomy): Bacteria > Actinomycetota > Actinomycetes > Mycobacteriales > Pseudonocardiaceae > Kibdelosporangium > Kibdelosporangium phytohabitans. The sequence continues at coordinate 10,213,989 of NZ_CP012752.1, read as the reverse complement.
TACCAGTGGAACCAGCGGTTCCCCGAGTTCGTCCGCAAGCTCGCCAGTTACCCCGACAGCGGCGACAGCCTCGGCGACGGCAAGCTGTACGGCGTTGCGCAGACCGGTGAGCTGGTCGGCATCTGGTACAACAAGTCCAAGCTGAGCCAGCTCGGCCTGCAGCCGCCCAAGACGTGGGACGAGTTCGACGCGGCGCTGGCCAAGGCCAAGACCGCGGGCCAGTTGCCGCTGCAGGTCGGCAACCTGGAGAAGAGCGCGGGCCCGTTGCTGTACGCGCTGGCCATGCACCGGTTCGGCAATCCGGCCGACGAGACCAAGCTGGCCACCGGCCGCGTGGACGCGAACTGGAAGACCGAGCCGAACCGGCAGGCCGCCCAGCAGGTCGCCGACTGGGTCGACAAGGGCTACCTGACCCCGGGTTTCGCGGGCCTGAAAGGAGACGACGCCACCGAGAAGTTCGGCAAGGGCGAAGGCCTCTTCCACGTCAACGGCACGTGGAGCCTGGCGACGCTCAAGGAGGCGCTGGCCGACAACGTCGGCTTCATCCTGCCGCCCGGTGGCACGGTGACCGGCGGGACCGGGCTGCCGTGGGCGATCAGCTCGAAGTCGAAGAACCCGGACGCGGCTGCCGCGTACCTCGACTTCATCACCAGCCCCGATGCGATGCGGACCGTCGCTTCCAGCGGCAACCTGCCGGTGATCAAGGCGGGTGACCAGGTCGGCGCGGGCCCGGAACGGGACGTGCTCGACAAGTGGCAGGAGGCGTCCGCCTCCCAGAAGCTCGTGCCGTACCTGGACTACGCGACGCCCAACGCGTACGAGGTGGTCAGCAACTCGGTCGAGCAGTTCATGGCCAAGCAACTGGACGTGGAGGCGTTCCTCGGCAAACTCCAGGCGGACCTGGAGTCGAGCCGTGGCGGTCGGTGAACCGAGGCGGGTGGGGTACCTCTACGCCCTGCCCGCACTGCTCGTCTACGCGGCGTTCCTGCTGTTCCCGCTGCTGCACAGCGGATGGCTGTCACTGTTCAAGTGGGACGGTCTGTCGCTGGGGACGTTCACGGGTTTCTCCAACTACGGCGACATGTTCGCCGAGGAGGGCGCGCTGGCGGCGTTCGGGCACGTCGCCGTGCTCATCTTGTTCTTCTCGGTCGTTCCTGTCTGCATAGGACTCGTACTCGCGACTGCGCTCCATAGGGTTCGTGTACGCGGGTTGCCGTTCTTCCGGACCGTGCTGTTCCTGCCGCAGGTGATCGCTATGGTCGTGGTCGCCGTGGCCTGGCAAAGGATCTTCGCGCCGGACGGTGCGTTGAATTTCGTCCTTGGCACAGAAGGGAAAGCCTGGCTCGGCGACTCCTCGACGGCCCTGCTGGCGGTCGGGATTGTCGGTACCTGGGTGCAGACTGGGCTCGCGATGGTTTTGTTCCTCGGCGGGATCGGGAAGGTCTCGGCCGACCTGTTCGACGCCGCCCGGCTGGACGGCGCCGGACCGGCGGGCGAGTTCCGTTCGGTGATCCTGCCCGCGTTGCGAGGGGAGATCGGTGTGGCGCTGACGCTGACCGTGATCGCCGCCCTGCGCACGTTCGACCTGGTCTACATGATGACCCCGTTGGGCGGCCCTGGCGGCTCGACCACGGTGCCCGCGTACGAGATCTACCAGCGCGCGTTCCACACCGGACAGGTCGGCTCGGCGGCGGCGATCGGCGTGGTCATCACCGTGCTCGCCTTCCTCGTGACGTACGTGATCACGCGGGTCACAGGGAGGGAGCGGGGATGACCTCCTTCATGTCACTCTCGCGATTCCCGGCCGCACCTCAGTGGAACGTGGCGGTGTCTCCCAAGGCGAGCAGGACTTCGAACCGCGGGGAGGCGGAACAGCTGTGACTGTCTCCCGGGCCGAACGCGTCGGCACCTATCTCGTTCTCGGCGTCTTCACCATTTTCGCGTTGTACCCCATGCTGTCCATCATCTTCACCGCGCTGCGGCCGGAGGTGGCCGGGCGCGGCGGGATCCACTGGGAGAACTTCGGCAGAGCGTGGAGCGAGGCCAGGTTCGGCAGCTACTTGTTCTCCAGCCTGATCGTCAGTGTCAGCGTCGTCGCGATCACTGTCGTGTTGTCGGTCCTGGCCGCGTACGCCTTCGGCACCATGAGTTTCCGCGGCCGGGACGCGTTGTTCTACCTGCTGTTGCTCGGGTTGACCGTGCCGAGTGAGGCCGTGGTCGTCCCGCTGTACTACGACCTGCGTGACCTCGGCCTGACGGACACGTACGCCTCGCTGATCCTGCCGCAGGTCGCGCAGTCCGTGGCGTTCGGTGCGTTCTGGATGCGGACGTACTTCCGGTCCACCTCGCGGAGCGTGGTCGAGGCCGCCCGGCTGGACGGCGCCGGGCACTGGCAGACGCTCTGGCGCGTGCTCGTGCCCATGGGCCGCCCGGCGCTGGTCACGTTGATCGTGCTGGTGTTCATGTGGACCTGGAACGAGTTCCTGCTGGCCAGGGTGATGATCACCGGTGAGGCGTTACGCACCGCGCCGCTCGGCCTGCAGTTCTTCTCGGGCAGATCGGACACGAGCGTGCCGCTGCTGGCGGCCGCGTCGGTACTGGTCGCGCTGCCCGTGGTGGTGGTTTACCTGTTCCTGCAACGACATTTCATCCGCGGCATGGTCGATGGCGCGGTCAAGGGCTAGAGACTCACTGGGAGGAAACGTGCGCTGGGGTGCCCTGCTACCCGTTGTACTCCTCGCTGGTACGGCGGTTCCTGTGCATGCCGCCCAACCAGGCGGCGGACGAGACCGTGCCGAGCTGGACGTGCTGTTCATCGGCGCCCACCCGGACGACGAAGCTTTCACGCTGGCCACGCTCGGCCAGTTCAAGGTGCGCTCCGGCGTCGTCACCGTGACCCGTGGCGAAGGCGGCGGGAACGCCGTCGGCCCGGAGGAAGGACCGGCGCTCGGCCGCATCCGCGAGGCCGAGGAGCGGCGCGCGGTCGGCAAGGCCGGGATCACCGACGTCTACAACCTCGACAAGGCGGACTTCTACTACACGGTGTCCTCGCCGCTGACCCAGCAGGCGTGGGGTCATGAGGACACGCTCGGCAAGGTCGTCCGGGTGATCCGCCAGACCAAGCCGAAGGTCGTGATCACCATGGACCCGGCGCCGACGCCGGGCAACCACGGCAACCACCAGTACGCCGCGCGGCTCGCGATCGAGGCGTACGAGAAGGCCGCGGACTCGGCGGCGTTCCGCGACCAGGGGCTGCGGCCGTGGGCGGTGTCCCGGCTGTTCACCGGCGGGTTCGACGGCGAGTCGACCAAGGGACCGGGCTGCGTGCGTGACTTCGCCCCGGCGGAGCCGACTGACCGCGTCTGGGGCGCGTGGGGCGGCGAACCGGCGTACGACGGCAAGACGTGGGCCCAGATCGAGCGGGCCGCGCAGCGCGAGTACGCCAGCCAGGGCTGGGCCGGGTTCGGTGACGTGCCAACGGATCCCGCGAAGATCGGCTGTGACTACTTCACCCAGGTGGCCAGCCGGGTGCCGTACCGCCTGGACGCCCACGGCGCTCGCGGCATGCTCGAAGGCGCGGTCGTGCCCGGCGAACTGCCGTTGGGCACGAAGCTGTCCGCGAAGCCCGCGCGCCACGAGGTGACCGCGGGCTCGGCGGTGAAGATCAACGTGACGTCGTCGGTTCGTGGCCGGACCACGCTGACCCCGCCGCCCGGGTGGACTGTCAACGGCGACACCGTCAAGGTGCCCGCCAACGCACAGCCGGGCAAGGCGCGCATCGGCGTACGTGTTGCCAACGGTGGAAAATCGGGCTTCACGGAGGCGCTGGTCGAGGTCGTCCCGGTGCTCAGCGCCGCGCAGCAACCCCTGCCGCAGGTCGCGCAGTACCAGCAATGGGCGCGCGAGATCGGGCATCCGGAACTGGCCGGTCTGGTCCCGCCGGTGCTGACGTTGCCGTCCGGCGGCAGCCGTGACATCGACGTGACGATCCGCAACAACGGCGACGTGGCGCGCGACGGCGCTGTGTCGCTGACGATGCCCGCCGGGTTCGAGGCCGGTCCTGAGCAGCGCTTCCCCAGCGTTGCTCCAGGCGCGAGCACGGTCGCCCGGTTCACGGTCCGCAACACGGACGCTGCCTTGCCGACAGGGATGCGCGGTGGCGACTACCGGTACACCATCAACGTTCCCGGCGGTACAGCGCGCCCGGCGCTCGAACTCGTACCGGCGACGACGATTTCCCAGGCCGGTGGTTCTCCTGTGGTGGACGGGATTGCCGGGACAGGGGAGTACCCAGGGCCGGAAATCGACATCTCGTCGCGGTGGGAAGGCGACGAATGCACCTCGGCCGCCGACTGTTCGGCGACCGCGCGGCTGTCCTGGCGGGACGACACGCTGTACGGACTGGTCACGGTGACCGACGACGTGCTCGGCACGAAGCTGGCCACAGCGGACTGCAAGCGGCACTGGCGTACCGACTCGGTCGAGCTGACCATCGACCCACGTGGACGCTCGGAGAACACGTCGACCACGTACAAACTCGCCGTCCTGCCCGCGACAGCGGAAGGGCCGCCGTGCGCGTTGCGGGACGCGGACAACAAGCAGGGCGGTGCACCCGGCGTCAAGGTGGCTTCGAAGCTCACCGGCACGGGGTATGTCGTGGAGTTCGCCGTCCCGCTCGCCGAGGTGCCGGGCGCGATCGATCCGGCGTCCGCCGCGGTGAACGTCCTGGTGTACGACTCGGACACGCAGGACAAGAGCGGCCAGACGCGGATCGGCTGGTCCACTTGGGGCGGAGTGCAGGGCGACCCGTACCGATGGGGACGGGCCAAGCTGGACGGCTACACCCCGCCAGCGGGCCGTCCGATCGATCCGCCCGCGCCCGTCCTGCCGCTGGAAGCACTGCTCTCAGTGGACTCGCCGGAGTCGCTCGCGCAGTCCGTGCGCCTCGGCCTCGCACCAGGTGCGGCCCCTGCCGCGAAACCGATCCGCATCGTCCACGGTTTCCTGCTGAGCGCGGAGAAGGGAACCGCGTACATCTACGCGAACGGGCAACGACATGTTCGCCAAGTCGCTCCAGGACTGACCAAACTGCCCCAAGGCCAACTTTTGTTGGGGTTCATCACACCAAAAGGAGCAACAGCAGCGGCTGAATCACGCTAAGGGCGGTACTCCTGCGGTGTCTCCCTGAGTCACCGTAGGAGCTTCGGTCCCCTACGTTCCAGAAGAGGGTGCTCGATGACGGCTTTACCCGGCCAACGCATGCACTACTGCGGCAAGTGCGTGTCCGGCGAGCACGATCTCGGCATCGACAACTGGGAGACCAAGTTCTGTCGCCTGCAACGCGAACACTGCCAGTGCGACTGCGACTGCCCGTACTACCGGGTGCTGATCGAGGAACCGCGATGCCACCGGCGCCGCACGCCGCGCCGGTGGACCACCTCGAGCAGGCATTCCCGCGCGTGGACCCGACGCCACCTGCACGAGACAATCCGCCCCCCGATCCTGAGCCCGGAGGAGTACATCGAAGGCGCGCCAACCTCGTAACCACACTGCACCGGCTCCGGTCGCTCCGGCCACATGAGCGCGGAGTCGGTAGTGTGCCGTTCGGCCGGAGAACCGCCGTTCGGCGAACACGGCCAGCCACGCTGCTGCCGCAAGTCCGGACAGGGACCACAGCCCGTCGACCAACCGGAGGCTGAGCACGGTCGCGGCCGGAACCACCAGTCCGGCCAGCAGCGCTAGCAGCGTGTCGCTGCTTGGTTCAGGTGCGTTTGGCTGGCGGCTGTTGTCATGGCCTCCCAGTTGAAGCGGCTGGTCAGGTTGTCGGCGCGGGATCGTGGAGAGTTGATTCGGCTGACCACCAGGGGTGTGCGCCCCCGCGTCGGCGATCCGGCGTGCGCGGGTGCTGCTCGCGCTGGACACCTCACCGCGCGAGCCCGATCCGAAGGACGTGATCGGCCCGGCTCGGGGTCTCGGGTGAGCTGCTGCGGCTGGTCGCCAAGCGATTCGCCGAGACCGGCGACGACGTCCTTGCCACGATTGGCCGTAAGAAGCATGACCTTCCGCCGGTGCCGTCCCCGGTGACCGGTGAGGTCGAGACCCGGCTGATCGCCCTGGCGTGCTCGCAACCACCGCCGGGGCATGCCCGGTGATCGTTGCGGCTGCTGGAAAACACGTCGAGCTCACCGAGGTCATCCCTGACCTGACCTGGACCACTCCACCATCGGCCGGGTCCTGGAAGAACGCGACTGCGTCCTCATCTGAGGAAGTGCTGGAACATCCCACCACGAGCGAACGCCGAGTTCGCCACCTGCATGGAGGACGTCCTGGCCGGCTGCGCCCGCACGTACGACCCAACCGTCCGGTCGTGTGCACGGACGAGAAACCCTTCCCACTGCTCGGCCAGGTCCGCGACCGAGTTCCAGCACGACCAGGCCGCGATGCCCGCGAGGACAGCGAATACCTCCGACGTGGCACCGCTCGATCTTCGTATGGGTTGAGCCACTTCGCGGGTGGCGCCGTGTTCACGGCCTGGCTCAGCGAACCAAGATCGACTGGGTCGGGCAAGTCAAAGAACTCCTGACCGTGGACTATCCCGACGCCGAGACCGTGGTGCCGGTCATGGACAACCACAGGCACCCACGGCATCACCTCGCGCTACGAAGCCTCCGCACCCGGCGAGGCCTTCGCCCTGGCCCAGCGCCTGGAAGTCCATCACACCCCCGAACACGGGTCCTGGCTCAACACCGCCGAGATCGAGTTATCCGTGCTATCACAGCAATGCCTCGACCGCCGCATCAGCGACCGCGACGCCCTCAACACCGAAATCACCACCAGGCGGCACTCCCTCAACACCGAGCAACGCCAGGTCCGCTCCCGATAGCGCTTGGCCCATTTCCGCGCGGTCGAGACCATGAACCTTTCCGCGGCCGGGAAGGTCCGCCATCCCTGCTCGACGATCAGCCGCGTCACTCGTAGCCGGGTACGCGGGGTCAGCACGGCGTGAGGGTGGGACGCGAGTCATCGGTCCACGGCGACTCCGCCTTCCGGACGCGAGGTGAGGTCCTGTTCGCGTTTGACCAGTGAGGAGGGACAGGTCCCCGGCACGAGGCCGGGTGCGGTCGCTGGGCCGGGCCGGGAGTCATACCCTGTGGCTATGACTCCGGATCTGGAGTCGTTGCGTCTGCTTGTCCTGGTCGGTGAACTGGGCAGCATCGGCAGGGCAGCGACCAAGTTGGGCATCGCGCAGCCGTCTGCCAGCAAGCGGTTGGCGAGCCTTGAGCGCAAGCTGGGGCTGGCGCTCGTCGACCGGACGCGCCGGGGTTCCGCGCTCACGCCCGACGGCCGCGTTGTCACCGACTGGGCCAGGCGGGTTCTCGACGAGTTGAACGTGCTGGTCGCCGGGGCTGAGGCGTTGCGGTCGCGGCGGGCCGCCGAGTTGCGGGTCGCGGCCAGTCTCACTGTCGCCGAGCACCTCGCGCCGGGGTGGATCGGGGAGTTGCGGCGGGCGCGGACTGACCTCTACGTCGGTCTTGTCGTCACCAACTCCAGCCTCGTCTGCGATCTTGTCCGGAGCGGGGAGGTGGATCTCGGTTTCGTCGAGTCGCCGACCGTTCCCGCCGAGTTGTCCGCCCGGCGGGTTTCCACCGACCGGCTCGCGGTCGTCGTGCCGCCCAACCACGCTTGGGCGCGGCGGCGGAAGGCGTTGACGGCCGCTGATCTTGCCGCGACGCCGCTTGTCGTGCGGGAACGTGGTTCCGGCACGCGGGAGACGTTGGAGCGCGCCCTGCGCAAGGCCAAGGTCGGTGACCTCATCCCAGTCGCTGAGCTTGGGTCGACCACCGCTGTGCGCAGTGCGGTTGTCGATGGCGCCGGGCCCGCTGTGCTCAGCGTCCTCGCCGTTGACGCCGACCTGTCCGAGGGGCGGTTGATCGAGGTCACCGTCGACGGCCTTGACCTGCGCCGTCAGCTCAGGGCTGTCTGGCCTGGTGGACGGCGGTTGCTCGGGTCCGCTGCCGAACTGCTCGCGGTCGCCCTGCGTGCGTCAGGGTTCGACCGCGATGGCTGATCCCGCCCCGTCGACCAGCACCCTCGCGCCCAGTGGTTCGCGGAGGGTGACTTCGAACGGGCGTACGTCGCTTCGTCCTGGCGCGCATCGTTGCGGGACGGCCGGGGCCGCGTGGACCATCACCGTCGGCCCTGACTCGGTCACGACGCCGCGGAACTGCGGCGCCGGAGAGTCGGGGCACGGTTCTGGGCTGTACGGCAGCGACACCGTCAGTTTCAGGCCCGTGAGCTTCGCGGGCGCTGTGCCCCACACCGGCACACGGACCTTGCCGAGCTTCCAGAACGCCGCCGAGTCCAACGCGGGCCACTCGACCGCCGGTGACGTGCCGAAACGCCACACGGGCAGCGTCACTTCGCCTCGATCTGTCCTGAACACCGCCGAGGTCAGCGACGCCGACACCGGCAGTTCCGATTCGCCGCGCGCACTCGCCGCCGCAGCGGCCTGGGCGGCTGGGATGGTCGGCAGTTCGACGGTCCCGTCCGGCAGGGCGACGGGCACTGTCGCTGGTGGCTGCTCCGCTGACGTCACCGTCAGCGTGTGCTTCGCCTGCTGCGGCGGGCTGACCACGATGATCGGTCGTGGCTTGCGGTCCAGCGGGAACGCGCCCCAGTCGGCGTTCGGGTGCGTGGGGCTCGCGGCCACCGGAGGCCCGACTCGCGGTGTGTCGGTCGTGCAGCTCGCCAGGAGTACCAGTACCGGCAAAAGCCATAAACCCCGCATGACCCAAGTGGACGTGCGGCTGCACCGGCAGGTTGCTGGAAATCGCGTGGATGTGCGATCCGGGCAGTGCCAGAATCCCCGGGGTGCCTGGGGTGATCATTCGGGAACGCACTGCTGACGACGTCGACGCGTGCGTCAAGGCGGTGGCGGAAGTACACGCGGCCGATCGGTATCCCACGAACTGGCCGGCCGAACCGGCCGGGTGGCTGAACCCGGACGGTCTGGTCGGCAGCTGGGTCGCCGAGTCCGACGGCGTGGTCCTCGGACATGTGGCCCTGCAGCAAGGGCATGGGCCGTGCGCTGTCCCGGCGGTCCTCGATGCCGCGGGCGTCGAGCCTGCCCGGCTCGCGGCCGTGGCCAGGCTGTTCGTCGTTCCGGCCGCACGCCGTCAGGGGGTGGCCGCCGCGTTGATGGACGCTGTCGGCGAGGAGGCAGCGCAGCGAGGGCTTCGCCTCGTCCTGGACACTGTGGGCCATGCCCCGGCCGCGTTGGCGTTCTACGAGCGGACCGGGTGGCGGCGTGTTCTCAGCCAGACCGCTTCGTGGACGCGGCCGGGCGGTGGCGAGGTCACCATGCACTACTACCTCGGCCCCGACCGCGTCGAAACCGCCACCCGCTGAGCCAGCAACCACTAGGTTGGCGTGAGTGAAGTGGTTCAGGCGACGTCGTACCGACCCGGCGCCTCAGCGGGATCCCGCCGAGGCCGCGGCTGAGTTCTGGCGCGGATGGGCGGATCTGCTGCCCACCGTCAGCGCCGCGCTCGGTGACGCGGAACCCAATCGGGTCGAGAACGACCTGTGCGAACTCGTCGCCGTCGTCCACCCCGAGCTGCACTTCTCGCTCGAACGGGGACAGCGTTCCATCTACGCCCTGGTCATCTCGGGTCAGGAGGACCCGCGGCTGCGGCCCTTCACCGACGCGTGGAAGGCCGCCGCGCCGCCGGACGACGCCATCTGGGAGTTCCACGACTCCGTCCCGCCCGTGCCCGATCCGACCGAGGTCACGGTCAACCTGGGCGTGCACCGCATCCCGCTCGCCGACGTCCGGGTCGCCGTCCAGGTCGACGAGGCCGAGGGCGTCGTCGACGTCGCCGTGCACCACCCGAAGCTCGCCGAGCTCGACCCGGCGGCCCGGGAGGCCCTGACCTACCTGCCGTTGGACGCCACTCTCGGTGAGCGGCTGGCCGCCGAGCGGCTGCGCCGGGTGGAGACCGCCGACGCCGAGCCGCAGGGCTCGATCGGGCTGCTCGAGCTGCGCGGGATTGTCAGGGGCCTGGACTACTCTGCCGATCGTGACCAGCACTGATGAACCGCAAGGCGTCGAAGACGTGCCGGCGGGCGCCCGCACGCGACACGCGGAGCTGGCCGACGAGGTCCGCGGCCACCAGTTCCGCTACTACGTGCTGGATTCGCCGACGATCACGGACGGCGAGTTCGACAAGCTGCTCGGTGAGCTGCAGGGCCTTGAGGAGCAACACCCCGCGCTAGCCACGCCGGATTCGCCGACGCAGCAGGTCGGGGGCACGTTCTCCACCGAGTTCACCGCGGTCGACCACCTCGAACGCATGCTCAGCCTCGACAACGCGTTCGACGCGGACGAGATGACCTCGTGGTTCGACCGGGTCGCCAAGGAGGTCGGGGACGCCGCACACTACCTGTGCGAGCTGAAGATCGACGGCCTCGCGATCAACCTGCTCTACCAAGACGGCCGCCTCGTCAGGGGGCTGACCAGGGGCGACGGGCGCACGGGCGAGGACGTCACGTTGAACGTCCGCACGATCGAGGACGTGCCGGAGGTGCTGACCGGCACGGACGAGTACCCGGTGCCGAAGCTGGTCGAGGTCCGCGGCGAGGTCTTCTTCCGCGTCGAGGACTTCCTGGAACTCAACGCCAAGCAGGCCGAGGCGGGCAAGCAGGTCTACGCCAACCCGCGCAACACGGCGGCCGGTTCGTTGCGGCAGAAGGACCCGAGTGTCACCGCGAGCCGCAAGCTCCGCTTGATCTGCCACGGTCTCGGCAAGCGCGCCGGTTTCGAGCTGGACCGCCAGTCGCACGCGTACGAGGCGTTGCAGGCGTGGGGCCTGCCGGTGTCGACGCACACCAGGGTGCTGTCGACGCACAAAGAGGTCAACGACTTCATCAAGTACTGGGAGGACCACCGGCACGACGCCGAGCACGAGATCGACGGCATCGTGATCAAGGTCGACGAGGTGCCGTTGCAGCGCCGCCTCGGCACCACGTCCCGCGCGCCGCGCTGGGCGATCGCGTTCAAGTACCCGCCGGAAGAGGTCACGACCAAGCTGCTCGACATCCGCGTCAACGTCGGCCGGACCGGCCGGGTCACGCCGTACGCGGTGACGGAGCCGGTGTCGGTCGCGGGGTCCACGGTCGCCCGCGCGACCTTGCACAACGCCAGTGAGGTCAAGCGCAAGGGCGTCATGATCGGCGACCGCATCGTGCTGCGCAAGGCCGGTGACGTGATCCCCGAGGTGCTCGGCCCGGTCGTCGACGCGCGCACGGGCGGGGAGCGCGAGTTCGTGATGCCGGTGTCGTGCCCCGAGTGCGGCACGCTGCTGCGTCCCGAGAAGGAAGCGGATGTCGACATCCGTTGTCCCAACGCGCAGTACTGCCCGGGGCAGTTGCGTGAGCGGCTGGACTACATCGGCAGCCGCAACGCGCTGGACATCGAGGTGCTCGGCTACGAGAGCGCGGCGGCGCTGGTCAATTCCGATGTGTACGACAACGAAGCGGACCTGTTCGACCTGGACGAGGACGACCTCAAGCGGGTCGAGCTGTTCCGGACGATCGCGGGTGAGCTGTCGGCCAACGGCGCCAAGCTGGCCCAGAACCTCCAGGCGGCCAAACAGCGGCCGTTGTGGCGAGTTCTCGTCGCCCTGTCCATCCGGCACGTCGGCCCGACGGCGGCGCGGGCGCTGGCGATCGAGTTCGGCTCGCTCGAACGGATCTTCGAAGCCACTGAGGAGGAGCTGGCCGCGGCCGAGGGGGTCGGGCCGACGATCGTGACCGCGCTGCGGGACTGGTGGGCGATCGACTGGCACCGCGAGGTTGTCGGGCGCTGGCGCGAAGCGGGTGTGAACATGGCGGACGAGCGGGACGAATCGGTGCCGCGCAACCTGCAAGGTTTGTCCATTGTGGTCACCGGAACCCTGCCGACGCTGTCGCGCGACGAGGCGAAGGAGGCCATCATCGCCCGTGGTGGCAAGGCAGTCGGCTCGGTGTCGAAGAAGACGTCGTTCGTCGTGGTCGGGGACTCGCCCGGCGCCAAGTACGACAAGGCCGTGCAGCTCAAGGTCCCGGTGCTCGACGAGGACGGTTTCCGCGTCCTGCTCGACCAGGGCCCGGACGCCGCCACCGAGATCGCCACGATCGGTGGTGACGAGGAAACCGGATAGCCGGCCATCCCCCAGGTGGCTGGGGCACCCCCGCCGGTCGGCTGGATCCGCCGACCGACCGGCTGGATCTGCCCGGCCTGAGCCGTCCGCACGCGATCCGAGGGCAACCTTCGTCCGGTCCCTGTCGTCCATTGTGATGGGTGACGGACAGGGACTGGGTGAGAAATCGTGTGGGACACCGTGCTGGACTGGGATTTGGTGAACGGCAGAGGGCCGATCGTGGCCACTGTCGTCGCCGTGCTCGCGTGTGTGGCGCTGCTGATCAGACGCGACCGCCGATGGTGGATCCGGACGGTTCCCGTTCTCGTCGGGGTCAGCGTCGCTGTCACGCTCCTGATCTGGTGGCTGGTCGAAGGCGTGTGGCAGCCGTTCCCCGATTCGTTGCCGTTGCGCGTGGTCGCGTGGGCGGGCTGCGGCGTGGCCGGGGTCGGTCTCGCCGTGGTGTCGCTCTGGAAAACCTCCTGGCGGCGGCGGGTGGCGGCGGTCGTGGTGGCGGTTCTGGCTGTCGTGGCGTCGATGCTGAACATCAACGCCTACTACGGGCAGTACCCGAGCTTGCGCGGCGCGCTCGGGTTGCCGCCGGCCAACGAGATCCCGTTCGGTGATCTGACGCCGCCGACGGAGACCCCGTTCCACACGGAGCCCGACCGGCCGCTGGTGGAGAGCTGGCAGCCGCCGTCGAACATGCCCAAGCAGGGGAAGGTCACCCAGGCGTTCATCCCGAGCCCGGTTTCCCGCTTCCCGACGACGCGCCAGGCGTACCTGTACCTGCCGCCCGCGTACCTCACCGACGCCCGGCCGCTGCTGCCGGTGCTGGTCGCGCTGCCCGGTCAGCCGGGTGGACCGACCGACTGGATCAACGGTGGTCAGATCGCCGCGACGATGGACCGGTACGCGGCCGCGCACAACGGGCTCGCCCCGATCGTCGTGATGCCCGACGCCACGGGCAGCACCCTCAACAACCCGCTGTGCGTCGACTCCAAGCTCGGCGCGAACGAGACGTACCTGACCAAGGACGTGCCGGACTGGATCCGGCAGAACCTGCAGGTCGACCCGGACCCCAAGCACTGGGCGGTCGCCGGGTTCTCCTACGGCGGCACGTGCGCGCTGCAACTCGCGCTGCGCCGGCCCCAGGTCTATCCGACCTTTGTGGACATATCCGGTCAGCAGGAGCCGTCGCTCGGCACCCGTGAGAAGACCGTGAAGGAGGTGTTCGGCGGCGACGAGGCCGCGTTCCACGCGATCAACCCGCTGGATCTGCTGGCCACGCGCAAGTATCCGGGCTCGGCGGGCGCGTTCACGGTCGGTTCGGTCGACGCCTACCTGCCGCAGCAGAAGGTTGTGTACGACGCGGCCATCCGCAACGGCCTCGATGCCGAGTGGTTCGAGGTGCCCGGCCCGCACAACTGGCACTCGTGGGCTGCCGGGTTCGTCAAGTCGCTCGACTGGCTGGCTGCCCGGTTGGGACTGACACGGTGAAAGCACTTCTGCGCCGTGCCCCGTTCACCGTCGCCTTGGTGGTGGCCCTGTGGACGGTGGCGCTCGTCACGCACAGCCTGTCCCACGGGCCGTCGGACGAGCTGATCGACAAGGTCGGTTTCGGGCCGGACCAGTTCGGCCTCGGCCACTGGTGGAGCCCGGTGTCGTCGCTGTTCTGGGCGGGCAGCCTGAGCGGTTACATCTGGGCCACGGTGCTGGTCGCGTGGCTGTGCGGGCTCGCGGAACAGCGGATCGGGTCCATCAGGACCGCGCTGATCTTCTTCGCCACGCACGCCATCGGCTCGTCGCTCGCGGCGGGCATGATCGCGCTCAGCATGCGGACCGGGGAGTGGTGGCCGATCGGTCTGCTGTCGGCTGTCGAGGTGGATCCCGCTGCCGGCGCGATCGGGGTGGGGTTCGCTGTCAGCTTCCACCTGACGCCGACCTGGCGGCGGCGGCTGCGGGTGGTGTTGTCCCTCGCGCTGGTCATGTGCGCGTTGTACGTCGGTTCGATGGTCGACCTCGCCCGGCTGTTCGCGGTGCTGCCCGGTCTCGCCGCCGGGGCGGTCGTGTTCGGCCGCAAGCCGATGGCGGGCGAGAACCCGTCCAGAGTGGAGACACGGCTGCTGGTCGCGCTGGTGGTGGCCGCTTCGGCGGTCGGGCCGCTCATCGCGACGGTGACGCAGACGGCGAACGGGCCGTTGTCGGTGCTGCAGTCGTTGTTCGTCGGCGACCAGCCGGATCCGGCTGACCTGGAGTACGTCTGCGGCGACCCGTCGGCCGTGCTGGACTGCCAGCACCTGCGTGTCCTGCTGCGGATGAGCGGGGTCGGGTCGGCGATCCTGTCGATCGTCCCGGTCCTGCTGCTGCTCGTGCTGGCCGAGGGGCTGCGCCGTGGCCGCAAGTTCGCCTGGTGGGTGACCGCGGGCCTGAACATCACGCTCACCTGGCTCGGCGTGCTGCTGCTGATGTCCTATCCGGACGATGTGCTGCCGACGACCACTCAGGACTGGATCCAGCTGCTCGTGCCGCTGGCCCAGCCACTGGTGCTCATGATCTTGTTGCTGGCGACGAGGAAGAAGTTCGAGGTGTCCGCGCCGCCGGGGACGTACCGGAGGTTCGCGGTGATCACGCTGGGCACCGTGGTCGCCTGTGCGGTGATCTACACCGCCGGTGCCTGGCTGTTGCGCGGCCAGTTCGAGTCGGAGCCGGGGCTGCGCGCGATCCTGACCGACCTGCCGACCCGGTTCGCGCCGCCGGGGTACCTCGGTCTCGTGGATTTCGCCGTGGTGCCGGTCGGCTGGCCCGCGATGCTGCTGCACCAGTGGATCGGCGTGGTGTTCTGGCTGGTCGTGATCATCGGCGGGCTGGTCACGTTCCGCAAGGCGATCGTCGAACGCCGGGCCGCGGACCGGTCACGGGCCCGCGAGCTGCTCGCCGAGTACGGCGGTACCTCGATGTCGCACATGATCACGTGGCGTGGCAACGACTACTGGTTCACGCCGGACGGCAAGGCGGTGGTGGCCTACCGGGTCCTCTCGACCGTGGCGTTGACGACCGGTGAACCGATCGGCGCGCCCGATTCGAAGAACAAGGCCATCCAGCAGTTCACGCGGTTCTGCGCGACCAACGGGTGGACGCCGTGTTTCTACAGCGTCGGCGAGACGTTGCGCACGGAGCTGTCGTCGTGGAGTTCCGTGCAGGTCGCGGAGGAAACCGTCCTTGCACTGCCGGGGCTGGAGTTCCGCGGCAAGAAGTGGCAGGACGTGCGCACGGCCATGAACAAGGCGGGCAACTTCGGCGTCACCGCGCAGTGGACGGGCTATCGGGACGCGCCGCCGTGGATGACCCGGCAGATCGAGGAGCTGTCGGACGCCTGGCTGGCCGACAAGGGACTGCCCGAGATGGGTTTCACGCTCGGCAGCCTCGAGGAGCTCGCCGACGACGACGTCCGGTGCCTGGTGGCCGTCGACGAGGACCGCCAGGTGCACGGGGTGACGAGCTGGTTGCCGGTCCGCGAGGACGGTGAGATCGTCGCGTGGACGCTGGATTTCATGCGCCGCAGGAACACGGCGTTCACGGGCGTGATGGAGTTCCTGATCGCCTCGATGGCCATCCGGTGCCGCGACGAGGGCGTGCGGTACATCAGCCTGTCCGGTGCCCCGCTTGCCCGGCGCAAACGCGACGAACCGGTCACGCTGTTGCAGCGGGTGCTCGACGTCGTCGGCCGGACGCTGGAACCGGTGTACGGATTCCGTTCGCTGCTGGCCTTCAAGGCGAAGTTCCAGCCGCAGTACCGGCCGTTGTACATGAGCTACCCGGACGCGTCCGCGTTGCCCAGCATCGGCAACGCCATCACCAAGGCGTACTTGCCGAGAATCACCCTGCGTCAGGCCGGTCGGTTGGCCGGGAAACTGATCAACCGCCGTTACGCTCGGTGAGCAGGGCGGGATCGTGATGAGGAGCCGAGCGTGATTCGGGTAGTGGTGGTGGACGACGAGGCGTTGATCCGCTCGGGCTTCGAGCTCATCCTGCGCGCGGCCGGCGACATCGACGTGGTGGCCACGACGACCGGTGCCGACGCGGTGCGCGAGATCGACCAGCACCGGCCCGATGTCGTGCTGCTGGACATCCGGATGCCGGACGTGGACGGGCTGACCATCCTGCGTCAGCTGCGGGAGACGCCCGATCCGCCGGTCGTGGCCATGCTGACGACGTTCGACGCGGACGAGTACATCGCGGCGGCCCTGCGGTCGGGCGCGTCCGGGTTCCTGCTCAAGGACACCGACCCCGAGCAGCTGGCCCAGCTGGTCCGCACGCTGGCCAGTGGCGGGGTGGTGTTGTCACCCAAGGTCACCAGGGCGGTGGTGGACGGCTACCTGGACACGGGTGCCGGCTCGGTCGCCGCCGACCGGGTGGCGCAGCTGACCGACCGGGAACGCGATGTGCTCGTGCTCATCGCGGAGGGATTGTCCAACACGGACATCGGCAACCGGGTGCACTTGAGCGTCGGCACGGTCAAGGACCACGTCAGCGCCATTCTGACCAAGCTCAGGGTCGGTAGCCGGGTGCAGGCGGCGTTGCTGGCGCAGCGCGCAGGCCTGCTGCGGGACGTCGAGTGGTGACCGTCCGGGAACGTGCGACCGGCGCCTTGTTCGTCGGCGTGGCTCTCGCGGACGTCTGGCTGAGCACCGGGATCTCCGGGATCCCGGTGGACCACGACATCGACTACGTGTCGATCACTGCCGCTCTGATCGCTGCGTTCGCGCTGGTAGGGCGGCGGCGTTGGCCGTACTTGTCGTTCGCGGTGACTGTGCCGGCGATGTTCATCTCCGAGGCCGCTGTCGCCACGCTGATCGGGCTGTACACGGTCGCCAGGTTCAAGGACAATCGGCGCGCTCTTGTGGTGTGCGCGCTTGTGGTGGCCGTCGGTTATGCCAGCCCATGGCCACCTTTCGATTTCGCGGACATCCCTGGCAAAGCGTTCCTGCTCAACGCCGTCTACGCCACGATGACCGCCGCCGCGCCCGCGTTCCTCGGCGAGCTGGTGCGTACGCGGCAGGTTCTTTCGTTGCGGCTGAAGGAAATCGACCAGGCGCGTGAGCACGAGCGGGAACTGATCGAGCAGACCGTGCTGGCCAAGGAACGGGCTCAGCTGGCCAGGGAGATGCACGACGTCGTGTCCCACCAGGTCAGCCTGATCGCCGTGCGAGCGGGTGCGTTGCAGGTCAGCACGCCGGATCCGGGCACGAAGGACGCGGCGCAGACCATCCGCAAGCTCAGCATCGACACCCTGGACGAACTGCGTCACATGGTGAACCTGTTGCGCGCCTCCGGAAGTCTGGAGACCGAGCTCACCCCGCAGCCGACGCTCGCCGACCTGGCGCGGCTGATCGCGGGCAGCGGTATCGACGCCAGGCTGGAAGGCAGTGTTCCCAGCGGGATCGGCGCCCATTCGCAGCGCACGATCTACCGCACGGTGCAGGAAGCGTTGACCAACGTGCGCAAACACGCTCCCGGCGCCACGGCCGTCGTCCGGATCGAACACGTCGGTGCTGACCTGATCGTCACGATCGCCAACACCAGGCCGACGCGGCCGGCCGTGCCGCTGCCCAGCGCCCGGCACGGCTTGATGGGGTTGCGTGAGCGCGCCGAACTGCTGGGTGGCGTGGTGGAAACAGGGCCGACGGACGACGGCGGGTTCCGTGTCCGGTTGTCGTTGTCCGCCACCGAGGAGTGACGGTTGATTTTGCATACGGTCGGACGTATTCTTTTCTGGTGACGATTGCTCCCGCGCTGACCGAGGCGACCGACCCGTTCTGCCTGTCCGCCAAGGCCGCGGCGGCCCTGCTCTACGACGCGCCGTGGTCGCGGTTCGCCGTGATCGGCGACAGCCTGTCGGCCGGAACCGGTGACCCGACCCCCGGCTACGCCGGTCTCGGCTGGTCGGACCGGCTGGCCGGGATCCTCCGCGACGTCCGCCCGGACCTGAGCTACCTCAACGTGGCCGTGGTCGGCGCGAGGACCCCGGACGTGCTGGAGCAGCAGGTGGACCGGATGGTCGATTTCGCGCCGGACCTGCTGCACCTGCCGTCCGGTGCCAACGACATCGTGCGCCGCGAGCCGGACTTCGCGCAGATCGAGCGCGACCTGCGCCGGTTGTACGACATCGGGGCGCGGACCGGCGCCCAGCTGATCGCGTTCACGTACGGCAGGGCCTACGTCGTGCCGGTGTTCCCCGACTGGAACGAGCGGATCCGCAAGCTCAACGCGATCGTGCGCGAGCTGGCCGCCGAGTACGGCGCCGCTCTCGCCGACACGTGGGACCACCCGCTCAACGACCGGGCGAACCTGCTGAGCGAGGACCGGATCCACTTCTCCACGTCGGGCCAGGCGGTGCTGGCCACCGAGGTGGTCAAGCAGCTCGCCCACGTGCTGGGCAACAGTGCCCGCCCGTAACAGACAGTAGGATCGGCCGTATGTCCGACGGCGAGGTCACTGACAAGCGTTTGCTTCGTGGGGCCCGTACCCGGCAGATCGTGTTGCGCGAAGCCGTGGACACGGCCTCGCTGGAAGGCCTCGAGGGAGTCAGCTTCGGCGGGCTCGCCACCGCGACGGGCGTCAGCAAGGCCGGAGTGCAGACCCTGTTCCGCACCAAGGAAGCGCTGCAGCTGTCCACGATCGACTACGCACGCGAACTGTTCATCGACGCCGTCGTCGCGCCCGCCCGCCCGGCCATGCACGGCATCGCCCGCCTGCGGGCGTTGATCGACAACTGGATCGCCTACATCGAGCGGCCGACGTTCTCGGGCGGCTGCTTCTGGGTGGCCAACCTCGCCGAGTACGACAGCAAGCCCGGCCCGATCCGTGACGCGCTCAAGCGCCAATGGCAGGAATGGCTGGGGGTCATCGCGGCGGAACTGCGCCATGCCGTGGTGGCCAAGGAGATTCCAGACCTCGACGCGGATCTGACCGCGTTCCAGATCGACGCCGTGCTCAACGCGGCCAACACCGCGCTGTTCATGGGCGTGGACGATGCGACGGACAAGGCCCGCCGCATCGTCGAGGGGATCATCGGCTGACGCGCGTCCTCGGCAGCAGGAACACCAGGCCCGTCACGATCACCGCGATGACGAACACGCCAAGCGAGGCCGCCGCGAAGCCGTGACCCGCTGCCTGCGCGGGACCGTCCACATCGGGCCGGAACGACGTGAAGAACACCGCACCGACCACCGCGACACCCAGCGCCGCACCGACTTGCTGGGCAGTCGACAGCGCACCGGAGGCCATCCCCACCGCATCCGGTTCGATCCGCGCCAGCACCGAGTTGAGCAACGGCGTGATCAGCAGGCCGCCGCCGAGGCCCTGCAGCATCAACGTGGGAACCACCAGGCCCGGCGTCATCTCACCGATGGTGAGCAGCAGCACCGCGGCCGACAGGTAGCCGAT
Organism: Kibdelosporangium phytohabitans; assembly: GCF_001302585.1. GTDB lineage: Bacteria > Actinomycetota > Actinomycetes > Mycobacteriales > Pseudonocardiaceae > Kibdelosporangium > Kibdelosporangium phytohabitans. The sequence continues at coordinate 10,194,361 of NZ_CP012752.1, read as the reverse complement.
CGTGACGATGATCGAACCGGCTTCGAGCACCCGCCTGCCGTATTTCGGTGCCAGCCTGCCCGCCACCAGACCGGAGATGAAGAACACCACCGCCGTAGGCACGTACACCAGACCCGATTCCAACGCCGACAACCCCAGGCCGTCCTGTAGCGACACCGACAATGCCAGGTAGTACGACGACAGCAACGCGTACACGCAGATGACGAGCACCAAGCCCAGCGAGAACGAACGCAGCCGGAACAGTGCCAGGTTCATCAGCGGGTCGCCGACCCGTCGTTCGATGAACACGAACGTGGCGAACGCGACCAGGCTGGCCGCGAAACACGCCCACGTCCACCAGGGCCAACCCGCTTCCTGGCCTTGGATCAGCGGGAAGGTCAGCAGGAACAGGGCCGCGGTCAGGACCGCCACACCGGGCACGTCGAGACGGCGGGCGCCCGCAGCCTTGGACTCCGGTACGTACTTCGCCGCGAGCAAGAGCGTGACGATCCCGATCGGAACGTTCACCCAGAACACCGCCCGCCAGCCGGAACCGAACAGGTCGGCCCCGACCAGCACGCCACCGATCAACTGCCCGCCGATCGTGGCCAGGCCCATCACCACGCCGAGAACACCGAAGACACGATGCCTGCCCGCGGGCGGTACGAGCAGCGTGATCACGCCGAAGACCTGCGGTACGGCCATAGCCGCGCCAAGGCCTTGCACGATGCGTGCCGCGACCAGCACACCCGGGCTGGGCGCGACCGCGCACGCGATGGACGCGAGCGTGAAGACCACGATGCCCAGCATGAACAAGCGTTTGCGCCCGTGGAGGTCCGCGATCCGGCCCGCGGTGATCATGAAGACGGCGTAGGCGAGTTGGTAGCTCGCGAGCACCCACTGCAGTTCGCCGTCGGTCGCGCGCAGGTCGCTCTGGATCGCCGGCCCGGCGACGATCGCGATGTAGGAGTCCAGGATCGCCATGAACATCCCCACCAGGACCGTGGCGACCGCGGGCCAGGGGACCGCGGTCGCTTCCGGCGTGCTCAGGGCAGCGTGCTCGTTCGTGTTCGTCACAAGAAAACAATACGGTCGACCGTATGTCTATTTCAAGACGGTCTGACCAGCGCTGTCCTGCCGTACCCGGGCCCGCCGGGCGAGGACGCGATGGAGAACAGGGCGACGACGGCCAGCGCGACGATGTACAGCGACACCGACATCGATGTGCCCGTCCACTCGAGCAGCAACACCATGACGAACGGAGCAAGCCCACCGCCGAGGACCGCGCTGATCTGGTACCCGAGCGACGCGCCGGTGTAGCGCATCTCCGGCGTGAACAACTCGGCGAACAGGGCGGCCTGCGGGCCGGACATGATGCTCATGAACGTGCTGGCGACGAGCGCGGCGACCACGGTCCAGAAGTAGCTCGCGGTGTCGATCAGCAGGAACATCGGGACCGCCGACACCAGCACCCCGATCGCGCCCGCCGCGTAGATCCGGATCCGCGGTATCCGGTCGGACAGCTTGGCCGCCAACGGGATCACCGCGAACTGGGTGAGGCTGACCAGGATCGTGATGGTCAGGATGGTGCCGCGCGGCAGGCCGAGGTGGCGTGTGGCGTAGTCGAGAACGCCGGTCAGCAGGATGTTGAACGTCGCCGTGTTCACCGCGAACGAGCCGCCGCGAGCAGGACCGTGCCGAGGTGCTCGCGCAGTACGACGCGCAGCGGCGATGCGCGTACCTCGGCGTCAGCGGATTTCGCCTCAGCCGCACGGAATTCCGGCGTCTCCTCGACCCTGACGTGGATGTACCACGCCAGAACGAGAACCAGAACGCCGACCAGGAAGGGAATCCGCCATCCCCAGGACGCGAAACCGGAGCCCGCCAGCTGAACCGAGAGCAGGAACACCGTGTTCGCCAGCACCACGCCGATCGGGACGCCGAGCTGGACGAAACTGCTGTAGAGGCCCGTTTTCCCGCAGGCGCGTACTCGGTCGCCAGCAGTACCGCGCCACTCCACTGCGCGCCGACCGCGAGGCCTTGCAGCAACCGGAGCACGAGCAGCGGGATCGGCGCGAGAATCCCGACGGACTGGTACGTGGGCAACAGGCCGATCAGGGTCGTCGACAGGCCCATGATCGTCAACGCGCCGACGAGCATCGGTTCCTGCCCCGCTTGTCACCGAGGTGACCTGCGATGATGCCGCCGAGCGGGCGGGCGGCGAAACCCGCCGCGAACGTCGCGAACGAAGCGAGGACACCGGCGACCGGATCGTCCGCCGGGTAGAACTGGCGGCCGAACACCAGCGCGGCTGCCACGCCGAAGATGAAGTAGTCGTACCACTCGACCGCCGAGGCGAGCCCCGCCGCGGTCGCCACCCGTCGCCGATGCCGGACGTCGTTGTCCACGAGCCTCAACCCCATTGGGAAGCGAGGGCTTTGCGCATCCGAAGTCAGCAACCGCTCAGTATGTCGTCAACGAGATCGGGCGGGGCCGCCTGCCCCGCCCGGCATCTCAGATGGCGTCGAGTTTGCGCTGGATCTTGTTCATCCCGGCCAGCCAGCGGTCGTTCTGGGTCGCGCGGGCCGCGTAGTACGTGGCCACCTCGGGGTGCGGCAGGATCAGGAACGAGTCCCCGCCCAGCGCCGCCACGACGTCGTCGGCGACCTGCTCGGCGGAGATCGCGCTCTCGGCCATCAGGAACTGGCCGCCTGGTCCCGTGTCCTCCAGCATCTTCGTGCGAACCCCTTGTGGACAAAGGGCTTGCACGCTGATACCGCGGTGTTTGTACGTCGCGAGCAGCCATTCGGCGTACGCGAGCGCGGCGTGTTTCGTGACCGAGTACGACGCCGAGCCGAGGCTGGTGAGCAGCCCGGCGGCGGACACGGTCGCCAGGAAGTGGCCGCGTCCGCGCTCCAGCCAGGCCGGCAGCAGCGCCCGTGACGCGCGGACGTGCGACATCACGTTCACGTCCCACGCGCGCGCCCAGTCCTCCTCGGGCGCGTCCGGGCCGCCCATCGGCGCGACGCCCGCATTCGCGCAGTACATGTCGATCTCGCCAAGGGCCTCGCGGGCCAGCGCGATCAGCCGGTCCACGCCTTCCTCGCCCGCGGCGTCACCGACGACCGCGGTCGCGCCGAGCTCGGCCGCGACCGTCTCGACCGCACTGTCCACATCGGCCAGTACCAGCCGGGCGCCCTCGCGGGCGAAGCGGCGGGCCAGCGCCTCGCCGATCCCCCGGCCGCCGCCGGTGATGACGACGCCCGCGCCCGCGAGCGAGAAGCTCACAGGCCACCGCCCAGTGAGACGCCGCCGTCCAGCACGATCGTCTGGCCGGTGATCCAGCTCGACTCCTCCGACAGCAGGAACACGACCGCGTTGGCGATGTCGGCGGGCTGACCGAGCCGCTTGAGCGGGTAGGCCTGCGAGATGGCTTCCTCGTTGTCCTGGATCAGCGCACCGGCGAACTTCGTCTTCACGATCGCGGGCGCGACCGCGTTCACCCGGATGCCCGGCCCGAGGTCGACGGCCAGTTCCATGGTCAGCCGGATCAGCGCCGCCTTGCTCACGCCGTACAGGCCGATGCCGGGCGACGCGCGCAGCCCGGCGATGGAGGACACGTTCACGATCGACCCGCCGTGCTCACCCATCCACGCGTCCCGTGCCTTGCGCGTCCACGACAGCGGCGCGAGCACGTTCACGGCGAGGATCTTCGCGGCGGCGCCCATGTCGATGTCCACGGTCGGGCCGAACACCGGGTTGATGCCGGTGTTGTTGACCAGCATGTCGACCCGGCCGAACGCCTCCATCGTGCGGGCGATCGCCTCGTCCTGGTGGTCGGTGTCGTCGGCCTTGCCCGGCACGAAGATCGCGTTGTCCGGTCCGCCGAGCGACTTGGCGGCCTCTTCGAGCGCCTCGGGCTTGCGCGCGGTGATGCACACCTTCGCGCCGCGCTCGGTCAGTTCCTTCGCGATGCCGAGCCCGATGCCACGGCTGGCGCCGGTGACGATCGCCACCCGGTCCTTCAACGACGTCACTTCGGCGTCCTTTCCTAAGCACACGCTTAGCGTGCGGCTACTGTGCTGTTATGACGATGTCGCTGCCCGCCGACCTGTGGCCGGAAGTCAAGCCCGACGCGGCCAGGCGACTGATGTACGCCGCGGTCGAGTCCTTCGCCAGGGTCGGTTTCCACGGCACGACCACGAGGGACATCGCCACCGCGGCCGGGATGAGCCCGGCGGCCCTGTACGTGCACTTCTCGTCGAAGGCGGCGCTGCTGTTCGCGATCAGCCGCGACGGACACCAGCAGACCCTGGAGATGGTGCAGCGGGTCGCGGGCACCGACGGCGCTCCGGTCGACCGGATGCGCCTGCTGGTCGAGCGGTTCGTCGAGTGGCACGCCCGGCGCCACGTCGTCGCCCGCGTCGTGCAGTACGAACTGGAGGCACTGCCCGCGGACGAGTACGCGGTCGTGGCAGCCTTGCGGCGCCGGATCGAGCAGTTCGTCCAGTCCCTGATCGCCGACGGCGTCAAGGACGGCTCGTTCACCGTTCCCGACGAGAAGATCGCCGCGCGGGCCGTGCTGTCGCTGGGCATCGACGTGGCCCGGTGGTACAGCGAGCGGGCGCGCAAGACGCCGAAGGCGCTGGGGCGCGAGTACGCCACGCTCGTGCTGCGCATGCTCGGCTCCTCCGCCCGGTGAGCGAGTTCCGGTGTCCCGTAGCCATACCTACCAGTCGGTACCCGAGTTCGCATACTAAGCGGTTGCTCACCTCACAGGGACGGGGCCTCAGGCCGGGTACGGCGGGAACTGCGGCGGGCGCCGCTCCAGCCAGCTGACCACGCCCTCTTTCGACTCCGGGTGCGTGAACGAGTCGTTCATCAGCGCGGCGGCCCGCAGACCGGCCTCCTCCAGTGGAATCGACGCCTCGTCCAGGACCTGCCGTTTCATCACGGCCATCGACCGCGGCGCGCTGAACGCGGCCAGCTCACGCGCGTACGCCTCAGCGGCGGCGAGCAGTTCGTCACCGGGGAACACCTCCTGGACCAGGCCGTACGAGTGGGCCTGCTCGGCGGTGAACGTCCGGCCCGACAGCAGCAGGTCCATCGCCCGGCCGCGGCCGACCAGGCCGGGCAGCAGCTGGGCGATGCCGTACTCGGCGATCAGGCCGCGGCGCGCGAACGCGGTGGTGAACTTCGCGCCCGCCGCGGCGAACCGCACGTCGGCCGTGCAGGCGATGACGAAGCCGAGGCCCGCGCACCCGCCGTTGACCGCCGCGATCACGGGTTTGCCGGCGAACGCGGCCGCCTGGACGTGCTCGACCTGGAAGTCGACCTCGTTGCCCGGCGAGACGCCGGCGAGGACGTCCAGGTCGGCGCCGGGGCAGAAGGCCCTGCCCGCGCCGGTCAGCACGATGGCGCGCACGCCCGTGTCGGTCTCGAGCGACCGCAGCAGCTCGCCGTACCTGCGCTCCATCGCCAGGTCCATCGAGTTGTTGCGGTCCGGCCGGTCGAAAGTCACGGTCGCGACGCCGCCGGTCACCGAGTAGCGCACGCCGTCCTCGAGTGTCATGGTTGACATGCTAAGCGGTTGCTTAGATCACGTCGAGGTTTGCCATCGACATACCGAGCGGTATGGTTGCCGTGTCTGGGAATACGGAGGTATGCCGACGATGAGCCGCAGGCCCGCGAACACGTCCGGTGTGGACGACCGGCTGCTTGCCGAGGCCACGAGGCTGTTCGCCAAGCAGGGCTTCGACCGCACGTCGGTCCAGGAGGTCGTCGAGGCCGCCGGGGTCACCAAGGGCGCGATGTACCACTACTTCGGCTCCAAGGACGACCTGCTGCACGAGATCTACGGCCGCGTGCTGCGCGACCAGACCGCCCGGCTGGAGAAGTTCGCGGCCGGCGAGGACCCCGCGCCGCAACGCCTGCGGGACGCGGCCGCGGACGTCGTCGTCACCACCATCGAGAACCTGGACGACTTCAAGATCTTCACCCAGTCCATGCACCACCTCAGCGCGGCGAAACAACGCGCGGTGCGCGCCGAGCGGCGCAAGTACCACGAGAGGTTCCGCGCACTGGTCGAAGAGGGGCAGCGCAACGGTGATCTCCGCGCTGACGTGCCCGCCGACCTGGTGGTGGACTACTTCTTCGGCTCCGTGCACCACCTGGGCGTGTGGTACCGCCGCAACGGCAGGCTCACGCCCGCCCAGATCGCCGATCACTACGCGGATCTGCTGCTGACATCACTTAAGGAGAAGGCATGAGCAAGGTCGCGATCGTCACCGGCGCCGCGCGCGGCATCGGGGCGGCCGTAGCGAACAGGCTGGCGTCCGACGGGTTCGCCGTCGCACTGCTGGACCTGCAGGAAGCGGGCGTCAAAGAGGCCGCGGCCGCGATCACGGCCGACGGTGGCAAAGCGATCGGCCTCGCGGTCGACGTGAGCGACACCGAGCAGGTGGAGGCGACGGTCGCCAAGGTCGCCGACGAACTCGGCCCGCCGGTGGTCCTGGTCAACAACGCGGGGATCACCAGGGACAACCTGCTGTTCAAGATGACCGACACGGACTGGGACTCGGTGATCGGCGTGCACCTGCGCGGCTCGTTCCTGATGAGCCGGGCGGCGCAGAAGTACATGACGCAGGAGAAGTGGGGCCGGATCGTCAACCTGTCCAGCACGTCCGCGCTGGGCAACCGCGGCCAGGCCAACTACTCGGCGGCCAAGGCGGGTCTGCAGGGCTTCACCAAGACGCTGGCGATCGAGCTCGGCAAGTTCGGCGTCACGGTCAACGCGATCGCGCCCGGTTTCATCGCGACCGAGATGACCGCGGCGACCGCGGCGCGTCTCGGCGTCTCGTTCGAGGACTTCAAGGCGGGCGCGGCGACGCAGATCCCGGTCGGCCGGGTCGGCGAGCCCGAGGACATCGCCCACCTGGTGTCGTTCTTCGCCAGCGAGGGTTCGGGCTTCGTCTCCGGCCAGGTCGTGTACGCGGCCGGTGGGCCGCAGGACTGAGAGGACGCTGACCATGCGGGTTTTCAAGGACGCGGACGAGCTGGCGGCGGCCAAGGGCGAGGTGCTCGGCACCGGCGAGTGGCACGAGATCACCCAGGAGGCGGTGAACCTCTTCGCCGACGCGACCGGTGACCACCAGTGGATCCACGTGGACGTGGAGAAGGCGGACGCCGGGCCGTTCGGCGGGCCGATCGCGCACGGCTACATGACGCTGTCGCTGGTCCCGGTGCTCGTCAGGGACATCTACCAGATCGAGAACGTGGCCATGGTGGTGAACTACGGATCCAACAAGGTCCGGTTCCCCTCGCCGGTGCGGGTCGGCGCGCGGGTGCGTGCCACCTCGCAGCTGCTGGACGTCACCGACGTCCAGGGCGGCAAACAGGCGATCACCAAGGTCACCGTGGAGATCGAGGGCAGCGGCAAGCCCGCCTGTGTCGCCGAGATCGTGAGCAGGATCGTCCGATGAGCCTGCCCGGACTCGACCTCGGCAAGCTGGGCGCCCGGCTCGGCGACGGCCCGCTGTCGGCGGAACTCGTGGAAGGTGGCCGTTCGAACCTGACCTACGTGGTCACCGACGGCAAGCAGAAGTGGGTGGTGCGCAGGCCACCGCTGGGGCACGTGCTGCCCACCGCGCACGACATGTCCCGCGAGTACCGCGTGATCACGGCGTTGAAGGACACGGCTGTGCCCGTTCCGGCCACGTACTTCCTGTGCGACGACACCGAAGTGCTCGGTGCGCCGTTCTACGTGATGGAGCACATGCCGGGAGTTCCGTACCGCAGCAAGGACGAACTCGGCAAGCTCGGTCCGGAGAGGACACGGGCGATCGCGCTCGCCATGATCGACACCCTTGCCGACCTGCACGCGGTCGACCCGCCGTCGGTCGGGCTCGGCGACTTCGGGCGGCCAGAGGGCTACCTGGAACGCCAGCTCAGGCGCTGGGGCAAGCAGCTGGACGCGTCCCGCAGCCGTGACCTGCCCGGCATCGACCGGCTGCACGAGCGGCTGGCGGCGCGGCTGCCGTCGTCGGCCGAGGCGACGGTCCTGCACGGCGACTACCGCCTGGACAACACGCTGGTGCTCGACGACCGGATCACGGCGGTGCTGGACTGGGAGATGTCCACGCTCGGCGACCCGCTCGCCGACCTCGGGCTGACCCTGGCGTACGCGTCCCGCGAGACACCGGACGACTCGATCATCTCCAACGTCAGCGGCGCGCCCGGCTACCCGAGCGCCGACGAGGTGATCGACCACTACGCCAGGCGCACCGGCCGTGACGTGTCCAACTTGGACTGGTACGTGGCGTTCTCGTTCTTCAAGCTCGCGGTGATCACCGAGGGCATCTACTACCGGTTCAGCCAGGGAAAGACCGTCGGCCACGGCTTCGAGATGATCGGCGCGCTCGTCGAACCGGTCGTCGCACAGGGCAACGCCACGCTCAAGGAGAACTGAGATGCACTTCGGCTACGACGACCGCACCGAGGAACTCCGCGGGCAGCTGAACGCGTTCATGGACGAGTTCGTCTACCCGGCCGAGCCGGTGTTCGAACAGCAACTGGCCGAGGGGGACCCGTGGAGCCCGCCGCCGGTGGTGGCTGAGCTCAAGGCGGAGGCCCGCAAGCGCGGACTGTGGAACTTCTTCCTGCCCGGCGAGCACGGCGCCGGCCTGACGAACCTGCAGTACGCGCCGCTCGCGGAGATCACCGGCCGCAGCCCGCACCTGGCGCCGACCGCGATCAACTGCGCGGCGCCGGACACCGGGAACATGGAAGTGCTGTCCATGTTCGGCAGCGAGCAGCAGCGCAAGCAGTGGCTCACCCCGTTGCTGGAAGGCGAGATCCGTTCGGCGTTCGCGATGACCGAGCCGGACGTGGCCTCGTCGGACGCGCGCAACATCGCCACCCGGATCGAGCGGGACGGCGGCGACTACGTGATCAACGGCAAGAAGTGGTTCATCTCCGGTGCGATGAACCCGCACTGCCGGATCTTCATCGTGATGGGCAAGACCGATCCGGACGGCGAACCGCACCGCCAGCAGAGCATGATCCTCGTCCCGCGTGACACGCCGGGGATGACCATCAAACGCGGCATGCACGTCTTCGGGTACACCGACGGCGACCACGGTGGCCACGCGGAGATCGAGTTCGACGACGTGCGCGTGCCGGCGGAGAACCTGATCGGCGAGGAAGGCGGCGGTTTCGCCGTCGCGCAGGCCCGTCTCGGGCCCGGCCGGATCCACCACTGCATGCGCCTGATCGGGATGGCCGAACGCGCCATCGAGCTGATGTGCAAGCGGGCGGTGTCCCGCACGGCCTTCGGCAAGCCGATCGCGCAACAGGGCGTCGTGCAGGACTGGATCGCCGAGTCCCGTGTCCGGGTGGAGCAGCTGCGCCTGCTCGTGCTGAAGACGGCGTGGCTGATGGACACGGTCGGCAACCAGGGCGCGCACACCGAGATCCAGTCCATCAAGATCGCCACCCCGATCCAGGTCGAGTGGATCCTGGACAAGGCGATCCAGGCACACGGCGCCGGTGGCGTCAGCCAGGACACCCCGTTGGCAGGGCTGTGGGCGCACGCCCGCACGCTGCGCCTGGCGGACGGCCCTGACGAGGTGCACAAGCGCTCGCTGGCTCGGCGCGAGCTCGCAAAATACCCGCGCTGACCCAGCGGTTCAAGCAAACCTGGGAAACTTCCGAAACATCGATGTTCTTCGGGGCCCATGGCAACCTTTTGCGCCCCTCCGGGGGTAATCACTGGCAGCCCGTCGCGATGCGGCGGGCTGCCAGTTTCGTTCACGGCGACTGCCCGGGTTCGCGCAAAGGGGACTTCTCGTCATGCACCCACCGAGACGGGTCGCGTTCGTCTTCCCGATATACAACGAGGAAGGCAACATCGACCTGCTCCACCGCACAGTGGACGAGGTCGTCGCCCCGCTGTCCGGTCGATACGAGTTCAGCTTCGTCTACGTCGACGACGGCAGTCGCGACGCGTCGTTGGAGCTGCTCACGGCGTTGGCGGACAAGGACTCCCGCGTCACCGTGGTCGAGCTCTCACGCAACTTCGGCCACCAGATGGCGGTCACGGCGGGCCTCGACACGGCCGACGCGGACGCCGTGATCATCATGGACAGCGACATGCAGGACCCTCCCCGGGTGGCGCTGGAGCTGATCGCCAAGTGGGAGGAGGGTTTCGACGTCGTCTACGCCCAGCGGCGCTCCAGGAAGGACACGGTGTTCAAGAGGGCGACCGCGAACGCCTTCTACCGGACGCTGAACCGCCTTGCCTCCGTGGACATCCCGCGCAACACAGGCGACTTCCGTCTGCTCGACCGCAAAGTCGTCAACGAACTGCGCAAGTACCGTGAGCGGGACCGGTTCCTGCGCGGGCTCGTCTCCCACATCGGGTTCCGGCAGACGGCGGTGCAGTTCGACCGGGACAGGCGCAACGCGGGCGTCACCGGGTACCCGCTGCGCAAGATGCTGCGGTTCGCGGCGGACGGCATCCTCGGGTTCTCGGTCGTACCGCTGAAGATGATCAGCAGGCTGGGGTACCTGATCTCCTCGCTGAGCTTCGCGGGCACGCTCTACGTGGCCGGGGTGAAGCTGTTCGCGCCGGAGACCGCCGTGCCCGGCTGGGCGTTCATGACGATCGTGATGTTCTTCCTCGGCGGCATCCAGATGATCATGCTGGGGGTGCTGGGCAGCTACATCGGCCGGACGTACACACAGGTGCAGGGCAGACCGTTGTACAGCGTCGCGTCCGTGCGGACAGCCGGCAGGGCACGGGAGACCAGCGAACCGGTGCGGGCGTGCGGGTGAGGCCGATCGACTCGACCGGAGTCCGGTTCGGACTCGTCGGTGCCGCCAACACGCTGCTGGACGCCTGCGTGTTCCTCGCCATCGCCGCGCTCGGCGTGCCGCTCGTGGTGGCCAACCTGATCTCGACGAGCGCTGGGATGCTGCTGAGTTTCGCGTTGAACCGGACGTACACCTTCCGCACCGCGGGCACGGACGTTCGTCGTCAGGCCGTGTTGTTCTTCGCCGTGACCCTGACCGGCCTGTGGGTCGTGCAGGCCGGGGTGATCGCGTTGCTGGCGTCTGCCCCGCTTGTCGTCGCCAAAGGAACTGGCATCGCGGCCGGAATGGTGTGGAATTACGTGCTCTACCGCCGGTTGGTGTTCCGTCAGCGGCCGGAGGCCGGCTGTGGCCAGTGATCCGACCGTGCTTCGCCAGGACGCGCCGAGGCTGAGGTCGTCGCGTGGCTGGATCGTGCTGCTGTGCGTTTCGCTGCTGGGGATCCTCGTCGCCGCCGCGGTCCCGTTCTCGCCGGTCCGGACCAACGAGACCGTGGTCACCTGGCCGGAACACGGGCAGGCGCCGGTCTCCACCACCGCGCTGTTCTCCCCGTACCGGCCGGCCGAGGTCCACGTCACGGTGCCGTGCCCGGTCGTTCGGGCCGCTGCCGGGCCGCAGCGCAGGACGGTCGTCGGGACGGATCCCGCGGGCACGGGAATCGGCGTGCAGGTCGCGGTCGAGAACAACGTGGTGACCGTGTCCGTCGGCAGTGCGAAGGTGCTCGACGCCCCGATCGCCGCCGGATGTGACGTCCAGGTCGATGTCACCGACAGCGGTGCCACCGCGCGGATCGGCGACGCGGTGCGCGGAGTGGACGGCGAACTGGTCGCCGAGGTGCACGGGTTCATCACCGACGTGCCCGCGGAATCCGCTCGTGGGCTCGAAGTGCGCGTCCGGGCCCGGATCTACTCCGAGACGGCGCCGAGCACGGTGAAACTCGTGGCCGTCGGCGCGTGGGTTGTTCTCGCCGTCTTGGTGTTGTGGGGCCTCGGACGTTCCCGTCGCGCGCCACGCCAGCGGGAAACCGGCGAGGGACCGCGGTGGCCGCGGCGGATCGTGGATGCCGGGCTGCTCGTCGCCCTGCTGGGCTGGGCGGTGCTCGGACCGGCCACCTGGGACGACAGCTACAGCGCGATGACCATCCGCAACAGCGAGTTCTCCGGGAACATCGACAACTACTACAGCCAGCAGAACACCTCGGAGATGTTCACCCTCTCCCAGTGGTTGCTCTGGCCGGTGCTGCGGATGTCGCTGGACTTCCCGGTCGTCCGCTTGCCTTTCGTGCTGCTGGCGACGGGGACCTGGCTCATGCTGACCAGGTCCGTCCTCCCGTCGGTGCTGCCGCGGCACGCGAAGAGGTGGCCGGTTCTCGTGATCACCGCGGTGGCGCTGCTGGCGTGGTGGATGCCGTACGGCCAGACCCTGCGGTTCGAACCGTTCGCCGCGTTCGGCACCACGGCTGTGCTCGCGCTCGTGCTGCGCGGTACGAACGAAACCAAGCCGAGCACCGTCAGGCTCGGGCTGGCCGCGCTGGTCACCGGACTCACGGCAGCGGTCACGCCAACCGGTGCACTGCTGGCCGCGGTGGTCTGGGTTGTCCTGGCATCTCGCGTGTGGCGCGTCCTGGCCGATGGACGCGGTTGGCGTACCGCGCACTACGGGCGTGTGGTCGCCAGACTCACGTCCCTGGGCGCGCTCGCGTCGTCGGTCGTCGTGATCACGTTCCTCACGCAGTCCTGGCACGGCTTCAGCAAGGCGGCCGAGCAGCACAACTCGGGCTCCATGCCGAACTACGGCTGGTTCCAGGACACCGTCCGCTACAACTACCTGCTCTCCTTGAACGACTACAGCGGAACAGTGGCCCGCCGGGTGCCGGTCCTGTTGGCGCTCGTGCTGCTGCCGGTCGCCGGGTTGCTGCTGGCTCGTGGTGTGCGGGCATTGCCGGGCTTGAAAGAGTTGCCGCTGGCGGCGGCCCTGATGGTCGGCGGTCTGCTCGCACTGGCGTTGACGCCGTCCAAGTGGTCGCATCACTTCGGTGCGCTGGCCGGGTTCGGCTCGCTGTTCATCGCGGTGGCGGTGGTGGCGACCGCGCAGGCGGCGCGGCGGTGGGGTGATGACCGCAGAGCGCGTGCCGCCGGGCTGACCGGGCTGGTGTTCACGGTTGTGGCCGCGGCGATGTCGTTCTCCGGCATGAACACGTGGGTCCTGTGGTCGCAGTACGGCGTGCCGTGGCAGACCGGCCCGGTCCGGCCGTTGAACAACCCGATCACGTGGCTCGTGCTCGTCGCCGTCGTGAGCGCGGTGGTCTGGATTTTCCGTGCCAGGACCAGGATCAGCGCGGGCGGTGTGCTCGTCGCCGCGCCCGGCGTGGTCGTGACGGCCGCGTTGACGGCGTCCGTGGGCATGCTGCTCGTCTCGTTCGTCGTCGCGCCGATCCGCCAGGCGTCGGTGGGCGGCTATTCGATCGGCCTGCAGAACATCGCGCACCTGACCGGCCGGAGTTGCGGCCTCGCCGACAAGGTCGAGATGTACCCGGACGTGCCGGGCGGGGTCCTCAAGCCGCACAGCGGAACCGTGCAGTCAACGGGGTTCGCCGCGCAGTCCGCCTGGGTGAGCGCCCCGCCGCTGCTGCCGGACAAGGAAGTCTCCAAGCACGTGTGGGGCAGCGTGGCCGCGGGAATGGCGTCGACCGGGAAGCTGACCACCCAGTGGTTCGCGCTCCCTGCCGCCCAGCCCGGCCAGCAGGTCGCGGTGAGTGCCGCCGGGCGGACCGGCGACGGGAACCGGCTGGCGCTGGAGTTCGGCCAGTCCGGGCCGTCCGGCGTGCGGCCGGTCGGCGAACGTGTCCTGGACGACAGCGCGCTCGACAAGGCGCTGCGGTTCTCCGACTACGGCTCACCGACGAAATCCGTGCCGCCGGTGCAGAACAACCCCGGCTGGCGGGCGCTCTGGGTGCCGAGGGCGGACGTTCCGCCGGATGCCGACGTGGTCCGTGTGAAAGCGGTGGACGACACGGCCGACGAGGGTGGCTGGATCGGCACGACTGGTCCCCGGCTGCTCAAGGCGGTGCCGATGCGGCAGTTCCTGGCTGACTACGAGGACGTGTGGCTGCACCCGGCGATGTCGCTGTACCTGCCGTGCGTGCGGAACTTCGCGCCCGCGGCGCACGGGATGGCCGTGTCGCCGGATCTCGTGATCAACGCTGGTTTCCCGGGCGGGCGCGGGCCTGCGTACCCGTTGGCAGCGGGATACGACCACCCGTTCGCCGGTCTGCCGCGCACGGCACTCGTCTACGAGGTGCCGAGCCGGTTGACCGGTGGCAGAAGGGAGCCGTCGCAGCTGGACTGGGGACACGTGATGGTCGTCAAGCACACCGCGGGTCGTGACCGGTACTCGGTGACCACCAGGAGAGTCGACCGGCAGGGCTGGGAAGGCGACGACTGAGACCTCTACTACGAAGCCGATGAGAGATCACCGGCCACGGCCGCGCGGATCACGTGCACACCCGCGGCCGACGAGTCGGGCGCCGAACCCGTCCGGCCAGTGGATCACCTGCGCGCGGGAACGCCAGCCGGGCCGGTGTCCAGGAACACCTGGGTGGAAGGCCCCGTCACCTGGGAGAATGACGGGAAATCGCCATCGATGTGGGGAAACAGGGGAGAGCGGCTGTGCCGCGGCACCGTGCCGGTAGCCTGCCCGTTGTGGTGGGGCGTGTCGGGGCTTTGCTGGGCGCGGTGGCAGCGGCGGGTGTCACCCTGTGGCTGCTGGTTACCTACGGCAGCTCGAACATCGACCGCGTCCTCGCCGCCGACATGAGCTGGCACCCCGACTTCGACACGTTCCACCGGTCAGTCGTCGCGTTGGTGAACGGCCAGTCGATCTACGACACGGGCGCGTCCGTGGTCAACCTCAACCCGCCGTTCTGGACTGTCCTGCTCACGCCCGTCGCGCCGCTGGACGTGCTTACCGCGTACCGGTTGTTCGGCGTGATCACCGTGTTTCTCGTGCTGCTCGCCGTGTTGCTTGTGGCGTGGGAACTCCGTGCTCCCTACTGGATGTGGTGGGTGACGGCAGCCGCGGTGATCGTGTCGTCACCGTTGCTGGGCACGTTCGCGCTCGGCCAGGTGTACGGCGTGCTGGCCATCGGTCTCGCTGTGGCGTGGCTGACACAGCGGCGGGGGAAACCGATCTGGGCCGGGATCGCGTTCGGCCTGGTGATCGCGATCAAACCGACGCTGGCACCGATCCTGCTGCTGCCGGTCGTCCTGCGGCAGTGGAGCACACTGCGGGCCGCTGTGGCCGCCGGGGTCAGTGCCACCCTCGCCGGCCTGCTCGTCGCGGGCCCGAAGGACACTGTGCGCTGGTGGGAGGTGCTCCGGGCGGAACACCTCAGCACGTTCCTCGACAACGCTTCCCTGCCGAGCCTGGTGTCGCGGCTCGGCGGGCCCGCGTGGATCGGGTTCGTGCTCGGCGCCGCGGCGCTGATCTTCACACTCCGCCGGGTCCGGCACGATCCGGACATGGCGCTGTGGGCCGTGACCGCCGCGACACTGCTGTTCTCCCCGGTCGCCTGGCACAACTACCTGGTGCTGTGTTTCCCCGGTGTGATCGTCGTGTTGCGGCGCCGCCGGTTCGCTACGGCCACGTTGCTGCTCACGATGCCCCAGATCGGCGTGGAGTGGGGGTTCTACTGGCAGGGCGACAGCGCGGTCGACCGGATCGGCCAGTCGCTGTACTTCCTGGTCCTGCTGCTCTACTGGGCCGCTCTAACCGTCAAGCACGACGGCGACGATCCCGGCGAGGTGCGCCAGCCGGGCCACCTCGGCGGCACGGAACATCGGGCCGCCCGGACGGCCGACCAGTAGCACCCGGTCCGGCTTGCCCAACGGCGTCGCCGCCAGCTCGGTGCCCAGCTCACGCCACGTTTCCGGGACCCAGTCGTCCTCGCCGTCCAGCACGGTGGCCTTGGCGAGCGGCATGAACGGCAGGTCGATGGTGAGGATCTCCGGTGCCGCCGGGCTCGCCGCCAGCGGCTGCGTGCCGCTCGCGTCGTGCTGGATCACCACGGCCCACCCGGCCCGGATGATCTTCGGCACGCCGTCGGTGAACGTGATCAGGCCGTCCTTCGGCTCGGCCGCGACCTCTTCGACCAGCTCCAGCTCGCGGTGCGTGTCGAGCACTCCCGCGTAGGGCCGGACGGCGTCCACTTCCACGCCCTCGATCGACTCGGCCGCGGTGATCAGCATGTCCGGCAGCCTGCCGGACGGCAGCTCGACCACCAGGTCGTCGACGGCCACACCGGCACCACGTTCGACCACGTCGACGCTGAGGATGTCGGCACCGATCCCGCCGAGCGCGGACGCGACCGCGCCCAGTGTTCCCGGGCTGTCCGGGAGCTGCACCCGGATCAGGAAGGACAAGGCGAACGCCTCCTGCGTCGTACGCGGAACCTTGCCGTCCGCATCTGCTGCCGGGCGCCGATTCTCGCAGATGGGCGCGTGCCCCAAGGAGTAGGCGTCCGAGACGTGTGCGTTACGAAACAGCGCACGGCTGGATAACCCGTTCGGGCCGCCGTCAACCCTCGCCATAGACTCACCAGGTCCCAGATGAAACGCAATCCCCCGGGGGTTCGTGGAGTGCCAACCATCTCCCGCGACGAGGTCGCGCACCTCGCCCGGCTCGCCCGGCTCGCAGTGACCGAGCAAGAGCTGGACAAGTTCGCAGGCCAGCTCGACATCATCCTGCAGTCGGTCGCCCAGGTGACCGAGGTCGCAGGCCAGGATGTCCCGCCGACGTCGCACGCCGTGCCGCTGACCAACGTCTACCGCGAAGACGTCGTTCGTCCGGGACTGACCCAGCAACAGGCGCTGTCCGGCGCCCCCGCCGCTGAGGACGGGCGGTTCCGCGTGCCCCGCATCCTGGGAGAAGAGCAGTGAGTGAACTCACCCGGCTGACCGCCGCCGAGCTGGCCGCCAAGATCCAGGCCAAGGAGGTCTCGGCGGTCGAGGTCGCCCAGGCCCACCTCGACCGGATCGCCGACGTCGACCCGGCCGTCCACGCGTTCCTGCACGTGAGCACCGACAGCGCGCTCGCGCAGGCCCGCGCCGTCGACGAGGACGTCGCCGCGGGCAACCAGCCGGCGTCGCTGCTGGCCGGTGTGCCGCTGGCGCTCAAGGACGTCGTGACGATGCGGGGCGCGCCGACGACCGTCGGGTCCAGGATGCTCGAGGGCTGGGAACCGCCGTACGACGCGACGATCACCACGCGGATGCTCGAAGCGGGCATCGTGATCCTCGGCAAGACCAACATGGACGAGTTCGCGATGGGCTCCTCCACCGAGAACTCCGCCTACGGTCCCACGCACAACCCGTGGGACCTCGACCGCATCCCCGGTGGCTCCGGCGGTGGCTCCTCGGCCGCGCTGGCCGCGTTCGAAGCGCCGCTCGCGATCGGTACGGACACAGGTGGCTCGATCCGCCAGCCCGGCGCGGTGACCGGCACGGTCGGTGTGAAGCCGACCTACGGCGGTGTCTCGCGGTACGGGCTGGTGGCGTTCTCGTCGTCGCTGGACCAGGCCGGTCCGTGTGCACGGACGGTCATGGACGCCGCGTTGCTGCACGAGGTCATCGGCGGGTACGACCAGCTGGACGCCACGTCCATCAACGAGCCGGCGCCGCCGGTCGTGCAGGCGGTGCGCGAGGGCTCCCTCGCCGACCTGAGCGGCGTGAAGATCGGTGTGGTCAAGGAGTTCTCCGGCGACGGCTACGAGCCGGGCGTGATGGTCTCCTTCAACGAGGCCGTCGAGCAGCTGCGTGCGCTGGGTGCCGAGATCGTCGAGGTGTCGTGCCCGCACTTCAAGTACGCGCTGTCGGCGTACTACCTGATCGCGCCGAGTGAGTGCTCGTCGAACCTCGCCCGCTTCGACGCGATGCGCTACGGCATCCGCGTCGGCGACAACGGTGAGCGCAGTGCCGAGGAGGTCATGTCGCTCACCCGTGAGACCGGGTTCGGTGCCGAGGTCAAGCGCCGCATCATGATCGGCACGTACGCGCTGTCGTCGGGCTACTACGACGCCTACTACGGCTCCGCGCAGAAGGTCCGGACGCTGATCAAGCGGGACTTCGAGGCGGCATACGAGAAGGTGGACGTGCTGGTCTCGCCGACCACACCGACCACGGCGTTCCGGCTCGGTGAGCGCACCGACAACCCGATGGCGATGTACCTCGCCGACCTGTGCACGATTCCGGCGAGCCTGGCTGGGCACCCTGCGATGAGCGTGCCGAGCAGGCTCTCGGGCATCGACGGGTTGCCGGTCGGGCTGCAGATCATGGCGCCCGCCCTGCAGGAGACCCGGATGTACCGGGTGGCGGCGGCGTACGAGGTGGCACGCAACGAAGCCGACGGTGGCCCGCTGATCAGCCGGGTTCCCGAACTGGAGGTGGCACGATGAAGAAGGCACGCGGCCTGATCGGCCTTGTCGGTTCCGTCTTCGGCGCGGTGAGTGCGGTGCAGGGCTTCCGCAACGCGCGCAAGGACAAGGACAAGCTGTTGCTCGTCAACGCTTCGGCCAGCATCCTCGTCGCGATCACCGGTGTCGCGCTGACGATCCGTTCGATACGTAAGGACGAGCTGAAGTGACCGCTGCTGCGGAGCTGATGGACTACGACGAGGTCATCGAGCGCTACGACCCGGTGCTCGGTCTCGAGGTCCACGTCGAGCTGTCGACGAGTACGAAGATGTTCTGCGGCTGCCCGGTCGCCTTCGGCGCGCAACCCAACACCCAGGTCTGCCCGACCTGCCTCGGCCTGCCGGGTGCGCTGCCCGTGGTGAACGCGCGCGGCGTCGAGTCGGCGATCCGGATCGGTCTCGCGCTCAACTGCGAGATCGCGGAGTGGTGCCGGTTCGCGCGCAAGAACTATTTCTACCCGGACATGCCGAAGAACTTCCAGACCTCGCAGTACGACGAGCCGATCGCCTTCAACGGCTGGCTCGACGTCGAACTGGAGGACGGAACCGTTGTGCGCGTGGACGTCGAGCGCGCGCACATGGAGGAGGACACTGGCAAGTCGCTGCACGTGGGTGGCGCGACTGGCCGGATCCACGGCGCGGAGCACTCGCTGCTGGACTACAACCGCGCGGGCGTGCCGCTGATCGAGATCGTGACGAAGCCGATCACCGGGACCGGCGCCCGCGCACCGGAAGTCGCGCGCGCGTACGTGACGGCCCTGCGGGACCTGTTGCGCGCCTTGGACGTGTCCGACGTCCGGATGGACCAGGGCTCGCTTCGCTGTGACGCCAACGTGTCCCTGATGGCCAAGGACGCGGCGGAGTTCGGCACCCGCACGGAGACGAAGAACGTCAACTCGCTGCGTTCGGTCGAGCGGGCGGTGCGGTTCGAGATGACGCGCCAGGCCGCGGTGCTGGCCTCGGGTGGTTCGATCCGCCAGGAGACCCGCCACTTCGACGAGTCGACCGGGTCGACCTCGTCGGGTCGTGCCAAGGAGACCTCTGAGGACTACCGGTACTTCCCGGAGCCCGACCTGGTCCCGATGGCGCCGTCCCGCGAGTGGGTGGAGCAGCTGCGCGAGACGCTGCCGGAGATGCCGTCGGCCCGCCGCAAGCGGATCCAGGCGGAGTGGAACCTGACGGACCCGGAACTGCGCGACCTGCTCAACGTGGGTGCGGTCGACGTCATCGCGGCCACAGTGGACGCCGGGGCCTCGCCTGCGGAAGCCCGCGCGTGGTGGGTCAGCCACCTGGCGCAGGAAGCCAACAGCCGCGGCGTGGAACTGGCGGACCTGCCGATCACCCCGGCGCAGGTGGCCGAGGTGATCAAGCTCGTCACCGCGGGGACGCTGACCAACAAGCTGGCCCGTTCCGTGGTCGAGGGCGTGCTGGCCGGTGAGGGCGAGCCTGCCGAGGTGGTGGACAAGCGCGGCCTGAAGGTCGTGTCGGACGA
This sequence comes from Kibdelosporangium phytohabitans, assembly GCF_001302585.1. Classification (GTDB taxonomy): domain Bacteria; phylum Actinomycetota; class Actinomycetes; order Mycobacteriales; family Pseudonocardiaceae; genus Kibdelosporangium; species Kibdelosporangium phytohabitans. Next base: position 10,174,554 of record NZ_CP012752.1, on the reverse strand, counting down.
CTCGGCGCTGATCGTGGCGGTCGACCAGGCACTGGCCGGTCAGCCGGACGTGCTGGAGAAGATCCGCAGCGGCAAGGTCGCCGCGGCCGGTGCGATCGTCGGCGCGGTGATGAAGGCGACCAAGGGACAGGCGGACGCCAAGCGCGTGCGTGAACTGATCCTGGAACGCGCCAACGCCTGACAGGCATGGTAAACGGATGCCCCCGCGTGTCACGCGGGGCATTCTCATGAGTCGCGGTTCGCGATGTACTCCCTGAGGTTGTCGATGTCGATCTGGTCCTTGGGGCGCAGCAGCCGTTGCTTGTAGGCCAGGACGTCCTCGACTCTGGCGAACCGGAGGCCGCCGACAGGTTCGGCGCTGTCGATCAGGTCGTCGGTGTTCCACTCGAGCTTCGCGCTGTGTTCCTCGTCTTCGTCGAACCGGATCCAGTTCCTCGAGAACTGGATCCGGCCGCCGTGGAACAACCAGATCCTGTCCTTGCTGCGAGTTCCCTCACCCTGCTCACCGTGTTCCGACACGTAGTCCCACACCCAGTCCCTGGCGACCACGTCGAGGTCGCTGACCGTCTCGCGCAGTCCGTGCACGAGCAGTGGGGCACTTCCGAAGACGACGAAGTGATCCGGATCGAGGCCCATCCGGCGCAGTTCGACGAGGAGTTCGTTGCCGTCGATCCGTTTTTCCTCAGGGGTCGGACCGTTCATGGCCCACCCTTCGGTGGCCACAGGTACCGCCACAAGTGCTGGAGCCATCCGGGGATCGACCGCCTCTCGCTGGTGTCGGCAGGACTGTCGTCGCTGTCCGGTTCTTCTTCGTCGGGCTTCTCACCGTTGAGCGCACCGATGATCGCGGGGCGCTGTCCGGGGTCGGCGTTGGCGATGGCGGCGTGGAACCGGTTGTTGCGCCCGTTCTCGAGCAGCTTGGTCCTGCGCAGCGAGATCCACGCCTTCGCGATCGCCGCGACGCTGAAGATGGCGGTAGCGAGGACGATGGTCCAGTGGGAGACGCCGGGCGACACGGCCGATCACCGGGAGGTCGTTCTGTTGCCCGCGGCGACTTCTTCGAGCGTCGCGGTGTCCAGGATGCGCACCTGGCCGCGGCCGGTGTCGACGATGGCGTTGTCGCGGAACAACTTGGTGACCTTCTTGACCGACTCGAGCGACATGCCGGTCAGCGAGGCGAGGTCCGCCTGGGCGAACCGGGCGGTCAGCACGCCGTCGACGCGGTCGGCGACCCCGTCCTCGACCAGTTCGAGCAGCGCCTTGGCCAGGCGCCGTTCGGCCGCGAGGTCGGAGTCCACGATCTTGCGCGTGGCCTGCTCCGTGCGTTCCTCGGACTCCACGAGCAGTGCGTGCAGGGTGCGCGGGTTCTCGTAGAGGACGTCCAGGAAGTGCTGGGCGGGGATGTGCAGGACGACCACGTCGTCGTGGGCGACGACTGTCGCCGAGCGGGGCTTGCCCCGGATGGCGCCCATCTCGCCGACGAGTTCACCGCTCCTGCGGATGGCGACGATCCGCGACGGCTTGCCGACGAGCACCCGCAGGTGCCCCTTCTTGATCAGCAGCACGGCGTCGGTCTCCTCGCCTTCGCGGAAGAAGACGTGCCCGGCCTCGCGCTGCAGGAGTTGCCCCTTCGCGCCGAGGGTGAGCAGCTCCTGCTCGGTAAGGAGTGGATCTCCCTGCTTGTACCGCTTAGCGTCCACGTGCTTGAGTGTACTTTTACCGGTTCAAGAATTCAACAATCGGTTGTCCAGCATGTAGTCCCACCAGGGTGAGGGTGTACCTGTAGACATGGTTGTGCGGGCCACCCCCCGACAGGTGGCCCGCACTCGCACTGTCCCGGTCAGTCGGCCAGGACCGGAACCGGCTTGGCGACAGGCTTGCCGTCGGACGACGCGACGGTGGCGCCGCGCAGCGGCTCGGACTTGATGAACCACGAGGCGACGAACCCGATCACGAGGAACGCCGTGGCCCACAGGAACACCGACTGGATGCCCGAGACCATGCCGCCGGTGTAGGCGTCCCGCACCGGCGCGGGCAGCGCCTCGATCATCTTCGGGCTGAGCTGGCCACCGGAACTGGTGATCTGCGAGCCCGCCGAGCCGAGTGCCGAGGTCATGCTGTCGGTGATCCGGCCGGTGAAGATCGAGCCGAGCACCGCGACCCCGAGCGAGCCGCCCATGCTGCGGGCGAACGTCGCAGTGCTGGTCGCCACACCGAGCTCACGCATGTCCACGCTGTTCTGGGCGATCAGGTTCGTCGTCCCCATCAGCAGGCCGAGGCCCGCGCCCATCACCACGAGGAACAGGCTCGACGTGAACGAGCTGGTGGTCGTGTCCAGCTGGGTCAGCAGCAGCGTGCCGACCGCCATCCCCGCCATGCCGACGATCGGGAACGTGCGGTAGTGGCCCGTGCGGCTGGTCAGCTGGCCGGTCACGGTGGAGAACACGAGCATCCCGGCCATCAGCGGCAGCAGCAACAGCCCGCTGTTCGTCGCCGACGCACCCTGCACGATCTGCTGGTACTGCGGCAGGAAGCTGACCGCGCCGAACATCGCGAAGCCGGACATGAAGGCAAGCGCCGACGCGAGCGTGAAGTTGCGGATCTTGAACAGCCGCAGCGGCAGGAGCGGTTCCGGGACCCGGCGCTCCACCCAGACGAACGCCGTGAGCGCCACGACCGTCAGCACGCCGAGGCCGATGATCTGCCACGAACCCCACGCGTACTCCGTGCCACCCCAGGTCGCCAGCAGCACCAGCGAACCGATGCCCACGGTCAGCAGCGCCGCGCCCCAGTAGTCGATCACGGCCTTGCCCGTGCGCTTGGGCAGGTGCAGCGACGACGCGCCGACGACCAGGAGCGCCAGGATGCCCAGCGGCAGGTTGACGTAGAACGACCAGCGCCAGTCCAGGTTGTCGGTGATGAATCCGCCGAGCAGCGGCCCGCCGACCATGGCGAGCGGCATCACGGCCGCGAACAGGCCCTGCGTCTTGCCGCGGTCCTTCGGCGCCACCATCTCGGCCATGATCGCCATCGCGCCGACCATCAGGCCACCGGCGCCGAGGCCCTGCACGGCCCGGTACGCGATCAGCTCCGTCATCGATCCGGACGTGCCGGCCAGCGCCGAGCCGATCAGGAACACCACGATCGAGGCCATGAACATGCCCTTGCGGCCGTAGAGGTCGCTGAGCTTGCCCCAGATCGGCGTGGAGACAGCCGACGCGAGGGTGTACGCCGTCACCACCCAGGCGAAGTGGTTGAGGCCACCGAGGTCCCCGACGATGGTCGGCATGGCGGTGCCGACGATCATGTTGTCGAGCATGGCCAACAGGATGCCGATCATCAGTCCGGCAAAGACTGTGTACTGCTTTCGCTTGGTCAGTGGTGTCGTGACCGGTGGTGTGACTTCGGCTGCCGCTGGTGCGCTCATGGTCCCGTCCCCGCTATGCTTACTTGCCGTCCGGCTAGGCAACTTGCTAGCCGTACGGTAAGCTAAAGCTAGCCGGTCGTCAAGTAAGGCGTGGGAGTGAGCATGGGCACACGGTCGGGCACGAAGGCCAAGATCCAGGACGTCGCCCTCGAGCTCTTCGGCGAGCAGGGCTACGACAAGACGTCGCTGCGCGAGATCGCCGAGCGCCTCGGCGTGACGAAGGCGGCGCTGTACTACCACTTCAAGACCAAGGAAGAGATCATCACCAGCCTCCTGCAGGAGACCGGGGACAAGCTCCAGGAGGTCGCCGACTGGATGTCGGACAAGGAGCCGACCTTGGCCAACCGGCAGGAGCTGCTGCGCCGCTACTCCGCGGCGGTCGCCGACACCGGCAGGCACTTCAAGCTGATGCGCCTGATGCAGGAGAACCAGCCCGCCCTGCGTGAACTCGCCGCGGGCATGAAGGGCCACGAACGAGCCAAGCTGTTCTTCGAGTTCATGACCGGCCCGGACGCCTCACTGGCCGACCAGTTGCGCGCCCGGCTCGCCGTCATGGTGCAGCACATGGGCATCTTCGCCCTCCAGGAGACCGGCGCGTCCGAAGAGGACAGGAAAGCCGCCGCGCTCGAAGTCGGCATGGACTTGATCGGCTAGCCATCGCCCGGCGCTCGGCAGCACGGGCCGGACGCCCGCGTCGGAGCAGAATCCCAGGCCCGTGCGTTGCAAGCACAACAGGCCCAGCAGCACGCCGCCGTCGTCGTCGATCACTGCGGGTCGTCACCGGAGACCCCGCATCGCCCGCCACACGCTGCCCAAGTCGGCGTGGGCGCTGGTGACGCGCTCCTGCGAACGGCCAATCTGCCTGGCGGGCACGTGATCCGGCGGCCCGCCGGCGACGTCCGGCCGTTGCACCACGGCGACCAGTTTGCCGTTGTCCACGACCAGGACCGCGTGCACGTACTTCAGAGCAACTATGACGCATGGCATAGATATGGTCAATATTGTGTTACTGGTGGTCACAGGTACGTCGGATGTGTGCCTCGATCAGGCGAGAAGCGGGGAGATCTCGGCGACGACGTCATCGAGCGGCTCGGTGCTGCGCTGAACACGGCACAGGACGACCGCACCCTCGATGGCGGCGATCGCCAGCGTCGCCAGACGGCGCGCCCGGCCCTCAGCCATGCCGTTCGCTGTCAGCCTCGTGCGGATCCTGTCCTGCCACGCGGTGAAAATCTCGCGTGTGAGGTCCATGGCGCCGGGTAGGTCACGGCCACCGTCCACAGCGACGGCGAGAATGGGGCATCCCGCGCGGAAGTCGCTGTCCTCGAGCACTTGTTTCCACAGTTCGACGAATTTGGTGAATGCCTGGCGCGGTCCCTGTGGTCCGTTTGGTCCGTCTGGTCGATGACGGATGTGATGGAGTCGCCGGCGGTTCGGGTCGCGTCGATGATCATCTCGTTGCGGCCTCCGGGGAAGTAGTGGTACATCGAGCCGCGGGGCGTCTGGCTGTGCGCCAGCACCGCGTCGAGACTCGCTCCGGCCACGCCGTACTCCCGCATGAGCGTGATTGCGCTGATGAGCATCCGCTCTCGTCCTTGGCCTGGTTTCCGGCCCATGCTCACCTTCCTCGTTTTTATGCTTCCGGCATAGGTATCTTTGCTCAGTTTCCTTGCTCGGTGTTTCTTGCATGGAACAAGCTTTCCCTCGCCGGGGCTGACCTCTGGGCAGGAGCCTTGTTGGTGTTCTTCCTGTCTTGTGCTCTGGATCCTCTGTTCTCAGTGGCGTGGGTGCTCCTGCCCGACGGCCTGCCGGAGGCAACCACACGCGTCAAGAGGTCCGTTTGGCTTTCGCTGTGCGTTGCTTTGCGTGGGCGGACCTCTGGACACGTGTGGTTTGGGCTTCGCCCAGGCCGACGGGCAGGAGCACCCACGAAGCCCTCATCCGCGCTTGCGCGCCCGCCGGTCGCGGTTGGCTACCGCTCCAGTTGCTCGGCTGGTTCTGTGCTGCGCGCGCTTGCCGTTGTGGGTTGGTTCTTGCGCTGCGCGCTCGCTGCTCGAGGCAAATTTCTGCGGTGTGTGCTGGTTGGCCCTGGCCACCAGGGCCTTGCCTAGTCCTTGCCTCCGCCGTTGGCGTTTGATGGCTGGATCGCGATCAGCACGGCGCGGTCGTCGCTGGAGATCGGGGTTCCGCCGGACTTGTTCACCGTTCCCACGAGCGCCACGCTTGGGTTCAGCACGGCCATTGCGCCGAGCCGTCCAAAGCCTTCCTTCTCCGCCATGGACACGGTCGGCTTCGCGGTGATCACACCGTCCGGGTTCAACGGCAGGTTCTGCATGTTGCCCGCCACCGACGTCGCCACCATCAGCAACGACGGCGTGACCACGCAGCCCGCCACGCCCGGCTTCTCCGTCCACCGCCATGCTGGGTTGCCCAGGGGTTTTCCTGGGTCGACGCGGTGGATCGCGTCCTGCTGCGGTGTGCGGTCCGTCACCCATGGGCGGCTGTCCACGCCGACGCAGATCCCGCCGGGGGCGTGGAAGCCGCTGGCGATCACGGCTGTGCTCGGGTCCGGGTTGCCCTTCGCGGGTTTGCCTGCCGTGTCTATCCGCAGCAGCTTCCCTGCCAGCGACTTCGGGTCGGCCGCCAGCGCCGGGTTGCCCGCGTTCCCGGTCGCCACCAGCAGGCTTCCTGAGCGGTCGCGCATCAGTGCGCCGTGGTTGCCGGACGGTCCTCGGGGGATGCCGATCAGCACCGGCTTCGGCGAGTCACCGGCGGTGAACCGCACCACCCGGTTGTCGGTCGGTGTGGTGATGTACGCGTAGACCAACTGGTCTTCGGTGTAGCTCTGCGACAGCGCGAGACCCAGCAGACCGCCGTCCGTCGTCCCGTCCACCGGGAGCGTGATCACGGCGTTCGGGTTGCTGCCTCGCTGGACCTGCATCACGCGGCCGGACTTGCGTTCACCCACGAGCCCCGCGGGCGGGTCGCTGTTGGGGAACGGTGCCACGGCGTCGATCGTGTCCATGCACGTGCCGATCACCGCCGGGTTGAAGTCCTTGCAGCCTTCCGGCGGCGGGATCTGGCCCTGCGGCCCACCTGGCCCACCGCCCCCTCCGCCGCCGTTGCGGGATGGCCCGCCGCCCTGGCCGGGGCCGGTTTCCGGCGCCAGCTGCGGCTGGGTGGTCCACTTCGCGGGCGGGGGTTGTTCGGCGAACGACACGCAGCCGCTGAGCGCGAGGCCTGCGGCGACGCAACACGCGGCGAGCCGCCATCCGGAACGTGACACGTCACCCAGGCTAGGTACGAAGCCGTGAACCGTAGGTAAGCGCGGGCGGGATCAACGCGTCGATCGGCTCGCGGCTGGGCGGCCGTGCCAGCTGCATGGCCCGTTCCACCGCCGCTGTGCGGCGCAACAGCAGACGCAGCTCCTCGACCACGACCTCCGGCGCTTCCAGCGGCAGGAAATGGCTTGTCGGGACCACGCGGACGCGTGCCTGCGGCAGCATCGCCACGGGTTTCGCCATCCGGTCGGGCGCCGCGAGCACGTCGTACTGCCCGGACAACACCGTGACCGGGCAGGTCAGCCCGTGCAGTTCCCGCGCGGGTACCGAGCTGATCGCCAGCGCCAGCGTGAAGTACCACCGCCAGTCGTGCTGGGCGAACCGCTTCAACGTGCGCACGACCGTCTGCGTGTCCGCTCCCGGCAGCATGAGGCCGCTGTGCTGGATCAGTGTCGCCGTGAACGTGTTCACCGGGAGCCGGTGCACCACCGCGTCCACCAGTGGCGACATCGCGCGCAACGCGTGCGTGCCGGTGAGCGCGACGGCGCGGCGGAGCACGGCTGGGATGCCGAACAGGCCGAACATGGCCCCGAACAGGTCACCCGGCACACCGGCGGCGAACATCAGGCCGGAGACGCGGTCGGGGTGTCTGCGTGCCAGCTCCGCCGCCACCATCACACCCACTGACCAGCCCACCACCACGCAGCGCCGCACCCCGGCCGCGTCGAGCACGGCCAGCGCGTCGGCGACGTGGTCGGCCAGTTCGATCCGGCTCTCATCCGCCGGGCGTTGCGACCCCAGGGTGCCGCGGTGATACCAGGACAACACCCGGACGCCCGCGTTCGGCAGCAGCAACGCCGGCCAGGCTTCCGGCGTCGTGCCCAGCCCCGGGCACAACAGCACGTTCGGCCCCGCGTTGTCCGTGCGCCATGCGCGAATCCTCGTCCCGTCAGGGGAGGTCACGTCGTGTTCGTGCATCGGGGAAGAGTGTGCCCTAGCCTCAGCCGCCATTTCGACAGCACCTAGTGTTGTTTCCGTGCCGATCACTGTTCTGGTGCCCGATGATCACGGAATGTCCGCGCTGGCGGAGCTGGACGGCGTCACCCCGCTCCGGTTCGAGCTCGGTGAGCCGTTGCCGCCGGGTGCGGCGGACGCCGAGGTGATCGTGCCCGGCATGCAGGCGGGCCGGCTCGCGGTCGACTACCTGCCGCACCTGCCCAAGCTCAAGCTCGTCCAGCTGCTCTCGGCCGGGGTGGAGAACTGGATCGGGCAGCTGCCCGACGGGATCATGCTCGCCAACTGCCGCGGCGCGCACGGCGGCAGCACGGCCGAGTGGGCCATGACGGCGCTGCTGACGATCTACCGCGAGATGCGCGAGTTCGACGCCGCCCAGCGGGAGCGCCGCTGGGACTTCCACAAGACCGACTCGCTGCAAGGTAAACGCGTGCTGACAATCGGCGCGGGTGATCTCGGGAATCAACTGAAGCGCAGGTTGGAAGCGTTCGACGCGCACGTCACGATGGTCGGCACGACCGCGCGGGAAGGCGTTCGCGGCATCGGCGAACTTCCCGGTCTGCTCGGCGATCACGACGCCGTGGTTCTGATGGTGCCCGTTACCCCGCAAACCGTCGGAATGGTAGATGCGAAATTCCTGTCCCTGATGGTGGACGGGGCCGTGCTGGTGAACGCGGCGCGCGGTCCGGTCGTGGTCACCGACGACCTGCTGGCCGAACTGCGACAGGGCCGGTTGCGGGCCGCGCTCGACGTCACAGACCCCGAGCCGCTGCCGTCGGATCATCCACTGTGGACCGCGCCTGGCCTGCTGCTCACGCCGCACGTCGCGGGGACATGCACGAGGAACATGGAACGCGCCTATGCCGTCGCGGCGAGTCAGATCGCGATGTTCGCCGCCGGGGAGAAACCGTCGAATCTCGTGCGCGGAGAGTATTAACAAGAACTTTGTAGAGCGTTTGGCCGCCTAATCCAATAGCCTACCGGCCGTGAGTACCGACGATGACCGCTCGACTTCAGCGGGCGGCTACCCAGGGGTGTATTCCACGGGCGGCGCACACCGTATGGCCGAGCCCGCGGACGAGGATTACGGCCGGTATGACGACGACGAGGCCGGTTTCGCGAGCTCGTCCACGACGAGTGTGCTGTCCAGACCGGACGAGCCGCAGGAACGCGCCAAACCCGTGTACGCGTGGCACGGCGGCCTCGATTTCGGTCTGCTGGTGCTGCGCCTCGTGCTCGGCGGGACGTTCGTCGCGCACGCGCTGCAGAAGCTGTTCGGCCTGTTCGGCGGTCCCGGCATCGACGGGTTCGCGCAGTACCTCGGCAGCTTCGGCTTCACGCAGCCGACGCTGCTCGCCTGGGTGACCGGCGTGTCCGAGCTGGTCGGCGGCGTGCTGCTGGTGATCGGCCTGTTCACCCCGATCGGCGCGGCCGCCGTGCTCGGGGTGATGGCCAACGTGGTCTACCTGAAGTGGGGTGGCGGGTTCTTCGGCCCGCCCAAGGGCTTCGAATGGGACGTCGCCCTCGGCACGGTCGCGTTCGTGCTGCTGTTCACCGGTCCCGGCCGGATCTCGCTGGATCGGCCGACCCCGTGGGGCCGCCGCCCGGTCCCGCTCGGCCTGTTCATGCTGATCGTGGCCGCGGGCCTGTCCGTGGTCACGCTCGTGGTCTTCAGGTAAGAACCTCCGGGTTGACCAGGGCCCGGGGGCGGTGTCCGGCGACGCCGTCGAGCACGTTCTCGACGGCGAACAGCCCCATCGCCGCCCGGGTCTGGGCGGTCGCGCTGCCCAGGTGCGGCACGATCGTCACGGTGTCCAGTGCCAGCAGCGCTTTCTCCACTTCCGGTTCGCGTTCGAAGACGTCGAGCCCGGCCGCGAAGATCTCGCCTGCCCGCAAGGCCTCCGCCAGCGCGGCTTCGTCGACCAGCGGTCCACGCGCGGTGTTCACCAGCACGGCGGTCGGTTTCATCCGCCGGAACACGTCCGCGTCGAACAGGTGCCGGGTTTCCGGCGTGAGCGGCGCGTGGATCGAGATCACGTCCGACTCGGCGACCAGCGTGCCGAACGGCACGCTGTCCGCCGAGCCGGCCCTGGCGGTGTGGATCACCCGCATCCCGAACCCCTCGGCACGTCTCGCGGTCGCTCGCCCGATCCGGCCGTAGCCCACGATTCCCAGCGTCCGGCCGTGGAGCTCCTGGCCCAGCATCATCCGCGGACCCCAGATCCACGGTTTTCCCGTCCGCAGGAACCGGTCTCCTTCGGCGATCCTGCGCACGCTGGCCAGGATCAACGCCCACGCCAGGTCTGCTGTCGCCTCGGTCAGCACGTCGGGCGTGTTCGCCACGAGCACGCCACGCTTCGTGCATTCCGCGACGTCGATGTTGTCGTAGCCGACGCCGTGGTTGGCCACGACCCTCAGCTGCGGTCCGGCCGCGTCGAGCAACTCGGCGTCCACCCGTTCGGACAACATCGTCAGCAGACCGTCCTTGCCCGCCGCCCGCTCGAGGAACTCGTCGCGGGGGATGGCCTCCGGCGGGCCGGTGTAGAGATCGAGCTCACACCGGCCTGTCAGCGCGCGCACGGCTTCATCGACCATTTCACGGGTTACGAGGACCTTTGCCACCTGCCGACGATAGCGCGGACCAGCAGATACGCCACTGTGGACAACAGGACGTACGCGGGCAGCCCGCCGATGACCTGGTGCGTCATCTTGGCCAGGTCGCTGTACGGGGTCGGCGGCGGCATGACCATCGACGGGTCGCCGAAGTGGTGCGTGATCAGGTTCGCGAGCGGGGTTCCCCGCGCGACAAACAGATCGTGCACGAGCGGGCCGGGGATCGTCACGACGGTGAACAGCCCGCCGAGCAGCACCGGGAACACCCACGCCGGTCTGCCCGCGACGAATCGGGTCGTCAGCGGCAGCAGTACGGCGATCGCCGGTGTGAGGCCGATGAACCCCACGGTCGAGTCGATGAACCAGTGCAGGTACGGGCTGATGGCCGGTCCGCCTTCGTTGAAGTGGATGCCGTGCACGTAGAACATCGCCGCGCCACCGGCGTAGCACAGCAACAGCGACGTGATGACCAGCGTCAGCCGCGCGACCGGGTCGCGGTAGAACGCGGCGAACGCGCGCAGGAATCCTCTGTGGAGCCCGAGGTCCACCGAAGTCCTGCCGAACACGGGACGGATATCTGGAGCGGCAACGGGTTTCGTCATGGGACACATTTCTGTGCGATCTGGTGACAGGGCGCGCCGATGCCTCAGAGTGCAACACAGAGTAGCCGCACGAAAATGACGTGAAGGCCTGACAAACACCGCTGGGCCGACACGAGAGAGTCGTGTCGGCACAACGGTTTCTGGAGTCGTTCGAGTTATGGAACGCGCCGGACCGCGCCGGTGGACGCGTCGGTGGTCAGGTGCGCGTAGGCACGCAGCGCAGTCGTGACCGTCCGCTCCCGGTCGACCGGCTGCCACGGCCGTTCGCTCGAATCCATCTTGGCCCGCCGCTCGGCCAGCACCTCGTCCGGCACAAGCAGTTCCAGGGTGCGGGTGGTGACGTCGATGAGGATCTCGTCGCCGTCCTGCACGAGGCCGATGGTTCCGGCGCCCGCGGCCTCGGGGGAGATGTGCCCGACCGACAGGCCCGACGAACCGCCGGAGAACCGGCCGTCGGTGATCAGCGCGCACTTCTGGCCGAGGCCCGCGCCCTTGAGGAACGCCGTGGGGTGCAACATCTCCTGCATCCCCGGACCGCCTGCCGGGCCCTCGTAGCGCACGACGAGGACGTCACCCGGCTGGATCTGCTTGCCGAGGATTACCGAAACGGCCTGTTCCTGGCTCTCGACCACCCGGGCGGGGCCCTGGAAGCGGAACAGCGACGGGTCGATCCCGGCGGACTTGATGACGGCGCCGTTCTCGGCCAGGTTGCCGCGCAGCACAGCCAGTCCGCCGTCCGCGGTGTACGCGTGCTCCTTGTCACGGATGCAGCCGCCGGCCGCGTCGGTGTCCAAGGACGACCAGCGGTTGGTCGTGGAGAACGCCTCGGTGGTGCGCACACCGCCGGGGGCGGCGTGGAAGAGCTCGATCGCCGCGTCGGACGCCTGACCGGACCGGATGTCCCATTCGGACAGCCACTGCTCCAGGCCGGGGCTGTGCACCGAGTGGACGTCCCGGTTGAGCAGCCCGGCGCGGTCGAGCTCGCCCAGGATCGCCGGGATTCCGCCTGCCCGGTGCACGTCCTCCATGTGGTAGTCGGAGTTCGGCGAGACCTTCGACAGGCACGGCACGCGGCGGCTGATCGCGTCGATGTCGGCCAGCGTGAAGTCGATCTCGCCTTCCTGCGCGGCGGCCAGGATGTGCAGCACCGTGTTGGTCGAGCCACCCATCGCCATGTCCAGCGCCATCGCGTTCTCGAACGCCTTGCGGGACGCGATCGAGCGCGGCAGCACGCTCTCGTCGTCCTCGCCGTACCAGCGCTTGCACAGCTCGACGACCGCCGTCCCGGCACGGGAGAACAGGTCGCGGCGGGCAGCGTGCGTGGCCAGCGTGGACCCGTTGCCCGGCAGGGCGAGGCCGAGCGCCTCGGTCAGGCAGTTCATCGAGTTCGCCGTGAACATCCCGGAGCACGAGCCGCACGTCGGGCAGGCCGAGCGCTCCACAATGGACAGGCCGTCGTCGTCGACGGACGGGTTCGCCGACGCGGCGATCGCGGTGATCAGGTCGGTCGGCGCCTGCGCGACACCGCCGACGACCACGGCCTTGCCCGCCTCCATCGGCCCGCCGGACACGAACACCACCGGGATGTTGAGCCGCATCGCGGCGTTCAGCATGCCGGGGGTGATCTTGTCGCAGTTGGAGATGCAGACGAGCGCGTCGGCCTGGTGGGCGTTCACCATGTACTCGACCGAGTCCGCGATGATCTCGCGCGACGGCAGGGAGTACAGCATCCCGCCGTGGCCCATCGCGATCCCGTCGTCCACCGCGATGGTGTGGAACTCGCGTGCCACACCACCGGCCTCGCGCACGGCTTCGGCGACGATGTCACCGAGGTCGCGGAGGTGGACGTGACCGGGCACGAACTGCGTGTAGGAGTTGGCGATCGCCACGATCGGCTTGCCGAAGTCGGAATCCGTCATTCCGGTCGCACGCCAGAGCGCGCGTGCGCCCGCGGCGTTGCGGCCGTGAGTGGTCGTGCGGGAACGCAACTGGGGCATTGCCCCTCCAGAATCAGCTCAAACAAGGGGGAACAGCCAAGACGTTACTCCCCGGGGGTGTCCGGTGTGGCCGGACTTTCCTCGTCGCCGTGCGCTTCGGGAGTGGCAGCTGGGTCGGGGATGCGGCCGTTGCTGACCTTGGAGAGAAGTGACAGGTGTCGCAGTCGGACACCGGGCAACCGGGTCGCAGTGCCGTCGGTGCCGACAGCGGACACCTTGCCGCCGTCGAGTTTCAGCGACGCCAGCTCGTCCCACTTCAGGCTCCGGCTGGTGAACATGTCGCGTGCGGTGACGCCGTCGGTGTCGGCTGTCGTGCGGTGCCGCACGACCCACAGGACCATCGCGATCGGCACCACGTAGATCCCGAAGAAACCCGGTGCGGCGAATGCGAACGGTGTCGCGGCGATGGCGAGCAGCAGCGCACCGAGGTGGGCGGTCGGCGGGGTCCGGAAGACGACCTTGTTGACGGCTGTCACGCAGAAGATGGTGCACGTTTGCCCGTGACGGCCTGCGCGCGGGTCCCCCGATCGGGTCCACTATGCGGGATAACCGTCCCGCAGATTTGACGCGCGCGCGGGATCCGCACTACCGTCGCAGTATGTTCAAGTTGATTGGTCTCGTACTTCCCAAGCGCGTCGACGCTTAGGAGCTACTGACTCGTCGACGCGCGACCCTCGTGCGACCTATCCGGTCGACGAGGGTTTTTTCGTGTCCGGACCCATCCGCCAACCACTGACTCACGAGGCAGAACCGATGACGAGCGCTACATCGCGACCCGCCGCGAAGCCCGGGGCGCCGAAACAGGGAGCGGACAGCTCTGCCCCGGCCAACCGTCCTAAACCCGCGCCACCGTCGGGTGCCCCGGTGCGTGTCACCGGCGCCCAGTCGCTGGTCCGTTCGCTCGAGGCAGTCGGTTGCGAGGTGGTCTTCGGTATTCCGGGCGGCACGATCCTCCCGGCGTACGACCCGCTGCTCGACTCGACGAAGGTGCGGCACGTCCTGGTCCGTCACGAGCAGGGTGCTGGCCACGCGGCCACCGGTTACGCGCAGGCCACCGGCAAGGTCGGTGTCTGCATGGCGACATCCGGTCCCGGAGCGACGAACCTGGTCACCCCGCTCGCGGACGCCAACATGGACTCCGTCCCGGTCGTGGCCATCACCGGCCAGCAGACCAGGGCGCTGATCGGCACGGACGCCTTCCAGGAGGCGGACATCTGCGGCATCACCCTGCCGATCACCAAACACAACTTCCTCGTCACCGATCCGGCGGAGATCCCGCGGACGATCGCCGAGGCGTTCCACCTGGCATCGACCGGCAGGCCCGGCCCGGTGCTCGTGGACATCCCCAAGGACGTGCTGCAGGAGACCACCAGCTTCTCCTGGCCGCCCGAGATCCACCTGCCCGGCTACCGGCCGACGACCCGGCCGCACGGCAAGCAGGTGCGCGAGGCCGCGAAGCTGATCGCTTCGGCCCGCCGCCCGGTTCTCTACGTCGGCGGCGGCGTCATCAAGGCGCAGGCGGCGGCCGAACTGCTGCGCCTGGCCGAGCTGACCAACATCCCGGTGGTCACCACGCTGATGGCGCGTGGCGCGTTCCCCGACTCGCACCAGCAGCACCTGGGCATGCCAGGGATGCACGGATCGGTGGCGGCAGTGGGCTGCCTCCAGCGATCCGACCTGATCGTGGCGCTCGGCGCCCGGTTCGACGACCGGGTCACCGGCAAGCTCGACTCGTTCGCGCCGGACGCGCAGGTCGTGCACGCCGACATCGACCCGGCGGAGATCTCCAAGAACCGCAAGGCCGACGTGCCGATCGTCGGTGACTGCAAGGAGATCATCACCGAGCTGATCACCGCCGTGCAGAGCGAGCAGGACCGGCACAAGGCGGACCTGACCGCGTGGTGGGCGCAGATCGACACCTGGCGCGAGGCGTTCCAGGCCGGTTACGAGTGGCCGTCGGACGGTTCGCTGTCGCCGCAGTACGTGATCGAACGGATCGGCCAGCTGGTCGGCCCGGACGCGATCTACACGGCGGGTGTCGGCCAGCACCAGATGTGGGCCGCGCAGTTCGTGAAGTACGAGAAGCCGATGTCGTGGATCAACTCCGGTGGTCTCGGCACGATGGGCTTCGCGGTGCCCGCGGCGATGGGCGCGAAGTTCGGCATGCCGGACAAGGAAGTCTGGGCGATCGACGGCGACGGCTGCTTCCAGATGACCAACCAGGAACTGGCCACGTGCGCCATCGAGGGCGCGCCGATCAAGGTGGCTGTGATCAACAACGGCAACCTCGGCATGGTCCGGCAGTGGCAGAACCTCTTCTACTCGGAGCGGTACTCCAACACCGATCTGGGCACGCACAAGCACCGGATCCCGGACTTCACGCTGCTCGCCGAGGCGCTCGGCTGCGCGGGCCTGCGCTGCGAGTCGCGTGACCAGGTCGACTCGGTGATCAAGCGGGCACTGGAGATCAACGACCGGCCGGTCGTGATCGACTTCGTGGTCGGCAAGGACGCGCAGGTCTGGCCGATGGTCGCGGCGGGAACCGGCAACGACGAGATCATGGCGGCGCGCGGGATCCGGCCGCTGTTCGACGAGGATGAGATCTGACGATGTCCACCCACACACTGAGCGTCCTTGTCGAGAACAAGCCGGGTGTGCTTGCTCGCGTCGCCGGGTTGTTCTCCCGGCGTGGCTTTAACATCGAGTCGCTCGCTGTCGGACCGACCGAGCACCCGGACGTGTCCAGGATGACCATCGTGGTCGCGGTCGACGAACTGCCGCTCGAACAGGTGACGAAACAGCTCAACAAGCTGGTGAACGTGATCAAGATCGTCGAGCTCGAACCGGGCTCGGCGGTGCAGCGGGAACTGCTTCTGGTGAAGGTGCGAGCGGACGCCACCGTGCGCAGCCAGGTGCTGGAGACGGTGCAGTTGTTCCGGGCGAAGGTGGTCGACGTCTCGCCGGAGGCGCTGACCATCGAGGCGACCGGGACGGCGGACAAGATCGAGGCGTTGCGCCGGATGCTCGAGCCGTACGGCGTGCGTGAGATGGTGCAGTCCGGCATGGTCGCCATCGGCCGCGGTCCACGCTCCATCACCGCGACAGCAGTTCGCTGAGGTCGAAAACCCCACAGGTTGATTAAGGAAATAACTAGATGAGTGTCGAGATCTTTTACGACGATGACGCCGACCTCGGTGTGCTGAGCGGCAAGAAGGTCGCTGTCATCGGCTACGGCAGCCAGGGCCACGCGCACGCGCTGAGCCTGCGCGACTCGGGCGTTGACGTGCGGATCGGCCTGCAGGAGGGCTCGAAGTCCCGGCCGAAGGCCGAGGAGCAGGGGCTGCGCGTGCTGACCCCGGCCGAGGCGTCGGCCGAGGCGGACATCGTGATGCTGCTGGCGCCGGACACCAAGCAGAAGAAGATCTACGACGAGGAGATCGCGCCGAACCTGCAGCCGGGCAACGCGATCGCCTTCGGCCACGGCTTCAACATCCGCTACGGCCTGATCCAGCCGTCGAAGGACATCGACGTGTTCATGATCGCGCCGAAGGGCCCGGGCCACCTGGTCCGCCGCCAGTTCGTCGACGGCAAGGGCGTGCCCTGCCTGATCGCGATCGAGCAGGACGCCACCGGCAACGCGCAGGCGCTGGCGCTCGCGTACGCCAAGGGCATCGGCGGCAGCCGCGCCGGCGTGATCAAGACGACGTTCAAGGAAGAGACCGAGACGGACCTCTTCGGCGAGCAGGCGGTGCTCTGCGGTGGCACGGCGGCGCTGGTGCAGACCGGCTTCGAGGTGCTCACCGAGGCGGGCTACGCCCCGGAGATCGCGTACTTCGAGGTGCTGCACGAGCTCAAGCTGATCGTGGACCTGATGTACGAGGGCGGCATCGCGCGGATGCGTTACTCGGTGTCCGACACCGCCGAGTACGGCGACGTGACCCGTGGCCCCCGCGTGATCAACCCGGCGGTCAAGGAGGAGATGAAGAAGATCCTCGGCGAGATCCAGGACGGCACCTTCGCCAAGGAGTGGGTGGCCGAGGACGCCTCCGGCCGCGCGAACTTCACCAAGCTGCAGTCCGAGGGCGAGCAGCACCCGATCGAGGAGGTCGGCCGCAAACTGCGCGGCCTGATGTCCTGGGTGGACCGCCCGCTGACCGACACCGCCTGACCCCGAAACCCCTGATAAACCCTCGTGAGTGTTTCGGCCGGTTAGAACCGGCCGAAACACTCACGAGGGTTTTTGCTATACCTAGCGTCATGAGTGGTGACAGTGCGCCGATCTATGACGACAAAGCACACGTTCGAGGGAATCTCGACCTGACGAAGGCAGAGTGGCAGCGGGCCGCGGAACCCGGCGCGGATCCCGACGGGGAGTACGTTGAGATCGCGTTCGTCGAGCACACGGACGGAGTCACCTACACGGCAATGCGCAACTCGAAGCACCCGGATGGCACCATTCTGGTGTTCACTCCCAGTGAGTGGGACGCGTTCGTGCAGGGAGTTCGCGCCGGTGAATTCGACGAGCCGTGGTAGTGCCCCATAACTCATTCGTAACCTGGACGTGAGGCTTTAGACTCCTGGCATCCGGGCCCGGCGTTGTTCCCGGTCTGTCTCCCACATCATGAAATGACCATTTGGAGTGCGTTGCCGTGACTGCAACCAGCCGACCTGTCGTTCTCATCGCCGAGAAGCTGGCTCCATCCGTGCTTGACGTGTTCGGCGAGGAAGTCGAGGTCCGGCACGTCGACGGCACGGACCGTCCCGCGCTGCTGACCGAGGTCGCCAACGCGGACGCGTTGCTCGTCCGTTCGGCGACCAAAGTGGACGCCGAGGTGCTCGGGGCCACGTCGAAGCTGAAGGTCGTCGCCCGCGCGGGTGTCGGGCTGGACAACGTCGAGGTGCCTGCCGCGACCGAGCGCGGTGTGCTGGTGGTGAACGCGCCGACGTCGAACATCGTCTCGGCCGCCGAGCACGCCGTCGGCCTGCTGCTGGCCGTCGCCCGCCGGATTCCGGCGGCGGACCAGAGCCTGCAGGGCGGGGCGTGGAAGCGCAGCTCGTACTCGGGCGTGGAGATCAACGGCAAGACGGTCGGTGTCGTGGGGCTGGGCAAGATCGGCCAGCTGTTCGCCGCGAGGCTGGCCGCGTTCGACACCAAGCTGATCGCGTACGACCCGTACGTGTCGCCCGCGCGTGCCGCGCAGCTGGGCATCGAGCTCGTGGAGCTGGACGAGTTGCTGGCCAGGGCGGACTTCATCTCGGTGCACCTGCCCAAGACTCCGGAGACCAAGGGCCTGATCGGCGCGGACCAGCTCGGCAAGACGAAGAAGGGCGTGCTGATCGTCAACGCGGCGCGCGGTGGCCTGATCGACGAGCAGGCGCTGGCGGACGCGATCCAGTCGGGCCAGGTGGGTGGAGCGGGCATCGACGTGTTCGCGACCGAGCCGACGACCTCGAGCCCGCTGTTCGGCCTGCCGAACGTCGTGGTCACCCCGCACCTGGGCGCCTCGACGGAAGAAGCGCAGGACCGCGCGGGCACGGACGTGGCCCGCAGCGTGCTGCTGGCCCTGCGCGGCGACTTCGTACCCGATGGTGTGAACGTCGTCGGTGGCGCGGTGGGCGACGAGGTGCGCCCGTACCTGCCGCTGACGCACAAGCTCGGCCTGGTGCTGGCCGCGACGGGGACCGGAACGCCGACCTCGCTGACGGTCGAGGTCCGCGGTGAGCTGTCCAATGAGGACGTCTCGATCCTGGCTCTCGCCGCGGAGCGCGGCGCGTTCCACGGCCTGGTCGACACAACGGTGACGTTCGTGAACGCCCCGCGCCTGGCCGAGGAACTGGGCGTGCAGGTGGACATCGTCAAGGAGTCGGAGAGCGCGGCGCACCGAAGCCTGGTGACGCTGCGCGCGGTCTACCCGGACGGCGGAACGATCACGGTGTCCGGCACGGTCTCGGGCCTCGCGCAGGTGGAGAAGCTGGTGGGCTTCAACGGCCGCAGCTTCGACCTGCGCGCGGAAGGCACAGTCCTGCTGGCCGCGTACCCCGACCGCCCCGGCGTGATGGGAACGGTGGGAACCCTGCTGGGAGAAGCGGGCATCAACATCGAAGCGGCCCAGATCAGCCAGACGAAGACGGGTAACGACGCGATCATGATCCTGCGAGTGGACCGGCAGGTAGATGCCTCGGTGCTCGACTCGATCGGCCTGAGCATAGCGGCGACGAACATCCGCGCGGTCCAGTTCGACGACTGACTGAGCAGAGGAAAAGCCCCCGCAGCAGGTGCTGCGGGGGCTTTCGCATACTCACACTGACGCAGCCGATATGCACAAGAGAGCGCGGAAGTGGGAGCGGTTGCCGCCTCTCGCACAGAAGCGCGGCAGCGAGCCTCATGACGGCGAGATGCCTGTGGAGCCGCACGGGTGATCACTGCCGTTGCGCAGGTCCGGCTAGCAAGAGCAACGGCAAGCGCAAACCAACCCCGGGCGGCAAGCGCACAAACCAGCCCGCAGCGGCGAGTGCAGGCCAAGCCGCAGGGGCGTGTGGAGGTCAAGCCGCAGCGGCGGGCGCGCAAGCGCAGAGAAGGGCTACGGGCAGGAGCGCCCACGCCCCAAAAACACACCAAGGATCCCGAGCAAGAGAGGAAGAACACCGAACGCAGCCTCCTGCCCAGAGGACAGCCACCCGGCGAGGGAAACATCTTGTCCCGTGCAAAGAACACCGCGCCAACCCGCCGGTGCACCACCAAAGAACCCCGAGTAGCAGTTCGCATCCGTGCTCGGCCGGTCCGTGCGGAGCCCGGCCTCGAGGTCGGCAGGCTCGATCCACCGCCGCACCGCCGAGTCGATCAGATCGAACCAGCCACCGAGCCAACTCCAACCCTGCTCCACCCTGTCGAAGGTGAAAAGCCGGAGAGAGATGCCTCGTGTGCGATGTGGACGACTCGGTGCCTGTGGATAGCTTGGTGCTGGGCCTTCGGGTGCCTGACAGGGTCTGCGAGCGCGGTGCCGTGCCACTTTCGGGTGCAACCCGAAGAGTTGATGTTCGCGCGGATGTCCTAGGCGGCGCACCCGTTCACGGATAGGTTGCTTTCCGGCATCAACAGTGCGCGGAGAGTGAGGCATGGCTGTGGCCCGTCCGATCGGGTTGAGACGACGACGTCCGATGATCGCGCTGGTCACCCTCGCTCTGGTCGCGAGTGTGTCCACGGCGGGCACCGCTGTCAGCAGACCGCGCGATCTCCCCCTGGCCACTGCCATCCCGATTCGCGCGTTGTCCACCGCTGAGAAGGTCTCGGAGCGGTTCACGCGCGACGGCCCGGCGACCGCGTTCGTCGAGTTGGACCGGCCTCCCGCTGTCGACGTCTACAACGAACAGTCCAATCGGGCCGGTGGGAGCCGGGAGCAGGCCGCCGAGGCCGCGCGCGCCGCCGTCGCCGACATCACCGCAACGGCTGAATCCCTCTCCGCTACCCTGCGAGCGCGGGACAGCAGTGCCGAGTTCCTCTTCACCACGGTCAACGCTGTCGCGGGCATGGTTGTCCGTGGTGAGGCGTCGGCCATCCGGGACCTGGCCGCGCGGGGTGAGGTCCAGTCGATCCGCCCTGTCATGCCCAAGACCCTCACCAACGCCACCGCTGTGCAGGTCACCAAGGCTCTCAACGTGTGGCAGAACACCGGCCGTCTCGGTGACAAGATCCGGGTCGGTGTGATCGACGACGGCATCGACTACACGCACGCCACCTTCGGTGGTCCGGGCACGCCGGCGGCGTACACCGCGATCGACCGGATTAAGACCGACCCCGCCTACTTCCCGACCACCAAGGTCGTCGGCGGTTACGACTTCGCCGGTGACCAGTACGACGCGTCCGGGACCAACGGGTCCAAGACGCCTGCGCCCGACCCGAATCCGATCGCGTGCGGTGAGCATGGAACGCACGTGGCCGGGACGGCCGCGGGTTTCGGTGTGAACGCCGACGGCACGACGTTCCGGGGGGAGTACCCGAAGCTCACGCCGCAGGTCCTCGACGACATGCGGATCGGTCCCGGTACCGCCCCCAACGCGTCGATCTACGCGGTCAAGATCTTCGGCTGCGGCGGGTCGACCGACCTGACCGCGAAGGCTCTCGACTGGGTGCTCGACCCGAACGGCGACGGTGACTTCACCGACCACCTCGACGTGGTGAACATGTCCCTGGGCAGCAACTTCGGGGCGCCGGACGACCCGGAGAACGCGTTCGTCCGCAAGCTCACCAGCAACGGCGTGTTGTCGGTGATCGCGGGCGGCAACGGCGGCGACGTCTACGACATCGGTGGCGCGCCGGGCAATACGCCCGAGGCGTTGACCGTCGCCAGCACTCTGGACCCGTTCGTGATGCGTGACGCGGTCACGGTGACCGCGCCGGCGGACGTGGCCGCGGACGTCGGCGGGCAGTACGGACTGGCGTACACCACCTACGACAGCCTTGACCTGACCAAACCGGTGACGCCGATGCCCGACCAGTCCAACGCGGATGGCTGCAATCCGTTCACCGAGGCGGACAAGACCGCTGTCACGGGCAAGATCGTGTGGCTGGAGTGGGACGACGCCGACAGCACCCGCCGTTGCGGTTCGACGGCACGGTCCCTCAACGCCAAGAACGCCGGTGCGGCGGGGGTCCTGCTGCCGTCGGGCACGGACCAGTTCGCCGCGGGCATCGCCGGTGTCGACGGCATGCCCACTTTCCAGTTGACCGCGACGGCGACGAAACCGCTGCTGCCGGCCTTGCGGGCGGGCACGCTGACGGTGCGGATGCAGGGCGCGAAACGCGGCACGCTGAAAACCAAGTCGCCCGAGATCAACGACACGCCGAGCCGGTTCACCTCACGCGGGGTGCGCGGCCCCGCGGTCAAGCCGGACGTCGCCGCGCCGGGCGACACGATCGCGTCCGCGCTGGCCACCAGCGGCAACCAGGTCCTGGTGATCAGCGGGACCTCGATGGCCACACCGCATGTCGCCGGGGTCGCCGCGCTGGTCCGGCAGGCTCATCCGGACTGGACGCCCGAAGAGGTCAAGGCCGCGGTGATGACCACGGCGAACGACGACGTGCGCACCGAGCCGAACGGGATCGTCTTCGCGCCGCAGCGGACCGGCGCGGGCCGGGTGAACGCGCAGTCCGCTGTGGACACTGAGGTGCTCGCGATGGTCCAGGAGGCACCTGGTTCGGTGAGCGTGTCCTTCGGCACGGTCGAGGTGCTCAACCGGGTGTCGGTCAGCCGAACGGTGAGACTGGTCAACAAGGGCGGCAAGGTCGTCGATTTCACGGCCTCCTACGAGGACATCACCCGGATCCCGGGTGTTCGCTACGAGGTTTCCCCGCCGCAGGTGGTGGTCGCGCCGAACAGCACGGCGGCTGTGACCGTCACCCTGCACGTGGACGATCCGCTTGCCCTGCGCCGCACGATCGACCCGACTGTCGTGCTGAAACAGCGGGACGTCGCCCGCCAGTTCGTGGCGGACGCCTCCGGCAGGATCGCGCTGACGTCGGTTTCCGGCACGCGGTTGCGTGTCCCGGTGTACGCGGCGCCGAAACCGGTCGCCAAGGTCAGCACCGAACCGGCGGTGACCTTCGACAGCACGGACCAGGGCGTGCTGCCCATCCTGGGCAAGGGGCTCGACCAGGGTGAGGGCCGTGAGGCCTACCGGTCCCTGATCAGCGTGCTGGAGCTGCAGGCGACGTCGCCGCAGCTGCCGTCGTGCCGCCGCAACGTGGCCAAGAGTTGCACGGTCAACGACACCGCGAAGGGCGGTGACATCCGGTTCGTCGGTGTTGCGTCCACCGCACCGTGGGCGCTCGAACACGGCAAACCGGATAAGGCGTTCCTGGCGTTCGGCATCGTCACGTGGGGCAACCGGTACAACTCGGGCGGGAACACGTTCCCGTACGTGGAGATCGACACGAACAACGACGGCACCATGGACTTCCAGTCGTTCGTGACAAAGCTCACCGGCACCGACGTGTGGGTGGTGAACACAGTGGACTTGGTGAAGCCGGGCAAACCGACGGTGGCTAGTACCGCGTTCAACGGCCTGTTCGCCGACACGGACACGAACGCGTTCGACTCCAACGTGGCGTTGCTGCCGGTACCGCTCAGGGCACTGGGCATCGACCCGGCCGCGCCTTCGGCGCGGTTCTCGTACACGGTCGGGGTCGTGGGTTTCTACAGCCCGCCCGGTGAGGAGTCCGGCTTGATTGACAGCGTGGCCGGGATGTCGTTCGATCCGCTCAAGCCCGCGTTGCGGGCGACCGGGCAGGGCAAGGACGCGCTCGTGTTCGCCGCGAAAGCGAACACCGTGCTGTCCATCAGACGGGACAAGTCGGTCATGGCGACCGATCGGACGGAAGGGTTGCTGGTCCTCAACCACCACAATGCGAGCGGTGATCGTGCCGCGGTGGTGCGGATTCCCGCGAACTGAGATGGTCGTGATCCGAAAGGGGGACCCCGTAAGCGTGGTCGAGGTACGGATGACCGGGTGGGGGCGGGTAGCCTTCCCTGAACTGTGTGGCCCGATGGCTGGGCCTGTATCCACGGAGGTGTCTGCATGCGGCTCGCGGTGATCCCCGGTGACGGGATCGGGCCGGAAGTGATCGCCGAGGCCCTCAAGGTGCTCGGCGAGGTCGTTCCGAGTGCTGAGATCACCCGGTACGACCTTGGGGCCGCTCGATGGCACGCGACGGGGGAGTTGCTGCCGGAGTCGGTTCTCGGCGAACTCCGGGAACATGACGCGATACTGCTCGGTGCGGTGGGTGACCCCTCGGTGCCGAGCGGGATCCTCGAACGCGGGCTGCTGCTGCGGCTGCGGTTCGAGCTCGACCACCACGTGAACCTTCGGCCGGCGAGGCTGTACCCGGGCGTGCGCAGCCCGATCGCCGACCCGGGTGACATCGACATGATCGTGGTCAGGGAAGGCACCGAAGGCCTGTACGCGGGCAACGGTGGCCTCCTGCGCAAGGACACGCCGCACGAGATCGCGACCGAGGTCAGCGTGAACACGTCGTTCGGCGTGGAGCGCGTGGTCCGTGACGCGTTCGCTCGTGCGTCGGCTCGTCCGCGCAAGCACCTGACGCTCGTGCACAAGACCAACGTGCTCGCGCACGCCGGGTCCTTGTGGTCGCGGGTTGTCGAAGAGGTGTCGTTGCAGCACCCGGACGTGACGGTGGCCTACCAACACGTAGACGCGACAACCATTCACATGGTGACGGACCCGGGCCGTTTCGACGTGATCGTCACCGACAACCTGTTCGGTGACATCCTCACGGACCTCGCGGCGGCGGTGACGGGCGGAATCGGCCTCGCGGCCTCCGGCAACCTCGACATCACCCGGCGCAACCCGAGCATGTTCGAGCCGGTCCACGGCAGCGCACCGGACATCGCGGGTCAGGGCATCGCGGACCCGACGGCGGCCGTGCTGTCGGTGGCGCTGTTGCTCGACCACCTGGGTGAGCGGGAAGCGGCCCGCCGGATCGAGGCCTCGGTGGCCTTCGACCTGGCGACCCGCGACCACGCGTCGCCCGGTGGCACGTACGCGATCGGCGACAGGCTGGCGGCGCTCGTGTCGTCCAACACGTCCCGGACGACCGCGTAGGTTTCAGCAGCAACGAGGCCGCCGCCACGAGTTCGTGGCGGCGGCCTCGTGCTTTTCCGAAGACCTCCATGATCCCATGAGGTGGGAACCGGCACCCGCTTGTTGGTACGGCGGCGGCGGGTGTGGTTTCATGCTCACCATGACCGCGTATGCCGTGATCATTATCGACAAGCGCACTGGGTAGCAGAGCTACACCACCCAGTGCGCCGACCTCTCGCATCCTGCGGGAGGTTTTTTGTTGTCCCGGCACTGTCACAAACCCACCACAGGAGTTCCCCGTGACCCGCAAGAGCCCGGCCGGCACGCCGCTCGGCGACGACTTCCACGTGTACGACACGACGCTGCGGGACGGGGCCCAGCGTGAGGGAATCTCCTACTCGGCCGCGGACAAGCTCGTCGTCGCCCGCCTGTTGGACGAACTGGGTGTCGGGTTCATCGAAGGTGGCTGGCCAGGCGCTTTGCCGAAGGACACGGAGTTCTTCGCCCGCGCGGCGGCCGGGGAGCTGGAGCTCAAGCACGCCGCGCTCGTCGCGTTCGGATCCACCCGCAAAGCCGGGACGACGGCGGCGCGGGACCCGCAGGTGAAGGCGTTGCTCGACTCGCAGGCACCGGTCGTCACGCTGGTCGCCAAGTCCGACCGCAGGCACATCGAACTCGCGCTGAGGACCGATGTGGACGAAGCGTGCGAGATGGTCCGTGACACCGTGGCGTTCCTGACGGGCGAAGGGCGACGGGTGTTCCTCGACGCGGAACACTTCTTCGACGGCTACGCCTTCGACCCGGACACGGCGTTGCGCGTGCTCACCGCCGGTGTGGACGGTGGCGCGGACGTGGTCGTGTTGTGTGACACCAACGGTGGCCAGTTGCCTTTGGGGCTGGCCGAAACCGTCCGGCAGGTGATCGACCGGACCGGCTTCCGGGTCGGCATCCACTGCCAGGACGACACATCTTGTGCCGTGGCGAACTCCGTCGCGGCGGTCCAGGCGGGCGCTAGCCACGTGCAGTGCACCGCGAACGGATACGGCGAACGGGCGGGCAACGCCGACCTGTTCGCCGTAGTGGGAAATCTCGTGACCAAGCTCGGCATGCCGGTGCTACCCACCGAACGCGCCGCCGAGCTCACCCGGGTCTCCCATGCTCTTGCCGAGATCGCGAACATCGCACCCGACACCCACCAGGCCTACGTCGGGTCGTCAGCGTTCGCCCACAAGGCGGGCCTGCACGCGAGCGCGATCAAAGTCGATCCGGAGCTGTACAACCACATCGATCCGGAAGTCGTCGGCAACGACATGCGGGTACTGGTCACCGAGATGGCCGGTCGGGCCAGCCTGGAGCTCAAGGGACGTGAGCTCGGGGTTGACCTGGCCGGTCGGCCCGCCGCGCTGACAGGCGCGGTGCGGAAGGTGAAGGAGTTGGAAGCGCGGGGCTGGTCCTTCGAGGCCGCGGACGCGTCGCTGGAGTTGTTGCTCCGCGCCCAGGTGGCGGAGGCCGACCAGTTGCCGGTGGCCGCGCCGCCGTTCGTGCTCGAGTCCTACCGGGTGATCCTGGACCACCACGTGGACGGGACAGTGGTGTCGGAGGCGACGGTGAAGGTGCACGTCGCCGGTGAACGCGCGATCGCGACGGCGGAAGGCAACGGCCCGGTGCACGCACTGGACGCGGCACTGCGGAAGGCGTTGCTGCCGCATCTGTCCTGGCTGGACCAGGTCGAGCTGGCGGACTACAAGGTCCGGATCCTGACCGACCACCCGGGCACCGACGCGGTGACGAGGGTGCTGGTGGAATCCACGGACGGTCAGCGCGAGTGGACCACGGTCGGCGTGCACGGCAACATCGTCGAAGCGAGCTGGCTGGCGTTGTGCGACGCGTTGGTCCACAAGGCGTTGCGGGCCGGTCAGCCGGTTTCGTGAGTCCTGCTCGACGGCAACGCGGCGAAAACCAACTGACAACGCGGATGGAGACACTCCCGGTGGCAATCTCGCCCACTGGGAGGAGCTCCACGCTTGTTCGCAGGACGTAAGGCAGTTCGCGCTTTCGCGACGCTGACGGCAGGTGCGGTGGCGGTCGTCGCACTGCCGGCCGCGGCGGTCCACGCGTCACCCGGCGCGAAGGCGACGACCGAACCGAAGTACTCCTACGCGGACGCGATCCGCGAGACGGCGTACGTCGAGTCCTCGGTCGACGGGGACAACGACGGCCGCAAAGACCGGATCGCGGCCGACATCATCCGGCCGAGAGAGTCGGCCGTCGGGCTGAGAGTGCCGGTCATCATGGTGCCCAGCCCCTACAACGCCCCGGTCGCCGCGTCGGCGGCAACCGCCCGCGACCGGGCGGGGGAGCCGAAGGCCGACGACGAATACAAGGACGTCGAGGACGACGGCACCCCGTCGAAGTTCCCCGACTGGTACGACAACTACTTCGTGCCACGTGGATACGCCGTCGTGCTCGTCGACCTGCCCGGCACCCGTGCGTCGGAAGGTTGTCTCACCTCGGGCGGCAGCACGGAGGTGCTGGGGACGAAAGCGGTCGTGGACTGGGTCGGTGGCCGGGCCACCGCGACGAACAAAGCCGGGAACCGGGTCGCGGCGGACTGGTCGACCGGCAAGGTCGGCATGATCGGCCGGTCGTGGCGCGGCACGGAACCGATCGCGCTGGCCACAATGGACATCCCGAACCTGAGGACGATCGTGCCGATCTCCGCGATCAGCAGTTGGTACGACTACCAGCGGTCGGACGGCCAGGTCATGGGGCCGGACAGTCCGCGTCGGCTGGCCAGCAGGTGGGGATCCACCCGCAAGGTCAACCCCGGGGCGTGCCGCCCGGTCTGGGACAAGATGGCCGCCGACAGTGCCGAGAGCACAGGGAACTACAACGCGTTCTGGGCCGAGCGGGACTATGCCAAGGACGTGGCCGACGTGAAGCCCAGTGTGCTGATGGTGCACGGCCTCAACGACTGGAACGTGCGTACCCGCAACGGACAGCAGTTCTGGCGGGGCCTCAACAGCCCGAAGAAGCTCTGGCTGCACCAGGAAGCCCACGTCGACCCGTTCCAGACGCGCCCGGCGGAGTGGACCGCGACGCTGCACCGGTGGTTCGACTACTGGCTCCAGGGCATCGACACCGGGATCATGGCCGAACCGCAGGTCGGCATCGAGCGCGCTCCAGGGCAGTGGCAGAGCCACGCGGCGTGGCCGCCGCGCCAGTCCGCGCCGGTGAAGATGCACTTCGGTCAGGGCAACACCCTGCTGCCGCGGCGCGATCCGGCGGCGGGCAGGCAGTCGTTCAAGGAAGCGTTCGACCAGGGCCAGCAGAAGATGATCCTCGCACCGGGCCAGAACTCGGCCAACCGGCTGATGTTCGTCGGTCAACCGCTGCCGGGCGACGTCCGGCTCAGCGGAACCCCGGCGATCACCGTGGGCGCCAGGTCGTCGGGCGGCGGCGCGACACCGTTGACCGCGTTGCTGGTGGACCTCGGGGAGGACTCGCGCATCGCGCACAACGTGCCCGAGAGCGGGACCGTGCGAACAGGCCGGGAGATGTGCGTGGGCGCGGGTGACGCGGTCGACACCGGCTGTTTCGCCGAGTACGGGCTCGACGTCCGCACCAGCTCGGCCGAGATCGTCACCGAAGGCTGGACGAACACCAGTCACCGGGAGTCGACGCGGTTCGTCTCACCTGTGAAGCCGGGAACCCAGTACACGTTCCGGTGGCAGTTGCAGCCGGAGGACTACGTGTTCAAGGCCGGTCACCGGATCGCCGTGGTGATCGCGGGCACCGACTGCACGATGATCTCCGTGCCGGGCACGAACGACGACTGCAGCGTGCCGGCCGAGGACCCGTGGCCGAAGACGACGATGGACGTCGACCTGGCCAACAGCCACATCGAACTGCCGCTGGCCGACAGCTAACACGCCCAGCTGCGGAGCAACCGTCGGGCCGATCCACCGATCGGCCCGACGGAGTCCTCGAGAACGGCCTCGTCCGGCAGGTGCGCGTGGTCCACGGCGGACACAGCCAGCGCCGCGTCGTCGATGGTCGACGAACACACCGCACGCAGATAGCCGGGCACAGTGAGCTTGGGATCGGTGCAGCCGACAAGCGGAGTCCCGACGGCGGCGACGAACGGGAAAACGGTCCCGGGAATCCCGATGGCGGCCTCGGCGCGTGCGGATGCCTGGAGAGTGGGGACATCGCTGATCTCGTAGCGTTCCCACAGCTCGCGGTTCTCACGGGGGTGCAGGCCGACCAGGATCCGTTTGCCCGCAGCGGCAAGGTTCCCGGCGGCGGCCAGCAGCAGTTCGGTACCGGGCGCGGAGTTGCCCGTGCCGTCGGGACGCGTGACGCTCGTGATGACCAGTACGCGGTCCTTCTCCGGCGCCCGCGTAGGCAGGTTGTCGGTCTGCGGGGAGCCCACGACCCTGATGTTCCGCTGTGTCCCGAAGTACTTCCGGAACGAGCGCGCCTCAGCGGGGGAAGAAGCGGTCAGCAGCCGTAGCCGGTGCCGGAACTCCTTGGCTCGGGGAGCTTCGACGGGCTGGAGGTAGGCGAGTGAACTCGCGATGACGGGCAGGCGACGAAAGTGCCTGGCGCAGTCGGCAGGCCACGCCTCGGCCCCGTTGACGACCAGGAGGTCGGCTCGGGGAGCGTCGGCGAGAGCGGTGACGGGGACGGGATCACCGGGCTTGACCTGTGAATAGTCAGGGACAAGCTGCGTGATGTGCACACCGAGCCGCGCAGCCTCGGTGAGCAGGGGTTTGACGTGGTATGTGCCCCAGGGTTCGTTGGTGGCGATCAGCACTCGCTTATGCCTGGTTGTCTTCGCTGTCGTTGCGGCGGCCGTGCCGCTGCCGAGTGTGAGGAACGCGGCAACGGCTCCGCCCAGTACAGCACGCCGTGAGGAGTCCATGATCGGACTCTAGGAGACGAACCAGGTCAGCGCGTGATGGTCGTGAGGAACGAAGCCCAGGCCGGGTGGTCGAAGGTGAGGATGGGACTGGTGGCGTTCTTGGAGTCCCGAGCAGCAACCCGGTGAGCTGAAACGGACACCTCGACACAAGATCCGTTGTTGGCGCTGAAGCTGCTCTTGGTCCACGCGACTTCGACACAGTCGCCGTTGTTGGTGCTGAAGCTGCTCTTCCTCCATCGCATGGTGCCTCCAGGATCAGTGCCAGTCGATCACACTCCGGATCCAGGCCAGAGACTTCGCAGGAGTGAGAGCGACCGACTTGAGATTCTCGACTGCCATTTTATAGGTCCGCACATCATCTTGGTCCTGCACATAGACCGCGCCATCAACCTGCTCGGAGTATGCGATCGACTGTGCTTGAGCGAAGTCCAGCACCACAATTCGCCCCGTCATGGCTGCGTGCGGGCCATCTTCAGGCCGAATCACCTGGATGGTCACGGTCGGCAGCTTCGCCAAAGTCAACACGTGCCTGAGTTGAGCCTCCCGCACATCAGGAGTTCCCACGTCCAGTCGAAGGGCGCCTTCCCCGACAACCACATGCAGGTTGAGCGGCACATCATCGGTCAGGCGCTTGGCCCTGGTCAGGCGGAACGACACGAACCTCTCAGTTTGGTCCCGGCGCACGAATCCGGTCGCATCCGTTATGGCCTGCGCGTATTCCTCTGTTTGCAGTAGGCCCGGCAACACCATCGGCTCGAACACGAACTCCGACTCCGCCAACCCCTCCAGCCCGACGAAGGTCTTGAACCAGTCGGGCACCAAGTGCTTCCAGGGCGCGAGCCAGGATCGGCCGCTGCACGAACCGGCCAGCGACGCCATCCGGTCCACATCCCGTTGCGGGGCGCCGTACACGGTCATCAGGTTCGCCACGTCGTCCGGGTACTGCGTGTACTTGCCGGTTTCCATGTGACCGAGTTTCGGTCTGCCGATTCCGGATTTCCCGGCTGCCTGAGCGATGGTCAGACCCGCTTGCTTGCGGAAGTGGGTCAGCTCGGCTCCGACGAGCCAGTGCAATGCCGGGGGATCGTTGCGGGTCATACTGCTATTTTCCTTGCACCCCAAGGCTTGGTCATCACTCTAAGGTGTAGTGGCCGCTGCTAGAAATCTAGCTTAGGTTCGTTCTATGAGACTGGCGGAAGAAGTACTGGAAGACCTCGCCGAGATCGCCTCCGAGTGCGCTCCCCGCTTGTTCGCCGTCTACGGCGTCCGCCACGACCGCATCGCCGACGAGTCCGACTACTTCGTCGCGTACGGCATGGAGCTCAGCGACCCGCCGCTCGCCGTCCTCGCCTACCCCGACGGCAGCACCCACGTATCCGACTCGGCCGAGCTCGCTCTCCGCTCCCACCGGATCGGCGCCGAGGCACGCCTGATCTGGCTCAGCTAGTGTTCTGCCGTGCGTATTGCTCGTATTGCTCATTCCGAGGGGTTCGCCTACGCCGCCCTCGGCGATGCCGACGGACAGGAAGTCGCGTTGGAGATCGCCGAGCAGCCGTTCGTGAAACCGACGTTCAGCGGGCGCAAGTGGCCGCTCGCCGACGTCCGCCTCCTTGCTCCCGTTCTGCCCACCAAAGTCGTGTGCATCGGCAAGAACTACGCCGACCACGCCCGTGAGATGGGCGGCGAGCCGCCGGCCGACCCCGTGATGTTCATCAAGCCGTCCACCAGCGTGGTCGGCCCCAACGCGGCCATCAGGCTGCCTGCCGACTCGTCCCGTGTGGATTACGAGGCCGAGCTCGCCGTCGTGATCGGCCAGCCGTGCAAGGACGTGCCCGCCGAGAAGGCCTCGTCGGTCATCTTCGGCTACACCGTCGGCAACGACGTCACCGCCCGCGACCAGCAGAAGGCCGACGGGCAGTGGACGCGCGGCAAGGGCCACGACACGTTCTGCCCGCTCGGCCCGTGGGTCGAGACCCAGCTGGACGCGTC
The DNA here is from genome assembly GCF_001302585.1 of Kibdelosporangium phytohabitans. Taxonomy (GTDB): domain Bacteria; phylum Actinomycetota; class Actinomycetes; order Mycobacteriales; family Pseudonocardiaceae; genus Kibdelosporangium; species Kibdelosporangium phytohabitans. The sequence continues at coordinate 10,143,106 of NZ_CP012752.1, read as the reverse complement.
CGATCTGGCCATCCGCGCCGAACTGGACGGCGAGGTCAAACAGGACTCACGCACTTCCCTTCTCCTGCACGACGTGCCGAAGCTCATCGAGTGGGTCACGCGCGTGATGACGTTGCTGCCCGGTGACGTCATCCTCACCGGGACTCCGGCGGGTGTCGGTCCGATGACCGACGGCCAGAGCGTCTCGGTCACCGTCGAGGGCATCGGTACGTTGACCAACCCCGTGGTGGCCAAGTAGAGCTGACTTGGTCGCGCCGGTCGTTGTCGCCACGCCCCACGCCCCACGCCCCACGCCCGACATCGCCCCGGCCACGCTGGTAGGCGATCGCAGCGAAGATGCCGGTCGCGTGGGGCGGGTTGCAATGACCGGCGTCCGGCGACCAAGCCCGTCCTCGCGGAGCGAGGACAATCAAACTCTGCGGGCGAAGTCCGGGGCGTGCTCCGGACGGACCCCGATCGCCACCACGTAGGCGGGCACCGCGCGCAGCGGCGGGAACAGCCGGGTCGCGAGCGCCGGTCCCCTCGGGTACGTGTTCCGCTTACCTGTCAGCACGGGTTCGAGCACCGCGCGGTGCAGCAGCCGCTGCAATCCCTGCGCCACGACCATCGGCAGCCACCGGCGGCGCCGGACCTTCGCCAGGTCCGCCTCGCCGACGCGGCCCTGACGTAGCGGTTCCGCGAGAAGTCTCGCCGTCGCCGTCGCGTCCTGCACCGCGAGGTTGATACCGATTCCGCCGATCGGGGACATCGCGTGCGCGGCGTCACCTATGCAGAGCAGGCCGTCGGTGTGCCACTGGTGCAATCGGTTCACCTTGACGTCCAGCATTTTCACGTCGTCCATGCTCTTAATGGCGCCGACCCGGTCGGCCAGCCACGGCATGGCCCGGCGGATCCGTTCCCTGAACGCCTCGAGTCCCTCGGCGCGCAGTCGCGGATCAATCCCTTTTTGCGCCAGCAATGCCACCTGGTAAAAGCCTTCCCTGGTGATCGCGAGCGCCATGTTGCCGTCGGCGAACCCGAGCCGGAGAGATCCGGCGACCCCGGATTCGTCCTCGCGCCGGGGCAGCCGGAACCACCACGCGTCCAACGGCACCGGGAATTGCTCGGGGACCAGCCCGGCTTGTTCACGAAGCAATGAAGTTCGGCCGTCACAAGCCACCGTGAGGTCGGCGTGCAGTTCTCCTTCCACGCCGTCCGCGGTGCGATAACGCACCCCGATCACCTTCGAATCACGGCGGAGCAAGCCCGTGACCTCGGTGTTCATCCGCAGTGTGTACGTGGGCTCGGTCCGGCCCGCGTCGGCGAGCAGGTTCAGCAGGTCCCACTGCGGGACCATCGCTATGTAGTTGTACGGCTCACGCAGCTTGCCGACGTCCCCGATCACGTACATCCCGTCGTCGCTGGGGAAGCCGATCGTCTGCAGCCTCGACTGCGGCAGTTCGCGGAACTCGCGGCCGAGGCCGAGCTCGTCGATCAGCCTGATCGTCGACGCGTGCACGGTGTCGCCCCGGAAGTCGCGCAGGAAGTCGCCGTGCTTCTCCAGCACCGTCACCGCGATCCCGGCCCTGGCCAGCATCAGACCGAGGACCATGCCGGCCGGTCCGCCCCCGACGATCGCGCAGGTCGTGCGCTCCATCTCGAACCCCTCCTCTTTTCAACGCTCGTTGAATAGCTTCAGCATGCTCCTGTCGGGCGGGAACGTCAAACGAGCTAGCCTCTGCTCTGTTATGAACACGACATCGCTCGCGGGCGTGAGAGTCCGCTTCTGCCCGTCCCCGACGGGGACCCCGCACGTCGGGCTGATCCGCACCGCCCTGTTCAACTGGGCCTTCGCCCGGCACCACGGCGGCGAACTGGTCTTCCGGATCGAGGACACCGATGCCTCACGGGATTCCGAGGAGAGCTACAACGCGATCATCGACGCGTTGAACTGGCTCGGCATCGACTGGGACGAGGGGCCCGAGGTCGGCGGCGACCACGGCCCGTACCGGCAAAGCCAGCGCGGCGAGATCTACACCGATGTGGCCCGCCGCCTGCTGGAAGCGGGCGAGTTGTACGAGTCGTTCTCCACGCCGGACGAAGTCGACGAGCGCCGCAGAGCCGCCGGGCAGGACACCAAGCTCGGCTACGACAACTTCGACAGGAACACCACCGGCGAGCAGAAGGCCGCGTTCCGCGCGCAAGGCCGTGAACCGGTGCTGCGGCTGCGGATGCCCGACGAGGACATCACGTTCGCCGACCACATCCGCGGGGAGGTGACGTTCAAGGCCGGCAGCGTGCCCGACCCCGTGCTGGTCAGGGCGAACGGTGCCCCGCTGTACACGCTGACCAACCCGGTCGACGACGCGCTGATGCGCATCACGCACATCCTGCGCGGCGAGGACCTGCTCCCGTCGACCCCCCGGCAGATCGCGCTTTTCCAGGCGCTCAAGCGGATCGGCGTCGCCGAGTCCATTCCGGACTACGCGCACCTGCCGCTGGTCAGGGGCGAGGGCAACCGCAAGCTGTCCAAGCGGGATCCGGAGTCGAACCTCTTCACCTACCGGGAGCGGGGATTCCTGCCGGAGGGGATGCTGAACTACCTGGCGCTGCTCGGCTGGGCCATCGCCGAGGACCGGGACATCTTCAGCATGTCGGAGATGGTGCAGGCGTTCGACATCGGCAAGGTCAGCTCGAACCCGGCGCGCTTCGACCTGAAGAAGGCCGAAGCCATCAACGCCACGCACCTGCGCGCGTTGACCCAGGACGACTTCGTCAACCGCACGCTGCCGTACCTCGCGGCCGCGGATCTGGTCGCGGCGAAGCCAGCCGACGAGCAGGTCGCGCTGTTCACCGCGGCGGCGCCGCTGATCCAGGAACGCCTGGTCGTGCTGTCCGACGCGGTCGGCATGGTCCGGTTCCTGTTCCAATCCGAAGAGGACTTCGCGCCGGAGCCGGACTCCGCGGCCAAAGCACTGGGCGAGGACGCGAAACCGGTGCTGGACGCGGCACTGGCCGTGCTCGAGCCGTTGACCGACTGGACTACACCGGCCATCGAGGAAGCCTTGAAGGGCGCGCTGATCGACGGACTGGGTCTCAAGCCCCGTAAGGCCTTCGCTCCCGTACGCGTCGCCGTGACCGGCCGGACGGTGTCACCGCCGCTGTACGAGTCGATGGAGTTGCTCGGTAAGGAGCGCACCCTCACCCGCGTGAGGCATGCCCGTAACACCTGAGGGTCGTTGGTCCGATACAGGCAGTTTGGCCCCCTTGGCGACAAGGGGGCTTAACCGTATCAGCGACTGAATAGTTCACCTCGTCAGACGAATCGAAAACAGGGGAGAGACGCCTATCGTTTCTGGATGGCATCAGCGCTGGAGTTGCGGTCGGAGCGGGAAAGACCGGTTGGGAAACCACCGGAAATCGCAGCGGTCTGCCTGGACATCGACGACACCCTCGTTGATTTCACCTCGGCGGCGCGATCCGCATTATTCACGCTGATCGGCCGGGACGACATGTGGCCGGCATGGCAGCACACGACAGACGAGTACGTGGCGAGAGCGGTGGCGGGCGAACTCGACCCGACGACCATGCGCATGCAACGAACCAAGGCATTCCTGACCGACATGGGCGTCCTGCTGGACGACGAGACAGTGCAGGTGCTGGAAGACCGGCGGCTGACAGAGATGAACAGGGGCTGGCAGCTCTTCGCCGACGCCCTGCCGTGCCTGGACTGGATGAGGGCGGCGGGTCTGAAGCTCGCGGCTGTGACGAACGCCTCCGGCCCGGCCCAACGGGACAAGCTGGCAGGACTCGGCCTGACCCGCTTCTTCGACGCGGTGGTGATCGCGGGGGAAGTGGGGGTGGCGAAGCCGGATCCGGAGATCTTCCACACCGCCTGCCAGGAACTACACGTGGAGCCGAGCAGCGCGGTGCACGTCGGCGACCGGCTCGACCTCGACGCGATCGGAGCGAGGGACGCGGGCCTGCACGCGGTGTGGCTGAACAGGGAAGACGACGAAGCCGACGAGCGGACCCCGCAGGACGTCCAGGTCATCGGGGACCTGACCGAGCTGCCGTCGCTGCTCGTCAGCGAGTACGTGACCCCGTCGATGGGGGTCCCGCAGCCGCGTGGATGACCCCGGTTTTCAACCCGTGGGACCCATCGTCTACTATCTGTTCCGGCGCCAAGGAGAGATCCGAGACGCCGGTGGGGTATGGTGTAATTGGCAGCACGACTGATTCTGGTTCAGTTAGTCTAGGTTCGAGTCCTGGTACCCCAGCGAGAGAGACCCAAGCAGCATCTGCTAAGCTTCTCTCACACAAAAGAAAACAGAAAGTTCCTGGCCCCGTCGTCTAGCGGCCTAGGACGCCGCCCTCTCAAGGCGGTAGCGCGGGTTCAAATCCCGTCGGGGCTACGTGGGTGGTGGGCCTTGGTCAGTTGCTTCGCAACTTTTCCAAGGCCCACTTCGCTATTATTTTGGGGCCCAGCCCCTCAAACCCCCAGGGTGCTTGTTCCTCACCTTTTCAGCGGTGGGTACTTTCTTTTTACCAGCATTGTCGTGTCTCCTTTCGGGTACGCCGCGCTTTGGGTCTGGGCACTCCCTTGTTCTTGGAACATGCTGGGGTTGGTGGCCCTTGTCACAGCTTTGTGGACTGTGGGTGAGGTCCGCCTACGCGGACAGACCACGGCGATAGTCTCACGGAACTCGCCATTGCCAAGTGCGTCAGCGTAGGACCGCCTTGCGTTCCCTTCCTCCTGTATGGCCTGGGCGCAGCCCAACCATGGGTGTCAAAGGGGTCCGCCTATCCAAGCAACCAGGCTGAGAGCCGTACGGATCCCCTTGACGCCCATGGTTGCCTTCGGCAGGCCGTACGGGAGGAAGGGAAGGCGACCCTCTTCCCTCTTGGTGGTCTGCCCGCCGGCGAGGCTTCTCGTTACTGGTCTGCCTGTCGGCGAGGTTTTCCGTTAACGGTCTACCCGCTGGTGAGGAGTACTTGCGGCCGTTGAGGTTTCGGGCGTCAGGGATGTCTACTTTGGATGTCTGGAAGGGAGTCAGAGGCGGTTGTGGAGGGCGTCGGCTGCTGCCAGTAGGTCCGCTGCCCAACGGGAACCTGGGCGGCGGCCCATCCTGTCTATCGGGCCTGAGACCGACACTGCCGCTACGACGTTTCCTGCTCCGTCCCGGACAGGGGCCGAGACGCTTGCTACTCCCGGCTCCCGCTCTGCCACGCTTTGCGCCCAGCCTCGGCGGCGGACTTCCAGGAGGGCTCGCTCACCGAATACCGCGTCGTTCAGCAGTGCTCGCTGGGTTCCCGGGTCTGCCCATGCCGCCAGGACTTTCGCTCCTGAGCCCGCTGTCATCGGGAGGCGGGCTCCTACTGGCACCGTGTCGCGCAGGCCCGAGGGGGGTTCCGCCGAACAGACGCAGATTCTGTGCATTCCGTCCCGGCGGTAGAGCTGGACGCTCTCCCCGGTTATGTCCCTCAGCCGGGGCAGTACCGCGTTCGCCGCGTCCAGCAGGGGGTCCGTTGCTCCTCCCGCCAGTTCCGAGAGGGCCGCTCCCGGGCGCCAGCGCCCGTCGGATCCCCGGCGCAGCAAGCGATGCACCTCGAGGCCCACCGCCAGCCGGTGCGCCGTCGCCCTGGGCAGTCCGGTTTTCGTGCAGAGTTCCGCCAGACCACAGGGTTCCTTGGCAACGGCCTGCAGCACCGCCATTGCCTTGTCCAGTACCCCGATTCCGCTATGCTGTCCCACAGAACGATACTAGCTTCCCGATATCTGAGATGTCCAGTATTTGGGAACCCACCACGAAATCTGCGTTGGAGGAGCGATGGGCCACACGCTCGCTGAGAAGGTGTGGAACTCACATGTCGTACGGCGAGGTGAGGGCGACGAGCCGGATCTGCTGTACATCGACCTGCACCTGATCCACGAAGTCACCAGCCCGCAGGCGTTCGACGGGCTGCGTCAGGCGGGCCGCCCGGTCCGCCGCACCGATCTCACTGTCGCCACCGAGGATCACAACGTCCCCACGGTCGACGTCCAGCTGCCGATCGCCGACCCCGTGTCGCGCACGCAGGTTGAGACGCTTCGTCGCAACTGTGCCGAGTTCGGTGTCCCGCTCTACCAGATGGGCCACGACGAACAGGGCATCGTGCACGTCATCGGCCCGCAGCTCGGGCTCACCCAGCCGGGGATGACCGTGGTGTGCGGCGACAGCCACACCTCCACGCACGGCGCGTTCGGCGCGATGGCGTTCGGCATCGGCACGTCCGAGGTCGAGCACGTGCTCGCCACGCAGACGCTTCCGCTCAAGCCGTTCAAGACGATGGCCATCAACGTCGCCGGGTCGCTCCGGCCCGGTGTCACCGCCAAGGACATCATCCTCGCCGTCATCGCGAAGATCGGCACCGGCGGCGGACAGGGATATGTATTGGAATATCGGGGTAGCGCCATCGAGGAGCTGTCGATGGAAGCCCGGATGACCGTGTGCAACATGTCCATCGAAGCCGGTGCGCGCGCCGGTCTGATCGCGCCGGACGAAACGACGTTCGCGTACCTGAAGGGGCGCAAGCACGCCCCGCGGGACGCCGACTGGGATGCCGCGGTGGCCGACTGGAAGCAGCTGCGCACCGATGATGACGCTGTCTTCGACGCCGAGGTGGACCTCGACGCCGACGACCTGACCCCGTACGTGACGTGGGGCACCAACCCCGGTCAGGGCCTGCCGTTGTCCGGGAACGTCCCCGACCCGGAGCGGATCGCCGACGAGAACGAGCGCGCCGCCGCCGAGAAGGCCCTGTCCTACATGGACCTCGAGCCGGGCACCCCGCTGCGGGAGATCCAGGTCGACACCGTGTTCCTCGGATCCTGCACCAACGGGCGGATCGAGGACCTGCGGGCGGCCGCCGACGTGCTGCGCGGGCACAAAGTCGCCACCGGGGTCCGGATGCTCGTGGTCCCCGGCTCGATGCGCGTCCGCGAGGCCGCCGAGTCCGAGGGGCTGCACGAGGTTTTCCTGTCCGCCGGTGCCGAGTGGCGCTCCGCGGGCTGCTCGATGTGCCTTGGCATGAACCCGGACCAGCTCAAGCCGGGCGAGCGCAGCGCATCGACATCAAATCGCAACTTTGAGGGCAGGCAGGGCAAGGGCGGGCGCACGCACCTGGTCTCCCCGTTGGTCGCCGCGGCGACCGCCGTTCGCGGAACCCTGTCCTCTCCCGAGGACCTGCTCGCAGTCTCCAGCACTGGCACCGCAGGCACGGACTGAAGGAAGAAAAAGCACGTCATGGAGCCTTTCACCAAGCACACGGGGGTCGGCGTACCCCTCCGCAGGTCCAACGTGGACACGGACCAGATCATCCCGGCCGTCTACCTCAAGCGGGTCAGCAAGACCGGTTTCGAGGACGGTCTGTTCGCCGCGTGGCGGCAGGACGAGCAGTTCATCCTCAACCAGGAGCCCTACCGCGCGGGCAGCGTCCTGGTGGCCGGTCCGGACTTCGGCACGGGCTCGTCGCGCGAGCACGCCGTCTGGGCGCTGTCCAACTACGGCTTCCGGGCCGTCATCTCCGCCCGGTTCGCCGACATCTTCCGCGGCAACGCGGGCAAGCAGGGTCTGCTCGCGGCCCAGTGCGAACAGCACGACGTGGAGCAGCTGTGGAAGCTGCTCGAGGCCGAGCCGGGCACGGAAGTGACCGTCGACCTGCGGGAAAAGCTTGTCACAGCCAAGGAGTTCACCGCCCCGTTCACCATCGACGACTACACCCGTTGGCGCCTCTTGGAAGGGTTGGACGACATCGCGCTGACTCTTCGACACGCCGGAGCCATCGATTCGTTCGAGGCTTCCCGACCCGTCTGGAAGCCGTCCACAACCCTTGCCTGACGGGCTGATTCCAGGGCCAAATGTCACCCCGATGGGCGGATCGCAAAACTCATAAGGAAAAATATGGCGTGGCGCGTGGTGGTCGCGCGCTTTTCGGCATATGGTGGCGAGAAGTCGGCCGCGAAAGGCCGTAACCGTCATGTGGTCAAAAGTGGAGGACAGAAGGGTGAACAAGGCCCAGCTCATCGAGGCGCTCACGGAACGCCTGGGCGACAAGAAGACCGCAGGCGCTGCGGTCGACGGTCTCGTCGACGTGATCGTTCGCACGGTCAACAAGGGCGAGAAGGTCAACATCACCGGCTTCGGTGTTTTCGAGAAGCGCGCCCGCGCAGCGCGGACCGCGCGCAACCCGCGCACCGGTGAGACCGTGAAGGTCAAGAAGACCAACGTCCCAGCGTTCCGGCCGGGCACCGGCTTCAAAGAGGTTGTGAGCGGCGCGAAGAAGCTGCCGAAGGTGGCCGCCGCCAAGTCGGCGACCAGCCGCAGCACCGGCACCACCACGCGTGCCGCTGCCACTCGCAGCACGACTTCGACTCGTACGCGCGCAGCAGCCGCGACGACGACCGCCCGCAAGACGGCGGCCGCCAAGCCGGCCGCCACCAAGGCGGCCGCGAAGCCGGCAGCAGCGAAGACCACGACCACGCGTCGTGCCGCTGCGAAGCCTGCTGCCGCCAAGACGACTGCCAAGGCTCCGGCGAAGAAGACCTCCGCCGCGGCTGCCAAGAAGCCGTCGACCCGCAAGAAGTAAGCAGTAGCCACAAAGCCGTGAGGGCCGCCCGGGGACGCCCGGGTGGCCCTCACGGCTTTGTTGTGCCCACAGGTACTTCGAAACCCGCCCAGGGCCGCACTGGTGACCGTCGATCAGTTGACTGCCCTGTAAGCCGCTGTGGCGGCGTTTCCCCAGGTTCGCGAGGTCCTGACCGTTCTGGCACTCCCGAACCGGCTACGGGCCGACTGGATGCCTTCAACGTCACTTGTGGGGGCATCCCACGTGTGCACGCGGAATACCCCCAACAGTGTTTCAGGGCTTGGGGAGTGGACTGGGATAGTAATCGGCCGAAACCAGGCCAAGTCCCGGTTGGACGAACGTCAGCACCACCAGACTGCCCTTCTTCGCCCGGACTTCCGGCAGGTCAAGGCCTGAATCCCTGGCATAGGCCGAGATCAGGCCGGGGATCACGCCGCCCTGGCTGGACACCACCGCGATCCCCTCGCCACCAGCGATTTCCCGCAGCGCCGCCACCGCGGCGGCCGGATCACCCGAATACCGCAGTTCACCGAGCGACGGCTCGATCCGGACCGTCCTACCCAGATCCGCGGCCAGGCCCGCAATCGTCTGCACGCACCGCGCGGGCGGCGCCGAATACATTCGGTCGGCGCCGAAAAGCGGCAACAAGTCCCGCAGCGCCGCCGCCTGCCGCAGACCGGCAGGCGAGAGCGGGCGGTCGATATCCGCGCCGCTCCAGTCTTCCCGTTTCCCGGCCTTCGCATGCCGTACGAGCAGCACAGTCGTGGTTTGCGGTGGCAGCCGGACGAACTCGTCGAGCACCGCGACATCCTGTGGATAAGTGAGGATTTCGCGTGCTCGCGCCGGTGCCAGCCAGCGCATCCGGTCGACCTCGTCGTTCGGTTCGAACGCCCCGTCCACCGCCCGGGCGGCGAAGTAGTCCACGTGTTTGGGCGCCCCGCGCACCGAATAGCGAACGGTGTTCAGGTGCCTGCCGAGCACGACGCGGAACCCGGTCTCCTCGGCCAGTTCCCTGACCGCGGCCATCGGCGCCGTTTCACCGCTGTCGAGTTTCCCTTTCGGCAGCGTCCAGTCGTCGTAGCGGGGACGGTGCACGACCGCGACCGCCCCGTCCCGCCACGCGACCGCGCCTGCCGCCGCGATTGAACCGTGTGACACTTTCGCTACTCAGCCTTGTGCCCCGTGCAGGGCGATCATTTCCCGTTGGTGGTCGCGGACCTGGTCGCTGCCCTGCGGGGCGGGTTCCCATTCCCCGTCCGGCTGCAACACCCAGCACCTGGTGCCCGGATCGAGCGCCGAATCGAACATGGCGTCCAATTGTTTTACCAAGCGGGGATTGCGGACCGGGACCTGGACTTCGACGCGGCGGTCCAGATTGCGGTGCATCATGTCGGCGCTGCCGATCCAGTGCTCGCCGCAGCCGACGAAGTGGAACACCCTGGAGTGCTCGAGGAACCGGCCGAGGATCGACCGGACCTCGATGTTCTCGCTCAGTCCGTCGATGCCCGGCTTGAGCGCGCAGATCCCGCGCACCACCACGTCGACCGGAACACCGGCCTGCGACGCCCGGTACAGCGCGTCGATGACCTGCTCGTCCACCAACGAGTTCACCTTGAACCGGATGCCTGCCGGCTTGCCCGCACGGGCGAATTCGATCTCCTGTTCGATCCGCTCGACGATGCCGCGGCGGATTCCGTGTGGTGCCACCAGAAGACTGCGGTACGTGTTCTGCCGTGCGTATCCGGTCAGCACGTTGAACAGATCGGTCAGGTCCGCGCCGATCGACGGTTCGGCTGTGAGCAGGCCGATGTCCTCGTAGAGCCGCGCGGTCTTCGGGTTGTAGTTGCCCGTCCCGATGTGGCAGTAACGGCGGATCGTCGAACCCTCCTGGCGCACCACGAGCGAGGTCTTGCAGTGCGTCTTCAGGCCGACCAGGCCGTACACCACGTGCACGCCCGCCTTCTCCAGCGCACGCGCCCACTTGATGTTCGCCTGCTCGTCGAAACGGGCCTTGATCTCGACGAGCGCGACGACCTGCTTGCCCGCCTCGGCCGCGTCGATCAGCGCGTCCACAATGGGCGAATCACCCGATGTCCGGTACAGGGTCTGTTTGATCGCGAGCACGTGCGGATCGCTGGCCGCCTGCTCGATGAAACGTTGCACACTCGTCGAGAAGGAGTCGTACGGGTGGTGCACCAGCACGTCGCCTTCCCGCAGCGTCGCGAACACGCTCTTGGGCGTCTCGTGTTCGGCGAAGGCGGGGTGTGTCGCGGGCACGAACGGCGCGTCCTTGAGGTCCTTGCGGTCAACGGCATGCAGCTGCCACAGGCAGGACAAGTCCAGCAGGCCGTTGATGACCACGACGTCGTTCGGGTGCACCTCCAGCTCACGCAGCAGCAGCTCCTGCATGTGCTCGCTCATGTCGCTGGCGATCTCCAGCCGCACCGGCGGGCCGAACCGGCGCTGCGCCAGTTCGCGTTCCAGCGCCAGCAGCAGATCCTCGTCGCGGTCCTCCTCCACTTCCAGGTCCGCGTTCCGGGTCACCCGAAACTCATGCACCTCGGTGACTTCCATTCCGGTGAACAACTCACCGAGATGGGCCCCGATCAGATCCTCCAACGGCAGGAACGTGGCGCTCCATTCGTCCCCATTGGACTGCACCTGGAGCAGTCTCGGCACGTTGTCGGGCACCTTCACCCTGGCGAACCGCTCGGTGCCGGCCTCGGGGTCCCGCACGGTCACCGCGAGGTTGAGCGAGAGCCCCGAGATGTACGGGAAGGGGTGCGCCGGGTCGACCGCGAGCGGTGTGAGCACCGGGAAGATCTGCTCGGTGAAGTAGACGAGCAGGCGTCGCCTGTCGTCGTCCTCCAGCTCCGCCCAGCGCACGATGCGGATGCCGCGCTGCGCCAGCTCAGGGCGGATGCGCTGCTCGAACGCGGAGGCGTGCTGCTCGACGAGCTCCTGGTTGCGTTTGGCGATGTAGGCCAGCTGTTCGCGCGGGGTCAGCCCGTCGGCGCTGCGCACCGACAGCCCGGTCTCCCTGCGGCGCTTGAGCCCGGCGACGCGGACCATGTAGAACTCGTCGAGGTTGGACGCGAAGATCGCGAGGAACTTGGCCCGTTCGAGCAGCGGCTGCGACTCGTCCTCGGCCAGCGCGAGCACCCGGGCGTTGAAGTCCAACCAGGACAGTTCCCGGTTGAAGTACCGGTCGTCAGGCAGCCCGTCGACGGCCGCCGACGCGGTCGTCGCCGCCGGTGGTGCCGACGGCGCGCTCCGTTCCGGCCGTTCCGGCCGGTTCGGTGGGGGCGGCGGCGCTGGCGCTGGTGGCTGGTCGTTGTTTTCGGTGCTCACAGCAAGCCATTGTCCAGCACTTATCGCGTAAGTGCGCGTCCCCGTGTGGACAACGTGGTTAACACTCGATCGGCCCACCCGCCATCGCGCACAGTAGCGCGGTGCTGCGAAGCCCGAGACCGAGCTCACGGGCCACAGCGAGGTCCTGCGCGGTGTCGACGTCGCACCGCAACGACGGCCATTGCCCGGTGAGCGGGAGCGCTCCGGAAGCCGCGTGCGCCAGTGCCGAACCCACGCCGAACATCGGGTTGAGCGGATGCCCGGCGGCGGACAACAACAAGGTGGTGCCGGTCGTCTGCCGGTCGGCGCAGAAAGCGCGCCTGCCATCGGCGGTTTTGATGGCCGCGGCCAGGTCGTCCGGCCGCAGCGCGGGCAGATCCGCCTGGAGTGCGCCGATTTGTCCCTTGTCCTTCCGGTCGGGACCGTCCGACTGGCGCAGCAGGGCGGCTCCGTGCCGCAGGGCTTCGTTCAGGCCACGGGCCGGGCCTTCCGGTACGCACTCGAATCCCTCGGCAGCGAGCACGCTCGCGACAGTCGGATCCGAGCTGACGACCAGCACCCGGCGCACGCCGTCGGCTTCGCCTGCCGCGGTGACTGTGTCCAAAAGCACGGCGAGCACCAGGTTGGCGTGCTCGTCGGGCGCCACCGCGCCGCGCAGCCGCGACTTGGCGTCCGGCAGCGCCTTCACCGGCACCACGAGATCTGTCTCCACCGTGACGATTCTGCATCAAAACCAGGCCGGAATGCCTGTGATCGGCGACGACCTAGACTCCGTACGTCTTGTACTGCGGAGGAGGAGCTTTGGCGCGTCGTGAGAAGGATGGGATCTGGGTCAAGATCTGCGCGGCGGTGTTCTACCCGATCACCTGGCTGGGCAAGCGGGTCACCCGAGGCACGGAGCGCATACCCCGCCGAGGTGGGGCGATCCTGGTGTTCAACCACGTCTCGCACCTCGATCCCGTGATCGACGCGGTGTTCGTGCACCGCAACAAGCGGGTGCCGAGGTTTCTGGCCAAGGACAGCCTCTTCCGCATCCCGGTGGCCGGAAGGATCATCGCGGGCGCGGGCACGATCCCGGTGTACCGGGGCACGTCCAACGCCGCTGAGAGCCTGCGCGACGCCACCAAGGCGCTGAGCGAGGGCAAGATCGTGTGCATCTACCCGGAAGGCACCATCAGCAAGGACCCGGAGGGCTGGCCGATGCGGTCGTTCCCCGGTGTGGCGCGGCTGGCGCTGACCAGCGACGTGCCCGTGCTGCCGATCGCGCGGTGGGGCACCAACCACATCTACAACGGGTACACGAAGAAGTTCAGCCCGTTCCCCCGCAAGACCATCACCACGTACGTCGGTGAGCCGGTCGACCTGTCGCAGTACCGTGGCGAAGACCCGCCGACCAACACCGCCCTCGTCCGCGTCACCGAGCTCATCATGAACGACGTGAAGAAGCTGCTCGCGGAGATCCGCGGCGAACAGGCGCCGGCCGGGTACTTCAACCCGAAGAAGAAGGCGGAGAGCTGACATGGCGCTGGCGCGGATCGCGGTGCTCGGCGCGGGTTCGTGGGGCACCACCTACGCCAAGGTGATGGCCGACGCGGGCCGGGACGTCGTGTTGTGGGCCCGCAGGCCCGAGGTCGCCGAAGCGGTGACCAGGCAGCACGAGAACCCCGACTACCTGCCCGGTGTCCGGCTGCCGGACAACCTCACGTCCACATCGGACCCGGTTGAGGCGCTGGACGGCGCCGAGGCCGTCGTGCTCGCCGTGCCGAGCCAGAGCCTGCGCGTGAACCTGTCGCGCTGGCGGCTTCCCGCCGGTGCGACGCTGGTCAGCCTGGCCAAGGGCGTGGAACTGGGCACGCTCAAGCGGATGAGCGAGGTCGTCGCGGAAGTCGCGGGCGTGCCGTCGAATCACGTCGCCGTGGTCTCCGGACCGAACCTGGCCATGGAGATCGCACGCGAGCAGCCGACCGCGACCGTGATCGCGTGCGAGGACCACGACCGGGCCGTCGACCTGCAGCACGCCAGCACCACCGGGTACTTCCGGCCGTACACGAACACCGACGTGATCGGCTGCGAACTCGGTGGGGCGTGCAAGAACGTCATCGCGTTGTCCTGCGGGATGGCCGCGGGCATCGGGTTCGGCGACAACACGCTGGCCACGCTGATCACGCGGGGACTGGCCGAGACCGCCCGGCTGGGCATGGCGCTCGGCGCGGACCCGATGACCTTCGCCGGCCTTGCCGGGCTGGGGGATCTGGTCGCGACCTGCTCGTCGCCGTTGTCGCGCAACCGGACTTTCGGCGAGCGGCTCGGCCGGGGGCAGAGCCTGGCCGAGGCCCAGCAGGCGACGCACGGCCAGGTCGCGGAAGGCGTGAAGTCCTGCTCGTCGATCAGGGCGCTGGCCGTGCGGCACGGCGTCGACATGCCGATCACCGAGGTGGTGCACCGGGTCTGCCACGACGGTCTCGACCCCCGCGAAGCAGGCGCCGAACTGATCGGCCGCAAGGTCAGGCCGGAGCGGTGACCGGGTACGGAGACGGGACCCGTTGCGTGCACGGCGGTATGCCCGACCCCCAGCCGGGGACCCCTTTGCAGGCATCGCCGGTCTTCGCGACCGGCTTCCACGCCGGGCATCCGTCCTATGGATACGGCCGGGCGGACAACCCGACCTACCGGGCGCTGGAGTCGGCGATCGGTGCACTGGACGGCGGGGAATGCGTGGTCTTCGCCTCCGGGATGGCCGCCATCTCGGCCGTTCTGGGACTGGCGGCCGGGAAAATCGTGCTGCCGTCGGACGGTTACTACCTGACGCGCACTCTCGCCGCCGACCTGCCGGTCACTGTCGCCGAGGTGCCCACAGCGGGGCCGTGGCCGTCGTTCGACGGCGTTGACCTGGTGTTGCTGGAAACGCCGTCCAACCCGGGCCTGGACGTGTGCGATATCACCGCGTTGGTCTCAGCGGCGCACGCGGCAGGCGCCCTTGTGGCTGTGGACAACACGACCGCGACGCCGATCGGGCAGCGGCCGTTGGAGCTCGGTGCGGACATCGTGGTGTCCAGCGACAGCAAGGCGCTCGCCGGGCACAGCGATGTCCTGCTGGGACACGTGACCTGCCGGTCGGCCGACGTGGCCGGCAGGATCCGGCACGCGCGGACCGTGCGCGGCGGGATCCCCGGCCCGTTCGAAACCTGGCTGGCGCACCGCGGTCTCGGCACGCTGGATCTGCGGCTGGCCAGGCAGGCGCGCAACGCTGCCGCGCTTTACGCGGCGCTGAGCGGACATCCGCTGGTGTCGGACCTGCGATGGCCTGGCGCCGAGCAGGATTCGTCCTACGTCGTGGCGTCCAAGCAGATGCGCAGGTTCAACGGGGTTTTCACGTTCACACTCCGGTCGCAGGACGCGGTCGAGCGGGTGCTTGCCGCGTCGGAACTGGTGACCGCGGCGACGAGCTTCGGCGGGTTGCACAGCACCGCCGACCGCCGTGCGCAGTGGGGCGATCCGGTGCCGCCGGGGTTCGTGCGGTTCTCCGCGGGGTGCGAGGACACCGACGACCTCGTCGCCGACGTGCTGCGGGCCCTGTCCACATCGGACCTATAGCCCCATCCGTCACACCTGTCACATCGGTCCACACCTTGGACGTGATTTGACGGACATGTCCCGCGCTGCTTTCCTAGTCCGCATGATGCGCGCCATGGCCGACGGACGAGGTCACATCGACCTCGGGTTCGTCGCGAGCGCACTGTGTCTTCCTCGGTGATCGGCCCGCTGTCATCGACCACGCCTGTGTCATCCGAGGAATCTCCATGTTCGCCGTACCTGAGAACACCGTCGCGCTCGCCGCTGCTCCCGAGGTCAAGCACCCCGCCAGGATCGCCATCGAGTACGCGCTCGACCGGGATCGCTGGCGCAACCAGCTGCGCTACGACCCGGCCGAGCGTTTCTCCGTCCTGCTCGACCGCACGGACGACCACGAGATCTGGCTGATGAGCTGGCTGCCGGGGCAGTCGACGGATCTGCACGACCACGGCAGCGCGACCGGTGCGTTCACGATCGTGTCCGGTGTCCTGACCGAGCAGGTCATGCGCACCGGCGACACCCTCCACCTGCGGCCGGGCCAGTCACGCGTGTTCGCGCCGCACTACGTGCACCAGGTCGCCAACCAGGGCGCCGACCCCGCTGTCAGCATCCACGTCTACCGGGCTACGCGGGAGATGCGGACCTATCCCTGATGTGAGCCGGAGCGTCCACCCACCCCGGTGAGAGGTCCTCGCTCGGTACGGGTGCGCCCCAGTGCCGCGTCAACGGAAGCACGCCCGCCCACGCGATGTCGCTCTCGATGTCCTCGGGTTCGTCGCCGGGGCCGCCGGTGCGGATCTTCACGGCGGCTTCGTCCAGCGGCAGGGCGATCACCTGGGTTTTCGCCATCTCCTTCGCGCTCGGCAGCCTGCTGTGCTGCCACGAGCCGGGAGCCATGTGCTCGGTGAGCACTTTGAGGCCGTGCATGCGTTCTTCCTCGGACTCCACCAGCCGGGCGCGGCCGTGCACGACCGCCGAGCGGTAGTTGGCGGAGAAGTGGAACACCGAGCGGGCGTAGACGATGCCGTCGACGAGCGTGACGGCTACACATATATCTGTGTCGAGTGTGTGGCGCAGGCTCAGCGCTCCGGTTGAGCCGTGCAGGTACAAGGTGTTGCCGTCACGGCCGTAGCCGGTCGGCAGGACGACGGGCGCGCCGTCGATCACGACCGACAGGTGGCAGATCAGCCCGGCGTCGAGGACGGCGTCCAGTGCGGCCCGGTCGGCGACAGCTCTTTTCTTCCCGCGTTTGATTGTGCTGCGGGGTGTGGGCGATAGTGGAGTGCGGGTCACGGCTACCAGTGTGTTCGGCAAAGTGGCATCATCAAAGGGCCAAAAACATCGAAAATCGAAAGGCCAATTGCCGTGGCAGCCGACCCGCCCGCGCCCCCGGTCACGCTGGACCGTGAGTCTGACACGCCGCTGGCAGTCCAGCTCGCCGACGCATTGCGCTCCGCCGCCGCGGACGGACGACTGCGCAGCGGCGACCGGTTGCCCTCCACCCGTGCGCTGGCCACGCGCCTGAAAGTCAGCCGGACCGTCACCTCCGCGGCGTACGAACAACTGCACGCCGAAGGCTGGATCGCGGGCAAGCACGGATCCGGCACCTACATAACGACAGCCCCGCCGGGCAGCCTGCCCGAATCCGCCCCGCGGCCCAAACGCGGCGCGGCCACGCCCGTTCTGCTCGACCTCACGCCGGGAAGCCCGTGGGTCGGCGGGATCGACCGGGCCGCGTGGCGCCGCGCGTGGCGTGCCGCCGCCGACGCGCCACCGCTCGCCCGCCCGGAACGCGCCGGGCTGCCGGACTACCGCGCCATCATCGCCGAGCACCTGTTGCGCCACCGCGGTTTGCGAGTCGGCGAAGACGAAACCGTGCTGGCCACCAGCGGAACGTCCGCAGCGGTGTCCGAACTCGCGTTCGCCGTGCTCGGACCGGGCGCGACCGTCGCCATCGAGGAACCCGGCTACCAGCGGGCGGCTTCCGCGATGACCGCCGCCGGGCTCAACGTCGTACTGGCCCCGGTCGACGTCGAAGGGTTCCGGGTCGACGCGGTGCCTGCCGGTGTGAAGGCCGTCTACTGCTCGCCCGCGCACCAATATCCCCTCGGCGGCCGGATGCCCGCCGGTCGCCGGGTCGAACTCGTCGAACGCGCGCGGCGCGACGGGTTCCTGGTCATCGAGGACGACTACGACGGCGAACTGCGCTACGACGTGGCACCGCTGCCGTT
This sequence comes from Kibdelosporangium phytohabitans, assembly GCF_001302585.1. Classification (GTDB taxonomy): domain Bacteria; phylum Actinomycetota; class Actinomycetes; order Mycobacteriales; family Pseudonocardiaceae; genus Kibdelosporangium; species Kibdelosporangium phytohabitans. The sequence goes on along the minus strand of NZ_CP012752.1, from coordinate 10,125,344 downwards.
GCTCGCCGCCCTCGCCCCGGATGTCGTCGTGCACCTGGGAACCACGAGCAAGATCCTCACACCGACGCTCGGCACCGGCTGGATGGTGGCGCCCCCGTCGGTTGTGGCCAAGATCCTCGAATTCCGCGACCACACCGGGATCGGCCCCGCGGTCGCCGGCCAGCGGGTGCTGATCGAGTACGCCCGCAACGGAGATCTGGGCAGGCACCTGCGGCGGCTGCGGCGGGAACTGTCCGAACGGCGTTCACTCGTCGTCGATGCCTTGCGGGACGCCGGTTTCGAGGTGCTCGGCGACGACGCGGGCGCGCACGTGGTCGTACCGCTGTCCTCGGCACGCGTGGAACGGGACGTACGGGCCAAAGCCGAGCAGTTCGGCGCCCGGCTCGACGGCCTGACCAGGCACCACGCCGGCAAGCCGCGCTGGTACGGCCTCGCGTTGGGCTACGCGGCGTGTTCCCGTGACGAGTTGGTGGAGGTATTGCCGCAGCTCATAGACCTGCTCAGGCAGACGGAGGGGGACAGGTAAGGTCGGGCGCCATGAGCGAGCCGAAAATCCGAGTCGCCGTCGTGTTCGGCGGCCGTAGCACCGAACACGCCATCAGCTGCGTGTCGGCAGCGAGCGTGCTCGCCAATGTGGACACCGAACGTTTCGACGTCCTGCCGGTCGGCATCACGCCGGAAGGCGCCTGGGTGCTTGCGCCGGGCGCGTCCACGCTGGCGATCGAAGGCGGTGCGCTGCCGAGCGTCACCGCGGGCACCGAGGTGGTGCTGTCCGGGCCCAGGTTCGTGGAACTGCGCGAAGCAGGCGCGAGCGGGGTCCTCGACGACGTCGACGTGGTCATCCCCATGCTGCACGGCGCCTACGGCGAAGACGGCACCATCCAGGGACTGCTGGAGATGTCCGGGATCCCGTACGTCGGATCCGGTGTGCTGGCCAGCGCCGTGTCCATGGACAAGGCGTTCACCAAGCGGATCCTCGCCGCCGAAGGCCTGCCGGTCGGCGAGTACGAACTGCTGACCCGCAACGACCGCACGCTGTCGCAGGAGCAGCGGGACCGCCTCGGCCTGCCGGTGTTCGTCAAGCCGTGCCGCGCCGGTTCGTCGCACGGCATCTCGAAGGTCACCGACTGGGCCGAGCTGGACGACGCGATCGCGTTCGCCCGGTCGGTCGACCCGAAGGTGCTCGTCGAGGCCGCGGTGGCGGGCCGTGAGGTCGAGTGCGGCGTGCTGGAGTTCCCCGACGGCCGCGTCGAGGCGTCACTGCCCGCGGAGGTCCAGACCGACAGCGACTGGTACGACTTCGAGGCCAAGTACCTCGACGAGTCGCTGGAACTGCACATCCCGGCCAAACTCGACGACGCGGTGCTCGAGAAGGTCCGCGCGCTGGCGGTTCACGCTTTCAAGGCGGTGGACGGCGAAGGCCTCGCCCGCGTCGACTTCTTCGTCACCGACGACGGCGACGTGCTGGTCAACGAGCTGAACACGATGCCGGGCTGTACCCCGAGCTCGGCCTACCCGAAGATGTGGGCGGTCACCGGCATCGACTTCAAGACACTGGTGAGCACCCTCATCGACACCGCACTGGCCCGTGGCAGCGGCCTGCGCTGAACAACCCTCGTGAGTGGTTCGGCCGGTTAGAACCGGCCGAACCACTCACGAGGTTTTCTTGGCGAGGGTTTTGCCGACGAGTGTGGAGATGTCCTGCAATGGGCCGGTTCCGGTGTCGCCGGGGATGGTCAGCGCGACGTAGACCGGGCGGTCGGCCAGGTACCACGTGGTCGACCCGGGGCCTTCGACCGGCAGCCACGACACGCCGTCCACCGCGCGCAGGTTCTGCGTCGTCGGCGTCAGCTCGGCTGGTTTCTCCAAGCCGCAGCGCAACACGACAGGTTCGGAGCGCTGGTCGGTCCACGCCACCGACGCGGGCGGCGCGGGCTCGGCCAGCGCCGCCTTGGTCAGTACGCCTTTGTCGGCCTGCAGCGTGGCTGGGACTTTCTGGATCAGGGTGGTGCAGTCGGCCGACGCCGCGGCCGGAGCGGGCACCGGCACCAGCGGAACCGGTCCGGTCCGCAGGGGTGCGGACGGCGGCTGCGGTTGTGCCACCTGGTCGTTGCCCGACCCGAAAACGAGGCTGACGATGATCACCCCGGCGACGAGCAGCACGGCGAGCCCCGCCGCTATGACAACCCTTGTCCTGTCCACGCCCCAACTACAGCACGGGTCAAAGATGGACCACAGGGCAGGTGAGCGTCCGAGTGATCCCGTCCACGTTCTGGATGCGGGCCACGACGAGCTGGCCGAGCAGGTCGACGCTGTCCGCTTCGGCGCGCACGATCACGTCGTACGGCCCGGTCACGTCCTCGGCGGTGGTGACTCCCTGTATTCCGGCGATCTCGGCCGCGACCGCGGCCGCCTTGCCGACCTCGGTCTGGATGAGGATGTAAGCGTGGACCACCGGCGTGCCCCTTCGTCTGGACAAGAATGCTCAAGGTAGGAACGTGGTCAGCAACGTACCCCAACCGGGGAATGTTTGGTGATCCGAACATTCGGTATCGGAGGCTTTTGTGCGATCGGACACGCCGGACCAGGCGGGCACCGTCGCCGAGTTGGGTGAGTTCAACCTGATTCAGCGGTTGACCGGTGGACGAGCCCAGCCACCGAGCACGCTGCTCGGCCCCGGCGACGACGCGGCCGTCGTGGTCGCGTCCGACGGGCGTGTGGTGGCGAGCACGGACGTGCTCGTCGAAGGCGTGCACTTCCGCCTGGACTGGTCCACTCCGGAACAGGTTGGGCACAAAGCGGTCGCGGTGAACCTCGCGGACGTGGCCGCGATGGGCGCGACACCGACGGCGGTCCTCGTCGGGCTGGCGTGCCCGCCGCGGACCACAGTGGAACTGCTCGACGGGATCACCGCGGGCATGTGGCAGGAAGCCAATCGCGCGCGGGTCGGTGTGGTCGGCGGCGACGTCGTCAGCTCCGAGACGCTGGTGATATCCGTCACTGCGCTGGGGGATCTGCAGGGGCGGTCGGCGATCAGGCGCTCCGGGGCGCTGGCAGGCGACGTCGTCGCCGTCTGCGGGAAGCTCGGGTGGTCAGCGGCCGGGCTTGCCGTGCTGGGCCGGGGGTTCCGCTCACCGGTCACAGTCGTCAGCGCGCACCGCGCGCCGGAACCGCCGTACGACGCCGGAGCGCAGGCCGCGCTGGCCGGTGCGACCGCGATGATCGACGTGTCCGACGGGCTGCTCTCGGACCTCGGCCACATCGCCACGGCCTCCGCCGTGGCCATCGACGTGCGCACGGATCTGCTCGAAGTGCACCAGCGACTCGTCGACGTCGGCACCGCGCTCGGCGCCGACCCTCGGCACTGGGTGCTCACCGGCGGCGAGGACCACGCGCTCGCCGCGACTTTCCCCGGCCCGTCGGAGGTCCCGGACGGCTGGGTCACCATCGGCACGGTCAGACGCGGCGAAGGCGTTACCGTGGACGGCCGCCCGTACGACGGTCCCGGTGGCTGGCAGCACTGGCGATAGAGTCCACTTTGGAGGAGCTGTGCCGATCTACGCGCTCGGTGACAAGGAACCGATCATCCATCCGGACGCGTTCGTTCATCCGGACGCGACAGTCATCGGGGACGTGACGCTGCGGGCGTTCGCCTCGGTGTGGCCGCAAGCCGTGCTGCGCGGCGACTCCGGCAGCATCCAGGTCGGTGAACGCACGAGCGTGCAGGACGGCACGATCGTGCACTGCACGGAGTTCCACCCGACCGTGATCGGCGCCAACTGCGTCGTCGGGCACAACGTGCACATCGAAGGCGCGACCGTCGCCGACCACTGCCTGATCGCCTCGGGTTCCGTGCTGCTCAACGGATCGGTCGTCGAAGAGGGCGCGGTGCTCGGCGCCGGCGCGGTGATGTCCTTCAACGGCCACATCCCCGCGCACCGGATGGCCCTCGGCGTGCCCGCCCGGATCCGCGAGAACCACGAAGTGCCGCCGATGGCGTGGGCGATGATCGTCGACCGGTACGTGGAGAACGTCAAGATCTACAAATCCGGCCTCCGGCGCCTGGACTAGGGCTATTTTTCCGGTCGGCTAGTCTCTGGCGGCATGGCACGTCCTCTGAACGAAGTCATGGACCCCGGCTGGGCGCAGGCACTCGAGCCGGTCGCGGACCGGATCGCGGCGATGGGTGAGTTCCTGCGCGCCGAAGTCGCCGCGGGCCGCACCTACCTGCCCGCCGGGGAGAACGTGTTGCGCGCGTTCAAGCAGCCGTTCGACGACGTGCGCGTGCTCATCGTCGGGCAGGACCCGTACCCGACGCCGGGGCACGCCGTCGGCCTGTCCTTCTCGGTCGCCCCCGACGTGCGGCCGATCCCCAAGAGCCTGATCAACATCTACAAGGAGTACTGCGAGGACCTCGGGCACCCCAAGCCGTCCAACGGTGACCTGACGCCGTGGACCGAGAACGGCGTGCTGCTGCTCAACAGGGCCCTCACCACGATGCCCGGCAAGCCCAACTCGCACCAGGGCAAGGGCTGGGAGGAGGTGACCGAGCAGGCGATCAAGGCGCTGGCCGCGCGTGACAAGCCGCTCGTGTCGATCCTGTGGGGCCGCAACGCCCGCAACCTCCGGCCGTTGCTGGACCCGCTGCCGTGCATCGAGTCAGCGCACCCGAGCCCGATGTCGGCCGCCGGTGGCTTCTTCGGCTCGCGCCCGTTCAGCCGCGCCAACGAACTGCTGACCCAGCAAGGCGCGCCGCCAGTCGACTGGAAGTTGCCGTAACGATTGTCCTCGCTCCGCGAGGACGGGCTTGGCCGCCGGAAGCCGGTCATTGCCACCCCGCCCCACGCGGCCGGCACCTTCGCCGTGGCCTGCTGACCAGCGTGGTCAGGGCGATGTCGGGCGTGTTGCGTGGCGTCAACGACCGGCGCGACCAAGCCGTAACCGGGCAGAATGGTTGCAATGGGGATTGCTGCGCTTGTCTTCGACTTCGACGGCCTGTTGATGGACACCGAGTCCACGCAGCTGAACAGCTGGCAGTACGAATGGCGGCAGCACGGTCTTGAGCTCGACGTCTCCACCTTCTTCGCTGACCACGGCGGAGATGTGAGCGAGATCAGGTACGCCGCGCTGGCCGCCGCTGTCGGCGATGGCTACGACCGTGTGGCCAGCCATATTCGGCGGATCGAGTACCGGGATTCGCTGAACGCCAAGCTGGAACTGCGGCCAGGGATCCGGGAATGGCTCGATTCGGCGGACGGCTTCCGGCTCGCGATCGCCAGCAGTTCGCCAACCGCTTGGGTTGTGCCGCTGCTGGAGAAGTCCGGCTACCGTTCGCGGTTCGAGGTCGTGGCGTGCGGTGACGAGGTCGGCGCGCCCAAGCCGGACCCGGCGGTGTACCGGCTCGCGTTGCGCCGCATGGAGATCTCCGCCGACCAAGCGGTCGCTTTCGAGGACACGCCCCACGGCGTCGCGGCAGCCAAGGCCGCCGGGCTGCGGTGCGTCGCGATACCGAACCCGCACATCGACCCGGCCCGGCTCACCGCTGCGGACCTGGTGCTGGCCAGCGCCGCGGACATGAGCCTGGCGGAGATCGTCAGCTCGTAGAGAAAACCGGTTCCTCAGGCACCACGAGCCTCAATAGCGTGGGGTGATGCGGCGGGATCTGGCGTTGATCGCCACCGGGGTCGGGGTTTCGGCGTTCGGGACCAGTCTGGGCAGGCTCGTGCTGATGGTCCAGTTCAAGGACCACGGCGCGATCGCGCTGGCCGCGTTGATGATCGCCGCGCTGCTGCCCGCGTCGCTCGGCGCGCCGTTCGCCGGGTTGCTGGTCGACCGGTTGCCCAACCGCAGGCTGATGCAGCAGGCCCAGTTCCTCCAGGCGGTCGCGACGCTGGCGATCGCGTTCCTGCTCGACGACGTCGCCGTGGTCCTGATCGCGACGCTGGTCGTCGGCTGCGGCGCGGCCGTCGCGGACCCTGCTGCGGCCACCCTCGCACCCCGCGCGGCGGGGCCCGGTGACGTCGCGAAAGGCTTCGCCTGGCTGGCGTCCAGCCGGTGGACCGGCTACGTCCTCGGCACGGCCGCCGGTGGCGTGCTGATCGCCGTGGTCGGCGCGAGGAACGCCATCCTCATCGACGCCGGGACCTTCCTCGCGCAGGCCATGTTGTTGCTGCTGCTCAAGGTCGACCGTGACCCGCGGGTCGAGGGCAGCGAGCGCGACAGCAGGAAGGGCGCCGCCATGGCGGGTATCCGGCACATGGCGCGCGACCGGGTGATCACCGTCAGCCTCGGTGGTCTCGCGGTCGTGGCGTTGTGCGTCGCGCTCATCAACGTCGCCGACGTCTTCCTGATCACCGACGTCCTGCACGGCGGGGTCGTGCTGATCGGCTGGGTCTACGCGGCGTGGATGGTCGGGTCGATCCTCGGCTCGCGGATCGCCGCGCGGATCGCCGACCAGCGGGCGATGGTCCGCACGCTGGGCTGGGCGGGAGCCGCGCTCGGGCTGGCCATCCTCATCCCGGCGGTCTTCGCGCACACCGCTGTGATCGTCGTCGCATTCCTCTGCGGCGGGTTCGCCAACGGGATGCAGAACGTCTCACGCCAGGCGCTCGTCCGGCTGCGAACCCCGGAACACCTGCACGGTCGCGCCTTCGCGGCCACCGACTCCGTGATGCGCACGGCCAACGCCCTCGGCACGATGATCGCCGGATTCTTGGTCGGCGGGGTCGGCCCGCAGTGGGCGATGGGCGCGGCCGGCGGCGCGGCCACGCTGGCCAGCCTCACGACCTTGCTGATCGCCCGTGAACGCGAACCGGCCCGGGCGGTCGAGACCACCCGGGCCGGTTGAAAGAGCGAGAGCGTCAGCCCCGGACGACCTTGCCCGCCTTCAGGCAGGAGGTGCACACGTTCAGCCGCTTGCGCTGCGAAATGCCAAGCTTGGCGTGCACGGTCTGGATGTTCGGGTTCCACCGCCGGTTGGTGCGCCGGTGGGAGTGCGAGACCGACTTGCCGAAGCCCGGCCCTTTACCGCAGACGTCGCACACAGCAGCCACGTCAGTGTCCTTTCCTCTGGGTTGCCGGCGGATCAAAGCCGACGACGTATAGCCCGGGCCAGCCAGGCAACTCAGACAGGGTAACGGGTGGCGTCCGGCGGTTACAAACCGGCCCCGTTCGCGGCATGGCCGGTGTGTTCGCGGTTACTCTCGCGCCGACCATCCTCGGTGCTCGACAGCGGGAGGACAACGACCGTGCTCCAGGTTCTGGATGCCGCTGCGATCCGCCGCTGGGCCGCGATGAGCGTGCGGACGCTCGACGCGCAGCGGGAGGCGATCGACAAGATCAACGTCTTCCCGGTCGCCGACGGTGACACCGGCTCCAACCTGCTCGAGACCATGCGCGCGGCCCTCGAGGCGTTGCTCAGGGCGCCCGTGGACCAGCGCTCCGAGGCCGGAGCGGCGCTCGGCGTCCTCGCGAAGGGGGCGTTGGCGGGCGCGCGGGGCAACTCCGGTGTGATCGTGTCGCAGATGCTGCGGGGTCTGGCCGAATCACTGCGCGCGGTCGACCAGGCCGGTGCGCACGACGTGGCGAAAGCCATGGTCAGGGCCGCCGAGCTGGCCGCGGAAGCGGTCGCCGAGCCGCGCGCGGGCACGATGCTGACCGTGCTGACCGCGTCCGCCGCCGGGGCCCGCCGGATCCGTTCAGGCGTGTTGCACGAGGTCGCGGCAGCCGCCGCGCGGGCCGCGTCGGAGGCGCTGTCGCTGACACCACAGCAGCTCGACGTGCTGGCAGATGCCGGTGTGGTCGATGCTGGGGGACGTGGCGTGCTCTTACTCCTGGAATCCCTGGTCACGGTCGTGAACGAACGCGACGAGCCGGTTGTGCCGTACTCGACCTCCCAGCCGTCGCCGCTCGCGGCGCGTGAGGCGGGCTCGACGGAGTTCGGCTACGAGGTCATGTACCTGCTGGACAGCACGACCGACGACGCGACCGCCGTCCTGCGCGACAAGCTGTCCAACCTGGGCGACTGCGTGTCCGTTGTCGGTGACGGCGACGGGTTGTGGACCGTCCACGTGCACTGCAATGACATCGGCGCGGCGATCGAGGCGGGCGTCGAGGCAGGTCGCCCGTACCGGATCATGGTCGCAAGGTTCGCTGACGCCGAAGGCGCACCGTCCCGGTTCGGTCGCGCGCGGGTTGTGGTCATTCCAGCTCGTGGCTCGGGTATCGCGGCGCTGTTCCGTACCGAGGGCGCGCTGGTCCTGGAAATCGGGGCGGACGACGAGCCCGACGTCTGGGACCTGCTCAACTTGATCACTTCCACCGGTGCGTCCCAGGTCACCGTTCTGCCTGGTGACGACGGCCTGATGGGCATCGCCGACGAGGCGGCGGCCAGGGCGGTCGCCGGGGGACAGGACGTCGTTGTCATCCCCTGCGTGTCGCCGGTGCAAGCGCTTGCGGCCCTGGCCGTGCACGACTCGGCCCGGCGCGCGGGCGACGACGTGGTGTCGATGGCCGAGGCCGCCGCGGCGACGCGGCGCGGTGAGCTCGTGGTGGCCAGCGAGGACGCCATCACGTGGATCGGCCCGTGCCGTGCCGGTGACCTGCTGGGTTTCGCCGACGGCGAGGTGATGCGCATCGAACACGGCCCGGTCGAGGAGGCCACGGTCCTGCGGGGTGCGTGCGCGGTCGTCGACCGGATGCTGACCGCGGGCGGTGAGCTGGTCACGGCGTTGCTCGGCGCGGACGCGCCGGACAGCCTGAGCGACGAGCTGGAGAAACACCTGCGGCGGGAGTTCCCGGCGGTGGAGTTCGTGGCGTACCGCGGCGGGCAGCGCGACACCGTGCTCATGTTCGGTGTCGAGTGAGAAGTGTCGGACCGGCTCGTTAATGTGAGCTTCGATGAGTTCGTTCGATGACAGCCTGCAGCCCATCCTGGGCAAGAAGTCGGCCGACGCGTTGGCGGCAGCACTGGATCTGCACACCGTCGGCGATCTGCTGCGGCACTACCCGCGCAGGTACGAGGAGTTCGGCAAGCTGACCGACATCGCCGGGCTGGAGATCGGCGAGCACGTCACGATCCAGGCCGAGATCACCCGCGTGACCAAGCACCAGATGCGCCAGCGGCACGGCACCCGCACCGAGGTGGAGATCACCGACGGCAAGCACAAGCTGACCATGTCGTTCTTCAACCAGCTCGGCAAGTACCGCGACCAGCTGAAAGTCGGCGCGCAGGGCTTCTTCGCAGGCAAGGTCGGCACGTTCAACAAGAAGCTCCAGCTGCAGAACCCGGAAGTGCAGATCTTCGACGAGGACGACGACCAGGAGCTGCAGAAGATGCGCCCGGTCTACCCGGCGGCGGCGAAGATGCCGACCTGGAAGGTCGCCAACTGCGTGCGGCAGCTGCTCGGCGTCTGGGACGGTGCGGAGGACCCGCTCCCGCCGGACCTGCGCAACGGCCGCGGCATGCTCCCGCTCGACGCGGCGCTGCGCGCGATCCACATGCCCGACGGCTGGGAGCACGTCTCGGCGGCGCGCAAACGCCTGAAGTGGGACGAGGCGATCGCCGTCCAGCTCGCCCTCGCCCTGCGCCGCCAGGCGACCGCGGCGCGGCCAGCGCCCGCGTGCCCGCCGAAGCCCGGCGGAATCCTCGACGCGTTCGACGCCCGGCTGCCCTTCGAGCTGACCGCGGGCCAGCAGGAGGTCGGCGAGGCGATCGCGACGGACCTGACAAGCCGTCATCCGATGAACCGCCTGCTGCAGGGCGAAGTCGGCAGCGGCAAGACGATCGTGGCACTGCGCGCGATGCTGCAAGTGGTGGACTCGGGCCGCCAGGCGGCGATGCTCGCGCCGACAGAAGTGCTGGCAGCCCAGCACGCGCGGTCGTTGCAGGAGATGCTGGGCGACCTGGCACAGGCGGGCGAGCTGGGCGCGGCTGAGCACTCGACGCGGTTGACGCTGCTGACCGGTTCGCTTCCCGCAGCCGCGCGCAAGCAGGCCCTGCTGGACGCAGCCTCCGGCGCGGCAGGCATCGTGGTCGGCACGCACGCGTTGATCCAGGACAAGGTGTCCTTCGCTGACCTGGGCTTCGTGGTCGTGGACGAGCAACACCGCTTCGGCGTGGAGCAACGCGACGCGCTGCGGACCCGTGCCGCGGACGGTTCGAGCCCCCATGTGCTCGTGATGACGGCGACGCCCATCCCCCGCACAGTCGCCATGACGGTCTACGGCGACCTGGAGACTTCGGCCTTGCGCGAGTTGCCGCGTGGCCGCTCGCCCATCGCGACGAACGTGGTACCCGTGGCGGAGAAGCCACAGTGGCTTGAGCGCGTGTGGCAACGGGTCCGGGAGGAAGTCGCCTCGGGACACCAGGCTTACGTGGTGTGTCCCCGGATCGGCGAAGCCGGGGCGGAGGAAACCGAAGAACCACCGTTGAACGACGACGGTCGCCGCCAGCCACTCGCGGTGGAAGAGGTCGCGCCGATGCTGGCTTCGGGCCCGTTGAAGGGGCTCCGCATCGCCGTGCTGCACGGCAAGATGCCAGCCGACGACAAGGACGCGACGATGCGCGCGTTCGCCGCGGCGGAGATCGACGTACTGGTGGCGACGACAGTCGTCGAAGTCGGCGTGAACGTGCCCAACGCCACCGCGATGGTGATCATGGATGCCGATCGGTTCGGCGTGAGCCAACTGCACCAGCTGCGGGGCCGAGTGGGCCGAGGAAGCGCACCTGGACTGTGCTTGTTGGTGAGTGAAGCGCTGGACGGCACCACGACAAGGGAGCGGCTGGACGCTGTCGCTTCCACACTGGACGGTTTCGAACTCGCCCAGCTGGACCTCGAGATCCGGCGAGAAGGAGACATCCTCGGCGCCAGCCAGTCCGGAAAACGATCGCAGCTGAAGATGCTGTCGCTGCTACGGGATTCCGAGGTCATTTCCCAGGCCCGGGAAGTCGCGCTCCAGCTGGTTTCCGACGACCCCGGATTGGGACGCAGCCCCGGGCTCAGGGGGATGGCTGAAACCTTGGTGGATTCCGAGCGAGCCGAGTTCCTGCAAAAGGCTTGACCATCGGAGCTTTGGGTCTGATGCCGGTTGCGGATTGGCTTGACGGTGGGCATCCGCTCTGGTTGCTTCGAGTTTGGAGTGCATCAACAGGCCCTTGGCATGGGAAGTGATCCCAGCAAGAATATCGCGGACGAGGAGCCTGGCGATCATGAAACGGGAAGCAGTCCGGTGAACCCGGAACCTGACCGCCGCCGCACCCACGCCTTGCCCAGACCGTCGCCGCCGCGCAGGTCAGCGCACATGTGCCGACGTACAACCGAGGACGAGCGAGCCCTGCCATTTGTGAAAGCAAGCAGGCCGCGCCACCACAGGCCACCAAAGGGCCACGAAGGCCACGAAAAGTTAGTAAAAGCGAGCAAGAGCGGCGCCGATTTCACATGGAGCGGAATGGCCGTAAGCTGATCGGCGCGGAGAGCCTCGCGAGCATGGCTATGGCCGCACCGATAGATATCGGGCGGGGCTCCTCCCTTTGCGCTCTCCGAGGCCATTCCGAGGCTCCACGTCAAATCGGCGCCGCCCAGCCCATCGAGCGCATGTCAAGCAGACCCAGAAAGGCCCCAGCCTGAACAGACCCAAAAACTCAGCCCGTCAAGAGCATGTCAAACAGACCCAAAAAGCCCCGGCCGAAAAGCCGGGGCGAAGAAACTACCGGCGACCCTGCTTAGGAGCCGGAACAGGCAACTTCTCAGTAGGCGAGTCAGCAGAAGCCTTCTCGTCGATCTCGAAATGCTTGATGGCGTCCTGAACGGCCTCATTGGTCGCGGCAAGACGCTCGGCGATGCGATTCCGCAGATCGATGAGGCGCTTGGTGGAACTGTCGGCCTCGGTCTGCTTCTGCTCGGCCTTGGTCAGGATCTCGGCCGCGATCTCCTCGGCACCGGACTTGGTCTCGGTGGCGACGCGCTCGGCTTCGGCCAGCTGACCGGCGACCTTCTTCTCCGCTTCCTCTTCCAGCTTCTTGCGCGTGGCCGCGGCGTCTTCGTCGAGCTTCTTCCGCGTCGCAGCGGATTGCTTGTCCACGTCCTCGGCCGCGCGCTTGGCCTCGGCGATGATCTTGGCTGCCTCTGTGCGCGCTTCGGTCATCAGCTGGGTGTGCTCGGCTGTCAGCTTCGCCTTCAGCTGGTCGAACTCCGCGTCCAGGTCGTTGTTGTGCTTGGTGTACTTCTCTTCCAGCTCTTTGCGCTTGCGGTCCAGCTCCGCCATCTTCGTGTCGTGCTGTGCCTGCAGTTCGGCTGCCAGGCCGTCGGCCTTCGCGCGGATCTTCGCGGCGTACTTGTCCGCGTCGTCGCGGATCTTCACCGCGTACTTGTCTGCTCCGAAGCGGGTTTCGGTGTTGTACTTGTCCGCTTTCGCGCGCAGCTCCTTGACGTGCTCCTCGCCTCCTCGGCGCAGCTCGGCCACTTCCTCCTCCGCCAGGCGCATCATCTCGCGCACGCGCTCGGTCATCGCCGTCGCGCTGCTGGGGTTGGTGGCCATCCGTTCGAGCCGGGCCTTGGTGTCCGTCAGCTCCTGCTGCGCGTAGTTCAGGGCTTTTGTCAGCTCCGCCACGCGGGCATTCGCTTCGTCACGTCCGATCGCCGCGTCCTTCAGGTCGCTGACGAGACCGGTGACGCGTTCGTTCACCTGCTTCTTGTTGTACCCGTTCAGGGCAGAGTCGAAGTAGGTGGACGCGGACTTCTGGGACTCGTTGGCAACGGCCATTCCACCACTTTAGTGAATCCCTCGATCGTGCGACGTGTGAGGTGTGCCCCGCGGGCGGTAGCGATCTTGGGCCGGATGGCTCAGTCGTGATCACCTCGTCGACTCACTCGCGTGCGGACCGTGAGGCGCACGCGGGGGCTGCCCGAATTAGCCCTAATGGTCCAGACCTGTCCGTCGCGGGTCGTTTACCCTGTGTCCACACCCCTACGCGGCGTGGCGGGAAGTAGGCCGCACTATGTCGGATTACCGACACACGGTTGTCCTGCGTTGCGTGGACGGCTTGTTGAGGGATGCGCTCGCCAACTGGATAGCGTCACTACCCGGATATCTGGTCGCCGGAGCGGCGGCGACGGGCGACGGGCTGCTGCGTCTCTGTGCGCTGCGGTCGCCCGACACGGCAGTGGTCGAACTGCGTTCGGCCGATCCCGACGAGTTGCAGTTCGTCGGCGAACTGCGTGCGGTACGCAGCGAACCGCACATCGTCGGTCTTCATCGCGCGCTGGACGCGAGAAGTCTCGCCTTCCTGCACCACGCCGGGGTGCACCGGCTGGTCAGCACGCGGTTCGGCGTCGCCGGGCTGCGGGACGCGCTCGTCGAGGTCGACGGCGGCTGGCGGCCCACCAGCCCGGGGCACGGCCTGTCAGCGCGTGAGCTGGAGATACTCGCGTTGATCTGCGCGGGCTGCTCGGCCGCGGAGATCGCCGCGGAACTGGGCATCAGCCCGCACACGGTGACCAACCACAAACGCCGGATCTTCGCCAAACTCGACGTGCAGAGCCGCACGCAGGCCACGGCCGAGGTCGGCAGGCTGGGCATGCTGCTGCCGGGCCAGCTCGCCCGCGGCCCCGGCGGCGAGGGGCCGCGCAACCTCACGAAACGGGAGCGCGACATCCTCGACTCCATCGCACGGGGTGAATCGGTCCGGCAGACCGCGCAAGCGCTTGGCATCGCGATCAAGACCGTCCAAAGCGAACAGCGTCAGCTGTTCTCCAAGCTCAGCGCCCGCAACCGGCCGCAGGCACTGACCAACGCGCGTGGCTTCGGGCTCGTGGAGTCCACCTGATGGACGCGCCCGCATGACATCGGTCACCACATGCCGTGCCCCGGATGCCTCCGACCGGTAGCGTTCTCCGTCACGACCCCGCGCGACCAGGAGGTATCCGGGCGATGTTCCGCAAGATACTCGTCGCCAACCGCGGCGAGATCGCCATCAGGGCGTTTCGCGCAGGCTATGAGCTTGGCGCCGGAACGGTGGCCGTCTTTCCTTACGAGGACCGCAATTCGCTGCACAGGCTGAAGGCGGACGAGGCGTACCAGATCGGTGCGCAAGGCCATCCAGTACGCGCGTACTTGTCGGTGGACGAAATCGTGAAGGCCGCTCGCAAGTCCGGGGCGGACGCCGTGTACCCCGGCTACGGCTTCCTGTCGGAGAACCCCGACCTGGCACGAGCGTGTGCGGAGGCCGGGATCACCTTCGTCGGGCCGACCACCGAGGTGCTCGAGCTGACCGGCAACAAGGCGCGAGCCGTCGCCGCCGCGAAGGCCGCCGGGCTGCCCGTGCTCGAGTCGTCGCCGCCGTCGTCCGATGTGGACGAGCTGGTCGGTGCGGCCGACCGGATCGGGTTCCCGGTGTTCGTCAAGGCCGTCGCCGGTGGCGGCGGCCGGGGCATGCGCCGGGTGGAGCAGGCCAGTGCGCTGCGCGAGTCCATCGAGGCCGCGATGCGCGAGGCCGAATCGGCGTTCGGCGATCCGACCGTGTTCCTCGAACAGGCCGTGGTGGACCCGCGGCACATCGAGGTGCAGATCCTCGCCGACGGCACCGGTGAAGTCATGCACCTGTTCGAGCGTGACTGCTCTATGCAGCGCCGCCACCAGAAGGTGATCGAGCTGGCGCCCGCACCGAACATCTCCGAGGAGCTGCGCGAACGGATCTGCGGCGACGCGGTCCGGTTCGCCAGGCACATCGGCTACCGCAACGCCGGTACGGTCGAGTTCCTGCTGGACCCGTCCGGCAAGCACGTCTTCATCGAGATGAACCCCCGCATCCAGGTCGAGCACACGGTCACCGAAGAGGTCACCGACGTCGACCTGGTCCAGTCCCAGCTGCGGATCGCCGCCGGTGAGACCCTCGCCGACCTCGGCCTGAGCCAGGACACCGTACAGCTGCGCGGGTTCGCGATGCAGTGCCGGATCACCACCGAGGACCCGGCGAACGGATTCCGCCCGGACACCGGGATGATCAGCGCCTACCGCTCGCCGGGCGGCGCGGGCATCCGGCTCGACGGCGGCACCGCCTTCGCGGGCACGGAGATCAGCGCGCACTTCGACTCGATGCTGGTCAAGCTCACCTGCCGGGGCCGCAACCTCGAGACGGCCGTGGCGCGGTCGCGCCGCGCGGTCGCGGAGTTCCGCATCCGCGGTGTGGCCACCAACATCCCGTTCCT
Organism: Kibdelosporangium phytohabitans; assembly: GCF_001302585.1. Lineage (GTDB taxonomy): Bacteria > Actinomycetota > Actinomycetes > Mycobacteriales > Pseudonocardiaceae > Kibdelosporangium > Kibdelosporangium phytohabitans. Next base: position 10,110,138 of record NZ_CP012752.1, on the reverse strand, counting down.
CCAGGCCGTGCTGGACGACCCGGACTTCCGGGCCGGCCGGATCACGACGGGCTTCATCGAGCAGCGGCCGTACCTGCTCACGGCGCGGTCGTCCGCCGACCGCGGTACGAAACTGCTGTCCTACCTCGCGGACGTGACGGTCAACAAGCCGCACGGCGAGCGGCCGAGGTTCGTCGACCCGGCGGAGAAGCTGCCGGACGTCGAGCTCAACGGCGCCCCGCCCGCGGGGTCGAAGCAGAAGCTGACCGAACTCGGGCCGGAGGGATTCGCGCGCTGGCTGCGTGAGGCCAAGCTGGTCGGCGTCACCGACACGACCTTCCGCGACGCGCACCAGTCGCTGCTGGCCACCCGGGTACGCAGCAAGGACCTGCTCGCGGTGGCGCCCTACGTCGCGCACACCATGCCCGAGCTGCTCTCGGTCGAGTGCTGGGGTGGCGCGACCTACGACGTCGCACTGCGGTTCCTCGCCGAGGACCCGTGGGAGCGGCTGGCGAAGCTCCGCGAGGCGATCCCGAACATCTGCACGCAGATGCTGCTGCGTGGCCGCAACACCGTCGGTTACACGCCGTACCCGACGGCGGTGACGCAGAAGTTCGTCCAGGAGGCGACGAGGACCGGTATCGACATCTTCCGGATCTTCGACGCGCTCAACGACGTCGAGCAGATGCGCCCGGCGATCGACGCGGTCAGGGAGACCGGCACGGCGGTCGCCGAGGTGTCGCTGTGCTACACGTCCGACCTGTCCGACCCGGGCGAGCAGCTGTACACACTGGACTACTACCTCAAGCTGGCCGAGCAGATCGTCGGCGCCGGTGCGCACGTGCTCGCGGTGAAGGACATGGCGGGCCTGCTGCGCCCACCGGCCGCGGCGAAGCTGATCACCGCGCTGCGCAAGGAATTCGACCTGCCGGTCCACCTGCACACGCACGACACCGCCGGTGGTCAGCTCGCGACGTACCTGGCGGCCATCCAGTCGGGTGTGGACGCGGTGGACGGCGCGACCGCGTCGATGTCCGGCACGACGTCACAGCCGTCGTTGTCGGCGATCGTGGCCGCGACCGACCACAGTGAACGGGAGACCGGGCTGAGCCTGCAGGCGGTGTCCGACCTCGAGCCGTACTGGGAGATCGTGCGGCGCGTCTACTACCCGTTCGAAGCCGGCCTGCCCGGCCCGACCGGCCGCGTCTACCTGCACGAGATCCCCGGCGGTCAGCTGTCCAACCTGCGCACGCAGGCCAAGGCGCTCGGCCTGGGCGACCGGTTCGAGGACATCGAGACGATGTACGCCGCCGCCGACCGGATGCTCGGCCACCTGATCAAGGTGACCCCGTCGTCCAAGGTGGTCGGTGACCTGGCGTTGCACCTGGTCGGAGCGGGTGTCGACCCGAAGGAGTTCGAAGCCGACCCCGGTCGCTTCGACATCCCGGACTCGGTGATCGGCTTCCTGCACGGCGAGCTGGGCGACCCGGCTGGAGGCTGGCCGGAGCCGTTCCGCACCAAGGCCTTGCGCGGTCGTTCGGCGCCGAAGGGCGTCACCGAGCTGACCGAGGACGACAAGAAGGCGCTGGAGGACGACCCGCGCGGCACGCTCAACAGGCTGCTGTTCCCCGGGCCGACCAAGGAGTTCCTGGCGCACCGCGAGCAGTACGGCGACACGTCGGTGCTGGCGAGCAAGGACTTCTTCTACGGCCTGAGGCCCGCGCAGGAGTACCCGGTCGACCTGGAGCAGGGTGTCCGGCTGCTGATCGAACTCGAAGCCGTCGGTGAGGCGGACGAGCGCGGTATGCGGACCGTGATGGCGACGCTGAACGGTCAGCTGCGGCCGATTCCCGTGCGGGACCGGTCGATCGCGTCCAACCTGCCGGTCGCGGAGAAAGCGGAGAAGGGCAACCAGAACCAGGTGCCCGCGCCGTTCGCGGGTGTGGTCACGCTCGCGGTCGGCGAAGGCGACGAGGTCGAAGCCGGTGCCACGGTCGCGACGATCGAGGCGATGAAGATGGAGGCAGCGATCACCGCGCCGAAGGCGGGCAAGGTGCAGCGCCTGGCGATCGGGTCCGTGCAGCAGGTGGAAGGCGGGGACCTGCTGATCGTGCTGGGTTAGCGCTAGTCTGCCCACCGGATTTCACGATCTGGGGGGGCAGATGAGCAGAGTTGTCGCGCCAGTGGCCGTGATGGTGACGGGAGTCCTCATCGCGGCCACTGCTTTCATGGTCCTGGGGTTCGGGTACCGAAGGCTGGCGGAGCCGTCGGACGCGATGCTGCCGACGGTCGGCCATGGCGACAAGCTGACCATCCGGGAGGTGTCCGGCGGCGACGTCAACCGGGGTGACGTCGTCATCTTCTCCGCCGCCGCGTGGGGCCAGCCGGACGTCGAACTGGTCCGGCGGGTCGTGGGGGTCGGCGGTGACGCGATCACGTGCTGCGAACTCGAGAGCTTCGCCTCGGTGAACGGCAGGCAGGTCACCGAGGAGTACGTCAAGGTGGGCGGTGGTTCGGCGGCGCGCCGGCCATACACGGCGACCGTGGAGCCCGGCCACGTCTGGGTGCTCGGTGACAACCGTGGCACCGCACGGGATTCACGCGACGAGATCAACGGCCCGGCCAAAGGCGGGATCCCGGTCGGTGACATCAAAGGCGTGGTGGTCAGGGCAGGCGATGGGAGAATCGAGCAAACCACGGCCTTCAGCCGGGTGGGGTTGCCGGGCAAGACGTTCGAGGACGGCAGGGCCACCTGGATGGGGTTGATGATCCTGGTGGGCGGACTGACGTTCCTGGCCAGTGCCGGGTGGCTGCTGGTGACGATTCGGAGGCGGACCCCGTGATGCGGATCCACGCTGTGCCACAGCGACAAGGCGCGTTGGTCGACAAAGCACGGTTCCTGCCCGAGGGCTGCCTCGCACTGAGCCGGCTGGCCGGGGACATCGCCGGGATCAAGCCGTACGTCGTCCCCGTCTCCACTGAGGAATCTCCCGCTGTCGACGGTGTCGCCAACCGGGCCGCGCTGATCGTCAACCGGACCGCGCAGCTGGCCGCACTGGAAGCCCCGGAGGGGCCGGTTCTCACGATCGGCGGCGACTGCGGCTCGGACGTCGCGCCGATCGGCGTGGCGCGGTTCAGGTACGGCCCGAACCTCGGGGTGGCCTGGTTCGACGCGCACCCGGACCTCAACACGCCCGAGACGTCGCCGTCAGGTGCGTTCCACGGCATGGCGTTGCGGGCGCTGTTCGGCGAAGGCGACCCGGAGTTCGTGGCAGGCCCGGCTTTGCGGCCCGGTAACGCCGTTCTCATCGGCGCGCGGTCGATCGACGCGGGCGAGCAGGCCGCGATCGACCGCGGCCTGGTCACGGCCGACTCGTTCCCCGGCGAACAGCTCTACCTGCACATCGACCTCGACGTGCTGGACCCCGGCGAGTTCGGCGGCGCGACGTACCCCGAGCCCGGCGGGCTGTCGATCGCCGAGGTGGTCGGTGCGATCGACGGGATCCCGGTACCGGTCGTCGGCGCGGGCATCACCGAGTGCGCGACCGCCGACGAAGCCGAGCTGCGCAGGCTCACGCCGATCATCGAGGCGGTGACACGCGCGTTGCGACGCGCCGGGTGAGAACGGATATCGGTTGGCGGGCCGGATGCCGGCGGGTTATCAATGCGGTATGGAATTCGGTTACGCCGACCCGCAGGCGGAGAAGGTGCTCCGGACGTTCATCCAGGATGGCCGCCTGGTCAGGTTCCCAGCCAAACGCGGCCGCAGACGCATCCTGCTCGAACACATCGCGGCCTGCTTCGAACCCGGCCGCCGGTTCCCCGAGAAGGAAGTGGACGTCGTCCTGCGCGCGTGGTGCCACGGCGGCGAGACCGACTACGTCACCCTGCGCCGCTACCTCGTCGACGAGGACCTGCTCAGCCGCGAGCACGGCCAGTACTGGCGCACCGGCGGCTGGGTGGCGTGATCGGCGCTCAGCCCGGCCACTTCTCGTCGGTGGTCAGCACGGTCAGGCGCTGGGTGGCGCGGGTCAGCGCGACGTAGAGGGTGCGTGGGCCGGTCAGCGACTCGGTGACCATCTCGGTCGGCTCGACCAGGGCCACCGCGTCGTACTCGAGGCCCTTCGCCTCGATCGCGTCGACGACCTTCAGCCGGTCGTCGTCCACTTCGGACATCCACGACCGGACGGTGTCGACGCTGGTCATCGAGGCGATCACGCCGACCGTTCCGTCCACCTGGTCCAGCAGCTCCCGTACCGCGCCGCGGACCGCCGCGGGCAGCGCCGCCGCCGTGACCACTTCCACCGACGGTTCCACGCCGGTGTCGCGGACCGCGCGGGGCAGTTCGTCGTCCGACGCCACGTCCCGCACCACGCGGGCCGCCAGGTTGAAGATCTCCGCCGAGTTGCGGTAGTTCGTCCGCAGCGTGAAACGGCGGCGCGTGGTTCGCTTGCCCAGCGCGGTATCCCGCGCGCCCTGGGCCTCCGCCACGTCCGGCCACGTGCTCTGCACCGGGTCGCCGACCAGCGTCCAGCTGGCGTACTGGCCGCGCCGCGCGATCATCCGCCACTGCATCGGCGAGAGGTCCTGCGACTCGTCGACCACGATGTGCGAGTAGTCCTCGTAGTTCTCCGGGCGGCGGCGGCCGGACGGGTCCGGCAGCTCGTCCAGCATCGCGCGCCGGGTGCGGCGCTTGGGCGGCGGTCCGATCAGCGTCCGCAGTTCGTCGAGCAGGGCGACGTCCGCGACGGACCAGTCGGCCAGGCGCCAGGAGGCAGCGAGCTGGTCGATCTCGCGCTTGGACAACATGGAGCCTGCCGCCCGCGCCAACCGGGCGCGGTCACCGAGGGAGCGCAGGACGTCGGTCGGCGTCAGGATCGGCCAGAACACCACCACGAACCGGTGGAAGTCGATCCGCTCACCGAGGTCGATCAGCAGGTCCTTCTTCTTGACGTGGTAGCCCTCGTACGACTCCGCCTTGTGCCACAACGCTTCCAGCAACGCCTCGGCCGCGTCCACACGTGAGCGGTTGGGCAGCCTGCCGAGGCCGTGCACCTGGCGGCGGACCTTCGCCAGCTCCTGCTCGTTGAGCTTGAGCACTTCACCCTGGTAGGTGATGCGCAGTTCCGTCGGCGCGTCCGGCGGGGTGTTGCGCAACGCTTTCTTCAGCACGCGCCGCATCCGCAGCGAGCCCTTGATCGCCGCGACCGGCGCCGGGTCCACCCTGGTCGCCTCGATCCCGTCGAGCAGGTTGCCCAGCGACCGCAGTTCGACGCTGTCCTCACCCATCGACGGCAGCACACGCGAGATGTACGACGTGAATGCGGTCGACGGCCCGAGCACGAGAACACCCGCGCTGCCCATGCGTTTGCGGTCGCGGTAGAGCAGGTACGCCACGCGGTGCAGCGCCACGGCAGTCTTGCCCGTGCCCGGCCCGCCGGTGATCTCCGTGACGCCACGCCACGGCGCGCGGATCGCCTCGTCCTGCTCCTTCTGGATGGTCGCGACGATGTCGCGCATGGCGTCACCGCGGGCACGGTTGAGCGTGGCCATCAACGCGCCCTCGCCGACCACCTGCATGCTGTCCGGCTGCGCGTCCGGCATCAGCAGGTCGTCGTCGATCTCGACCACCTGCTGGCCGGTCGAGCGGATCACCCTGCGGCGCACCACACCCATCGGCTGCTCGGCCGTCGCCTGGTAGAACGCGGCCGCCGCGGGCGCTCGCCAGTCGGTCACGAGGTTCTCGAACTCCGCGTCGCGGATACCGAGCCTGCCGACGTACAGCGTCTCCCCGGTGCTGTCGTCGAGACGACCGAACACCAGGCCCTCGTGCTCCGCGTCGAGCATCTGGAGGATCCGGTTGGCGTGCCGGACCATCACGTCGCGCTCGTAGAGCATGGACGCCTGCTCGAACACGGCCTCGGTGCCGGCACCGTGTGCGAGCCGGTCACCGCGATCACGCATCTGTTCGGCCTCGACACGCATGTCGGCAAGCCGCGCGTAGACAACGTCGACGTGCTTCTGCTCGACAGCGATCTCAGCCTGTCGGACTGCGGCCTGCGACACCCACGACCCCCGGGTTCTTGATTTGGGACGGAAGAGCCACATTACGCTCTCTCAGCGGTTGACAAACCACTTGTCCGTTGGATGTTGGTCCAGATCACGTTCCACGTACGTGAAAGCTTGACCAACTCCACGGCCATCCCAAGATTATGCCCCTATGACATTGACTGCTCTCGTCACAGGTGGCGGAACCGGAATCGGCCGCGCGATCGCATCCCGGCTGGTCAGCGACGGGTTCGACGTGGTGATCACCGGACGCAGGCCGGACGTGCTCGCCGCGACCGCCGCGGCGGTCGGCGCCGGGCACGTGGCGTTCGACGCGGCCGACCCCGGCGCCGTCCGAGCCGCGCTCGGCCACCTGCCCGCAACCGTCGACGTACTCGTGAACAACGCCGGGGCCAACATGGCCCGCCAGGGCCTCGCCGCGCCCGCGGGCGACCTCGCGGCGCTGAAGAAGCTGTGGCTGGCCGACTACGAGTCCAACGTGATCCCGACCGTCCTGGTCACCGAGGCGCTGCTGCCCCGGCTGGCCGGCAACGGACGGGTCATCAGCATCAGCTCGATCGCGGGCGTGCGCGGCAGCGGCTCGTACGGGCCGGCCAAGGCCGCGATCCTGCCGTGGAACGTGGAACTGGCCGGGAAACTCGCGGGCCGCGGCACGGCGAACGTGGTGGCGCCGGGAATGACCGCGGAAACGGAGTTCTTCAACAACACGCTGACCGAGGAACGCCGGGAGTTCCTGATCAAGGAGATCCCGTCCGGTCGTCCCGGCACACCCGCCGACGTCGCCGCGGCCGTGTCCTACCTGGCCTCACCCGGCGCCGCCCACGTCACCGGGCAGGTGCTGCACGTCAACGGAGGCGGCCACAACGGCCGGTGAGATCATGACAAGGTGACTCGGATAGTGGCAGGTACGGTCGGCGGCCGCCGGTTGGCCGTACCACCCCGGGGGACGCGCCCGACATCCGATCGGGTGCGTGAGGCGCTGTTCAGCGCCATCGACGCCTTGCTCGACCTGTCCACCGCCCGGGTGCTGGACCTCTACGCCGGGTCGGGCGCGCTCGGTCTCGAAGCCCTCTCCCGAGGCGCCGCCTCGGTCACGTTCGTCGAAGCCGACCGCACGGCGGTGTCCGTGCTCAAGGCGAACATCACCACGGTCGGTCTGCGCGGCACTTCGGTCGTGCACGGCAAAGTGGCGGGTTTCCTCGCCGGTGAACCGACGCCATACGACGTCGTGCTGGCGGATCCGCCCTACGCCGCGGATGTCGCGGCCGACGTGACGGCGTTGTCCGGCTGGACGGTCCCAGGTGCGTTGGTCGTGCTCGAACAGTCAGCGCGAGCGGCGGATCCGGTGTGGCCCGCGCCGCTGGAGCCGATGCGGAAGAAGAAGTACGGCGACACCGTGCTGCACTGGGCTGAACACCCGGTGGAGTGACCGGCAACACGGAAGCAGTGGTCCACCCCCTCCGGCTGCTAACTTCGGGCCATGCGGAGGGCGGTCTACCCAGGTTCGTACGACCCGGTCACCAACGGGCATCTGGACATCATCGAGCGAGCCGCGAACGTCTTCGACGAGGTCGTGATCGCAGTGCTGATCAACAAGTCGAAGACCACGCTGTTCACCGTCGAGGAACGCACCGAGATGCTCCGCGACGTGACCAGCCACCTGGCCAACGTGCGCGTCGACTCCTGGTACGGCCTGCTGGTGGAGTACTGCAAGCAGCACGACATCAAGGTGATCGTCAAAGGCCTGCGCGCGGTCAGCGACTTCGACTACGAACTGCAGATGGCGCAGATGAACCAGCAGCTGTCGGGCGTCGACACGCTGTTCATGCCGACCAGCCCGACGTACAGCTTCCTGTCCAGTTCGCTGGTCAAGGAAGTGGCGAAGTACGGCGGGGACGTCTCGCACCTGCTGCCGCCCCAGATCAACGACCAGCTGCTCAAGCGCCTGGCCGAACGCGCCTGACGCGCACCAGCGTCCAAGACTTCCCCGGCGGCGGCGCGGCACACTGCCGCGATGAGCGACTTGGTCAGGGTGGCCGTCTACACCCACTTCGCCCGTACCGGCCACGCACCGGCAGCCGCGGAGTTGTCGGCTGACACGGGACTCGAGCCTGCCGACGTCCGGCTGGCGTTGGCGGCGCTGCACGAGAGCCGCGATCTGGTCGTCGAGCGGGACGAGATCGTGATGGCGCACCCGTTCTCGTCGATCCCGCTCGGCTTTTCCGTGATGGGCGCGAAAACCCTGTGGTGGGGCGGATGCGCGTGGGACTCGTTCGCCATCCCGCACCTGCTCGACGCCGAGCCCGACGTACTGGTCGCGACACGCTGCCCCGCCTGCGACACACCGCACGCGTGGGTTGTCGGCAGGCAAGCACCGCCTGCCGGCGATCAGGTTGCCCATTTCCTGACTCCTGCCGCGCGTGTCTGGGACGACGTCGTGCACGCGTGCGCCAACCAACGGTTGTTCTGCTCGAACCGTTGCGTGGACACGTGGCTCGACGGCAGGCAACCCGGGTACGTGATGGACCTGGCCACGTTGTGGCGGTTGGCCCGGGGTTGGTACGCGGGTCGCATGGAGCCCGGGTACGTTCGCCGCGAACCGGCCACGGCCGCGGCGTACTTCCACGAGGTCGGGTTGCGCGGGCCGTTCTGGGGTTCGCGTTGAGACGGTTCCCGGGTCGTGCTCGTCAGGTTCGCTTGGGCCGCTTGCGGAATCGTGTCCGACGCGGCCCGCGCCGGACGCTCAGAGCTTGAGCTTCATGCCGATGTGACTGGCCTCGAACCCGAGCCGCTCGTAGAACCGCTGCGCGTCGCCCCTGCTGGCGTCGGTCGTCAGCTGGACCAGGCCGCAGCCGCGCTCCCTGGCTTCGGCGATCGCCCACTCGAACAGGTGCTGGCCGAAGCCGGAGCCGCGGTGGTCGGCGTGCACGCGGACCGCTTCGACCGTCGCCCGTGTCATGCCGAGACGGGACAGGCCGGGGGTGAACGTCAGTTGCAGCGTTCCCGCGACCTTGCCGTCGACCTCGAGGACCGCGAGGTACTGGTTCGGGTCGGCGTCGATCTGCGCGAAGGCCGCCAGGTACCGCGGGTCACCCGGGCTTTCGCGGTTCGCGCCGAGCTGGTCGTCGGCGATCATGTCGACGATCGCCGGGACATCCGCTGCTTCAGCTCGCCTGATCTGCATGGGCACGCCGTCCATCATTCATTCGTGTGTCACGCGAATGGGTTACGTTCGGTGAATGACCAACATCACACTACGCGCAGTGAAGATCCTGTTCGCTCTGGTGATCGGTCTCGTCGGGGTGGCGGCACCCGCGGGTGCGGGCCAAGTGGCCGTCCAGGCCGCGTGCGGCGACACGTCCGGGTTCACCGAGGTCAACCTCTCCGCCCTGCCCAGCCAGGCCACGGACACCGTCCGGCTGATCCAGAAGGGTGGTCCGTACCCGTTCAAGCAGGACGGCACGGTCTTCCAGAACCGCGAGAAGATCCTGCCGCTGTGCTCGACCGGGTACTACCACGAGTACACCGTCAAGACGCCCGGTAGCTCCACGCGCGGCGCACGCCGGATCGTCACCGGCAACGCGGGCGAGTACTTCTACACCGCCGACCACTACGCCAGCTTCAAACTCGTCGACATCCGCGCCTGACACGCCCCTCGGAAGTCCACCCCAGTCCGCTCGGTTACGGGCAGACTGGGGTTGGCGACAACTGCTCACGGGCTCGAGGGAGACAGACAGCGTGTACCGGGTGTTCGAGGCTCTCGACGAGCTCGTCACGATCATCGAGGAGGCCAGGGGCGTCCCGATGACCTCCAACTGCATCGTGCCGCGGGGGGACAGCCTCGAGCTGCTCGACGAGATCCGGGACGCCATTCCCGGCGAGCTCGACGACGCGCAGGACGTGCTCGACAAGCGCGACGAGATCGTCGGCAAGGCCGAGCACGAGGCCGCGACCAAGGTCAGCAAGGCCACCTCCGACGCGGAGAACACGCTGGCCAACGCGCAGGCCGAGGCCGAGCGGATCCTCGCGGACGCCCGCGCCCGCGCCGAGCGCATGGTCGCCGAGGCCGAGCAGCAGGCCGACCGCGAGGTCGAGAAGGGCCACGCCGAGTACGAGGAGCTCGTCGGCCGGTCGCACGCCGAGGCCGAGCGGATGCTCCAGGCCGGTCGCGAGTCCTATGAGCACGCAGTCCAGGACGGCCAGATCGAGCAGGCGCGCCTGGTCTCGCAGACCGAGGTCGTCGCGGCCGCGCACATGGAGTCCAACCGGATCCTCGAAGCGACCGCGGCCGAGTCCGACCGGCAGCGCTCCGAATGCGACGCCTATGTGGACGGAAAGCTCGCCGAGTTCGAGGACCTGCTCGCGCACACGCTGCGGACTGTCGGCAAGGGCCGCACGCACCTGCGTGCCACCCAGGCAACTGGCGTGCACACGCCGAACCCGCATGTCCAGGCGATGATGCCGCAGCACAGCGGTGGCGTGCCGTACGACTACGACGGTCAATGAACGCCCTGATTTCGCGCCCGGTCCGCCAATCGCGTACGCTTGTCGGGTTGACCTTTCCCGACCAACTACCCTCTTGAGTTCTGACATGTCCGAAAACCGGCAGGCCACCACCCGGAACGCCGCCGCCAGCCCGTGGGTGATAGACACCCGTGAGCTCGGCCGCCGCCCGGGCAGCAGTCGTGCCGTGCACCGGGAAGTGGCTCTCGAGTCACCGCTCGGCGTCGAGGACGTCATCGCCGCCCCGCGCGGCGCGGTCGTCGACATGGACGTGCTGCTCGAGTCGGTGGTCGAGGGAGTGCTTGTCTCCGGCACCGCGTCCGCGCCCGTCGACGGCGAGTGCGCACGCTGTCTCGACCCGCTGTCCAGCAAGGTCGAGGTGGAGCTGACGGAGCTGTTCGCGTACCCGCACAGCGCCACCGAGGAGACCACGGACGAGGACGAGGTCCCGCGCCTCGTCGACGACCGGATCGACCTGGAGCCCGTGGTCCGCGACGCCGTCGTGCTCGCGCTGCCGCTGGTCCCGTTGTGCAAGCCCGACTGCGCGGGGCTCTGCCCCGGTTGCGGAGTGAAGTGGGCCGATCTCGGCCCCGACCACGGGCATGAGAAAATCGATCCCCGCTGGGCCGCGTTGCAAGACCGGCTCGGGGATTCCAGTGACCGACCTGAGGAGAAGTAGCCGTGGCCGTTCCCAAGCGGAAGATGTCGCGCTCGAACACGCGCTCGCGCCGCGCACAGTGGAAGACCACTGCGATCCCGCTGGAGCCGTGCAGCAACCGCGCCTGCCGCCAGCCCAAGCCCCAGCACGTCGCCTGCCCGAACTGCGGCCAGTACAACGGCCGCCAGGTCACGCAGCCTGCTTGATCGAAAAGGCGGAGGCATACAGGGCAATGGGAGGTAGGGGCGGCCGGAACGGCGCGGGAGATCCCAGTTCGCTGAGGGACGCGCTCGGCGTCGAGTTGGGCTCCGACTTGTTGCAGCTCGCCCTGACCCATCGCTCGTACGCGTACGAGAACGGTGGCCTGCCACCCAACGAGCGGCTGGAGTTCCTCGGCGACTCGGTGCTGGGCATGGTGATCACCGATCACCTGTACCGCACGCACAGCGATTTGCCGGAGGGCCAGCTGGCTCGGTTGCGGGCGAGCGTGGTGAACATGCACGCCCTCGCGCGGGTGGCACGCGGTCTCGGCGCTGGTGGTCTCGGTGCACACCTGTTGCTCGGCCGCGGTGAGGAACTCACCGGTGGCCGGGACAAGGCGAGCATCCTCGCCGACACGCTCGAAGCGGTGATCGGCGCGGTGTACCTGCAGGAAGGCATCGACGTCGCGCGCAACGTCGTGCACAAGCTGTTCGACCAGCTGCTCGACGAGGCACCACGACGCGGCGCGGGTCTGGACTGGAAGACGAGCCTGCAGGAGCTGTGCGCGTCGGCCGGTCTCGGCGTGCCGGAGTACCGGGTCGAGGAAGAGGGGCCGGACCACCGCAAGGAGTTCAAGGCGACCGTGGTGGTCGCCGGGCAGAGCTACGGCAGCGGTGACGGCAGGACGAAGAAGGAAGCCGAGCAGAAGGCGGCGGAGGGCGCGTACCGCGAGCTCTCCGAGATCCATCTGCCACCGGAGAACGGCGCCGGCGACAACGGTGCCTGAGCTCCCCGAGGTCGAAGTCGTCCGCCGAGGTCTGGCGGACCACGCGGCGAGCCGGGTGATCACCAAGGCCGAGGTGATGCACCCGCGTGCGGTGCGCAGGCACCTGCCCGGAGCGCTCGACTTCGAAGCACGCTTGGCCGGGCAGCGCATCGACGCGGCCCGGCGACGCGGCAAGTACCTCTGGGTCGAGCTGTCCGGCGGCGACGCGATGATCGCGCACCTGGGGATGAGCGGCCAGATGCTCGTCCGCCCGGTCGGCGCACCGGACGAGAAGCACTTGCGGGTCAGGCTGCGGTTCGACGACGACGGCCCCGAGCTGCGGTTCGTCGACCAGCGCACCTTTGGCGGCCTCGCGCTGTCCGACATGGTCGAAGTGGACGGCGAACGACTGCCGGAACCCGTCGCGCACATCGCCCGTGACCCGATGGACCCGGCGTTCGACCAGGCCGCGGTGGTCAAGGCGATGCGCCGCAAGCACACCGACGTCAAACGAGCGCTGCTGGACCAGACGCTCGTGTCCGGGATCGGCAACATCTACGCCGACGAGGCGCTCTGGCGGGTGAAGCTGCACTGGGCCAGGCCCACCGACCGGCTCACCGCCCCGAAAGCCGCTGCGCTGCTGGGCGCGGCGACCGACGTGATGAACGAGGCGCTCGCGGCCGGCGGGACGTCGTTCGACGCCTTGTACGTCAACATCAACGGCCAGTCGGGCTACTTCGACCGTTCGCTGAACGTCTACGGCCAGGAAGGCAAGCCGTGCACCCGGTGCGGCAGGCCGATCAGGCGTGAGGCGTTCATGAACCGCTCGTCGTTCTCCTGCCCGCGCTGCCAGCCGCGCCCTGCTGCCTGACGTCGCACCGCGTGCCGCGTGGACACCCGTCTGGGCGATTAGGCGACGTCGTGGGCGCGTGTAGTGTTTCGTCCTGAAACTGGCCCGCTCCTGACCCCGGCGGCGATTCCCGGACACGTCAGGAGCCCGGCCATGGCTGCTTCCCCTTCTGCTGCGGAACCCATCCGTTTTACCGGAACCGGTGACGTCCGGGTCGGCCCGCTCGAAGACCGGATCGGGGAACTGCGCGCGCTGGACTACCGGTGCGGTGGTGGTTCGTGCCTCGACGACGTGCTCACGCTGATCCACCGCGTTTCCCGCGACACCGCGGCAACCGGGGACCGGGCCGGGGCCGCCGTCGCGGACCTGCACAGCCTCGCGGGGTGGGCGAGTTTCGACATCGGCCTGGTCAACCGGGCACACGTGCACTTCGCGCAGGCCCTGGTCATCGCGGGCGAAGGCCGCAACTCCTGCCAGGTGGCCGACATCCTCTACCGGATGGGACAAGTCCGCCTGCACCACGGGGATCCGGCAGGCGCTCTCGAGTTCTTCCAGATCGGCCAGGTCGCGGCCGGGCCTGAGTGCGCGCTGGAGTCGAGCATCCTGTTCATGAGCCAGGCGTGGGCGCACGCGGTCATGGGCTCGGAGTTGAACGCCCGCGCGATGATGGACCGCGGCGCGGAGCGGTTCGCCGAGTCCGGCACCGAACCGCCGAGCTGGGCAGGCTTCTTCACCGGCAACGACATGCTGGCCATGGTCGGCACTGTCCACACCGAACTCGCGCGCCGGGTCGATCCGCGGCACGTCCGCGTCGCCATACCCGCGCTGACCCAGGCGAGCGACGGATACGGCGACGACATGGCGCGAAGCCGGACGTTCAGCCTCATCATGCTGTCGATGAACCTGCTGGCCGACGGCGACGTCGACCACGGTGTCGCGATCGGCATGCGCGCACTGGCAGCCGCCGAGACCCTCTCGTCCTTGCGCGTCCGCGACCGCATGCACCCGCTCAAAGCCGACGCGGATCTGCACGGCACCCACCCCGGTGCCCGTGATCTCGCCGCCCGGATAGCCGCCCGCACTTCCTGATGGACAGCGATATGACGAACTGGTGGGTCGAGCCGGCGGCAGTCGATGACGGCCTGTCGCCCTGAGCCCCAGCCAGGATCCTACGAGGGGGCGGATCCTGGCTGGGGGCTGTTCCAGCACACGCGGTGCGGCATGGGCGAACTCGTGACAAGTCGTGGTGTCAGTCCCGCGGCGTGGCCAGCTTGGTGAGCAGTTCGGTGGTGCGGTGCAACTGCTCCTGGTCCGTGGCGCCGAGGTCGTTCATCCGCAGCGCCAGCTCCTTGGCTTCCCCGTGGGCGAGGGAGTACAGCACGTCCTGGCCTTCGTCGGTGACGACGACCTGGATCGCGCGGCCGTCCGCCGGGTCGGGGACCCGGCGGACGTAACCGGCGGACTCAAGCCCCGCGACCGCGACTGTCGCCGTCGGCTGCGAACACGGCACGCGCGGCGCCAGTTCGCCCACGCGCATCGGCCCGTGGTTGACCAGCTGCGCCAGCACGAGCGCCTGGGTCGGCTGCAGCGAGTTGTCCCGGACGGCGTGCCGAAGCGTGCGCAGCAGGCGGTGCAGCGCGATCACCAGGTCGAAGGCTTGCTGTTCAGTTGTCACGTTTCGCCCTTCATGGGCGTTAGAACACCATTTCCGGCTGGTAGATGTCCAGCCATGTCGCCAGGGTGAGTGTCCGCTCCAACGTGTGCCGCCCGCCGGTGGCGATGGCGTTGTGGTCGATCAGCGAGAACACCGGGTGGCCGGCCGGGATCGCCTTGGCCTGCTGTTCGATGTCCGCGAGGTACAGCGGGTCCTGTGTGGACGGGTACGGGCTCTTCACGCGTTTGACCACGGATTCGGGCAGCACGTCCTTGGCCGCGCCGCGCAGCAGGCTCTTCTCCCTGCCGTCGTAGGTCTTCATCGACCACGGCGTGTTGTAGACGTACTCGACGAGCCGGTGGTCGCAGAACGGCACGCGCACCTCCAGACCGACCGCCATGGACATGCGGTCCTTGCGGTCCAACAGGATCCGCACGAACCGGGTCAGGTGCAGGTACGACATCACGCGCATCCGGTGGGTGAAGTCGTCCTCGCCGTCCACCCTGTCCACTTCGGCCACGGCTGACGCGTAGGTGTCGCCCAGGTACGACCGCAGGTCCATCGCCTCGGCCAGGCCGGGGGCGATCAAGGGTTCGCTCATCATGTCGCGGGCGAGCATCAGCCACGGGAAGAAGTCCGTCCGCTGGACCTCCGGGTCGTGGAACTGCTTGTAGCCGCCGAAGATCTCGTCGGCCGACTCACCGGACAGCGCGACCGTCGACTTGCCGCGGATCGCCTTGAACAACAGGTACAGCGACCCGTCCATGTCACCGAGACCGTTGGGGATGTCCCGTGCGGTCACGACCTTGCGGCGCAGCTCCGGATCGGACAGCACGCCGTGGTCGAGCACGATGTCGGTGTGGTCGGTCTTCACGTGGTCGGCCACGTCGTGCACGTACGGCGTGTCCGGGGTGGCGCGCATCTCGTCGGGCTGGAAGTTCTCCGCCTGCCCGACGAAGTCGACGGCGAACGACCGGACCGGCTCGTCGAGCTGCTGCCCGGCCAGCGCGGTGATCGCGCTGGAGTCCAGGCCGCCGGAAAGCAGGACACAGCGGGGCACGTCCGCGATCAACTGCCTGCGCACGATGTCGTCGAGCAGTTCGCGTACGCGCAGCACGGAGTCCTCGACGGAATCGGTGTGCTGCTTGGCTTCCAGCCGCCAGTAGGTGCGGGTCCTGATGCCGCCGGCCGAGACGGTGACGATCGTGCCCGGCTCGACTTCCTGCATGCCCTGCCAGAAAGCGTTGCGGGGGCTCTTGACGAAGCCGAACAGCTCACGCAGCCCGTCGACGTCGACGACGCGCTTGGCCAGCGGGTTGGCGAAGATCGCCTTGGGCTCGGAGCCGAAGAGGACGCCGTCGGCGGTGGGGTAGAAGTAGAACGGCTTGATGCCCATCCGATCGCGGATCATCACGAGCTCTTTGGTGCGGCCGTCCCAGATCGCGAAGGCGTACATGCCGTTGAGCCGGTCGGCGACGGCCGGGCCCCACCGCAGGTAGCCGCGCAGCACGACCTCGGTGTCGCTGTCGGAGAAGAACTGCTCGTCGCTGAGCTCGTCACGCAGCTCGGTGAAGTTGTACGCCTCGCCGCTGTAGACCATCACCACGTCGCCGTCCGGCGTCGGGACGCGCATCGGCTGCGCCCCGCCGGGGAGGTCGATCACCGCGAGCCGCCGGTGACCCAGTGCCGCGTTCGTCTCCGACCACGTCCCCGCCGCGTCCGGGCCGCGACAGGACATGGTCTCCGTCATCGCTTCGAGGGTTTCCTGTTCCCGGGTGAGATTCCGGCGATACGAGACCCAACCGGTGATACCGCACATAAGTCACCTCGCAAGTACTGTCCGTATAGCTACATAGTTAGCTGATACAACTAATTCATGCAAGGATGACAAAGCGGTCACATAGCGTTAACGCGCGCTGGACCACTTCACGCCGCAGGTGACGGCCGGTTTCGCGGAGTGTCGGGCGGGAAATGTGTCCTACGCCTCCCTCGTTCGGGTGTATCGCGAAGTTGTTCATCGTGTGGGCGGCATTGGCGAATCGTCGGTCTGGGCCCACCCGGGCGGCGGTAGTAGCGGTCGGTGGCCGTGTTGACAGACGATTGCGCTGTGTCGTCGGCCACGTGCCGATCTGTCCCCCAAATGGCGTAGTCAGGGGACTGTCTGTGACCGCGGGCCTCAGGATCGCGTAAATGCGGTGTTCGGACGCATAAAGACCCCATCAGGTGCTCTCTGGATCCGGCCCGCCCGCATGCACGCTTCAGCCAGCCGGGTCACCACCGGGGTGATCCAGTCGCTTGAGATGGGAGCGCACACATGGCCGACTTGGCCTATGCGGTGCTGCTGATCGGCATCTTCGCCGTGCTGGCACTCGCTTTGCGTGGGCTGGAGCGGTTGTGAGCGGGACTGGTGACCTGGCCAACATCGTCGCCGGTGTGCTGGCTCTCGCCCTGCTCGTCTACCTGTTCGTCGCGCTGATCCGACCGGAGAAGTTCTGATGTCCCCGACGTGGGCCGGCCTGCTGCAAGTCGGGCTCCTCCTGCTCGCCCTCGCTGTCGTGTACAAGCCGCTGGGCGACTACATGGCCAGGGTGTTCACCGCCAAGAAGCACCTGCGGCTGGAGCGGGCCGTCTACAAGGTCGGCCGGGTCGACCCGGACTCGGAGCAGCACTGGAAGACGTACGCCTCCAGCGCGCTGGCGTTCTCGTTCGTCTCAGTGGTCCTGCTGTACCTCATCCAGCGGCTGCAACCGTTGCTGCCGTGGAACTTCGGCCGCGAGGTCAGTCCCGGTGTCGCGTTCAACACCGCGTTCAGCTTCGTGGCCAACACCAACTGGCAGTCGTACGCACCCGAGACGACGATGGGGCACGCGGTCCAGATGCTGGGCCTGACCGTGCAGAACTTCGTGTCGGCCGCGGTCGGGCTCGCGGTGGCGATCGCACTGGTGCGCGGCTTCATCCGCTCCAGGAGCGACCGGCTCGGCAACTTCTGGGTCGACCTGACCCGCGGCACCGTGCGGATCCTGCTGCCGATCGCGTTCCTGTTCGCGATCGTGCTGATCGCGCTCGGCGTCGTGCAGAGCCTCAGGTCCGGCGTGGCCGTCACGAACCCGGATGGCAGCACCAGCACGATCGCGCTGGCGCCCGCGGCCTCCCAGGAGACGATCAAGGAACTGGGCACCAACGGCGGCGGGATCTTCAACGCCAACTCGGCGCACCCGTTCGAGAACCCCAACTCGTGGACGAACCTGATCGAGATCTTCCTGATCATGGTCATCCCGGTCTGCCTGACCAGGACCTTCGGCATCCTCGTCGGCAACAAGCGGCAGGGCACCGTGCTGCTGTCGGTGATGGGCGTGCTGTGGACCGGCATGCTGGCCGTGATCTGGTCCTCCGAGGCGAACGCGAGCGGCCCGCTGGCGTTGCTGGCCGGCGGGGGTATGGAGGGCAAGGAAGTCCGGTTCGGCATCGGCGCGTCGTCGTTGTTCGCCAACGCCACCACGGCCACCTCCACCGGCGCCGTGAACGCGGCGCACGACAGCCTCAGCGGCCTCGGCGGCGGTGGCACGTTGCTCAACATGATGTTCGGTGAACTGTCGCCCGGCGGTGTCGGCACCGGTCTGTACAGCATCCTGGTGATGGCGATCATCGCGATGTTCCTGGCCGGGCTGATGGTCGGCCGCACACCCGAGTACCTGGGCAAGAAACTCGGCAAGCGCGAGGTCACGTGCGCGGCGATCGCGATACTGGCGATGCCGACCGTGCTCCTGCTGGGCACCGGCGCGGCCCTGCTGATGCCGGACACCGCGGGCGCGCTGAACAACCCCGGGGCGCATGGCTTTTCCGAGGTGCTGTACGCGTACACCTCGGCGAGCAACAACAACGGCAGTGCCTTCGGCGGGCTCACGGCGACCAACGACTGGTTCCAGTCGACGCTGGGCGCCTGCATGGCGTTCGGCCGGTTCATCCCGATCATCGCCGTGCTGTGCCTGGCGGGTTCCCTTGCGTCGCAACGCAAGGTGCCCGAGACCGCGGGCACGCTGCCGACCACCAGCCCGCTGTTCGCGACCATGCTCGTCGGCACGGTCGTGCTCGTCGCGGCGCTTACCTTCATCCCGGCGCTGGCGCTGGGCCCGATCGCAGAGGCATTGGCATGAGCACGACCATGACCCGCACCCCGGAGGAGGAGACCCGGCACCACGTGGAGAACACGGGCCGGGTGGGTGCCGGGGTCTTCAACCCCAGGCAGCTCGTCTCCAGCTTCCCGGACGCCTTGCGGAAACTCAGCCCGCGTCACCAGGCCCGCAACCCGGTCATGTTCGTGGTGTGGGTGGGTTCGGTGCTGGCCAC
Source organism: Kibdelosporangium phytohabitans (assembly GCF_001302585.1). GTDB lineage: Bacteria > Actinomycetota > Actinomycetes > Mycobacteriales > Pseudonocardiaceae > Kibdelosporangium > Kibdelosporangium phytohabitans. Next base: position 10,091,111 of record NZ_CP012752.1, on the reverse strand, counting down.
GGTGTTCGCGATCGGCGACCCCAACGTGTTCGCCGTCGGCACCGCGCTGTGGCTGTGGTTCACGGTGTTGTTCGCCAACCTGGCCGAGGCGGTCGCCGAAGGCCGTGGCAAGGCGCAGGCCGAGTCGCTCCGCAAGACCAAAAAGGACACCGTCGCGCGCAGGCTGGTCGGCAAGGACGTCGAGGAACGCGTTCCTGGCGTCGAGTTGCGGATCGGCGACCTCGTCGTGGTCGAGGCCGGTGAGGTCGTCCCCGGTGACGGTGACGTCGTCGAGGGCATCGCCACGGTGGACGAGTCGGCGATCACGGGCGAGTCCGCGCCGGTCATCCGCGAGTCCGGCGGCGACCGGTCCGCGGTCACCGGCGGGACGACGGTGTTGTCCGACCGGATCGTCGTGAAGATCGCCACGAAACCAGGCGAGTCCTTCGTGGACCGGATGATCGCGCTCGTCGAGGGCGCGCAGCGGCAGAAGACGCCGAACGAGATCGCGCTGACGATCCTGTTGTCCACGTTGACGATCATCTTCCTGCTCGCGGTGGTCGCGCTGCAGCCGATGGCCGGGTTCGCCGGGTCGCTGCAGTCCGTGATCGTGCTGACAGCTCTGCTGGTGTGCCTGATCCCCACCACGATCGGCGCGCTGCTGTCGGCGATCGGCATCGCCGGGATGGACCGGCTGGTGCAGCGCAACGTCCTGGCGACGTCCGGCCGTGCGGTCGAGGCCGCCGGTGACGTGAGCACGTTGCTGCTGGACAAGACCGGCACGATCACCTTCGGCAACCGCAGGGCGACCGACCTGATCCCGGTCGGCGGTACCACGATGGCGGATCTGGCCAGGGCGGCGCGGCTGTCCAGCCTCGCCGACGGCACACCGGAAGGCCGCAGCATCGTCGAGCTGTGCACCGAGCAGCACGGCCTGCCCGCGTCACCGACCGAGCACGAGATGAGCGGCCAGTTCGTCGAGTTCTCGGCGCAGACCCGGATGTCCGGTGTGGACCTGGACGGCACGTCGGTCCGCAAGGGCGCCGCCAGCGCCGTCAAGGCCTGGACCGGGCAGGACGCCTCGGCTGAGGTCGACGAGATCGTTGACCGGATCAGCTCCGGGGGCGGCACGCCGCTCGTGGTGGCCGAAGGCAAGGCGATCCGCGGCGTGATCCGGCTGTCGGACGTGGTCAAGCCCGGCATGCGGGAGCGGTTCGACGAACTGCGCGCGATGGGCATCAGGACGGTCATGATCACGGGCGACAACCCGTTGACCGCCAAGGCGATCGCCGAGGACGCCGGGGTGGACGACTACCTCGCCGAGGCCAAGCCGGAAGACAAGATGGCCCTGATCAGAAAGGAGCAGGAGGGCGGACGGCTGGTCGCGATGACCGGCGACGGCACCAACGACGCCCCCGCGCTCGCGCAGGCCGACGTCGGCGTGGCGATGAACACCGGCACGATGGCCGCCAAAGAGGCGGGCAACATGGTCGACCTGGACTCCGACCCGACCAAGCTGATCGAGATCGTGGAGATCGGCAAGCAGTTGCTGATCACCCGCGGCGCGCTGACCACGTTCTCCATCGCCAACGACCTGGCCAAGTACTTCGCGATCCTGCCCGCCATGTTCGCGGGGATCCACCCGCAGCTGGGCAAGCTCAACATCATGTCGCTGCACTCGCCGTCCAGCGCGATCCTCTCGGCGGTGATCTTCAACGCGTTGGTCATCGTCGCGCTGATCCCGTTGGCACTGCGCGGTGTGCGCTACCGGCCGGCCAGCGCCCGGTCGCTGCTGCGGCGCAACCTGCTGGTCTACGGCCTCGGCGGGATCGTCACGCCGTTCGTCGGCATCTGGCTGATCGACCTGCTCGTCCGACTGATCCCGGGAATGTGACGGAACAATGCTGAAGCAGATATGGGCCGGGTTCCGGATCCTGATCGTCCTGACGGTCATCACCGGCGTCGTCTACCCGCTCGGGGTGTGGGTCGTGTCCCGCGTCCCCGGCCTGGAATCCAACGCCGAGGGCTCGATCGTGACGCAGAACGGTCAGAACGTGGGCTCGGATCTGATCGGCGTCGACCCGGTCGCGCAGGATCCGGACAACGACCCCTGGTTCCACACGCGACCCTCCGCGCTGGCCGAGGACCCGCTCGGCCCGGCCGACCCCTCGTCGTCGGGAGCGTCCAACAAGGGCGCCGCCAACGAGGACTACCTCAAGGTCGTGCAGGAGCGGAAGGACAAGATCGCCCAGCGCGAGGGCGTGGACCCGTCGACGGTCCCCGCCGACGCGGTCACGGCGTCCGGCTCCGGGCTCGACCCGCAGATCAGCCCGGCGTACGCGCAGCTGCAGGCGCCTCGCGTGGCACGCGTCACGGGCGTGCCTCTAGCGAAGATTCAGGCCCTGATCAGCGAGAACACCACACGGGGCATCGCTGAGCCCGGCGTGGATGTGCTCAAGCTCAACCTGGCCGTGCAGGCCACAAAGCGCGGTTGAGCACCCCGAGAGCGCACACTGACGACGTGGACTACAAGCGTCGTCGCGGTGAGCTGAGGATCTACCTGGGCGCCGCGCCCGGTGTCGGCAAGACCTTCGCCATGCTCGGCGAAGCACACCGGCGCCGGGAGCGCGGCACCGACGTGGTCGTCGGACTGGTCGAGACCCACGGCCGGGCCAAGACCGCGCAGCTGCTGGGCGGCCTCGAGGCCATGCCGCGCAAGCACATCGAGCACCGGGGCAAGCAGTTCGACGAGCTGGACATCGACGCTGTGCTGGCCCGCAAGCCCGAGGTCGCCGTGATCGACGAGCTCGCGCACACCAACGTCCCCGGCTGCCGCAACGCCAAGCGCTGGCAGGACGTCGAGGAACTGCTGGAAGCCGGGATCGACGTGCTGTCCACGGTGAACGTGCAGCACCTGGAGAGCCTCAACGACGTGGTCGAGCGGATCACCGGGGCGCGCCAGCAGGAGACCGTCCCCGACGAGGTGGTCCGCAAGGCCGAGCAGATCGAACTGATCGACATCACGCCGGAGGCGCTGCGCAGAAGGCTCGCGCACGGCAACGTCTACCCGGCGCACAAGATCGACGCCGCGCTGGCCAACTACTTCCGGCCCGGCAACCTGACCGCGTTGCGCGAGCTCGCACTGCTGTGGGTGGCGGACCAAGTGGACGTGGCGTTGCGGCGCTACCGCGCGGAGAAGGAGATCACCGACACCTGGGAAGCCAGGGAACGCGTGGTCGTGGCGATCACCGGAGGTAAGGAGAGCGAGACGCTGATCCGGCGAGGCAGCCGGATCGCGGCCCGTGCCGGGGCAGAACTGCTCGTGCTGCACATCCTGCGCGGCGACGGTCTCGCCGGCGTCGGCCCCGGCGCGGTCGGCAAACTGCGCAAGCTCACCGACGACGTCGGCGCGACCTTCCACACCGTCGTCGGCGACGACGTGCCGACCGCGATGCTCGACTTCGCCCGCGGCGTGAACGCCACCCAGCTGGTCGTCGGCACGTCCCGCAGGTCGCGGCTGGCCAGGGTGTTCGACGAGGGCATCGGCGCGGCCGTCGTGCAACGGTCCGGCGCGATCGACGTCCACATGGTCACGCACGCCGAGTCCGGCGGCAGGCTCAAGGCGAAACTGGCACGCAGCCCGTTGTCGCGCAAGCGCCGGATCATCGGCTGGTCGCTGGCGGTGCTGCTGCCCTCGCTGGCGACGCTGGTCGGGGCCTGGCTGCACCAGGACCTGATCCTGTCCACGAACGTGATCGACTACTTCATGGCGACCGTCGTGGTCGCCCTGGTCGGCGGCCTCGGGCCGGCGCTGTTCGCGTCAGTGCTCAGCGCGGCTCTGCTGAACTTCTTCTTCACACCGCCGATCTACACGCTGACCGTGGACGCGCAGCAGAACGTGGTCACACTCGTGGCGATGATCATCGTCGCGGTGATGGTCGCGGTCGTGGTCGACCGGGCCGCACGGCGAGCCGAAGTCGCCGCACGGGCACGGACCGAGGCCGCGCTGCTGGCGTCGTACTCGCGGACCGTGCTGACGCACGACAACCCGCTGGACCGGTTGCTGGACAAGGTCAGGGAGAACTTCGGCCTGCACTCGGTGGCGTTGCTGGAGAAGACCGACGGTGAGTGGCACCGGGTGGCGTGCGTCGGCGACAGCCCGTGCGACGGGCCGGACGACGCCGACGTGGACATCCCGGTCACGAACGACGTGCACCTGGCGTTGCGGGGCAAGGCGTTGCCCGCGCACGACCGGCGTGTCCTCGAAGCCGCGGCCGGTCAGGCGTTGCTCGCCTTGCGGCAGCAGCGAATGGCGGCTCAGGCGATCCAGGCCCAGCGCCGCGCGGAGACGACCGAGCTGCGGACCGCGCTGCTCTCGGCCGTCGGCCACGACCTGCGGACACCGTTGACCTCGATCAAGGCGGCGGTCGGCAGCCTGCGCGCACCGGACCTGGCACTGTCCGAGCAGGACACAGCGGAGCTGCTGGAGACCGTCGAGGAATCGGCCGACCGGCTGGCCGGGCTGATCGACAACCTGCTCGACTCGTCGAGACTGGCGACCGGCGCGGTCGAACCGCTGATGAAGTCCGTCGGGTACTACGAAGTCGTCGCCCGCGCGCTGTCCAGTGTGGACGGGCGCAACGCGATCGCGGTCGACGTCGACGAACGGCTGCCGCTGGTCAAGGCAGACGTCGGCCTGCTGGAACGCGTGATCGCCAACGTGGTGGACAACGCACTGCGGCACGGCACGCTGCAGCCCCGCAGGAACGTCGACGTGGACGGCGACGGCCGCGTGAGCGTGGACGAACCAGCAGTGGCCCTGCGCGCCAGCGCCTACGGCGACCAGGTCGAACTATGGGTGGTCGACCACGGACGAGGACTGCCCAAGGGTGCGTCGGCGGCGGTGTTCCAGCCGTTCCAACGGCTGGGTGACCGCAGCGGCACAGGTGTCGGGCTGGGACTGTCCGTGGCGAAGGGCTTCACCGAGGCGATGGGTGGCACCATCAGGGCCGAGGACACGCCCGGCGGCGGGCTGACCGTCGTGATCTCACTTCCGGAGGCGAAGTCATGACGAAGGTGCTGGTGGTCGACGACGAGCCGCAGATCGTCCGAGCGCTGCGGATCAACCTGTCGGCACGCGGATACCAGGTGATCACAGCCCACGACGGCACAGCGGCGCTGCGCGCGGCAGCCGAAGGAAAGCCGGACGTAGTGGTCCTCGACCTGGGCCTGCCGGACATCGACGGCACGGAAGTGATCGCCGGACTGCGCGGCTGGACAACGGTGCCGATCATCGTGCTGTCGGCACGAACAGACTCCGGCGACAAGGTGGAAGCACTGGACGCGGGCGCGGACGACTACGTGACCAAGCCCTTCGGCATGGACGAATTGCTGGCCCGCCTACGCGCCGCAGTCCGCCGCTCAACCGTAGCCGGACCAGGTGACGAGGAAGCCGTGATCGACACGGGCTCGTTCATCGTGGACCTGGCCGCGAAGAAGGTGCTGAAAGAAGGCGCCGAAGTACACCTGACACCAACGGAATGGGGTGTCCTGGAGGTCCTGGTCAGGAACAAGGGCAGGCTGGTGGCGCAGAAGCAACTGCTGCAGGAGGTGTGGGGGCCCGCGTACGCAGCTGAGACGCACTACCTGCGCGTCTACCTGGCACAGCTGCGCCGCAAACTGGAACCCCAGCCATCCCAGCCGAAGCACCTGCTGACAGAACCAGGAATGGGATACCGCTTCGAGACCACCAACCCGTGACGAGCCAGCCTGCGGCGCAACGAATGCCGCCTTGGTTGCACGGTCACCGGGTGGCGGGGACCGGACTGCTGGCAGACCGGAAGCCGGGTGAGAGCTCGGAACTCAGGTGGAAGATCGGAAGGCCTGGTGGAAGGCCGAAAGCCAAGTGAGAGTGGCAGGGAGTCGGGAGAGGTCGGGAGTAGGGAACGGCAGAGCCGGGGTGGCCGGAAGGCCAGTTGAGGGGCCGGGAGTCGGGGAAGGGCCGGAGCCAGCTAGAAAGGCCGAAGCCAGGCGAAAAGACCGAAAACCCGAGAGCGGCGCCGATTTTACATGGAGCGGAATGGCTGTGAACTTGTCGGCGTGGAGAGTCCCGCGAGCATGGCGATGGCGGCGCGATAGATATTGGGCGGGACTCCTCCTTTTGCGCTCTCCGAGGCCATTCCGGAGGCTCCATGTCAAATCGGCGCCGCCCCAGCCCGCGAAGACTCAATAGCGTAAGCATGCCGACAAAGTATCAGCGACAATACAAGGGCGACCTGGATTCGGTGGCATGAGGGGTAATCAAAGTCAACTCGCCCCGAAACTGTGCCATGCGGCGATTATCGACCCTCAAGTGGGCCAGGGTGGCGCCGATTTGATGGGAACCCCTGGGATGGCCTCTTCGGGCGTAGCGGTGGAGCCCCGCTCTGCAGACCAAAGCGCGGACCTTGCCAAACTTGCGGGACTCTCCGCGCCGACAAGCTCGCGGCCATCCCCACCCCATGTAAAATCGGCGCCGCTCGTGGGTTTTGGGGCTTTGTCTCGTCGACAACCGCAAACCGCTGAGATGCACCCGGCGCAGTTGAGAAGCCGGGTTCGGTGCCTGGCTAACACCAAGCTACTGGATTACCGGTGGCGACCGAAACCTCGCACACCTTGCGCAGTGAAGCGGTGATGGGTTCGAAGTCCTTCGGTGTCAGCGTTCTAGTCGTGATGTGCAAGTTCTTGGCTGGAGGTGTGCCGAACAGGTCGAACGGCCAGGCTACTTCCTGCCCGTCGGCCGCCAACCTCGTGCCTTTGTCATCGATTACCTGTTGGAAGCGTTTCGCGTTGAACACCTCACGGTCGTTCTCGATGACGAAGAAGCCGTCCGGTGTCATTCCCGCGCACAGGCCTGGGGCGACGAACGTTTCCCCTCGGTAAGCCGCCACGTAGACCATCACGCTCACGCCGGTGTCCTCGTCCGCCAGGTACGTTCTCGTGCCCACGGATTCCTGGCTGTCGAAGTGGGCCAGTTCGGTGAGGGCCTCGGCCGACGCGCTCGCGGGCATCTCCCCGCCGTTCGCTTCGGGGAGTTCTGCCTTCAGCACGGGGAAGTGGTGCCAGCCCACCGTTGCCAGTGCTTCTCGGAACAGCCGGTAGTGGCTCCAGTTCGCCAGCCGCTCCGCGGCTGCTTCCATGTCGGTGTGGGCGCAGGCGTCGTGGCGCCATGTGTCCACGGCGATGTCGTTCTCGAGTGTGTTGTGGGGCTCGACGAGGTTGACTTCGTTGTCCTGGACTTCCAGCCACTCGGCGGGGAAGGGCGGCGTTGATGTCAGGCCGTCCTGCCAGCAGCGGCACATCACGAACGCGTCCAGTCCCATCGAGCCCCCGAGAACGTCAGCTTTCGTAGAACGAGGCGAGTTCCGGTGCGAGCACCTCGTCGGGTAGACCATGCCATTCACCGTCGAGGCGCTTGTGCGTGGCCTGCGGGATCAGCCTGGCGACTTCTTCCACGCCGTCGTGCATCTCCTTGCCTGTCGCCGTGCTGTCGAGCACCAGCGCGGGCACCCGGACTGCTTTGATGTGCTCGGTCGTGGTCGTTCCCGCGATCGTCCAGTCGTACGGGTACGTGTGCGCGATCTTCTCCAGCAGCGGCTTCACCGGACCCATCTGGGCGATGATCTCGTCGGGGACGCCGATCGCGCGGTGGAAGAGGTCGACCGGTTCGCCTCGGTTGTCCGCTGCGACCAGGGTTTTCAGCTGGTTCACCAGTTCCTGGTCGTGGGTGTCCGAGCCGCCGTACGGTGGTTCGAACACCGCGAGCTTGGTGATCGGCAGGCCTGCCGCCGCCGCCCTGATGGCGAGCAGCGCCCCCGATGACCAGCCGTAGACCGCGGCCTGCCCGCCTGCCACGTCGATCACCGCCGCCAGGTCCTCGATTTCCCGCTCGACCGAGTACGGCGCGGTGTCCGTGCTCAGGCCTCGGCCGCGGCGGTCGTAGGTGTACGTCGTGAAGCCCTTGTCGGCCAGTTGGTCGGCCAACGGCCGCAGCGAGTTGAAGTCCCGGTAGCCGCCTGCCGCGTCGATCAGGACCACGGACGGACCGCTGCCCGCGTGGTCGTGGGCGATCCGGGTGCCGTCTGCCGAACGTGCCGTGTTCATGTCCGTGTCTCCTGTGTCTCGTGTCCTGCCGAGGGGTAGACCGGTGCGGCGTCCGGAACTCATCGCCGTTCCTCTGGGCCGAAACAGCGGCGACCATAACGGCTCGGTCACGGGTGATCACACGATCGGGCGGTTTTTGTTGCTATGGACCAGGCCATTCCGAGATTCTTTCATATGTGGAGGGCCTGTTCGCCAGCGACGACGAAGAAGGTGAGCAGTGTGAATGAGTGCCCAGTCTGTCTCGGGTCGGGAATGGCGCCCAATCGCAAGGACTATTGTCGAGCCTGTGGCGGTGTCGGCCAGGTACCCAAGTGAGTGCCCGATGTGTGCGGGCGCGGGAGTGCTGCGGTGGCAGCAGCCCTGCCCCGACGGGGTGCTGCGCGAAATGGAGCACCCCTGTCCCAGTGGGTGTGGCCAGGGCTGGCGTCATCCGGCCGCGGAGAACCACCAGGTGATCGAGGCCGTAGCCGACGACGAGGACCAGCAGGATCCACCGGGCCGCAGACGCGGCCGAGCTGATCAGGCCAACGACATGGGCGGCGAGTTCGTCGCGACCGCGTTGGAGGCCTGGGGATTCAGCACCAGGGAATGATCATTCAGGCAAACCGCCGGGACCGTTGTCCCGGCGGCTTTGTCGTGCGCCGGAACGCGGCCGGTGAGATTCCGGCAGGAAACTGGTCCTTTTCGGCAATCAGTCGTTCTGGCACTGACAATCTCTTTCAGAAACCGAAATTCTGGGTCCAGTAGAAGCCGTTGGTGTCGATGCCGACACCGATCTTCTTGTACGAACAGTTGAGGATGTTCGCGCGGTGACCGTCCGACTTCATCCAGCTGTCCATGACCTGCGCGGCGGTGCGCTGGCCTTTGGCGATGTTCTCGGCACCGGGGCGGGGGTAGCCCGCCGCCTTGATGCGCTGGTCGAACGTCACACCTTCGGGCGTGGTGTGGGAGAAGTAATTGCGGGCGGCCATGTCGGAGCTGTGCTTCTGGGCCGAGGTGGTGAGGCGGTCGTCCACACTGAGCGGGGCGCATCGGCCCGCACGCTTCTGGTTGACCAGGTCGACGACTTCGCCTGCCATGCCGGGGCTCGGCTGCTGCGGTGGCGGCGGGGGAGCGGGGTCCTGCGGCTTCGTCGGGGAGGTGGGGCTGGGCGGCGGTGCTTGCGAACTGCTCGACGTCGTCGCGCTGCTGGACGGTGCCGGGGCCGTGGAACTGGTCGCGGCACTCGACGAGGTGGTCGGACTTGTCGTGCCGGAACCCGGCGGTGCGCCGGGCGCCGCCAACGCGGCCGCGTCGGCGGACCCGGGTAAGTCCGTCTGTCTGGCTTTCTTGCCAGCGCCGTCATAAGCCGCCGCAACGGGAACCTCGATCGGAGTCCCGCTCGGCGCGCTCAGAATGGTGGCCACACCAGCTATCGCCGCACCGGCGACAAGCGCGCTGAGCCCTACCATGATCGTGGCGCGTCGGGGTCGCGTTTCACTCACGGTCGCGCAACGTACCACTAACGGACGATCTTCACACCCGTCCGAGGGACGTAGTTGTCGGAGATCCAGCTCAGCGCGTTACCGAATGTTCCGCAGATCTCAGCTCGTGCTGGTCGGCGGCGGCTCAGAGGGGGGCGACGACGGCGGAATCGAGACACTCGTGGTCGTCGGCGGGTTCGGCGTCGTCGGTTGCGTCGGCTGGGTCGGCGTCACGCCACCGCCACCGCCACCACCAGGGTTGGTCGTCGGCTGGTTCGGCGTCGGCTGGTTGGGCTGACCAGGCTGATTCGGCTGGTTCGAGTGCTGCGGCTTGTTCGACGGCGTGGTCCCGCCAGACGGCACGTTGCCCGGTGTCGCGGTGCTGGAGGCCTCCGTGGTGGGGCTCTCCGGGCTGGAGGTCTCGCTGGACGTCCCGGACGGCTGCGTCGCACTGCGCGGCGCGTTCACCTGCGTGACGTTGGGCTGCTGGGTTCCCGGTTGCGCCTCTCCGCCGCCCGCGACGGCGAAGCTGGCCAGCGCCGCACACGCGGTCGCGACGCCGACTCCGGCAGCCGCGAGTAACGCGTAGGAACGTTTCACGCCGGGCACCGTCGTCTCAGCCGGTGGCTGGACCTCGGTCCGGTCGGGTGTTTCGGCCATGCGGGGGGCTCCTCCTCGCAAGCACACTCTCGGGGGTTCTTTCCCAACCGGCCGACCGGACGATCAGGAGGACACGGCCCGGAAACGTACCACTACCGAACGACACCCATTCGATGCGGCTGCGATCATTCGGGGCATGCCGACAACCGCCGACCAGCCTGCGAGCCGTCTGACCGCATGGGTGCACGGACACGTACAAGGAGTGGGTTTCCGCTGGTGGACACGGGCCCGCGCGCTCGAACTCGGTTTGGTCGGCGGTGCCCGCAACCTTTCCGACGGCCGGGTGGAAGTGGTCGCCGAAGGGCCCCGCGCAGAATGCGAGCGCCTGCTCGCACTGCTCCGTGGGGGAAGTTCACCCGGTCGTGTGGACACGGTCGTGGAGCGGTGGTCGCAGCCGCGTGGCGAGCTCACCGGATTCGTGGAGCGGTGACGGGAGGTCCCGCGATGTACGACACTTGACGAAGGTTCACCCGACCGGCTTGAACCACTCCGCAGTGAACGGCGTAATAAGGAACCGTGGGGAGCACCCCTGAGCAGCGCGAGGAACTCCTCCGCGAGCTCTACGAGAAGTACCGCCGCCCGTTGCTGGCCTATGCGCTGCGATCGGTCGGCGGCGATCTGCAGCGGGCGGAAGACGTGGTGCAGGAGACGTTGTTGCGCGCTTGGCGCAACGCCGACACGTTGAGTGTCGACCAGGCGGGGCCGTGGCTGTACACGGTGACCCGTAACCTGATCGTCTCCGGTTACCGTCGGCAGGGTGCGCGGGTCACCGAGGTGCCGATGCCCCCGCAGGACCTCCCGCACACCGATGGCGACTTCGACCGGGTACTGCAGAGCTGGCAGATCGCCGAGGCGATGCGCGCGCTGAGCAAGGAGCACCGCGCGGTGATCGGCGAGCTGTTCTTCCGGAGGCGCACGGTGGCGGAGGCGGCATCCGTGCTCGGCATCCCGCCGGGCACAGTGAAATCGCGGTCGTTCTACGCGCTGCGGGCGCTGCGCGACGCGTTGGAGGAGCGGGGGGTGACCGAGCCGTGACCTGCCGCCAGACTGTCTCGCTCGGCGCCTACTTGCTGGGCGCGCTCGACCCGGCCGACCGGCCCGCGTTCGAACGGCACCTGGACACCTGCCCGGTGTGCAGTGCCGAGATGCTCCGGCTGGCGCCGCTTCCCGGCCTGCTGCAACGGGTCACCCCGGAGGACTTCGAGGCCATCCAGCAGGCCGACAGCCAGCTGTGGCCTGCCGAACTGCTCGCCGAGCCGCCATCTCCGCCCCTGCCCCCGGTCCCGCCGCCGCCACTGCAGATCGTGCCCATCGAGCCGAAGGAGCCGGAGCCCGCAACCGGCTGGTGGCGCAAGCGCGGTGTGACGTTGGTCGCGGCGGCTGCCGTCGTGCTGCTCGCGGTGGGCGGCGTGATCGTGTTCCGGCCGAGCGGGACCGAACCGGTGGTGACGACGTCGACCGAGGTGACCTGGTCGGCCTTCGACCCGACGACCGGTGTGCACGGGCGGGTCGAGCTGACCGGCCGCGCGTGGGGCACCGAGGTGAAGGTGTCGATGCAGGACATCCCGGCCGGCCGCAAGATCTGCCACCTGGTCGTGCACAGCCGGGACGGCAGCAGCGAGGTCGCGGGCAAGTGGACCGCGGGCTACTACCGCGAGGTCAGCGCGATCCCCGGGAGCAGCTCGATCAAGCTCGGCGACATCGACCGGGTCGAGGTCATCGCGGGCGGTGGCGTCCTGGTCGGCATGCACTCGCCGTGATCGGCTGTCGCGGCAGGTCGACCGGGTTGTCCCCCGACGCGGGGAGCCCGCCTGCGCCGATCGCGCGGTGTGCCCGGGTACCCTCGGCGGGATAGCCGTGCCAGTACCCAGCGAGAGGTCGACCGTTACGTGCACCTCAAGAGCCTGACGCTGAAGGGCTTCAAGTCCTTCGCCTCAGCGACGACGCTGCGTTTCGAACCGGGGATCACCTGTGTGGTCGGGCCCAACGGGTCCGGCAAGTCGAACGTGCTCGACGCGCTGAGCTGGGTGATGGGTGAGCAGGGCGCGAAATCGCTGCGCGGCGGCAAGATGGAGGACGTCATCTTCGCCGGGGCGGGCGCCAGGCAGGCGCTCGGCCGCGCCGAGGTGACGCTGACGATCGACAACACCGACGGCGCGCTGCCGATCGACTACACCGAGGTCTCGATCACCCGCCGGATCTTCCGCGACGGCGCCAGCGAGTACGAGATCAACGGCTCGTCGTGCCGCCTGATGGACGTGCAGGAACTGCTGTCGGACTCCGGTATCGGCCGGGAGATGCACGTCATCGTCGGTCAGGGCCAGCTCGGCGCGATCCTCGAGTCGAAGCCGGAAGGCCGCCGCGCGTTCATCGAAGAGGCCGCCGGTGTGCTCAAGCACCGCAAGCGCAAGGAAAAGGCGCTGCGCAAGCTCGAGGCGATGCAGGCCAACCTGACCCGGTTGACGGACCTGACCGCCGAGTTGCGCCGCCAGCTCAAGCCGTTGGGCAAGCAGGCCGAGATCGCCAGGCGCGCGCAGGTCGTGCAGATGGACCTGCGGGACGCACGGCTGCGCCTGATCGCTGACGACCTGGTGTCCGCCCGGCACGAGCTCGCCAAGGAAGAAGCGGACGAAGCCACCGCGCGCGCCAAGCGCGGCGAGACCGAGCGCGCGCTGCAGTTCGCGCAGGCCGAGCAGAACGAGATCGAAGCGAGCCTGGCCGAGGACGCGCCTGCGCTCAACGCGGCGCAGGACGCCTGGTACCGCCTGTCGGCGCTGGCCGAGCGGCTGCGCGGCACGGTCCGCCTCGCCGCCGAACGCGCCCGGCACCTGTCCGACGAGGGCGAGCGGCAGAACCAGGGCAAAGACCCCGAAATGCTCGAAGCGGAAGCCGAAGAGGCCGCCGAGCTGGAGGTCGAACTCGCCGAAGGCGTCGAAGTAGCGCGGGAGGCGCTGTCGGAGGCGCTGGCCCGGCGTTCCGAGCTGGAAAGCACCGTCGCGCAGGCCGAGAAGGCGCACATCGCCGCTGTCCGCGCGATCGCCGACCGCCGCGAGGGCCTCGCCCGGCTCGGCGGTCAGGTCGAAGCGTTGCGCAGCAAGAACAGTGCGACCGCCGAGGAGATCGAGCGGCTGTCGGCCACCTTGGCCGAGGCCGAGGAGCGGGCCGAGGTCGCCGCGGTCGAACTGGCCGAGACGGAGCTGGAAACCGGCGTCGAGGACTCCGACGACGAGTCGTTGCAGAGCCGCCATGACCAAGCCGTCGCCGCCTCGGAGCAGGCCAAGGCCCGTGTCAACGAGCTGGTGGCGGCCGAGCGGGCCGCCGAGCGGGAGATCGCGTCGCAGCGGGCCAGGGTGGATGCCCTTTCCCTTGGCCTGAGCCGCAAGGACGGCGCCGGCGCGTTGCTCGCCGCCGGGCACCGGCTGCCCGGACTGCTCGGGTCCGTCGCCGCGTTGCTGACCGTGCAGCCCGGCGCGGAGGTCGCGTTGGCCGCCGCGCTCGGCCCGATCGCCGACGCGGTCGCGGTCGCCAGCGGCGACGACGCTTTGGCGGCGCTGTCCCTGTTGCGGGACAACGACGCCGGGCGTGCCGGGATCATGATCGGCGGCGGTCCGTCCAATCTGGACCGTTCGGCGTGGCCGCACCTGCCGGGCGGTGCCCAGTGGGCCGTCGACCTGGTGCGGTGCCCGGAAGCCCTGCGCCCGGCGATGGAACGGGCGCTGGACCGCGTTGTCGTCGTCCCGGACTTGGGCACAGCGCGCCAGATCGTCGGCGCGTACCCGTCTTCGCGTGCTGTCACAACGGACGGCGACCTGCTCGGCGCGGACTGGGCCGTCGGTGGTTCCGGTCGCAGCGAGAGCGTGATCGAGGTCCAGGCGGCCGTCGACGAGGCGAACAACAAGCTCGTGACGGTCGAGCACACCCTCGCGGAAACCGTTGGTGCGCTCGCCGGTGCCCGTGCCGAACAGGACGCGCGCCGCGACGAGGTCAACGCGGCCAAGGAAGCGCTGAGCGAAGCCAAGGTCCGCAGGGCGCGCTCCGGCGAACGGATCTCGCGGATGCGTCAGGCCGCCAGGACCGTGCAGGCCGAGGTCGAGCGGATCCGCAACCAGCGCGCCAAGGTCGAGCAGACCAGGGAAGAGCAGCTCACGAAGCTGGCTGAGCTGGAGGAACGCCTGCTCGGCGCCCAGGAACAACCCCTCGACGACGAGCCTGACTCACGAGTGCGCGACGAGGCCGTGTCGCAGTTGAACACCGCGCGCCAGCAGGAAATGGACTCGCGGCTGGCTCTGCGCACGGCAGAGGAGCGTGCGCGTGCCGTGGCGGGCAAGGCCGAGGGTCTTCGCCGTGCCGCGCGTCAGGAACGCGAGGCCCGCGAACGGCATGAGCGTGCCCGCCAGGCCCGTGCGCGCGGCAAACGCGTGGCGGACGCCGTGGTCGAGGGCGGTGAGCTCGCGATCGAGCGCATCGAGATGTCCTTGCAGCGCGCCGCCACTGCTCGTGACGAGGTCGCGTCCCGTCGCACGCAGCGTGAGGCGGCGTTGCTCGACATCCGCGGCCGGGTGCGTGAACTGTCCACGGAACTGGAGAAACTGACTGACGCCGTGCACCGCGACGAGGTGCTGCGCGCCGAGCAGCGGCTGCGGATCGAGCAGCTGGAAACCAAGATCGCCGACGACTTCGGCATGGGCCTGGACGACCTGGTGCTCGAGTACGGTCCGGACCGCCCGATTCCCCCGCCTGCCAACGAGATCGCGGAGTACGAGGCAGCGAAGGAACGCGGCGAGGACGTGATCCGACCGCCGTCGATGCCCTACGACCGCGACTTCCAGCAGCGGCGGGCCAAGAAGGCCGAACGGGACCTCGCCCTGCTCGGCAAGGTGAACCCGTTGGCGCTGGAGGAGTTCGCGGCGCTGGAGGAGCGCTACAAGTTCCTCTCCACGCAGCTGGAAGACCTCAAGGCGACCCGCCGCGACCTCCTCACGGTCGTGAAGGAGGTCGACGACAAGATCCTCGAGGTCTTCGCGTCGGCCTACGAGGACGTGGCGCGTGAGTTCGAGATCGTGTTCAACACGCTGTTCCCCGGTGGGGAAGGGCGGATGCTGCTGACCGACCCGGACGACATGCTGACCACCGGCGTTGACGTGGAAGCCCGGCCGCCCGGCAAGAAGATCAAGCGGCTGTCGCTGCTGTCCGGCGGTGAGAAGTCGCTGGTGGCGGTGGCGATGCTGGTGGCGATCTTCCGTGCCCGGCCGTCGCCCTTCTACGTGATGGACGAGGTCGAGGCAGCGTTGGACGACACCAACATGCGCCGCCTGATCGGTCTGATGCAGGAGCTGAAAGCCACCTCGCAGCTGATCATCATCACGCACCAGAAGCCGACGATGGAGATCGCCGACGCCCTCTACGGCGTGAGCATGCGCGGTGACGGCGTCACCCAGGTGATCTCACAGCGCCTCAACAACAGCAAGGGTTAGGTGCCGCAGGCCGCGGTGCACGGTGATCGAGTGCCCGGTCTCCGGGATCACCACGGCCCGCACTGTGGTGCGCGGGTACCAGCGCTGCTCAAGGCGTTGCAGCGTCGCGGAATCCGCGCAGGCGCCCGTCCCGCACAGCAGCTTGTCGTGTGCGCCGACGACGACCAGCACCGGCACGGTGATGCCGGCGTTGACCTCGGGCGGCAGCCAGCCGCCGGAGTCCACGTCCGCCTGCTTGGCGGCCTCGTCCCAGAGCAGTGCGACGGGGTCGGCGCCGGGCAGGTGGGCGAACAGTTCGGCGCGACGGCCTGGCCGGGTGGTGTAGTAGCGCTCGTCGTAGCCGCGCAGGAACGGATCCTCGGTGGCCGGGTGGATGTGACGCGGCCAGTCGATCTCGCCCTCTCCGCTGCTCGCCTCGCCGGTCAGCACCAGCGCGTCCACGGCCGACGGGTGGTCCACGGCCAGCTTGCGCAGGATCGTCGAGCCGAAGGAGTGGCCGACACCGACGATCCGGTCGGCGATCCCGCGTCCGCGCAGCTGCTGGACCACTTCGTGCACAGTGCGGACCTGGGTGTCGAAGTCGATGGTGGCCGGACGGGAGCTGGCCGAGACCCCGATCCGGTCCAGTGCGAAGGTCGCCCGCCCGGCCCGGGTCATGCCGTCTACATAGGACTGTCCGGTGGTCGGTCCGTGGAGCGACCAGTACCGGCGGTCGTACGTGCCGCCGTGCACCAGTACCTGCAACTCGTGTGGCCTGCCGCTCGGCAGGCACAGCGTTCCCGCGATCCGGTCGGCCGCGGCCACCGGCAGCACCAGCTCCCGGCAGCGAGCCGCGGCTTGCGCGGGCGTCGCCACCAGCAACGATCCCAACAGAGTCAGCACGACTAACAACGCGCGCATCTCTACCCCCACATAATGTCGTACAGCGTACGGGTAGACACTATACACCATAAAGAGATGTCCGCGTCAATGTCGGGCAAACCCAGTATCGGTTCTTGGTGAGTCCGATAGTGCTATCGTTCGGAAGCATGTCGGAAGGTAGCACTTCGGGAGATTTGGTCACCGTCCTGCGGAAACTGATCGCTGATCTCGCGCCCGGTGAACGGCTGCCGAGCAGTCGTGAACTGGTGCAGCGCTACCGAGTCAGCCCGGTGACGGTCTCGCGTGCCGTCGCGCAGCTCGCCGCGGCCGGAGTCGTCATCGCCCGGCCGGGTAGCGGTACGTATGTCGCGCCGCGGTCCAACACTGCCGCCGAGGTCATCGACACCGCCTGGCAGACCGTCGCACTCGCCGACCGCACTGTCGACACCGCGTCGATCACCGACACGCTCGGTCCGCCGCCCGCCGGGACGATCCGGCTGGACGGCGGCTACCTGCACGCCTCGCTGCGGCCCGAACGGGCGCTGGGTGGCGCGCTCGCTCGTGCCGCACGCAGACCGGACGCCTGGGACCGGGCGCCGGCCAACGGGCTCGCGCCGCTGCGCGCGGCCTTCGCGAGGATCGCCGGCAATGCCGTGACGGCGGAGGACGTGCTGATCACAGCGGGCGGCCAGAGCGCGCTGTCCATCGCCTTCCGCGCGATGGGTGTCCCCGGCAGTCCGGTTCTGATGGAATCGCCCACCTATCCCGGTGCGATCGCCGCGGCACGGGCAGCGGGCCTGCGCCCTGTCCCCGTGCCGATGGACGCTGACGGGCTCCGGCCGGACCTGCTGGCCGAAGCGTTCGGCATGACCGGCGCCCGGTTGCTGTACTGCCAGCCCGCCCACCACAACCCGACCGGGGTGACGCTCACCCCCGAACGCCGTGCGCAGGTTCTCGACCTCGCCAAGGGCGCGGGCGCGTTCGTGATCGAGGACGACTTCGCCCGCTACCTCGGGCACGGCACGCCGACACCACGCACGCTCATCGACGACGACCGGCACGGCACGGTCGTCTACCTGACTTCGCTCACCAAACCCGCGGCTCCCAGTCTGCGCATCGGCGCGCTGGTGGCTCGCGGTCCGGTACTGGAACGCCTGCGTGCGGTGCGGTTGGTCGACGACTTCTTCGTCACCCGGCCGCTGCAGGAGGCGGCGCTCGAACTGATCAGCTCACCAGGCTGGGACCGGCACCTGCGCGCATTGGCCGGATCGCTGCGGCAACGCGGCGAACAACTCGCCTCGGCCGTCACAGCGGAGTGTCCGCAGTGGACGCTGAAACGCCCGGCAGGCGGACTGCACCTGTGGATTCAGCTGCCGCCGGGCGCCGACGACCTCGTCATCGCCAGTGCCGCGCGGCGGCACGGAGTCGCCGTCAGCGCGGGAAAGCGTTTCTTCGTCAGCGAACCACCGGCCGCCCACCTCCGGCTGGCCTTCGCAGCCACCGACCCGGCCGAACTCGGCGGCGGCGTGCGACGGCTCGTCGAATCGGCCGACACGAGTCAACTACTTGCGTGAGTTGGCTTGGTTGCGGCATCCTTGAACCCGTGATCGAGTTGAAGGGCGGCTTCCGCCCAATCCGATGAGCCGGTGGCGGCTGCCAGTGGCAGCCGACAACAGGCCGACTTTCTTCGCCCACGCGCTGGCCCTCGCAGCCGCGCACGGTCCCGGTCCGTGGCCGGGCGGCGGATATCCCCTGCCGGACGAGCAATCCGTGCCTTTCATGTCCGGCGCGGTGCGCGACGGCATCAACACCCATCATTCCCGCGTGGAAGACGGCCGTGCGGTCGCGGCCGAGATCGCCGACGCGGTACGGACAATCATCGAGTCACCACCGGATCTCCAAGCACTGCAACGACTTCACGACCTCGCTGTGGACATCGACGTGCTGCCGGTCGCCGATCCGCTCGGCAAGCAGCTGCTCGGCGCGCACCGGGCGCGGGTCCGTGACGTCGGCAGGTGGCTGGCCGAATACGGGACGCGGCGCGACGCCGTCGCCACCGGGATCGTCCTGATCGGACTGACCGGTGACGAGCGCGACCGCGAACTGTTGCTGCTGATGGGATCCCTGGAAGATCTCACGTTGTACTCCGTCGTCGCGCTGGAGCGGACGCAGTCCGACCGGGATATGGCGATCTTCGAGATGGCACGGCGTGTGCGGGCGTGGGGCCGCATCCAGGCCGTGGAAAGGCTCGAGGGGACAACGGATCCGGAGATCAAGGCCTGGTTGGTGCGGGAAGGGTTCCGCAACGACGTGATGGACGAGTACCTCGCGTACATCGCCGCCACGACGGGCGATCTGGCCGACGCGCTGATGACGTCCGACGCCGACGACGAACTGCTCGACGGCGCAGGCGGCATCCTCGCGGCGTTGTCGGACGTCAGCGGCCCGGCGCGCACCATCGACGACTACCCGGACGGGGCCGCGGTGATCGACCGGTATCTCACGCTGGTGCGTGACCGGCCCACCCTGGCGCGGGTGGTCGCTGTGCTGAAGCTGGGCGACAAGGGCAGGGACGTGGCGACCGGCCTGGATTGGCTGTCGGTGGTCCAGAGTGCCCTGCACTCGCCCGATCCGGACACGTTCACCACCGCGCTCTGGCCTGCCGAACAGCTCGGCATGAAAGTCCGGGACAAGGTCAATCAGTGGCTGCGGTCGAACCCGTCGAAGCTGTACCTGTGGTGGTACGCCGACGCCGGGGAGTTGGCCGAGCTCGCCGAGCAGTTGCTGCCGTTGGCCGATCTGGCGACGGGTCCGCAGGTGGAGTACGGCGTCGGCGCGGAGTTCGCTGCCGACCGCGTGCTCGACCTGGTGGTGGGCCGGGAGGGCGGCCGGAACTGGCCGTTGGTGCGGACGGCGTTGGCGAACCGGTTGACCCGCAACCGGTACAACGCCGTCAAAGCGCTGACCGACTGGCCGCGGGACAGCCTGCCCGCCGATGCCGTCCCGGCCGTCCGGGCGGCCGTCGAAGCCGAACCGGTCGACGAACTCAAGGCGGCGCTGGCGGATTTGCTGCGTGAACTGAGCCGCCCTGTGGTGGTTACTTGGGCACGCCGAAGGTGAACACCCGCTTGGCGTCGATGCGGGCGTACTGGGCGCTCCCGGCCCAGTCCGCCCAGTCGTCGCCGTAGCACTCGACGAGGAAGTCGCGGACCTCACCGGCGCTCGTGTCGATCTGCGCCGCCGTTCCGTGCACGGTGACCGCGAGGGATTCCCCCGCGGTCACCGTGGCCAGCGCCATCACCTGGATCGCGGTCAGCCGCTCGCTCACCTGCGCCGCGTCGAGACGACGGTCGGGGGTGGTGATCGAACGCAGGTGTGCGCCGGAACCGGCGTAGCTCTCGTCCAGCAGTCGTTGGAGTCGGCCCAGGTCAGCCTGTGTTCCATGCACGTCGGCCACGGTAAATGAAGGAGCGTTCAATAACAAGCCGGTAAACCAGGTGCGCACAGCCGTTCGGGAGTTCAGGATTTCCGTCATGACAGAAATCCGCCCGGCTACGCGGGACGATCTGCCTGCGGTCGTGTCGCTCATCACACGCCTGCAGGCCGACCCCGCGCACCACATCGGTTTCTTCGGGTACTCCGAAGAGGAAATCGCTGACGAGCTGGCCGGTGTCCAACCCGAATGGCACGAAGGCGCCGTGCTGGCCATCGCGTCGAGCGGCGCCCTGCGCGGCGTGCTGAGCACCGACATCAACCCCGAGATCGGGCGCGCCTGGCTGTACGGGCCGCACATCGACGTACCCACAGGCCATCCCGCGACCCCGCAGGCGTGGCACACGACCGCGGACATGCTCTACGAGGCCGCGCTGAAGCTGCCGCACCTGCGAGGTGTCACCGACCTCAACCTCTACGGCCACACCGAGCACAGGGAACTCGCCGAGTTCGCCAAACGGCACGGCTTCGCGCGGGAGACCCCGACCCGGATATTCACTTTGCGAGGCGCCGACCTGAGGGCCACGCTGACCCAGGAGTGCGTGCAGGTCGAACGACTGCCTGCCGACGGCAGCCTCAACGACCAGTTCATCGCACTGCTGCGACGATGTTTCCCCGACACGACATATACGCCGGAGCAGCTGCTCTACGGCAAACACACCGTCGTGGCACTGCGGCAGGCCGACGGGAAGCTCGCGGGCTTCGCGGCAGGCTACACGCAGGAAATCGAGCACCTCGTCGACTTCGTCGCGGTCGAACCCGACATGCGCTGCGTCGGCGTGGGCAGGCGGGTCGTCAAAGGCCTGCTGTGCGAACTCGACGCCGAGCACGGCGCGAAATCACAGGCCGCCGCGGTGGTCCGGATCGACAACGACCCCTCGTCGACGATGTTCCAGCGACTCGGCTTCACCGTCGACCTGGAGCTTGTCAGCTACCGGCGCAAGCCATGACTGCAACGCCCACCACCAGCGCAACGCGTGCGCGAGCGAGCCGTTCCCGTTCGGCGCGGGGTCGAACGAAGTCAGCTCGGCCATCCGACGAAGCCGGTGTTTGACGGTGTTCGGATGCACATGCAGGGCACCGGCGACGAGATCGGTCCGGCCGCCGTGCTCCAGGTAAGTCAGTGCCGTCCTGGCCAGCAGCCGGTGGAACTCGTCGTCCCCGTCGAGGCTGGCCAGATGCTCGGCGGCCAGCATCCGCCCTAGAGCGGGATGCGTGTCCACGCTGAGCGGCAACGCCAATGAGGTCAGGTGCTGCAGTCCGCGCAGCCGCCGACGGCGCGCGGAAGCCAGTGCTGTCTGACACAGGCGGTACGCGCCGGCCAGTTGTGCCGCGGGAACAGCGGGTGCGGCCACGAGCAGGATGCCCAGTTCCTTCTCCGGCAACCGCCCGCTGACCGCGCAGAGATAGCCGTCGACCATGCCGCACAAACCGTCCGCCGTCGTCAGTGCGGCCTCGAACTGGCGTGCCTCCCTCGGCGCGCTGACGTCGGCGATGACGCAGTGGTAACGCCTGTGCGGATCGAGACCGACCGCGGCGGCGTTGCCCGTCGGTCCTTTGTGGAGCAACCGGCGCAGCGCCTGCAACCGCACGGCGTGCGTCGTGCGGGTCAGGCTCAGCTCGGTCTCGCGGTAGACGTACACGAGCCGGTTCTGCAGCGCGTTGGCCAGCGCGTCCAGCTCCATCAGCCCGGCGAAGAGCTCGCCGGCCTCGATGCCGGTGCTGGCGGTGCGCTCGAAGATCTGGTGCATCACGTACTGCCTGCCCGCCTGGAAGCCCTCGAGCAGGGCGCCGAGCGGGATGCCCTGCAACGCCCGGTCCTCCGCCAGCCGGTCGGCGACGTGGATGTTGTCGCTGAGGTCGACGCCGTCGATGTAGGCGGAGGACACCGCGGCCATCAACGCCGCGATGTGCCGCTGGACGTCCTGCTGGGGCAACGCGCCGACCAGCGCGGACTTGGCTCTCGCGGCCGCGGTCACCCCTTCGACGGTGTCCGGCTCAGCGCGCATCTGTTCCAGTAGCCGACGCAGTCTCGTCCGACCAGCAGGCATCATCGCCTCCTCGCGAAAAACCTTCACGTATGACCGTATGGCGAAGAGTGCGAACTGGCCAGCCGCCGGGTCGGCGTGACCCGGTCTGATTCCGATCGGCCGGTGAACCGGACTGGGCCGGGCGGCGTAGTACCCGCATGGGCAGATTCAAGCGGCACTGGAAGGCATGGCTGATCGGCGCGGTAGCGCTGGGACTGCTGGCGTTCGTCGGCGGCCCGTGGTTCTACATCAACGTGTTGTCCGACCCGCCCGCGCAGGAACTGGCCCTCGGGGAAGGGCAGCAGGGCGGTGGTGCCGCTGTCCCGGTCGACGGCGACTGGGCGGTGTCGGAGGGATCACAGGCGGGGTACCGGGTCAAGGAGATTCTGTTCGGCCAGGACACCACAGCGGTGGGCCGGACAGGCAAGGTGACTGGCTCGGTCGCGCTCAGCGGTACCCGGATCACCAGCGGCACGGTCACGGTGGACATGGGATCCGTGGCGACCGACAAGAGCGGCAGGGACGAACAGTTCCGCAACCGCATCATGTCGGTGTCCCAGTTCCCGACGTCGACCTTCGCACTGCGGGGACAGGCCGACCTCGGGGCCGTGCCCGCCGTCGGGCAGAAGGTGACTGTCAAGGCGTCCGGCCAGCTCACCTTGCGCGGGGTCAGCAAACCCGTCACCGTCGACCTGAGCGCCGTGCGCAACGGCGACACCATCCAGGTGCAGACCTCCATCCCGGTGGTGTTCGCCGACTACAGCATCCCGGACCCGGGCATCCCCGGGATCGACATCGAGGACAACGGCGTCATCGAGGTGCTGCTGACGCTCAGGAAGGCGACGTGATCGCGGCCACCGCGAGCCGCGTGACCTCGGCGCACAGCGCGTCCAGCGGGTGCGCGCGGTCGTGCGTCGACCAGTAGTAGACGAGTTCGTTCACCGCGCCGATGAACGCCACCGCCGTCAGGTGGAAGTCGCGCGGCGCGGCCTCGCCGCGGCGGACAGCCCGGTTGGCTTCGCCGACGAGGAACTCGACGATCCGTTCCCGCCAGTTCAGCCGGTGCTGCTCCACCGCGGTCGAGACCCCGACGACCTCGACGTACGCCAGGCGCGTCCACTTCGGATCGCTCGACGTCGTCGTTATGTACGCCCGCACCATCTTGTCGACGCGTTCGCGCAGCGGGTCCTCCTCGCGGCCGGCCAGCGCGGCGAGCGCGTTCTCCATCGCCCGTTGGGTGATCCGGTCGTGCAGCGCCACCAGCAGCGCCTCACGGCCGGGGAACTCCTCGTAGAAGTTCCGGGTGGACACGCTCGCCGTCGCACAGAGTCGTTCGATCGACGTCGCCGCGTAACCGTCGGAGCCGAACAGCTCCAGTCCGGCCTCCATCAGCCGCTCGTGCCGTTCGGCTCGCCGCTGTGCGTCTGACCTGCCGCCGTAGTGCCTACGCGGTGCCCGCGCGGTGCCGGTCATGCCGCCCCCTCCCAAAGGTTCTCCCACAATAGACGTGCGCGGGTGCGGGAGGGGTTCACTTCAGGCGGCCTTGGCCGGTGCGGGCTCCTCCGTGGTCGGCGGACCGGCGGGTTCCCGGTGCCGCAACGAAAGCAAGCCACCGACGATCAGCGTGATCAGCACGCCCAGCGCCGGGTACCACGGGTAGGCGAGGCTGACCGACGACCCGGCCGGTTTGCTGAAGTCCACGCCGATGAGCGCACCGGACGCCTTGTCGAACTTCAGGGCGAGGATGACGAACGCCATCACCGCCACCGTGACCAGGAACGCCACGATCGCGTCGAACTGCCTGGCTCTGCGGAAGATCAGCCCGAGCAGGAACGCGCCGAGCAGCGCGCCGGACGTGAAGCCCGCGATGGACAGGCCCTGTTCGACGATGGGTTCGCCGCGCTGGAAGAACGTCGCGAACAGGCCGGCGAACACGGTCAGGATCGCCGCCCACACCAGCGTCCAAATGCGACCCTGACGGAGGATCTCACTGTCGGTGAGCGGGCGCCGCTTCACCTTCTGGATCACGTCGGTGACCGTGGACGACGCCAGCGCGCCCAGCGACGAACTCAGTGCGGCCGCGAGGATCCCGGCGAGCACGAACCCGGACCACCCGGACGGCAGCTCCTTGATGATGAACGTGGGGAACAGCTCGTCGTTGTTGCCCAGCCCGAGGCCCTTGGTCGGCGACTGGCCGTTGTAGAACGCCCACAGCATCACGCCGATGAACAGGAACAGCGCGAACTGGAAGAACACGACGATGCCGCTGCCGATCAGCGCCTTCTGGCTGGCCTTGACGTCCTTGGTCGCCATCAGCCGCTGCACGATCAGCTGGTCGGCGCCGTGCGACGACATCGACAGCACCGCGCCGCCGATCACCGCCGTGATCAGCGCGTACTGGTTGCTCAGCACCGGCGAGGACAGGTCGAACAGCTGGAACTTGTCGGCGTCGACGGCCTTGCCGAACCAGCCGTCCGGCAGCTTGCCGGCCAGTGCGACGATCACCACGGCGGCGCCGAGGATGTACCAGAGCATCTGGATCGCGTCGACCCAGACGACCGCGCGGACACCGCCGAAGTAGCTGTAGACCACCATCGCGACACCGAGCGCGACCACGATCCACCAGTAGCTCACGTCCGGCATGCCCAGCTCGGCCAGCACGACCTTGATCGGGATGGCGGTGGCGAACAGCCGCAGACCGTCGGCGAGCAACCGCGTGAACAGGAACGTCACCGACGCGGTGCTCTGGATCCCGCTGCCGAACCTCTTGCCGAGGAACGCGTACGCCGTGACGAGGTCACCGGCGATGTACTTGGGCAACAGGACGAACGAGACGACGATGCGGCCGATCACGTAGCCCAGCGCGAGCGACAGGAACGTCATCCCGCCCGCCTCGGGGGTGGCCAGGTAGGCGACGGTCGGCACGCTCAACACAGTCAAGGTGGACGTCTCGGCGGAGACCACCGAGAGACAGACGACCCACCACGAGATCTTCGACTCGCCGACGAAGTAGTCGTCGGACGATTTCTGTCTGCCGCCGATCAGGATCCCCAGCAGCGGCATCCCGACTAAGAAGATCGCGATGATGGCGAGATCAAGAACGCGCAAGGTGCCCTCCCAGTTTTTCCACGACTCGCAGTTGGCTCACGTTGTCTGCCGCTGGGGCGGGCATGCGCAGCGGATCGCGGCCCGGCGTGATGCCGCCGAGCAGCCGCGGTCCCGCGCCGGTCCGCGGGTCGGCGGGGATGCCGTGCCACGTCAGGAAACCGAGCAGGGCGGTGAGGTAGGCCTCCTTGGCGCCGCTCGGGATCCCCAGTTCATCACTGGTCACGACGTCCAAGCGGCGAGCCAGCGCGGCCATCAGCGCGGGGTTGCGGACCCCGCCGCCGGACGCCACGACACGACGCGGTCCGCCGGGCCCGGCGCACGCGTGCGCGACCGTGACCGCGGTCAGTTCAGCCAGCGTCGCCATCAGGTCGGCCGCGCCGACCTCGGGCACCTTGGCCAGTTCGGCGGTCAGGTAGCCGGTGTTGAAGTGTTCCTTGCCGGTCGACTTCGGCGGGTCCAGCCGGTAGTACGGGTCGGCCAGCAGCTGCTCGAGCAGGTCCTCGCGGACCGAGCCAGCCAGCGCGAGCGCGCCGTCCTCGTCGAACGGCTTGCCGGTCAGCATTTCCGCGGCCGCGTCGAGCAGCGCGTTGCCGGGGCCGGTGTCGAACGCGATGTCGCCAGGGAGCGTGATGTTCGCGATCCCGCCGAGGTTCAACGCGATTTCCTCGCGCAGCCACATCCGGTCGAACAGCCCGGCCAGCGGGGCGCCGTGCCCACCCGCGGCGACATCGCGGACACGCAGGTCAGCGACGACGGGCAGGCCGGTCAGTTCCGCGATCCACGCGGGCTGGCCCAGCTGCAGCGTGCCGAGGCACGTGCCGTCCTCCACCCAGTGGTAGACGGTCTGGCCGAGCGACGCGACGACGTCCGCGGGACCGAACTCGCTGATGGCGGTGGCGGCGGCGTGCGCGAAGGACTGGCCGATCCGGGTGTCGAGCTTGCACAGCTGTTCGGCGCTCGTGCCGCGGGAGGCCATGGCGAGCAGCTCGTCACGCAGGTGCGGCGGGTAGCTCAGCTCGGTGTGCCCGGCCGGCGCCAGCTCGATGACGCCCTCGTCGATCCGCATGTCGGCCACGGCGACGTCGATGGCGTCCACCGACGTACCCGAAATCAGGCCGACCACCCGGCAGGAGTCCATGAACGAGTGGTGTATTCCACACAACGGGATAGCGCAAGCCCTGTCGTGAATTCTTGACCTAAACGAGTTAAAAGCCGTTGAAGCTTGTCGAAGCCGTTGATGCGAGGATGGCGCTGTGTCCACCGAACTCATCGTGATCCTCGCGGTCGTCCTGGTCCTGATCGCCGTCGGCGTGGTCACCGGCCTCGTGCTGGCCAAGCGCCGCCGGGTGAGCCTCACCGAGGCCGAGCGCAAGCCGGTCGAGGAGCGGGCGAAGTACCAGGCGGGCGGCAAGTTCGACCTGTCGTCCGGCGGGACCGGGACAGCGACGGTCGAGCCGCCGGTTCACCCGGTCGAGGACCGCACGGAGGTCGACGGCCAGCCGGGCGTCGGTGACGACGCGTCGGTGCCGCGTGATTCCGAGAAACGCGACATAGTCGACATTCCGCTGCCCGCGGCGGAAGAGGCGCCGGTCGAGATCGACGAGATCGAACCGACCGCGGGACGCCTCGAGCGCCTGCGCGGAAAACTGGCGCGGTCCCGTTCGACGTTCGGGCAGAGCCTGCTCGGCCTGCTGGGTGCCGGTGACCTGGACGAGGACTCCTGGACCGACATCGAGGACACACTGCTGCTCGCCGACCTCGGCGCGGCGACAACAGCCGAGATCATCACGAAGCTGCGCGAAGAACTGACCGCGCGCGGCGTCCGTACAGCAGAAGACGCCCGCGCAGTACTGCGCTCAGTGCTCGTAGAAGCACTGCACCCCGAGATGAACCGCTCGGTGCGCGCCCTGCCGCACGACTCCAAGCCCGCCGTCGTGCTTGTCGCCGGCGTCAACGGCACAGGGAAGACCACCACCACAGGCAAGCTCGCGCGCGTACTGGTCGCCGACGGCCGTACGGTCCTGCTCGGCGCAGCCGACACCTTCCGCGCCGCCGCCGCGGAACAACTCGCGACATGGGCAGCACGCGTCGGCGCAGAGGTCGTCCGAGGCAAGGAAGGCGCCGACCCCGCCGCCGTCGCCTTCGACGCGGTGAAGCGCGGAACAGACGCCGGAGTCGACGCGGTACTCGTGGACACCGCAGGCCGCCTGCACACCAAGACCGGCTTGATGGACGAACTGGGCAAGGTCAAGCGCGTGGTGGAGAAGCAAACCAAGATCGACGAAGTCCTGCTCGTACTCGACGCGACCACAGGACAGAACGGCCTCACCCAGGCACGCGTCTTCTCCGAAGTGGTCGACGTCACAGGTATCGTCCTCACCAAACTGGACGGGACAGCCAAGGGCGGCATCGTCTTCCAGGTACAGCGAGAACTGGGCGTGCCGGTGAAGCTCGTCGGACTCGGAGAGGGCGCGGACGACTTGGCGCCCTTCGAACCAGGCGCATTCGTGGACGCCCTACTCGGATAGAGGCGAAGGAACCACCGGCAAATCTGGTTGTCCACAACCGACCAGTAACCCCTTCGACCAGCCCCACCCCCGTTAGACTGGAGCAGGGACGCCCCCCGGGTTGGGTGGGGGACTGTTTGTATAGGTGTAGGGGCTTCGAAAGTTGCGGTGACCAGCTCGGATAGTGAGCGCGCAAGCACGGGACCACCTCGAGCAGCTTGAGCGGTAGCCAGCCCAGCCCCGAGCGGCGTGCGCGCAAGCGCAGGGGTGTGGTTCGGGGTGCTCCTGCCTGTCGGCCTGGGCGTAGCCTAACCGCACGTGTCCGGAGGTCCGGCTGCGTTTGTCGCGGGCGTCAGCGGCGGTCGTACGGGCCTCTTGACGCGTGTGGTTGCCTCCGGCAGGCCGTCGGGCAGGAGCGCCCACGCCTTCTCAGTACACGCATCAAGGTCTCGGCTGTGGTCTGGAAGAACACCCACCGCCGCCTCCTGCCTTGAGGTCTGCCTCCCGGCGAGGGACCCGCTTGTTCCGTGCTCACATCCCAGCTATGACCCGGTGTGTCGAACGCTGCGGTTCAGTGCACGGAACAAGATGTCCCTCGCCGGGAGCAGACCTCGGGGCAGGAGCGGGTGGCCGGTGTCCTTCGTTTCCACGGCTCGGGCCCCAGGGGTGTGTCCTTCGATGCGCGGGCGCTCCTGCCCGACGGCCTGCCCGGAGGGAACCACGGACTGTCAAGAGGTCCGTAGGGCCTGCACTGATGCCCGCGAGAAACGTAGGCGGACCTCCTGACAGACCGTGGTTGGCGTAGCCCAGGCCGACGGGCAGGAGCACCCCCGAACCACCCCTCCGCGCTGGCGCGCACGCCGCTATGGTCAGTCTGCCTGCTTGCGCACGAGCCGCTCGGGGCTGGTTCTGCTCTGGCGCGTGCTCGCCGCTGTTGGTTGGTTGGTCTGTGTTTGCGCGCTCGCCGATCGGGCTGGTTCCTTGCGCGTGGGTCGGTGTTGGTTGGTTCTGTGCTTGCCGCTTGCTGCTGTGGGTTGGTCTCTTGCCCCTGCGCACGGGTCGCTGCGGGTGGTTCTGTGTTTGCGCGCTCGCCGCTGTGAGCCGGTTGCTGCGCTTGCGCGCTCGTCGCTGGGGTGGGTTGGCGATAGCTCGACCGACTGGCAGCCGTCGTTCATGCCGTGATGGGCTGGTCTGTGCTTGTGCACAGCCGTGAACCCGTGCTTGCTGGCTTGGGTTGGAAAGTGCGTGCTGCTTTCATGGGCAAGTGGGTGCACTCTGCGCTGGGGGCGGGAGTGGCCTTGCTTCGGGCTCTGGAGACCGGGCTGTTGCGTTGGCTGTGTCCCGGGTTGGGTGTGGGGTTTTTCGTTTGGCTTGTTTGTGGGCTTGGGGTGGTTCTTGTCTTGCGGGATGACACTGGCTGCAACGGTATGTCTTCTTTGCCCTGAACCTGCGAGGATGCGTTCGCGGGGATGATTGGCCTGGGCTTCAACGGTTCCGTGGGGGGTGCCGCTGCGAGTCCCCGCCTTCGTGTCTGAAGGGGACAGGGCTTGACATCTCGAAGATCCGCGCGTCTTTCTGCGTGCGCGTTGGCATTGGTGTGCCTGCTGGCTGGTGCGCCGCAGGCTTTCAGTCGTCCCGGTGTGTCCGGGCAGGACGTTGCTGTTGAGTTGACCGCGCTGGGGAGCGAGACCACCAGGGTTTTTCAGAACCCTTCCGGCACAAGGACTCTGGAGGAGTTCGTCCGGCCATTCCGCGCTCGTACAGCGCAAGGGTGGGCGCCGGTGGACACCACGCTCGTGCGTGATCCCGACGGCATGGTGCGGCCGAAGGTCACGCCGATGAAGATCCGGCTGTCCGGCGGCGGTGTCAGTGCCCTCGCGTCTCTGGAGCGGGACGGCAAGAGGCTGGTGTTGTCCTGGCCTCGTGTGTTGCCTGAGCCCGAGTTGGACGGCGACACCGCCACCTACCGTGAGGTGCTTCCCGGTGTCGACCTTCGGGTCACGGCCGATGTCGACGGGTTTTCGCAGGTCCTCGTCGTCCACAACGCTGAGGCTGCTGCGAACCCCGAGTTGCGGGAGATCAAGTTCGGTACGTCCGGCCTGCGGGTCAAGGCGGGTGAGAACGGCACGAGCACCGCTGTCGACGACAGCGGCCACGCGGTCTTCGTCTCCGGGCAGCCGACCATGTGGGACACGCCCGCTGCCGCGAGATCCGCTGTGCCGCAGGAGATCGAGCACCGGCCGATGCAGCTGCGGGTCGGGGTGAACGATCTCACTGTCGTACCTGATGCCGCGATGCTCACGGCGCCGGACACGAACTTCCCCCTGTACATCGACCCGTCCTACAGCGGCACGCAGTACCGCTGGACCTCGGTGAACTCCTACTCCCCGGACACCGAGTACTGGACGTCGCAGCGTGATTCCGCGCGCGTCGGCTACCAGAACTACTCGTCCCCGACTTCGCGGTACCGCTCCTTCTTCCAGGTCAACACTGCTCCGATCGCCGGTGCTCAGGTGCTCAACACGTGGTTCGCGGTGACGCTCGACCACTCGGGCGCGTGCGCGGGGACACCCGTCGACCTGTGGCACACCAGTGCGATCAACGAGGGCACGAAAGTCACCTGGAACACCTCCAAGAACTGGTGGACCACCAAACTCGACACCCGCTCCGGCAACGCCAACGAAGGCGGCGGCTGCACGACCACCCAGCCGGACCTGCCGATGGAGTTCGGGTCGGCCGCGCTCAAAACCCTTGTGCAGAACACGGCGAACGCCAAAACCGGCACGCTCACGTTCGGCCTGCGCGCGGCCAACGAGAACGACGCGGCGCAGTGGAAGAAGTTCCTGCCCGCCACCGCGCGGCTGGTCGTGGAGTACAACAACAAGCCGCGTGCGCCGATCGACTTCACCACTGTCCCGCCGACGCCGTGTGGCACGGCTGCGGCGCCGACCGCGTTGAACACGGCCTCGCCGACGTTCTCGACGATCGCGTCCGACCCGGACGGCGACAACGTCCGTGGTCGGTTGGAGATCCTTGACGGCGACACGGTCAAGCACACGATAGACAGCCCGTTGTTCCGTTCCGGTGGCGCGTTCGCGTGGGCACCGGTCGTTGCCGGCGTCCTACCGGAGGACCAGCCCGCGAAGGTGTTCAACTACCGCGCCCGGGTGATGGATACCCTTGCGGCGAGCACGGATTCACCGCGCTGCTACTTCACCGTCGACCGGACGCGCCCTGTCCCGCCGACGATCACGTCAACAGACTTCCCGGACAACACCCCTGTCCGGCCGGTCGGGGAACTCGGCACGGTGACGTTCGCCAGGAGCGGGACGGACACTGATGTCGCGGGCTTCCGGTACGGCTTCCAGCAGGACAAGACCACGATGTGGGTGGCGGCCGACGCGAACGGCGCAGCCACTGTGCCGATCACGGTGTGGGACGACGAATCCAGCCGCCCGCTGTACGTCAGGGCGGTCGACAAGGCAGGCAACATCAGCCCGTCGGCTCCGTCGTGGACGTTGACAGCCAACGTCCGCCCAGTCCCCGGAACGCCGGTTCGCGCGGACACCAACGGTGACCGCCGCGCGGACTTCGCGATGTTGTTCGACCAGGGCAACGGTCGCACCGCGGCGTGGAACTTCCTGTCGACCGGCAGCGGGTTCTCCTCCGGTTACGTCGGCTGGGACACCGATGTCAGCGGCGGCTTCCCGATGTACCGCATCAAGAGCGCGAACGGTGACTTCGACGGCGACGGCCGCAGCGACATCGCCGTGCTGCGCGAAGACCCGGACCGCAAGGTGCGGCTGTACCTGCTGCGGTCGGACAGCAACCGCTTCAACGCCGAAAGCGAACCCGCCTGGATCGGCGACTACCGCCTGTCCCACCTGCGGATCACGGCAGGGGACTTCGACGGGGACGGCGACGACGACCTCGCCGTGTTCCAGGGCCTTGCCGGGGCACAGACCAAACTGTGGATCCACAAGCCGGGCGGCGGCGTGTTCTCCGCCCCGGTCCAGCAGTGGGACAGCGGCGCCAACGGCTTGGACGTCAACCACTTGACGCCGGTCGCGGGCGACTTCGACGGCGACGGTGACGACGACATCGCTGCCTTCCGCGGCGCCCCCGGCACCACGCAGACCAAGTTGTGGCTGCACACCTCGAACGCCGGGACGTTCGCGGCACCGGTGTCGCAGTGGGAAAGCACGGCGTTCGACCGGTCCAAGGCCACGTTCGTGAGCACGAACGTCAACGGGGACGCCGCGGGCCGGGACGAGATCGTGGCGGCCCACAACCGTGGCGCGAACTCGACCCAGTTCCAGATCCTCACCGCGGGCACGAACACCTGGGCGACCTCGGTCGGCTGGGAGAGCACAGCGTTCGACGCGCTGAAGTCCTCACTGGCAGCCGGGGACTTCAACGGCGACGGCAAAGGTGACATCGCGACCCTCTACGACACCGGCAACGGCCAGCGCCAGATGTACACGTTCGCCTCGACAGGATCGGCCTTCGCGGACAAGCGAACCGACTGGCAGGGCGCGGTCGCGAACGTGGCGGACGAGGTGTACATCGAGCCTGGCCGCAAGTACCGCCTGCAACCGAGTCACAGCGAGAAGTGCTCGGGTGTCCCGTCCGGCAACACCGCTGACGGTGGGGCGTTCCAGCAGCAGGACTGCGTCGCCTCGGCGGCGCACCAGCAGGTCGAGCTGGACCGGGTGGGCAGCACGCCGTACTTCCAGGTCAAGACGGCCGCGGGCAAGTGCCTGGACGTGCCCGGCTGGAAGCAGGAGGACAACATCGGGATCACGCAGTACACGTGTGAACCGACGGGCGCACCGCAGGCCAACCAGCAGTTCCGGCTGGACTACGTCAGCGGCAGCGGAATGGACGTGGTGGTCCAGCCGCGGATCGTGCACAGCGACAAGTGCGTGGCCGTGAGCGGTGCCAGTACCGCGAACAACGCGGCTGTCGTGCAGCAGGCGTGCTCCAGCGCGGCGAACCAGCGCTACATCCTGCGAATCGAACCCTGAAAAACCTCGTGAGTGTTTTGGCCGGTTAGAACCGGCCAAAACACTCACGAGGTCATTTTGTCAGCTGTAGCGGGGGAAGTCCTCGGCTATCCAGCGCAGGGCCTCCTCGGGGGAGTCCTTGACCGCTTCTTTCAGGAACACGAGGATGTCCAGCCTGCCGACGTCCTCCAGCAGGACGGCGAGCGCACGCAGCTCCTCCCACCTGTCCGGATCCGGGTTCGCGATCTCACGGGAAGCCAGCGCCTCCAGTTGCGGATCACGCATGTCCGGGCGCAGTCCCGCCAGGATGGACCTGGCACGGGCCGCGGACGGCGACTCGCCGAGCGCCGCGTGGAACAGTTCCGGCAGCAGCGCCTGAACCAGTTCCGGCCGCTCGGCCGCACGATCCCCGATCAGCCGCAACGCCGTCTGGTGGCTGCGACCCGAGGCGAAGACCGCACGCAGCCTCGCCACCAGGTCGTCGTCCGCCAGCACCGCGTCGCCCGCGTCACGGTAGGCCGCAGTGGCACGCTCAAGCGCTTTCCACGCCTTGTCAGCTTTGTCCACTGCTCATCCCTTGGGTTTCGTGCTCTTGATTTTCCGCACATACTCCCACGGCAGGCCTTCGATCTTCGCCTTGTACTCGCTGAACGGCATCCGGCGAGTGGCGTAGATCGTGTGGTGACCGGGCGGGTTGTTGTCGTTCACCCAGTCGAGGCCTTCCGGCAGTTGCGTGCCGCGGGGCAGGCGCCACATCGGACCGCCGCTGGTGTTGCGCGCCAGCGCGTCCTCGTTGTCGAACGTGGACTGGCCGAGGTGTTCGCCCTTCTTGTTCGGTTGCGGCAGGACGTCGTCCCCGTCGAGTTCGAAGTCGTGACCGGCTCTCCTCGGGTTCACCTGCGGCCCGACCGTGGTGTTCTTGCCGGTCGCGACGAGCTCCGGCGAGGGCTCGCGCTTCTTCTCCTTCTGCTTCTTGCGGGGTTTCTTGGGCTGCTCCCGCTTCTTCTTGATCTTCTCCTTGATCTTCTTGTAGACGCGCTTGACCTTCTGGATCGCCTTCTTGATGCGCTGGACGTTCTTCTTGCCGATCCACTTGGCGATCTTCTTCTTCGCTTCTTTCCAAACCCTGGACTTCTGGATCTTCTTGATGATCTTCGGCACCCAGACCCGCACGGTCTTGACCACCATCACGGTCACCCAGCGGGCCACCTGCACCCACTTGATGCCGATCTTCTTGGCCAGCCACGCGAGGCCCTGCACGATCTTCTTGCCGACCCAGACCATCACGCGTTTGAGCACCGGCACGACGAACCGTTTCAGCACCGGCACGAGCACCTTGACCGCGACCACCCGTGCCACGATCACCCAGAACCGGCCGTCCGGGTCGGAGTACGTGGTCGGGTTGTTGTTGGCGTAGGCGTACGCGTTCATCTGCTGCGGCTCGGTGTAGTCGATCTCCGGGTCCGCTGAGATGAAATTGCCCGTCGACGGGTCGTACGCGCGTTCGCCGACCTGCGTGAGGCCCGTGTCGGCGTCGATCGTGCCGCCGACGAAACCCTGCTGGCTCGGCCACGACGCCGGGGCGCCGCCACGCACGGAGCCGAACGGGTCGGTCCGGCGGCGCGTCACTTCCTGGGTCTGCTCGTCGATCGTGACCTCGGCCGTGCCGACGTGGTTGGGGTCCAGCCAGTGCAGCCGGTTGTCGGCGGTACGGACGGCGATGGTCTCGTCGTCGTGCACGTAGTGACGCGTGCCCTGCGCCACGCCCGCGGGCGTGAGCAGGACCTCGGTGGTGCCGAGATACAGCGTGGTTCCCGTGCTGTCACGGCGGATCAGGCGTTCGCCGTCCGCGTCGTACAGGTACGACGTGACCTTCGAGCCCTCGGTGACCTTGGTCAGCTGGCCTTCGAGGTCCCACTCCAGGGCCTGGCCCTTGCGAGCGGTGGTGTTGCCGTTCGGGTCGTAGCCGTAGTCGTCGACCTTCGTGCCCTGCGGCCCGTTCGTGGTCACCTTCTGCACTGCGTGCGGACGGGCCTGGCCGGGCTCCGGGTACGAGTAGGTGCTGGACGTGGTCTTGCCGTCCGGTGTCACCTTGGTCTCGCTGGTCCGGTTGCCGGCCTTGTCGTAGGTCCACCCGTGCCAGTACGGCGCAGGGCCGCCGAGGTTCGCCGAACTCGGTGGCGTGCCGCAGTTCCCGTCACGAGGAGTCCACGCACCGGTCATCCGGCGCAGGTAGTCCTGCTGGAAACACTGGGTGTCGGCCGGTTCCCCGGTGTCGGCGCCCGGCTGGTTGTGGATCCGGGTGATGTTGCCTGCCGCGTCGTAGGTGAACTGCGTGTTCGCCACCGTCCGGCCGGGCGTCTCGCGCTCGGTCACGGTACGCAGCAGCCGTCGGGTACCGATCTCGTACTCGGCGGACCGCTTGACCCACTTGCCACCCGCGGACAGCGTGACCTGCTGTGGCTCCGAGTACGGGGTGTAGGTGGTGTTGGTGACGTACGACGTCTTGCCGGACAACGTGGTCGGCAGACCGAGGCTGTTGTAGCCGTAGGTCAGCGTCTCCTCGGTCAGCCCACCCGCTGCGGGCATCGTCGCCGTGGCGACGTCACCGTCCTGCCGGTAGGTGGTCGAGAACTTGTACGACCCGGCCAGTTTCCCTTCCGACTGCGGGATGTTGATCGTCATCCCGGTCGGCCGGTTCCCCGCGTCGACACCGGTGATCGACTGGGTGTACGCGTTGCCGTTGACGTACCGCGTCGACGACACCGACACGCCCGGGACCGGGGTGCCGTCCGCCAGCTTGTCGAACGTCCACTCGGCACGCTTCGGCCCGGCCAGTGTTCCTTCGTGGATCGCGGTGTTGCGGCCGATCTCGTCGTACGCGAACGCCAGCACGTTGCCCTTGGCGTCCTTCTTCGTGGCGACCTGGTCGCCGTCGTCGTACGTGAACTCGGTGACACCGCGGTCCGGGTCGGTCGTCTTGACCTCACGGCCGAGCAGGTCGTACTCGTGCCGCCACACGTTGCCCGCCGGGTCGGTGACGGTCTCCAGCTGGCCGTGCGGGGTGTAGGTGTACGTCGTCTTGTCGTACTCCCCGGCCGGCGACTTGCCCTTGTACTGGCGCAGTTCGACGAGCCTGCCCTCGGCGTCCATGATCTTGCTGGTCGGGGTGGCCCCGTCCGGCGGATCGACGTCGTACCGGCCGCCCGCGTACGAGTGCGTGGTCCGCCACTTCTCGACGCCTTCGACCTTGAAGATCTCGGCTGTCAGACGGTCCTGGCCGTCGTACTCGAACACGGTCTGCGCGGGCAGCATCGCCTCGTCCGGCGCGACCACGTCGGTGCCGGGCGGGGCGTCGTTGTAGTACGGGCCGTTCGTCTTGATTTCGAGACCACGCGAGTCGTAGATCGTGTCGGTGATGACACGACCGCCACCCGGTGCGGGGTCCTGCGACTGCCGTTCACGCATCTGGCCGTCGAGCAGGTCGATATCGGTGACGTACTGGCCGTCGGGCTGGAGCGTCTTGTTGATGACCGCGTTGGGCCCGTTGGCGCGCACCAGGTAGCTGTGTTCGGTGCTGGGGCTCTGCGAGCGGTTGCGGCCCGGCAGCCACGACTTGGTCACGCGGCCGAGCGGGTCGAAGACCTTCTCGGTGCGTTTGCCGTTGGTGTCGGTGATCGCGGTCGGCTCGCCCCACGCGGGCTCGTACTCGGTGCTTGACTTGTGCCCGAGCGGGTTGGTGGTCGTGACCTTGGTCAGCGGACCGCCCACACTGGACTCGTACGTCGTCGTGCTCTTCTTGCCGAACACGTCATACGCCTCGACGGCACGACCGTAGCTGTCGTACTTCGTGCGGCCGACGGTCTTGAACGTCGGCGCGCCGTTGGCCCAGCCGTTGAGCTCGTCACGGCGCGTCGGCTCACCACGAACCGGTGCCGCGCCCAGGGTCTCGTTGTCGTCGTAGTACGTACGCTCGACGTCGACGAGGTCCGCGGGCAGGTTGGGCGTCTTGTCACACGCGACCCGGACCGTCTCCTCCTGGTACTCCACGTCCAGGACGTATGTCTGCGGGTTGTGCGTGTAGCTGTACCGAGTGCACGTGTCGTCGTTCGGGTTGGCCAGGTCGTGCAGGTTCTCCGACCGGATCAGCAGGCCGTTGTCGTCGAAGGCGTTGTTGGCGCCCGACTTGAACTGCGTGCCGTCCGGGTGCACCTCGGTCTGCCGGATCGCGGACTCACCGGTCTTGCGTGCCTTGGTGGTTCCCCAGCTGCGGACCCGGGTCGCGGTCGGTGCGGACACCCACTGGTCGCTGATGGACCGCTCGGTGACCTTGCCGCCGACCTTGTCGTAGGTGATCTTCTCCCGCTCGGCACCGGCGAGTTCGTTGCTGTCGTCGATCGCGACCCCGTTGGAGTCGACGACCTTGACGTCCTTCACGCCACCAGCGGAGGTCTTGTCCTCGTCCATGCCGCGGAAGAACAGCGTCTCGGTCTGCTCACGCTCGCCGCCGGCCTGGCCCTTGAGGGTCTGGACCCGGTCGTAACCACGCCACTGCGACCACGACTTGCGCTCGGCCGGGATCAGGCCGTCTTCCTCGTCGTGGTGCCACGCGGGCGTGCCGACGTACTTCATCTCGGTGACCTGCGGCGCGAGGCCGGTGGTCAGGTCCTTCTCGGTCACGTCCGAGACGACGTACTTGTGGAACCAGTCGAAGCGTTCCTTGGCGAGGTCGTCGAGCGAGTCGGGCGTCCACTTCAGCGGGTGGCAGCGTTTGGCGTTGCTGTCCTCCACCGGCAGGTTGCCCGGCGCGGCGCACTCCTTGGGCAGGTAGTTCACCGCGATCTCGCCGCCGGTCTCGGTGCGGATCGCCTTGAGCCGCCACCAGTTCATCGGCGGGATGCCCTCGATGCCGTCCACCCGGTTGGGCATCTGGACGCCGTCGAAGTTGACCTCCGGCAGTGCGGCGGTGCCGCCGACCAGGCCGGTCCGCTTGATCGACGCCAGCCACATCCCGGCCCTGGTGCCGTCGCCCGGGGCCGGGAAGGAGTGGGTGAACGTCCACTCGTCGACGTTCTTGAAGGTGCCCGCGTTCCACACCTTGGTGGTCACCTTCGCCAGCCGCTTCTGCGACCAGAACGTCGGGGTGAACTTGTTGTTGCAGTTGGTCGTGCTGGTGCACTGCTGGTCGAGCGGGGTGTCCGGCCAGTTCTGCGGCTTGCTCGTGACGCACTCGCTGCCCGGGATGCACCGGTCGGCGACGGTGAAGGCGACCTGGCCGACCGCGGGCTTGGTGTAGACCTCGCCGTCCTTCTGGCCGTAGTCGATGCGTTCGAGGTAGCCGTCCCGCACGTAGCCGCTGACCTTGGTGGCGGTCATGTTGCGGGCGTAGTTGTTGGTCTCGGTCTTGTAGAAGTAGCTCATCGTGTTGCCGTTGGCGTCCACGACGTAGTCGAGGTTCCACCGCCACGCCTGCTGGCACCACGAGGTGTCGAACGACCCGGCCTTGTAGCAGTCCTCACCGGAGTGGTTGCCGTACACCGGCGCGGTCCACGTGGAGTTCGTGGTCGCCTTGCCGGTGGTCCAGCCCGGGAGCTTGTTGAGGCCGAAGAAGTACTGCGTGCCGTCCTTCGTGGTGATCTTCCACGACTCGCCGTCGTTGTCGCCGTTGTCCTTGCCGGACACACGCTCGATCTTCGACCCGTCGTCGCTGCGCAGCCGCCACGCACCCGTGGCGTCGTCACGGACCAGCTCGCCTCCGCTGCCGTTGAGCTGCAACGTGGCGTTGTCGGTACGCCAGCACAGGTCGCCGGTCTTCTTGGAGTTGTTGCTGTCCTTGGTGTCCGTTGAGCAGCTCGCGTACCGGCGCTCGATGTAGCCGCCGGGGTTGAAGTCGAAGCCCTCACCGGCCCAGCCCGGCTGGTTGTTCGTCGCCGAGGTGTGCGCGTCCACCGAGCCGGACGAGTACGACAGCGACATGTCGGGGTCGGGGCCGTCCAGCGCGGGCGGTGCGTCCAACTCGTACCGCCACGAGAAGTCGCCCGACGACGCGCCCGACGACCAGGTCGAACCCGGCGACAGCGTGGACGCCTGGAAGTCACCCGCACCCGAGGACGGGCCCGCGGTGACCGCGAACAGCTGGTTCGCCTGCGGTGTCACGTCCGCGGCGAGTGTGCCGTTGCCGTCGTTGCGTGTGCTGACGGTTTTGGGTTGGCAGTCAACAGCTTCCGGTGTGGTCAGCGCGCAGTCCGGCAGCACGGCGAGCTTGAGGCGGTTGCCCCAGTCGCCGCCGAAGGCGTCGCGGAAACCGGAGTAGTCGACCTCGACCGACAGCGGCTGGTTCGCCGCGCCCGCCACCCGGAACGCGGGTCCGTCGAGCCGCTTGTCGAGCACCTCGACGCGGATGACGTCGTTGCTCGCCCGTGCCGCTGCGGTTTCTTTGCGGGACACCCGGATCGGGCCGGGTGCGGCTGCGGTGCGCTGCTGCGCGCCGACTTCGGTGACGGAAGGCTTGGGCCATTCGACCTTCGGCGAGCCCCTGAGCGCCTTCTCCTCCGCGGCGTCCGGCCCGCTCGACTGCTGCGCGGGTACGGTCCGGACCGGGATGGACTTCTCACGCTGTGCCGACCACACGGGGTCGGGATCGGCCGCCGCGACCGGCGCGGTGACCGTGACCAGGCCGGCAGTGACCGCGAACGCGATCCCCACTCCCGCCAGCCGGTGTCTTCTTCGAATCATTCGGTTGTGCCCCTCCAGCTAAGGCAAACCCCCCAGGCCCCCGATCCTTGTGGCCAGGAGACGCCTCGGATGACCGTTTTGCACAATGTCGCAAAGTGGTTCTCAAACCGATGATCTTGTGTTAAACCGGTGTGAGTTCACTGGAGTCAGTGCAGCTCAGAGGCTGTCTGATAAAGTGGGAACGGCTGCTCAATCCGATGTTCGGAGTAATCAGCTGTGATATTCACCCGGCATGGCCGGCGGGTGTATATAAAAAGTATCGACAATTGTTTCGGGATGTCAAATCATCGGTTTCAGCCCGACGCGCGGGTGTGCAGGGTTTCCGAGATCGCCTCGGCGATCCGCTGCACGATCGGGGCGACCTTCGGCACGATCTCGTCGGTCAGCCTGCCCTCCGGGCCGGACACGGAGATGGCGGCCGGGCTGGGCGTGCCCTTGACGGGAACGGCGATGCAGCGCACGCCGAGCTCCTGCTCACTCTCGTCGATGGCGTAGCCGCGCGTGGTGACCTCCGCGAGGTGGCGCAGCAGCAGCTCGGGATCCTGGAACGTGTTCGGCGTGTACGCGGGCATTCCCGTGCGCTTGAGCAGCTCGCGGACGTCATTGGGTGCCATCTGGGACAGCATCGCCTTGCCCACGCCTGTGCCGTGCGGCAGCAGGCGGCGGCCGACTTCGGTGAACATCCGCATCGAGTGCCGCGACGGCGCCTGGGCGACGTAGACCACTTCGTCGTGTTCGAGCACCGCGAGATTCGCTGTCTCGCCGACCTCGTCGACCAGATCCGCCAGCAGCGGCCTGGCCCACGTGCCGAACTGGCGTCCCGCGTTCTCGCCGAGGCGGATCAGGCGCGAGCCCAGCGCGTAGCGGCGGTTGGGGTGCTGGCGGACGTAGCCGAGCGCGACCAGCGTGCGGATCAGCCGGTGGATGGTGGGCATGGGCAGGCCGGACGACGTCGCCAGCTCGGAGAGGCTGGCCTCGCCGCCCGCGTCCGCCAGGCCTTCCAGCAGGTCGAAAGCGCGCTGCAGAGACTGCACGCCGCCGTTGGTCCCTGGGGCCAATGCCGTCTCCTCGTCACGTTGAAGTTCCGCTATCCAAAAATTATAGTCCGAAGTGCAGAAGAAAGGAGCACTCCCTTGCCCGATTCTGATCGGATCCTGACGCCTGGGGCCACCGAGTTCCTCGCCGGCCTGCACAGCGCGTTCGGTGCCCGACGAGACGAACTGCTGGCCAAGCGGTCCGAGCGCCGCGCCGAAGCCGCCCGGACCGGGCGGCTGGACTTCCTGCCCGGCACCGCCGAGGTCCGCTCGGCGGACTGGCGGGTCGCGCCCGCGCCGGCCGACCTGACCGACCGGCGGGTGGAGATCACCGGCCCGACCGAACGCAAGATGGCCATCAACGCGCTGAACTCGGGCGCCCGGGTGTGGCTCGCCGACCTGGAGGACGCGAACACCCCGCACTGGGACAACGTGGTCGGCGGCCAGGTCAACCTGTACGACGCCGTCCGCGAGACGATCGAGCTGACCACGCCCGAAGGCAAGCGGTACAAACTCAAGCCGGGCAGGCACGCGACCATCGTCATGCGCCCGCGCGGCTGGCACCTCGACGAGCGCCACCTGGAGTTCGACGGCAGGCCCGCGGTGGGCGCGCTCGTCGACTTCGGCCTGTACTTCTTCCACAACGCGAAAGAGCTGCTCGAACGCGGCAGCGGACCGTACTTCTACCTGCCCAAGATGGAAAGCCACCTCGAGGCGCGGCTGTGGAACGACGTGTTCACGCACGCGCAGCGTGAGCTGGGCGTGCCACACGGCACGATCCGGGCGACCGTCCTGATCGAGACCATCCCGGCCGCGTTCGAGATGGAGGAGATCCTCTACGAGCTGCGCGAGCACGCCTCCGGCCTGAACGCGGGCCGCTGGGACTACCTGTTCAGCGTGATCAAGTACTTCCGGGACGCGGGTGAGGACTTCGTGCTGCCGGACCGCAACTCGGTCACCATGACCGCGCCTTTCATGCGCTCGTACACCGAACTGCTCGTGCGTACGTGCCACAAGCGCGGTGCGTTCGCGATGGGCGGGATGGCCGCGTTCATCCCCAACCGCCGCGACCAGGACGTCACGGCGAAGGCACTGGACAAGGTCCGTGACGACAAGAATCGCGAGGCGGGCGACGGGTTCGACGGTTCGTGGGTCGCGCACCCCGACCTGGTGCCGGTCTGCCAGGAGGTCTTCGACGGCGTGCTGGGCGACAAGCCCAACCAGCTGGACAAGACCCGTGACGAGGTCTCGGTGACCGCTGACGACCTGCTCAACGTCTCCGCGACCCCCGGTTCGGCCACCGACGCCGGCCTGCGCGCCGCGGTGGACGTGGGTGTCCGGTACATCGCGTCCTGGCTGGGCGGCAACGGCGCGGCGGCGATCCACAACCTGATGGAGGACGCGGCCACGGCCGAGATCTCCCGTGCCCAGGTGTGGCAGTGGGTCCGCAACGGCGTCGTGCTGGACACGGGCGCGACGGTCACCGCGGAGCTGGTCCGGGAGGTTCTCGCCGAGGTCCGCAAGGAACTGGACGGTCTCGCGCACCTCGACGCGGCCGCGGAGCTGTTCGACCAGGTCGCGCTGGCCGACGACTTCGTGGACTTCCTCACGCTGCCCGCGTACGCGAAGATCGACTGATGCTGCTCGACGGACCGGCCGTCGCGTCGCTCACCGCTCGCCTGTCCGAAGTGGACCAGCGGCGGGCGGCGCGGTACCCGGGTGGCCGCGGCGGGCGCCAGCCGGTGCACACCTGCTACGTACCCGCCTCGCGGGTCGGGACTGCCACCCCGCGCGACTGGGGCGAGCAAGCGCTTGCGGCCTTCGAGGAGCACGGCTTCGACCTGGCACCCGGCCTGGCCGGCC
The DNA here is from genome assembly GCF_001302585.1 of Kibdelosporangium phytohabitans. Classification (GTDB taxonomy): domain Bacteria; phylum Actinomycetota; class Actinomycetes; order Mycobacteriales; family Pseudonocardiaceae; genus Kibdelosporangium; species Kibdelosporangium phytohabitans. The sequence continues at coordinate 10,048,757 of NZ_CP012752.1, read as the reverse complement.
GGGTCAAGACGAAACTGCTCCGCGAGCCGGTCGAGGACCTGCGGATCGACTTCGAGGACGGCTACGGCGCACCGGCAACCGAGGACGACGACGCCCGGCACGCGGCGGGCTGCCTGGCCGGCTGGCACGCCGAAGGCATCGCGCCGTTCTCCACCGGGCTGCGGATCAAGTCGTTCGACACGCCCGCGCTGCGCGACCGCGGCATCCGGACGCTGGACATCTTCCTGGCGACGCTGCGTGACCTGCCGCCCGGCTTCGTGATCACGTTCCCCAAGGTCACCGCGGCCGAACAGGTCGAGGTCTTCGCCGAGCTGCTCGGCGCGTTCGAGGACCGCCTCGGCTGGTGGCGCGGCTCGCTGACCTTCGAGATCCAGGTGGAGACCACTCAATCCATTGTGGACAGCGATGGGCGGCTCGCCATCCCCGCGTTCATCGCGGCCGGTGGTGACCGCGTGGTCGGGCTGCACTTCGGGACCTACGACTACACGGCAGCCGTCGGCCTCGGCGCCGGGCAGCAGCACCTCGGGCACCACGCGTGCGACTTCGCCAGGCACGTCATGCAGGTCTGCGCGGCCGGAACCGGGATCCGCCTGTCCGACGGGTCGAGCAACGTCCTGCCGGTCGGCGACACCCAGGACGTGCTCGCCGCGTGGAGCATCCACTACGGACTGGTCCGGCGTTCGCTCGAGCACGGCTTCTTCCAGGGCTGGGACATGCACCCCGCGCAGCTGGTCTCCCGGTACGCGGCCGTGTTCGGCTACTACCGGGAAAGCCTGGACCGTGACGCACGACGACTTGCCGCGTACGCCGAACGCGCGGCTGGTGGAGTACTCGACGAACCAGCCACTGCGCAAGCGCTCTCGGCGTCGCTGTTGCGCAGTGTGGACTGTGGGGCGGCGACGGCCGAGGAGATCACCCAGGCAACGGGTCTCTCCATGGACGTGTTGCGCGCGTACCACAGAAGGGCGGTTTAGTTGACCATTCCGGCGACAGCCACCACGCGCGGCGGCATCGGCACGAACGCACAACGTCCCGACGGGGCCCTGAAAGCCCGCGGCGAGTTCGCGTACTCCTCGGATCTCTGGCACGAGGACATGTTGTGGGGCGCCACCGTGCGCAGCCCGCATCCGCATGCCCGGATCACGGCCGTGGCCATCACCGAGGCGCTGAAAGTGCCAGGCGTCCACGCCGTGCTGACGCACGAAGACGTGCCCGGCGCCAACATCTACGGCCTCGAACACGCAGACCAGCCGGTGCTGGCCGCAGATGTCGTCCGCTACCAAGGCGAACCCGTCGCGCTGGTGGCCGCCGACCACCCGGAGACGGCCCGCCGCGCGTGCGCCCGGATCGAGGTCACCTACGAGGTCCTCGACCCACTCGTGGACATGGAGGTCGCGGCGCGCGACGGAAGCGTCGTGAAGCACGTGCGGATCCGCAACGGCCAGCAGGACGTGACGGCTGAGGTGGTGGTCACCGGCTACTACGAAGTCGGCATGCAGGACCAGGCGTTCCTCGGACCGGAGTCCGGTATGGCGGTACCCGCGGTGGACGGCTCGCTCGACCTGTACATCGCGACCCAGTGGTTGCACGTCGACCAACGCCAGATCGCGGTGGCGCTCGGGTTGCCGCTGGACAAGGTACGGCTGACGCTGTCCGGCGTCGGCGGCGCGTTCGGCGGCAGGGAAGACCTGTCGATGCAGGTCCACGCGTGCATGCTGGCCCTGCACACCGGCAAGCCGGTGAAAATGGTGTACAACCGTGAAGAATCGTTCTACGGGCACGTACACAGGCACCCGGCGCGGCTGTACTACGAGCACGGCGCCACCCGTGACGGCAAGCTCGTGCACGTCAAGTCCCGGATCTACCTGGACGGCGGCGCGTACGCGTCCAGCACGGGCGCGGTCGTGACAAACGCGGCCACGCTGGGCATCGGACCGTATGACGTGCCCAGCGTGACCATGGACTGCTGGGGCGTCTACACAAACAACCCGCCCTGCGGCGCGATGCGCGGATTCGGTGCCGTCCAAGCGGCTTTCGGCTACGAGTCGCAAATGGACAAACTGGCAGACGCGCTGGGCATGGACCCGGTCGAGTTGCGGATCCGCAACGCGATGAGCGAGGGCAGCGTCATGCCGACCGGTCAAGTGGTCGACTCGGCCGCACCAGTCGCCGAACTGCTGACGCTCGTCCGTGACAAACCGTTGCCTGTCAGTGGAACTCATCTGACCGACATGCCTGGTGGCGTGTCCAACACGACGCACGGCGAAGGCGTTGTCCGTGGCGTGGGCTATGGCGTCGGCATCAAGAACGTCGGTTTCTCAGCCGGTTTCGACGACTACTCGACCGTACGGGTCCGTCTGGCGGTGATCGGCGGTGCAGCGGTGGCGTCCGTGCACACCGCCGCGGCCGAGGTCGGTCAGGGGCTGGTCACGGTCCTGCAGCAGATCGCACGCAGCGAACTGGGCATCGACATGGTGACCGTCGAACCGATGGACACCAATGTCGGCGACGCAGGCTCAACGTCCGCTTCGCGCCAGACCTACGTGACCGGCGGGGCGTTGCGGGCGGCGTGCGACGCCGTGCGTTCCGAGCTGTTCAAACGAATCGGGCACACGGACGTCACGCTCGACAGCGCCAGGATCGCTGAGATCCTCGGCACGGACGTGATCGACGAGGTCGTGGAATGGCGGCACCGCCCGACGCACCCGCTCGACCCGGACACCGGTCAGGGCAACGCGCACGTGCAGTACGCCTTCGCCGCGCACCGGGCGGTCGTCGATGTCGACGTGGAACTGGGCCTGGTGAAGGTGGTCGAACTGGCCTGCGCCCAGGACGTCGGCAACGCGATCAACCCGGAAGCGGTGCTCGGCCAGATCCACGGCGGCACGGCACAAGGCCTCGGCTTGGCGGTGCTGGAGGAGATCCAGGTGGTCGACGGGAAGGTCCGCAACCCGTCGTTCACCGACTACCTGATCCCGACCGTGCTCGACATGCCGCCGATGGTCGTCGACGTGCTCGAACGCCCCGATCCGCACGCGCCGTACGGGCTGCGCGGTGTCGGTGAACCGCCGACGATCTCGTCCACCCCGGCGATCGTGGCCGCGATCCGGGCCGCGACGGGCATGGCGTTGAGCCGTGTGCCTGTCCGGCCCGAACACATCACGCGAACGTCCTGAGCCTCAGCCGGCCAGTCCGCGCAGTGCCAGCCCGACCTGGTGCATGACCGTGCCCGGGTCTGGCCTGAGCTGCGCGATGCGGATGAGACCGAGCAGCTGGTAGGCGATGTCGTCCGCGGTCACGTCCGGCGCGAGGGTGTGGTCGCTGGCGGAGCGTTCGACGGCCGCGCTGCCGACGGCTCTGAGATGGTCGAGGCATCGTTCGAGGTCCGCGTCCGAGGGTGCCCCGCCTGCCAGCAGGTCGATGGCGGCCTTGTTGGCGATGAGCAGCAGCAGCGTCCTGCCGAAGAACTCGCGGAGCGCGTCGAGCGCTGAGCCCTGATCCGGCAGTCCCGCGTCCGCGAGGTCGGCGAAGTCGTCCCCGGTGATCGCCCGCAGCAGGTCCTCCCGGGTGGGGAAGTGCCGGTACAGCGTGCCGACGCCCACTCCCGCGGCTGCGGCGACCGCGCGCATGTCGACGGCGAGCCCGTGGGTGCGGAAGACGTCCTGCGCGGCGGTCAGGATCCGTTCCTTGTTCGCCACGGCGTCGCGTCGCTGCCTCCGTCCGGTCGTCATGCCCGGAGTCTAGCAAGGTGGAACCTGTGTTCCGTCTTGATGTACGCTGTTGTGGAACGTAGGTTCCGGAACAAAGGAGATGTCGTGCGGACAATCGTGATCACCGGAGGAACAGACGGGATGGGTGCCGCACTCGCGCGCCACTACCTCGCCGCAGGCGACCGGGTGGTGGTGATCGGGCGGAGTCGCGCCAAGTTCGACGCCCTGTCGGCGTCCAACGCCGCGTTCATCGCGGCTGATCTCTCCCTCGTGCAGGACAGTCGTCGCGCGATCGACCAGTTGAGGCAGGAACACGACCGCATCGATGCCCTGGTCCTAGCGGCGTCCTTCATCCGCCAACGCCGGCACGTGACCACCGAAGGGCACGAGGCTTCGTGGTCGCTGTTCTTCCTCAGCAAATACCTGTTCGTCACCGGGCTCGCCGACCTCTTGACCGCGGCGGACAAGCCGGTGGTCGTGAACACCGCCGTCCCCGGAGCCCGCGCGGACGCCATCGACTTCGACGACCTGGAAATGGCCGACGGGTTCACCTTCAGGCGATCGAACGCGCACCAGCGCCGAGCCAACGAACTCCTCGGAATCCTCGCCACCAAACAGAATCCCGCGCTCAGCTACATCACATGGGGCCCCACTCGGCTGGTCCGCACCAGCTTCGCGGGCGAGGTCGGCACCGGCATGAAAGTCGCAGCGGCGATCATGGCGCCGCTGCTGGGGCAACGCGCCGAGGACGCGGTACGGCCGATCATCGGCCTCATCGACACACCGACCCCGGGACGAGCGGCCTACCGCGGCGCGAAACCACGCCCCTTGACCGTCGGCGCCCACGACGAGCAGGACGCGGCCCGGCTCGGCACGGGCGTCGAAGCGAACATCTAGTACTCGAACGCCCGCTGATCGGCCGACAGGATCGCGGACTTGGCGCCGGTCGACCAGATCGCGGCGAGTTCGTCCGCCAGCGCCGTGATCACCGACTCGATGTCCCCACGGGCGGAATCGTGCAACGCCTCGGCCACGATCAGCGCCGACGACGTCGTGTCACGGATCGCGGACGTGGCCGCCTGCCGGTTGGTCCAACGACGCGCATGGGCGGTGCCGGACGCGTCCGCGAAGACGATCTCGCCCGGCTCGGGGTGCTCCTCCGCGCCCGCGAACGTCGTGTACGTCTCCGTGCCCGTCGCCGGCCGAACCTCGAGGAAATCCGCGACATGAGCCACGTCGAACACCGCGATCGGCACCGCGTACGCCAGCGACACGGCGTTGCACAGGTCGATCAACGGATGGATCGACGGCAGCGCGCCCTCCTTGCGGAACCTGCGCAGCAACGACTCCGAGGCACACCGGTACTGGGTCGGCTTCAACCCCATCGCCGAGAACGCCCGCCGCCACGCCTGGGTCTCCGGGAACTCGCCCTCCGCCGACTCGGCCAGCCGCGCGCGGGCCATGTCGTGGAACGGTGCCAGCCGATCGGCGACAGCGGTGTCCGGGGTGATCCCATCCGTGGCGAGCACCCCGGACACCAGTGCGGGGAAGCCCCGCCAGACCTCGGGTGAGTGCGAGAAACGCATGTCTCACCCTACCGGTCCTAGAGATGGCGCTCGAAGAACCGGCGGATGTCGGAGTTCTGCGCCCGGACGGAGTGACGGGGGTCGATGGTCCCGACGAACGGCTTGAAGTGGTCGGCCGGGAACCCGAGCGGTTTCACCAACTGCGGCAGGATCGGCTGCAGATCGCTGAAGCTGTGGTGCCTGGCCCCGGTGTACACCACGGAACGCTTCGGTCCCTTCTGGTTCGCCCAGAACTGACCCCAGCTTGCGTCGAACGACGTGAACGGCGAGTGGTCGACCACACTGCCGTCCGGCATGTCGAACTGCCCGCCCATCAGGAAGAACGGCCGATCCAGCCCCTGCTTGGCCACCTCGCCGAACTCGGGGAACATCGAGCCGTCCATGTTGACGCCCGCGTCGATGCGGCGATCCCGCAGCATGGCCTCACCGGCGGTGAACCCGCCGTACGAATGGCCGAACATGCCGACCCGCCGCAGATCCGCCGAGCCGTCGAGCCACCGCTGCTTGCCGAGTTCGTCCAGCACGAACCGGGTGTCGGCGACACGCGCGGCCAACGCCGTGCCCATCTGCTCCCACGGGATCGTGACGTTCTTCTCCACCCGGCCGCCGGGGAACTCGACCGTGGTCTCGTAGGTGTGGTCGATCGTCACGACGACGTACCCGTGTGAAGCCAGATCCTGGACTGCCGTGGTCCCCACGGCCCGCGGCCCGCCGAAACCGGGGGAGTAGAGCACAACGGGACGCTTGCCCCGCTCGACCGGAGCGTCGCGGTGACCGGACGAGCGCGCGCCCGCCCAGTCCACCGAGCCCTTGGGGACGTTGGCCGGAGGCGCGGCGGCGAAGTCCTCGATCTCGCTGACCAGACCGTCCGGCAGCCACTTCGCCTTCGGATGGCGCCACGCGTCGTCAGCCGGGTACCAGACGTCGACCATCAGTTCCCGCTTGCGGTCCGGCTTCCACGGATCCGCGCGGTTGCCGTCGACCAGGTGCAGCGTCCGCGTCCCGACCTGGTGGTACCCGGACGGGGACGGGAGCGCGAACGTCACCTTGGCCGCGGCCGACGCTGTGACCGGTGCCCCGACCAGCACTGCTGCGCCCACCACCCCTGCGGCAAGCGTTTTCGTGAGTAGCGACATGTCTCCACCTTGCCTGGCCGCGGGGTCATCGCGCCTCACTCCACGGGCTGAGAGGCATCCAACTGGCCGGTGACCACGAACGCACCACACTGTGCTGACAACTCCCTGACATCAGGCGGGCACGCTGTGGACCATGATCAGGAACACGATGGTGGGCGGTGCCGCCTTCACGGCGTTACTCGGCTTCGCCGCACCGGTGTCGGCAGTGGAACCGGTGGCGGACTCAACCGCCGTGACAGCCGGACATTGCGTGCACGGGCTCGACCTGATCGGGGCGGATCTCGGTGGATGACGAAGATGCTCTCCGTGCCCGGTTCCCGGGACAACCCGATGCCGTTCGGCTCGGTGCCCGTCCGATCGGTCGTCGCGCACCGGACCTGGGTCGCCGACGGCCAGAAATCCGAGTACGACCAGGCGTTCCTGATTTACAACGGGCACGTACCCGGTGTGCCGCAGGGCATCGCGTTCGACCAGGCCGGTGCACAGCCCGTCCGGCAGTTCGGGCACCCGCGGGCGACCCGCATCGACGCCTCCGGCAAGGGATGCGCCATCGGCGACGAGAAGTGCGTCCGGCTGCTGATCGGCCCGCGGTTCACGACCCAGCTCACGAAACCGCTCTACCAGCGGGCACTCTCATCCGTGTTCGAACGAAAAATCCGCCTTGTCGCCAGGTGGGCCAGGTGTCTGGTCACTGATCCACGCGCGCAACGCGGCCGCGCGGGTGAACGCTCTCGAATACACCGACGCGCTGAGTCACGCCTGAGCGAACTGGTCGCCGGTGTCCGTGATCAGCCTGCCGAACATGTCGCGTTCCTGGTCGCGTGCGGTGGTTTCCAGCATGCCGAGCAGCTCCGCGGTGGTGCTCAAACCCATCCTGGCGAGCCGGGCCCGGTCCTGAGCGGGTGACCCGGCCACCGGCATGCTCCGGCCACCACCGACCACCCGGTCCAGCCAACGATCCAACGGTTCCACCGGCGACGACACGTCCGCCGCGACCATGGGAACAGGTTCGGCGTCGCCGACGTGAGTGCGCTGCAGCCGGTCGAGGTCCACGTTCACGTGCCCTGTCCACTTCAGCTCGGCACCGGAGACGGCGAGCGCGGTGGCCGTGCCGGGCCGATCGCCCGACGGCCGGGCGATCACGAGCAGCCGCAGACCGGGCCGCCCGGCCAGCAGCCGGAGGTTCTCCCACCCGACCGCCGACCCGGCGACAAGGTCCAGCGGGCGACCGTCAGCCACGACCCGGAGAGCCGCACCGGTCCCGCCGACCACCTCGGCGGTCAGGAAAACCAAGCCGTCCGCGTCGAATGCCCGTCTGGCCTGGTCGGCGAGCGGCTCGGCCCACAGCCGGGCGATCGGATCCTCCGTCCGCGCCACCCCGCTCGCGGCCACCGCACGAGCGGACGTTCCTGCGCCGATCCGTCCGTCATCCGACACGTTGGCGGACGGCAGAAGCAGCCCGGCACGCGAAAGTTCCCGATGCGACAGACCGGTTTCGCCGACCGCGACCGGCCCTTCAGCGGCGGCGCGGACCTGCTCGGCGCCGCCCGGCGTGACCGCGGGAACCGTCCACAAACGCCCTGTCGCATCACCAGATGCGTCACGACCCCGCATACCCTGATCCCGTCAGCACAGCTTCGGTGCACAAGCCGTACAGCCGCAACGAGCCCGCTGGGCGAAACTCACGGCGAGCAACTCCGAGCAGGGCAGCCGTATCCCCCGTACCTGTGCGCAAACCGTGACACACCAACAAAAGCTCGCGCACCTGGGCCGTGAGATCCGCCCGGCGGTATGCCGGGTCACCGGTTTGCGCGGCAAGCAAGCTCGCCGCCACCGTCAGCCCAGCCGTCGCCGCCCGATGCAGGCCCGCCAGCCGCGCCACGTGAACCGCGCGCAGCAACTCCGCCCCGGCCACCGCGCCACTGCCCGACACACCGGCCCTCAAGACAGTGCTTCCCGCCTGCCACAACAGGTTCGCGGCATCCTGGTGGGCCGCCTTGAGCTTTGTCGATGGCGTCACGGGCTCGTCGGACGGTTCTGCTGCCGCGGCGGAGCCGACCGGGGCGACCGAGACGGCGATCGCCCTGTGCAGACAATGCGGCGCGAGAAGCCACGAACACACCAGATCGGCGGCGGTCGCGATGACACCGTCAGTGAGGGTGAACGTCAGCCGGGTGTCCTCGTCGACGACGACTGTGCCGGACTCGGCGACGGTCCACGAACTCGCCTTGCCCAGCGCCTTGTCCAAGCGTTGCGCAACCGGGTCGGCAACGCGTCCAGCACTTCGGCGGCAACCGGCGCCGCAATCGGGGGAAGCGTCATCGGACCTGATCAGAAACGGGCATTCCGGGAGATTCCGCAGTACGTTCTCGACGCCTGGCTGCGCGTCGCCGAACGCGGTTCGGACATGTCCCCCGGCGCCCCGTCGCTGCACCACGTGGTCGCGCACGTCGACATGCTGGTGCTGGAGCGCACCCGGCCGGACCTGATCACCCGGGCCAAGCTCATCCTCGGCGAGCTGTACCCGGCCTAGTCCACCAGCTGTTCGAGGCGGCGCAGGGCGATCTTGGCCAGTTCGCCGTTGACGATCCGCAGCTCGGTGGCGGCGTCGTTGCCGAGACGCTGCTCCAGGACGCCGAGCAGCTCCTCGCCGCCGCGGCCCGACGCGAACACCAGATAGATGTGTCCGAACCGTTCCTCGTAACGCTGGTTGGCCTCAAACAGACGTGATCCCAGTGACGGCTCTACTCCGGACTGTTCGGCACGTGACCATGTGTCGCCGTCCGCGCGTTCACCGATCCGGGGATGGGCGGCCATCGCCAGGTGGAGCTCGTCGTTGCTCAGTTCGCTCGCCCGGGACCTCGCCACGGACAGTAACGTCGCACGATCGGCGAACGGTCTCATGGCGAGCACCTCGTCGGCCCATCTGGGCACCGCGAGACAATCTCTCAGCAACGGACGCAGGTCGTCGGCTGGGGCCGTGTTGAAGCGGTGCAGGTTGACGGCAGGCACGGGCCCACATTAGCCCGGAGAAGTGTTTCACGAAGCGGAAAGAGGGTGGCAGGTGCTGGACCTGGTGTTCCGGGCCCGCAGGATGATCACCTCGGCTGGCGAGACCGAGGGGACCGTTGGCGTACGGGAGGGGCGCATCGTCGCCGTCGAACCGTTGAACAGCGCGCTTGACGCCGACCGGGTGATCGAACTCGGCAACAACCAGGTGCTGCTCCCCGGTCTCGTGGACACCCACGTGCACGTCAACGACCCCGGCCGCACCGAGTGGGAGGGCTTCAAGACCGCCACCCGCGCCGCGGCGGCGGGCGGCGTGACGACGTTGCTCGACATGCCCCTCAACAGCCTCCCGCCGACCATCGACGTGGACGCGCTCGAGGTCAAACGCAAGACCGCCGAGGGCAGGCTGCACATCGACGTCGGCTTCTGGGGCGGCGCGGTCCCCGGCAACCTCAAGCAGTTGCGGCCGATGCACGAATCGGGTGTGTTCGGCTTCAAGAGTTTTCTGCTGCACTCCGGGGTCGACGAGTTCCGGCACCTGAGCTTCGCGGAGTTCGAGGCCGCGCTCACCGAGATGAACCGCTTCAACGGGCTGATGATCGTGCACGCCGAGGACGAGCACTCGATCACGTCGCCGCACGGTCGCAAGTACGCGGACTTCGTCGCCTCACGCCCGCCGGTGGCCGAGAACGACGCGATCAAGCGGGTGATCGCGCTGGCCAGGGAGACGGGCGCGCGGGTGCACATCCTGCACCTGGCGTCCGCCGAGGCGCTGCCGATGATCGCGGAGGCCAAGCGCGAGGGCATCGAGCTGACCGTGGAGACCTGCCCGCACTACCTGACGTTCGTCGCGGAGGAGATCCAGGACGGCGCCACCGAGTTCAAGTGCTGCCCGCCGATCAGGGACGCGGCCAACCGCGAGGCGCTGTGGCGGGGCCTCGCCGACGGCCTGATCGATTTCATCGTCAGCGACCACTCCCCGTCGACCGTTGAGTTGAAACGTTTCGACACCGGCGATTTCGGTGAGGCGTGGGGCGGCATCGCGAGCCTGCAGCTCGGCCTGCCCGCCGTGTGGACGCAGGCCCGCCGCCGCGGTCACACCGTGTTCGACGTCGCCGAGTGGATGGCGCACCGGCCGGCCAAGCTCGCCGGGATGCGGCACAAGGGCCAGATCAAGCCGGGATACGACGCGGACTTCTGCGTCTTCGCCCCGGACGAGGCCTTCGTCGTCCAAGCCGAGCAGTTGCACCACCGCAACCACGTGACGGCGTACCACGGCATGCCGCTGGCGGGCCGGGTCGTGTCAACGTGGCTGCGGGGCATCAAGGTCACCGGCGAGGAACTGCACGGCGACCTGCTCGGCAGGGAGGACGCATGACTTTTCACGACAACCCGGACCTGGCCAGCCGCAGGTTCGGCGGCTCGGTGGTGTGGGCCAACGACGAGCTGTTCGCCGAACGCGAGAACCTGATCAAGGCGAGCGAGCCCGTCTTCCAGACGTACACCTTCGGCCACAAGGGCCAGGTCTACGACGGCTGGGAGACCAGGCGCCGCCGCGGGGGTGACGCCGACCAGGCGATCGTCCGGCTCGGCATGCCCGGCGTGATCAAGGGCGTCGTGATCGACACAGCGTTCTTCACGGGCAACTACCCGCCGTACGCGTCCGTGGAGGCGTGCAGCGCCGAGGGTTACCCCAGCCCGGACGAGCTGACCGGGTGGACGACCGTGGTGCCGCGTTCGCCGCTGGCCGGCGACACCAAGAACGCCTTCGAGGTGACCGACACCCAGCGCTACACGCACGTCAGGCTGACGATCTACCCGGACGGCGGCGTCGCGCGGCTGCGTGTGCACGGATCACCTGTCGCCGACCCGAACTTCCTCGACTTCGACCACATGGACCTGGCAGCGTTGGCCAACGGTGCGGAGATCGCCGACTGCAGCAACAAGTTCTACTCGTCGCCCAACAACCTGATCGCGCCCGGACCGGCCGCGGTGATGGGCGAGGGCTGGGAGACCGCGCGGCGCCGTGACGACGGCAACGACTGGGTGTCGCTGCGGCTGGCGGCCAAGGGGGTGATCCGGCTGATCGAACTGGACACAACCCACTTCAAGGGAAACGCGCCCGGCTGGGCGTCGGTCAGCTGCGCCGAGGCGTCGGGCGAGTGGACCGGGCTGCTCAGTCGCCAACGGCTGCAGCCCGACACACGCCACCTGTTCCGGGTGACTGAGCAGCACGAGGCCACCCAGGCCCGGTTGGACGTCTTCCCGGACGGCGGCATGGCCAGATTGCGGCTCTGGGGCTCGCTGACCGACGAAGGCCGTACTCTGTTCGTCTCCCGCTGGCAGGACCGTTTGCCGTAGTTTGCCGATCGCCGATGCCGTCAACCCCTTTGCGAAGGGAGTTGATGGTCGTGGTGGATGTTCGCAGGCACAAGGCAACGCAGGTGCTCGGCCGGTTCGGGATGGTCTGTTACGGCATCGTGCACCTGCTTGTCGCGTGGCTGGCCCTCCAGGTCGCGTTCGGCGATTCCGAACAGGCCGACCAGAAGGGCGCGGTGGGGTCACTCGCCGAAACGCCGGTCGGCCCGGTCCTGTTATGGGCTTTGGCTGTCGGTCTGATCGCGTACGCCCTCTGGCAGACTCTGATGATCTTCACCGGGTACACCTGGGTGGAGAAGGGCCGTAAACGGTTCCTCCGCAAGTTCGGCGCGGGCTCCCGTGCGTTCGTCTCGGCGACGATCGGCATCTACACGATCGAACTCGCCAGTGGTTCCGGCGGCGGCGGGTCGAGCAACCAGTCCACCCAGGAGTGGACGGCCAAGTTGATGGCCCAGCCGTTCGGTCAGATCCTCGTGGGGATCCTCGCGCTCGTCATCCTCGGTGTGGCTTTCGCCGCCGTCCGCCGAGGCGTGAAGAAGCTGTTCCTGGAGGACCTGGACCGTTCGCAGCTGCCGAAACCCGCCGAACCGCTCGGTGTCGCCGGGCACACCGCCAAAGGCGTGGCGTACGGGATCATCGGGATCCTGGTCGGCATCGCCGCGATCAACGCGAAACCCGACCAGGCGCAGGGCTTGGACGGCGCGTTGAAGACCTTGCAGGCGCAGACGTTCGGGTCCGTGCTGCTGTTCGTCGTCGCGCTGGGGTTCGCCGCGTACGGCCTGTTCTGCTTCGCCGTCGCCAAGGCGCACAAGGCCTGACTGCTCAGCGGAACGTGTTGCGCCGCGAGGAGATCACGCCGGTGTCGAATCCCGCGAGGTGCAGGCCGCCCGCGAACCGCGCGTGTTCGATCTTCACGCACCGGTTCATCACGACAGCCAACCCGGCTTCCTCGGCGCGTCGCGCGACGGGCTCGTGGAACAGGCCGAGTTGCAACCACAAGGTACGCCCACCGGCATCGATGACCTCCTCGGCGACACCGGGGAGGTCGTCGTGCTTGCGGAACACCGACACCAGGTCCGGTGGTTTCGGCAGGTCGGCCAGCGACGGGTAGACCGGTTCGCCCAGCAGGGAATCCAATCGCGGATTGACGAACGACACCTCGTACCGCGTCGACGACAGCAGGTACGTGGCCACGAAGTAGCTCGGCCGAGCGGTGTTCGCGGAGGCGCCGACCACCGCGACCCGCTTGGTGTCCAGCAGGATCGAGCGCCTGCGTGCCGCGGAAGGGCCCTGCCACGTCATGCTTTCACCGCCTGTGCGAGTGCCTGGTCGATGTCCCACAGGATGTCCTCGACGTCCTCGAGCCCGACCGACAGCCGGATCAGGTCCGCGCCGACGCCTGCCGCGGCGAGCTGCTCGTCGGACAACTGCTGGTGCGTGGTGGACGCCGGGTGGATCACCAGGCTGCGTGCGTCGCCGACGTTGGCCAAGTGGCTCAGCAACTCCACCGACTCGACGAACTTCTGCCCAGCCGCGCGGCCACCCTTGACGCCGAACGAGAACACGGCCCCAGGGCCTTGCGGCAAGTACTTGTGCGCCCGCTTGTGATGCGGGTGCGACGGCAGCCCCGCGTACCCCACCCACGCCACCCGGTCGTCGACGGACAACCAGGACGCCACCTTGCGCGCGTTGGCCACGTGCTCGTCCATCCGCTGCGGCAACGTCTCGACACCCTGCAACAGCAGGAAAGCCGAATGCGGTGAGAGCACAGCGCCGATGTCCCGCAGCTGCTCGGCCCGCAGCCGTGTGCAGAACGCGTACTCGCCGAAATTCTCCCAGTACTTCAAGCCGCCGTAGGACGGGACGACCTCGGTCATCCGCGGGAAGTTGCCGTTGCCCCAGTCGAACCGGCCGGACTCGACGACGACACCACCGAGGGTCGTGCCGTGCCCGCCGAGGAACTTCGTCGCCGAGTGCAGCACGATGTCGGCGCCGTGCTCCAGCGGCCGGCACAGGTACGGCGTCGCCAGCGTCGCGTCCACGACCAGCGGGATCCCGTGCTGACGGGCGAGCTCGCCGAGGCCTTCGAGGTCGGCGATGGCGCCGGACGGGTTGCCGATCACCTCGGTGTAGATCAACTTGGTCCGGTCGGTGATCGCGGCCGCGTAGGCGTCCACCTCGCCGTCCACGAACGTCGTCGAGATGCCCAGGCGGCGCAGCGTGCCGTCGAGCTGGGTGACTGTGCCGCCGTAGAGGCCGCTCGCCGACACGATGTGGTCGCCTGCCTCGGCCAACGCGGTGAACGTGAGGAACTCGGCGGCCTGCCCGCTGGCGGTGGCCACGGCACCGATCCCGCCTTCGAGGCTGGCGATCCGCTCCTCGAACGCGGCCACCGTCGGGTTGCCGATGCGGCTGTAGACGTTGCCGTACTTCTGCAGCGCGAACAGGTTCGCCGCGTCCGCGGTGTCCTCGAACACGAAGCTGGTCGACTGGTAGATGGGCACCGCCCTGGCCCCGGTGGTCGGGTCAGGTGCCCCGCCGGCATGCAGTGCCCGCGTCCGGAAACCCCACGTCCGTTCACTCACATGGCACACCGTAGTCGCCGTGGAACGCTCATCCCACCAGTCGGGAGAGCCTCGCCAGCCGCTCAGCGGGTTTCTGCCGGGGACAGCTCGTGCACTTCTCCTCGTGCGACGCACCGAGGTAGATCAGGCAGCACGAGCCCCGCCGGACGAACTGACGGCCACTGAGCTCGACGTATCGGGGCGTGGGCAACTCGGACCCGATCGCGGTGGCGAACCGGGCCGCCTGTGCCGTCCTGCCCGCCCACAGCAGCCGGGTCGCCAGCGAGTCCGTGGCGATCGCCCACAGATGCCGCTGCCTGGCACCGCTGACCTTGGCCACGGTGGCGATCGCGGACGTCAGCATCTCGCGCGTCCGTGCGGGCAGGTCCCCCTCGTACACCGGTGACCGCGCGTCCAGCACGCGCCCGTCCGGCTCCATCAACAGCGTGATCGCGTCCAACCCCGGGTCACGGCCGTCGACGACCGGCCCGAACAACACCGAACTGGCCGAATACCACCACAACACCCCCAGCGTGACCCGATCGCCGAGCGGGTAGCGCCGCGCCGACAGCGTCAGCTGGTCGGCCAGCCACTCGGTGTCCTCGACGAGTGCCCCCTGTACTTCGATCACGAGTTCCTACGGTAGACCGAAACCACGAACGCCGCGGTGACCGTCAACGCGTGCGTGACCGAGGCGAGCGCCCCTTCCTGCACGTGGTACGCGTTGGGGCCCATGTGGACGACCCGGTGCACGTCCGCCGGCTCGAGGGTCAGCTCGATCTCGCAGTCGTGCCGCCCGGTCAGCGAGAACTGGGCCTGCAGCGACGAGTCCAGCCTGGTCAGCTTGTCCGCGTCGACGTCGAGCATGTCCACGTACGCACGCAGCTCGGCCAGGTGCGTCGAGTCCGGCGTGACCACGACGAGGGTGCCCTCCGGGCGCAGCACCCGGTGGCACTCGATCAAGTTGCGCGGCGCGAAGATGTTCATGATCACGTCCGCCGACTGCGGCCGCAGCGGCCACGGCTTCCACAGGTCCCACGCGACCGCGCCGATGCCCGGGTGCGCACGGGCGGCCCGGCGCAACGCGGCCGTGGACGTGTCCATGCCGAGCCCCGAGGCGGCCGGAGCCCTGGCCAGCGTCGCCGAAAGGTAGTAACCCGTACCGGTACCCGCGTCCACCACGAGCGCGTCCCGGCGCAGGTCGTGGGCCGCTTCATGGGCGACCAGGCGGGCCAGCGGCGCGTAGTGCCCCGCTGACAGGAACTCGTCGCGCGCGGCCACCATCTGGGTGGTGTCGCCGTTTCCCGACCCGAGCAGGTTCACGTAACCCTGCTTGGCCAGGTCGAAACTGTGCCCTGACGTGCACCGCAGCGCCCGGTCCCGCTGGGCGAGGGGGGACTGGCAGTGCGGGCAGCACAGCGCCCCCAGCGGCACCGGTGGGAAACCGGCCGGGCTGCCGGTCTTCTCGTCGCTTCTACCTCGGCTCATCGTCCTACGACGCTATCCAGCCGCGGCCCCGGCGACAAAGCGGGATGTCCGATTGGTAACGATTCGCGCGTGGACCAGGGGAGAAACGTCCTCGTAACAACGGGTGTCGCACAGTTCACAGCCGCGAAACGCGCGGTGCCATCTCAGGAAACACCACTTATCGATCCTGCCCGTTGCAAAGACAGCACGGGAGGATGATGTGAACGCAGGAGACACAGCCTGGATCCTGGCTAGTGCCGCCTTGGTGATGCTGATGACGCCAGGGCTCGCGTTCTTCTACGGCGGCATGGTCCGCTCGAAGAACGTGCTCAACATGCTCATGATGAACTTCATCGCGCTCGGTGTCGTCGGGGTTCTGTGGGTGCTTTTCGGCTATTCGCTCGCGTTCGGCAACGACGCGTTCGGCGGCCTGGTCGGCAACCTCGACAACGTCGGGCTCGAAGGGACAGTCGGTGCCGTGTCCGGTACCGCGCCGTCCCCGGAGGATCCGGCTGGTCACCAGTACCCGGCGCTCGCGTTCGTGATGTTCCAGCTGATGTTCGCGATCATCACGGTCGCCCTGATCTCCGGCGCGATCGCCGACCGGACCAAGTTCTGGGCGTGGACGATCTTCGCCGGTCTGTGGGCGACGATCGTCTACTTCCCGGTCGCGCACTGGGTCTTCGCGTTCTCGTCGGCGGACGGTTCGGTGGTCGGCGGCTGGATCGCCAACCAGCTCAAGGCGCTCGACTTCGCCGGTGGCACGGCGGTGCACATCAACGCGGGCGCCGCCGGTCTCGCACTGGCCCTCCTGCTGGGCAAGCGCACCGGGTGGCCGCGTGACACGGGCCGCCCGCACAACGTCCCGTTCGTCCTGCTGGGCGCCAGCCTGCTGTGGTTCGGCTGGTACGGCTTCAACGCGGGATCCGCACTGGGCGCCAACCAGACCGCCGCGGTCGCGTTCATGACCACCACGGTCGCCACGGCCGCCGCGGTCATCGGCTGGCTCGTGGTCGAGCAGATCAAGTACGGCAAGCCGACCACACTGGGCGCGGCGTCCGGCGCGGTCGCGGGTCTCGTCGCGATCACCCCGGCGGCCGGGTTCGTCAGCCCGCTCGGCGCGTTGGCCATCGGTGTCATCGCAGGTGTCCTGTGTGCCCTCGCGGTCAGCCTGAAGTACAAGCTGGGCTTCGACGACTCGCTCGACGTCGTCGGCGTGCACCTGGTCGGTGGCCTGGTCGGCACCCTGCTGCTCGGCTTCTTCGCCACCACGTCGGTGAACTCGGCGGGCGCCGACGGCCTGTTCTACGGCGGCGGCCTCGCCCAATTGGGTAAGCAGGCGGTCGCGGCAGGCGCGGTGCTCGCGTACTCGTTCGTGCTGACCCTTATCCTCGGTTTCCTGATCAAGATCACCATCGGGTTCCGGGTGTCCAAGGAGGACGAGGTCACCGGCGTCGACGAGGCACTGCACGCCGAAAGCGCGTACGACTTCGGCGGGCTGGGCGGCGGTGCCGGCCTCGGCCACGCCGCCAAGCCGGCCGGCGCACCCTCCGCGGCTTCCCTCCAGGAGAGCAAGGCATGAAACTCGTAACCGCGATCATCAAGCCGTTCACCCTCGACGACGTCAAAGCGGCACTCGAGCAGCTGGGCGTGCTCGGCATGACCGTCAGCGAAGTCCGTGGCTACGGCAGGCAGAAGGGGCACACCGAGGTCTACCGGGGTGCCGAGTACGCCGTGGACTTCGTGCAGAAGGTGCGCATCGAGGTGCTCACCGACGACGCCGCGGTGGACAAGGTCGTCGAAGCCGTCGTGGACGCGGCGCGGACGGGCAAGATCGGTGACGGCAAGGTCTGGGTCACACCGGTGGACACCATCGTCAGGGTGCGGACCGGGGAACGCGGTACCGACGCGCTGTGACGGGCAACGGGGGGATTCCCGCTGGGGAGGTTCCGTCGGCGGCTGACCTCGTGCAGGCCCGTGACCGGCTGCTCAAGCCGGTCACGGGCCAGCGCAGGCTCGCGCCTGACGCGCTTCGCGAGGCACTGACCGACCTGCACGAGTTCTGGCTCACCGCGCACGCGGCGCAGGCCGGGATCGGCGCGGATCAGGGGGTCGCGCTGGTGGCGGTCGGTGGTCTCGGCAGGCGCGAGCTTGTGCCGTACGCCGACCTGGACCTGCTGCTCGTCCACGAAGGACGCGGCGGTGCCGTGACCGGCCTGGCCGGGCAGCTCTGGTACCCGCTGTGGAATTCGGGGATCGGCCTGGACCACTCGGTGCGGACCGTCGGCGAGGCGCTGGACGTCGCGGGCACCGACCTGCGGACCGCGGCCGGGTTGCTCGACGTCCGGTTCATCGCCGGTGACCAGCAGGTCGCCGAGCGGCTGGCGGTCTCCGCGCGTGACCGGTGGCGGGCCACGGCCCGGAAACGCGTTCCCGCCATGGCCGAGGACGCACGGCTGCGCTGGCAGCGCAGCGGGGAAGTGGCCCACTGGGTCGAACCGGACCTCAAACACGGTCGCGGCGGCCTGCGGGACGTCGGTCTGCTGCGGGCGTTGGCGGCGGCACAGCTGACCGACCGCCCGAGTGAGGAAGTCCAACAGGCGCACCGGCTCCTGCTGGATGTGCGGACGGAGTTCCGCCGTGTCGCACGGCGCCCCAACGACGTCCTGCGCGCCCAGGACGCCGACGAAGTGGCCATGGCGCTGGACAAAGGCGACCGCTTCGACTTGGCGCGAGCGCTGTCCGGCGCCGGCCGGGCAGTGGCGTACGCCCTCGATGTCGCTTTGCGCGGAGTGGTGTCCGAAGGGCCGCGCCGGGTGTTGAGCAGGCTCCGGCGTGGGCCGGAACGCCGTCCGCTCGACGAAGGTGTTGTGCTGCACGGCAATGAGGTGACTCTGGCCAGGGACGCCGAACCGCACCGCGACCCCGCCTTGTTGCTCCGGGTGGCCGCGGCGGCGGCCCGGACCGGCAACCAGATCTCCCCGGCGACGCTGCAACAACTCGCCGAGTCAGCGCCGGAACCCCGTACGCCCTGGCCGGTGCACACCCGCGACGAGCTGATCGCCTTGCTGGGCGCGGGAGAAGGGCTTATCGACGTCATAGAGTCCTTGGACCGCACGGGTCTGTGGGCACGGTTGTTCCCGGAATGGGGAGCTGTGCGTGACCTGCCGCCCAGGGACGCGGCGCACAAGTGGACCGTCGACCGGCACCTCGTGCAGGCCACCGCGCACGCCAGCAGGATGGTCACGAGGGTGGCCCGGCCGGACCTGCTGCTGCTCGGTGCGCTGCTGCACGACATCGGCAAAGGCAGGCGCGCGGACCACTCGGAAGTCGGTGCGGCACTGGCGACCCAGGTCGGCGAGCGGCTCGGCCTGCCCAAACAGGACGTCGACACGCTGTCGGCGATGGTCCGCCACCACCTGCTCCTGCCGGACACCGCGACCAGGCGTGACGTCACCGACGAGGCCACGGTCGTGCGCGTCGCGGAAACCCTCGGCGGGGACCCCGTGCTGCTGGAGTTGTTGCACGCCTTGGCGGAAGCCGACGCACTGGCGACAGGGCCGGGCGTGTGGACGGAGTGGAAAGCGGCGCTGACCGGCGAACTGGCCGCCAACAGCCGCCGCGCGATGGCCGGCGAGTCGATCACCGGTCCGCGGCCCCTGGAGTCACCGCATCGCCTCCGCGCCGAAGCTGTTGCCGCGTCAGGCAAACACGACGTCGAGATCGAGGCGTCCGGCCGGGTCGCGACGGTCACGGTCTTCGCCCCTAACCGGCCGGGCCTGCTGTCCAGGGCCGCGGGCGTGCTCGCGTTGAACTCGCTGGAAGTGCACGCGGCGAGCGTCGACTCATACGCGGGCATGGCCGTGCTGATGTTCACGGCCTCGCCGCGGTTCGGTTCGTTGCCGAACGCGTCGTTGCTACGTGAGCAGATGGGGTTGGCGTTGTCCGGCAAGCTGTCCTTGGCCGAGCGTTTGACGGCCAAGGAACGCGACTACGGCGGACGACCGGAAGACGCCCCCGAACCACGAGTGCTGTGGTTCGACGACGAGGCGGGCAAGGACTACCCAGGCGCCGTCGTACTCGAACTACGCGCAGCGGACCGCATAGGCTTGCTGTATCGCGTTGCCGGAGCGTTGGAACGCTGCGGAGCCGACGTACAGTGGGCGCGTGCGGCCACGCTCGGCGCCACGGCTGTCGACTCGTTCTGCATCCGCGCAGCCGACGGCGGTCCGCTGTCCACGGCCAGCCGCGAACGGCTCGCCGACGCCGTCCACACCGCGGCCGTCACCTGATCCCACTCACCCCGCCTGAGTAGTCCTACCCAGCGCGATACGGGGGCCTTCACGCTGCCGGTACGCCCAGGTCGACGGCAGTCTTAGGGCTGTCACGAGGAGGCGCGCAAGCGCGAGGGGACGCGGTGCAGGAGGGAGATCGCCCGGGCGGGGGCCGGGCGGTTGCCGCGGAAGCGGGTGCTTGCTCGGACCGTGAACCGTCCGGCCGGCCCATCGAGGGGTAGGGCCTACCGGGCGGTTCTCACACGTCAGCGCACGATCATGAACAACTGGTCGGACGGGTCGACCTTGGCGTTGAACCGCGCGCCCGCCGTCAGCCCGTCCTCGTAGCCGCACCGCACGGTCGCCTCGAACGGATCGAAGCCGTCACCGCTGAGCCGCAGCCGCAGCCGCAGCGCCACCATCCCGTCGAGGTCGGTGTCATCGGACGCGAGGACCTCGGCGACCGCGGGCAGCCCGACCCGGTCGAGCCGCCGCTGGTCGGCGCCCACCTGGGAGGCCGTCCGCCAGATCGGCAGCCCGAGCGGGATCATGATGATCATCACGACGACGTTGACGATCACGAAGACTGTGCGGTCCTCGTCGGGGGCGGGGACGAACACGAGTATCGCCGGGAAGGCCAGCCACACGAACACGGCGAGGAAGTGCAGCACGCCCCGGCCGAACGGCCCGGTGCGACTGCCGAACCTCGACGACGACTCCTGCGCGTACCGGGGCATCACGGCCTCGCCGTCATCAGGTTGGCGAACATCTCGCCCTGCTCGATCGCGTCGTCCAACGCGTTGTGCGTGTGCCTGCGCTTGGACAGCAGGTGCTTGGGCATCGTGCCCTTGGCGACTCCGCTGATCGGACGGTCCCAGCGCGCCGCGAAGTACGTCTTCATGTCCAGGCAACGCGAATGGCCGAAGGGGCTCGACCCCGTGAAGCGGATCGCGTACCAGTACGTGAACATCCAGTCGAAACTCGCCGGGTACGCCGTGAACACCGCTGACGCGCCACCGGACACCTCACGGACCCATGCCGAGAAGTCCCGCATCGCCTCAGCCGGGTCGGCGCCGTCGGCGGCCAACTGGTCCCGGTCGAGCCCGCTGACCGCGAGCGCCTCCGGCACGAACTCCGGACTGATCGGCTTGAGCTCCCGGTAGAACGTCCGGGCCTGCGGATCCTCGGCGGTGAACACGCCGCCGTCGTGCCGCCCGGCGACGCACGCGCCGAGCGAGATCATCGAGTACGGACCGGGGATCGGGCCGTCGGCCTCGACGTCCACCGAGATGTAGATACTGGCCTTTGCCACCGGCACATCCAACCGCGACTACCCTGGTGGTGATACCCACGACTTCGCCTGGGAGTGCTGTCCGTGTTCGACACCCTTTCCGACCGGCTCACATCGGTCCTGCAGAACCTGCGTTCCAAAGGGCGACTGACAGACGCGGACATCGACTCCACCGCGCGCGAGATCCGCATCGCGCTGCTGGAGGCCGACGTCGCGCTGCCGGTCGTGCGCGCCTTCATCGCGCAGATCAAGGAGCGGGCCAAGGGCGCGGAGGTCTCCGCGGCGCTGAACCCGGCGCAGCAGGTCGTCAAGATCGTCAACGAGGAGCTCATCTCGATCCTCGGCGGCGAGACCCGCAGGCTGAACTTCGCCAAGCACCCGCCGACCGTGATCATGCTCGCCGGTCTGCAGGGTTCCGGTAAGACCACCCTCGCGGGCAAGCTCGCCCGCTGGCTGCGGGAGCAGAGCCACGCGCCGCTGCTGGTCGCGTGTGACCTCCAGCGGCCCAACGCGGTCACCCAGTTGCAGGTCGTCGGTGAGCGCGCCGGCGTCCCGGTGTACGCGCCCGAGCCGGGCAACGGCGTCGGCGATCCCGTGGACGTGGCCCGCCGCGCCATCGAAGAGGCCAAGCGCGCCCAGCACGACGTGGTCATCGTGGACACCGCCGGTCGTCTCGGTGTCGACGAGGAGCTGATGAAGCAGGCCGCGGACATCCGTGACGCGGTCCAGCCGGACGAGACCCTGTTCGTGGTCGACGCCATGATCGGTCAGGACGCGGTCACCACGGCCGAGGCGTTCCGCGACGGCGTCGGTTTCTCCGGTGTCGTGCTCACCAAGCTCGACGGTGACGCCCGCGGTGGTGCCGCGCTGTCGGTCCGGCACGTCACCGGCCAGCCGATCATGTTCGCGTCCAACGGCGAGAAGCTCGAGGACTTCGACGCGTTCCACCCGGACCGGATGGCCAGCCGCATCCTGGGCATGGGTGACGTGCTGTCGCTGATCGAGTCGGCAACGAAGGTCTTCGACGAGCAGCAGGCGCAGGAGGCCGCGGAGAAGCTGACCGCGGGCCAGCTGACCCTGGAGGACTTCCTCGAGCAGATGCTCGCGGTGCGCAAGATGGGCCCGATCGGCAACCTGCTCGGCATGCTGCCGGGTGGCGCGCAGATGAAGGAAGCCGCCGCCAACATCGACGACAAGCACCTCGACCGGCTGCAGGCGATCATCCGCGGCATGACCCCGGCCGAGCGGGCCGACCCCAAGATCATCAACGCTTCCCGCCGGGCCCGGATCGCGACCGGCTCGGGTGTGCGCGTCGCCGAGGTGAACGACCTGGTCAACCGCTTCTTCGAAGCCCGCAAGATGATGCAGCAGATGGCTGGCCGGTTCGGCTTCGGCGGAGGCGGCGGCGGGATGAGCCGCAAGGCCAAGAAGGACGCGCGCAAGAAGGGCCGCAAGGTCAAGGGCAAGGGCAACCTGCCCGCGCTGCCCGGCTTCCCCGCCGGTGCCGCCCCGGACCTCTCGCACATGCCGCCTGGCCTCAACCAGCTGCCGCCCGGCCTGTCCGGTCTCGACCAGCTGCCGCCGGGGTTCGACCCGTCCAAGCTGAAGTTCCCGAAGAAAAAGGACAAGTGACCGCGCTGCACCTGCGGGGAGTCGTGCTCCCCGGCGACGAGGTCCGCGACATCTGGGTGGTCAACGGCAGGATCCGGTTCACGCCGGTGCCGAACGCGGAAACCGTCGTCGACGGCGGTTTCCTGCTGCCCGGCCTGGTGGACGCGCACTGCCACATCGGGATCTCGCCGTCGGGCAACCCGACGCTGGAAGAGGCAGCCGAGCAGGCCGAGACCGACAGGGACACCGGTGCGCTGCTGGTGCGCGACTGCGGCGTGCCGATCGACACCACGCCGTTGCAGGAGCGCCTCGACCTGCCGAGGATCGTGCGCGCGGGCAGGCACATCACCAGGCCCAAGCGCTACATCCGGTACCTGGGCGTGGACCTGGAGGACCCCGAGCAGCTGCCGGAAGCGGTCGCCGAGCAGGCCGCGTACGGCGACGGCTGGGTGAAGCTGGTCGGCGACTGGATCGACCGGTCGGTCGGTGACCTGGCGCCGCTGTGGCCGGACGACGTGCTCGCCAAGGCCATCGCCACCGCTCACCAGGCGGGCGCCCGCGTGACCGCGCACGTGTTCGGCGCGGACGCCATCCCTGGCCTGCTCGCGGCCGGGATCGACTGCATCGAGCACGGCACCGGCCTGACCGCCGGCACTGTCGCCACCATGGCGGAGGCGGGCACGGCGCTCGTGCCGACGCTGATCAACATCGAGACCTTCCCCGAGCTCGCGGCCAACGCGTCGAAGTACCCGGCATACGCGGCGCACATGCTGCGCCTGCACGCGTCCGTGCGCGACACCGTGCGGATGGCCATCGAGGCGGGCGTGCCCGTGTACGCGGGCACCGACGCGGGTGGCGGAATCGCGCACGGCCGTCTGGTCGACGAGATAGAAGCCTTGCACAGCGCGGGAATGAGCCGGACGGACGCACTCGCGGCCGGGTCGTGGGCAGCGCGTGGCTGGTTGGGCTATTCGGGTATCGAAGACGGCTCCGCGGCCGACATCGTCGCCTACTCGGCGGATCCGCGATCGGACCTGAGCGTGTTGCGATCACCCAGTCGGATTGTCTTGCGTGGTCGAATCGTGCGGTGACACGCCGAATCACTCGGTGACACGCCGTGAACCGCCGTAGTCTCCAAACAGGCCGCGCACTCGGGTGCGGCCTGTTTCGGTTATCGGAGGACGCCCGTGAGCCCACCACCCCCACGGGAGCCCGAAACAATGGCATCGGAGCCGCTGGGGGAGCAGCCACCTGTGCGGGAACCCACTCACAAATGGGGAATCGGCGCCTTCCTGCTCGTGGAGGGCGTGCTGCTGTTGTCGGCCGCCTTCATCGGCGCGCTTCTGCAACCGAGCACATCGGATCAGCGGATCAGCGTGGTGACCATTGTGGTCGGCTCGATCCTGCCGGTGCTGATCGCGACCGGCGTCGCACTGCTGATCACCAGGCTGCGCGGCAACGGCCCCCGGATCGACCTGCGCTGGTCGTACTCCAGGCAGGACTTCAAGGTGGGGCTGAAGTTCGGCCTGATCGGGCTGGTCGCGACCACGCTCGCCGCGATGGTCTGGACGAAGATCGTCGGCAAGGACAACGCCACCTCGGCGTTCAGCGCGCTGGTGGACTCGCGGTCGCTGCCGGTCGCCGCGGCCGTGGTGATGTTCCTGTACGCGTGGCTGATCGGGCCGGTCTGCGAGGAGATCATCTTCCGCGGGCTGCTGTGGGGCGCGCTCGAACGCCTGCAGTGGGGCCGGTGGGCGGTCTTCGGCCTGAGCACGGCCGTGTTCGCGGTCAGCCACCTCGAACCGCTGCGCACCTCGTTGCTGATCGTGATCGGCATCCCGATCGGCCTGGCCAGGCTGTTCACCGGACGGCTCGGCGCCAGCGTGGTGGCGCACCAGGTGAACAACTTCCTGCCCGCGTTGACCGTTCTGCTCATCTCACTCGGAGTGATGGCACCCTAGATGGACCTCAACAGCGACCTCGGCGAAGGCTTCGGCGTCTGGACGCTCGGTGACGACGCGGCCCTGCTCGGCGTGGTCACGTCGGCGAACGTGGCATGCGGTTTCCACGCGGGCGACCCGCGCACGATGCGTGCGGTGTGCGACCTGGCGGCGTCGCACGGGGTCGCGATCGGCGCGCAGGTGTCCTATCGGGATCTGGCCGGGTTCGGCAGGCGGTTCATCGACGTGGACCCGGTGGAACTGGCCGACGACGTGCTGTACCAGATCGGTGCCCTGTCCGCCTTCGCCGCGGCTGCCGGAGTGCGCGTGGCGTACGTGAAGCCGCACGGCGCTCTGTATAACGCCGTTGTTCACCATGAGGAACAAGCGGCCGCGGTTGTCGCCGGGGTCAGGGCATGGGGCGAGGTACCCGTTCTCGGCCTCCCCGGCTCGGCTTTCCTGACGGCCGCGTCCGCCGCTGGGCTGCGGACCGTCGGCGAGGCTTTCGCGGACCGTGGCTACACGCCTGCCGGGACGCTCGTGCCCCGCCGTGAAGCAGGTGCGTTGCTCACCGACACGGCCGCGGTCGTCGAACGCGCGTTGCGGCTGGCGTCGGACCGTCAGATTGTCGCCGTGGACGGGACCGTGGTGGACGCGTCGACCGTCGAGTCGTTGTGCCTGCATGGCGACACGCCAGGCGCTGTACAGCACGCTCAGGCCGTGCGCGCCGCGCTGGAGGACACCGGGGTCACGCTCACCGCATTCTGATTCCCCGACCGGGTGACCCACGTCATCAACGGGGTGATTGGGAGTGGGACGGGCGCGTCTGGCAGAATACATGGCTGTCCGCTGTGGCTGGACCCTCTCACCACGCCATGGCTGCCATTCGGGCCTCGCCCCCGTGTCCCCACGCGGGTCGCAGCGAGTTCCACCCGTAGCACCAGAACGTCGAGGAGTACCACTACCCGTGGCAGTCAAGATCAAGCTGCAGCGTCTCGGAAAGATCCGGTCGCCGTACTACCGCATCATCGTCGCCGACGCGCGCAGCCGTCGTAGCGGTAAGGCCATCGAGATCATCGGCCGCTACGCCCCGAAAGAGGAGCCGAGCTTCATCGAGGTGAACTCGGAGCGTGCGCAGTACTGGCTGGGTGTCGGCGCGCAGCCGACCGACCCGGTGCAGCACCTGTTCGAGATCACCGGTGACTGGCAGAAGTTCAAGGGCCTGCCGGGCACCGAGGGCACGCTGAAGGTCAAGGAGCCCAAGGCCGACAAGGCGGAGCTGTTCGCGGCCGCGCTGGCCGCCGCGGGCGAGGAGCCGGTGACCGAGGCGACCACGCCGAAGAAGAAGAGCAGCAAGAAGGCCGACGCCAAGGCTGACGAGGCCAAGGCGGATGAGGGCGCCAAGGAAGACGCGTGAGCTTCCTCGCGGACTCGCTCGAGCACCTGGTGCGCGGGATCGTCGACCACCCGGACGAAGTCCGGGTGGAGCTGGTCACCACGCGCCGGGGTCGCACTCTCGAGGTCCACGTCCACCCCGAAGATCTCGGCAAGGTGATCGGCAGGGGTGGCCGGACGGCCACCGCCCTGCGCACGGTCATGGCGGGGATCGGCGGCCGGGGTGTCCGCGTGGACGTGGTGGACACAGACCACTAGCGCCCATGGATGTCGTCGTCGGCCGCGTGGCCAAGGCGCACGGGATCCGCGGTGAACTCGCCGTGGAAGTGCGCACAGACTCTCCCGAGCAGCGTTTCGCTGTCGGCTCGGTCGTGGCCGCGCGGCTGCGCGACGGATCGTCCAGGCCGTTGACGCTCGCCACCATCCGGACGCACGGCGAGCGGTTGCTCGTCACGTTCGACGAGGTGCCCGACCGCAACGGCGCCGAGGCGCTGCGAGGTGCGTTGCTCCTCGCGGACACGGACGCGTTGCCGCCCACGGACGATCCCGACGAGTTCTACGACCACGAACTCGAAGGGCTGTCCGCTGTGCTGACCGACGGCACTGTGGTCGGTGTCGTCCGCGAGGTCGTGCACAGCCCGGCGGGTGAACTGCTGGCCGTCGATCAGGACGGCCGCGAAATCCTCGTGCCGTTCGTGCGCGAGATCGTTCCCGAGGTGGACACCGCCGGGCGCCGCGTGGTGCTCGACCCGCCTGAGGGCTTGCTGGACTGAGCCATGCGCATCGACGTCGTCACGATCTTCCCCGAGTACCTGACGCCCCTGCGGGCCGCGTTGCTCGGCAAAGCCATCGACAAGGGCCTGCTGGACGTACGCGTCCACGACCTGCGCGACTGGACGCACGACGTGCACAAGGCCGTCGACGACAGCCCATACGGCGGCGGCCCGGGCATGGTCATGAAGCCCCAGATATGGGGCGACGCCCTGGACTCCGTGTGCGTCGGTGAGACGCCGCGGTTGGTCGTTCCCACGCCCGCGGGCAAGCCGTTCACCCAGGCCATGGCGCGTTCGTACGCCACGGAATCCCGCCTGGTGTTCGCATGCGGCCGTTATGAGGGCATCGACCAACGCGTGATCGACGACGCCGCTCGCCGCATGCCTGTGGACGAGGTCTCCATCGGCGACTACGTGCTTGTCGGCGGCGAGGTCGCGGTGATGGTGATGGTCGAGGCCGTCGCCCGTCTGCTGCCGGGCGTGCTGGGCAACCCCGCCTCGGCCGAGCAGGACTCGTTCTCCGACGGCCTGCTCGAAGGCCCCAGCTACACCCGCCCGGAGGTCTGGCGGGAGTTCGCGGTGCCGGACGTGCTGCGCTCCGGCAACCACGCGGCGATCGACCGCTGGCGCCGTGACAGGGCCATCGAGCGCACCTTCGAACGCCGCCCTGACCTGCTCGAACACCTCCCGCAGGACGCGCTGGACAAACGTGACCGGGCGTTGCTCGACCAGCTGCGCGCAGGGGCGATTTCGCCCCCGCCATGACGACCTGTCATACTTGCTCGGTTGCTGCTGTCGGTCCTGCTTCCGACGCGCGCCAGAAAGCCCCCTCCCAGGTTGGCTCCAGCTTGCTGTGACGCCCGCCGGGAGACACGAGAACACACCCGATGACGAGGACGGACAAACCGATGAACACCCTGGATGCACTGGACGCCCAGTCGCTGCGTTCCGACATCCCGGACTTCCGGCCGGGCGACACCCTCAAGGTCCAGGTCCGCGTCATCGAGGGCTCGCGCTCGCGAGTCCAGGAGTTCCAGGGCGTCGTGATCCGTCGCCAGGGCGGTGGCGTTCGCGAGACCTTCACCGTTCGCAAGATCTCCTACGGCGTCGGCGTCGAGCGCACCTTCCCGGTGCACTCCCCGAACGTGGCCAAGATCGAGGTCGCCAAGCGCGGTGACGTCCGCCGGGCCAAGCTCTACTACCTGCGCGAACTGCGCGGCAAGGCTGCCAAGATCAAGGAGAAGCGCGACGCTCCTTCGGGCGCGTGACGCGACCGGCGCCTTCTGCCGTAACCTGGCGACGTGGTTAATCCCGTGCATCCGAACGCACCCGAGGATGATCCCGAACGTCCGGAAGAAGTCACTGGCAAGCTGGAATCCGAAAAGTCCGAAACGCCCGAACCCGGTATTTACGAGTCCAGGCGCGGGCGTTCCAGCAAGAGTGACCCCGATGACGAGTCGGAATCTGGCAAGAAACCCAAAAAGAAGAAGATGTCGTTCTGGAAAGAGCTGCCGATCCTCATCGTCGTGGCTCTGGTCCTGGTCTTCTTGATCCAGCAGTTCCTCGCCAGGGTGTACGTCATCCCATCGGGATCGATGGAACAGACGCTGCACGGGTGCCCGACGTGCCAGGGCGACCGGATCCTCGTGGAGAAGGTCACCTACTACTTCACCGACCCGGCGCCCGGAGACGTGGTCGTCTTCAAGGGCCCGGGTCCGTGGGTGCAGAACGAATTCGACAGTCCGCGCTCGGACAACGCGTTCGTCCGTTTCCTGGAGCAGCTCGGCTCGGTGATCGGCCTCGCGCCGCCGGACGAGAAGGACTTCGTCAAGCGCGTGATCGCCACCGGTGGCCAGACGGTCCGCGGTGACGTCGACGGCAAGGTCTACGTCAACGACAAGCCGCTCAACGAGCCGTACGTGTACTGGGAAGGCGACGCGCCCAACGGCGAGCAGGCCTTCGAACCGATCACGGTTCCGCCGGGCGCGCTGTGGGTGATGGGCGACAACCGCAACAACTCGTCCGACTCGCGCAGGCAGGGCGGTGGCGGCCTCAACGGTGTCGTGCCCGTGTCCGACGTGATCGGCAAGGCGCAGGTGATCGTGCTGCCGCCGGGCCGGTGGGGCGGCATCTCCGACCCGAACCCGCAGGCGATGGCTCTGGCGCCCGCGTGGCAGCAGGGCATCCCGCTGGGCGCGGGCGTGCTGCTGGCGTGGCCGGTGCTGTGGACCTCGCGTCGAGTGGGCAGTGCGGTCACACGTTCGTTCAAGGGTTCCGATCGGAAGTAGCCCAGTGGCGGTCACCATGAGCCTGCGCCCGCCGCGCGTGCCCATCCGGCGTGACGGCGGGACCTGGGCGATGCAGAGCGCGTTGGAACGTCGTGGCCTCGGTCCGGTCGTCGGGGTCGACGAGGCCGGTCGCGGTGCGTGCGCGGGACCGCTCGTGGTGGCCTCGTGCATGCTGAGGCCCGGTGACGCGGCGAAGTTCGGCGATCTCACCGATTCCAAGCTGATGTCGCCGTTGGCGCGGGACCGGATGTACGACACCGTGCGTGCGCGTGCGGTGGATTACGCGGTCGTCGTGATTCCACCCGATGAGGTGGATTCCCGCGGTGTGGGATACGCGAATCTGGAGGGCATGCGCCGGGCGGTCGCGTGGCTGGACGTGCACCCTGGATACGTGCTCACCGACGGTTTCCGCGTCTCGGGGTTCACCGCGCCCAGCATGGCGGTGATCAAGGGCGACGCGGCTGTGGCGTGTATCGCAGCCGCTTCGGTGCTCGCCAAGGTGACCAGGGACCGGATAATGGGTGAGTTGCACGAGGAGCTACCGGTCTACGGGTTCGACGAGCACAAGGGCTACATCACCGGCAGGCACCACGCCGCGCTCCGGGAGCACGGTCCCAGCGCGGTACACCGGTGGTCGTACTCGAACGTGGCGTTCGCAGGTATCAAGCACGGTCTGCGCCCGCCGCGCCGAGTGGCGTTGAGTGTGGCGGCGGCCGACGTGGTTCACAATGGGGGCTCCCCTCGGCAAGGGGCGGAATCAGGACGAGGAGGAGCTCGGGTCGGATGAGTGCGGAGGACCTCGAGAAGTACGAGACCGAGATGGAGCTGCAGCTCTACCGGGAGTACCGCGACATCGTCGGCCAGTTCTCCTACGTGGTGGAGACGGAGCGGCGGTTCTACCTGGCCAATTCGGTCGACGTGCAGATCAGGGACGCGGACGGCGAGGTGTACTTCGAAGTACGCATGTCCGACGCCTGGGTCTGGGACATGTACCGGCCGGCTCGGTTCGTCAAGAACGTCCGGGTGATCACGTTCAAGGACGTGAACGTCGAAGAGCTGGACAAGCCCGAGCTGCGGCTGCCTGACGAAGGGCTGGGGTCCTAGTGGCCCGTCTCGAAAGGTTGACGGGCCTTCTCGACGGCCCAGCTTCCCGCTGACCGCACCGCAAAAGGCGCTGGTACAGGCCTCTCCTGCGGCAAGCTCAGTGGAAACCTGGATCAGCCGAGCAGGACCAGCACCGTTGCGAGACGAGCCATCAGCCCAGCAGGTGCGCCCTGAGCAGGTCGTTGAACTCGACCGGCCGCTCGACGTTGGCCAGGTGCGCGGCGCCGTCCAACACGACCAGGCGGCTGCGCGGGATCGCGGCGGCGATGTCCCTCAAGTGATCCGGGGGTGTCGCTGGGTCTTCAGCGCCCGCGATGGCCAGCGTCGGCGTGGGGATCTCGGCGAGCTGGTCGGCGAAGTCCCACGCGCCCAGCGCGGCGCAGGCGCTGATGTAGCCGTCCCGCGGGGTGTTCGCGACCATCGTCCTGATCGCGGCTTTCTGTTCCGCGTCGGCGAAGTCTTTGCTCAGCCACCGGGTGAGGGTGGATTCGGCCAGCCACTCCATGCCGTTGGCCCGGACGCTCGCGGCCCGTTCGGCCCAGAACTCGGCCGGGCCGAACCACGACGACGTGCACGCGAGCACGACCTGGTCGATCCGGTGCGGGTGGTACCGGCTGAGCCACATGCCCACCGCGCCGCCGAGCGACAGGCCGCAGAAGTGGGCCTTCTCGATCTCCAGCTGGTCGAGCATGGCCAGCACGTCGCCGGCGAGGTCCGCGATCTCGTACGGCCCCGGCGGCACGGGTGACTTGCCGTGCCCGCGGTGGTCGTAGCTGATCACGCGGTATTCGCCGGACAGGGCTTCGCGTTGCGGCAGCCACATGTCGAGGGTGCTGCCCACCGAGCCGGAGAGGACGAGGACGGGCGCGTCCGGCGGGCCTTCGATCGTCCGGTGCACCTCGACGGGTTTCACTGGACTCCTCTCGTTGTGGGCTCCCTTCCGCGGGCAACCCACCCTAGTGCCATCCCGCCGGTCGACACACCCGCCAATCGAGCGCCTACCACACCCCACCGACATAACGGCGAGTCACAAGATCGGGAAACGTCCGTCCATCCACAACCGAAGACTTGTCCACAACCAACACAGCGCCCCCTGGCCCGCCCCCGAACATCCGGGAAAGCTGGAACGAGCAAACCGCTCCAGGAGGGCCGACCATGAAAACCACGGTGAAAACCCCTGCGAAAACCGGAAACCCGCACCACGAGCTGGGCCGCAGAGGCGAAGACCTCGCGGTCGCCTACCTGACCGGCCAAGGCCTCGTGGTCCTCGACCGCAATTGGCGCTGCCGCGACGGCGAGCTGGACCTGATCCTCACCGACGGTTCCATAGTGGTCGTGTGCGAGGTGAAAACCCGTGCGGGAACGGACTTCGGCCACCCGGCGGAAGCTGTGGACGATCGGAAAGCAAGACGCGTCAGAAGGCTGACCAACACCTGGCTGGCCGCATACCGCGTCCCGTGGTGCGAGCTGCGCTTCGACATCGTCGCGATCACGTGGCCCGCGGGGCAGATGCCGCGAATCCACCACATGAAGGACGCGTTCTGATGCCTCTGGCCCAGGCGTGGTCGGTAGCCCTGTTCGGAATGGACGGCCGAATGGTGGAGATCGAAGCCGACATAGGCGGCGGCACCCCGAAGATGGTGATCGTCGGGCTGCCGGACGCGGCGCTGAACGAAGCGAAGGACAGGGTCCACGCGGCGATCAGGAACAGCGGCGAGGAGTGGCCGCGACGGCAGATCACCATCGGACTCTCACCCGCGGCTGTCCGCAAGGCCGGCTCGGGCTACGACCTGGCTCTTGCCTGCGTCGTCCTCGCCGCCGCCGGCGCGGTCCCCGAAGAACCGGTCCGCACGACCGTGATGATCGGTGAGCTCGCGCTGGACGGTCGTATCCGGGACGTGCGTGGCATCCTGCCCTGTCTGCTCGCGGCCAGACGTGCCGGTGTGAAGCGGGCCATCGTCCCGATCAGCGCGTTGCCGGAGGCGGCGCTGGTGACGGGAATGGACATATTCGGCGCATCCGAGCTGCGGACCGTTCTGGCGTGGCTGCGTGGTGACGAAGACGCGTTGACGATCCCCGGCCCCTACGGCAGCCCCTCCCGCGAGGACCAGCCGGACCTCGCGGACGTGGTCGGCCAGCCGGAAGCCAGGTGGGCTCTGGAAGTCGCGGCGGCAGGCGGCCACCACCTGCTGCTCGTCGGCCCGCCGGGCACGGGCAAGACAATGCTGGCCCGTCGACTGCCCGCCCTGCTCCCGCCGCTCACCCACGAGCAGTCGCTGGAAGTCACGGCAGTCCACTCCGTCGCCGGGTTGCTGAAGCCGGACACCCCGCTGATCAAGAGCCCGCCGTTCTTCGCGCCGCACCACACGACCTCGGTCGCGGCCCTGGTCGGCGGAGGTGTCGGTATCGCCAAACCAGGCGGGATCAGCAGCGCGCATCGCGGCGTGGTGTTCCTCGATGAGGCCTGCGAGTTCGCCGCGGACAGGCTGGAGTCGTTGCGTACAGCGATGGAAGAAGGGGAGATCCGCCTTGCCCGCAGAGACGGTGTCGTCCGCTATCCGGCGAGATTCCAGCTCGTGCTGGCGACCAATCCTTGTCCGTGCGCACCGCCGCGCGAAACTGAGTGCGAGTGCCCGCCGAACACCAAACGCAGATACTTCGCCAAGCTGTCCGGCCCATTCCTGGACAGGGTGGACATCAGGGTCCGGATGCGGCCGCTGACCGCGATGTCCACGAAGGATGGCGAGGACCCCGAGCCGACCGATGAGGTCCGGAAGAGAGTCTGGCAGGCCAGGGATCGAGCGCGGCAACGCTGGTCCGGTCACGGCTGGACGACGAACGCCGAAGTCCCCGGTCCCTCGCTCTGGCGTGAGTTCGCCCTGCCCCGCCAGGCGACCGCGCTGCTCAACAACGGACTCAAAACCGGCACCCTCAGCGGAAGAGGAGCGGACAGATGCCTCCGAGTCGCCTGGACACTGGCGGACCTGGCCGGAGCCGACCAGCCAGACGCCGGACACGTCGCCACAGCCCTCGACTTCCGCGACCGGAGAGCAGCCTGACATGGTGACACAAGAACAACGATTGGCTTGCGCGTACCTGATCAAGGTGGCCGAGCCACCCGCGCCCGCGTTGCGACGATTTGTCGTTGCGCATGGCGTTGTTGCCGCTGCGGCAGCGGTGCGTGTTGGCGACGTACCGGAATCCGTCGAAGCGGAGACCTCGGCGAGACGACATATCGACACGGCGGCCGAGGATCTCGCTGTCGCCAAACGTGCCGGGGCGCGATTGGTGACGCCCGAGGATGAAGATTGGCCAGCGTGGCCCTTGCTGCCGTTGACGAACGCTGCGGCTCGCGGCCTGAAGTGGGCAAGCCCGCCGCTAGGCCTCTGGGTGCGCGGCACCGCTCCACTGGCGGAAGCGTTGCAGCGCGCGGTGTCCATAGTCGGGGCAAGAGCAGCGACGTCCTATGGCGAGCACGTCGCGACCGAGATGGGCTATGGCCTCGCCAGCCGAGGGATGACGGTTGTCTCTGGCGCGGCCTATGGCATCGATGGCGCCGCGCACAAGGGAGCCCTGAACGCCACCGGCAGCACAGTCGCGGTGCTCGCGTGTGGCATCGACCGTGCCTATCCGGCTGGTCACACCGCCTTGATCGACCGAATCGCCGCCCAAGGCCTCGTCATCACCGAGTACTCACCAGGCACAACCCCAGCCAGACACCGCTTCCTCGTACGCAACAGAATCATCGCCGCCCTGGGCTCAGGAACAGTCGTCGTCGAGGCAGGCCAACGCAGCGGCGCACGCAACACCGCAGCCTCCGCCGCAGCCCTGGGCCGAGTACTGATGGTCGTCCCAGGCCCAGTGACTTCCGCGATGTCGATGGGCTGCCACGACCTGCTCAGAGAAGGCCTCGCCACCTCAGTGGGTTCCGTCGCCGAAGTCATCGAATCCGTGGGTCTCTTCGGCGAAGACCTGGCACCGAAACCAGAAACCACCCCCCGCCCCACCGACGGCTTGGATAGTGAAGCCCTCCGCATCCATGAAGCCCTCGAACCCCGGGAGGCCCACCCCGCCGAACGCATCGCCGAGGTCTCCGGCGTCCCACTCTCCAAAGTCCGCGCAGTACTACCCGCCCTCGAACTGACCGGCCTCGCCAACCGCTGCGAATCCGGCTGGCGAAGAACACCCCCAACCCCAACCTGAAACCCGCCAAAGCAACCACTCGCCGCACGCCACCAGCAACCTCAGCGACACACCCGACCCCAGCAGCACGATCAGCCCGTCGATCAAGGTACCGAACCCAAGCAGGCAGCGACCGCGACCTGGGCGTAGGCACGTAGCCCGAACAAGGAGATGTCATAGTTGCACACCACCACGACTGAGCTAGATCCGTGATCGTTGGTCGTGCTGAAGCCTTATCCGCCGGAGTTCCGGTGACCTGTCCTGGACCAGGTCGATGCCGGGCGGTCGGTGCTGGACGTGGCCGCGTGACTGGGCATCGCGCAGTCCTGTCTCTATCGCTGGAGGCGGCAGGATCAGATCGATGGGATCCAGGTCTCGCCGAAACCGGAAGCGATTGACTCCGCGGCTTTGGCAGCGGCTCAGACGCGGATCGCTGGACTGAAACGAGGTCAAGATCCTGTGCAAAGCGGCGACGGTGGAGCAGGTGCTGCCCCCAAAGTCCGCTTCGCTCCCGTGGCCGGGTGGGCCGCTGAGGCGTCCCGGTCAAGCAAGCCCGCTGTCGCTCGGTGTGTCCCGACTGGGTTCTAGGAGGCACGGGGGCGCCCGCCCTCGCGGCGTGTCTTTCGGCAGGCGTGGCTGCCGATCAGATCGCCGCGGTGAGCGAGGCCTCGCGCCACACCTATGAGGCGACGTGGTTACGCGCGGAGTCGGTCCATGGTCAGGCATGGTGGTGTCGCACAAGTCGGTGGCGTCATTGATGCACCGCGCTGGTCCGGCTGGTTTACTCTGCGACACAAGGATAAGCGGACACCCGGCGGTGACTGTGACCGATCTGGTCAAACGCCAGTCCCGTCGTGACGGCCCCAGCCAACTACGGGTCACCGACATCACCGAAGGTCCCACCCGCGAGGGCAAGCTCTGACTGCTGCGTGGTGTTCGACGGCTTCTCCCGCCGGATGGTCGGCCGGGTCACCGACTCTCGGCAGCGTGGATCTGGCCACCGCCGTGCTCGGCAGCGAGCCGATCTGGCCACCGCCGTGCTCGGGATGGCAATGATTCCCGCAGCACCACCGGCCAGGTCCCGGACGAGATCGCCCACTTGGACCACGGCACCCAGTTCACCTCATGGAGCACCGAACGCACCCCCAGGCCCAGGCTGCTGCCCTCACTGGACACGGTCGGAACCCCTACGACAACACCATGGCCGAAGCGTTCTGGGCCGCAGCAAACCGAACTACTCGACCAGCAACGCCGACGGACCCGACTCAGGCTCACGAACGCGACATTCGATACATAGAAGGGTTCTGCAACCACCGCCGCAGGCACTCCGCGCTGGACTGGACGAGCCCGGCAGAGTTCGAAACCACTGCCCACGCGCCGAGCCCGATCTCCGCACCGACGAGTCCGTGAAACCGGTGCAACATCATCCGGGCTCAGGGCTACCGAGTTACTAGAAAGGGTGTTCACGGTAGAGCCTAGGGGTAAGACGAAGCGGCGGCCGAGGCGGAAGTTCAAGGTGCCGAGTTGGTGACGATGCGGGCCGAGAACCACTGGCTACGGGACGACATCGAGATCCTGCGACGGGCTTCGGCGTTCTTCGTCTCAATGTCATGATCGTGGTTCTCGGCAGGGCTCGCTCGTTCATCGCTGCCCAGTGTTGAGCTGGTGGCCTGTCCCGATGTGCAGGATCGCCGGTGACCCACAGGGTATGGCGGCTGTTGACGAGGTAGGCCGGAACTGGCCGAACGGACGTTCGGCACCACCAGCGACGACCAGCCGAAGATCGTGAATAGGCCGACCGGCGGCCGGACGTGTGATTCGCCGTAGGAGGACTGCCGACATGTCACACGTCGCCTGGAACGTGACTGCTCACGGCAGGCTGCACGGTGGTGCGAGTGCCGACACAGCTGATGGTGGCCTCTCGCCGAGGTGGATGTAAGCCAGGTAAGTCCGACCCGATTGACGCTCGCGCGGCTCTACGCGAACCGAAGTTGGCCGTGGCCCACTTGGACGGACCCACTTTCGAGGTGAAGCTGCTGACGGACTATCGACACGACCTGGTGGTCCAACGCACTGAGTTGATCAACCGACTGCACCGGCATCTGCACGAAATCGACCTCGAACCGCAGACCGCAGCCAGCGCCTCGACGACGTCATTGACGAGTTGGGACCACCGCGTGGTTGATCACACTGGTGTCGTAGCGCGTATTGCCGGAATGGGGACACGCCAGATGCCGAGCCGAACGGCACCTATGGAGCACCTGGGTGTGTGCTGAGCTGCTCGAGGACGCCAACTGCTGTAGGGGCAGGGCCAGCGCGGCGACGACCGCGTCGTAATCTTGCTCGAGCCTGCGAGAACGGTGCCAACTCGATGAATTCGATGCTGTGGACTGTCTGATCCAGTTCGGTGCCGCGTCGGTCGGTCATGGGGCGCACGAAATCGCGCACTGCTTGTTCAAGGTGCGCGCGTTTCGGTGGAGGGCGGCGTAGCCGTTGCGGTGAGGGCACTCGGGCGTAGCGCTTGACGGTGTTGAGCGACAGGCTCAGCTTCCTAGAACAAGCCAAGTCCGGTCATCAACTCGCTCACCGACCGGTGCTTGCGCTGGTGACCCGCCGATACGCGTCAGCGTCTCGTTCCCTGGCAAGGGTTTGTCGTGGTGTCGCGTCGCGGAAGCGGATGCCGCTGAAGCCGAGGCTTCCGCGTGTACGCGCAGAGGTCGCCGACGCGTCTCAGGTGGCCCCGAGGGCCCACAGCCTCGGTGGAGACGCGTGCGGCTCCGGAGTACCAAACGGACGAAATGCGTTGCTGGCAAGCGATACGCGTAAAAAACACGGTACGCACCCGGCCATGGCCCACTGCCCACACGTACGTCGACTGCTGGTGGGCAGTCGGCGTACGTATGGCACAACCGGGTTATCGTCGGGTCTTCGGAGAAGTGGAGTACTTGTCCGGGCTCAGGCCGCGTGTCGACTGATCATGCGTACTACGAGAGGGGGAGTTTCTCGACCACGTCCGTCATCGCGACCAGGTTTGGTTTCGAGCCACCCAGCAGCACGTAGGCGGTGTTGTCGACCACTACTGCGCCGATGCCGTGCCGCGGGATGCCGAGGTTCGGGAGGTTGCTCACCTCTCCGTTCGCGTTCACGCACTGCACTTCGCCGTACGTGCCCTGCACGTCTTCTCCGCCGGCACTGCAGCCGCCTCGGGCTTCTCCCGCGTAGAACCCGGCCACGCCGCCGCGGGCGATGGGCATCGGTGTCGTCGGGCTGACCGTGTCGCCCTTCACGATGTCGTTGTCTGCTTGCGGGCCTGAGGTGTTGCGGCCTGCGAGGAACCAGACGGTCCCGTTTCCGTCCGTTGCGGCGCCGAGGTGTTCGCGGGCTTTCGAGAACGCGCCCAGCCTGCGCCAGGTGTCGTTCTCCAGTGCGAACACGTCACCGCGGGGCTGGCCTTCCACGAAGGTGCCGCCGCCGAACACGACGCGCTTGCCGTCCCACGCCGCTGCGCCCGCCGCCCTCTTCTCCGGCAGAGGCGGACCGGCTACCCAGGACTGGCCTGACGGGTCGAGGACCCAGACGTGCGCGGTGGCGTCGTGGGGCACCACGTAGCCGCCGATCAGGTAGAGCTTGTCGCCTGCGGCGACCATCGCCGGGTGGTGCACAGCTTCGGGCGCGTCGGGCCCCGACCGCCAGTAGTTGTTCACCGGGTCGAAGACCAGGACCTTGGTGGTGGGCTGCTGGTCGGCGGTGAAACCACCGGCCGTCCAGATCTTGCCTTTGAAGACCGCCGCGCCGACCTCGCCGAGTTTCACGGGCGCGGCGGCCGCACGCTCCCAGCCCGCCGCGATGGCGGACGCCGCCTGCGGCACAGGCGCCTTCCCCTGGGCGGTCGGTGCGGGAGCTGGAGTGGAGCAGGCGCTGAGGATCAGGGCGAATGCGATGACCACGACGCGAGGGATCATTTTCCCAGTGTGGCACCTGACCACCGTGCTCCGCAGATCGGCATGGGAGCCGCTAGTCGACTGGTCGGTGGTCGTCGCGTTGCCATTTGATCGCCTTGACGCCGGGCACGGCCATCAGGGCGCCGACCGCGTCGGTGGCGATCGCGCCGGTGACCGTGCCGAGCGCTTCGAAGACGTCATCGACCGCCAGGCCTGCCCTGCGCAGGTCTTCGACGATCCCGGGCACGTCGGCCATGCTGCCGTCCGCGATGGAGACCATGATCTTGGGCACGTCAGCCTCCTTGGAGTAGGAGGCTGACGCTAACTCATGGAGCTTGCACAAGCCCCGCGCCGACGTCCGTGGACGGGAGCTTGACGCGGGTCGAGCTCTGCACCAGACGCGCCCACAGTTCCCAGGACTTGGCTTTGTACTGGGCTGCGATGAGCGCCGCGATGCCTGCGACGTGCGGTGTCGCCATGCTGGTGCCGCGCAGGCGCTTGTGCTCCGCGGCAGGCCAACTGGAGTAGACGTTCTCGCCGGGCGCGACGACATCCACCTGGCCGATGGCGTCCACCGTGCCGCAGGAGAAGTCCGCGACCGCTCCGGCTTCGTTCACCGCACCGACCGCCATGATCGACGGGCAGTTGGCCGGGTGACCGACGCACGCGATGTGACCCGACGCGCGTGAGCTTTCGTTGCCCGCCGCGGCGATGATCAACGTGCCGAGGTCCATGGCGCGCCTGGCCGCCTGCTCGAACACCGCCGAAAACGGTGTTCCCGGCTGGGTTGCCGCGCCGAGGGACATCGATACCACCGAGCACCCGTTGGCGATCGCCCACGAGATCCCGGCCAGGATGCCGCCGTCGGAACCCGAACCGCGGTTGCTCAGCACCTTGCCCGCGTAGATGTCCGCGTTGTACGCGACGCCGTAGCCAGGACCGGCGGACGGCTTGCGCGGACCGCACGCCGTGCCGATGCAGTGCGTGCCGTGACCGTGGCCGTCCTGCACGTCCTCGCCTTCGATGAACGAATTGGTGGTGACGTTGCGCCCGGTGAAGTCCGGGTGCTTGACGTCGAAGCCGGTGTCGAGCACAGCGACACGCACACCTGTCGCGTCAACGGCACACGTCGACGCACGGACCGCTTGCAGGCCCCAGGTGAACGCGCTCTCGTCCGCCGTCGCGACCGGCTCGGCCGGAGCCTCCGCCGTGATGGCGTGCACGACCCGTTCGGCCTCGACGATCGAGATCGGACCTGACTCGGCGGCGGCGACCGTGAGCCTGCTGGCCTGGTCCTCGGCCGCCGTCACCACGGCGACACCGAGCTCGTGCAGGATCAGGCCGTCCGCCTCACCGAACACCGACGGCGCGGCCGCACCCGCGAAGTCGGCGGTACTGGCCATCCGCAGACCCGCGACCCGCGACATCGCCCGCGCACCCGCGGCGACCGCGTCGTCTTCGAGCAGAACCAGATAACGGCCGGTCAGACCGGCGTCTTGTGGACTTGTCATACCTCCCCCTCCTCCTCTCGCCCTCAGGCCTAAGCAGGATCGGGACGATCAAGAGGGACGTAACGGGCAAAGGGCTGCTCCTTTCGGGCTATTTCTCCGCGCGATCGGCCCAATCCGGCACGACTGGGGCCAGTGGGGGTCCTGTGGGTGAACCAACACGCCGGGACCAGCGGGTACTTGACCTGGCCGCGGCTGTCGCGCAGCTTGAACGCTGTGTCGTCGACTGCCCGCCGCCGGGTCGACCTGCTGAAGGTTCGAACGGAACTGCCGCCGCCCGATCAGTTGACGGTGGACGCCTACGAACGCCATCTCAGAGCCGAGCGCGGACTGTCCCCGCACACCGTCCGCGCGTACGTGGGCGATGTGGTCTCCCTGCTCGGATACGTCCGCGGGCTCGACGTCATCGGCTCCGGAACGCCTCCCGCGCAAGGAGATCTCGATCTGGCGGGTATCCGTGCGTGGCTGGCGGCGCAGCGCTCGGCCGGCACCGGCCGGACGACGCTGGCACGGCGTTCGGCCGCTGCCCGGACGTTCTCGGCGTGGGCACACCGACGGGGCCATCTGGAGTCGGACCCGGGCGCGCGGCTCGTCGCACCGCGCCCGCACCGCGCCCTTCCGTCGGTGTTGCGCCAGGACCAGGCCGACGACCTGATGCGGGCTTCGCAATCCGGCGCGGCCGAACGGAATGCCGTCGCGATGCGGGATCACGTGATCGTCGAGCTGTTGTACGCCACCGGGATCCGGGTTTCCGAGCTGTGTGGTCTCGACGTCGGCGACGTGGACATGGACCTGCGTGTGGTGCGTGTGATCGGCAAGGGCGACAAGGAAAGAACCGTCCCCTTCGGGGCGCCCGCACAACGCGCGGTGCAGGACTGGCTGGCGGAAGGGCGTCCGGAGCTTGCCTCCGCTCATTCACCGCCCGCCCTGCTGATCGGTGTCCGCGGTGGACGGCTGCAACCGAGCAGCGTGCGGCGGATCGTGCACGACGCCCTCAAAGCTGTTCCCGGGGCCCCCGACCTGGGCCCGCACGGGCTGCGTCACACTGCGGCGACCCATCTGCTCGAAGGCGGGGCGGATCTCCGCAGTGTGCAGGAACTGCTAGGGCACGCCACCTTGGCGACGACACAGTTGTATACACACGTGACTGTCGAACGGTTGCGTGCCGTACACGATCAGGCTCATCCCAGGTCGTAGCGGTTCAGGTGTGCCGGATATCGGGACTGCGCGACTCGCCGTGACAATTTGAGCGCACTAGGGGGCGAGATGGGCACGGAAAGCTCCTAAGCTGGACGGCATGGCGCGCGGCTCCAGGCTGGATCAGGTCACCCCCGATCCAACGAGATCGGACAACACAGGGAGAGGTTCTCGCACTGTGGCCGTACCCGAGCCCGAATCCGAGCCCGCGAAGCCGGGTAGCAACGGACGCGCCAAGACTCCGTACGGCATCGGCCAGCCCAACGGTGTCCTGCCTGGTGACCACCGCACTGCCGACGACGTCGAAGCCGGCATCGTCGCGCTGTGGACCGAGTACGGCAAAGAACGTGACCAGCCGCTGCGCGACCGGCTCGTGCTGCACTACGCGCCGCTGGTCAAGTACGTCGCGGGCCGTGTCGGCACCGGCCTGCCCGCGCACGTCGACGTCGGCGACCTGATCCAGTCCGGCATCTTCGGGCTGGTCGACGCGATCGAGAAGTTCGAGCCCGAGCGCGGCCTGAAGTTCGAGACCTACGCGATGCAGCGCATCCGCGGTGCGATCCTCGACGACCTGCGTCAACAGGACTGGGTCCCGCGTTCGGTGCGCGGCAGGGCGCGTGAGGTGGAACGTGCGCTGGAGCGCCTCGGCGCCAAGCTGCAGCGCCAGCCGACAGACCTGGAGCTCGCCACCGAGCTCGACATCAGCGTGAAGGACCTGCACGAGCTGTACGCCCAACTGCAGCTGACCAGCGTCGTCGCGCTCGACGAACTCGTCGCTGCGGGCCGCGGCACGGCGTCGCTCGCCGAGACCCTGCCGGACGAGGGCGCCGAAGACCCGGTGGCGACCCTGGTCGACCTGGACAACCGCAGGCAGCTGGCCGGCGCGATCGAGCAGCTCGCCGAGCGCGACCGGATCGTGGTCACCCTGTACTACTTCGAGAACCTGACGCTCGCGGAGATCGGCAAGGTCCTCGGCGTGACCGAGTCCCGCGTCTGCCAGCTGCACACCCGTGCGGTGCTGCGGCTGCGTGCCAA
This sequence comes from Kibdelosporangium phytohabitans, assembly GCF_001302585.1. Lineage (GTDB taxonomy): Bacteria > Actinomycetota > Actinomycetes > Mycobacteriales > Pseudonocardiaceae > Kibdelosporangium > Kibdelosporangium phytohabitans. The sequence goes on along the minus strand of NZ_CP012752.1, from coordinate 10,006,367 downwards.
GCTGGTCGAGCAGTCCGACGCCTGAGCGACGAACGGCCTGACCAGGGCTGACTCCTTCGAAACAGGCCTGCTGCCGCTGACATCCGTCGGTTTGACTGAAAATTCAGTCAGGTTTACGGTGGCGGTCGTCCGGAGGAGGACTTCATGCGCCGGCGGCGTTTCCCGCGAGCCGGACTGATGACGGTAGGTGTCCTGATGGGGGCTTCCTGTGGCAATTCGGCGGAGTCGCCGGTGGGAGGAACATCCGTGAGCCCGGCTCAGGCGGAACGGTCGTGGCTGATGCCCGAGGAAGGACAGCCGCACAAGCGGACCTGGATGGCGTTCGGTGCGAGCGAGAAGATCTACGGGGCGCGCCAGCTGCCCCGGGCGCGCCGGGATCTGGCCGCGATCGCCGCCACCATCGCCCGCTACGAACCGGTGGCGATGCTGGCCAGGCCGGGCGAGGTCGACGTGGCGCGTGGCCTGGTCGGCCCGAAGGTGGAGGTGATCGCCGCTGAGCTGGACGACCTGTGGATGCGCGACACCGGTCCGGTGTTCGTGCGCGGCGGCGGCGCCGTGGCCGGTGTGGACCTCAACTTCGACGGCTGGGGCGGCAAGCAGGAGCACAGGCGTGACGCTGGGGTCGCCCGGTTCGTGATCGGTCGTGCCGGAGCGGAGAGCCTCCGGACCGATCTGGTGCTCGAAGGCGGCGGCCTGGAGGTCGACGGCGAAGGCACAGCGATCATCACCGAGTCGTGCGTGCTCAACGCCAATCGCAACCCGGCTGGAAGAAGGCCGACGTCGAGCACAAGCTCGCGCAGTTGCTCGGCATCAAGAAGGTGATCTGGCTGCCCGGCATCGCGGGACGCGACATCACCGACGGCCACGGACTTCTACGCCCGGTTCGCGCGGCCGGGCGTGGTGGTGGCGGGGCTGGACAACGACCCCGACGGCTTCGACTACGAGGTCACCCGCCATCACCTGGACATCCTGCGCGCCGCGACGGACGTGCACGGCCACAGGCTCCAGGTCGAGACCCTCGAAGCCCCGTCGACGCTGCGTGCCGAGGGGGCGGGCGACGACTTCGCGGCGGGCTATGTGAACTTCTACGTCGGCAACGGCGCGGTCATCGCCCCGGAGTTCGGCGACCCCAAAGCCGACGCGGCGGCGAAGGCCACGTTGACGCGACTGTTCCCCGACCGGGAGGTTGTGCAGATCGACATCGACGCCATCGCCGCGGGTGGCGGCGGAATCCACTGCACGACCCAACAAGAGCCCGCGGCCTGAGCGAGGTGCCGTGTCCGAGCGTCGAACCCAGATACTGCGAGCCGCTGTCCGCGTCATAGCCCAGGACGGGGTCCGCGGCCTGCGCATCGAGAAACTCGCCGCGGCGGCAGGCGTGTCCACCGCGTTGATCTACTACCACTTCAAGGACCGGTCAGGGATCCTGCACGCCGCCCTGGAGCACATCAACCGGCGTGCCGAGAACTACACGGAACCGGCGCAGGCCACGAACGGCGACCCGCTCGCCGAACTCGAGCAGATGCTGCTGCTCGAACTCCAGGACATCGACGAAGTCCGGGAGAACAGCGTCGCGTGGGGCGAACTCCGGGCCAGCGCCGTGTTCAACCACGACTTACGCAAGGCGCTGCAGACGACCACCCGGGCATGGAACACCGACATCGAGGACCTGGTCGGCCAGGCCAAAGCCGTGGGCGGCGTCGCCGCCGACGTGGATCCCGCCCTCGCGGCCGAACACCTCACGGCCCTGGTCGAAGGCCTCAGTGAACGCTGGCACAGCGGTTCCATCAGCCTTCACCGTGCCCGCCAAGTTCTGACCCAGGTCATCGCCGGCTACCGAGCCCGCACCACCTGACTGTCCGTCCCATGTTCGGGATGCCGTCTCGAATGTGGGAGCCCCTTCGCTCGATGTTTCGCCCGGCTCGCCGAGTTGCGGGTGGAACACAGCTGGTCGCTCGCATCAGCAAGCCGACGTTGTCACGGCTGGGACGACCGGAGATCAGCCCGACCAAGTTGTGGTGGACTCATTCCAGATTGAGCGGTGAGGGTAGGTAGCGATGTCGACACCGACCACCCCGGACCGGGCCCGGATGCGTGAACAGCTGCGTTCGACGGGGCTGCGCGTGACCGCGCCGAGGCCGGCGGTGCTCGCCCTGCTGATGGCGTACGCGAGGACGATGTCTCAACTGCTGGCCGGAGCCGCCGCAGGGGTCAGGGCTGAACAGGTGTGTGGCAGGACGGGGCCTCCGGGTTCACACGGCGTTCGGTGTCCTCGGCGCATTCCGGGCTACGCGGTGAAGTCTTCGAGTGCGTGCTGCAGCCGGGTGTGGGCATTTCGCATGGCAAGTCACCCGTTTCTGTTCTGGCACACCACATCTGGGTGTTGAAGGCGCGCTGGAGATAGGCGGCTGTCTGCGGTTCCGGCTGTGGGGACCGTCGCGATTCCGTTGCACTGGCAGTGATCCGGTCCGCTGCGGCTTGATGGTCGTCATGCTGTGACTGCTTCCTTTTGCCGGAACGACGGCCTGTCGCTGGAGCCTTTCTCAACGGCAGGCGCGCAACGACGCCACCTTGGGTCTCGTGGCCTACCTTCACCATTACCTTCGCCCGCGCCGCACCCAGCCTCCAGGCTGTTTCTCGCTCGGCTCCACGGCTGGGTGACGCCTGCCCGCCGTCGCGGATCTGGACGGCGTGATCCACGGTGTCGTTTTCGTCGGACGGCGAGTCGGCGGCAGCAAGTCCTGACTGTCCACATGAGAGCGATGGTCGTTGGGGCTTGCTTTGACGACGTGCCGGAGCGGACGTCATGGCTGCGCGTGTCCACCGATGGGCTTCCGATTCGGTTCAGCCCAGCCGGATCCGGCTGGGCCCGCGACCTGGTGGCCGCCCGCCAGCACGCGCTGCCCGCTGCTGTGAGCCGCTGCGCGTCTGCCCACCCGGCCGACGAGGGCTACCTCCACGCCGGATCGGCACCCCCTTTTCCCCGCCCGCACCCCTAGGACCTGGGAAGCACCGCTTACCCGCGACCAACACACCAGCAGGTGCCGGTCTGGCCTGCCTGGACCCTGATGGGGCTGCTGGGGTCGGCTCCATCATTACGTGAGGCTCGTGACGAGCCTGGGGTTGTTGAAGGGCAGCTCACGCCGGTAGCCGCCGCCAGGGTGCTCGCGATGCGTTTGCGCTGATGGTTGACGCCGACCGGGTGTCGTCACCGATCCAGTAGCAGCCACGGAGGTACGTGACACCATGCACGCGGTGACACGTCGCAGCCCACAAACGACCGGGGATCCGCCGACGGGCCAGGCGCACCAAGGTTCGGGCACAGCGCTAGCTGAGCGTGATCGGTGGTGACGGTAGGAGGCGGACCTGTCCGCTGGACAGGAGGCGTCGGGGATCGACGTACGTCCCGGCTCTGTGGGCGCCCCAGTGCAGGCAGGCTGTGGGGCAGTGGCCTGCCATGAGGTGGCCGATGACGTCGCCGCGGTGGACACGCTGGTGACGCGTGACCGATGGGGCGACCGGTTCGTAGGTTGTCCGCAGGCCGCCTGGGTGTTCCAGGGAGACCAGTGGCCGGTTGACGACTGGCCCCGCGTGGATCACGCGGCCGTCGCCCGCCGCCAGGACCGGGCGATCGGTCCAGCCCGCGATGTCGATCCCGCGGTGGCCCGGTCCGTAGGGCGTGAGCGGTGGGATGAAGGGGCGGACGAGCTCGTGGGGCTTGGGTAGCGGCCAGGAAAAATGTGGCCGGTTTCCCAGGCGCTGCGGGGCTGCCGCCGCTGCGGGCGCGGCGATCATCAACGTCATGACGAGGGCGCTGAGCTGGGGGGATGGGTTCATGGTTCCAGGGTTCCTTGATCTTGCTTTCGGCTCCAGGGGGTCTTGGTCAGGCTGTGGACAGGTGGGTGGCTGTGGACAAGTCGCTTTCGAGGGGGTAGAGCGGTTAATGGTTTGTCGGTTCGGCGGCGTACACTGCTCACGCGGCCCGTGTATTCGCGGGGCGACTTCGCGTGCCAGTACTTAACCGGTCCTCCGACCGGTGACGATGCCCGTCGGTCCCACCTCGGTATCCACCGAGTGGGTGCGGGCGCCGGTACTGCCACCAGGGCGGCAGACCACCCGGTGTGCCGCGAGAACCGACTAGTGTGCCGGCCTTCCCACAGACCGGCATGCCCGACAGAAGAGGTGCGAATCCGGCCATGGCCGTCGTCACCATGAGGCAGTTGCTCGATTCCGGCGTGCACTTCGGGCACCAGACCCGCCGCTGGAACCCGAAGATGAAGCGCTTCATCTTCACCGAGCGCAACGGCATCTACATCATCGACCTGCAGCAGACGCTGACCTACATCGACCGCGCGTACGAGTTCGTCAAGGAGACGGTCGCGCACGGCGGTTCGATCCTGTTCGTCGGCACCAAGAAGCAGGCACAGGAAGCGATCGCGGAGCAGGCGCTGCGTGTCGGCATGCCCTTCGTGAACCAGCGTTGGCTCGGCGGCATGCTGACCAACTTCTCCACCGTGCACAAGCGCCTCCAGCGGCTCAAGGAACTGGAGTCGATGGAGCAGACCGGCGGCTTCCAGGGTCTCACCAAGAAGGAGATCCTGATGCTGACCCGTGAGAAGGACAAGCTGGAGCGCACCCTCGGCGGTATCCGCGACATGTCCAAGGTGCCGAGCGCCGTCTGGATCGTGGACACCAAGAAGGAGCACATCGCCGTCGGCGAGGCCCGCAAGCTCAACATCCCGGTCGTGGCCATCCTGGACACGAACTGCGACCCGGACGAGGTCGACTACCCGATCCCGGGCAACGACGACGCCATCCGGTCCGCCGCGCTGCTGACCCGCGTCGTCGCCGAGGCCGCCGCCGCGGGCCTGATCGCGCGGTCCGGCCGCAACGGCGCCGCCACCGAGGGCGAGGACAAGCCGGAGCCGGGTGCGGCCGCCGAGCCGCTGCCCGAGTGGGAGCGCGACCTGCTGGTCAGCGCGACCGCCGACGCCGGTGAAGCCCCGGCCCAGACCGAATCCTGACGAAGCTCCGCACACGGTGCCCGTTCCCCGCACACGGGGAGCGGGCACCACACCGAACAAGGACGGAAACACGCACGATGGCGAACTACACCGCCGCGGACGTCGCGCGGCTGCGTAAGCTCACCGGCGCCGGAATGATGGACTGCAAGAAGGCCCTCGAGGAGTCCGGCGGCGACTTCGACAAGGCCGTCGAGTTCCTGCGCATCAAGGGTGCGAAGGACGTCGGCAAGCGCGCCGAGCGCGCCACCGCGAACGGACTGGTCGTCGCGGACGGCGGCGTGATGGTCGAGCTGCGCTGCGAGACCGACTTCGTCGCGAAGAACACCGAGTTCCAGGAGCTGGCCAACAGCATCCTGGCGGTCGCCAAGGCCACCAACCCGGCTGACGTCGAGGTGCTCAAGACCGCCGACCTCGGCGGCCAGAGCGTCGCCGACGCCGTGCAGGCCCTGTCGGCCAAGATCGGCGAGAAGCTGGAGCTGGCCAAGGTCGTCGTGCTCGACGGCCCGGTCGCCGTCTACCTGCACAAGCGCTCCGCCGACCTGCCGCCCGCCGTCGGCGTGCTCGTCGAGTACACGGGCGACAACGCGGAGGCCGCTCGCGGTGCCGCGATGCAGGTCGCCGCGCTGAAGGCCAAGTGGGTCACCCGTGACGAGGTGCCCGAGGACCTGGTCGCCAACGAGCGCCGGATCGCCGAGGAGACCGCGCGCGAGGAGGGCAAGCCGGATGCGGCGCTGCCCAAGATCGTCGAGGGTCGCGTGAACGGCTTCTTCAAGGACGTCGTGCTGCTCGACCAGCCGTCGGTCACCGACTCGAAGAAGACCGTCAAGGCCCTGCTCGACGAGGCAGGCGTGACGGTCACCCGCTTCGCCCGCTTCGAGGTCGGCCAGGCCTGACCCGAAATTTCGGGTCAGGCGAGCGATGACAGCATGGGCGGGGTCGCGGGCGCGTCGGAAACCGGCGCTCGCGGCCCCGCCCGTCGCATGCAACGCCGCAGGAGGAGATGTGACCGAAGCCGCCAAACCGTTCCGGAGAGTGCTGCTGAAGCTCGGTGGTGAGATGTTCGGCGGTGGTGCCGTCGGCGTCGACCCCGATGTCGTGCAAACAGTGGCCCGGCAGATCGCCGAGGTGGTCAGGGCGGGCACCCAGGTCGCGATCGTGATCGGCGGTGGGAACTTCTTCCGCGGCGCCGAACTGCAGCAGCGGGGCATGGACCGGGCGCGCGCCGACTACATGGCGATGCTCGGCACCGTGATGAACTGCCTTGCCCTGCAGGACTTCCTCGAGCAGGCGGAGGGCGTCGAGACGAGGGTGCAGACGGCGATCACGATGAGCCAGGTCGCCGAGGCGTACATCCCGCGCCGCGCGATCCGGCACCTCGAGAAGGGCCGCGTGGTCATCTTCGGTGGCGGTACCGGCATGCCGTACTTCTCCACCGACACCACGGCCGCGCAGCGCGCCCTGGAGATCGGCTGCGAGGTCGTGCTGATGGCCAAGGCCGTCGACGGGGTCTACACGGCCGACCCGAAGACCAACCCGGACGCGACCATGTTCGACCACATCTCGCACCGCGAGGTCCTCGAGCGGGGCCTGCAGGTGGCCGACACGACCGCGTTCAGCCTCTGCATGGACAACAACATGCCGATCGTGGTTTTCAACCTGCTGACCGAGGGCAACATCGCCCGCGCCGTGCGTGGTGAGAGGATCGGCACGCTGGTGAGCACCCCCGCGAGTACGGTTCCGGTTTAAGCGGTTTGCCCGTACTGGCGGGATCGCTGGTAATTCGCAGTCCTACGAACGGCACGAGCAAGGAGCAGCCGTGATCGACGAGACACTTCTCGACGCCGAGGAGAAGATGGAAAAGGCGGTGACGCACGCCAAGGACGATCTGGCAGCGGTGCGCACCGGCCGCGCCACCCCGACCATGTTCTCCCGCATCGTCGTCGAATACTACGGTTCACCCACGCCGTTGAACCAGCTCGCTGGCATCAGCATCCCCGAGGCGCGGATGGCCGTCGTCAAGCCGTACGACGTCAGCCAGCTGAACGCGATCGAGAAGGCGATCAGGGACTCGGACCTCGGGGTGAACCCGAGCAACGACGGCCAGATCATCCGCATCGTCATCCCGCAGCTGTCGGAGGAACGGCGCCGCGAGATGGTCAAGCAGGCCAAGGGCAAGGGCGAGGACGCCAAGGTGGCGATCCGCAACATCCGCCGCAAGGCCAACGAGGAGCTGCACCGCATCGCCAAGGACGGTGAAGCCGGTGAGGACGACGTCGCACGCGCCGAGAAGGAGCTGCAGAACGTCACGGACCGCTATGTCGCACAGGTCGACGAGCTGGTCAAGCACAAAGAGGCAGAACTGCTCGAGGTCTAGTTGACTACGGGAATGGGCAGCACTGCCGGCACCGAGACGGGCGAGCCGGCCGGGGACGAAACACCGAAGAAGTCCCGGGCCGGTCGCAACCTACCCGCCGCCATCGGGGTCGGGCTGCTGCTCGGCGCCGCGGTCATCGTTTCGCTGGTGACCGTCAAAGAGATCTTCGTCGGCGTCGTCGCGGCCGCGGTTGCCGTGGCGACGTACGAGTTGTCGACCGCGCTCAAGCGCAGCGCGGGTATCCAGGTCGCGTTCTGGCCGGTGTTCGTGGGTGGCCAGGCCATGGTGTGGCTGGCGTGGCCGTTCGAACGCAGCGGAGTCGTGTCCGCCTTCGTGGTGACGATCCTGGCGTGCCTGCTGTGGCGCTTCAGGGGAGGCACCGAGAACTACCTGCGTGACATCTCCGCGTCGGTGTTCACCGCCGCGTACGTACCGATGTTCGCCTCGTTCGCGGCGATGCTCGTGGTACCGGAGGACGGCGTCGCGCGCGTGCTGTGCTTCCTGATCGCGGTGGTCGCCTCCGACACAGGCGGTTACGCGGCGGGCGTGCTGTTCGGCAAGCACCCGATGGCTCCGACGATCAGTCCGAAGAAGTCGTGGGAAGGCTTCTCGGGTTCGATGCTCGCCGGGGTGGTCGGTGGCGCGCTGTCACTGAGCCTGATGCTGGACGCGCAGTGGTGGCAGGGTGCGCTGTTCGGCGCGGCGATCGTGCTGACGGCGACGCTCGGCGACCTGGTGGAGTCGCTGATCAAGCGTGACCTCGGCATCAAGGACATGGGCAATCTGCTGCCGGGGCACGGCGGTCTGATGGACAGGATGGACTCGCTGCTGCCGTCGGCGGTCGTGTCCTGGTTGCTGCTGCGCCTGTTCGTGCCGAGCTAGCTGGAGCGGCGCGCCGGGAACCGGACTCCGGGAGCGGTGCGCCGAGCCGGGCGGAGGAGCCGATCCCGACGCGGAAGTCGGGGAGCGCCCCACCCCCAATCCGTGCAAGCGAAGATCAATCGTCGTACGGATCCTCATAAGCCGCACCGAGTTCGTCTTCCGAAGGCTGGTGGGGCGTGCTCCGGTTCGAGGTGTCGATCAACGTGAACGCCGCCCCGCAAGGATCCTCGACCACCGACAGCCGCCCGAACGGGGAGTCGGCGGGTTCGGACAGCAGCCGGCCGCCCAGCCGGACAGCCGACACGGTCGCCTCGTCCGTGCCCAGTGCCGGGTCCACTTCGAAGTAGATCATCCAGTGCGGCTGGGTGCTGTGCGGGAAGTCCGCGCCGAAACGCATCCGGCCCGCCACCGGTTCGCTGTCGCCGGGCAGTGTCCACGTGGTGTAGTCGAACTCCTCTCCGTCACCGATCTGTTCCAGTTGGTAGCCGAACAGGTCGACGAAGAACTTGTCGGCGGTGTCGCCGTCCCACGTGTTCAGCTCGGCCCAGCCGAATTCGCCCTTGGTGCCGGTCGCGAACGGCCACGGCGCCGAGGTCTGCCAGAATCCGATCGTCGCTCCGGTCGGATCGCTCGCCACCATCAGGCTGCCCTGGCCGTCGAATTCCTGGGGTGGCATCCGAACCTGTCCGCCTAATCGGACAATTCGGTCAGCGGTTGTCCTGGTGTCGGAAACTGCCAGGTACAGCGTCCACGCCGGTGTCTGTGGCGCATCCGGAACGCGGTAGAGACCGGCTGCCGGTACGTCGTCGGCGAGCGCGGTGAGGTAGTCGCCTGTCGGATTTGCCCGATATTGCCAGCCGAAGAGGCCGCCGTAGAAGTCCCTGCTGGCTTTCGGGTCGGTGGTGGCGAGATCGATCCAACAGGGTGTGCCGAATCGCATGGCGACCTCCGGAGGGGAAAGGGCCGAATGAGAAGCCCACCGCCGGACCATACGCCTCAACTGCGCCTTGTGGTTTGCTGTTTTGGTGTCAAGGTCATGGCTTCCTGGTCTCGTTTCGCGCGCACGGGAGGCGGTGCTGTCCGCCGTTCGTCCCGATGACGTTGTGCCGAGCCCGAATATCTGGCACTGGCCGGATCTCTACGAGATCGAGAACAACGCTCAGGACGTGGACGGTGCGATCTGGCGGGTCCTCGCGCAACGGTGTGATTGGACCGGCCTCGACGTGCTCGATCTCGGCTGCGGCGACGGATTCCACCTGCCGCGGTTCGCCGCGACCGCGCGCGGGGTGGTCGGCGTCGAACCGCACCAGCCGTTGGTGCGGCGCGCCAGGCAACGGGTCGCGGACCTGACATCGGTTGATGTGATGGTCGGTGCGGCCCAACGACTTCCGTTGCCCGACGCGAGCGTCGACCTGGTGCACGCGAGGACCGCGTACTTCTTCGGACCCGGCTGCGAACCCGGTCTGGCTGAGGCCGACCGGGTGCTGCGGCCGGGCGGCGTGCTGGCGATCGTCGACCTCGACGGCCGCAGTGCGCCGTACGGCGAGTGGTTGCGCGCCGATCTTCCCAAGTACGACCCGGGCGGGATCGAGCGGTTCTTCGCCGACGCCGGGTTCGACAGCGCGGACGTCGTTGCCACGTGGCGGTTCGATGATCGCGAACACCTGGAAGCCGTGCTGCGGATCGAGTTCTCCGCGCCGGTCGCCCGCAGGGCGATCGCGGCCGTGACCGGGCTGAGCTTTCCGGTCGGCTACCGGGTGCGCACGCGTCGTAAACCGACTGGTCTAGTCCTGAACGGCGGGTAATGTCGTCGCATGGCGATCCATGGCGACCTCCGTTCCGTGTCCCTTGCCACCACCAGCAAGCACCGCCCGGCGCACGTGCTCGACCTGCTGCGGTCGCGGGTCGGCGACGAGGAGTCCAGAGCCGACGCTGTGCCGAGACTGGAACGCCGTGTCGCCGACCTGCTGGGCAAGCCCGCAGCCGCCTTCTTCCCGACCGGCACGATGGCGCAGCAGGTCGCCATGCGCATCCACGCCGACCGCCGCACCACCCGCACGATCGCGTTCCACCCGCAGTGCCACCTGGAAGTACACGAGCACAAGGGGTACGAGATCGTGCACGGTCTGTCCGGCCTGCCGGTCGGCGACTACCACTCGTTGATCACGCTGGCGGACCTCGACGCCATCAGGCAGCCGGTCGCGGCTCTGGTGCTGGAGTTGCCGCAGCGGGAGATCGGCGGCTTGCTGCCCGCGTGGGACGAGCTGCTCGCGCAGATCGACTGGACCCGCGAGCACGGCGTCGCGTCCCATATGGACGGTGCGCGGCTGTGGGAGGCGCAGCCGTTCTACGGCAGGGCGCACGCGGAGATCGCCGCGCTGTTCGACAGCGTCTACGTGTCCCTCTACAAAGGACTTATGGGGATCTCCGGCGCGTTGCTTGCCGGTGACACCGCGTTCATCGAGCACGCCAGGGTCTGGCGCGACCGGCTGGGCGGCGCCACCCTCGGCGCGTGGCCGTTGGCCGTCGCCGGGGAACGCGGCCTTGACGAACTACTGCCGAGGATGCCGGAGTTCCTGGTCAGGGCACGGACCCTGGCCGGGATGCTCGGTGGCATCCCCGGTGTCCAGGTGGTGCCGGAGCCGCCGCAGACGCCGCTGTTCCACGTCCACCTCGCCGCCCGGCCCGATCGGGTGCTCGAGCACGCCAAGCTGCTCGCCGACAAGGCCGGGTTGCGGGTGTTCGGTCAGGTGCGGCGCTCCGCCAACCCGATGACCTGCAGTTTCGAGATCACCGTCACCGAGCAGTTCGACGACGTCACCGACGTGGAGGTCCGTGATTTCGTCGGCGAGGTGATGCTCGCGGCCGGCTAGGGCGGTCACTCCGTGGAGCCCAGGATCGCGTAGATCGCGCGCCTGGTCTCGTTCAACGTCTCGATCGCACGGGCCTTCTGCGTCTCGGTGCCGGCCTGGGAGACCTGGACGGTGGCCGACACGAGCTGGTGCAGCGCGGTGTTCAGCTCGACCTCCTGCGGGTCGACCTCGTCGGTGACCTGCTCCCACGGCGGGGTGTCCAGCTGCTCGGCCTCGGTCTTGCCCTCGTCGGTCAGCGTGAACTGGCGCTTGCTGCCCGTTCCCTCTTCGACGCTGAGCAGGCCCTGGTCGGTGAGCAGCTGCAGGGTCGGGTAGACCGAGCCGGGGCTCGGTCGCCAGTAGCCGCCGCTGCGCGTGTTGATCTCCTGGATGATCTCGTAGCCGTGCATCGGGCGCTCGGCCAGCAGTGCGAGCACTGCCGCCCGTACGTCGCCCCGGCCGCGCCGTTGGCCGCGCCCGCGCCCCCGGCCGCCGAAGCCGCGTCCGCGGCCCCAGTCGCCGTCGAAGCCGAACCCCGGTGGGAACGGCCCGCGACGGGGCCGTCCGGGGCGCCCGCCGCTGCGGCGGTCGTGGTGGTGCGGTGTCTCGAATTCGTATGGGTTACGCATGGTTTCTCTCCTCGATGAGTCACTCGGGATCTATCCCGATGCGTCAACGATATATCGGAACGCATCGCGATGCAACGCCCTATTGCCACCAAGGGGTAGAACTCAGTCTTGACCAGGCAGTTTGAGGGTCACGTCCAGGCCGCCGTCCGGCCGTGGCACCGCGTGCACGTCCCCCTGATGCGACCGGCTGATCGCCCGCGCGATCGACAACCCGAGGCCGAAACCACGCTCGCCCGCGGTCCGCTCACGTTCCAGGCGGCGGAACGGCTGGAACAACACATCGACCTCGTACGGCCGCACCACCGGCCCGGAGTTGCTGACCGTGACACTGCTCCAGCCGTCCGCCGACGCGGTCGCCACCGACAACCAGCCGTCGGGTTGGTTGTGCCGGATAGCGTTCTCGACCAGGTTCTGGATCAGCCGTTCGAGCAGCACCGCGTCACCCACCACGGGCGCGGGGCGTGACACAGCCCGGCGGACGTCGACACCCGCGTCCCGTGCGGCAGGCGCGAGCTGCTCGACCACGTGACCGGCGACGTCCGCCAAGTCCACCGGGCTGCGCTCGGTCAGCTCGTTCTCGCTGTCGGCCAGCGTCAGCAAACCGTCGATCAGCCGCTCGTGCCGGGCGTTGATCTCCAGCAGCGACTCACCGAGCTGGACGGCGTCCGCGGACGTCCCCGGCCGGGTCACGGTGATCTCGATCAGCGCGCGCTTCACCGCCAGCGGCGTACGCATCTCGTGCGACGCGTTCGCGATGAACCGGTGCTGGCCGTCGAACGACCGGTCCAGGCGTTCCAGCATCGTGTTGAACGTCTGCGCCAGCTCGGTCACCTCGTCGTTCGGGCCGGTGTGCTTGATGCGTTCCTGCAGGCCGCGGCCGGCGTCGGACGTCGCGATGCGCTGGGCCGTCGCGGTGATCTCGTGCACGGGCTGCAGCGCGCGGCGCGCAAGCAGCCAGCCGAGCGCGGCGGCGACCAGCCCGACGCCGACGAGCGTGACCGCGCCTTGGGCGAGCAGGCTGTCGAGGATGTCCTGGCGCTGCTGGTCCTGCGCCGCACGCACGCTGGTGATCAAGTCCGTCAGCGAGACTTCCTGGCCGTTGGGCCCGAGCGGCAGCTTGCCCATCCGGGCCAGCGCGACCCGCAGCGAGTCGGAGTCCGGCAACTGCGGCTGGGTGCGGTTGAGGATCTGCCAGACCAGCAGGTACATCAACGCCAGCAGGATCACGCCCGCCACGAAGAACAGCGAGCCGTACAGCGCGGTCAACCGGCCTCTGATCGTCCAGGCGCGGGGCAGCAGGCGGGTCATCGGATCCGGTACCCCACGCCGGCGACCGTTTCCACGATCGGTGGATCACCGAGTCTGCGGCGCAGTTTCATCATCGTCACGCGCACCACGTTGGTGAACGGGTCGATGTTCTCGTCCCACACCTTCTCCAACAGGTGCTCGGTGGACACCACCGCGCCGTCGGCGCGGACGAGTTCGGTCAGCAACGCGAACTCCTTGTTGGCCAGCACGATCGGCTGCCCGTCCCGGCTGGCTTCCCGCCTGCCCGGGTCGATGCGCAGTCCCGCGCGCTCCAGTACCGGCGGCGCCGCGGGCCGGGTCCGCCGCAGCAACGCGTGCACGCGCGCGGACAGTTCGACGAACGCGAACGGCTTGGGCAGGTAGTCGTCCGCGCCGAGGCCGAGCCCGGCGACCCGGTCACGGACGCCGGACGCGGCCGTGAGCATGAGGATCCGGATGTCACCGCCCGCGATGGCGCGGCACACCTCGTCACCGTGCACCCCGGGGATGTCCCGGTCCAGCACGAGCACGTCGTAGTCGTTCACAGCGAGCCGCTCCAGCGCCTCGTCGCCGCGGTGGGCGACGTCCACCGCGAACGCTTCCCGCCGCAGCCATTCGGCGACCGCGTCCGCCAGGATCGGTTCGTCCTCGACCACCAGAACTCGCATGCGTCCATCATCGGTGAGACGGCCATAACGCGGCCGTTAACTGCGCCCGATCGAGTTATGTCGAGGTTATTCGCGTCCTGCTCTGCTGGTCCGCACTCGAACCGGAGGGAGAAGGACCATGCGAACGGTCGTAACCGTGGTCGCGTTGGGGTTGTTGCTCGGCGGATGCGCCAGCAGCACGGACGACAAGGGCATCGCGTCGGCGGGTAGCAGCGGCTCCAGTGCGCCGCAGACAAGCGTGGCCGTGTCCGGGGACACCGACGAACAGACACGCAAGTTCGCCAAATGCATGCGGGACAACGGCGTCGACATGCCCGACCCGGAACCGGGTGGCGGATTCGGCGACAAGCAGATCGACCGGACCAGCCCGGCGTTCCAGAAGGCCATGGACGCCTGCAAGTCGCTGCTGCCTGGCGGCGGGGACCTGTCCAAGATCGATCCCAAGCTCGTCGACGAGCTGCGTGAGTTCACGAAGTGTATGCGGGACAACGGCGTCGACATCCCGGACCCGGACCCGAACAGTCCGATGCTGGGCCTGGACAAGATCGCGGGCCTGGACCGGGAGAGCCCGGTCTTCAAGAAGGCCATGGAGGCGTGCAAGGACAAGGTCCCCGGGCGGTTCGGGCGATGAAACGCACGACACGGGTCGCGGTTGGCCTCGGCGCGGCGGTTGCCGTGGTCGGAGCTGGGGGTGTGGCGGCGTTCGGTTTCGGCGGTACGGAACCGGCGCCGCCACCGGCCGGCGGGCTGCCGCCGAGCACCGCCAAGGTCACGTCGGCCACGCTGACCAGCACCGAGAAGGTCGCCGGGACCTTGGGCTACGGCACGCCCAACCCGCTGCTCAGGACCGGGCAGGGCACAGTGACGTGGCTGCCCGCCGCGGGGGAGGTGATCACTCGCGGCAAGACCGCGTACTCGGTCGACGACCAGCCGGTGCCTGCCTTCTACGGCACCATCCCGCTGTTCCGGACGCTGAAATCCGGCATCGAGGGCAACGACGTCCGGCAGGTCGAGGAGAACCTCCAGGCCCTGGGTTACAAGGGTTTCACTGTCGACAACGAGTTCACGTCGGCCACCGCCACCGCTGTCCGGCGCTGGCAGGAAGACCTCGGCAAACCGGAAACCGGCACGGTCGCGGTCACCGACGTCGCCGTGGTGCCCGGCGAGGTCCGGGTCGCCGAGCTCATGGCCAAGGCCGGTGGCCCGGCGAACGGGCAGATGATGACGTACACCGCGACCACCAGGACGGTCACCGTGAAACTGGATGTGGCCAAGCAACACCTTGTCAGCCAAGGGATCCCGGCGACTGTGACGCTGCCGGGCGGCAAGGCCGTGGCGGGCACGGTCGCGTCGGTCGGCAGCGTTGCCATCGCGCAGCCCGCGCAACAGGGCAGTTCCACCACGAGCACGATCGAGGTCGTCGTGACGTTCGCCGACCAGGCGGCCGCGGGACGGCTCGACTCGGCGCCGGTCGACGTGACCCTGGTGTCCGAGAAGCGGGAGAACGTGCTCGCGGTGCCTGTCGGCGCGCTGGTCGCGCTGGCCGAGGGCGGCTACGGCGTGCAGGTGATCGACGGCTCCGGCAGCAAGTACGCCGCCGTCGAGACGGGCATGTTCGCGGACGGCAAGGTGGAGGTTCGCGGCACCGGGATCGGCGCGGGAACCGTGGTGGGAGTGCCGAAATGACACCAGTGGTCGAGCTTCGCGGAGTCAGCAGGGTGTATTCGGGTGGGGTGGCCGCGTTGCGTGACGTGGATGTGGCGATCGGCCGTGGTGAACTGGTGGGCATCGTCGGGCCGTCCGGTTCGGGCAAGTCGACGATGTTGAACATGATCGGCACCCTGGACCGGCCGAGCACCGGGACCGTGCACGTCGACGACCACGACGTGCATTCGTTGGCCGACCGCGAGTTGTCCGCGTTGCGGGCGCGTGTGCTCGGTTTCGTCTTCCAGCAGTTCCACCTCGCTGCCGGTGTGTCCGCTGTGGACAACGTGGCTGACGGCCTGCTGTACACCGGGAAACGGTTGCGTGAGCGCCGCGGCAAGGCGCGTGCGGCGTTGGCGCGAGTCGGTCTGGCGCACCGGTTGGATCATCAGCCGCACGAGATGTCCGGAGGTGAGCGGCAACGCGTCGCGATCGCCCGTGCGGTGGTCGGGGAACCGGCGTTGCTGCTGGCCGACGAGCCGACCGGGAATCTCGACACGCGGTCAGGCGCGGACGTGATCACGTTGCTGCGTGAGCTGAACGCGAGCGGCACGACGGTCGTGATCATCACGCACGACCGGGACATCGCGGCCGATCTGCCGCGCCAGGTGGAGATGCGCGACGGCGTGGTCGTGGGTGACAGTCATGGCTGACCGGCTGCGGCCCGCGCGGCTGAGCGCGCGTGACGTGCTTCGTGTCGGGGGAGCAGGTCTGCGCGCCCGGCCGTTGCGGGTGTTGCTGTCCGCGCTGGGCATCGCGATCGGGATCGCCGCGATGATCTCGGTCGTCGGGATCTCCACGTCCAGCCGGGAGAACCTGGACCGGCAGCTGGCCGCGCTCGGCACCAACCTGCTCACGGTCGGGCCGGGGCAGTCGCTGTTCGGCGAGCAGAGCCACCTGCCGGACGAGGCGGTCGGCATGATCGACCGGATCGAACCGGTGCTGGCCACGTCGGCGACCGGGAAAGTGGCCGGCGCCAAGGTGTACCGCAACGACCGGATCCCGGCGGCGGAGTCCGGCGGCATCGCGGTCCTCGCCGCCAAGCCGGACCTGCCGGACACCGTCGGAGCCACGCTCGTCAGCGGTACGTTCCTCAACGAGGCCAACGCGCGTTACCCAGCGGTCGTCCTCGGGCGGAAAGCCGCCGAGCGGCTCGGCGTCGGCTCGGCCGAGGAGCGCGTTCACCTTGGCGGACAGTGGTTCACTGTCGTCGGCGTGCTGAATCCGGTACCGCTGGCCCCGGAACTGGACACCTCGGCGCTCGTCGGCTGGCCGGTCGCGGTGGCGTCGATGAAGTTCGACGGCTACGCCACGACCGTCTACACGCGAACCCGTGACGACGCCGTCGAAGCGGTACAGGCAGTGCTCGCCGCGACCGCGAACCCCGAGAAACCCAACGAGGTCTCGGTGTCCAGGCCGTCCGACGCGCTGGCAGCCAAGAACGCCACCGACCAGACGCTCAACGGGTTGCTGCTCGGCCTGGGCGCGGTCGCGTTGCTGGTCGGCGGTGTGGGCGTGGCCAACACGATGGTGATCTCGGTGCTGGAACGCCGTGCGGAGATCGGTCTGCGGCGGTCACTCGGTGCCACGCGTGGCCAGGTGCGGATCCAGTTCCTCGCGGAATCGTTGCTGCTGTCGGCTTTGGGTGGCCTCGGCGGCGTGCTGCTGGGCGTGGCGGTCACTGTTTCGTATGCCGCGTACCAAGGTTGGCCGTCGGTCGTACCTGTCTGGGCTTCCGGTGGCGGGGTCGTCGCGACGATGGTGATCGGCATGATCGCGGGGTTGTACCCGGCGATCAGGGCGAGCCGGTTGTCACCGACCGAGGCGCTGGCCACGCCGTAGTACCCGAACAGGCGAACCGCCGGGCTGGTTCTGACAGATTCCGACTTCCGTAGTTACCCGCGTCGTGCTGTGGGTGCCAGACTGCGCTGGTCTGCTGCCGGGAGTGAGGAGAAGCTGCGTGTTACTGCGAAAAGCGTGGGTGGCCACGGTGGCCGCCGCGTTGACAGCCGGCCTGGCCCCCGCCGCGTCAGCCCAGGAGGACATCCTCACGCGCCTCAAACAGGTGCCCGGGTTGACGGTCGTCTCCGAGTCGACGGCACCTGCGGGCCACCGGTTCTTCATCCTGAGCTACTCGCAGCCAGTCGACCACCGGCGTCCGTCGGCAGGCCGGTTCGAGCAGCGCCTGCAGTTGCTGCACAAGGCGACCGACCGTCCGATGGTGTTGCACACCAGCGGGTACAACATGCGCACGACGGCGTTCCGGTCGGAGCCGACACAGCTGGTCGACGGCAACCAGATCTCGGTGGAGCAGCGGTTCTTCACGCCGTCGCGCCCCGAACCGGCCGACTGGCGCGACCTGAACATCTGGCAGGGCGCCACCGACCACCACCGGCTCGTCGAGGCGCTCAAACCGGTCTACGCGAAGAAGTGGATCTCCACCGGCGCCAGCAAAGGCGGGATGACCTCGGTCTACCACCGCCGGTTCTACCCGCGTGACGTCGACGGCGTCGTCGCGTACGTGGCGCCGAACGACGTGAACAACAACGCTGACCAGGCGTATGACAAGTTTTTCAGCACGGTCGGCACGGATCCGGCATGCCGCAAAGCACTCGACGACATCCAGCACGAGGCGCTGAAACGGCGTTCCGAGCTGGTGCCCAAGTACGAGGCGTGGGCAGCGGCGAACGGCCACACGTTCAACCAGGTCCTCGGCAACGCCGACAAGGCGTTCGAGATGACCGTGCTGGACACGGTGTGGATCTTCTGGCAGTACTTCACGCAGGCCGAGTGCGCGAAGGTCCCGCCGACGACGATATCCACCGACGAGCTCTACAACTGGTACCAGGAGATCGCCGACTGGGGCTTCTACACCGACAAGGGCCTCACGCCGTTCGTGCCGTACTACTACCAGGCAGCCAACCAGCTGGGCTGGCCGTCGCTGAAGTTCAAGCACCTGCGTGACGTGGCGAACTACCCGGCGTCGTTCTACAGCGCGAAGTCGAACCTGCCGCAGTCGCTGCGGTCGGTGCGGCACGAACCGTGGCCGATGATCGACGTGGACCTGTGGGTCCGCACCCAGTCGAGCCAGATGCTGTTCGTGTACGGCGGCAACGACCCGTGGGGTGCTGAGCGGTTCTCGCCGAGCCGCAGGGACTCGTACCTCTACACGGCGCCCGGCGCCAACCACGGCGCGAACATCGCCGGATTGGTGCCTGCCGAGCGTGACTCGGCGACGGCTGCGCTGCGCCGCTGGGCGAACGTCACCGCGCCTGTCGCGAAGACGTTCGCGGCGGACGACTTCGACCGCCCGGAAACCGCTCGCGACCGGTTCCCGCGTTAGGTGGACCTGGGCCGGGCGGCGACGCCCGGCCCAGTCACTCAGACGACCTTCTCGTCGTCGTCATCGTCGTCCTCTTCCTCGATCGTCCACTTGAGCTGGAACTCGATCTCTTCCTCGCCGTCGCCGCGCTCGTGCTCGATGGAGAACTCCGCGCGCTTGGGCACGCGGATGCGCTCGCCCGCGATCTGGATGCGGAACGGCGTTTCCGACTCGAGCGCGTCCGCGAGCCTGCGCAGCTTCGCGACCACGTCCTCGGTGGAGTAGATCTTCTCGACGTCCCGTGTTGCGTCGGCCATGCGGACCTCCGGTCTCCGGGCCCCCAAAGTCAGGCGCCTGTGCGCCGTATTCAATCGTGTGGGTGACACCCGATCGGCGGGAGGTTCCCTACAGCCTGGTGATCACGGTGAAGTCGTAGCCGTCCGCGACGGCGAGGTGCACGTGCTGAGCAGCCTGCTGGCCGTGGAACTCGATGGTGCCGCGCGGCCCGTGGTACGCGAACCCGTCGATGGCGGCGTTGAGGTCCGGCACGCTCGTCGTGCCCGCTCGCCGGGCGAGCGCCGCCAGCGTGTGCAGGCCTTCGTAACAGGACTCAGCCGCGTTGTTCAGCGCGGGCGCGTCCGGTCCGTGCAGGCTGACGTACCGGTTGAGCAGGTCCATCGCGTCGGCGTTGACCAGCGACCGGAAGTACGCGGCGGCGACGAACAAGTTGGTCGTCGCCGTGAGCCCGCTCGCCAGGAGCATGTTCTCCTCCATCAGCGGGCTGAACCGCAGCATCCGCTCGTGCAGGCCGCGGCGGGCGAACTGCCGGTTGAACTCCACCGCGTCCTGGCCGACGAGCAACATCAGCACGCCGTCGCAACCGGAGATGTCGGCCTTCTCGACCAGGTCCGCCACGTCGCCACCGAGCTCGACGTACGCCTCACCGGCGATCCGCAGACCCAGCTCGCGTGCGAACGTCCGGACCGCCGCTCCCGACTCGCGGGGCCAGACGTAGTCGTCGCCCACGATGAACCAGCTGCGTGCGCCCAAATTGTCACGCAACCACGCCAACCCGGGAGCGATCTGCAACCGGGGCGTCTCACCGCAGCAGAAGATGCCCGGACGACGTTCGCCACCCTCATACAGCGAGGTGTAGGCGTAGGGGACACGGTCGGAGATGACGGGCGCCAGCGCGTTGCGTACCGACGAGATATGCCAGCCGCTGACCGCGTCGACCCGTCCCGTTTCGATCAACTCGTGCAGCCGGGCCGCGACCACACCCGGCCGGGCGCCGCCGTCGACGATCTCCAGCTTGACCTCACGGCCCAGCACGCCGCCTTCGGCGTTGAGCTCGTGCGCGGCCAGCTCGGCGATCGCCTCGCAGGACGGCCCGAACAAACCGGCAGGACCACGCAGCGGAATGACCATCGCGACCCGCCAGGTGTCACGACGGCCCTCGACGGTCCCGGCGACTGCCATGAGAGCTCCGCGCTCGGATATGCTTTCAAATGGAAGTCTTTCAACCGACACCCGTTTGCGCAAGGCGAAGGAAGCGACGGATGCCTGACCGCAGCACCGGCCCGACAGTGGCAGAGCCGCTGACCCAGCTGCTCACCCGCGCGGCCCACGCGGTGACGGCCCAGGTGGAGCGCGTGCTGAAGCCGGAAGGGCTGACGATCGACCAGTGGCTGGTGATCGAGGCGCTGGCCACCAGAAAAGGCCTGACCATGGCGGCGCTGGCCGACCAGACGGCGGCAACAGGGCCGACTCTGACCAGAGTGGTCGACCGCCTGGTGACCACGGCGACCGTCTACCGCGAAGTGGACCCCGCCGACCGCCGCAAGGTCCGGGTGTACCTGAGCCCACGCGGCCGTGCCACCCACAAACGCGTCGCCGCGAAGGTCCGTGGGATCGAACAGGTGGTGCTCGAACGCGCAGGCGACCCGGCTGCCATCGCGGCCCTGCTCACCGACCTGCGCGCTTGTCCTGGGAGTCGATGAGGTCACGCTGCATCGCCTCAAAGCGGCGAACTTGTTGGAGACGGTGCGTCACGGTGTGCACGCCATGGTTTCCTCCACGCCATCCGAAGCCCGCCCAGAACAGGCGGCTTGGCTGAGCCTGCGTCCCGAGGCCGCCGCCTGGGAACGTCCCGCGATCGATCCGGATGGTGGTGTGATCTCACACCAGTCGGCTGCATGGGCTCGGCCACCTGCCGAATAACAGGATCGAAATAACAGTTCCCCGGAGACGCACCACCCGGGACCCCGGTGTGTGGCCGCGGAAGGCGGAATTGGTCGAGTCCGACGTTGCTGTGCTCGACGGTCTCCCGGTCACCACCCCGGTGCGAACAATCCGCGATCTTCTTGACCGGCGCATAGATGCCAGTCACATCGCGACAATCATTCGCCAGGCTGTGGACACGGGACAGGTGGACTGGGATGACCTGGTCCAACAGATCGGGCCGTTCGCGCGAAACAACGGTGTGCAGCCGGGGGATGGGACCGAACTCTTACGGCAACTCCTTGCGCAAGACGAGCTGGCCATGCACCGCTTCGCCATGCGCACTTCCGAGTTGGATGCCCTACCACCAGGTTGATGATCATAGTGCGAGCGCTCGACGTAGCCCCGAGTCAACGTCGCGCATCAGACTGATGGGAACTTCTCCCACCTGCCCGGACAGGTCGTCCTTGTTCAGGGTGACCAGTGCGGTCACGTTCACCACCGAATCTCGCGGCAGTCCTGTGGCGGACGCGGGCAGGAAAACGTTTCCCGGCGCAGTGGCCAATATCGTGTTGGAGGTGAGAACCGCCGCGAGCACTGTCGCGAGTCGACTCGCGTTGTAGGGATTTGCTTGAATGACAAGTACCGGGCGGCGTTTTGCTGGACGTGAGCCGTCGGCCTCACCCAGATCCGCCCAGTGGATGTTGCCGCGTTCGATCACCACTCGTCGTCTGATCCCGCCACGCGGTGCCGACCGGCCGCGGCAGCGGCGGTGCCGGAGTCATCCGCACTGCCGATGACGTCGAGGGCGTCATTGATCTCGTTGGTCAAAGACTCCTGCTCGAGGTGCTCCAAGTAGAAGCGGGCCGCGCGCGCGTAGAACTCCGAGCGGGTCACGCCCAGAGACTTGGCGCTTCGATCCACCTGGGCGAACGTCTCATCGGGTACTGAGATCGCTGTCTTCACGACATCGAGTATAACCGGGTATTACCGCGCTCGCGTCCTCGGTCGTCAGCCTTCGGCGGCGAGTTGGCCGCAGGCGGCGGCGATCTCCCGGCCGCGGGTGTCACGGACGGTGCAGGCGACCCCGGCGGCGTTGACGCGGCGGACGAACTCGGCTTCGACGTGCTTGGGGGAGGCGTCCCATTTCGAGCCCGGTGTCGGGTTCAGCGGGATGACGTTGACGTGCGCGAACTGGCCCAAGTGCCGGTGCAACAACTTGCCGAGCAGGTCGGCGCGCCACGGCTGGTCGTTGATTTCCTTGATCAACGCGTATTCGATCGAGACTCGGCGGCCGGTCTTCTCCGCGTATCCCCGCGCGGCTTCCAGGACCTCGGTGACCTTCCACCGCGTGTTCACGGGTACGAGGGTGTCGCGCAGTTCGTCGTCCGGGGTGTGCAGGGACACTGCGAGGCGGACTTGCAAGCCTTCTTCGGTCAGTTTGCGGATCGCCGGGACCAGGCCGACCGTCGACACGGTCACCGAGCGCTGGGAGATGCCCAGGCCCTCCGGTGACGGGTCGCAGATCCGCCGCACGGCCGCGACCACGCGCTTGTAGTTCGCCAGCGGCTCGCCCATGCCCATGAAAACGATGTTGGACAGCCTGCCGGGGCCGCCGGACATGTCACCGTCTCGCATCGCTGCCGCGCCGTGGCGGACCTGGTCGACGATCTCCGCTGTCGACATGTTGCGTTGCAGGCCGCCTTGGCCGGTCGCGCAGAACGGGCACGCCATGCCACAACCCGCCTGGCTCGACACGCAGAGCGTCGTGCGGTCGGGGTAGCGCATCAACACGCTTTCCAGCAGCGTGCCGTCGTGGGCGCGCCACAGCGTCTTGCGGGTCGTTCCGTCGTCACATTGCACGTGACGCACGACCGTCAGCAGCGGCGGCAGCAGCTCGTCCGCCAGGCGCTGCCGGGTTTCGGCGGGGATGTCGGTCATCGCCGACGGGTCCGCGGTCAGCCGGGCGAAGTAATGGTGTGACAGCTGATTCGCACGAAAGGGTTTCTCACCCAGTGCGACGACCGCTTCCCGGCGTTCGGCGGCGGAGAGGTCAGCTAGGTGGCGCGGCGGCAGGCCGCGCTTGGGCGCGTCGAAGACGAGAGGCAGAGCGGTCATAGCCCTACCAGTGTGGCACAGCCCTACTTACGCCAGTGCTCAGCGAAGGCAAACGGCTCTACACTCCGCGCCGGAACCAAACAGGGAGGACATCGTGGTCCGTTCGATCATCGTGGCTGGCGTCATCGCGACAGCCGCCGTGTTCGTGCCGGGTGTGGCGTCAGCCACCACCCCCGACGCGACTCGCGGCCCCTGCCAGTACACGAAAACCCCGGAGGAGCCGGCCTCGCGGCCCGTCCCCTTACCCCCTGACCCGCGCCGGACCCCGTCGCACGGCACCGTGCGCGTGGATCTGCCCACCAACCAAGGCAAGATCGACCTCACGCTCGACCGCGCCAAAGCGCCCTGCACCGTGCAGAGCTTCCTGCACCTGGCGCGGCACCGCTTCTACGACTTCACGTCCTGTCATCGGCTGACCAGCTACCCGACGCTGAAGGTCCTGCAGTGCGGCGACCCGTCCGGCACCGGCGAAGGCAGCCCCGGCTACCGCTACAAGGACGAACTGCCCACCGACCTGCCGCCCGCGCCGACCGACCCGACCGGTGAGCGCAAGGTCTACGCACGCGGCGTGCTCGCGATGGCCAACGCCGGACCGAACACCAACGGCAGCCAGTTCTTCCTTGTGTACGGGGATTCCGCGTTGCGGCCCAACTACACGATCTTCGGTACGGTCGGCGCGTCTGGTCTGTCCGCATTGGACAAGGTGGCGGCCGGTGGCGTCGAGCCGCCTGGCACGACCGACGGCAGGCCCGCGCTGCCGGTGAACATCCGCAAGGTCAGGTCGTACTGCTGACCTGGACGACGATCGCGGTGGCGTTGTCGTTGCCGCCCGCGGCCCCGGCTCGCGCCAGCAGGTCCCGCACCATCGCGGAGGGGGTCGTGCCCGACCCCAGGGTCTCCAGGATCCGGTGGTACGGGACCTGCTCGGCGACACCGTCCGTGCAGAGCAGCAACACGTCCCCCGGCCGCGAGTCGACGTGCATGACGTCAGGCGCCGGTGCCCCGGGATGTCCGATGTAGCGGGTGAGCTGGTAGCGCGCGGCGGCTGCCTGCGCCGAGTCGAACGGGAACCAGCCGTTCACCGCGCCGAGCCACGCCATCGTGTGGTCCACCGTCAGCAGTTCGAGCAGTCCGGCGCGCAGCCGGTACAGCCGCGAGTCCCCGATCTGGGCGGCCAGGAAGCCGTCGCCGGTTCGCCACAACGCTGTCAGCGTGCACCCGGCCAGCCCGCCGATCTGCCTGCCGAACGCGCTGACCTCCCGGTGTGCCCTGGCGACCGCGTCGCGGATCCCCGCGACCGTCGGCGGCGCGGCGGCCACGACGTCCACAGTGGTCCGTCCGGCCATCGCGCTGCCCGGCCCGTCGCCCATGCCGTCCGCGACCACGGCCACCAACGGGTCGTCGCCGAGGTGGCACGCGTCGAAGTTCGCCGGGTAGCGGTTTCCCGTCTCGCTCCCGGCTGCCGCTGCGGTGTTCATCCCAGTACCGTAGGGCCGGTGGAGATCTGGGTGAATCCGGCGTGCTCCAAGTGCCGGTCCGCGGTGAAGATGCTGGACGAGGCCGGGAGCGCGTACACCGTCCGGCGATACCTCGAGGACCCGCCGACGGCGGAGGAACTCGGCGAGGTGCTGGCGCGGCTCGGGTTGCAGCCGTGGGAGGTCGCGCGCACCCAGGAGAAGGTCGCCAAGGAGCTCGGCTTGCCGGCGTGGCCGAAGGACGCAGGCAGCCGTGGCCGCTGGATCGAGGCGATGGTCGCCAACCCCATCCTGATCCAGCGGCCGATCATCACGGCTGACGACGGCAGCGCGGTCGTCGGTCGTACCGAGGAAGCGGTGCGGAAGGTTCTTTAGCCGACTTCGTTGAGCTTTCCGGTGGCGACGTCGAACACGAAGCCGCGCACCGAATCTTTCACGGGGATGAACGGGCTGTTCTTGATCCGCGCGACGGATTGGCGCACATCGTCGTCCAAGTCCGGGAATGCCTCGGCCGCCCACGACGGCTTCACCCCGACGTCCTCCAAGATCGACTGTTTGAACCCGTCGTCGGTGAACGTCAACATGCCGCAGTCGGTGTGGTGGATCAAAATGATCTCTTTGGTCCCGAGCAGCCGCTGGCTGATCGCCAGCGAACGGATCTCGTCCTCGGTCACGACACCACCGGCGTTGCGAATGACGTGTGCCTCGCCCTCGTTGAGGCCGAGCACGCCGTAGACGTTGATCCTGGCGTCCATGCAGGCCACGACCGCGACCTGCTTGGCAGGCGGAAGCGGGAGCGGCCCTTGGAAACTCTCCGCATAACGTGCGTTGTTGGCGAGCAGTTCATCGGTGACGGACATGTCCTGGTCCTGTCGTGAGGGTCGGTTACGAACCGTGCCCGACTAGTTCATTCATGAATGCGAATCAACGCAACGTAGCCCATATGGTGGGACTTGCGGCGCAGGCATAAAGGGCAGCTGGTCCATGCGTTTGGGGGAATATCGGTGTCGTGCGCATTCGGGTGGGGATCCTGGCATCGGCTGGTGTGCTCGGCTTGGTCGCCTGCACGGGACCTGAGCGCACGGGAACGCAGCCGTTGAACACCGAACCGGTCACCGGGCAGGGGCCGGACATCTGCTCCCTGCTGCCGCGCGTGGCGCTCGCGCACATGACGGCCCACGCGGAGGAGAACCTGACGACAGTCGGGGAGGTACCCGACACGGTCAACGTCGACAGCCTGCGGTGCGAGGTGCTCGTCGCCGAGGACGTGACGCGCAAAACCATTGCGACGTTACGGATCGACGCCGACCAGGTCGCGGTGATCAGACGGGTCAGCGCGGCGACCGAGGTCGCGGCGGCGCGCTCGGCGCGTGCCCCGCTGGGCAATCCGCTGCGGACCGGAACCGAGACCGCTCCGGCCGTCTCGCTGGCCGTCACGTGCGGC
Organism: Kibdelosporangium phytohabitans; assembly: GCF_001302585.1. Lineage (GTDB taxonomy): Bacteria > Actinomycetota > Actinomycetes > Mycobacteriales > Pseudonocardiaceae > Kibdelosporangium > Kibdelosporangium phytohabitans. The sequence continues at coordinate 9,980,368 of NZ_CP012752.1, read as the reverse complement.
GGGCGGCCTGTCCACATCGGAATCGAGATCACCGGGTACGACGACAGGCGCGGCAAGCTCGATCAGGACCTCGCCGACCTTTCCGGTGTCGTGGCGGGGAAGTACGGCGTACGGCGCGGCTGCGCCGCCGAGGTCGCCGCGCCGCTGCCCGAACAACCGCGCGGCACCGTGCGGATGGTGGCTGGCAACGGCGGCTCGGGTGTCGCAAATGGATCCGGGCAGGGGCAGTCCACAAGCATCGGTCACGTCGAAGCGCTGACCACAGCGCCCGACGGCACCGTCTACTTCGTCGCGCGCCAGTACGGACCGTCGGTCAACCCGCGCACCGCGGACGACAGCGCCGGCAGGTGGGGCGACACCCTGCGGATCCTGCGCGCGCGTCCGGACAACACCGTCGAAGTGGTGTGGGATCCCAATCTGGCGCCGTTCTCGACCAACGACGACCCCGTCCCCGGTGATCTCTCCGAGAAGCTCCGGTTGCAGGGCCGTGACACCACCGGCGCGGTCAGCGGGATCGTCCTGCGCGGCAATCAGGTCTGGCTGCTGCCCGCGAACACGAGCACGCGCCCTGTGGACGGCAGGTTGTCTCGGCCGGTGCGCGTCATCCAGCTCAACGGCGGCCGTGCGGTCGACCTCAGGGCGATCAAGGCACCACTCGACCAGGACACCACTCGCGTGACGGACCTGAACGGCCAGCGCCTCGCCGACGGCGTGGCCGCGTGGAACACCGCGCAGTTCAGCGCGCTCGCGTTCGACGGGGAAACACCTGTCCTGCTGGACACCACGCAGAGCAGGGTGTGGCGGATCGAATCGGCACGGGACGGCAAAGTCGTCGAGGCGACCGTGGTGCCGCTCGGTGCGGTGATCGCGACCGGCAGCCCCGGGGCGGGGCTGTCCGGTGGCCGGTTCGCCGTCAGCACCCCGGAGGGTGGACTTGTGATCCTGGACTCACGCGGTCGGATGATGGTGTCGATACCCGCCGTCAACGCCGAGATCGACGGTGTCGGGCCGTGCTCGCTGGAACTGGGCCGCCGTCAGCTCGCGGCGGCCGGGGACGACGTCATCGTGCACGCGGTGGCCGACCAGGTGCCCGCACCCGCGGTCGTGCGCGTCGACACGCAGCGCGGGATCTCGCGGACGATCCAGGTCAGCGGCTATCCGGGGCCGGTCGACCCGGCCAGCGGCGTGCCGGCGACCCGGTTCGACAAGTCCTTCGGCACGTCCGCGAACGCCACCGGGCTGTTCGCCACGGGGTGGCCGGTGTCCGCGTTGGGCGCCGTCGGCGGTGACGTGCTGCTGGCGCCCTACGGCACGGGCATCATCTACGAACTCGTGCCGCGGGGCTGAGAGCTCAGCGGCGCCACGAGGTGCGGCGGCGGACCTGGTCGATCACCAGCAGGATGACCAGGCCGACCCCGGTCCCGATCAGCCAGAGGTCCTCGGTGCGGCCGGTGTGGTTGCCGATCAGGTAGAAGAACATGGCGGCGGCGGTGAACCACCCGCCGACCCGCATGCCGATGGGGAAGCTGCCGTGCCAGCCCCACTCGGCCGACGGCTCGTCCTCCGGGCTGACGGTGTGCGCCTGAGCCTTCTCGGTCTTCGAGCTCGCCACGGAACCCCTCCTCGATCATGCCTCGTACTGGGCCCAATCGTCCCACATGGCCCTCTGGAGCACGCCCCAGGCCCGGTCCGGGACAATGAGCGAGATGTCCGCAAACACTCGTTCTGTTCTCCTGCTCGGCTCCACCGGTTCGATCGGCACTCAGGCCCTCGAGGTGATCGCGGCCAACCCGGACAAGTTCCAGGTCGTCGGCCTCGCGGCGGGCGGTGCGAACCCGGGCGTGGTGGCGAGACAGGCCCGCGAATTCGGGGTCAAGGCGGTTGCCCTGACCGACGCGCCCGCCGATCTGGACCTCGGCGATGTGCGACTGTTCACAGGCGCCCGCGCGGTGCTCGACCTGATCGAGTACGCGCCGGCCGATGTGATCCTCAACGGCATCACCGGCTCGCGTGGGCTCGAACCCACCCTGCACTCGCTGGCCACCGGCGCGCGGCTGGCGCTGGCCAACAAGGAGTCGCTGATCGCGGGCGGCTCGCTGGTGCTCAAAGCGGCGAAACCCGGCCAGCTCGTGCCGGTCGACTCCGAGCACTCCGCGCTGGCGCAGTGCCTGCGCGGCGGGCGCGCCGAGGAGGTCGACCGGCTCGTGGTGACGGCGTCCGGCGGCCCGTTCCGCGGCCGCGGCGCCGGCGAGCTCGAAGGCGTCACCCCGGACGAGGCAATGGCCCATCCGACCTGGTCGATGGGGCCGGTGATCACGATCAACTCGGCCACGCTGGTCAACAAGGGCCTCGAGGTGATCGAGGCGCACCTGCTGTTCGGCGTGCCCTACGACCGGATCGACGTGGTCGTCCACCCGCAGTCGATCATCCACTCGATGGTCACGTTCACCGACGGCTCCACGCTGGCCCAGGCCAGCCCGCCGGACATGCGGCTGCCGATCTCGCTGGCGCTGGGCTGGCCGCAGCGGCTCGCGGGCTCGGCCACGCCGTGCCGCTGGGACCAGGCGGCGCAGTGGACCTTCGAACCGCTGGACGACGAGGTGTTCCCGGCGGTCCGGCTGGCCCGCCAGGCCGGGGTGGCCGGTGGCTGCCACCCGGCGATCTACAACGCGGCCAACGAGGAGGCCGTCCAGGCTTTCGTCGACCTGAACGTCGGTTTCACGTCGATCGTGGAGACTGTGGGGCGAGTGCTGGGTGAGGCGGACGCCTGGCGGGCCGAGCCGGGCAGCGTGGACGAGGTGCTTGCCGCCGAGCAGTGGGCGAGAACGCGTGCCCGGGAAATTCTGGGAAGGAACTAGAGCGTGATCTTCTTCATCGGGGTCGTGCTGTTCGCGCTCGGCATCGGCCTTTCGGTCGCGCTGCACGAGGCCGGGCACATGCTGACCGCCAAGTGGTTCGGCATGAAGGTGCGCCGCTACTTCATCGGCTTCGGTCCGAAGATCTTCTCGTTCCGCCGGGGTGAGACCGAGTACGGCCTGAAGGCCATCCCCGGCGGCGGGTTCTGCGACATCGCGGGCATGACCGCGCTGGACGAGCTCACGCCGGACGAGGAGAAGCGCGCGATGTGGCGCTACCCGGCGTGGAAGCGCGTGATCGTGATGGTCGCCGGTTCGGTGACGCACTTCATCCTCGGCTTCGTCATCCTCTACATCCTCGCCGCGACCATGGGCCTGCCGAACCTGGTGGACAAGCCGGTCGTGGCCAGCACCGCGTGCGTCCAGAGTGACACCATCGACATGGACCCGAAGAAGCCGCGTCCGCCGTGCGCCGCGAGCGACCAGGGTCCGGCGGCGCAGGCGGGTCTGCGCGCCGGTGACCAGATCGTCGCGGTGAACGGCAAGCAGACGCCGACCTTCACCGACCTGCGGACCACGTTGAAGCCGCTGTCGGGTCCACAGCGGATCACCGTCGACCGCGACGGTACGGAACAGACGTTCACTGTGGACGTGACCGTCGCGCAGCGCCTGGTCGAGAACAAGGAAGGCCAGCGGTCGCTGCAGGCCCAGGGCAGCATCGGCGTGCTGCGGGCGGGTGTCTTCGAGTACAACGCGTGGGACGCGATCGGCGGTTCGGTCTCGTTCACCGGCGACATGTTCGTCAAGACCTGGGAAGGCCTGATCAGGTTCCCCGAGCGCATCCCGGCTGTGGTGCGCGCCATAGGTGGCGGAGAACGCGATCCCGACACGCCGGTCAGCGTCGTCGGCGCGAGTATTCTCGGTGGTGACGCGGTTGAGCGTGGCTTGTGGGACGTTGTCTTGCTGCTGCTGGCGAGCCTCAACTTCTTCATCGGCGTGTTCAACCTGCTGCCGCTGTTGCCGCTGGACGGGGGACACATAGCGGTGATCGTCTACGAGAAGATCCGCAACTGGCTGCGCAGACTGCGCGGCAAGCCGGCGGGTGGCCCCGTGGACTACTCGAAACTGATGGCCGTCACCATGGTGGTGGTGTTCATCGGTGGAGCGGTGATGCTGCTCACGATCACCGCGGACATCGTCAACCCGATCAGGCTCAATTAGCTCAGAGGAGATCTCATGACCAGCGGCGAAGTGCTGCTCGGCATGCCGTCGCTTCCGCCACCAGTGTTGTCCGAGCGCCGCAAGACCAGGCAGCTGATGGTCGGTTCGGTCGGTGTGGGCAGCGAGTTCCCGGTGTCGGTGCAGTCGATGACCACGACGGTGACCGCCGACGTGAACGCGACGCTGCAGCAGATCGCGGAGCTGACCGCGTCCGGCTGCGACATCGTGCGGGTGGCGTGCCCGTCGCAGGACGACGCCGAGGCGTTGCCCGCGATCGCGCGCAAGTCCCAGATCCCGGTGATCGCGGACATCCACTTCCAGCCGAAGTACGTGTTCGCCGCGATCGAGGCGGGCTGTGCCGCGGTGCGCGTGAACCCCGGCAACATCAAGAAGTTCGACGACAAGGTCAAGGAGATCGCCAAGGCGGCCAAGGACCACGGCACCCCGATCCGGATCGGCGTGAACGCCGGCTCGCTGGACCCGCGGTTGCTGGCCAAGTACGGCAAGGCCACGCCGGAGGCGTTGGTGGAGTCGGCGCTGTGGGAGGCGTCGCTGTTCGCCGAGCACGACTTCCACGACATCAAGATCTCGGTCAAGCACAACGACCCGGTCGTGATGGTCCGGGCGTACGAGCTGCTCGCGGAATCCTGCGACTACCCGCTGCACCTGGGCGTGACCGAGGCCGGTCCGGCGTTCCAGGGCACGATCAAGTCCGCGGTGGCCTTCGGCGCGCTGCTGCGCCAGGGCATCGGTGACACGATCCGCGTCTCGCTGTCCGCGCCGCCGGTCGAAGAGGTCAAGGTCGGCACGCAGATCCTGCAGTCGCTCAACCTGCGGCCACGCAAGCTGGAGATCGTCTCCTGCCCGTCCTGCGGGCGCGCCCAGGTGGACGTCTACAAGCTGGCCGACGAGGTGACCGCCGGACTGGAGGGCATGGAGGTCCCGCTGCGCGTGGCCGTCATGGGCTGCGTGGTGAACGGTCCCGGTGAGGCCCGCGAGGCGGACCTGGGTGTCGCGTCCGGCAACGGCAAGGGCCAGATCTTCGTGAAGGGCAAGGTCGTCAAGACGGTGCCCGAGCACCAGATCGTCGAGACGCTCATCGAGGAGGCCATGCGGATCGCCGAGGACATGGACCCGGCGGACGCGGGTGCACCGGTTGTGTCGGTGTCCGGGTGACCATCGACTTACCCGGGTGGCGGAGCCTGGACGACTCGGCCGCCCACGGCTTGGCGACGCGGATCGCCGAGGACACCGGATGCGGTCTGGTCGAGATCCGGCCGGACCGCGTCGCGCTGTTCGAACGGGACGGCACGCTGTTCGCCCTGGTTCCCGGTGGTGAGGTGACTGTCGGTTACGACATGGCAGCGTTCCGGCCGACGCCGGGGCAGCTGGCGAGCTACGCCGACTCCGCGGAGGAGTACAGCCTGCCCGACATCCGCGAGTTCGTGGCGAGCGTGACCACCCGCCGCAGGACCGTGCGTGTCCCGGCGCTGCTGGTCGCCGTGGAGGCCAGGGAGTCCGAGGAGGACGACTTCGAGGCCGAAAGTGCGGCACTGGCCGCGGCCGGGACGCGGTTGCCGACCCCGGACGAGTGGGAATGGGCGTGCGGTGCCGGTGCCAGCACTCTGTTCCGCTGGGGCGAGGACTGCCCGGTGGACACCTACCCGCTGAACCTGTCGGCGGATGACTGGCCGAACGCCTTCGGCCTGCGGATCGGGCTGGACCCGTACGACGCCGAACGGACAACGGACAAGGCCGTCGTGTGCGGCGGCGACGGCGGCGGGATGATCTGCGGCGGCTCGGGTTTCTTCCTGGGCTGGCTGTGCCTGGCGACCTCCTACCGGGACCCGTCGTTCGGCGAGCTCGTCGCCGAGGACCCGGAGATCGCGCACGACTCGTACTTCATCCGGCCGGTGATCCGGGTCGGCTGATGACTCCGGGTGATTCAGTCTCCTCGATTCCGGGTTCCATCTGGCACGCTTAGTAGGTGCTTCGGATGGCTTCCGCGCGGTTACTCGACGAACGAGACGGCATGGCGGTGCGGGCCGTGCTGGCCGCCGATCCGGTCGCGAGCTGCATGGTGGCGGCGCGGGTGGAGGCTGCCGGCCTGGACGCGTGGCGGCTCGGCGGCGAGCTGTGGGGAGCCGATGTCCGGCCGATGCGCAACGGCAGGCTCGACGGCCTCTGCTACGTCGGCCCGAACCTGATCCCGTTGCGCGGCAACAAGGCCGCGTTGCGCTGCTTCGCCGACCGGGCGCTGCGGCGCAGGCGGATGTGTTCGTCGCTGGTCGGTCCCGCCGAGCTGGTGCTCGGGATGTGGGCCGAGCTGGAGCCGGAGTGGGGCCCGCCGCGCGAGGTGCGGCCGGAGCAGCCGCTGATGGCGATCGGCGGGACGTCGCTGGTCAAGCCGGATCCGCTGGTCCGGCCGGTCCGCCCGGAGGAGCTGGACCGCTACCTGCCCGCGGCGATCGCCATGTTCATCGAGGAAGTCGGTGTCGACCCCAGGTTGGGCGACGGCGGCGCCGGGTACCGCGCGCGGGTGGCCGAGCTGATCGCGGGTGGCCGGGCGTTCGCCCGCTTCGAAGGCGGCGAAGTCGTGTTCAAGGCCGAGATCGGCGCGTTGTCCAAGTCGGTCGGCCAGATCCAGGGCGTCTGGGTGCACCCGGACCGGCGCGGCAGCGGCCTCGGCACAGCGGGCACAGCGGCCGTGGTCGAGCGCCTGGTGAAGGGTATGAACCGGACCGCGAGCCTGTACGTCAACTCGTTCAACGCGCCCGCCCGCGCCGCCTACCAGCGGATCGGCTTCGCACAGGTCGGGTGCTACGCGACTGTGCTGTTCTGATTCGGCATACTGCGCCGAGTGAGACGAACCGGGATTGTCGCGGCACTCTTGCTGGTCCTACCCGTCGCCGGGTGTGGGTTGTTCGGATCGGATCCGAGTGCCGAGGATGTCGCCGGTGAGTTCCTGACCGCGCTGGCCAACGGGGACACCGCGGGCGCCGCGGGCCGCACCGACTCGGCGGAGTCCGCGAAGACGCTGATGGACAACGTCCGCGGCGCGCTCAAGCCCGCCGGGATCAGGACCGAGGTCACCGGGTCGACCGAGCTGGAGGACAAGTCGGCCAAGGTGCGGTTCAACGCGGACTGGGACCTCGGCCGCGACCGGCACTGGACGTTCCAGGGTGAGGTGGAGATGCGCCCGGACAACGACTCGTGGCGGGTGCACTGGGCGCCGTCGGTGCTGCACCCCAAGCTCGGTGTGCAGCAGACCATCGGCGTACGGGACAAGGACGCCGTGCAGGCGCCCGTGCTCGACCGGGACGGGACACCGCTGCTGGCACCCGAACGGGTGGTCTCGGTCGTGCTGGACCCGGCGAAGGCCGGTGACGTCGCCGCGGTGGCCGGGGTGCTCGCCGCCGCGGTCGGCAAGGTCGACCAGACGATCACGCAGCAGACGATCATGGACGGTGTCGCCAAGACGCCCAAGGGCCAGTCGTACACCGTCGTGTCGTTGCGGGACGCGGACTACCAGGCGGCGAAGGCGCAGATCTACGAGCTGCCGGGGGTTCGGTTCATCGCCGGGACGAGGCTGCTGGCGGTGGACAAGAACCTCGCCACCCAGCTGCTGCCGACCATCCGCAAGCAGGTGGACGCTCAGGTCGCGGGCAAGGCCGGGTTCCGGGTGGTGACGCTCAACGCCGCGGGCGGCGAGGTCGAGGAGCTGTTCGTCAAGGACGCCGAGGCGGGCACGGCCGTGCACGTGACCCTCAGCCGCAAGGTCCAGGCGGCGGCCGAGGCCGCGATCGACCCGGTCGCCCAGGTGGCCGCGATCGTGGCGATCAAACCGTCCAGCGGCGAGCTGCTCGCGGTCGCGCAGAACGCCCCCGCCGACGCGCAGGGTTCGGTCGCGTTGACTGGCAGGTTCCCGCCGGGGTCCACGTTCAAGATCGCGACGGCGACAGCCGCCCTGCAGGGCGGCGCTGTGACAGCGGACACGCCGTCGCCGTGCCCCGGCTCGATCACGATCGGCCCGCGGGCGATCCCGAACAACAACGGCTTCGACAAGGGCACGATCCCGCTGCGGTCCGCGTTCGCGTTCTCGTGCAACACCACGTTCGCCAAGCTGGCCTCGCAGATGCAGCCGGACACGCTGTCGAACACGGCCAGGCAGTACGGCATCGGCGTGGACTACGTGATCCCGGGCGTGACGACGGTCACCGGTTCGGCGCCGCCCGCGAACGACCTCGTCGAGCGCGCCGAGGACGGCTTCGGCCAGGGCAAGGTACTGGCGTCGCCGTTCGGGCTGGCCGTGATGGCGTCGACGGTGGCGAGCGGGACTGTGCCGAAGGCCACGTTGTTCCGTGACAGCCCCACGAAGATGGACGCGGCACCGCAGCCGATCGCCGCACCGGTGCTGGATTCCGTGCGCGGCATGATGCGCGAGGTCGTCACGACCATCGGCGGGCCGCTCGCCCAGTTGCCCGACGTGCGCGGCAAGACGGGAACAGCCCAGTTCGGTGACGGCACCCACTCGCACGGGTGGTTCGCCGGTTACCAGGGTGATCTGGCGTTCGCCGTGCTGCTGACCGACACGGGCACGTCCGTCCCGGCCATTGACGTGACTGACAAGTTCCTGCGCGGGATCTCCTAGAGTTGGGGCATGCCCGTACGTGCCCCACTGACTACCGGCGCGCAAAGCCCGCGCCGCTCAGTCCCCGTCACCATCCCCCGGCCTGAGTACGTCGACAAGCCCGCTCCGGCGCGCAACACCGAGCCGACGTACGTGCAGAGCCCCGAGGTGATCGAGGCAATGCGGGTGGCGTCGCGGATCGCCGCGCAGGCGCTGCAGGAGGGCGGCAAGGCCGTCAAACCGGGCGCCACCACCGACGACATCGACGCGGTCGTGCACGAGTTCCTGCTCGACCACGCCGCCTACCCGTCGACCCTCGGCTACCGCAACTTCCCGAAGTCCTGCTGCACCTCGCTCAACGAGGTGATCTGCCACGGAATCCCGGACTCGACCGTGATCGAGGACGGCGACATCGTCAACATCGACGTCACCGCGTTCATCGGCGGTGTGCACGGCGACACGAACGCCACGTTCCTCGCCGGGGACGTCTCGGAGGAGAACCGGCTGCTCGTCGAGCGCACGCACGAGGCGACGATGCGCGCGATCAAGGCTGTCCGCCCCGGGCGGGCGCTGAACGTGATCGGCCGGGTGATCGAGGCGTACGCCAAGCGCTTCGGCTACGGCGTGGTCCGGGACTTCACCGGGCACGGCATCGGCCGCTCGTTCCACAGCGGGCTGGTGATCCTGCACTACGAGGAGCCGTCGGTGCAGACCGAGATCGAGGTGGGGATGACCTTCACCATCGAGCCGATGATCACGCTCGGCGGCATCGACTACGACATCTGGGACGACGGCTGGACCGTCACGACCAAGGACAAGAGCTGGACGGCCCAGTTCGAGCACACCATCGTGGTGACCGAGTCGGGTGCCGAGATCCTCACTCTTCCGTAGTACCCCCGACGGGGTAGATCGCTGAGCCGGATGCCAGGTCGGATGCCCCCAACCGCCACTTTGGGGGCATTCGGGTCACGGCTTCGTCAGGCCGGGTTCTCGGCCAGGTAGGTCAGCGCCTCGGCGAGGAAGCCGCCTGCCTCGCGCACGGCGCGCTCGGGGTCGCGGTCGCGGATGGCGTAGAGCAGTCCGTGGTGGTCGAGTTTGGGGGCGCCCGGCTGCGCCGTCTCGTCGATCGCCTCGATGCTGGCCTTGATCACCTCGGTCAGGCCCGCGTGCAACTCGGCCAGCAGCTTGTTGTGCGACGCGACGACCACGAGGTGGTGGAAGTCCGCGTCGGCCTGCACGAACTTGGCCCACTGGCCCGACGACGCGGCCTCGTCGCGCGTCTCGAGCAGGCGGGCGAGCTGTTCGAGCTGGGCTTCGGTGCGGTTGGTCGCCGCGAGGCGGGCACCGTCTGCTTCGAGGGCGCGCCGCACTTCCAGCACGTCGCGCAGCTCGGGACCGCACAGCCTGCGCACGGCACCCGACAGTTCACTTGTGGCACGCACGAACGTGCCGTCACCTTGGCGGACTTCGAGAAGCCCGGCGTGGGCGAGAGCGCGGACGGCCTCGCGAACGGTGTTGCGGCCGACGCCCAGAGCGGTCACGAGCTCGGGTTCGGTGGGGATTCGTTCGCCAACCCGCCACTCGCCCGTTGTGATCGCACTGCGCATCTGGTCGATCACCTGGTCGACAAGGCCGGCACGCCGGGTCGTGGCCAACGGCACGGTGTCATCCTCCCCACAAGATGTTCGGACAACCAAACATCCTACGTTTGTTGTAGTAGTCGACGATGTTCGTCGAATGAACAGACTGCCATCTCATCCTGCGTTTCGCGTAGGGCCGGTCGGTTTTTAATCCGCGGGTGCTGATCGCGGCCGTTGCTTATCCTGGTAGTCGAGATGGGTACCCCACCAAAGGATTCGACGCTCGCCGATTTGGCGCAGCGGCTGCCGGCTCTGACCCTGCGTGACGAGCGCAGGCTGGGCCGCCGCCTCGAAGGCGTCCGAAAGGTCCGCACGCCAGAAGCCCGCACCGCCGCGCTCGAGCAGATCGCCGCCGACATCACCTCGGCCGAGCTGAAGGTCGACGCGCGGCGCACAGCCATGCCCGAGATCACGTATCCCGACCAGCTGCCGGTCAGCCAGCGGCGCGACGAGATCCTCGCCGCGGTCCGCGACCACCAGGTGGTGATCGTCGCCGGCGAGACAGGGTCGGGCAAGACCACGCAGCTGCCGAAGATCTGCCTCGAACTCGGCCGCGGTGTCCGCGGCACGATCGGCCACACGCAGCCGCGCAGGCTGGCCGCGCGCACGGTCGCCGAGCGCATCGCCGAGGAGCTCGGCATCGAGCTGGGCGCCACGGTCGGCTACAAGGTCCGGTTCAACGACCAGATCAGCGACAGCACAGCGGTCAAGCTGATGACCGACGGCATCCTGCTCGCCGAGATCCAGTCCGACCGGATGCTGTCCCAGTACGACACGCTGATCATCGACGAGGCGCACGAACGCAGCCTCAACATCGACTTCATCCTCGGGTACGTCAAGCAGCTGCTGCCCAAGCGCCCCGACCTGAAGGTGATCATCACCTCGGCGACGATCGACCCGGAGCGGTTCTCCCGGCACTTCGGCGACGCGCCGATCGTCGAGGTCTCCGGCCGGACCTACCCCGTCGAGGTCCGCTACCGGCCGGTCATCGACCCGGACGACCCGGACGCCGACGAGGACCGCGACCAGACCCAGGCCATCCTCGACGCGGTGGACGAGCTCGCCGCCGAGGGCCCCGGCGACATCCTGGTGTTCCTCAGCGGCGAACGCGAGATCCGCGACACCGCCGAAGCGCTCACGAAACAGGACCTGAAGAACACCGAGATCCTGCCGCTGTACGCCCGGCTGTCGTTCGCCGAGCAGCACCGAGTGTTCCAGTCGCACCGCGGCAGGCGGATCGTGCTGGCCACGAACGTGGCCGAGACGTCGTTGACCGTGCCGGGCATCAAGTACGTGATCGACCCGGGCACCGCGCGGATCTCCCGGTACAGCAACCGGTTGAAGGTCCAGCGGCTGCCCATCGAGGCGGTCTCGCAGGCGTCGGCCAACCAGCGCAAAGGCCGCTGCGGGCGGGTCTCCGAAGGCATCTGCGTCCGGCTCTACACGCCAGACGACTTCGACGCGCGGCCGGAGTTCACCGACCCGGAGATCCTGCGCACCAACCTCGCGTCTGTCATCCTGCAGATGACCGCGGCGGGCCTCGGCGACATCGCGGCGTTCCCCTTCATCGACCCGCCGGACAAGCGCAACATCGCCGACGGCGTGAACCTGCTGCAGGAGCTGGGTGCGCTGGAGCCGTCCGGGTTGACGCAGCTGGGCCGCAAGCTCGCGCAGCTGCCCGTCGACCCCAGGCTCGCCCGGATGGTGCTCGCCGCGGACCGCAACGGCTGCGTGCACGAGGTCATGGTGATCACCGCCGCTCTGTCCATTCAGGACCCGCGGGAACGGCCGCAGGACAAGCAGGAGCAGGCGCAGCAGTCACACGCCCGGTTCGTCGACAAGACTTCGGACTTCCTGTCGTACCTGAACCTCTGGGAGTACCTGCGGGACAAGCAGAAGGAGTTGTCCGGCAACCGGTTCCGCAAGCTGTGCAAGGCGGAGTTCCTCAACTACCTGCGTGTCCGCGAGTGGCAGGACATCTATTCGCAGCTGCGCCAGGTGATGGACGTCAAACCGCCGTCGCCCGGCGGCGAGGTCGACGCGGTCCGCGTGCACCAGTCGCTGCTCGCGGGTCTGCTGTCGCACGTCGGCCTGCGTGACCCGCAGAAACAGGACTACATCGGCGCGCGAGGCGCCAGGTTCGCGGTGTTCCCCGGATCGGCGCTGTTCAAGAAGCCGCCGCAGTGGGTGATGGCGGCCGAACTCGTCGAGACGTCCCGGTTGTGGGGCCGGATCGCGGCGCGGATCGAGCCGGACTGGGTCGAGCCGCTGGCCACGCACCTGGTGAAGCGCACCTACAGCGAACCCCATTGGGAACGCAAGCAAGGCGCTGTGATGGCGACTGAACGCGTGACGCTGTACGGCATCCCGATCGTGGCGAACCGGAAGGTCAACTACGGCCGGATCGACCCGGAGCTGTCCAGGGAGATGTTCATCCGCAGCGCGCTGGTCGAGGGCGACTGGGAGACGCGGCACAAGTTCTTCCACGACAACCGCAAGCTGCTGACCGAGGTCGAGGAGCTGGAGAACCGGGCGCGGCGGCGTGACCTGCTGGTCGACGACGAGACGCTGTTCGACTTCTACGACCAGCGGATCGGCAAGGACGTCGTGTCGGGGCGGCACTTCGACACGTGGTGGAAGAAGACTCGCGGTGAGCAGCCGGAGCTGCTGACGTTCCCGACCGAGATGCTGCTCAACGCCAACGCGAAGACCGTGACTCCGCAGGCGTTCCCGGACGACTGGGAGCGCGACGGCCTCACCATGCGGCTGTCGTACCAGTTCGAACCGGGCCGCAAGGACGACGGAGTCACCGCGCACATCCCGTTGCCCGTGCTCAACCAGGTGAGTGCGGACGGGTTCGCCTGGCAGGTGCCGGGGCTGCGCGAGGAGATCATCACCGCGCTGCTGAAGTCCCTGCCCAAACAGGTGCGCCGCAACTTCGTACCGGCGCCGGACTGGGCCAAGGCGATCCTGCACCGGATCACCGACCTGGGCGAAGAGTCCCTGCTGGACGTGGTGGAACGCCAGATCAAGGCGCTGTCCGGGATCGCGGTCGCCCGCGCGGACTGGGACCTGAGCAAGGTCCCCGACCACCTGCGGGTGACGTACCGCGTCGTGGACGAGCGCCGCAAGCTGCTGGCTGAGGGCAAGGACCTCGGCGACCTCAAGCGCCGCCTGCAGCCCAAGATGCGCGAGACGCTGTCGTCGGCGGCGGGGGAGATCGAACGCAAGGGCCTGCGGACCTGGGAGATCGGCACGCTGCCGAAGATGCTCCGGCAGGAGCAGCACGGTTTCACCGTGACCGCGTATCCCGCTTTGGTCGACGCGGTGACAGCTGTGGACGTCCGGATGTTCGAGACGGAGGCCGAGCAGCGCGCGTCCATGTGGCAGGGCACGCGACGGCTGCTGCTGTTGAACACGGCGTCGCCGTTGAAGTACGTCCTCGGTCGGATGAGCAACACGGCGAAGCTGGCGTTGTCGGCGAATCCGCACCGCGACATGCAGGACTTCTTCGACGACTGCATCGCGTGCGCGGTGGACAAGATCGTCGCGGACGCGGGTGGCGTCGCGTGGACCGCCGAGGCGTTCAAAGCGTTGCAGGACAAGGTGCGCACGCAGTTGAACCCGACTGTCCTGGAAGCGGTGAACCAGGTCCAGGCCGCGCTCGCGGCGTACAACTCGGTGCAGACGCGGCTGTCGGCCATGGGCGGCAAACGGATCGAGCCGTCGCTGCACGACATCCGCCAGCAGCTGTCCCGGCTGGTCTACCGCGGGTTCGTCACCGCGACCGGCTACGACCAGCTGCCCAGCCTGGTCCGTTATCTGCGCGGCATCGAGCTGCGGCTCGACAAGCTGCCCGAACGCCCCGACCGCGACCTGGAGTGGGCCCAGATCGCGCAGGACGTGTGGCAGGCCTACCGGGAACTGCCCGACAGCCCGGAGGCGCGCCGGATCCGCTGGATGATCGAGGAACTGCGGCTGAGCTACTTCGCGCAGTCCATCAAGACCGCGTACGCGGTGTCGGAGAAGCGCATCTACCGCGCGATCGACCAGCTCATGGGGTGACACGCCGACGCGAATGAGGAAACACCCGTCCGGTGGCTGTTGCTGTGCGGCCACCGGACTTTCGTATTGCGGCATGGCCATATTGCGCGTTCTACATATGACTCGTTGTGCGGGCTGATTGCGCCGAACGGGCGGCCGTTAGCCTCCTTGAGCGTGAATGTCACGACCGTCTGGGCCGGTCAATTCCGGTATCGACGAGTGTGAAATTGACATGAACTGCGGTTTTGACGAGACCGCCAGGGGGTATGTGAATCCACCCGACCGTGGATCTGATTCTGTTCTACCTTGAGTGCGGGCGCTTGGCGGTGGCAGAGCGCCACTCGTGAAATTGAGAACAAGGAGCATTCGGTGATCATCAATCGATGGGCGGCGCGAGCTGTTCTGATCGGCGCATTGGCTCTGCCGGGGATGGGCACGGCGCATGCGGCGACGACAGCCGGCAAACCCGGTCACAACGATGCTGTGGTCAGCAACCTGAACGGCAACGCCAACCACATCAAGATCGCGAACCTGCTCGCCAACGCCAACAAGATCAAGGTCGTCAACTCGAACGCCAACCACAACAACACGGCGGTCCAGAACGCGCACTCCGACGACAACACCACCGCGGTCGGCAACAGCCACGCCAACCACAACAACACCGCTGTCGGCAACGACCACTCCAACTCGAACTTGACCGGCGTCGGCAATCACCACGCCAACGGCAACGACACCGCTGTCGGCAACGAGCACGCCGACCACAACGCGGTAGGCGTCAGCAACTCGCACGCCAACGGCAACAACACCGCCGTGGGCAACCACCACGCGGACAACAACTCCGTCTCGGTCGGCAACTCCGACGCCCACGGCAATGACACGGCCGTGGCGAACGACCACGCCGACCACAACGACGTCGTGGTCAGCAACGACGATGCCAACGGCAACAACACCGGCGTCCACAACGCCGGTTCCAGCCACAACACGGCTGTCGTGAGCAACAACGACGCCCACCACAACAACACGGCGGTTGACAACCACGACGCCGACCACACGACGACGGTGGTGAGCAACAACGCGAGCAACGGCAACGACACAGCAGTGTCCAACGCTCACGCCACCGGGTCCACGACTGTTGTGAGCAACAACGGCAGCAACGCCAACGGCACCGCAGTCAGCAATAGCGGTACCGGCAACAGCACCACCGTCGTTGCGAACAGCAGCGACCACAACAGCACATCTGTGACCAACAACGGCGACGGCAACACCGTTGTCGTGAGCAACAACGGCTGACAAACACATACCAGACAGCAAGTCCGCGAGCGGGACCGGGTTGCCGGTCCCGCTCGCTTCATTCGCGCCTGTTACCCGATCCGGTGGTGTTTCGGGCGGGCTCGTTCGCATTTTCCCAGTTCAGTGTTCACGATGCGTGTTCGCAGTTTTCTCGGTCGAGTGAACAATTGCTTAATGGTTTTGGTGGCGACGCGCGTATGGGTACTGTTTTCCCGTGCGATGCGGATCGTGGGTGCCGCCGATCCGTCCCTGTTGTCCCCGATTTGTCGTTGTGAAAGGTTTCTCATGCCTGCGAAGAGGCGTTTTGTTGTGCTCGGTGCCTTCGTGGCCGCCATGCTGTGCCAGGCCGGTCCCGCGTTCGCGGACCACGACGAGGACGTGCTCAGCGGTTTCGACGGCGACTCGCCGCTGATCAGCAACGTCAGCGTGGCGCCGATCCAGATGTGCGGCAGCGGTGTGTTCCTCACCGACGTGCCGGACGGCGTCAAGACGGGCAACTGCACCAACGCCCCGACCGGCAACCCGCTGCAGCAGCTGATCACCAACAGCACCATCATCGACTGACACCCCCGTGCGGGCCGCCTTCCGTGAAGGCGGCCCGTCGCGGATCTACCGCGTCGGCGGGCTGGGCCGGGCAGCGGGATCGGGCGTCTGCGAGGCGTGGACCTTGCCGCCGCGATATGCCTCCATCACCGCGCGCCACATCGTGGCCGGTTCACCCAATGCGGTGATGTCCTTGCCTTCCTTGTTCTTCAACGGCATGACCTTGTCCGCGCCGATCCACACGGCGGTCGCGATGTCCCTGGTGTAGCCGGTCATCCACGCCTTCGCGGTCGCGCCTTCGTCGCCGTACGCCCGGACGCCCGGCCTGATGGCTGCGGCCTGCCCGTTGGCGAGCGGGACCTGGGGCAGGTTGGCCGTCACCGCGGCCGCGACCTTCGGCGGCATCACCTGCGTCGCCGAGAGTGTCGCGTTGTAGCGGTTGTTGCCCTCGATGTCCTGGACCTGGCTGACGAAGTGCGGGCTGGTGCGCACACCATCGGCGGCGAGCGTGGCGTAGGCGTGTGCCATGTCGAGCGTGCGAACCCGTGTCGCGCCCGAGCCGACCGCGATCCTCGTGTCGGGCTGCTTGCCCGCGGCTTCCGTGAGCGTGGGCTTTCCGCGCAGCTCATGGGGGATACCGAGCTGGTACGCGGCGTCGGCGACCGCCGCGGTGCCGATCTTGGACGTCAACGCGGCCGAAGCCGTGTTCACCTGGCGCTGCAGGGAATCACGGACGTCACACGGCGAACACCGCACACCGGCGGGGTTTCGGAACGGAATGCCGTCGACCATGCGTGACGAACCACCGTCCAACGGCGTGTCCAGCCGGAAGCCGAGCCGCAGTGCCGCCACGGCGACGAAAGTGCCGAACGTGGTGCCCGCCTCCTGCGGGGACTGCGCGTAGTCCAGGCCGATCCCGTTGCCACCGCCGTGGTACGCCAGCACGCCACCGGATCGGGGATCGATGGCCACGAGAGCCGCGCGTACCGTGTCTGGCTGGCCTGCCATGACTGTGGACACCGTCTGCTCGGCGCTGGTCTGGGCGTCCCGGTCGATCGTGGTGATCACGCGATAGCCGCGCTGGTGCAGCTCGTCCCGGCGGAGGTCGGCGAGCTCCTCCAGTTCGGCGAGCACCTGGTTCTGGATCTGCATCCGGGCCGAACCCGGTGTCGCGTCCCTCGGCAGGGTCGCCGGGAACCGCAGCGACTCGCGGCCGGCCAGCCAGCCCTGCGCGACCATCTGGTCGAGGACGAAACCCCACCGCCGCTCGGCGTTCTCCTTGTCCACGTCCGGGTCCCAGTACGTCGGCCGCTGGATCACCCCGGCGAGCAGCGCGGCCTCGGACACGTCCAGCCGCTGCACGTCCTTGCCGAAGTACGCCTGCGCCGCGGCCTGGATCCCGTTCGCGCCACGTCCGAAGTAGACAGTGTTGAGGTACGCGGTGAGCAGGTCCTTCTTGGCGTAGGTGTCGGCCATCTTCTTGGCGAGCACCATTTCGCGCCACTTGCGGCCGAAGGAGAGCTGCTCGTTGCCGGTCGCCTTCTTGACGTACTGCTGGGTGATGGTGGAGCCGCCGCCGGACGCGCCGGTCACGTTGTTCCACACCGCCCGCATGATCCCGGTGACGTCGAACCCGGAGTTGTCCCAGTAGCTGTTGTCCTCCGCGGCCAGCACCGCCCGCTGCACGTGCTCGGGGATGTCCTGGAACCGCACGGACGAGCGGTTGCCGCTCTTCGGCGAGATCCTGGCCAGCTCGGTCACGCCGTCGGAGTAGTACAGCCGGATGGTCTGGTTCTGGCCCGCGGCGATCTGCGCGGGGTCGGGCACGTCCCATAACGAGTAGCAGTAGCGGAACGCGATCAGTGGTGCGGCGAGCGACAGGAAGAGCAAGGCGTACAAGGTCCTGCGTGTCCAGCCCCACACGGTATGGCACTCCCCGGAGTCGATCGGCTACTGACCGGTCCGTACACGCCGGGGAGGGCGAAAAGGTTGATCTCTTTACTCCAGTTCGAACTTGAGCAGCGCGTTCTCCACCACTTCCGGCATGCCGGGGTGGATCCAGTACTGGCCGCGTGCCATCTCGTGCGCGGGCAGGCCGAAGCTCATCGCCTGGATCAGCGGCTGGATCACGCTCGCCGCCTGCGGCCCCATGATGTGCGCGCCGAGCAACTGCCCGGTCGCCGGGTCGGCCAGCAGCTTCACGAACCCGGTGGTGTCCTCCATCGCCCAGCCGTACGCGATGTCCGAGTAGTGCTGCACGGCCACCACGTGACGCTGGTGGCTCGCGGCGGCTTCCCGTTCGGTCAGCCCGACCGACGCGATCTGCGGCGACGTGAACACCGCGTGCGGCACGAACCGGTGGTCCGAGGTCTTGCGGTCCTCCGGGTGCAGGAGGTTGTGCTGCACGATCCTGGCCTCGTGGTTGGCCACGTGCTTGAGCTCGTACGGCGAGCTGATGTCGCCCAGCGCGTACACACCGTCCAATGTGGTCTGCTGGTACTCGTCGACGACGACGTGGCCGCCCGGCGCGGTCGCGATGCCACCGGCCGTGGTGCCGAGGATGTCCGAGTTCGGCGTGCGGCCGATCGCCACGAGCAGGACGTCGGATTCGACGGTCTCGGCGCCGGACGGGCCCTCCAGGTGCAGCTTGACCACGTCACCGTCGCGTTCGGCGCGCACGGTCTTGCGGTCCAGCCGCACGTCCCACCGCTCGGCGGCCAGCTCGGTGAACCGCGTGGAGATCTCCTCGTCCTCACCGCGCAGCAACGCGCCGGAGCGGGCGATCACCGTGACGTCGACACCATAGGACGAGAACACGTGCGCGAACTCGGCCGCGACGAACCCGCTGCCGAGGATGGTCAGCCGCTTGGGCAGCTTGTCCAACCGCATGACCGTGTCGCTGGTCTCGTAGCCCACGTCGGCCAGGCCGGGAATGTCCGGGACGACCGCGCGCCCACCCGCGGCCAGCACGAACTTCGGCGCGGTGATCGTCTCGCTGGTGCCGTCCGGCAGCGTCACCTCGAGGACCTTCGGCGCGGTGAACGTGCCGGTGCCCTCGAAGACGGTGACGTTGGCGTTGTCCTCGTGGTGGCGGCGGTACTCACGGCCACCCGCGGCGATCGGGTCGATCCGCCCGAAGATCCGGTCGCGGATGTCGGCCCAGCGCACGCCGTCCAACGTGGAGTCGACGCCGAGCCGCGCGCTCGCGGCGGGCGTGGCGGCCAGGTCCGCGGTGTGCACGAACATCTTCGTCGGGATGCAGCCGACGTTCAGGCACGTGCCACCGAAGACGCCCTTCTCCACAATGGCCACATTCCAGTCCCTGAACCGCTGGTCGAGGATGGAATTGCCGGAGCCGGTACCGACTATCACCAGATCAAAGGTCCGCACAGTGACAGTCAACAGCACCGGCCCCGGCAATGTTCCTGCCGCCGGGGAGGTTCAGTGCCGGTAAGTGGGCACGACGATCGCCCGGGCCAGCGTGTGGAACGCGAGGTTGAAGCTCACGTACGCGGCCGACGCGCTCTCGTCGACACCGAGTTTCTCCTGGTCGACGGCGTGCACCACGAAGTAGTACCGGTGCACCTGGTCACCGGCGGGCGGTGCGGCGCCGTCGAACTTGTGGTTGCCGAAGTCGTTGCGCGTGTGGAACGCGCCTTCCGGCAGCGTGGTGTCGCTCTCACCGGCGCCGGTGTCCAGCGACGTCACCGTCACGGGGATGTCGATGGCCAGCCAGTGCCAGAAGCCCGAGGGGGTCGGCGCGTCCGGGTCGAAGCAGGTCACCACGAAGCTCTTGGTGTCCGACGGGAAACCGGACCAGCTCAGCTGCGGCGACGTGTTGCCGCCGTCGAACACCTGCGCATCGCCAAGCAGCTGGCCGCCGGTCACGTCGTTCGACGACACCGTGAACGACCGCACGGCCGGCAACAGGTCGTAGGGGTCGGGCGTGACAGGGCGCTCCAGGCTCATGTTTGCTACCTCCGGTAGTGGGCTCACTGATGTGGGTGTCAGGGACAACCCTGGTCTTTGCCGGGTATGCGGTCCAGCCGGCTCCCTCGTTGTCCGTTTCCGCGTACGTTGGCGTTAACCACAGGGAGAGGTTTACCACCGTGACTGAATCCGACGTCCAACAGTCGTCACCGCGCGTCCGATTCCCCGGAATCAGTCCACGCGCCTACGAACACCCGGCCGACAAGGGCGCGATGGCCACGTTGCGCTCCGTGCCCGGTGTCGCCGACGTGCTCAAGACCCTCAACGCGTTGTTCAACGAGCGCGCCGAGCGTCTGATGGCAGTGGCTTCCCACGTGCGGGTCGGCCCCTCGCAGTACCCGGTCATCGACCGGATCCGCAACGAGGCCGCCGAGATCCTGGACCTCCAGCAGGTCCCCAAGCTGTACGTCGCCCGTGACCCGCGCGTCATCGCGCAGACCAGGGGTATCGACGAGCCGTTCATCGTGGTGTCCTCCGGCCTGGTCGAGCTGTTCGACACCGAGGCGCTGCGGTTCGTGATCGGTCACGAGATGGGGCACGTGCTGTCCGGTCACGCGGTGCTGCTCACGCTGCTCGACCGGCTGCTGAAGCTGCAGCGCTCGGTCGCGTGGGTGCCGCTCGGCGTCATCGGCCTGCGCGCGGTCATCGCGGCCCTCTACGAGTGGCAGCGCAAGGCCGAGCTGAGCTGCGACCGCGCCGGCCTGCTCGTCGGCCAGGACCCGCAGGCCTCGCTGCGCGCGCACATGTACCTCGCGGGCGCGACCGACCTCTCGCAGATCGACATCCCCGCCTTCCTCGAGCAGGCCAAGGAGTACGAAGAGGTCGAGGACATCCGCGACAGCATCATCAAGCTGCTGGCCGTCGAGCAGCAGACGCACCCGTTCGCGGTCGTCCGCGCCTCGCAGCTGCAGCGCTGGGCCGCGTCGGAGGAGTACCGCGCGATCCTCACCGGCGACTACAAGCGCCGTGACGCCGAGGACGACGGCAACCCGCTGAACGAGGACATCCAGGGTGCGGCCAAGTCGTACAAGGACGCGTGGAACAACTCCAGCGACCCGCTGGTGAAGGTCTTCAGCGACGTCGGCGGCGCGCTGTCCGGTGTCGCGGACAAGGTCTTCAGCGGCTTCCGCCGCCGCCCGTCGGACGGCGAGCAGAGCAACGAGGGCAACAACGGCGGCACCGGCGGCGACAAGAGCTAGGTACCTGTAGCCGAGAAGTGCATCAGGTCCCTGGGCGTGCGCCACGTGCCGCCCCAGGTCCAGCCGATCGCGGTGAACGCGCGCTCGGCGACGTCACCGGCCCGGATCATCCCGGGCCGGGCTCTCCCGCGGTCCAGGTAGGCGGAGGCGAGCTCGGGCAGCACGAGCTCGCCTTTGCTGTACGGGTTGCAGAACGAGTTGACGTCGATCGCCAGGCCGTACGCGTGTGCCGACCACGTCGTCTGGCCGCGTGCGGGCCGGCAGACGAACGCGCTCGTGGAGTTGCCGTCCCCGGTCGGTGGCGCGGTCAGCTCGGCAGGCGCGGTCACGCGCATCTCCTCGATCGGGAACCTCGCTTCGTACAGCTTGCCGAACACGGCCGTGACCTGCTGGGCGACCTTCGTGTTGACGATCATCTCGCCGGTGTGCGGACGGCCGTCGAAGCCCCAGAACGACATCGTGAGGTACCGCAGGTCGTCCTTGCCGACCGGGCACCCCGCCTGCCACGTGCTGCGCGCCAGCACGTCCGGCGGGATGGGCGTGACGGTGGATTTGTACTCGCCGTCCGCCGGTGGCGGTAGCACGTCCTTTGTCGGCAATGACCGATTCACCAGTTCGGGCGGTGTCGGCCTGATCTCGCCGAATCCGTCGGCCCGTTTCGGCAGCGGGTTCTTGCCGACCTGCCAGACCGGCTTGGCCGCCGCGCTCGTCGATGTGGTCGCCGGTGTGGCTTTTTCCGTTGTGGTGACCGGAGTTCCGCTTGGCGTGAGCGATGCCGGCGCCGGTCGCGCGGTGGGCTGCGCCGCCGGTTGCGCGCCGCATCCGGCCACCAGCAACAAGATCACCAACAGGGTACGCACGGGTCCAGCTAATCACGGATGAACTCCACCCGATTCAGTGACAGCGCGTTGATCTCTTCTCACATAACGTTGACCACGTCTCAGTGGGAGTCGGAGGGAGCACGCCATGGGGGAGAAAATCAGAATGGGCCGCGCGCTGGCGGTGGTGTGTCTCCTGGCCGGTCTGGTCGCGGCAGCGGTGCCCGCGTCGGCCGACGTCCGGATCGTCGGCGGGACGAGAGCGAGCACGCAGGACTACCCGTACGCCGTGTACCTCGCGCAGCAGGACGGTTTCCAGTTCTGCGGTGGCACGCTGGCCACGAGCGAGAAGGTCGTCACCGCCGCGCACTGCGTCAAGGGCGAGCAGGAGACGCCCGGCAACGTCTACGTGGTCGCCGGGCGCGACGACAAGAAAGCCACGAACGCGGGCGTCATGGTGCAGGTCAGGCATATCTGGGTGCACCCGAGCTACACGGACGCGCTGAAGGGCCACGACGTGGCCGTGCTGACGCTCAGCAAGCGGATGAACGCCAATTACGCGCCGTTGCCGATCGCCACGCCGGACGACCAGTGGGCGTACGAGCCGAACACCATGGCGACGATCCTCGGCTGGGGCAGGACCTCGTCGGGCGGGCAGACCTCGCAGTACCTGCTCAGAGCGGACGTGCCGCTCGTGTCCGACGAGAGCTGCAAGCAGTCGTTCGGCAAGTTCAACCCGGCCTCGATGGTGTGCGCGGGTTACGCCCAAGGTGGGATCGACGGCTGCCAGGGTGACTCCGGTGGGCCGATGGTCGCGCACGGCAGGCTGCTGGGCATCTCCTCGTGGGGCGAGGGCTGCGCGCTGGCGAACAAGCCCGGCGTCTACACGCGCGTGATGGCGTACTACAAGGAGATCATGGAACAGCTGCGGTCCACGCCGCGGCTTGGCACCCTTGTCGGGTGACGACGACACAGGACTGGGAGGACCGCCTCGCCGCGCTCTGGGCGGCGCAGGACGGCCGTGACGATGCCGATTTCAGGGCCCGGATCGAGGCGCTGGCAGGCGAACTGCCGCCGGACAGTCCAGTCGGTGCGTTCGAGCTGGCGTGTGCGAACGATTCGACCGGACGGCCCGAGCTGGCCGAGCCCCTCTACCGCGAAGCGCTCGAATCCGGCTTGAGCGGCTACCGGCGGCGCCGTGCCTTGATCCAGCTGGCCAGCACGCTGCGCAACCTCGGCCGTCCCGAGGAAAGCGTGGCGTTGCTGACGGCCGAGCGCGGCCGGTCAGACCCGGACGAGTCCGTGGCGACGCTGGACGACGCGCTGGACGCCTTCCTGGCGCTCGCGCTGGTGGACACCGGCCGTGAACGGGAAGCCGCCGGGCTGGCGCTGGCAGCGCTGGCCAAGCACCTGCCCCGGTACAACCGTTCGCTGGGCTACTACGCCACACACCTCTGAACGGATCACTTCTGGGTGGCGCCGGGCGGGGCGCAGCGGGTGATGATGTCCACGGCCTTGTCGATGTCGGACTCGGTCAGGTCCGCGCGCACGGTCAGCCGCAGCCGCGAGATCTTGTCCGGCACCGACGGCGGGCGGAAGCAGCCGACCCACACCCCGGCGCCCCGGCACTCCTCGGCCCACTCCGACGCGGCCGCCGGCGTCGGTGCCTGGACCGAGATCACCGCGGCGTCCGGCTTGGAGACGCGGAAACCGGCTTCCCGCAAGCGCATCGCCAGCGTCATCGCGTTGGTCCTGACCCGCTCCGCGCGCTCGGGCTCCTCCTTGAGCACGTTCAACGCGGACAGCGCCGCGGCCACGCTGGCCGGGGCCAGGCCGGTGTCGAAGATGAACGTCCGCGCGGTCTCCACGAGGTGCCGGATCACGCGACGCGGACCGAGCACCGCACCGCCTTGCGCGCCAAGGGATTTCGACAACGTGATGGTGGTGACGACGTTGGGTTCCTTGATCAAACCGGCTTCCGCGACCGCGCCGCGGCCCCCGTCGCCGAGCACGCCGAAACCGTGCGCGTCGTCGATCAGCAGGCCCGCGTTGTGCTCGCGGCACGCCTCGGCCAGTTCGGGCAGCGGCGCCAGGTCTCCGTCTACTGAGAACACCGAATCGGTGACGACCAACGCGTGCTCGGTGCGCCTGGTCGCGAGGGCGCGCTTGATCGCGTTCGCGTCACCGTGGTCCATCACCGCGATATCCGCACGTGAGAGCCGGCACCCGTCGATCAGGGAGGCGTGGATGTACGCGTCGGTAACGATTGCCGAACCTTTTCCGGACAGCGCCGTGATCGCGCCGAGGTTCGCCGCGAAACCGGACGAGAACACCAAAGCCGCTTGTGCGCCACAGAAGGACGCCAGCGCGTGCTCCAGTTCGGTGTGCAGCTCGGTCGTGCCCGTGACCAACCGCGAACCGGTCGAACCGGCGCCCCAGCGCAGCGCGGCTGCTGCTGCGGCACCGTTCACGCGCTTGTCCCTGCTGAGCCCGAGGTAGTCGTTCCCGGCGAGGTCGAGCACCGCGTCGTCAGCCCTGCGCGGGCGGAGTTGCCTGGTCAGACCCGCTCGGCGGCGTTCGTCCGCGCGTGTGTCGATCCAGTCGAAGACCTGCTCGCCCGTTGCTGTCACAGACTGCAGTGTCGCATCGCGCGTGGCCGGGGTGAGCAAGGGAGGTGGGAAGCGTCACGGTACGGTCGCCGGGTGAGCGCAGGAATCAGCTTTGTCGGAGCGGGTCCGGGGGCCACGGATCTGATCACCGTTCGGGGCGCTCGCCGGATCGGCGAGGCCGACGTGGTGTTGTGGACGCCGAGCGTCATCGAAGCCGGATGGGTGCGTGAGAACACGAAACCCGGGGCCGAACTGATCGACCTGGCCCGGCTGGGCGACGACGAGATCGTCGAGGTGTACCGGCGGGCGGTACGGGACAAGCTGCGTGTGACACGCCTGTTCCCCGGCGACCCGGCCACGTGGGGCGCCCTGCGCGCGCAGTTGGACATCTGCGCCCGGGTTGGACTGCCCGCCGACGTCGTCGCCGGTGTGTCGCCCATGTCGGCGGCAGCCGTGTCAGTCGGCGTGTCCTTGACCGAGCCCGACTTCGCCGACTCGGTGATCATCGCGGGCCAGGAAACCACCGGCATGCCCGATCTGGCGCAGATCAAGGAATACGCCCAGTTCGGCACGACGATGGCCGTGCTCGTCCCGGCCGCGCGCGCGGCGGAGCTCGCGGACGCCCTGCGCGCGGGAGGTTACGACGACGCGACCCCGGTCGTGGCCGCGTACAAGGTGAGCTGGCCGGACGAGACAGTGGTCCGCACGACGATCGGCGAACTCGTCGCGACGGTGAAGCAGCACCGGCTCTGGCGGCACACCCTGTTCCTCGTCGGCGGCGCGGTCCGCGCGGGCAGGACGGCACGCCCAGCCGGTGAAACGCCCCGGCGCCCGGAAAGTGTGGCGCGCTGGTCGCGGACTCGTAGCCGCTCCAGCTGGCGCGCGGAAACCAACCGCCCGGTCACGGCGACTGAGCCGGACAAGCCGGTGGAGGAAGAGAAGCCGCGTCGTGTCACGGCGGTGGTGCCCGAACCGAAGCCGGCGCAGCCGAAAGCCGCGGCAGCGGCCAGCACCCCGACCAAATCCGTGACGGCACAGGCGAAGAAACCGGCGAGCACTGCCTCCGCCGCGAAGGCGCCTGCGAAGCAGGCGGCCAAGACGGCTGCGAAGACAACGGCCAAGGCGCCGGCGAAGAAGACGACCCGTCCGCGTAGGAGCAGTTGACGATGGCAGCCGACTACGAGCCGATGCCGAGTGACTGGGAGCGTGGTCTCGCGGTCGTGGCGCACCCGGATGACCTGGAGTACGGCGCTTCGGCGGCGATCGCACGGTGGGTGGACGACGGGAAGTCCTTCGTCTACGTGCTCGCCAGCCGGGGTGAAGCGGGGATCGACGGGATAACGCCGCAGGAATGCGGTCCGTTGCGGGAACGCGAGCAGATCGAGGCAGCGCGGATCGTTGGTGTGTCCGAAGTGGAGTTCCTGGACCACCGGGACGGCGTGATCGAGTACGGCTTGCCCCTGCGCAGGGATCTCGCCGCGGCGATTCGCCGGCACCGGCCGGAGCTGGTGGTCACGCTCAACCACGCCGCTTCGTGGTCGAACGGGAGCCGGAACTCGCCGGACCACCGCAACGTCGGCGAGGCGCTGCTCGACGCCGTGGGGGATGCCGGCAACCGGTGGATCTTTCCGGAGCTGGGCCTTGAGCCGTGGAACGGTGTCCGCTGGGTTGCTGTGGCTGGGGTGACCGAGGCGACCCACGCGGTGGCCGTCGAGTCCAGTTTGGACCGTGGGGTTGCTTCTCTCGAGGCCCATCGGGCCTACCTGGAAGGCTTGGGCGACGGGCCGATGTCCGATGCCGGTACTTTTCTTCGTGATTCCGCGCGGGAGGCAGGGGAACGGTTCGGCGGGCGGCTTGCCGTTGCGTTCGAGGTTCTTCCGGTGTAGGTGTTCGCCCTTGCCGGCGCAGGTGCTCATGCCTGATGGACAGGAGCACCCACGACGGCCGCTTCAGCGCTTGCTCGTGCGATTCTGAGTGTCAGACCCGGAAGGGGCCTGTCACCTCGTAGGTGATTCCGCCGCTGCTGCTTCCCGATGTCCCGCGCTGGGACGAGAAGTACAGGCGTTTGCCGTTCGGGCTGAATGCCGGGCCGGTGATCTCCGAGCTGCTTTGCCCGTTGATCCTCAGGAACGGTGCGACGATCGCGTTCGGGGTGATGATGCAGATCTCCATGTTTCCGCCGTCCTCCGCGACGAAGAGGTCTCCTGTGCTGGACCTTGTCACGTTGTCCACGCCGCTCAGCGGAGGTGTGCCCGGGCTGACCAAGGAGTCGTCGTACGTGAGGCTGATGGAGCTGTTGGCTGCGTCATATGCCCACACGCGGTTGTCGCCCTTGGTTGTGAACCAGCAGACTCCTGCCGCGTAGTAGCAGCCTTCTCCGCCGTTGAAGCGCTTCGTGCCGGTGACTTGGTTGCGTGTCGCCGTTGAGCTACCGGCTGGGTCCGGGACCGGTTTCCAGGTCACCGGGCCGCTGGTCGCCGAGGTCGCGCCGATCATCACTTCCAGCCGCCCCGCTGACAGGTCACCCCATGTCGACGGGATGAACCGGTAGAACGCGCCGTCCGACACGTCTTCCGTCAGGTATATCGCTTTCCTGTCCGGGTCGGCCGCGCACGCTTCGTGTTTGAAGCGGCCCATCGCTGGGCGGCGGACCGCTGCTTTCACGCCCCACGGGTCTGTTTCGTAGACATATCCCCGGTCCACTTCTTCGCAGGACAGCCAGGTGTTCCACGGAGTCGCGCCGCCTGCGCAGTTCACGTTCGTCGCCGAGAGGGTTCGGTAGGCGCCGGTGATGGTGCCGTTCGCGTCGAACTTGATGGAGCCGACGCCTCCCGTGATGGCGACTTCGCTGTTGGACGTGTAGATCCACCCCGTGCCGTCGGCGAAGCACGCGCCGCCGTCCGGTGCGGGGTGCCAGGTGTATGACGTGCCTGTCACGCGCTGTCCTGTGCGCGCGACGACTCGGCTGGTGAAGCCGCTTGGCAGCATGAGGCCGTTCGCGTCCGCGGCTTGTAGTGGCCCGTACGGGCTTGGGCCCGGTTGTGCGGTTGCGGCGAAGGCGTCGTGCCAGGATGCTCCGCCGAACGCGGCGGCTGCGGCTCCGACAACTCCCACTCTCAAGAAGTCTCGACGTTCCACAGGTGGACACTCCTGTTCGCGGTGGGTGCAAGGTCAGTTGCGACGGGTAACGACACTAATCCGGGGCGGTGACGGCCACGCCAACAACTGGCGAATCCGGTTCGACAAACCTGGTTGGATGACCCCATGACCACACCTGTTGCTGTGATCACTGGTGCCGCACAAGGAATCGGTCGTCAGGTCGCGCGGACCCTGGCCGAACGTGGCTATGCGACCGTACTCACCGATCTGCGTGAACCCGAGGAATCCGGTGCGCTGACTGTGGCCGGGGACGTCAGCAACCCGGAGGACGTCGCTGCTTTGGCACGGCGTGTCCGTGACGAGTTCGGTCGTGTCGACGTGCTCGTGAACAACGCGGGCGTGTCGCTGCTTCAACCGGCCGAGGAGACGACCGTCGAGCAGTGGCGCAGGGTCCTGGAGGTCAACCTGACCGGTCCCTTCCTGCTCAGCCAGGAGTTCGGCCGGGACATGCTCGCCGCGGGTGCCGGGTCGATCGTGAACATCGCCTCCGTGGCCGGTTTGCAGGGCTTCTCCGACCGCGCCGCGTACAGCACGAGCAAGCACGGCCTGATCGGCCTGACCAGGTCGCTGGCCGCGGAATGGGGTGG
The DNA here is from genome assembly GCF_001302585.1 of Kibdelosporangium phytohabitans. GTDB lineage: Bacteria > Actinomycetota > Actinomycetes > Mycobacteriales > Pseudonocardiaceae > Kibdelosporangium > Kibdelosporangium phytohabitans. Next base: position 9,951,783 of record NZ_CP012752.1, on the reverse strand, counting down.
CAGGGGAGTGCGGGTCAACGCCGTGTGCCCCGCGTGGGTCAAGACCGAGATGGACGTGGCCGACCAGGCCGACGGTGGTTACACCGATGACGACATCGTCGGACAGGTCCCGATGGCACGCTTCGCCGCGCCCGGCGACATCGCGTCGGCTGTGGCGTTCCTGGCCGATCCCGCCCTGTCCGGGTACATCAACGGCGTCGCGCTGCCGGTCGACGGCGGCTGGACGTCGGACGGCAGCTGGACGTCGCTGCGCCTGCGCAAGCGCTGAGTCACCCGGCAGGGAGGATGGGCACGTCGTAGGCCGACATCGCCCGGTCGGCTGTCACGAGAGTCAGTCCCTCGCACCGTGCCTGAGCGATCAGCAGCCGGTCGAAGGGATCCTTGTGGTGCGACGGCAGCCTGCCCGCTTCAACGCCGTGCCGGAGGGTGACCGGAATCTCGGTGAATCCCGATCGCTCCACCTGTGCTTCCAGGTCGTCGGGGGCTTCGAGCTTGCCAATCGCTTGCTTGGTGACAATCTCGAAGCCGCTCACCGCCGACACCGCGACATCGTCGCTCGACGTGATCAGGCTGGCGATGCCCGGGGTGAGGTGCGGATCGTTGAAAAACCACCACAACAGCACATGTGTGTCGAGAAGGATCATGAGTTCGGCTGGGCTGGATCACCCGCGGAGAACAACTCGATGAGCTCGTCCGGTGTCTCGTCGAAATCAGGCGCGATCCATCCTTTGCCTTGCCAGGCGCCCGGCTGGCGGCGCACGGCGGGGCGCTGGACCGGGACCAGGCGGGCGACCGGGGTCCCGTTGCGCGCGATGACCACGTCCTCGCCCTGGACCGCTTGGTCAAGGAGTTGGGAGAGGCGTGTCTTCGCCTCGTAGACGTTCACCTGCACGCTCATGGAGACATCATAAACCCTGGGTTGGTCTAGTCTGACCAACCAAGCATATGCTTTCTATCGGGCCAGCCAGCTGTCGACTTCGGTCAACGCCTTCTCCCGGACCGCCTCGGCGGACAGGAACAGGTCGTGCATGCCGTCCGCGATCTCCACGACCGTGACGTCGTGCCCGAGTTTCGGCGCGAACCGCACCATGTCGGCGACGTCCAGCACGGTGTCGGCGGTCATCGCCGCCGGCGTCCACTGCTTGGTGCGCAGCAGGCTGCGGCTGGAGTGCATGACCAGGATCGGCACCTCGACGTCCAGCCCGCCCTGCAGCTTCGCGTGACCGATCCTGATCGCCCGCAGCCAGCCTGCCAGGACGGGGAACGCGTTGAGCGGCTTGAGCCTGAGGTCGAAGTCCCACTCGCCGTGGTGGGCCTTGTGGATGCTCTGGCCGTACACGCCGCCGAGCCCGCCGCGCAGCGCCAGCTTCGGGTAGAAGCTGCCGAACGACTTGATCAGGGACGTGCCGGCGGTCCTGGCCAGCCACGGCTCGGCCAGCTCGAACCACGGGCTGTTGAGCACCAGCCCGTCGACCGGCAGGGCCGGCCGCGCGTCCAGCCACAGCGGCGTGATCAGCCCACCCGTGGAGTGCGCCATCACCGTGAACCGGAGGTGACCGTCCTCGCGCAGCTCGTCGGCAGCCGCGTCCAGCTCCTCGTAGTACGTGGTGAGGTCCAGGATGAAGTGCGGGAGATCGCCATCTCGCAGTGAGCGACCGCAGTTACGCAGGTCGACGGCGTAGAAGTCGTAGCCCTGAGCGGTGAAGTGCTCGGCGACGTGCCGCTGGAAGAAGTAGTCGGCGAAGCCGTGCACGTAGAGGATCGCGCCGCGGGCCGCGCCTTCGGACGGCACCCGCACGAGGGTCGCGATGCCGCCGTTGCGCAGCGGCAGTGTGCGCGTGTCGAAGTCGTTGCTCACTTCCCGCACATTAGCGGGTGTTTGTGACGAATTCGATGGCAGCGGTGACGCGAGTCATGGCGATGACCAGGCATGCTGTCCGGCATGCACAACGAGCCGCATTACCTGGCCGGGCTGTCGCTGACTGGTCGCCGGGTCGTCGTCGTCGGCGCGGGGACGGTCGCGCAACGCCGCCTGCCCCGCCTCGTGTCCGCGGGTGCACGAGTGGAGGTGGTGGCGCCTGAGGCGACACCGGCCGTCCAGGCGATGGCGGACAACGGCGAGATCATCTGGCACCAGCGGTCGTATCAGCACGGCGACCTCGCCGACGCCTGGTACGTGGTCAGTTGTGCGTCCGCCGCGGACGTCAACGCGGCTGTCTCGGCCGAGGCCGAAGAGGTCCGCGTGTTCTGTGTGCGTGCCGACGCGGGCACTGAGGGAAGCGCCGTCACGCCTGCGGTCGGTGACCATGACGGCCTGCTCGTCGGTGTGCTCGCGGGCGGCGAGTACCGCCGCTCAGGAGCGGTCCGTGACGAACTGCTCGACGCCCTGCGGTCCGGCCGGATCGAGGCTCGGCCGACGGCCACCGAACTGCCGGGTGTGGCACTGGTCGGCGGCGGTCCCGGCGACCCCGACCTGATCACGGTTCGCGGCCGCCGGTTGCTGGCGCGTGCGGATGTCGTTGTGGCGGACCGGCTCGCGCCCCGTGAGTTGCTGGATGAGTTGCCGCCGCAGGTCGAGGTGATCGACGCCGCGAAGATCCCCTACGGGCGCGCGGCGAGCCAGGACGTGATCAACCAGGCCCTGGTCGAGAACGCGCTGGCCGGGAAGTTCGTGGTCCGCCTGAAAGGGGGCGACCCGTACGTTTTCGGCCGCGGCTTCGAAGAGCTGATCGCCTGCGCCAAGGCCGGTGTCCCGGTCACCGTGGTACCCGGGGTGACGTCGGCGTTCGCCGCGCCCGCGGTGGCCGGTGTCCCGGTCACCCACCGGGGTGTCGCGCACGAGGTCGTCGTGGTCTCCGGGCACGTCGGTCCCGGCTCTGATTTGTCTCTTGTGGACTGGCCTGCGCTCGCGCGGCTGCGGGGCACGATCGTGCTGCTGATGGGAGTCGAGCGGATCGGTGAGTTCGCCGAGGCGTTGCTCGCCGGCGGCCGTCCGGCCGATACCCCGGCCGCGGTCGTCCAGGAGGCCACCACGCGAACCCAGCGCGTTGTGAAGTCCACTTTGGACAAGATGGCTGACGACGTGCGCGCCGCGGGGATCCGGCCGCCCGCGATCATCGTGATCGGCCCGGTCGCCGGACTGACCGAACTGGGCTGAGAAACGGCGAAGCCCGGCCGAACCGGCCGGGCTTCGCCGTTCTGCACTGCTGGGCTATTCAGCGCCGACTTTGCGGCCGGTACCGCGGTTGCTGTCCCGCTTGCCGCGGAACGGGCGGCTGGCACCCTGACCGGAGCCGTCACGCTTGCGTTCGCCGGAGAACTTCCGCTCGCCGTTGAACTTGCGGTGACCGCCGCCGTTGCCCTTGAAACCGCCCGAACGGGGGCCCTTGGGACGACGAGGCTCGATCACACGCTCCGGAACCGGCTCGCCACTGGGCGTGCGCGCGCCGGTGATGCGGATCAGCTCGGCGTCGCCGGGGCGGACGCGGAGGTTGCGGGCGCGGACACCCGCGCGGTCGGTCATCCGGCGGACGCTGTTGCGCTGGTCGGGCGTGATCAGCGTGACGACGGTGCCGGACTGGCCCGCACGCGCCGTGCGGCCCGCACGGTGCAGGTAGTCCTTCGGGTCCGCGGGCGGGTCCACGTGCACGACCAGGCTGACGTCGTCGACGTGGATGCCGCGCGCGGCGACGTCCGTGGCGATCAGGACGGGCGTGTGACCGTCCTTGAACTCGGTGAGCACGCGGGTGCGCGCCCCCTGGGCCTTGCCACCGTGCAGCGCGCCGGCGTTCACGCCGATCGAACGCAGCCGGGTCGCGAGCCGGTCCACGTGGTGCTTGGTGCGCACGAACATGATCGTGCGGCCTTCGCGTGCGGCCATCTCGGCGACCACGTTCGGCTTGTCCTCACGGGAAACCAGCAGCACGTGGTGGTCCATTGTGGTCACACTGGCGGTCGCGGGCGCGACCGAGTGGGTGACCGGGTTCTTCATGTACTGCCTGATCAACTGGTCGACGTCGCCGTCGAGAGTCGCGGAGAACAGCAGCCGCTGACCCGTCGGGTCCGTCTGGTCCATGATCTCGCGGACCTGCGGCAGGAAGCCCATGTCCGCCATCTGGTCGGCTTCGTCGATCGCGGTGTAGCGGATGTCGTGCAGGGTCACGGTGCCCTGGCGCACGTGGTCGGACAACCGTCCGGGCGTGGCGATCAGCAGATCGACACCGCGGCGCAACGCCTCGGCCTGCTTGACGAAGGACATACCGCCGACTGCCGCACGGCACCAGAGGCCGAGCGCGCGGGCCAGCGGCGACAGCGCGTCACTGACCTGGAGGGCCAGTTCCCGCGTCGGGACGAGAATGAGTGCGCGCGGCCGCTTCGGCTTGGCGCGTCCGCCATCCAGTTGCGTCAACAGGGCCAGGCCGAAGGCAAGGGTCTTGCCCGAGCCGGTCTGGGCCCGGCCGAGCACGTCCCGGCCCGCGAGGGCGTCGGGCAGCGTGGCGGCCTGGATGGGGAAGGGATCGTTGATGCCGGCCTCGGACAGGGCGGCAAGCAGTGGCTGGGGCAAGCCCAACTGGTCGAACTTCGGTGACACGAAGACCTCTCGGGAAGTGGCACGTCCCAAGCGGGTATTTCCAGCCGGACGAGCCCGGCGCACGAATGCGCCGCATGGATTGGGAAACTCCGCGGCCATGGTGGGCCGCTCCTAGTCGTAGGAGATCAGCTTACCTGAAGGCCAACCTGCGCCTCGAACCGATTAGTCCCGGCTGTGACGCAGCGAACTATGCGAGGCGAGAAGGGCCGTCCGGCAAGGGTGCGCGCGGTGCGCTTCGTGGCGGTGCAATCCCGCTCAGATCACCAGCTCGAGCGCGTTCGGCCCGGTCTGTTCGAGCCGGAGATCCGCTTTGGCCGCAACGGTTGTCATCTTGCGCAGGGTGTCCGGTTCGCCTGGCGCACACGCCAGCGCCCTGGCCAGTTTGCCCTTGTGCGCCTTGTTGAAATGCGTCACCGCGAGCCTGCGTCCGCCGCTCTGCTCGCTCACCACGCGGACCGTCACCGCACCGGGGATTCTGGCCAGTCCCGCGTACGGCCCCGAGCGCATGTCGACCACCAGACCCCCAAGCCCGGCAAGGACAGGCTCCAGCACCGGGCGCCACAGCGCGCCCAGCGGCCCGGCACCGGGAATCGTGCTCGACGCCGACAGCCGGTACGCGGGCACGAGATCGTCCGCGCGCACCAGACCGAACAACGCCGACGCGACCGCGAGCCGCCCGGCGGCGCGCTTGCGTTCCGCCGGTTTCATGCCCTTGACGTCCAACGCGTCGTAGAGCACGCCGGTGTAGCGCGACAAGGCGGGCATTGTCGGCGACGTGCGCACCGCGGCGTTCCGCGCCACCTCCCCGGACTGGCGCTCCGACAGCCCCAGTGCGGCCAGGCTGGCGGGGACGTCCCCGGCCAGATCGGCCACAGCCGACACCAGTTTCTCCCGCACGGGTTCCAGTTCCGGGAACGACAGCGCGGACAGGTCGAGCGAGGGGCCGTCACCACCCTCGGCCTTGGTCTCCGACGGCGGGAGCAGCACGAGCACGACCGGGGAGTTTACCCAGGCAGTCCGGTCACGGTTGCTCCTCACCGACGCAGAACACGTTCCCGGCCGGATCGGCCAGCACGGTCCAGGCCAGCCCCGGCACCTTCTGCTCGCCCACGACCGCCGCGCCGAGCCCGACCAGCCGGTCGACCGCCGCGGCCCGGTCGTCGGTGTGCATGTCGATGTGGACTCTGTTCTTCCCGCCGGCCGGGTCGGGCACGCGCTGCAGGCCGAGCGCGACGCCGGACGAGTCCCACGGGGCCAGCATCACGAAGTGGCCCTCGTAGTCGCTCGCGACCGTGGTGCCGAGCGCGGCTGTCCAGAACTTCGCCAGGTCACGGGGCTCAGCGCAGTCGATGGTGATCATCTTCAGCTGCATGACCCGAACGCTAGACCCACCCACCGACAGTTTGCGCAATCCGGGCCGGGGCGAGGGCGGGCCCGAACTGGAAGAGTGGACCGCATGCGGACGATCGACTGGAAGAACGAGCGAATTGTCCTGATCGACCAGACCCTGCTGCCCGGTACTTTCAAGGTCGTCGACATCGACACGGTCGACGAGCTCATCGACGCGATCAAGCGCCTCGCCGTACGCGGCGCGCCCGCACTGGGGGTCGCGGGTGCCCTCGGCGTCGCACTGGCCGCCAGGAACGGCGACGATGTGCCGGCAGCCGCCGACAAGCTGAGCAAAGCCCGCCCGACCGCGGTCAACCTGTCGTGGGGCGTCAACCAGGTCCTCGCCAAGCTCGATCAGGGCACGGACGCCATGGTCGAGACGGCCAAGCACATCCTCGAGGGCGACGTCAGGCGCCACAGCGACCTCGGCAGGAGGGGCGCGCAGTGGCTGGTCGACAACGTCGGACCGCGAATCAACGTGCACACCCACTGCAACGCGGGCGCGCTCGCGTGTGTGGAGTGGGGAACCGCGCTCGGCGTTGTCCGTGCGCTCCAAGAGCGTGACGCGTTGGGCCACGTGTACCTGGACGAAACACGCCCGCTGCTGCAAGGCGCGCGGCTGACCGCGTGGGAACTGCGGCAGATGGGCGTCGAACACACCGTCGTCGTCGACTCCGCAGGTGCGACCGTGCTGGCCAGGGGACTGGTCCAGGCCGTGCTCGTCGGCGCCGACCGGATCGCGGCCAACGGGGACGTGGTCAACAAGATCGGCACGTACCCGCTGGCGCTCGCCGCCGCCCGCGCGAACGTCCCCTTCCTGGTCGCCGCACCGGAATCCACCGTCGACATGGCCACACCGGACGGCGCGTCGGTCGAGATCGAGATCCGGGACGCCGCCGAGGTCCTCGGCGACCACACGCCGGACGGCAGCGCCGCGCTGAACTTCGCCTTCGACGTCACCCCCGCCGACCTGGTCACCGCGATCATCACCGACGAACGGATCATCGATGCGAAACCGCTGGGCTGAAACGTGTCCGGACCCGCTCGACGACTGCGTGCAGGCCTCGCGGCTGCTCGGCGCCGAGCCCGGCCTGGTGCTGCACGGCGGTGGGAACACCTCGGTCAAGGCGACCGTCGCCGACATCACCGGCGAACCGGTGGAAGTGCTGTACGTCAAGGGAAGCGGCTGGGATCTGGCGACCATCGAGCGCCCCGGGTTCGCGCCGCTGCGCCTCGACCGGTTGCGGCGGCTGGCCGAACTCCGGGAGCTGCCCGACAGCCGGATGATGAACGAACTGCGCTGCGCGCTGCTCGACGCGAAAGCCCCTGACCCCAGCGTGGAAACCCTGCTGCACGTCGTCCTGCCGCACACCTCGGTGCTGCACAGCCACGCCGACGCGGTGATCACGCTCACCAACCAGAGCGAGCCGTTGGTCAAGGAGGTCTACGGCGACAGGGTCATCGTCGTGCCGTACGTGATGCCCGGTTTCCAGCTCGCCCGCACGGCCGCGGAGCTGTTCGCCGAGCAGTTGACCGACGACATCGCCGGTGTCGTGCTGATGAACCACGGCCTGTTCACGTTCGGCGACACCGCGAAGCAGGCGTACGACCGGCACATCCAGCTGGTCAGCGAGGCCGAGGCGCGCATCGGCGAGAGCACGGGCCGAGGCGAGCCGGTCGTGGTCGACCCGCTGACCATCGCCCGCATCCGCAAGGACATCGGCCCGATGATCGTCAGCAGGCACACGGACCCGGCCACGATGGCGTTCGTGACCAGGCCCGACCTCGCCGACGTGGCCACGCGCGGCCCGGCCACCCCGGACCACGTCATCCGCACCAAACGCGTCCCGCTGGTCGGCACGGACGTCGACGCGTTCCGCCGCGCCTACCGCGAGTACTTCGACCGCAACGCCACCGACGGGCTGGTGATGCTGGACCCGCAGCCGCGCGTGGTCCTCGACCCGCGACTGGGGATGCTGGCGATCGGCAAACGGGCCAAGGACGCCGACATCGCCGCGGACATCTACCGCCACACGGTCCGGATCATCGAGGACGCGGAGCGGATCGGCACGTATCGGGCGCTCGGCGAGAAGGACCTGTTCGACGTCGAGTACTGGGAGCTGGAACAGGCGAAACTCAAGCTGGCAGGCGCACCGGCGGAGTTCACCGGCGAGGTCGCGCTGGTCACCGGGGCCGCGTCGGGCATCGGCCAGGCGTGTGTGCAGGCACTGCGCGCCAAGGGCGCCAGCGTCGTCGGGCTGGACCTGACGCCGTCCGACAGCAGTGCCGACTACCTCGGTCTGCAGGTGGACGTGACCGACGCGGACGCGGTCAGGCAAGCGATCGCGCAGGGCGTCGAACGGTTCGGTGGCATCGACATGGTCGTGCCGTCCGCGGGCGTGTTCCCGGGCAACACGGCCATCGCAGACCTCGACCACGCGACGTGGCGGCGGACCCTCGCGGTGAACACCGACGCCATCGCGGAGCTGTTCACCCAGGTCCACCCGTTCCTCAAGCTGGCGCCCAACGGCGGCCGGGTCGTGCTGATCGCGTCGAAGAACGTGCCTGCCCCGGGGCCGGGCGCGGCGGCGTATTCGGCCTCCAAAGCGGCCGTGACGCAGTTGGCCAGGGTCGCGGCCCTGGAATGGGCCGCGGACGGGATTCGCGTCAACACGGTCCATCCGGACGCTGTTTTCGACACCGGCCTGTGGACGGCCGGGGTACTGGAGCAGCGCGCCGCGCACTACGGCCTGTCCATCAGCGAGTACAAGCGGCGCAACCTGCTGAAAACCGAGGTCACCAGCGCCGGAGTGGGCAGGCTCGTCGCGCAGATGTGCTCGGCGACGTTCGCGTTCACGACCGGCGCGCAGGTCCCGGTCGACGGCGGCAACGACCGGGTCGTTTGACCGGTTGGAAGTGGTCGGACGGCGTTCACTACGCTCTTTTCCACAATCGCCACGAGGAGTGAACGCCGTGATCACCAGGATGTCGTCGCTGTTCCTGCGCACTTTGCGCGAGGATCCGGCGGACGCCGAGGTACCCAGCCACAAGCTGCTGGTACGCGCCGGCTACGTCCGCCGGGTGGCTCCGGGCGGTTACTCCTGGCTGCCGCTGGGCATGCGCGTGCTGCGCAAGGTCGAGGCCATCGTCCGCGAGGAGATGGACGCGATGGGCGCGCAGGAGATCCAGTTCCCCGCGCTGCTGCCCCGCGAGCCCTACGAGGCGACCAACCGGTGGACCGAGTACGGCCCCAACCTGTTCCGCCTCAAGGACCGCAAGGGCGCCGACTACCTGCTCGGCCCCACGCACGAGGAGCTCTTCGCGCTGACGGTGAAGGGCGAGTACAGCTCGTACAAGGACTACCCGGTCATCCTGTACCAGATCCAGACGAAGTACCGCGACGAAGCCCGTCCCCGCGCGGGCATCCTGCGCGGCCGTGAGTTCGTCATGAAGGACTCGTACTCGTTCGACCTGGACGACGAGGGCCTGGCGCGGTCGTACCAGCTGCACCGGGACGCCTACATCAAGACGTTCGACCGGCTCGGCATGGAGTACGTGATCGTCAAGGCCACGTCCGGCGCGATGGGCGGCTCGGCCTCCGAGGAGTTCCTCGCGGTCGCGGCGTCCGGTGAGGACACCTACGTCCGCAGCACCGGTTCGGACTACGCGGCCAACGTGGAAGCCGTCGTCACGCCGGCGCCCGCCGAGCAGTCCGTTGAGGACAAGCCGGCCGCGCAGGTGCACCACACGCCGAACACGCCGACGATCGAGACGCTCGTCGACTTCCTGAACAACTCCGAGCTGGACCGGAAGTTCACCGCGGCGGACACGTTGAAGAACGTGCTCGTCAAGACGAAGAAGCCGGGTGAGAAGGACTGGACGCTGCTGGCCGTCGGCGTGCCGGGCGACCGCGAGGTCGACATGAAGCGCCTCGAGGCGTCGGTCGAACCGGCCGAGGTGTCGCTGCTCGAGGACAAGGACTTCGCGCGGAACCCGTTCCTGGTCAAGGGATACATCGGTCCGGGTGCGCTGATCGAGAACGGTGTGCGCTACCTGGTCGACCCCCGCGTCGTGCGCGGCACCGCGTGGGTGACGGGTGCGGACAAGGCCGACCACCACGTCGTGGACCTGGTGTGCGGCAGGGACTTCACCCCGGACGGGACGATCGAGGCGGCCGAGGTCAGGGAAGGCGACCCGGCGCCGGACGGTGAAGGCACCCTGGTGGCGGCGCGCGGCATCGAGATCGGCCACATCTTCCAGCTGGGCCGCAAGTACGCGGACGCGTTCCAGCTCGACGCGCTCGGCCCGGACTCGAAGCCGATCCGGATCACCATGGGCTCGTACGGCATCGGCGTCTCCCGAGCGGTCGCCGTGATCGCCGAGCAGTACAACGACGACAAGGGCCTGGTCTGGCCGCGCAACGTCAGCCCCTTCGACCTGCACGTCGTGATGGCGGGCAAGGACGACAGCATCAGGCAGTACGCGGAGAAGCTGGCCGCCGAGCTGGACGAGGCCGGGGTGAGCGTCCTGCTGGACGACCGGAAGGCCTCGCCCGGCGTGAAGTTCGCGGACGCCGAACTGATCGGCGTGCCGACGATCGTGGTGGTCGGCCGTGGCCTGGCCAACGGGGTCGTCGAGGTCAAGGACCGCCGCAGCGGCGACCGCGAGGAGACCGCGGTCGACGGCGTGGTCGAGCACCTCAGGGCGCTGGTGCGCGGCTGAGTTCCCAGGCAAGCGGAAAGCCCCCGGCCACCATGGCCGGGGGCTTTCCGCTGTGCGTGCTCGGGACGGGACTCAGTTGACCGGGTGCAGGCTGGTGACGACCTTCTCGAAGTCGGCCGGCGGGACCGCGTCGGGCACGCCCTGGTCGCCGATGGCGGCGATGACGATGCTGGTCTTGTCCTCGGGCTTGGACTCGATGACCGCGACGCTCACGGCGGCCGAGGTCGTCGGGCACTTGTCCTCGGGGCCGGGGGTGATCGCGAGCGTCGCCGTGACCACGGAGGCCTTCTTGTTCCCGTCGATCGTGACTGGCTTGGGCTCGCTGAACGTGGCCTGGGGCTTCACCCCGGCCTTGTTCGTGTACACGGCCTCGCCCACGCGCTGGGCCGCGGCCTTGGACTGGGTCGGGTTGTCGCCCTCGTTGGGCACGGTCAGCAGGCCGGCGATGGCGCGGAACGAGTTCGGCGATCCGGTGCAGAAGCCCTTCTGGAAGATGCCGGGGGTGAACAGCGACAGCGCGTTGGCGCCCTCGCCGAACACGGCCGACGACGTCAGCGGCTCCCAGGTGGGCGGGACGTCGTACCCCTTCGACGTCTTGAGCTCCTTGCCGTTGTTGACCGCGATCACCTTCCAGCCGTCCACCTTCGGCTTGCCGGTCGGCTTGGGCTGGAGCGGGTTGTTGGACGGGCCGGACTTCTCGGTCGACGGCGTCGTCGGGTTCGCCACGGCCAGCGGTTCGCCGGTCACCGATGAGGTCGGTTTGGCGATCACCAGTGCCGCGACCAGGCCGACCACGACCACGGCGGCGACGACCACCGCCACGATCAGGCCGGTCGGCTTCTTCGCCTGCGGCTTCTCGTCGTAGTAGCCGAGGCCTTTGTATCCCCCACCTGGAGCACTCACGGGCATGAGACTAGCGACCGCCGGGCGGCTGCCTATCGAGAACTGCGGAAAGTACTTTCTCGGTGTCGGACAGGTCACGGAACACGGCGTGCGCTCCGGCCTCCCGCAGCGAGGTCAGGCTGTGCCTGCCGGTGCCGACGCCGATCGCGACGGCGCCGTGGTGCAACGCGGCGCGGACGTCGTGCGGTGTGTCGCCGATGACCACGACCGACTCCGGCTCGAAGAACCCGCCGTGCTTGCGCCCGGCCAGGTCCATCGCGGCCGAGACGAGGTCGCTGCGTTCGGCCGACAGCGATCCGTACCCGCCGATCTCCAGGTCGATGTGGTCGAGCAGGCCGAACGGGGCCAGCTTGACGTGGGAGACCTCGGCGAGGTTGCCGGTGACCAGGGTCTGCACCACGTGGTCGTGTTCGGCGAGTCTGGCGAGCGCTTCCGGGACGCCGGGCAGCACGTGGCCGCGGTCGCGCAGCACGTGCCGTTCGGACTCGGCGATGGCGATCAGCTCGGCGAAGATCGCCTGGATCTCCTCCTCGGTGCCCTGCGCGCCGTGCGCGGAGAGCAGCTCGTGGGTGATCGCCCGTTCGGTGCGCCCGGGGAACGCGGGCACGTACGTCAGGGTGAGCCCGAGCGTGTTGGCCAGCGCTGCGGAGTACCACTCGCGGCCGATGCCGGTCAGGTCGACGAGGGTCAGGTCGATGTCCCACAGTACGAGCGTTCGGTTACCCACCTGGACATAGTGGCACGATCGAGCGACCTCTTCGGCGTGTCGCGTGCCTCCTGCTCATGACTGCCCGCTCATCGAGACACCTGGTTGACGGTCGCTAAGTTTGCATTGCAAACTGAATTGCAAAACAAGCAAGTTGGGGTTCAAGATGTACAGAACGGCTTCACCGGACCTCGCCGACGCGGTCATCGACTGTCGGTGTGCGGAGATCACGCTCTCGGCGCGTGGCAAGGCATCCGATCGGCACGGCAACGCTTTCCAGACAGGATCCTGATCTGCGCCGCCGTTCTCGCTGGTGTGCGGTGGCGGAGGCTTCGCGTGCTGAGCGCGTTCGCCACGACGCTGTTCTCGATGGTCGCGTTCTCGGCCAGCGCCGTCTACATGATCAACGGACTCGCGGCGCTGCTGGTCATCGCCGTGGCGTTGCCGGCACTGGCGTGGGTGGAACGCAGCCCGCTGCTCACCGGGATCGGCGTGCTGTTCGCGGCGTTCAGCCTGCACACCAACTTGTCGGGGTTGTCGGTCTCGGTCGTCGGCTTCGCGGTGCCCTTGCAGGTGCGCGTCCTGGTGGACGTGGCCATGCCCGCCGCGGTGCCTATCCTTGGCGGCGTGATCGCACTCGTTGAACCGAGGCGTGCCGCCCGATGAGTGCGCACCCCACGAGCGACATGAACGACGTTGTGCACCAACGGCATCGGCTCGGCATCCTGACCATCGCCGCGGAATCCCGACGGGTCGAGTTCGGCTACCTGCGCGAAGCGCTCGACCTGACCGGCGGCAACCTCTCGCGGCACATCACCGTGCTGAACGAGGCCGGGCTGCTCGACATCGAGAAGGGCTACGAAGGCAGGCGACCGCGGACCTGGGTGAGCATCACCGGCACCGGCCGCGCTGCGCTCGCGGCGGAGATAGCGGCGCTCAAGGCGTTGGTGGCCATGCACGAACCTACGGAGCAACCCGCAGGCTCTTGACGATCGCGTCCAGCCGGGCCGGATCGGCCAGCGGTGTCGGCTCGTCCGGCCCCGGCACGGAGTCGGCGGCGATCACCAGCACCGAGTTGCCCGCCGAGGTGGCCAATGCGACCACGGTGACCGTGCCCTTGCTGCCGGTGCACTCGTCCGGCTCGTCGCCCTCCGGCAACGTGGCCTCGGCCCGCACCAGCGCTCCCTGCGCGCCGTCCACCGAGAGCGGCTGCGGCTTCTCGACTTTGACCGACGCGGTCCGGTGGCCGTCGCTGTACTGGTCGGCCGCGACGGCGGCGGCGAGCTCACCCGCGGCCTTGCCGGGTTTGCGGTCGGGCTGGGCGACGCCGCTGGCCGCGAACGCCCGGCCGTACTCCGCGCCTTGGCACGAGTAACGGCCCCAGTCGGCGAGGTGGCCGAGTTTGACGCCGTTCGACGTGGTCAGCGACTCGTCGTCGGCCGCGAGTTCCCAGTCCGGCGGCACCTCGAAGGCCAGCTTCGCGGCGCTGTCGGTGACCACCTGCCACGAGTCGTGCGCGGGTGCGGACACAGGCTCGTCGTACGGGGCCGCGGGGACCTCGTTCTTGCGGCTGAGCAGCGAGGCAGCGGCGATCCCGCCGACGACGAGCAGCATCGCCACGACGCCGAGCGTCACGAGGAGCCGTGTCGGCCGTCGCAGAACCACACTCGAACGGTAGCTCGTCGTGACCGTCAGCGTCTAACGGGGCGCGCCGGTATTTCAACGAATGTTTATTTATATCGGTGCGCTATCCCGCGAGAAAGCTCAGCCGAACGGTTCGGACCGGGTTGTCCACATTGGTGTCCACCAGGCAAATCGATTGCCAGGTGCCCAGAGTCAGCCGGCCGTCGAGCACCGGCACGCTCGCGTACGGCGGCAGGAACGCGGGCAGGACGTGGTCGCGCCCGTGCCCCGGCGACCCGTGCCGGTGCTGCCACCTGTTGTCCTTGGGCAGCAGGTCACCGAGGGCGGTCAGCAGGTCGTCGTCACTGCCCGCGCCCGTCTCGATCACGGCGAGCCCGGCGGTCGCGTGCGGCACCCACACGTGCAGCAGGCCGTCGGCGGCGTCGGCGCCGGACAGAAAACGTGTGCATTGTTCGGTCAGATCGTGGACGACTTCCCGGCCTCCGGTACTGATTCGGAATTCTTCGCTGTACATATCCGGGATCATGCCGGGTAACGTCCCAGCCGTGCGCATCGCATTCGGTCAGACATTCGACGTGTCAGCCGGGTACTTCAACACGGCGAGTATCGGAATCCCACCGAAAGTAGCTGTCGACGGTCTGCTCGACGCGGTGAGGCGCTGGCAGTCCGGTGCGGACAGCGCGCCGGACTTCGACGCGGACGTCCGGCTCGCCCGCAAGGCATGGGGCTCGCTGATCGGCGTGGACGAAAGCAGAGTCGCCACGGGCGCAAGCGTTTCCCAGCTCGTCAGCATGGTCGCCGCGAGCGTTCCGGACGGCACGCGGGTGCTCACCCTCGGCGGCGAGTTCACCAGCGTCACGTTCCCCTTTGCCGCACAGGCACATCGCGGGATCACGGTGACCGAGGCGAACCCGGCCGACTTACCGTCCCAAGTGGACCGATTCGATCTCGTCGCGGTGAGCGTCGTGCAGTCCGCCGACGGCACGGTGCTCGATCTCGAATCGTTACGCGACGCGGCGGCGGCGTCCGGGACCCAGGTCATGCTCGACGTCACGCAGGCAGCCGGGTGGATGCCGCTGCGGCTGGACTGGGCCGACTGGGTGATCGGTGCCTGCTACAAGTGGTTGATGTCGCCACGCGGTGCCGCGTGGCTCGCGGTGAAGCCGGAAGTGCTGGAGCGCACCGTTCCCATCGCGGCGAACTGGTACGCCGGCGACGACCCGTGGACCACGGTCTACGGGCTGCCGCTGCGACTGGCGGGCGACGCCCGCAGGCTCGACCTCTCGCCGGTGTGGTTCTCGCAGCTCGTCGCGGCCATCGTGGTGCCGTGGCTCGCGTCGCTGGACATCGAGGCGGTCAGGGACCACTGCGTCGGCCTCGCCGACGGCCTGCTCGTCGCGCTCGGGTTGGCGCCGAAGGGATCCGCGATCGTCTCGCTCGACATCCCTGACGCGGGGGAGAAACTGGCCGCCGCGGGCGTGAAATCCAGCATCCGCGCAGGTCGCGTGCGTCTGGCGTGCCATCTTTACAACACCGCCGGAGATATCGAATCGGTACTCGCGGCACTGCGGGGCTGACCGACTGGGTACCGTGCCACTCGTGTCCGATCCTTACCGCCCGGGTCGTTACCCCGCCAGCCCGGAGCAGACCACGCGCATCCCGCGAGTGCCGCCACAGCAGGCACCGCGGCGTTCGCCCGGGCCAGGCAAGAGCAAAGCCCGTGAGTACGGGCTCAAAGGGCTCGGTCTCGTCCTCGTGGCCGTGGTGTCGGGCATGCTGTACTGGCTGATCCAGCAGGGCGGCAACTCGACGTCGTCGTCGCAGGGCACGGACGGCGGCACCAAGCCGCAGACGAAGTACACGTTCGTCAAGCACGAGCAGGTGCCCGAGCCGTTGCACGACAGCAACTGCGTGAACGCCTCGTACAACGACGTCAAGAAGTTCTTCGAGAAGAACCCGTGCACCCAGCTCAGCCGTGAGCTCTACGTCGTCGCGGTCGACGGCCGGAAGGTCTACACCTCGGTCGCCGTGGTCCGGATGCCCGACGCCGCCGGTGCCCAGCAGCTGATGAAGCTGACCGAGACCGACGACACCGGCAACGTCAACGACCTGGTCAGGGAGAACCGCGTGAAGGTGCCGGGGCTCAAGTCGCTGTCCAAGGGCGGCGGGTTCGCCAACAAGCTCAACGGCAACGACGTCACCATCGTCGAGTCGGACTTCGAGGGCGGCAGCAAGAAAGAGGACGAGGCCAAACTCGACGACATCAGCAAGGACGCGCTGATCAAGGGCGACGAGATCAAGAACTAGCCGGCTGGCCCGGCATCGCCGTGGTGGCAGGCTTCGTCCCCGCCGCCTTGCGCCACCTCGTCGCGCGGACGGCCGAGCTGGTGAGCGCTTCGAGTGCGGTCCTGCGCAGATCCGCGTCATCCGTGTGCTCGAGCACCGACCGCCACGCCACGGTCGCGTCCGTCTCGGCGAGCGCGAGCACGGCGAGGCTCGAGGTCTGATCGGTCACCGGCTGCGGCGGCACGTACGCGGCCTCGGCGGGCTTCGGCGTGACCTTCGCGGCCGTCAGCGCCCGTTCGACGGTGTCGCGACGGGCCCGGTGGGTCGTCACGCCCTCGTTGAGCGCGTTGTTGAACGAACTCGGCAGGAACGCGCTGACCAGACCGTGGGTCCAGATCGCCGCGTGCTCGGCGCCCAGCGCCTGCTGCACCGCGTCGACAGAGTCGGCGGGAACGGTCTTCGCCGCGGACGCGCTCGTCGGCTGGGTCATCAGATCACCTCACGCAGGCTCGCGCAGCCGGCCGCGATCGACCCCAGCAGCCCGGCCCGGTACCGGGACACGGCCGGGACGAGGTCGCCCGCCTGCTTCTCGGCCGCCTTCAACGCGTCGGCCATCTTCTGCTTCGTCGCCGCCACCGCGGGCGCGCCGGACGACGGCGGTGGCGCGGACCCGCTGGTCTTCGGCGGGCGCTCCCGGTCCACTTCGGTCTGCAGCGCGACAGCGTGCGCCGTGCGGGCCTTCGCGACCTCACCGGCGACAGCGGCCAGCTCGGGCGACGACTGGGCGAGCGCGGTCGCCGCGGCAGCGTCCTTGCGAGCCTGTTCGGCCAATGCTGCCAACGGATCCGGCGGTGGTGGCTGCTTGGGCTCGGCGGTGCACGCGGGCACCAGCGGGACGGCCAGCACCGCGAACACGGCACGCCGGGGAACGCTCTTCACAACAGTCATCCTGCCAGTCCCCTTGATGGCTGCCGGGCGGTATCCGCTGGACGAGATACGCTTGTCGCTACACACTCGATTGATCGAGACCATCATCCAGAACAGGAGCGGCGGACGTGGCGAACCAGCAAGGTGATCTCGGCGCGGCGCTCGAGCCCGTCGTGCGGGACGCCGTTGGCGCGGCAGGCTTCGAGCTGGAGCAGCTCGACGTTCAGCGCGCGGGTCGCCGCAGCCTGGTGAAAGTGGTGGTCGACACCGAGGACGGGATCGGACTCGACGAAGTCGCGGGCGTCAGCCGCACCCTGTCGGGTGTGCTCGACGAGCACGACCACGTGCTGGGCGGTCCGTACACCCTGGAAGTGACCTCACCGGGGATCGACCGGCCGCTGACCAAGCCGAGGCACTGGCGCCGTGCGCGGCTGCGCCTGGTGAAGGTGCGCGCGGGCGACGAGACGTTCACCGGCCGCGTCGGGGACGCCAGTGAGAACGACGTGCAGCTGCTCGTCGGCGGCGAACTGCGGCAGGTGCCGTTCGACGCCGTCGACCACGCTGTCGTCGAGGTCGAATTCAAACAACCACCGCCGGAGGAACTGGACCGGCTGGGCGGCGGGAGCCAGGAGGGGGAACGGTGAACGTCGACATCGCCGCGCTGCGCGCCATCGAGCGCGACAAGGACATTCCATTCGAGACGGTGATCGAGGCCATCGAAACGGCACTGCTCACCGCGTACAAGCACACCGACGGGCACGTCCCGCACGCCAAGATCGACATCGACCGGCGGACCGGCGTGGTCCGCGTGCTCGCCCAGAAGCTCGGCCCGGCCGGTGAGGTCGCCGAGGAGTGGGACGACACCCCGGAGGGCTTCGGCCGGATCGCGGCGACCACCGCGCGCCAGGTCATCCTGCAGCGCCTGCGGGACGCCGAGCACGAGAAGACCTTCGGCGAGTTCGCCGCCAAGGAAGGCGAGATCATCGCGGGCGTCGTGCAGCGCGACGCGCGGGCGAACTCCCGCGGCATGGTCGTGGTCCAGGTCGGCGACACCGAGGGCGTGCTGCCCCAGGCCGAGCAGGTGCCCGGCGAGCGCTACGAGCACGGTGTGCGGATCAAGTGCTACGTCCTGGGCGTCACTCGCGGTAGTCGCGGGCCGCAGATCACGCTCTCCCGCACGCACCCGAACCTGGTGCGCAGGCTGTTCGCGCTGGAGGTCCCGGAGATCGCCGACGGCACCGTGGAGATCCCCGCGGTGGCACGTGAGGCAGGACACAGGTCGAAGATCGCGGTCCGTTCCACGGTCGCCGGGGTGAACGCCAAGGGCGCGTGTATCGGACCGATGGGAGCTCGAGTCCGAAACGTGATGAGCGAGCTCGCCGGTGAGAAGATCGACATCATCGACTTCTCCGAAGATCCGGCCACGTTCGTCGGGAATGCCCTCTCACCTGCGAAGGTCGTGTCCGTACGCGTGGTCGACGAGCGCGCGAAGACCGCGCGGGTGGTCGTACCGGACTTCCAGCTCTCGCTCGCGATCGGCAAGGAAGGCCAGAACGCGCGGCTCGCCGCTCGGCTGACCGGGTGGCGAATCGACATCCGCAGCGACGCCGAGACGGCCGCGAACGCCCCGGGTAATTCGCCGGCACCGACGTCGGGTTCGGCTGAGTAGGCAGTAGTAGGTAGAATCTTGGCAGGTCGTCGTCGAGGGCCGGTTCCCGCACGTCGAGAGGGTCCCCCGCTAGGGCATGGCCCGGTCCGGACGTGCGTGGGATGCCGGACCAGGGCGTCGGCCGAGGAATTACTGCGCGTGGTCGCCGAGGACGGGGAGCTGGTGCCCGACCCGCGGCGGCGGCACGCTGGAAGGGGCGCTTGGTTGCACCCCGCCCCGGCGTGCCTGGACTCCGCCGAACGGAAGAAGGCGTTCCCCAGGGCGCTGCGCGTCCAGGGGCCGCTCGACACCGGCCCGGTGCGAGCCCACCTCGGGTCTGAGGCCCGACCGACAGAAGATCAGGCAACTGGTCTAGCCGGACACAGGAAGCAGGTCGACCCGTCATGAGTCAGCCGTGAAGCCGACACCATGAACGTGCGACGGTAGGACGAGGTCGAGCGGGTACTTTTGCCGCCGGCCTCCCCAGTGAGGAGAGCAGTGGCAGGCAAGGCCCGCGTGCACGAGCTCGCGAAAGAGCTCGGCGTCACGAGCAAGGAAGTACTCACGAAACTCGCCGACCTCGGTGAGTACGTGAAGTCGGCGTCCTCCACGGTGGAGGCGCCGGTCGCGCGCAGGCTCCGGGATTCGTACCCGAAGTCGGGCGACGCCAAGGGCGCCAAATCAGGTGGCGCCAAGCCGGGTCCCAGGCCCGGTCCGCCGGCCCCGAAGCCGGCTCCGAAACCCCAACCGCAGGCCCCCGCGGCCGCGGCGAGCGCTGCCCCGGCAGCGGCGCCGTCCGCCACGCCTGCCAAACCGGCGATCCCGGCCCCGAAGCCGGCTGTGCAGCAGCAGCCCGCTCCGGCAGCGGCCGCGAGCCCGGCGACTCCGTTCCAGGCACCCGCGGCCAAGCCGGCTCAGGGTGCGGGCCAGGGTCCCGGTGTGAAGCCGGGGCCGCGTCCCGGCCCGAAGCCGCAGCAGCAGCAACAGCAACAGCAACAGTCCCCGCAGCAGGCTCCGCAGCAGCAGAAGCCCGCCGCGGCCAGGAACGACACTCGCGGCGACACCCGCGGCGAGGGCTCGTCGAACAGGCAGGGTCCGCGTCCGGGTCCGAAGCCCGCGCAGCAGCAGGGTGGCGGCAACAGCGGCGGCACCACGGTTCCGCCGCGCCCGCAGTCCCCGAAGCCCGGCCCGCGCGCGCCACGACCGGGTAACAACCCCTTCGGTGTCGGCGGAGGCGCACCCACGCCTCGCCCGCCCGGCCCGCGTTCCGGCGGCGGTGGCGGTGGCCAGGGTGGCGACCGTCCCGAGCGTGGCCCCCGTCCGGGTGGCGACCGCCAGGACCGGCCGCCGCGTGGCGACCGCGGCGGTGACCGTCCGTCCGGCCCGAGGCCGAGCCCCGGCAACATGCCGCCGCGCCCGAACCCGGGCATGATGCCGCCGCGTCCGCAGCGGCCCGCCGGTGGTCCCGGCGGCGGTGGCCGTGGTGGCCCCGGTGGCGGTGGCGGCGGTCGTGGTGGCCCCGGCGGTGGCGGCGGTGGCCGTCCCGGTGGTGGCGGTGGCGGCGGTTTCCGCGGTGGCGGCGGTGGCGGCGGCGGAGGCGGTGGCTTCCGTGGCGGCGGTGGTGGTGGCGGAGGCGGTGGCTTCCGTCCCGGTGGCGGCGGTCCCGGCGGTGGTGGCGGTGGTGCCCCAGCCGGTGGCGGTGGCTTCCGCGGTGGCGGTGGCCGTCCCGGTGGTGGCGGCGGTCGCGGCGGTGCCGCGGGCGCGTTCGGCCGTCCCGGTGGTCCCTCGCGCCGTGGCCGCAAGTCGAAGCGGCAGAAGCGCCAGGAGTACATGGACAACATGCAGGCGCCGAGCGTCGGCGGTGTCCGGTTGCCCAAGGGCAACGGGGAGACCATCCGGCTGCCGCGCGGTGCCTCGCTGACCGACTTCGCCGAGAAGATCAACGCCAACCCGGCTTCGCTGGTGCAGGTGCTGTTCCACCTCGGTGAGATGGTCACGGCGACGCAGTCCGTCTCCGAGGACGTGCTCGAGCTGCTCGGTACCGAGATGAACTACACCGTGCAGGTCGTCAGCCCGGAGGAGGAGGACCGCGAGCTGCTCGAGTCCTTCGACATCACCTACGGCGAGTCGACCGGCGGCGAAGAGGCGCTGGAAGCACGTCCGCCGGTCGTGACCGTCATGGGTCACGTCGACCACGGTAAGACCCGGCTGCTGGACACCATCCGCAAGTCGAACGTGATCGAGGGCGAAGCGGGCGGTATCACCCAGCACATCGGTGCGTACCAGGTGAAGGCGGAGCTGGAAGGCAACGACCGGCTGATCACCTTCATCGACACCCCGGGTCACGAGGCGTTCACCGCCATGCGTGCCCGTGGTGCGCAGGCCACGGACATCGCGGTGATCGTGGTCGCGGCCGACGACGGCGTGATGCCGCAGACGGTGGAGGCGATCAACCACGCCCAGGCGGCCAACGTGCCGATCGTGGTCGCGGTGAACAAGATCGACAAGGAGGGGGCCAACCCCGCCAAGATCCGCCAGCAGCTCACCGAGTACGGCCTGGTCGCCGAGGAGTACGGCGGCGAGACCATGTTCGTGGACATCTCGGCCAAGCAGGGCATCAACATCGACGGCCTGCTCGACGCGATCCTGCTGACCGCCGACGCGGCGCTGGACCTGCGGGCCAACCCGAACATGGAAGCCCAGGGCGTCGCGATCGAGGCCCACCTCGACCGTGGCCGCGGCCCTGTCGCGACCGTGCTGGTGCAGCGTGGCTCGTTGCGCGTCGGTGACTCGATCGTCGCCGGTGACGCGTACGGCCGCGTGCGCCGGATGGTCGACGAGTACAACGAGGACGTCACGGTGGCGACGCCGTCGCGGCCGGTCCAGGTCATCGGCTTCACGTCGGTGCCGGGTGCCGGTGACACGTTCCTCGTGGTGGACGAGGACCGGGTGGCACGGCAGATCGCCGAACGCCGCCAGGCCAGGACCCGCAACGCGCAGAACGCCGCGAAGTTCAAGCGGTACTCGCTGGAGGACCTGGACTCGGCGCTGAAGGAGACCGGCGAGCTCACCTTGATCATCAAGGGCGACAACTCGGGTACCGTCGAGGCACTCGAGGACGCGCTGATGAAGATCGAGGTCGGCGACGAGGTCCAGGTGCGGGTCATCGACCGCGGTGTCGGTGGCATCACCAAGGCGAACGTCGACCTGGCGATCGCGTCCGGCGCGATCATCCTCGGCTTCAACGTGCGGGCCGAGGCGAAGGTGGCCGACCAGGCCACCCGCGAGGGCATCGACATCCGCTACTACTCGGTGATCTACCAGGCGATCGACGAGATCGAGCAGGCGCTCAAGGGCATGCTCAAGCCGGAGTACGAGGAGGTGGAACTCGGCCGCGCGGAGGTGCGCGACGTGTTCAAGTCCTCCAAGTTCGGCACGATCGCGGGTTGCCTGGTGATGTCCGGCGAGATCAAGCGCAACGCCAAGGCCCGGTTGATCCGCGACAGCAAGGTGATCCAGGAGAGCCTCCCGGTCAGCTCGCTGCGTCGGTTCAAGGACGACGTGACCGAGGTCCGCGAGGGCTACGAGTGTGGTCTCACGCTCGGGTCCTACTCGGACCTGCGGGTCGGTGACGTCATCGAGACCTTCGAGATGCGCGAGAAGCCGCGCGGCTGATCGTCGAAGTCCGTGCAGGGCCTGGTTTTCCAGGTCCTGCACGGGTTCTCCCTCACGACAATTCCCCATGGTGATGCCTGTTGTACGTCGGTGCGCTCGAGCTGGACATCCTGCTCGGTGACGTCCATTCGCTCAAAGAGAAGCGGTCGGTCGTTCGTCCGGTCGTCGCGGAGCTGCGGCGCAAGTTCGAGGTGAGTGTGGCCGAAGCCGGTCATCTCGACCTGCATCGCCGCGCCCTGATCGGGGTCGCGGCGGTGGCGCCGGACGCCACGCACGTGCGTGAGCTGCTCGACGCGTGCGAGCGGCTCGTGTCCGGCCGTCCCGAACTGCAGCTGCTGTCCGCCCGGCACCGGCTCGTCGGTCCCGAGGACGAGTAGTTTTCAGACGATTGAGGAGGGGAGCGCCGTGGCCGATCCGGCCCGCGCCCGCAAACTTGCGAAGCGGATCAAGCAAATCGTGGCGTCCGCGCTGGAGCACGAGGTCAAGGACCCCAGGCTGACGCTGGTGACCATCACCGACGTCAAGCTGACCGGCGACCTGCAGGACGCCACCGTGTACTACACGGTGTTCGGGGACTCGCTCAACGCCGAGCCGGACACCAAGGGCGCCGCCGCGGCGCTCGAGAGTGCCAAGGGCGTGCTCCGATCCCTTGTCGGCCAAGGCACCGGCGTCCGGTTCACCCCGACGCTGACGTTCATCGCCGACACGATCCCCGAGGACGCCAGACGGATCGACGACCTGCTCGCCAAGGTCAAGGAAGCCGACGAGGAGGTCGCGCGGATCGCGACCGGCGCCAAGCCCGCGGGCGAGGCGGACCCGTACCGGGCGCCCCGCGAACCAGACCCCGAGGACTGACCAGGTCTCTCGTGCCACCAATGTGGCCTTCGGTGCGTTTGACGTGCCGAAGGCCACATTGGTGGCACAGCTGTCATGGGCGGCGGGCGACCACGATGTCGCGGACGATCGCCTGGTCGACGCGGTGCTCGAAGTCCAGGTACGGCGCGGTTTCCACCGGTTCGAGGCCGGCCGCGGCGAGCACGTCGGCGACGTCCTCGCGCCGTGCGACGTTCGTGTTCCACGAAATCCCCAGTGCCCCACCGGGTTTGAGCAGCTTGGTCCACCCGGGCGCGGCCGCTTCGACCAGGTCGAGCGGGCTGCGGTGCAGGCCGTGCTGCTGGGTGCGGCTGCCGTGCTGGACGCCGTAGGGGGCGTCCGCGACAACCAGGTCGAAGCTGCCTGACTTGTAGAACTCGGCCGCTTTCGCCGTGTCGCCGTTGATGTACGTCAGGTCCAGCGCGTCGCCTGCCTTGTAGCTTTCCTTGCTGACGCCGACGGACACGTGCAGCCGTTTGCCGATGTTCTTGTGCTCACGGCGAATCCGTGTGACTTCGGCGTCGTGCTTGAGGCGCTTGCGCTTCAGCCACGTCTGCAGGAACGCCGAGTACGCCTCGAAGTCCTTCGCGTCGATGTCGAGGCCGGCCGCGTCGTAGCCGTACATCAACGCCTGGTTGAGCGTGGTTCCCCTGCCGCACAAGGGATCGATCACCTTGAACCGCCGGTCGAGCATCTCGCCCGCGCGGGCGGACGCGAGCAGGGTGACGTTGAGCAGGAGCTTGGTGAAGTGCTCGTTGGTCTTGCCCTGGTACTTCTGGATCGTGATCAGGTCGTCGTCGAACTTGTCCAGCGGGCGCAGTTCGACCGGGTCGAGCAACCGGCCCTCCATGCGGAACAGCGCGTAGATGGCCGACATGTTGGCCAGGTAGTCCGCGTCCCGCGGCGACAGTTCCTCGGTTTCGAACGCGACGTACGGCACCCCGCCGATCCGCGTCTCGGTGATGTCGCTGAGCTTGCCGCCGAGCACAGCCTGGTCGAACACACCCAGTTCGGCGACGGTCAGCCCGATCGACGACTCGGCGTAGACCCGGTTCGTCGCAGGGAGGAGTAGCAGTGCGTAGCGGGTCATCGTCTCCTGCGCAGTGTCGGCCGGTCGGGGCTGCGAGCCTAGCCGTTCACACCTCCGCGATCGTGCGGTGCTCAGCCGAACGCTCCGAAATGTCAGACCCACGCGCTACGGTCGATCTGCCCGACGAGTTGACCTCAACATTGGTTGAGGTTCCAGACTGTCCATGACCGCCGGACGAATCAGCTTGGGGAGAGCACCGTGGACCTGAACTTCTCGTCCTGGATGGCGATGGAGAGCGCCATGCAGGAAGGAGGCAAACGCATCAGCCGGGCGACTGTGCGCCGGATCATCCGGTTCGCCCGGCCGCTGCGCGCCGCCGTACTGGCGTTGCTGCTGCTGAGCGCCATCTCCGCGGTGCTCGCCGTCGCCACGCCGGTGATCGCCGGGCGAGTGGTGGACGCGATCATGAACAAGGAGGGCAGCGGTATCGTCATCACGCTCGCCCTGGTGATCGCCGCGATCGCGGTCGTCGACGCGGTCGTCGGCATCGTCGAACGCTGGCGCTCGGCGAGCGTCGGCGAGGAGCTCATCCTGCGGCTGCGGCAGGCGGTCTTCGACCACGTGCAGCGGATGCCGGTCGCCTTTTTCACCCGAACGAGGACAGGCGCCCTCGTCAGCAGGCTGAACAACGACGTGATCGCCGCGCAGCGCGCGTTCACGATGACGCTGTCCATGGTCACCAACAACATCATCGCCCTCGTGCTGACGCTCGTGGTGATGTTCGCGCTGTCGTGGCAGATCACCCTGCTGGCGTTGATCATGTTGCCGATCTTCTACCTGCCGGCGCGGCGGATGGGCAGGCGACTGGCCGGAATGGAGCGCGAGGCAGCCGAGCACAACGCGGCCATGACAACGCAGATGACCGAGCGCTTCTCCGCTCCTGGTGCCACTTTGATCAAACTGTTCGGCCGCCCGCGGGACGAGTCGAACGAGTTCGGCAGGCGCGCCCGCCGCGTGCGGGACATCGGCGTGCGCGCGGCGGTGAACCAGTGGTTCTTCATGACCGCGCTGTCGTTGGTCTCCGCGCTGGCGTTGGCCTTGGTGTACGGCCTGGGCGGATACCTGTCACTGGAAGGACAACTGGACGCGGGCACAGTGGTGACCCTGGCGTTGCTGCTGACCAGGCTCTACCAACCGCTGACCGGTCTGGCCAACGCCCGCGTGGACGTGATGACCGCGCTGGTGAGCTTCGAGCGGGTGTTCGAAGTGCTCGACCTCGAGCCGTTGATCAAGGAGAAGCCGAACGCCAAGCAGGTGCCGGACGGTCCGGTGTCGGTGGAGTTCGAGAACGTGGACTTCTCCTACCCCGCGGCGGACAAGGTGTCGCTGGCATCCCTCGAAGAGGTGGCGGCCCTCGACAGCCGCGGCGGAGACCAAGTGCTGCACGGAATATCCTTCCGCGCCGAACCGGGACAACTCGTCGCCCTCGTCGGCTCGTCGGGGGCGGGGAAGTCGACCATCGCCTCCCTCGCCCCGCGGCTCTACGACGTGGATTCCGGGAGTATCAAACTGGCCGGTGTGGACGTCAAAGACCTCTCGTTCACGTCGATCCGCGACGCCATGGGCCTGGTCACGCAGGATGGGCACTTGTTCCACGAGTCCATCGGCGACAACCTCCGCCTCGCCCGCCCCACCGCGACAGACGAGGAACTCTGGGACTCACTGACACACGCTCGACTCGCAGACCTCGTGCGGTCTCTGCCCGACCAACTCGACACAGTGGTGGGTGAACGCGGCTACCGCCTCTCCGGCGGCGAACGCCAACGCCTCACCATCGCCCGCCTGCTCCTGGCCAACCCCCGCGTGGTGATCCTCGACGAGGCAACAGCCCACCTGGACTCGTCATCAGAAGCAGCGGTCCAGGAAGCACTGGTGGAGGCCCTGGCGGGCAGGACAGCACTGGTGATCGCGCACCGTCTGTCAACAGTCAGGGCAGCCGACCTGATCCTCGTCATCGAAGCCGGACACGTCGCAGAACGCGGAACCCACGAAGAACTCCTCGCAGCCAACGGGCGCTACGCAGAGCTCTACCGAACCCAATTCGACGACCGCTCCCAACAACACACATACCAAGCCTTCAGCCCCCAACCAGCCGACGCCCCTTAACCACCCACACTCCACCCACCGCGCACCCACCCACCCATCCACCCACCCCTCCGCCCGGCGGGCGACACAACCCACTCAGATACCGGGTACCACGCGCCAACGCCCCCAGGTGCCGGGTACACGCGCCAACGCTCCATCCAGATACCGCAACCGGGTACCGCCCCCAGGTGCCGGACGCTGCGCGCAGATGCCGGACGCCGCACTCCTTGCGTCGCATGCAGGGGGCAGGGGTGCCGGGGGTCGGGTGCCGTACGCAGATGCGGGGCATCAGGCGCTGAACGCCCCAGCCAGATGCCGCACCTAGGTGCGGCATCGCACTCAGGTACCGGGCGCTGCGCCCAGGTGCAGGGGGCCGCACTCCTTCGCCGCATGCACGGGTGCTGGGTGTCGAGAGCCACGCCGGGCGGCACGCGGCTGCCGCATGTCGTGGGCGGCGGGCATGCGATGGCGGCTGGCTTCCCAAGCAGCATCCCGCAGACCGCGGGCACAGCGGGCGGCGAGCGCAACGGGCAAAGGTTGGCCCGCTGAAGTTGGCCGGGTGGGTAGTGGGTGCAGCGGTGTCTGTCAGGACTGCCAGTACCGGAATAGCCAGCCGAGTCAGCGTGCGCGCAACGCAGACCATCCCACAGCGGCAAACCCACAAGCAGGCAGACCAACCCCACAGCGGCGAGCGCGTCAGCAGGCAGACCGTCCCGCAGCGGCTCGCGCGCAAGCGCGGAGGGGCGCTTCGGCTTTTGCGCCAGCACAGGGGTCGGCTTCGGGGGTGCTCCTGCCCGTCGGCCTGGGCTACGCCAACCACGGTCTGTCAGGAGGTCCGCCTCCCTAAAGCAACGCACAGCGCAGGCCCTACGGGCCTCTTGACAGTCCGTGGTTTCCTCCGGGCAGGTCGTCGGGCAGGAGCGCCCGCGCATCGAAGGACACACCCCTGGGGCCGGGGCTGTGGAGACAAAGGACACCGGCCACCCGCTCCTGCCCCGAGGTCTGCTCCCGGCGAGGGACATCTTGTTCCGTGCACTGAACCGCAGCGTTCGACACACCGGGTCATAGCTGGGATGTGAGCACGGAACAAGCGGGTCCCTCGCCGGGAGGCAGACCTCAAGGCAGGAGCCGAGGGTGGGTGTTCTTCCAGACCACAGCCGAGACCTTGGTGCGTGTACTGAGAAGGCGTGGGCGCTCCTGCCCGACGGCCTGCCGGAGGCAACCACACGCGTCAAGAGGCCCGTACGACCGCCGCTGATGCCCGCGACAAACGCAGGCGGACCTCCGGACACGTGTGATTGGGCTACGCCCAGGCCGACGGGCAGGAGCACCCCCGAACCACACCCCTGCGCTTGCGCGCACGCCGCTCGGGGCTGGGCTGACTACCGTTTAGCTTGCCCGGCTGGTTTTGCGCGCCAGCTGTGCGCCGTGAACTCCCTGTGCTGGTAGGCAAACCTTCATCCCTGTGCGGGCGCGTGGTTCATGGGATTGGCCAGCGTTGGTGTGCGAGCCGTGAAGTTGTTGTGAGCTGGGTGGCGAGGTTGGTTTAGGGCGTTTTGGGTTGGAGTAGGTCCCACTTGTTGCCGTAGAGGTCGTGGAAGACTGCGACTGTTCCATACGGCTCATGTCGGGGGGCTTCTTCGAATGTCACGCCGGCTGTGAGCATGCGGGTGTGATCGCGGTCGAAGTCCTCTGTGTTCAGGAACAGGCTTACCCGGCCGCCGGTTTGGTTGCCGATTCTGCTTTCCTGTTCCGCTGTCGCTGCTTTTGCGAGGAGGATTCCTGTTTCCTTAGCTCCTGGTGGTGTTACTACTACCCAGCGCTTTCCGTCGCCCTGTGGGGTGTCCTCGCGGAGGGTGAAGCCCATTGCGTTCACGTAGAACGCGATGGCCTCGTCGTAGTCACGCACGACGACGGTCACCAGGCTGAGATGTGGCATCGGATGCTTTCCTTTGCTACGAGAGGAGTTCGCGGATGTCTTCGGCGTCCAGGCCTGCGCCGAACATGTCGCCTTCGTCGAGAACGCTGGTGAACAGTTCCGCTTTCTTCGACTTCAGTGCCATCACTTTCTCTTCGATCGTGTCCTTGGCTATCAGGCGGTAGACCATCACTGCTCTCGCCTGGCCGATTCGGTGGGTGCGGTCGACCGCCTGCGCTTCCGTTGCCGGGTTCCACCACGGGTCCAGCAGGAAGCAGTAGTCGGCTTCTGTCAGGTTCAGGCCGAAGCCCCCTGCTTTCAGGCTGATCAGGAACACCGGCGCCGCGCCGTCCTTGAAGCGCTGGACGACCTTGTCGCGGTTACGCGTCGAGCCATCCAGGTAGCAGTACGGGACATCCAGGCGGGAACGCACCAGCGAGAGGAAACTGGTGAACTGGCTGAAGACCAGCGCGCGGTGACCGCCTGCGACGACCTCGTGCACCTGGTCGAGCAGTGCGTCGATCTTCGCGCACGGCAGGTCGGCGTGGGTGTCGTCGACCAGGGCCGGGTGCAGGCTGAGCTGCCTGAGCTTTGTCAGCGACTGGAAGATGGTGAACCGGTTGGCGTTCATGTCCCGCACCATGCCGAGGATTCGCAGGCGTTCTCGTTGCAGGTGGGTTTGGTAGACCTTGCGGTGCTTGGGGTGCAGGTCGACTTGGAGCACCTGTTCTTGTTTCGGCGGCAGGTCCGTGGCCACCTGGTCCTTCGTGCGGCGTTTGACCAGCGGGCGGATTCTGCGCCGGAGCTGGTGCAGCAGGCCGGGGTCGCCGGTTCGTTCGATCCGCCGGGCGTAGTACTGCTGGAACCGCACCGGGCTGGGGAACAGGCCCGGCGCGGTGATCGACAGCAGCGACCACAGCTCCATCAGGTTGTTCTCCATCGGTGTGCCCGTGATCGCCAGT
Organism: Kibdelosporangium phytohabitans; assembly: GCF_001302585.1. Lineage (GTDB taxonomy): Bacteria > Actinomycetota > Actinomycetes > Mycobacteriales > Pseudonocardiaceae > Kibdelosporangium > Kibdelosporangium phytohabitans. The sequence goes on along the minus strand of NZ_CP012752.1, from coordinate 9,922,364 downwards.
TTGAACGGCGCGGGCATCTTTCTCGCGCACTGGTGCACCTTCGACTGGTGGTTCTTGACCACCTGCGCCTCGTCGAGCACCATCCCCGCCCACCGGACCTTCGAATAGCGGTCGTAGTCCAGCCGCATCAGCGTGTACGACGTCAGCACCACGTCCGCTCCCGCCACGAGCGAAGCCAAGTCCTTGTGCCGCAGCGTGTCCGAAACGGTCACCACGCGCAGGCCGGGCGCGAACGCGGCGGCTTCGGTCTGCCACGTCGTCACCACGCTGGTCGGCGCCACCACCAGGAACGGCGCGTCGGCCGCCGCGTGGCAGATCAGGGCGAGCGTCTGGAGGGTTTTGCCGAGGCCCATGTCGTCGGCGAGGATGCCGCCGAGGTCGTTCTCCCACAGGAACGCCAGCCAGCGGAACCCATCCAGCTGGTACGGCCGCAACCGGGCGTCCAGCCCACCGGGCACGCCGTACTCCGGCACCTCGTCCAGCAACCCGCCGACCTGCTTGCGCCACGCGTCCGCCTGGTGGCCGACCACGCCGATGTTCACCAGGTCGTCCCACAGCCCGGCTTGGAAGCGGCTGATCCGCACCGAGTCGCTCGTCTGGTCGTGCAACCCGCGCGCCTCGGCGATCAGCCGGTGCAAGGTCCGCAGTTCCGGTTTCTGCAGGGAGAAATACGCGCCGTCCGGCATCAGCAGGTACATCTCGTCCCTGGTCAGCGCGAGGAAGACGTCCATGAACGGCACCGTTCGGCCGTCCGCGGTGATCGTCACGGTCAGGTCGAACCAGTCGGTCTTGTCCGAGACGTCCTCGGTGGCCACGCCGATCCGGACCGTGCCGACCTCGCGGTAGTCCGGTTTCACGCCGATGATCTCGACTTCGACGCCAGGCAACTGCTCGACCTGGGGCAGCTCTTGCGTGGTGAACCGCATGGTGTCGATGTCCCGCAGCGTCCTGGCCACGGGTTCGCGTGCGAGGCGGGTGAGGATCTCGCGTTCGGCGCCGGCGTCGCGATAGGCCTCTGGCTCCGCGTCGAGCGGCGCGCGCAGCTCCGACGCCCCGATCCGGTAGAGCCATTCCCAGTCGAGGTCCAGCTCGTGTTCGTCCCGGTAGGACGCGTTCAGACGCAGCACCGGCCCGGAGATGCGGGGCGGCGTGAAGGAACCGTCCGTCGACACGAACTCCGCCGTGTGCCGCAGCCGGGGGTAGTAGCGGTCGACGAACCGCGCTCGTCCGGACACCGGGATCTGCAGCTGGTGCGAGCCGAGAACCATGTCCTGCAACGACTTCGGCGCCGGTTTGGCGAGTTTCGCCAGACCGATCCGGCATTCGTCGGCCGATCCGGTCTCGTCGAGCTCCTCCTGGCTGACGTAGACGAGGCCGTGCCCCGCGCCGAGGAACCGGACGACCGCGACGGGCCCCTGGCCTTCCACGCGGACGACAGGCGTGACGACCATGCCGCCGTCGCTGGTCACGTCCAGGCAGAGCTCAGCGGGGTGGTAGTCGGCGTTGGCCAGCGTGACGCCGACGCGGAGCGCCTCGTCCAGCATCGTCCACAGGTGCAGGGTGTCGAACCGGGCGAGGTCGATGACCTTCTCGTCGCGCGGGACCATGTCCTGCGCCTTGTAGACCGCGTGGATCTCGCGCAGGACCCGCACGTGCGGGTCGGCGTAGCCTTCGAACGGGTTCAGCCGGCCCCACGTGACGCCGCCGCTGACCCAGCCGCTTCGGCCCTGCCGCACCAGTTTCGCGAAGACAGTCGGCGCCGGTCCGCGCGCGCGCGACAACAACGGCTCGGTCGCCAGGGTCAGCTCGACGCCCAGCGGCATGCCGCCCTGCTCGGCTGCCGGGCTGAGCAGGGAGCTCAGTGATCGCTCCCAGTTCGATGACACGCCGACCACGCTAGCGGCAGGGTCCGACAGACTTGACATGCAGCCGCCCGGCTGCCTAAATTAAAGGCATCCGAACGGCTGCGTATGCGAGGTGAGGGCATGGACGAGGTGTTCCGGGCGTTGGCCGATCCGGGCCGCAGGCGCCTGCTGGACAGTCTCAACCGGCGTACCGGGCAGACCTTGCGCGAGTTGTGCGGCGAGCTGGACATGGCCCGCCAGTCGGTCAGCAAGCACCTGGCGATCCTGATCGACGCCAACTTGGTCACGACCGTGTGGCGCGGCAGGGAAAAACTGCACTACCTCAACGCCGAGCCGATCAACGCCATCGCCGAACGGTGGATCAACCAGTACCACCGCGGCCGGGTCCGAGTGCTCGCCGGCCTGAAGACAGCATTGGAGCAGAACACCATGGACAAGCCGGAATTCGTCTACACCACGTTCATCGACACCACGCCGGAGAAGCTCTGGCAGGCGTTGACCCAGCCCGAGTTCACCCGCGAGTACTGGGGCGGGCTCGCGCTGGTCTCGGACTGGCGGGCCGGTTCCCAGATCGGCATGCAGTACACGCCCGACGGGCCCGTCGAGGACCACGGCCAGGTCGTGCTGGAAGCCGAGCCGTACACCAGGCTTTCCTACCGCTGGCACCGGTTGCAGCCGATGCACGCCGAGGTCTTCGGCTGGACCGACGAGCAGTTCGCCGAGTACGCCAAGGAAAAGCAGTCGAAGGTGACGTTCCTGATCGAGCCGACCGACCGCCAGGTCAAGCTGACCGTCGTCCACGACGACTTCGAGCCGGACAGCATGATGTACAAGGGGATCAGCGGTCAGTTGCCGCCCAGCGGCGGGTGGCCGGAGTTGCTGTCGGACCTGAAGACCTTCCTGGAGACGGGCAAGGTCGCGGTCGGGTAGGTTGGCCCGTATGGGGGCATCGAGAAGGACCTTGGTCGTCGGCGGTGCCGCGCTGGTGGTCGCGGGGTGCTCGACCGGGAACGCCCCGCAGCGACCAGCCGCGTCGTCCGCACCGGCCACATCGGACACTGCGACGCCACGCAGAGTGCAGTCGATGACCACGACCAAGTTCACGTCGACGGCGCGTGGCCGGGAAGTCAACGTGATCACCATGGCGCCGGACGGTCACGCGCCCGGCGAACTGCCGAAGTGCGTGGCCCTGCACGGGCGTGGCGGTGACGTGAACTGGATGGTTTCGCTGGGCGTCCAGAAGTTCCTGACCGGGGTCGTACGCGCCGGGGTGCCGCCGTTCGCCGTCATCTCGGTCGACGGCGGCCAGGACACCTACTGGGTCGACGGCGAACCCGGTGACGACCCCCAGCGGATGCTGCTGACCGAACTCGGCCCGATCCAGGCCGCGTTCGGGATCTCGATGGGTGCGTTCGGGGCCTTGCGGTTCGCGCGCAGCCGCCGTGCCGACAAGACCGACCTCAAGGCCGTCGGCGCCATCAGCCCCGCCTTGTTCCGCGACTGGCCCACCGCCGAGTCCAAGCACGTCTTCGCCGACCAGGCGCACTGGGAGGCCAACGAGCCGCTGCGGCACATCGGTGAGGTCGACCGTACTTCGCTCGGTGTCTGGTGCGGGGCAAGCGATCCGTTCATCACGGTGGCCAAAGCGCTCGCCAACCAGGCGCGTCCGGCGACGTCGTCGTTCACCCCGGGCGCGCACGACGGGGCCTACTGGTCCGGCGTGCTGCCCGAGGTGCTGACGTTCGTCGGCAGGCGGATCAGCGGGACAGCATAGCCAGCACGGACTCGATCAACGGCTCGACCGGGCCCTCGGCCGAGTAACCGGCCGCGCGGCGGTGCCCGCCGCCGCCGAGCGCGGTCGCGACGTCTTTCACGTCCACATCGGACACCGAGCGCAGCGAAACGGTCCACGACAGCGGCTGCATCTCCTTGAACACCACTGCCACTTCGGCTTCCCGCGCCGACCGGACGATCTCCACGACCGACTCGACTTCCTCGGGCCGGACGTCCGCCGAGTCCTCGAGCGTCACGTACGTGTACACGACACCGCGGCCACCGGCCGCCGACGTGTCCAGCTTGGCGCGGCCCAGCACGGTCGAGAGCATCGGCAGGAAGCTGAACGGATGCGCTTCCATCAGCTCACGCGCGGTCTTGTCCGGGTCCACACCCGCCGCCAGCAACCGTGCCGCCAGCCGGTGGGTTTCCGGTGTCGCACGGCGGAACGACCCCGAGTCAGTGACGATCCCGGCGTAGACGCAGCTGGCCAGTTCCTTGTCGAGTTCCACGCCGAGTGCGTCCAGCAAGGACGCGACCAGCGCGGCTGTCGCCACCGCGGTGTCGTCCACGACGTGGTGCGTGCCGTAGAAGGTGTTGGAGGCGTGGTGATCCACGACGAGCACTCGACCACCCGCGTTGATCGTGTTGGCGACACGGTCGCCGAGCTTGCCCAACCGTGCCACACTGCCCGTGTCCAGCGCGATCACCAGCGGGGCGATCTCGGGGACATCCGCCGCTGGCACCAGCAAGCCCGCGTAGTCCAACGGGAGCAGTGATTCCGGCACGGTGTCGGGCGAACCGAACGACACACGGACTGTGGCGCCACGGCGGTGCAGGGCCAGTCCGAGCGCGAGCGCGCTGCCCAGCGCGTCGGCGTCCGGATTGACGTGGGCCAGCAGGGTCACATCGGTGGCCGTCTGAAGCAGTTCCACCGCACCGTCGAGATCGCTCACGTGCTCAGCCTAGGCGTCCACGTCGATGGAGCGCTGGCGAGAGCGGTGTGCAGCTACATGCACGCGGTTGGCACACCGTGACGAGCAATACCGCTTGGCGCGGTTGGTCGACGTGTCCAGGAAGTAGTTGTCGCAGTTCTCGTCCGCGCACTGGCCCCATCGGGACAGGCCGTACCGCACGACGCCCTGCGCGATTCCCCATGCCGCCGCGGCGGCGACCTCGGTCGCGGGTGGCTCGTCGGGGTCGGCGACGTGGATGTGCCAGTTCGCCTCCGTGTCGTGACCCGCGGACAAGCGTGGCCGCAGGGGATAGGTCTCCAGCAGTTCGTTCACCGCGCTGCGCACGTCAGCTGTGCTGTTCGACACTGCGGCGGCGAGCGCCTTGCGCAGGCCGTCGGCGACCGGGCGCAGGGCGGTCAGGTCGTCGGTGGTCACTCGGGTGGCCCACCACGGCTCGTCGTGCAGGGCTTCCTGAAGTGCGGAAACGTCCGTCAGCGTGGCGTTGGCCACGCGCAGGGCCACTTCCAGGTAATCGGCGTTGTCCACTGGCGGTCCTTACATCTAACCTGTCAGGGGTCAAACTGATTTGCACACCTTACCGGGGGGATGCTCGTGACGCCGCTGCGGCGCTTGCTCTCGCTTGCTGTTCCCGCCTTGGGCGTACTCGCGGCCGAGCCGTTGTACCTGCTTGTCGACACGGCCGTGGTCGGGCATCTCGGTGCCGTGCCGCTGGCTGGTCTGTCCGTGGCGGGCATCGTCCTCGCGCAGGTCTCGACCCAGATGACCTTCCTGTCCTACGGGACGACGGCCCGTGTCGCGCGGTTGCACGGCGCGGGCAGGCGGGCGGACGCGGTCGCCGAGGGCGTCCAGGCGACGTGGCTGGCGGTCTCGGTCGGCCTGGTCCTCGTCGTCGCGGGGCAGCTGCTGGCGCGGCCGATCGCCGAGCTGTTGTCCGGCTCGCAGGAGGTCGCGGACGCGGCGGTGAGCTGGCTGCGGATCGCGTTGCTGGGCGTGCCGTTCATCTTGATCACCATGGCGGGCAACGGCTGGATGCGCGGCGTCCAGGACACGGTCCGCCCGCTGCGCTACGTCCTCGCGGGCAACGGGTTGTCGGCGTTGCTGTGCCCGATCCTGGTGTACGTGGCCGATTGGGGCCTGGAGGGTTCGGCCATCGCCAACGTCGTCGCCCAGGTGATCTCGGCGTCGCTGTTCGTCCGCGCGTTGATCGTCGAGCGCGTGCCGCTGCGCCCCCACTACGCCAAGATGCGGGCGCAGTTGGGGCTCGGGCGCGACCTGGTCGTGCGCAGCCTGGCGTTCCAGGCCTGCTTCATCTCGGCGACCACGGTCGCGGCGCACACCTCAACGGCGGCCGTCGGCGCCCACCAGGTTGTGCTGCAACTGTGGACGTTCCTCGCGCTGGTACTCGACTCGCTGGCGATCGCGGCGCAGTCGCTGGTCGGCGAGGCGCTGGGCAAGGAGGACGAACGGGCGGCCCACAAGGTCGCCTGGCAGGTCACCGGATACGGGCTGGTGTTCGGGTGCCTGCTGGGTGTGGCGTTCGCCGCACTGTCCACTGTGTTGCCGCGAGTGTTCACACCGGACGCCCAGGTGCTGGCCGAGATCCCGAACGCGTGGTGGTTCTTCGTCGCCCTGCAACCGATCTGCGGGGTGGTGTTCGCGCTCGACGGCGTGCTGCTCGGCGCGGGTGACGCGGCGTTCATGCGCAACGCCACATTGCTGGCGGCGATTGTCGGCTTCCTGCCGTTCATCTGGTTGTCCATGGCGTTCGACTGGGGGCTGTCCGGGATCTGGACGGGCTTGGCCGCGTTCATGGTCATCCGCCTGGTGGCTGTGCTGTTGCGCACACGTTCCGGCAGGTGGGCTGTGGTGGGAGCGGTTCGTTAGCATAGGTTTGCTATCTAATTGGCCGGAGAGGAGTTCTCGTGCGCGCCGCCACCAAGGCGTGGGTGATCTGGGCAATGGCAGTGGTCGTCTACATGGCGGCGGTCTTCCACCGCGGCTCGCTCGGTGTGGCCAGCCTCGAAGCAGCCGACCGGTTCGGTGTCGGCCCCACCGCGCTCGGCACGTTCACCGTGCTGCAACTGCTGGTGTACGCCTCGATGCAGGTCCCGACCGGTCTGCTGGTCGACAGGTTCGGCCCGCGCAGGATCCTCACGGCGGCGGCTTTGCTGATGGGCACCGGGCAGGTGCTGTTCGCGGTCGCGTCCTCGTACCCGGTGGGGCTCGTCGCCCGCGCGGTGCTGGGCTTCGGCGACGCGATGACGTTCATCAGCCTGCTGCGCCTGACATCCGCGCACTTCTCCGCACGCCAGTACTCCCTTGTGGTCTCGTTCACCGCCGCGCTCGGCGGCCTCGGCAACCTGGCGGCCACCGTGCCGTTGACGCTGTTGCTGCACAACGCGGGCTGGACGACGACCTTCCTGGTGACCGGCCTTGTGACGGGCGTGTACGCGATCGTCGCGTCCCGGTTGAAGGACACGCCGCACGGACCGGCGCCCCGCACCGAGGCGATGAAGATCCGCGACGTGGTGCGCGGTGTGCGTGAGACGTGGCGGATTCCTGGGACCCGGCTCGGGTTCTGGGTGCACTTCGCCACGATGCAGCTGCCCGCCGTGCTGGCGTTGCTTTGGGGATTCCCATATCTGGTCAACGCGCACGGGCTTTCCGAGGCGGTCGCCAGCTCGGTGCTCGGCGTGATGGTGATCGTGACCATCGTCAGTGGCCCGCTGATCGGGGCAGTGATCGGTCGCTGGCCGCAGATGCGGATGTTCCTCGTCGCCGGGTACCTCCTCGTCGCGGTCGGCATCTGGGCGGTGCTGTTGCTCGGCCCATTGCCGCCCGTTCTCCTCGGGGTCGTCTTCGCTGTGCTGTCGCTCGGTCTGCCGTTGTCCGCCATTGGGTTCTCAATCGGGCGTGACTACAACCCGCTGTCACGTGTGGGTACCGCGAGCGGCGTTGTCAACGTAGGCGGATTCCTCGCGACAACCCTTGCCGCGCTGGGCATAGGCTTGCTCCTCGACATCACCGGCTCGTTCAAGTACGCGATGGTGGTGTCGGTTGTGCTGACCACGCTCGGGACCTGGCGCACCGCCGTGTGGTGGCGGCGCACCAGGGCCCACGTGTTCGCCGCTCAGGCGCGCGGCGAGCAGGTGCCGGTCCGGATCCGCCCGCGCCGCTGGGACTCAGCCGCTCTCAGCGTTTCCTGACGATCACCAGATCAACGCCCTGATGGTGTTCAGCGAGTCGTCCGGCGGCAACGCGATGGCGGTCAGCTCGTCGAGCCGACGGCGGATGGCCGACGTCTTGGTGGCGTCCTGCGACTGGGTGAGGCCGAGCGGCGACTCGGTGAACACGATGTCAGGCTCATGGGGATCGCTGAACGACAACAGCATCACCGACCCGTCCAGCCCGCTGTGCAGACCGGCCGTCTGCGGCACGATCTGCAGCGTGACGAACGCCGTCAGCGCCCGGTCGACCAGCAACCGCAACTGCTCGCGGTCAACTCCTTGGTGCAGCGTGGGTTCGTGGATCAACGAGTGCACGGTCAACGGGTTCTTGCCGGACAGGCGCTGCTGGCGCCGCAGCCGGATGTTCACCGCGGTCTGCGGTTGGTCGGTGTGCTGGAGGCTGGCGCAGGCGTACCGCTCGGTCTGCAGCAGCGGTGGCAGGGTGCCCAGCTGGAACTCGACGAGGTGCTCGGCTTCCTGCTCCATGCACACGTAACTGGAGTCCTTGAGGCCGAACTCGCGCCACCAGCCGCGTTCCCTGGCCAGTTCCCACAACGCCAGCGCTTCCTCCCAGTCGTGCCGGGGCAGGCCGTAGACGCGGAGCATCGCACGCAGTTCGTGGTAGCCGGGCAGTTGGCCGTTCTCGATCCGGCTGAGTTTCTGCAGGGTCATGTGCAGCCTCTTGCCCGCGTCGTCCTGCGTCAGGCCCGCCAGTTCCCGCATCCGCTTGAGTTCCCTGAGCAGTTGGCGTCCGTGGTAGTTCGGAAGTGTCGGTGTAGCCATGCGCCCTTGTTCCTGTCCGATGACATGAATGTACGCATTCGAAAGGTAAGCAGTGGTATCAATGGCTACGATTCGCTCTGCTCGGACGTCCACTGCTGCGAGATCGAGTGCCACGAGTGACCCGGTGGTGAGCGGTGCCCGCCGACAGTCCTGCCGCGCAACGACATCGGCGGCCTGCCGACTGATTCGCGGCTCGACGCCGCCGGCTTTGGTTCTCGCCCGTCAGCCGCCGTTTCCGGGACGGATCTCCGTTTCCGGCGATGCGGTTCCGGGTTTCCGGAGTCCGGCGGTGGAACAGGTTTTCCCCAATCCGAGGCGCCGAGTTTCGGAAGTGGGCGACAACGGTACGCCAAATCGGGAATCGTGGTGAAAGGCGCTCTTACCAGTAATGACGCCCAAAACCCACTCATCGGGCCGTCGGACGTACCCGAGTGCTGTCGATCGTGTTGAGGCGGCCGGGATCCGACATGTCGGCACAGACGAAAGTGCTGGCAGAACGGCTCTTGGCCACCCGAATCGAATCCATTCGGGTGGTTTTGCGACGCGTCACCGTCGATGCGGGTGCCGGGGCCAGGATCGAACACGCCGTCCGCCGCGCGTCCGGGCGCCGTGTCGGGTGGTCTGACCTGGCGGAATCCGCGGGTGAGGCCGTCACGGTGGTCCCGTCCGAAACCGTCGCGACCGGTGCACGCGCGCGAGACCGCTTACCTGGCCAGGATTCCCGCTTTCCGGAACGCGCCGACCCGGTCCTGGGAAACCCGGAACCGGTACGAGCGGTGCCCGGCCGGCACGCAGGAGGGGCATACCTTGTCGTGTCCGGGTACGGGAATGCGAGGATTTCCGCTGTGTCCGTGAAACGCCCCGCTGTCCCGCCCGGTCTCGTCGTCGTCGACAAGGCACCGGGCATGACGTCCCACGACGTCGTCGCCAAGGTCCGCCGGATCCTCGGCACCCGCAAGGTCGGCCACGCCGGAACCCTCGACCCGATGGCCACCGGTGTCCTCGTCCTCGGCATCGAGCGGGCCACCAAGCTGCTCGGCCACCTGGCCATGGACACCAAGGTCTACCTCGGCACGATCCGGCTCGGCGCCGCCACCACCACCGACGACGCCGAAGGCGAGACGCTGTCCGAAATGGACGCCTCCGGCGTCACCGACGACGCCGTGCACGCGGGCATCGGCAAGCTCACCGGCGACATCATGCAGGTCCCCAGCTCGGTCAGCGCCGTCAAGATCGACGGGAAGCGGGCGTACGCGCGGGTCCGCGAGGGCGAGCAGGTCGAGATCCCCGCCCGGCCGATCACCGTCAACCGCTTCGACGTGCTGTCCATCCGGCGTGCGGGCGCCGTGGTCGAGATCGACGCCATGGTGGACTGCTCGTCCGGTACGTACGTGCGCGCGCTGGCCCGTGACCTCGGCGCGGACCTCGGGGTCGGCGGCCACCTCGGCGCGCTGCGCCGGACCAGGGTCGGGCCGTTCGACCTGCGGGTCGCCCGCACCCTCGAGCAGCTCGAGGAGAACCCCGGCCTGTCACTCGACCTGGACGAATCCGTCGCGACCGCGTTCAAGCGCTACGACGTCGACGAACGGCAGACCGCCGCGCTGCGCTACGGCCAGCGCATCCCCGCCGCGGGCGTGCAGGGGACCTATGGCGTTTTCGATCCCGACGGGCACGTCCTGGCGTTGGCCACCGACGAGGGGGCTGTGGCGCGGCCCATAGTCGTGCTTGCCCCGGCGGGATAAACACCCCTGGACCACGTAGGCTCGGGGCGTGCAGCGATGGCGCGGGTTGGAACATATTCCGGGCGGCTGGGGGCGATGCGTTGCCACCATCGGCGTGTTCGATGGCGTGCACCGGGGTCACCAGGCCCTGATCGAGCGGGCGGTCGAGTTGGCCCGCCAACGGGACGTCCCCAGCGTGGTCGTCACGTTCGACCCGCATCCCTCCGAGGTCGTGCGGCCGGGTAGCCACCCCGCGCAGCTGACCACGCTGCGGCGCAAGGCCGAACTGGTCGAGCAGCTGGGCGTCGACGTGTTCTGCGTGCTGCCGTTCACCGTCGAGCTGTCCAAGATGCCTGGTGACGAGTTCGTGCACGAGGTGCTGGTCGACCGCCTGCACGCGTCGGCTGTCGTGGTCGGCGAGAACTTCCGGTTCGGCCACAAGGCGCAGGGCAACATCGAGCTCCTGGCCACGCTCGGCAACCGGTTCGGGTTCAGCGCGGAGGGCGCCAAGCTGCTCACGTCCGCCACCAACGGCGAGATCACGTTCTCCTCCACGTACATCCGGGCCTGTGTGGACGCCGGTGACGTGGTCGCCGCCGAGGCGGCGCTCGGCAGGCCGCACCGTCTCGAAGGCATCGTGGTGCGCGGCGACGGCCGCGGCCACCAGCTGGGATTCCCGACCGCCAACCTCTCGACACCCCGGTACACGGCGGTCCCGGCGGACGGCGTCTACGCCTGCAGGTTCACCTCGCTCGGCAGCAGCGCCCCGCGCTCGCTGATGGCGGCGGTCTCAGTGGGCACCAACCCGACCTTCTCCGGCAGGGAACGCCGGGTCGAGGCGTTCGTCCTCGACGTCGACGAGGACTTCTACGGCCAGCGCGTCGGGCTGGACTTCGTCGAGCGGTTGCGCCCGATGGAGCGCTACGACACCGTCGAGGCGTTGCTCGACCAGATGCACGCCGACGTGGCCAGGACACGGGAGCTCCTGAGCCGCTCCTAGATGTCGTAAATCGCCTCGCTTGGGGCTCTGGCCTGGCAGGATGCAGGGGAACCAACCTGCGACGAGGGGCAAAGGTGGAGGACCAGAAGATCGTCCAGCGCAACCTGGAGCTGCAGAAACAGTGGTACGGCGAGCCGCTCGGCGACCGTGTCCGGCGGCTCGTGGTGGCGTTCGACGTCTCACAGGCGAACCTCGCCGACGTGCTGGGGATCAGTGCGCCCATGCTCAGCCAGGTGATGAGCGGCAGGCGCGCCAAGATCGGCAACCCGTCGGTCCTGGCGAGGTTGATCATGCTGGAGCGCAAGGTGCTCACGCCGGAGGTCGCCTCCGGTCGCAAGGAGGCGCTGCAGAAGGCCCTCGAGGACGTCAGGGACTCCAAACCGACGGTCAGCCGCGACATGCTGCCGGTCGACCCGGGCCGGGCCGACCGGGCGGCGCTGGCGCTGCTGCGCAGGGCGGCGAGTGCGGACGAGCTGACCGAGGCCGCGCGGTTGCTGGACGGCCGCTACCCGGCGTTGGCCGAGGTGCTGCGCCGGGCCGGTGCGCTGGCGTGAGGCTGTTCACCGCGGCGGTCCCGCCGCTCGAGGTGCTGCAACAGCTGGCCACCGCCCTCAAGGCGACGGGCGACGGGGACTGGGTGCCCCAGGACAGCTGGCACATCACCCTCGGTTACTACGGCGAGGACGACGCCGAAACCCGCGTGCCGTGGGTCCGCGAACGCATGAGAGGCCTTGTGGCGCCCAAGGTGTCGTTGACCGACGCCGGCAACTTCGGGCACACGCTGTGGATGGGCGTGTCGCGTGTGGACCCCGCGTTCAACGCGCTCGGCGAGGCGCTGCGGTGGAACGACCGGCACGACTGGCACCCGCACCTGACCGTCGGCCACGGCGACGAACCGCTGGACCTGCCGTATTCAAGTCCTGAGTGGACCATCGACGAGGTCGTGCTGATCGGCGCGCGGCGGCGCTACGAGTACACAGTTGTCGACCGGTTCGGGTTTGCCGTCTGATTTGCCGGGAACCCTCTTGGGGACATTCGTATCCCCAGGGAGTTGGTCATGGCTGAGTCAGTACGGGCACGGCTGCAACCCACCCAGGTTCTGGCCGGACTCGTCGGATTGGCGTTCCTCGCGCTCGGCGTCATCGGATTCGTGCACACCGGATTCAACGACTTCGCCGGGCAGGGGCACACGATGTTGTGGGGCGTCTTCGCCATCAACCCGCTGCACAACGTGCTGCACCTGCTGTTCGGCGTCGTCGGCGTGCTGCTCGCGTTGACGTCGGCCACCTCGCGGCTCTACGGCTGGGTGCTGTTCGCCGCATACGGCGTGCTGCTGGTCTGGGGTCTGATGCTGGTCGGCCTGACGTCCACCAACCCGGTGTCCGAACTGGGCAACCCGCTCAACCTCAACATCGCGGACAACTGGCTGCACCTCGGCCTCGCCGTGCTCGGCCTGGTGATCGCGATCGTGCCGCTGCGCCGCAAGGTCGTGGAGACCGAGCCCGCGCCGGTCGCGATCCAGGAACCGGTCACCGACCCCGTCCCGGTGCAGCAGCCCCAGCCGGTCGCGACGACGACCGACGAGCCTGCCACCGTCCAGGAAGAGCGCAAGCCGCGTGGTCTGCACCGGCTTGGCCGCCTGCGCAGCAAGGGCACAACCGCGCACTGACAGCGCGACAAGGTTCACCCTCGTGAGCGGTCCGCCCCCGCGCCGCTCGCGAGGGTTTCCGCTGTTCGGGCACCGAGCCGGTAGGACTGGTTGTTGTGGGCGGTCCGCCCGGTGGTGTTCGCCGGGGCCGCTCGCGAGGGTTTCCGCTGTTCGGGCACTGGGCCGGTAGGACTGGTTGTTGTGGGCGGTCCGCCCGGTGGTGTTCGCCGGGGCCGCTCGCGAGGGTTTCCGCTGTTCGGGCACTGGGCCGGTAGGACTGGTTGTCGTGGGCGGTCCGCCCGGTGGTGTTCGCCGGGGCCGCTCGCGAGGGTTTTGCTGCTCAGGGGTGGTTCTTCTGCGGCGCCGGGTCGTTCACGAGGGCTTCCGCAGCGCCGGTGATGTTGCGGGACATGCCGCCGAAGATGACGCCGTGGAACGGCGCGATCGACTTCCAGTACATGTGCCCGGCCAGCCCGTGCGGCTCGAAGATCGCCCGCTGCCGGTAGATGGCGCCGCTGCCGCCGTCCGGCACGACCGACAGTTCCAGCCACGCCCGCCCCGGGACGCGCATTTCGGCACGCAGCCGCAGCATGTGCGGGCGTTCCAGGCTCTCCACCCGCCACCAGTCCAGCGCCTCGCCCACGTGCAGCCTGCGGGGGTCCTTGCGGCCGCGACGCAGGCCCACGCCGCCCGCGAGCCGGTCGATCCAGCCGCGCACCGACCAGGCCAGCGGGAACGAGTACCAGCCGTGCTCACCGCCGATCGACTCGATCACCGACCACAGGGTCTTCGGGTCCGCGCTGGTCTTGGTCTGCCTGACGTCGGTGTAGATGCTGCCGCCCGACCAGTCGGGGTCCGTCGGCAGCGGATCGCTCGGCGCGCCCGCGTCCGACCAGCGCGTGGGCACGTCCGCGTCGCGGATCTTGGCCAGCGCCAGTTCGATCGCGTGCTCGACGTGGATCAGGCCCTCCGACGGCGGCGGGATGTGCTCGTCGATGTCGTGGTCACGGCGGATCACCTCGTGCACCAGCGATTCGATCAACGGCACCGCGATGCTCCGGGGTACCGGCGTGACGAGGTTGACCCATTGCGCCGACAACCATGGCGTCAGCACGGGCACCGGCACGATGACCCGCCGTTGCAGCCCGGCGACGACGGCGTACCGGCGCATCATGTCCAGGTAGGACAGCACGTCCGGGCCGCCGATGTCGAAGCCCCCGTTGACCTCGGGTGGCAGCGTCGCCGCTCGTGTCAGGTAGTGCAGCACGTCCCGTACCGCGATCGGCTGGATCAGGTTGTGCACCCAGCGCGGGGTGACCATCGCGGGCAGCCGTTCGGTCAGGTACCGCAACATCTCGAAACTCGCCGACCCCGAGCCGATGATGATCGCGGCCCGCAGTACGGCGGTCGGCACGCCCGAGGCCAGCAGGATCTCGCCGACTTCCTTGCGGGAGGCCAGGTGCGGTGACAGTTCGCCCTCGGGCGTGATGCCACCGAGGTAGACGATCCGTTCGGCGTTCGCGTGCGACGCCGCCTTGGCGACCGTGTCGGCCGCGGCGCGGTCCACGTCCACGAAGTCCCGTTGGTGCAACGAATGCACGAGGTAGTAGACGACCTGCTGGTCCCGGACCGCGTCGGCGACGCTCGCCGGGCCGGTGACGTCTCCGCGCACGATCTCGATCCGGTCGCGCCACGGGACCTCGGCCAGTTTGCCGGGATCCCGTGCCACAGCTCGCACGTCGTGGCCCGCGGCGAGCAACTGGGGGATCAGCCGCCCACCGATGTAACCGGTCGCGCCGAAGACCACACACCGCATTCGCTACTGCCTCCGCAACGTCTCGTACTGCTCGGTCAGCTCGGTGACCCGGTCCTCCGGCCACGGGCAGCGGTTCTCGCCGTGCAACCCGGCGAAGAACACCTCCAGGTGCACCTGCCACGCGGCGAGCCACTCCGACTGGTGTTCGGAGAGCGCGGCCGGGACGGATTGGGTCAGCTCGACCCGGCTGCCCAGCTCCGGGTCCCAGACGAACGCCCACCGGACCGTTCCGGCCGGCGAGCCGTCGTGCAGCCACTCGTATTCGAGCGTGTTCGGGGCGTCCGACGCGGTCAGCCGCCCGGCCGGGACGTGGCCGTTGGTCGCGCGCAGCGGCGGCTCGCCGTCCAGCGGCGAGTCCTCGACCAGGAAAGCCCACGTCACGTCCTGTGGCTTCCACACGAGGTCACGTGCGAAACGCAGTTCCACCCCTCCGGTGACCTCGTGCACCGTGCCCCGGCCGAGTCCGAACTTCTCGATGTAGCTCTCCGCGCGGGCCAGCCAGTCGTTGTCCTGCGCGGCTGTCGCGCCGTCCAGCTGGGCCGCCATCGCGTCGAGGCAGTCGTCCCAGCCGGCCGCGGTCCTGGCCGCGCCGAGCTTGCCGACCCAGTCGCCACCGACCGTCTGGGTGAACACCAGCAGGCAGCCGTCACCGTCGGGGATCAGCTCGAACCGCAGCACGTCGTGGTTCCAGCGGTACATGAACACCTTGGGTTCGTCGACTTCGAGCACCTCGCCGTCCCAAGCACCGTCCACAACGGCCTCTTCGGCGAAGGTGAACCGCATCGGCGCGCCCGGCCGCAGTTCGAGTTCGACGGCCGCGGGGAACCAGTGCGCCAGTTCGGCCGGTTCGGTCACCGCACGCCACACCTTCGATGGTGGGTGCCGCAGCCTGCGTTCGAACCGCAGCGTCGGTTTGCCGTCGATCGTGCTCAGCGTTGCTCGTGGGGTCACGTCAGTCCTCCATGGTGTCGAGGTGCTGTTCGAGAGCGTCCAAACTGGATGTCCACAACCTGCGGTACGGCTCGAGCCACGTGTCGAGCTCGGCCAGCGGTTCCAGGCGCAGCCGGTACCACCGGCGCTGTGCGTCCTGGCGCACTTCCACCAGGCCCGCGCCACGCAGCACCTTCAGGTGCTTGGACACGGTCGGCTGGGTCAGCCGCAGCTGGTCGACCAGGTCGTTGACGGGCCGTTCACCCGTGCGCAGCAGGTCGAGGATCTCCCGGCGGCTCGGTTCGGCCAGCACCTCGAAGATAGATGCCATGCGGGCAATATAGCCCAAGTGACATATACACCGTCAACCCCACGCGATGAGGGAGCGATCCGGACGGCGCTCGATCCGTACCGCGACAGTCGCCGACACCGTGAACGCGACCGTGCCCGCCACGATGGCGATGGCGAGCACCGAGGCCACCAGCACACCCGGCGTGGTCGTGTTCACGGCGATCCACGCCAACGCCCAGCACACCGCTGCGGCGAAACCGACCACCGCGGGCAGCCGCAACACGGCAAGCGCAGCCAGGACGCCCGTCAACAGGATGACCACGATCGCCACGGCGACCCCAGGCGCGGCGCCGAGGGAAGCCGCAGTGGTGGCCGCACCGGCGACCGTCGCCACAGCGACCCAGCCCAGGTAGACCATCACCGGGATGTGCAGCAGAAGCCTGTCGGCCCAGCCGTTCGCGGGCTGCAACCGGAGCGCGGCGCCGAGCAGGCAGGCCAGCAGCACCACGATGACCATCTGCGACAACAGGATCAGCCGGTGCGTGAACAACAGCACCCACGACGCGTTCAGCAGACCCGCTGCGACAAGCCACCACCCGGTACGCCTGTGCACGTCACGGCTTCGCTGGCCCGGCAAAGCCTGCCGGACCGCCAACGCGCAGAAACCGGCGTAGATCAACGACCAGATGGTGAACGCGGTGCCGCCGGGCAACAGCAGCGTCGGATACGAGTTGGCCACCACACCGACGGACTCGCCCCACAGCCCGGCGCCACCGACCACACCGGCGGCGATCTGCAGGACAGCGACCAGGATCAGGGCGCCCGCCCGGGCTGTGTCCGTCATCCACCCATTGTGGTCGTACCCACGCGTCCCGGCACGACGAATCCGGCGGTACCCAGTCCGCGCGGCGCGAGGAACGCGCCCTGGCACCGTCCACATGCGCGTTCCGCCGAGACAGGCATGGCCAGCCTGCCCTGGTCCGTTCGAAGCGTGAACTACCCGGCCAGGTAACGCAGCACGGCGAGCACGCGCCGGTGGTCGGTCTCCGACGGCGGCAGGCCGAGCTTGGCGAAGATGCTGCTGATGTGCTTCTCCACCGAGCCTTCGCTGATGAACAGTGCCTTGGCGATCGCCGTGTTCGTCCGGCCCTCGGCCATCAGGCCGAGCACTTCCCGTTCCCGTGCCGTCAGCGCGGACAGGTCCAGCGACCGGCGACTGGCGCCGAGCACCTGAGTGACGACCTCGGGGTCCAGCACTGTCCCGCCCGCCGCGATCTGGTCGCACGCGGACATGAAGTCGCGGACGTCGGCCACCCGGTCCTTCAACAGGTACCCGACCCCGCGAGCGCCGCCTGCCAGCAGTTCCGACGCGTACCGGGTCTCGATGTGCTGGGAGAACACGAGCAAACCGACCGACGGGTGCGACTGCCGCACGGCCAAAGCCGCGCGGACGCCCTCGTCGGTGAACGTCGGCGGCATCCGGACGTCGACCACGGCGATGTCCGGGACGTGCTCGGCGACCACGGCCGTGAGCTCGTCGCCGGTGGTGACGGTCGCCAGCACTTCATGGCCGCGTGTGGTCAGCAGCAGCGACAAGCCGTCCCGCAGCACGGCGCTGTCCTCGGCGATGACGATCCTCATGCCGGGAATGAGATCACGACCTCGGTCGGGCCCCCGTGCGGGCTGCTGACCGTCAGCGTGCCGTCCACTGTGGCCACTCGCTCCCGCAGCCCGGCCAGCCCCGCGCCCGGTTTGACCGACGCGCCGCCGATGCCGTTGTCGGACACCACGATCCGCGGTCCCGGCGTGATGGTCACCGACGCGTCGGTGGCACGCGAGTGCTTGATGATGTTCGTGAGCAGCTCCGCCGTGCAGAAGTACGCGATCATCTCGATCGCCTGCGGCGGTCGTTGGTCCAGCGACACCGACAGCAACACCGGGATCGGGCTGCGGGAGGCCAGTGTGGCCAGTGCCGCGTCCAGCCCCTTGTCCAACGCGGCCGGGTGGATACCCCTGGCCAGGTCGCGCACCTCGACCAGAGCCTCCTTGGCGTTGGCGTGCGCGAGGTCGACCAGCTTGCGCGTCATCCCCAGGTCGGGGTCGCCCTCCAGCTCCTCTTTGACCATTCCGAGGTGCATGGCCAGCGCGACCATCCGCGCCTGGGTGCCGTCGTGCAGGTCCCGTTCGATCTGACGCAGCCGCGCGGCGGCGTCGTCGACCGCGTGCGCCCGCGTTTCCTCCAGGTCACGCACGCGCTGACTGAGAGTCGTCGGGCTGAGCAGCCACTTGAGCAGCAGCCGGTCGAGGAAGACCACGCCGCGTGTCACCCCGGGCGCGGCCATGAGCAGGGCCAGCCCGACAACGGACAGGACGATGGCGTTGGGCCAGGTGTCGACTCTGAAGTCGACCAGTGGCAGGCCGAGCTTCTCGCGCAACGTGAACCAGTACGTGACATGCGTGAGCATGAACAGCCCGTAGACCCAGAACATGGCACTCAGCAGGAACATGACCACGCCGAGCGGGGCCTTGAGCACGACGTAGAGCACCGCGCGCCAGCTCGCGCCGTTGACGAGCACCGCCGGGATGATGCCGCGCCGGGGCGTCGGCGGTGCGGGCTTGGCGATCTCCAGCTTCAGCAGGGACCTGGCCAGGCCGCGGTAGGTGTTGCCGAGGCCGCGCGCGATGAGGATCGCCAACGCGGCCACCGGCAACCCGATGAACGTGATCGACAACGTCGTGCCGACGACGAGCGGCACGAGCGTGAGCACCAGGCCGATGAGCGACAGGGGCAGGCAGGCGAGTACGTAGACAACCTCGGCCCCGGCCCGTCTGGTGAACATGTCACCAAGCCTGCCGCACGCTGGGACGACGTACGACCCAGCTAGCCCCCACGGCTACCCGGCGGCCAGCCTGGCCCCGAACCCGACGAGGACCGTGCCCATCACGCCGTCGATGGCGCGGCGGACGCGTGGCCGTCGCAGCACGTGCCCGATCGTGGAGAAACCGATCGAGTACATCGCCATGCACCCGAAGCTGACCACGGCGGTCGTCGCGACCAGGGAGACCCCGACCAGCGGGGACGCGCCGGGCTCGATGAACTGCGGCAGCAGGGCGGACATGAACAGCGCCGTCTTCGGGTTCAGCGCGTTGGTCAGCAGCCCCTCCTGGAACGCGCCACGGGTGGCACGCCCCTGCGGCGCGGCGGGCGGCTGTGACCGAGTTCTTGATCACCACGGCCGTGTCCGGACCGGGTACCGGTGTGGCGAGCAACGCCACACCGGCGAACGCGAGCAGCGCACTCAACATCCGGTCAGGCCACTGACCTGTGGGAAATAAGCACGAGCGTTCGACGACCTCGATTCAGTAGGATGGGGGACAACCTGGTTGAGTGTCCGCTCCGAGCGTGTGGTGCCCGCTCGGTTGCCTGCGTGCGCATCGGTCCTGATACCCTTCGTAGTTGGGTCCTGCTGTGGTCCGTGGCGGCTGGTACCGACTAACGCCTCTTCGCGAGGCGTCCTCACGGGACAGAGAAGAGAACAAGGAGAACACGCGTGGCGCTGACCACCGACCAGAAGAAGACGATCCTCGGCGAGTACGGCTTGCACGACTCGGACACCGGATCACCCGAGGCGCAGGTCGCGCTGCTGACCAAGCGGATCAGCGACCTGACCCGGCACCTTCAGGAGCACAAGCACGACCACCACTCCCGCCGCGGCCTGCTGCTGCTGGTGGGTCGCCGCCGCCGGTTGCTCAACTACGTGGCCAAGGTGGACATCCAGCGGTACCGGTCGCTGATCCAGCGGCTCGGCCTCCGCAGGTGAGCTCGGGAGGGGGAGCGGCGTCCGGTCGCTCCCCCTCCGCACATTGACAAGGGAACACAAGGGCTGGCGGACGGGGCAGTATCTGCGCCGGTCCTCGGTAGTGGCTTCCGGGTAGGAAAGAGGAACCCGGGGGCTTCGATCGAAGACCGGCCTCGTCCACACCGCGTCGACGGCGGAAGTTCCGACCGCGGGCCCGTGAAAACGAGGAGAAACAACTACATGACCGACTCCCAGGAAGCTGGGGTCCACGAGACCACTGCCGTTATCGACAACGGCAAGTACGGCACGCGCACGGTCCGCTTCGAGACCGGTCGCATCGCCAAGCAAGCCGCGGGCAGCGTCGTGGCCTACCTCGACGAGGAGACCATGCTGCTGTCGGCGACCACGGCGTCGAAGCACCCGAAGGAGCACTTCGACTTCTTCCCGCTGACGGTCGACGTCGAGGAGCGGATGTACTCCGTCGGACGCATCCCCGGCGCGTTCTTCCGCCGCGAGGGCCGTCCGTCCACGGACGCCATCCTGGCCTGCCGCCTGATCGACCGCCCGCTGCGCCCGTCGTTCGTCGACGGCCTGCGCAACGAGATCCAGGTCGTCGTCACGGTGATGAGCCTGGCCCCGCAGGACCTGTACGACGTCGTGGCGATCAACGCCGCGTCGGCCTCCACCCAGCTCGCCGGCCTGCCGTTCTCCGGCCCGGTCGGCGCTGTGCGCGTGGCACTGGTCGAGGACCAGTGGATCGCGTTCCCGACCTACGAGCAGCTCAAGACCGCTGTGTTCGACATGGTCGTCGCGGGCCGCAACGTCGGCGACGACGTGGCGATCATGATGGTCGAGGCCGAGGCCACCGACAACGTGATCGACCTGATCGGCGAGGGCGGCACCGCGCCGACCGAGCAGATCGTGGCCGAGGGCCTCGAGGCGGCCAAGCCGTTCCTCCGTGCGCTCTGCGACGCCCAGCAGGAGCTCGCCGACCGGGCCGCCAAGGCGACCGGGGAGTTCCCGGTGTTCCCGGCCTACCAGCCGGACGCCTTCGAGGCTGTCGAGGCCGCCGCGTCGGTCAAGCTGTCCGAGGCGCTGTCCATCGCGGGCAAGCAGGACCGCGAGGCCGCGATCGACGACGTCAAAGCCGGTGTGCTGGAGATGGTCGGCGAGCGCGAGGAGTTCGAGGGCCGCGAGAAGGAACTCGGCGCCGCCTTCCGTTCGCTGAACAAGAAGCTGGTCCGCCAGCGGATCCTGCGGGACAAGGTCCGCATCGACGGCCGCGGCCTGACCGACATCCGCCAGCTGTCCGCCGAGGTCGCGGTGATCCCGCGGGCGCACGGTTCGGCGCTGTTCGAGCGCGGCGAGACCCAGATCCTGGGTGTCACCACGCTGAACATGCTGCGGATGGAGCAGCAGATCGACTCGTTGTCGCCGGAGACCACGAAGCGGTACCTGCACCACTACAACTTCCCGCCGTACTCGACCGGTGAGACCGGTCGCGTCGGCTCGCCCAAGCGCCGCGAGATCGGCCACGGCGCGCTCGCCGAGCGTGCCCTGGTTCCGGTCCTGCCCAAGCGGGACGAGTTCCCGTACGCACTGCGTCAGGTGTCGGAGGCGTTGGGCTCCAACGGTTCCACCTCGATGGGCTCGGTGTGCGCGTCGACCCTGTCGCTGCTCAACGCCGGTGTGCCGCTGAAGGCACCGGTCGCGGGTATCGCGATGGGCCTGGTGTCCGACGAGGTCGACGGCAAGACGGAGTACGTCGCGCTGACCGACATCCTCGGTGCCGAGGACGCGTTCGGCGACATGGACTTCAAGGTCGCCGGTACCAAGGATTTCGTGACCGCGCTGCAGCTGGACACGAAGCTCGACGGCATCCCGTCCGAGGTGCTGGCCGCCGCGCTCAAGCAGGCGTACGACGCCAGGCTGACCATCCTCGAGGTGATCGCCGAGGCGATCGACAAGCCGGACGAGATGAGCGCCTACGCGCCGCGCGTGACCAGCGTCAAGATCCCGGTTGACAAGATCGGCGAGGTCATCGGCCCGAAGGGCAAGATGATCAACTCGATCACCGAGGAGACCGGCGCCGACATCTCGATCGAGGACGACGGCACGATCTACGTCGGTGCGGCGGACGGCCCGTCGGCCGAGGCGGCGATCGCCAAGATCAACTCGATCGCCAACCCGCAGCTGCCGAAGGTCGGCGAGCGCTTCCTCGGCACGGTCGTCAAGACCGCGGCCTTCGGCGCGTTCGTCTCCCTGCTGCCGGGCAAGGACGGCTTGGTGCACATCTCCAAGCTGGGCAACGGCAAGCGCATCGGCAAGGTCGAGGACGTCGTGAAGGTCGGCGACAAGCTCCGCGTGGAGATCGCCGACATCGACTCGCGCGGCAAGATCAGCCTGGTGCTGGTGAAGGAAGAGGACGCCGAGAAGAAGGCCGACGAGGCCCCCGCGGGCACCGTGGCGGCCGACGAGAAGGCATCGGCGGTGTCCGACGAGAAGGCATCGGCAGAGGAGCCCGCGACCACGTGACGGTTCGCAGTTCGCAAGCCGCGGGCGATGCCCGCGGCTTACTGCAGCAGAAGCCCGGCACCACTCGCACGCTGGAACGCACCGAGTCGGGTGAGGTCCGCAGGACCTTGCTGCCCGGTGGGCTGCGAGTGGTGACCGAGCACGTACCCGGTGTGCGGTCGGCGTCGGTGGGCATGTGGGTCGCGGTCGGTTCCCGCGACGAGCAGCCCGCCGTCGCCGGCGCGGCGCACTACCTGGAGCACCTGCTCTTCAAGAGCACGTCCAGGCGCACGGCGATGCAGATCGCCGAGGAGATCGACGCGGTCGGCGGCGAGCTGAACGCGTTCACGGCGAAAGAGCACACCTGCTACTACGCGCACGTCCTGGACGAGGACCTGCCGTTGGCGGTCGACCTCGTGTGCGACGTGGTGTTCGAGGCGCTGTGCGCCGAGCGCGACATGGAAACCGAGCGCAGCGTCGTGCTCGAAGAGATCGCGATGCGCGACGACGACCCGGAGGACCTGCTGCACGACGCGTTCTGCGCGGCGTTGCTGCCGGATCACACGCTCGGCCGTCCGGTGCTCGGGTCGGAGAAGTCCATCACCGAGCTCAGCCGCAACGCGCTGTACAACTTCTACAAGCGTCGCTACACGATGCCCCGGATGGTCTTCGCGGTCGCCGGGAACATCAAGCACGCTGACGTCCTTCGCTTGGTGCGTAAGGCGTTGAAGGCCCGCCTTGTCGGTGAGGTCGCTCCGATCGCGCCGCGCAGGGGCCGTGCCCGGATTCCGTCGGCGCCGCGGCTCGTGCTGCACACGGAGGACACGGAGCAGACGCACCTCATGCTCGGTGTGCGCGCACTGGACCGGCACGACGAGCGCAGGTTCACGCTGGGTGTGCTGAACGCGGCGCTGGGCGGCGGGATGAGTTCCCGGCTGTTCCAGGAGGTTCGCGAGAAGCGCGGCCTGGCGTACCAGGTGTACTCGTCCGTGGCGTCCTATTCGGACACCGGGCACCTGTCGGTGTACGCGGGTGTGCAGCCGGATCGTCTCGGCGAGACGGCGGCGGTGATCCGCGATGTGCTGGCGCACGTGGCGCGGGAAGGCCTGACGGACGCGGAAGTGGCCCGTGGCAAGGGACAGTTGCGCGGCGGTCTGGTGCTCGGCTTGGAGGACACCAGTTCCCGGATGTCCAGGATCGGCAAGGGCGAGCTGACGTACGGCGACTACCTGACCGTCGGCGAGACGCTCAACCGGATCGACGCGGTGACCGGGGAGGACATCGCCTTGCTGGCGAAGGAACTGCTGTCGCGCCCGATCGCGGCCGCGGTCGTCGGTCCCTACGATCACGTCGACGAAGTGCCGGTCGAGGTTCACGAGGTGATGCGATGACGATCCGCGTTGGCGTGCTCGGCGCGCAGGGGCGGATGGGCGCCGAGGTCTGCCGTGCGGTGGACGCGGCCGACGGCATGGAGGTCGTCGCGAAGGTCGACGTGGGCGACCCGCTGTCGGACATCGCCGGTGCGGACGTGGTGGTCGACTTCACCCACCCGGACGTGGTGATGGACAACGTCCGTTACGCGGTGGACAACGGGATCCACTGTGTGATCGGAACATCGGGGTTCACGACGGACCGCATCGACACAGTGACCTCGTGGCTGTCCGACGCGCCGAAGGTGGGCGTGCTGGTGGCCCCGAACTTCGCGATCGGCGCGGTGCTGTCCATGCGCTTCGCGGAACTGGCGGCGAAGTACTACGAGTCGGTGGAGATCATCGAGCTCCACCACCCCCGCAAGGCCGACGCCCCGTCGGGAACGGCGGCCCACACCGCCCGCCTGATCGGTGCGGCCAGGCAGGCCGCGGGACTGGGCTCAGCGCCTGACGCAACGACGCACGACCCTGACGGCGCGCGGGGCGCGTTGGTCGACGACGTCCGCGTGCACTCGGTGCGGCTGTCGGGCCTGATCGCCCATCAGGAAGTCCTGTTCGGCGGCGAAGGGGAAACCCTCACGATCCGCCACGACTCACTGGACAGGAATTCGTTCATGCCCGGCGTGGTGCTGGCGGTGCGCTCGATCGTGAGCCGCCCAGGCCTCATCGTCGGCCTGGACAAGCTGATGGACCTGTGAAGCTGTCCGCCCGGTCGACAGCGCTGCTGCTGACAGCAGTGCTGGCGATCTACTTCGTGCTGTTGTCCGGGCGGGCGCTCGCACTGATCAGAACGGGAACAGCGGTCGGGATCGGCCTCGGCGTAGGTGTCCTGCTGCTGCCGTTGATCGGTTGCTGGGTGGTGTACACCTCACTCCAGTTCGGCCTGCGCACAGAGAATCTGGCGAAACGCCTCGCCGACGAAGGCACGCTGCCCGACACGTCGGATCTCCCGCGAATGCCGTCCGGCCGCGTCGACCGCGCCGCAGCGGACGCGTGGTTCGAGAAGCGCCGCTCGGAAGTCGAAGCCGCCCCAGAGGATTGGCGCGCCTGGTTCCGCCTCGCCCACGGCTACGACATCGCCGGCGACCGCCGCCGCGCCCGCGAAGCCATGCGCAAGGCCATCGACCTCGCTGCATAGCCGGTGCAACTGTCTTGCGTACTCCAGGTTTCGCGACCTGACCAGTCGGGACACGGGGCGCGTCGATGGCATCACCACCGGGTTGCTGCAAGGATGGGCAGGAACTGCCAAGCCGCGCTCAGGAGGCAGAATGTCCCTCCGCGTCACCAGTACCGCGATCCGCACGTTCGATGGTCTGAATCTCGCAGGTACAGCCGTCATGCCAGAGCACACGAGTGGCAGAGCGCTGGTTCTCGTCCATGGCGGCGGTGTGACTCGGGAAGAAGCCGGATTCTTCGCGCGACTGGCAGATGGCGTGGCCGAAGCCGGTGTGGCTTCACTGCGTTTCGATCTCCGAGGGCACGGGGAAAGCGACGGCGACCAGAAGGATCTGACGCTTTCGGCTGTGCTGAACGACATCAACGCGGCCATCGAACACGTGACCGAGCTGTCAGATGCGAAGGCGGTGAGCCTGCTGGGGGTCAGCTTCGCCGGAGGGATCTGTGGCTACTTCGCGGCCAAGCGGCCAGGCCTGGTCGACCGCCTCGTCCTCGGTAACCCGTTGTTCGACTACAAGAAGCGGTTCGTGGCGGACAAGCCGTACTGGCGCGACGACCGTATCGACGAAGAAGCAGGCAAGGCACTGGCCGCGGCGGGATTCGTGGCTCATTCGCCGAGCTTCAGGCTCGGACGCGCTCTGCTCAACGAGGTCTTCTGGCTCCAGCCTCGTGCTGTGATCGCTGAGATCCAGGCACCGACCCTCATCGTGCACGGCACGAAAGACACCTTCATACCGGTTGAGTCGTCACGATCGGCTGCCCGCCAGTTGAAATGTGTGCACAAGTTGGTGGAGATCGAAGGGGCACAGCACGGTTTCGCCGTTCACGACGATCCCACCTACGCCGATCCGCGAAGTCAGGAATGGCAGGCCTTCGTCATCCGGACGGTCGTGGACTGGCTGACGTGCGAGTAGCCGGCTGTTCCAGAACCATCCGCTGAAACTCCCGCACGGTTGCCCGTGCTCGCCATGGTTGCAGAGCCACAAGGACCTTCTTCAGTTCTGCGGTCGTGCGGCCGGAGTCTGTCCGCACTGCCAGTGGCCAAGCGGCCAAAGCCACTCCGGCGGCCTCATCCGGCTCCCCGGCCAGTGCGAGCGCTGACGCCATCAAGGACGAGAAGTAGCCGCGGTCACGCTGAGAGAACTGGTTGGTCTGCAACGATCGCTGGTACAGCTCGACCGCTCGTCCTGGTTGTCCTGCCTCGGTGCGGCAGATCGCTGTTTGTATCCGGAGAAGCTCGCTGTTGTAGTGCGCGCCAGTTTCTTCGGGAACGGCTGATGACGCGCCGGCACCTTCGAGCAACTGTCTTGCTTCATCGAGATTGCGGTCAACCAGGTCGTGGTGGTGGCCGAGCATGGCGTGCCCGCGAGCTTCTTGTTGTGCGGCCTCGGCTTTGACCTTGGTCGGCAAGCACCAGGGCCCGGTCCGGACAGCTTGGGACAAGGTAAGCATGCGCAGGGCGTCGCGTTCGTCGTACGCAGCTTGAGCCCTCTTCAGAAGGACGTACCCCTGCATCGCGCTGTCGCCAGCCTCCTGCGCCCACTCGGTCGCACGGTCACGCCAAAAGCCAGCACTCACAGGTTCACACACATCTCGATACAGCCATGCCAGAAACTCCGCGACGCGAGCACTGACGGCCAGCAGTTCCCGCCGGACTCGCGGCGAAACATCACGAGCAGCTTGTTGCACTGCCGCAGCCAGTTCGAGCACAGCGGGCAGTGGCTTCGCCGGACCCGCCGTACCGTCGTCCGCCATGTGCACCGAGAGCTGGCGGTTGAAGTAACCGATCACCTCGACGTCGAGGTTTCGCCGGGGTTCTTTCAATGCGGCGGCGAGGCGCTGTTGCTCCTGCTGATCCAGAGCCGTCCACGAGGCGCTGCGCTCTCCAACGGCCAAACCGTGGTTCACGATCACCGGAATCCGTACTGATTGGGGATTTCCGGATTCCTGAACCGGCTTCTCCGGCGGCAGGAGCGCCAAGAAGCGTTGCCGCACGTCATCTGGTGCGCGGGCGAAGGCTGTGTCCAGCAGGCCTTGGCTGTCAGGTGTGAGTACGATATCCGGGCCACGGGATTCCCAGCGGGCGACGGTACGTGCGCCTACGTCGAGTACTTCAGCGAAGTCGCGGATGCTCAAGCGCATGGCCTGACGCAGAGCCTTCGTCTCACGGCCGGTCCACCGGTGAACGGTTGTCATCAGACACCATTCCTATGTCACGAATGTCGCACCAAGGGTAACCCGCGGCAACACGGTGACAACGCGGAGGCAACAACCGGCCATTCCCGATCGCGGATCGTCCGGGCACAGTTCGCCGTACTGATGTGGCAACGAACTCGGAGTGAGCCGTGCATGACTACGATCCCCAGTCGGACCTTGACCGTCGTACCAAGCCGAAATCGCAGGTGTTCGACGAGTTGATCGCGGAGATGGTCGCGGATCAGGCGCCGCGGGTGTTCGCGGTGGTGCTGGAACTCGGTGAGCAGACGGATGCGCAGATCGTGGCCTGGGGGATGGCGCTCGACGACGGCGCGTAAATGACCACTGTGGACGGACGAACGCAGGTTCTGCTGGCAGAGGCCGACAACGCGCTCAACTACATTCCTGCTCGTTCGAACGTCACGCCGCACCTCGTGTGGACGGCTCCGTGATCACCTCCGCTTGACCGGCGAACGCGAACGGTGCCGTTCAAGCGGCACCGTCCGCGTGTTGTCAGGCGGCGGCGGGTTGTTTCGGTGCGGGCGCGGGTTGGCGTGGTCTGGCGAACTTTCGCATGATGGGTCGTTCGATCATCGTGTACTGCAGCCAGGACACGACGATCGAGATTCCGAAGAGCCCGACCGCGATTCCGATGGTGGCCGCGGTGCTCAGTCCTTTGCCTTCGATCAGCAGGTGGTAACCGACCAGCAGGACCATGTAGTGCCACATGTAGAGGGCGAAGGAGATCTCGCCGAGCCACACCATCACGCGGTTGGCCAGGCCCGTTCGCTTCTTCGTGTTGTCGGCGACGGCTCCGGCGGCGACCAGCAGGCCGAGGGGCACCACTGTGATCGCGACCGTGGCGTAGGCGGGTGGGATGATCGGTTTGAGGGCGAACGCGGCGATCACGAGCACCACCGCGCCACCGAATCCCAGTGGCAGCCGTTGGCCGTTCATCACGATCCGCGCCAGGATGATGCCGAAGACGAACTCGAGCATTCGCACCGGCGGCAGCTGGTAGACCACGTACGAATCCCACGCCGTCAGCCCGAGGATGGGCGACAGCGGCTCCTGGACCGGTCCGATCGCCGCTGACAGCGCCGGGATCGCGAAGATCACGGCCACCACGCCGCCTGCCCACCACCACAGCGCGGTCGGCCGGATGCGGTCGACCAGTCGCTGCAGGAACGGGAAGCAGAAGTAGAACAGGGCTTCGCAGGACAGGGACCACGCGACGCCGTTGAAACTGCCGCGCACGTCCAGCCCGGGGAACCACGACTGGATGAGCAGCAGGTTGGGGATCGCGATCCAGCTGTCGACGGCGGCCTCGGGTGCCATCAACGCTATGAGCACGACGGCGACGACGAATGTGATGAGGTGGTTCGGGTAGATTTTGAAGAAACGCCGCCGCCAGAACCGGCGGTTCGTGTCGCCCGCCGGCGCCGACCAGGCCAGGATGAATCCGCTGAGGATGAAGAAATAGCTGACTCCTCCCGCGGCCGCGTGCCACGAGCCTTCGAACACGATCGGGTCCGGCGAAGCGAACAGGTAATACACGCAGCCGAGTGCGAAGACCGAGAACGCCGCGATGAAGCGCATTCCGGTCAGGGATGGGAGCGTTGGCCTGCGTGTCGTCCCCTGCGCGGGTAAACCGGATAATTCGGACACGGTGACGCACCTTCTTCCATTGTGTGATCGTGGAAGTGATTGATCTGTCCCCAGTCGTGTGCGTGGTGGGGCGATCGTGTCAGGCGCTCGCCGATGTCGTCCTCTTGTCTGCCGCATCACCAGACAACTGGACAATCGAATTGCGGTGAACAACCGGATATGACCGGGTTGTGGGGTGTGACCGTGTCGTCTGCTGGATCATGTCGCCGGATAGGTTCGGATAAAACGCTGTCCGCGAACGACACCCAGCGCCGCCGGGATCCCGGCGGCGCTCGTTGTCACGCGGCCGCGGTCCGCCGCCGTCCTGGCACAAAGGTGACGATTGTCTTGTGTACCAGCCATTCCAAAGGTCCGCGCTGGAGCCATCGGCGCCACAGGACCGACACCGTGAGCGTCACGGCCACCACCGCGAGAAAATGCGTGGACGAAAACGCATGCGGGTTTCCGATCACCTTCAGATAGACGAAATGCCCCGCGTACCACGTCATCGCCATGCCCCCCGCGGCGGCGAGTGGCCAAAGCGCGCGCTGCCAGCGTGGCCGATCCGCCGGCATGAGAAAACCGCCGAGCAACAGCAATGCGACCCCGACCATGAACGTGATACCCACCGCGCTCGTCGCGTAAAGCGAGCGCTCTCCCGGCATTGCGAACAGCGCCTGCCACGGCATCGCCGGCGGTTCGGTTTCGTCGATGGTTGACGCGAAACCCAACGGGTACATGGCAACCCACGACACCACACAAGCCCCGACCGCGACGCCCGCTCCGACGAGCATCAGGCGGAGCCGTACCGCCTGGCTGCGCAGGTCGAGCCTGCCGATCGCCAGACCGGCCAGCACCAGCGGTATACCGTAAACGACCTGGAAACCGCCGCCGGTGAAAACGAGGCTGAACAGGTAGTCACCCCACTGGCCCGGATGGGTCAGCACCGCCAGCCCGGTGGGGACCTCGGCCGTCATCCAGTCGGTGTGCGAGGTGAACACCCAGATCGGGTACAGCGTTACCAGTGGCACGGACACAGTCGAAAGCGCGAACAGAGTGCGCGGCCGCAACTGTGTGAAAGGGATCAGGAACAGCAGCAACACGGCGTAATACGCGATCACCGAGGCACCGAACTCGTCAATGCAGAGGCTGATCAGGAACAGCACCACCGCACGTACCGCGACACGCAGCAACGCGGTGGTCATGCGCCGACCGGTGTGTGGTTTCGAGCCGCCTGTCATCAAGGCGATGGAAACCCCGGCGAGCAGCACGAACAAGCTCATCGCACGCGAGGACGTCTCGATGTTCAGCCAGCGCAGGAAACCGGACGACTCCGCCGGCGGCCCCGCGTGCAGCCAGCCGGTCATCGGGAAGTGCATGACGAACACGCCGATGATGGCGATCGCGCGAACCACGTCCACGCCGAGCAGACGGTTCTCCGGCACCCCGCGGGCATCCACAGTGGACGTAACAGGTGAGGTCATGGCCGCAAGGCTGCCGGGCCCGTGTCCGACGCCGGTGGAAGTCGTGTCCCGGTTCTGTCGCAACGCGGATCAGGACGCGGGGCACGTCCTCGGCCCGATGGTGGTGCCGTCGGTGAAGCTCACCACGGCCCCGGTCACCCGCGTGTCACCGCTCTGCCGGTGAACACCGAGCGCGGTGCACACCACTTGGTCGACGCCGCGCGGCCCCACCTCGCGTCTCGCCAAGGGCAAGAGCAGCGTGACGACCGTGTCGGAGACCGTCACCTGCGGCCCCAGCGAGCCGACCGCGGGCAGATCCGAACGCAGGCCGTCCTCGCGATTGCGGTCACCCAAGCGAAGCAGCAGGTCGACGGCCTGCGTGACGTCACCGAGCCGTTTGGTCTCACTCACGGTCGGTCGCAGGTTGCCTTGCTGGTCAAGGAAGAACAACGTCACGCCGGGAGCGACACCGGTCGGCGCGTCACCGTCGGTGAACACGCCCGTCGGTTCGATCCCGCACCCGGCGACCAGCGTTCCCGCTGCGCACAACGCCACCGCGAGCCGGATCACGTGGACCTCGGCAGGTGGACGGTGAACCTCGCGCCGGCGCGCGGTTCGTTGCCTGCCTCGATGCTGCCGCCGTGCAGCCGGGCGTTCTCCATGGCGATCGCCAGGCCGAGTCCGCTGCCTTCGGACCGTGTCCGGGCGGCGTCGGTTTTGTAGAACCGCTCGAACACCTTGGATTCCTCACCTTCAGGCAAGCCTGGCCCGTGATCGATCACGGTGACGTCGATGCGCCGATGGTCGGCTCTCAGCCGCACCCGCACTGGTGGCTGTCCGTGCTTGAGCGCGTTGCCGACCAGGTTCGCGACCAGCACGTCCAGCCGCCGCCGGTCCAGGACTGCGGCGATCTCGTCCGGCGCGTCCAGGCCGACCCGTGCACGCCAGCCGCGTGCACGCAGACAGTCCTCAATGGCCTGACGTACCCCGACGTCTTCCAGTCGAAGTGTCGCCACACCCGCGTCGAACCGGGACACCTCGACCAGGTCCTCGGCCAGCCGGGTCAGCTTGCGGGTCTCCTCGACCGCGAGCCGCGCCGACTCCCGCGCGTCCGGGGTCATTCGTTCCGCCTCGCTTTCCAGTACTTCGGCGACCGCGGTCAGGGTGGTGAGCGGCGTCCTGAGCTCGTGGGAGACATCGGCGACGAACCGCCTGGCGTCGGCGGCCATCCGGCGCAGTTCGGCTACCGTGGCCTGGAGCTCGGTTGCCATGTGGTTGAACGTAGCGGCCAGTTCGGCCAGTTCGTCCGAACCGCGTACCCGCAGCCGTGCGTCCAGATCGCCGCTCGCGATCCGCCGTGCCGTGCTGCCCAGGTCGCGTACCGGCCGCAGGACTCCGCGCGCGGCCAGCAGCGCCAGCAGGACCGCGACCGGCAACGCCAACGCGCTCGTGGTCAGTGCGGCTCGCGCCGAGGTGTCGATTTGTTGCTGTGCCGGTGCCAGATCGCGGACGGCGTAGACGGCGATCCCGGACGGCTTTCGTGAACCGTCCACAGTGGTATGGATGATCGGCGTGCCGATCAGCAGCCTCGGCCCGTCGGCCGAGGCCACCCGTTGGAGCAAGAGATCGTCGCGGTCACGGACCGCGGTACGCATGTCGTCGGTCACCAGGTCGAGCCCGGCGCCCTCAGCCGAGGTCAGCGACCCGTACGTGACCAGCACGGGCCCGCCCACCACGGACTTCAGGCGATCCAGCGCCCGCTGGTCGGGCGGGTAGGTCAATTCCGCGGTCACGGTACTGATCCGGCGCCGCAGATCCTCGCTGGCCCGCTGCTGCGCCTCGGCGACCAGTGAGCCACGCGTGGAGCCGTGACTCGCCCACGCCGCCACGGCCGCGCCCGCCACCGTCACCAGGACGAAGGCCAGCACCAGCCGCACCCGCAGCCCGGTCAGCCGCCTCATACCGGCCCGAAGCGGTAGCCGAAACCACGCACGGTCTGCACGAACACGGGAGACGCCGGGTCTGGCTCGATCTTCGCGCGCAGCCGCTGCACGCAGTTGTCCACCAACCGGGAGTCGCCGAGATAGTCGTGTTCCCACACCGACTCCAGCAACTGCTGACGGCTGAGCACCTGGCCAGGCGTGCGTGACAGCTCCAGCAACACACGCAGCTCGGTCGGAGTCAACGCCACCAGTTCGCCGTCCTTGGCCACGGTCATCGCGCCCCGGTCGATCGTCAGCCCCGCGTGCGTCTCGGCACGGGCCCGCTCGGCAACGCCCCGGCGCAACACAGCCCTGATACGTGCGTCGAGCACACGAGGCTCCACGGGCTTGACGACGTAGTCGTCCGCGCCCGCCTCAAGACCGCCGACGACGTCGAAATCGTCGCCGCGCGCGGTCAGCATGATGACCGGCACGCCCGAATCGGCCCGCAGCCTCCGGCACACCTCGAACCCGTCGATGCCGGGCAGCATGAGGTCGAGCACGACCACCTCGTGCCACGCGGCGCGGGACTGCGCGAGACCGTCCTCTCCGGTCTCGGCGGCGCGGACCTGGTGCCCGTGCCGCCCCAACGCCATGCTGAGGCTGCGGCGAATGGACGCGTCGTCCTCGATCAGCAGAACATGTGCCACGAACCCGATTATCGTCCCAGGTCAGCCCGCTCGCCCAGGACGCGGTGATTCTGCGACACGATCAGGACACCCGGCCCGCTCGTGTCCACAGTCGACCGAACGGCCGCGCTGGCGGGGTCTTGAACCATTTCTGAGCCGGGGCTAGGTTCACCCTGAGAGAGATTGAAACGTCTCAATGGGGAGCGGCCATGCGCGCTGTCATCGCTATACTACTGAGCGTCAGTCTTGTTGTCACGGGGTGTAGCAAGAAGGACCAGCCCGCCACCGGTGACCAGGCACGCGTCAAGGTCGCGTTCGTACCCAAGCTCCAGGGGATCCCGTACTTCGAGGCGATGAACACCGGTGGCCAGAAGGCCGCGAAGGACCTCGGCATCGACTGGATCTACAAGGGCGGCACCACCGCCGACCCCGGCGCGCAGACCGAGATCCTCAAGTCCCTGATCCAGCAGAAAGTCGATGTCCTCGTGGTCGCCCCCAACGACCCGGACTCCGTCGTGCCGATCCTCGCCGACGCGGCGAGCAAGGGCATCAAGGTGCTCACGTCCGACACCGACGCCCCCAACTCCGTGCGGGAGATGTTCGTCAACCAGGCCACCGCCGACGGGATCGGCAAGTCCGTCATCGACTCGCTGATGACCGCGATGAACCAGCGGGGCAAGTTCGCGATCGTCTCCTGCGGTCAGACGGCCGCGAACCTCAACTCGTGGATCGACGTCCAGAAGCGCCACGCCGCCGAGAAGTACCCGGACGCGACCCTCGTCGACACCGTCTACGCCGGTGAGGACGAGGCGAAGGCCGTCTCCATGGCCAAGGACCTGATGAACGCCCACCCCGGCCTGACCGGCCTGATCGGCCAGTGCACCGCGTCCGCTCCCGGTGTCGCCAAGGCGGTCAGGGAGGCGGGCAAGATCGGCAAGGTCTTCACGGTCGGTGTCGGCACGCCGAACTCGATGAAGCCCTACCTGCAGGACGGGTCGTCGTCGGCCGCGGTGCTGTGGGACGTCGAACAGCTCGGCTACCTCACCGCGTGGGCCGGTCTCAAGGTCAAGAAGGGCGAGCAGCCGCAGGCGACCAGCAACGTCTCGGCCAAGCTCCCGGCCGTCAAGTACGAGGACAAGACGTTGCTGCTGGGTGACCCGCTGAAGCTCACCAAGGACAACGTCGGTGACTACGACTACTGACGCGCTGCTCAGCCTGACCGGCATCCGCAAGCACTACGGCGGCGTCTACGCCTTGCGGGGCGTGGACTTCGAGGTCCGGACGGGTGAGGTGCACGGGCTGGTCGGCGCCAACGGCGCGGGCAAGTCCACCCTGATCAAGATCATCTCCGGAGCGGAGAAGCCGGACGACGGCACCGCTCACCTCAACGGCACGCAACTGGCCGAAGGGGACACGGTCGCGGCGCTGAAGGCCGGGATCGCGACCGTGTACCAGGATCCGCAGCTGTTCGGCGAACTCACCGTCGCCGAGAACGTCTTCGTCGGCCGTGAACTGCGCAAGCACGGCCGGGTGGACTGGCCGCAGCAACGCAGGCGAGCGGGGCAGCTGCTGGAAAGCCTCGGGCTGCCACCGAAACTGGCCGCGCGGCGGATCGCCGACCTGTCGGTCGCCGAGCAACAGCTTGTTTCCGTGGCCAAGGCGCTGGCGCACGAGGCGAGGGTGCTCATCCTCGACGAGCCGTCGGCGATCCTGACCGACCGCGAGATCGACACGCTCTTCCACGCCATCAGGTCGCTCAAGGAGCGTGGCGTCGGAGTCGTCTACGTCAGCCACCGGCTGGACGAACTGGCCCAGATCACCGACCGGGTAACGGTTCTGCGTGACGGGAACGTCGTCGCCAGTCATGCGGCGAAGGACCTCACGGTCCGCCGGATCGCCGAGCTGATGGTCGGGCACGCACTCGACGACGACACAGCCGAACGCGCTGCACCCACGGGCGAACCCGCGCTCGTGGTCGCTGATCTGCGGCGCCGCAACAGGTTCACCGGTGTCAGTTTCGAGGTCCGGCCTGGTGAGATCGTGTCGCTGTTCGGACTCGTCGGCTCGGGCACGGGCTCGATCGCCCGTGCCGTCCACGGCGTCGAACCGGCCGACTCCGGGCAGGTCCGCAAAGGACAGACGGCGATGCTGCCGGGCGACCGGGCGCGTCAGGGCGTGTTCGCCACCAAGAGCGTCGGCTTCAACATCTCGATCGCGTCGCTGAAAGGCCTGTGGCTGAAGCGGAAACGGGAACGCACAACGGCCGAGGAGTTCATCCGGCGGATGCGCATCAAGACGCAGGGCCCGTCCGCGCTGGTCGCCACGTTGTCCGGCGGCAACCAGCAGAAGGTCGTACTGGCACGGCAACTGGTCGAACGGCCGGAGGTGCTGATCCTGGAGGAACCGACCCAGGGCGTGGACGTCGGCGCCAAGGAGGAGATCCACAGCCTGGTCGGTGACATCGTCGGGCGGGGCACCGCCGTGCTGCTGGTGTCGTCGGACCTGCCGGAGGTGATGCGGCTGGCCGACCGGATCCTGGTCGTGCGCGGCGGGCGGATCACCGCGAGGTTCGGCAAGGGCGCGGCGCAGGCCGACGTGCTCGCGGCCGCGGCGGGGGACGAGTGAGCAAGACCGAAGGGCAGGAAGTCGTCCTGATCGCCGTGCTCGCGGTGCTCTGGCTCGCGCTCGGGTTCGGCACGGACACGTTCTTCGCCGCGTCGAACCTGCAGAACATCCTCGCCACGGTGGCGCCCGTGACGATCATCGGCATCGGGATGACCGCCGTGATCGTGACCGGCGGGATCGACGTGTCGGTGGGCAGCGCGCTCGCGGTCGTGCTGGTCTTGGTCGCGAAATTGGTACGGGACAGCGGTTTGACGCTCGTTCCGGCCGTCGTCGCCGGGCTGGTCGCGGGCGGGGTGCTCGGCGCGCTCAACGGCGTTCTCGTGGCGTACGGCCGGGTGCACGCGATCATCATCACCTTCGGCACGTTGAACATATTCCGGTTCGTGGCCCTGCAGATCTTCGAGGGCAAGGAAGTCGCGGGCGTGCCGGGCACGCTGGAGCTGCTCGGCGGCGGTGCCGACGGCCGCAGCTTCGGCATCCCGCACTCCTGGTTGCTGGCCGTGCTGCTGGCCGCGGGGATGTGGTTCTACATGCGACACGCGCCGACCGGGCGGCACCTGTACGCGATCGGCGGCAACGCCCCGGCGGCGCGGCTGGCCGGAATCCGTGTGAACAGGCGCTTGGTCGGCGTGTACGCGGTCACCGGGGTCCTGGTCGGGCTCGCCGCCTGTTGCGTCATCGGCGGCGGCGGTCTCGTCGCGCAGAGCGCCGGGACGGGCCTTGAGCTGCAAGTGATCGCGGCTGTGGTGATCGGCGGCACGAGCATCCTCGGTGGCCGCGGATCCGTGCTCGGCACGGTCCTCGGCGCGTTGCTCGTCGGCACGGTCACCAGCGCGGTGACGTTGCTCGGCTGGCGCAGTGAGTTGACCGCGTTGTTCATCGGGGTGTTCATCCTGCTGGCGGTCGGCGCGGACCTGGTTCGGGAACGAAGGAGGCGGCGGGAGTGAAACGGCTGGTCACCGACCGCGTCCTGCTTCTGGTCGCGTTGCTCGTGGTTCTCGTGGTGTGGATGAGCCTGCTGGGGGCGAACGGCTACCTGGTCGCGCCGTACGACGTGGACTACCTGCTGTCCTCTTTGGAGTCCGTCGTCCCGCTGTGCTTGCTCGGGGTGGCCGAGCTGCTGGTGATCGTGTCCGGCCGTGGCGGGATCGACCTGTCGGTCGGCGCGATGGTCAGCCTGGTCGGGATGGCGTTCGGGTTCATGGTCGGCGACTGGCACTGGCCGGTCTGGATCGCGATCATCGGCGCTGTCCTCGCTGGCGCGGTTCTCGGCGCGGTGAACGGTTTCCTGGTCGCCTGGCTCGGGGTTCCCGCGCTCATCGCGACTTTGGCGACTTACTACGCGTTCAGCTCGCTGGCCCTGGTGAGCAACGACAACGCGCCGATCTCGACCCAGCCGGTGCAGGACCTGCACTCGCTGACTTCCACCGTCGGTCAGGTTCCGACGCAGGTGTTCACTTTCCTGCTGCCGTGTGTCGTCCTGGCTTGGCTGTTGGCGAATCGCACCAACTACGGCCGTCGGCTGTACGCGATCGGCACGAACGAGGCCGCGGCGAGGTTCGCCGGCCTCCCGGTCGTGAAGATCAGGTTCCGGGCCTACGTGCTTTCCGGGGCGCTGTCCGCTGTGGTGGCTGTGATCACCGTGGCGCAGTTCGCGTCCGCACGGCCGGACGCCGGAACAGTGGGCAACGGCATGGCATTGCCCGCGATCACGATCGCGATCCTCGGTGGCACAGCGATCACGGGTGGGATCGGCCGAATCGGTGGCGTGGTGATCGCCTCGCTGTTCGTGGTCTGGCTGAACGCCGGAATCCTGCTCGCCTTCGAGGATTCACGCGGCAGCCAGTACCAGCTCCTCGCGCTGGGTGCGGTTCTGGTGGCGTCGGCGCTGCTGAACCGGGCCACCCTGACCCGCAGGGAGTAGGCCAACCAGAAGGTGTGACTACCCCGGACGGGCGACTGTGCGATCGCCTGCCGGGGATGTACCGTGCCTTTCGTCAGAACATTTCAAACTCCCGTCTGTTCGCGCGAAAGTCCCACCCTGCTAACGATCGTGCGATGAGGGCCAGACAGGAGCGCCGCGAGCTCGGGTTTCCCGAGCTCGCGATGCGTCTTGCCCTTTTCCATTTGAGGAAACGACCGAAACCTGCGCGTTCTGGGGAGCCTCGAAGGGAGCGAGACACAGAAATGGCATCACCACCTGCGGAAGTCATGGCTCCGGCGACGTCCGAGGCGTCGTGGTTCTGTTGTGGACCGGCGTTCGGCCCGTGTTCGTCGGCGGGCGGCGGCGCGTGCGGGAACTGCAAGTCCGCCAGCCTGCACTGCGCGTGGCCGAACACTTCGGACGCTTGCTACGACATCACCCGTCCCGACAAATGTGGGGACGATTTGTTGCGCCGCACGTGCGGTCACCAGTTCTTCGTTAAACACCTGTGTGGCACAACGGAAATCGCGGTCACCGTGCGTGACTGCGGGCCGCAGACGGATCTGTGGTGCGGAGAGAAACGCTGTTGCAGCGGCAAGTGCGCGACGAACCGGCTGATCGACTTCACCCCGGCCGCGTTCACCCGGCTCGGCAGCCTGTCCGCCGGAATCATCCCCGTCACGATCCGAAGCTGAGAGGGGTGTCCACATGGAATCACTAGGACGTAGGAAGTTCCTGACCAGTGCGGTGCTCGGCAGCGCGACAGCGGTCGTCGGCGCGACGGCACTGGGATCCCTCGCGCCGGAAACAGCGTTCGCCCAGGACGAGAAGTGGATGCTGGAGCCGGACGCCGTCGACCCGGACTTCGCCGAAGGCAGGATAACGGGGATCAACGGCACGATGCTGATGGTGACCGGCTCGGACCGAACCTTCCACCGCATCCAGCTGACCGGCGGGACCAGCGTCTGGAAGTTGCGCAACACGACGTTCGACGAGGCCAAAGTGGGCGATGGCCTGTACGCCCGCGGCGCGCGGATGCCGGACGGGGTGCTGGCGGCGGACGCGGTCTGGCTCAACATCGTCAACCTCCAGACGCACATCGTGGCGATCAACCGCGACGTGCTGCACCTGGACCACCACGGCCACCGGCTCGTGGGGCACGTCGTGTCCGGCACGACGGCGGCGGTCTACAACGGCACCCCGGCGATCAGCGACCTGTCATTGCTCCAAGTCGGCAAACACGCGCAGATCATCGGTGCGTGGCGGCCAGACACCAACGAGGTAGACATCGCGACCGTCTACGCTGCGGCGGCGTGATGGACGTTCTCGTGGCAGCCGTGCTGGTATGGGCGGCGGTGTTCAAGCTGCGTGGTGGTTCACAGAGGTCGGCGCTCGCGAAGGCGGTGGGCAAGGACCGTGTGGATACAGTGTTTCGGATCGTCGGTGGCGTGGAGATCGGCCTCGCGGCCGGACTGCTGCTGACAGGACCGATAGGCGCGTGGGCGGTGTTCGCCTGGTTCGTCGGCCTGTTCGGGTACCTGCTCTGGGCGCGGGTAGCCGAGCCCGAGTCGTCCTGCGGCTGCCTGTCCGACAAGTACGCGCCAGTCGGCGCACGCGCGTTGGCAAGGGCAGCAGTACTCGCGGCAATGGCGGTCACGGCCGAACTCTCGCCGTGGTACGCAGCGTTCCCAGGCGCGGCGGTGATCGTGCTGCTGTCCGCAGAATTGGACGAGTACTGGCTGGTTCCGTTGCGGCGACTGAAGGTGAAGCTGCGACACCCGTTGGGCAACAAGGAGTTCCACATCCCGGTGACGTCAACGGTGCAGCAACTGCACAAGAGCCAGGTGTACCAGTCGGCGTATCCACTGTTGCGATCGGACGTGCTGGACACTTGGGACGAAGGAGAATGGCGAATCCTGACGTACTCCGCCGAGCGAGACGGAGAACGAGCGACAGCAGTGTTCGCGGTCCCACGTGACCGATACGAGCCAGAATCAGTGCGATTCGCCCTGGCATAAGCCAACCCACAACGGCGAGCCGCAAGCACGCAGCCCAGCCCCGAGCGGCGTGCGCGCAAGCGCAGGGGTGTGGTTCGGGGGTGCTCCTGCACGTCGGCCTGGGCGTAGCCCAACCGCACGTGTCCGGAGGTCCGGCTGCGTTTGTCGCGGGCGTCAGCGGCGGTCGTACGGGCCTCTTGACGCGTGTGGTTGCCTCCGGCAGGCCGTCGGGCAGGAGCGCCCACGCCTTCTCAGTACACGCACCAAGGTCTCGGCTGTGGTCTGGAAGAACACCCACTGCCGGCTCCTGCCTTGAGGTCTGCCGCCCGGCGAGGGACCCGTTTGTTCTGTGCTCACATCCCAGCTATGACCCGGTGTGTCGAACGCTGCGGTTCAGTGCACGGAACAAGATGTCCCTCGCCGGGAGCAGACCTCGGGGCAGGAGCGGGTGGCCGGTGTCCTTCGTTTCCACGGCTCGGGCCCCAGGGGTGTGTCCTTCGATGCGCGGGCGCTCCTGCCCGACGGCCTGCCCGGAGGGAACCACGGACTGTCAAGAGGTCCGTAGGGCCTGCGCTGTGCGTTGATTTGGGAACGCGGACCTCCTGACAGACCGTGGTTGGCGTAGCCCAGGCCGACGGGCAGGAGCACCCCCGAACCACCCCTCTACGCTGGCGCGCACGCCGCTGCGGGACGGTCTGCCTGCTGGCGCGCTCGCCGCTGTGGTCGGTCTGCCTGCTTGTGGGTTCGCCGGTGTCGGTTGGTCTGCGTTGCGCGCGGGCCGTTTGGGGCTGGTCTCTGCGTGCTTGTGGGTTTGCCGCTGGGGTTGGTTGGTTGGTTGGTGGATGGGTTTGGTTTGTCCTTGCCGTGGTGGGTTCGTGGTACAAGCTCGCGAACCGGCTATCCCCGTGCAAGGTGTATCCCTACCGCAACGACAGAACACCGCCGGGGAGCGTCCTTTGAGGACGCTCCCCGGCGGGTTGGGGGGAACACTGTCTTCAGGTCAGCTCACTCGCTGCACCGCTTGCCCGAGTTGATGCACTTGACCAGTCGGAACATGATGCATTCGGACATCACGTTCGCGAAGTCGTTGTGGTCGGACGCCGGGTTGTTCTTCTCCTGTGCGAAGGAGTCCAGCGTGTACTGGCGCTTGAGCTGCACATCCCTGGAGATGTTGTACGTCAGGCTGATCCTCAGCTCGGGAACCGGGGTGAACCCGCGCTTGCAGGTTCCGTTGGCCTCGCGGTGGATGATGTGATCGCGGTGGTTGGCCGAGTCGATGTTCTTGCCGTCCCAGCAGCTCGGGAAGTCGTGGATCCGCATCACCTGCGAGCCCTGGGGGCAGATCGGGTACTTGTCGAGCAGCACCTTGTTCTCGAAGCCCGAGCAGGTCCACACCTTCCGGGCGTTCTTCGGCCCGTTGGTCGAGACCTTCGCGTCGCCGGTCAGGATGCGCATGAACTTCGGCATCGCCTTGACCTTCGAGTTCGGGCTGCCGCGGAAGCTCAGCTCCACCTTCACCGGCCGCTGGATCGTGCCCTTGTTGATGCCGATCTCGAGGTTCTGGTCGCCCGGCTTGTGCTGGTGAGTCCGGTCGGTTCCCTCGGTGTTCACCTCGTTGTTGCGGTCACCGTCGTCGGTCACGCCGTCGTTGTTCGGCTGCTTCACGCCGCACTGGGCGAGCTGGCCGAGGTCCTTGCCCTGCCCCTGCTGGCCGACCGCTTGCTTGATCTTCTCCAGCGACTGCTTGCGCTGTTCGTTCAGCGGCTTGACGACCTCCTGCTCCGGGTTCTTGGCGCCATCCAGCTTCTTCTCCGCCTCCTCCCGCTGCGCGTCGAGGTTCTTGAGCTCCTGCTCGACCGCGGGTGCCGCTGCGTCCGGCACGTCCTCCGGCAGTTCGCTGGCGATGTCCTTGCAGTCCACGCGCGGCTCGCGCTTCTCCACCGCCGCGTCCTGCTGCGCTTCCTGGTAGCGCTGCCAGTTCCCGTCGGAGGCCCGCGTCCCGTTTTCCTGTGCCTGCCGGTCGTTGGTGTTGATCCGGACCACCGGCCAGAAATACGCGGATTTGTCGCCGTTCTTGCAGGTGGTTCCGCTCTTGGCGAGGCTCTTGTTGTTGGAGTCCGCGTTCGCGGTCAGGTTTCCGACGTAGTCGTGCAAGTGCTCGGCACCCATTTTGATACCGGGTTGCGCGATGAAGTTGTCGGCGTTGAAGTGCCCGTTCTCGTTGCGTCCGCAGTTCACGGTGAACGTTCCCCGCGACGCGTTGTTCTGGTTGCGGGCCTGCTGGACGTTCTGTTTGACCGTGGTGATGTCCACGTACTGCGACTTGTTCGCCCCCGCCGCGCTGGCATCGGGGTCGTTCCCGGTAGTCGTGAGCACGACTAGGCCGCCGACCGCTATCGCGAGTCCTAATGCTCCGGTGGCGATTTTCGTTCGGCGGGAGATGCGGTGCCGCCCAGTGCTGCGGGCCATCGACTACTCACCTCGTTGTTTCATTGAAGAAAAGACTGTGTCCGCCCGGTTTTGACAAGGGGGTACCGTCGAAGCAGCTCGGCGGCACTGCTGCGTGGTGGTGTTGCTCGGGGTTGACGGGCGGAAGCCGGGTCGGGGATTTTCGTGTTCAGTGGGGGATACGGGCGCGTTGGGCGGGGTCGTTCAACCGTACTCGCTTCGTTACCGGTTCGTTATCTGAAAATCTTCACGATCGGCTTCGTTGCGTCCAGACGACGCAGGTCAGCACGGCTGCGGCAGCCGCGACGGTCAACCAGCCGACCGGTTCGTGCAACAGGAACGCCGACCAGGTCAGGTTCAGGATCGGTTGGGCGAGCTGAACCTGACCGACCTTCGCGACACCGCCCCTGGCCAGACCGGCGTACCAGGCGAAGAACCCGAGGAACATGGAAATCACTGTCACGTAGGCGAATCCGAACCAGGACGAACTGCCTGCGTTGCTGAAATCCACGGTGACCAAGGCGACCGGCACAGTCACCGGCATCGACACGACAAGCGCCCAGCACACCGTCCTGGCGCCGCCCAGCTCACGGGCCAGCGCGCCGCCCTCGGCGTAACCCAAGCCGCACAGCACGATCGCGATCAACAGGAACAAGTCGGCCAGTTCCAGGCCGCCCGACACGGCGCCGGTCGTGGCGACGAACCCCAGCACGGCCACGAACCCCGCCCCGCTGGCCAGCCAGAACCCCCGTCCTGGCCGCTCACCGGCGCGGGCGACGGCCCACACCGCGGTGGCCATCGGCAGCCCGGCGATCACGACAGCGCCGTGTGCAGCCGTCTGTGTGGTCAGCGCCAGCGACGTGAACAGGGGAAAACCCACCACGATGCCGAGCGCGACGATCGCCAGGCGCGTGACCTGGCGGCGGGTCGGCCGTGGCGCGCGCACGAAAGCGAGATAGGTGATCGCGAGCAGTCCGGCGACCGCGGCACGGCCGAACGCGACGAACCACGGGTCGAGCCCGCCGACGGCCAGCCGTGTCGCCGGCAACGAGAAGCTGAACCCGAGAACGCCGAGCGCGCCGAGCGCGAGCCCGGGTGTTACCCGAGACGGGGCGATAACGTTACTCTCTGCCTTCATGAATGAGGATAACGCAGCC
Organism: Kibdelosporangium phytohabitans; assembly: GCF_001302585.1. Classification (GTDB taxonomy): domain Bacteria; phylum Actinomycetota; class Actinomycetes; order Mycobacteriales; family Pseudonocardiaceae; genus Kibdelosporangium; species Kibdelosporangium phytohabitans. The sequence continues at coordinate 9,879,345 of NZ_CP012752.1, read as the reverse complement.
GCCCGCGTTATCGACGATCTCCGGGCGTTCGTCCGCGCTGGTCAGCCCGGTGATCGTCTGCCGTCGGTGCGCGCGCTGATGGCACGGCACCGGGCCTCGCCGGTCACCGTGCAGCAAGCGATCCAGCGTGTGGCAGGGGAGGGCCTCGTGGAGGTCCGCTCCGGTCGTGGCAGCTTCATCGCCGCCCGGCCCGCACCGGCGCGGTTACCGGACCTGTCGTGGCAGTCGGTGGCGCTCAGTCCGGCCAGGCCCGGCGAGGACCTCGTGGCCAGCCTCATCTCGGTGCCACGCCCGGAAACGCTGCCGCTGTCCAGCGGTTACCTCGACCCCGCGCTGCTGCCTGTCGAAGCGCTCGGCGCCGCACTCGGTCGTGCCGCGCGCCGGCCCGCCGCGTGGGGCCGTGTGCCGTTGGAGGGACGTGACGAACTGCGCGCCTGGTTCGCCAGGGAAGCGGGCGGCGAGTTCCGGGCGGGCGACATGTTGATCTGTCCGGGCGCCCAGGCAGCGTTGTCAGCCGTGTTCCGTGGCCTGACCGAGCCCGGTGACACCGTGCTCCTCGAAGCGCCCACATACCTCGGAGCCATCGCCGTCGCGCGAGACGCCGGGTTGAGGGTCGTGCCTGTGCCGACGGACGCCGACGGTGTACGGCCCGATCTGCTCGCCACGGCGTTCGACCGCACAGGCGCGCGGTTGTTCTACTGCCAACCCCTGCACGCGAACCCGCACGGCGCCGTGTTGTCCGCCGAGCGACGGCCTGAGGTGTTCTCCATTGTGCGCGCGGCGGGGGCGTTCCTCGTCGAGGACGACTGGGCCCGTGGGTTCACGATCGACGGTGTCGCCCCGCCGACGCTGGCGTCCGAAGACGTCGACGGGCACGTCGTCCACGTCCGGTCGTTGACCAAAGTGGCCGCGCCCGGCCTGCGGGTGGCCGTGATCGGGGCGCGCGGCCAAGCCGGGATCCGGCTGCGCACAGCGCGTTCACTCGACGACTTCTACGTTTCCGGCCCGCTGCAGGAAGCCGCCATCGACTTCGTCACGTCCCCCGTGTGGCGCAGGCATTTGCGCTCTTTGCAGGGCGCCTTGCGGTCCCGCCGTGATGCGTTGCTGAGCGCGATGCGTTCACATTTGCCGGATTTCCACGTGAACACGCCGAGTGGCGGGCTGCACGCCTGGGCGCGGCTGCCGGACGGCATCGACGACCTGGTGCTGACCAACGCGGCCGAAGCCAACGGTGTCGTTGTTTTCCCCGGCAGGTCGTGGTTCGCGGGCGAGCCGCCCGGGTCGTACGTGCGGCTGACGTTCGGTGCCGCGCCGGAACACGCGCTGGCCGAAGGGGTTCAGCGGCTCGCCGAGGTCACAGCAGCCATCCGGAGATCAGCGCGGGGGACATCGCCAGCAGGGTGAACCGCAGGCAGCGGCCGGCGAAGCCGGCGGCGATGAACGTGCTCATCGGCATCTTCGCCAGTCCGGCGAGCACAGTGGTCGCCATGTACGGCGGCAGGCCGACCACCGCGCTCACCCCGTACGTCCCGGTCATCCAATGTGGATGTTTGTGGCACTTCTCGGTGAGCCGGTCCAGCCAGCCGCGTATCCGTTTCGTCCGCTGCTGCCATCGGATGCGCCGGTCGGTGAGCGGCCTGTCCTTGCGGTGCATGAACGACGGCAACCGCAACGACCCACGCGCGGCCAAGTAGTACAACAGCTTGCCGAGCACCTGGGCGACCGCGACCACCGCGCCGAGCGCGAGACACGGGATCTCCGGCTCGCGAGCGATCAGCGCGAGGACGAACACCTCCGTGCTGACCAGGGGAATCAGCGCAGAGCTGAACGCGACACCAGCCGCGATCAGCAGGCTTGCGAGCAAATTCCCGGCCCCTTGCGTCAGATCCCCAGTTCAACGCCAGGGTAGCCCAGCCGGGCGGCCGGGAACCTCGTTCCGGAGCAGGACTCAAGCCAGCCTCAGGTCGAGCTCTCCGGTCAGCCTCACCTCCCGGAGCGGTCGTCCGCCCGCGTCAAGGGTGCGGACCATACCGTCTCGTTGCCATCCGGCTCGCTCGTAGAACGCCACGGAAACATCGTCGTTCTCCGGCACCCACACGACGCCGCGTGACTTGCCCGTCGCGCGCAGTCCGGCGGCGGCCGACGCCAGCAGCCGTCCACCGTGCCCGCGCCGCCCCCAGCGGGGCTCGACCAGCAGTGTCGCGATCATGCCGACGCTCCCGGCGTCGTCGGGCAGCGTGCCGTCCGCGTCCGCGACCTCGGTGTCCGGGGCGGGCCCGGCGGCGCAGAAACCGACTGTCCACGTGCCCTCGGTGGCGACGTGGACCGTGGCGTCGCCCTGTTTGACCGTCTGCTGCCAGACCTCGGCGATCTCGGCCTGGTCGAGCCCGGCGAGCACCTCGTCGGGCAGCAGCGAGGCATACGCGGCACGCCAGGTCTCCACCTGGATGCGGGCGATCTGGTCGATGTCGTCCGGTTGAGCGGTGTGCACCGCGGCCTCAGCCATGGTGGAAAACCTACTGGTCAACCTCGTGAGTGGTTTGGCCGGTTCTTACCGGCCAAACCACTCACGAGGGGTTTTTGTCGGAGCCTGGTGGCACTATGCGGTCACTATGTTGACGATGACCGAGGCCGCCGCCCGGCGCACGGCGCTGGCCGCACAGGGGTTCACCGATCCACGCCCGACGACGGTGCCGTCCCGGCGGCATCTGCTCAGGGTGCTTTCCCGGGTGCAGCTGATCCAGCTGGATTCGGTGAACGTCGCCGTCCGCGCGCACTACATGCCGCTGTTCAGCAGGCTGGGCGCGTACCCGATGGACCTGATCGACGACGCGGCCTGGTCGCACACGGCCCGCAAGCCCAGGCTGCTCGTGGAGAAGTGGGCGCACGAGGCCAGCCTGATCCCGGTGGAGGACTGGCCGCTGCTGCACCTGGGCAAGCGCCCCGGCTGGTGGCGTCACTACGAGCAGATCGTGAACTCGTCGCCCGGCCTGGTCCAGGAGGTCCTCGCGGCGGTGAAGGAACTCGGCCCGATCGGCGCGGGGGCGCTGGAGCGGGCGATCCTCGGCGAGGGTGCCAAGCGGCAGAAGGGCACCTGGTGGGACCGGTCGGACGTGAAGCACATCTGCGAGTACCTGTTCGGCCTCGGTGAGCTCACCACCGGTACGCGGCGCAGCTTCGAGCGCCTCTACGACCTGACTGAGCGGGTGGTGCCGCCGGAGGTCCTCGGCCGCCAGGTCCCGCCGGACGACGCGGCCCGCGAGCTGGTCGAGCGGTCGGCACGGGCGCTGGGGATCGCGACGGAACCGGAGCTGCGCGACTACTACCGCCTGGCCCCGGATGCCAACCGCAGGGCGATCGCGTCCCTGGTGGAGGACGGTGTCCTTGACCTGGTGCACGTCGAGGGCTGGAGCCGCAAGGCGTACCGGCACATCGACGCGAAGACCCCGCGTCAGGTGAAGGGTCGGGCGCTGCTGTGCCCGTTCGACCCGTTGATCTGGGAGCGGGACAGGACCGAGCGGATCTTCGGCTTCAGGTACCGGATCGAGATCTACGTCCCGGAGCCCAAGCGGGAGTACGGGTACTACGTGTTCCCGTTCCTGCTCGACGGGGAACTGGTCGCCCGGGTCGACCTGAAGGCCGACCGCGCGGCGGGCCTGCTGCGTGCTCAGGGCGCGTTCGCCGAGTCCGGTGTGGACAAAGCGAGGGTGCTGCCGGAGCTGGCGGCGGAGTTACGGCTGATGGCCGGGTGGCTGGGGCTGTCCGGCGTGGCCGTCGGCAAACGCGGGGACATCGCGGCGCCGCTGGCCAAACTGGTCCGCTGAGGGCGGGCTTTCCGAAGGCTGGCAACGGAAAGCCCTGCTCGCCCCCTCGGCGTTGCTGTGCTGGCGGCTCAGCCGTCCAGTGCGGCGCCGACGACCGCGGTGCCGGAGCGGGTCCGGCCGCGGACCCGGAGCGGGACATCCCCTTCCGAAGGCGGGGAGTTGCGCAGGTCCAGCTCGCTGCGGGCCTGGCCGGTGTCGGAGACCAGGTCGACCTCGGCCCGCGTGCCCTGCCGGACGCCGACCCTGATCTCCCCGGAGCCGGTGTTCAGCTCGATCTTGCCCTTGGCGGCGTCGGCGACGGTCAGGTCACCGGTTCCGGTCCGGGCGTTGACGTCGGTGGAGACCGCGCCGAGCCAGACGTCTCCCGACCCGGTGATCAGGGCGGCCGACACCCCGCCGACGGAGGAGACCTCGACGTCGCCGCTGCCGGTCCGGGCCTGCAGCCCGCCCAGCATCGGGCCAAGCCGGACCGCGCCGGTGCCGGTGACCACGGTGGCGGCGCCGTCCGCCCGGTCGACCTTGACCTCGCCGGATCCGGTCCGGACCGACAGCCGCCCGGCGGAACCGGTGACCAGGACGTCCCCGGAGCCGCTGCGCACGTCGATGTTCGACCCGGACGGCGCCCGCACGGTCACGCCGAGCGGAACGTTGCGCAGCCAGTCCGGCGTGCGCACGACGAGCCGGTTGTCGGACTGCTCGACGTGCGTCTGCTCGATGGCGTTGTCGCTGGAGATGCCGCCTGACGAGAACAGGTTCATCAACTGGGAGAGGCCTTCGGCCCACGGCGCCGCGGCGTCGGGGCGGTGGCGCACGCGGACGCTGACGCCGGGCTCGTCGGTGAGCAACAGGTCGACCGCGCCCGAGGTGATGGTCACCTCGATGTCCTGCGGCCCGTCGGCTTCGAAGTTCTGCTCGCGCACTCGGTCCTCGGTCATGACCCCTCAGTCCAGCCGTGCACCCGGGAGGAGCTGTTGCCCTCGTCGTCCTGACGGTGCTGGTGTTGGTGTTGGTGCCCGGCCCACTTGCGGCGCAGCGCGCCCTGCACGGCCTGGGACACAAAGGTGTTCAGCGACACCCCCTGTGACGCTGCCGCCTGCTCGGCCTGGCTTTTGATCTGCTCGAACATCCGCAGCGTCATCCGGCTGATGTTCTCCGCGCTGGTCTCGCCGCCCGGCGGCGGTGGCGGGGTGAACTGCTGCTCGGCCTCGGGCTGGGCCTTGGCCCTGGTCGGGGTGACGACGACGTGGGCTTCCTTGCCTGCCAGTTTCACCTCGACCACGTGGTCGTCCAGTGCGGCGGTGACCTCCGCGGCCACGTCGGACAGCGCGTTCATGAACGCGAGGCGGAGTGCGGGTTCCAGTGCGGCGGACAGCACCGCCGCCGCCCGTCGGGTTTGTTCGTCCCCGGCTGAGGCGGTGGTGGCGAGGTCCTCCCGCAGCGAGTCGATGTACGGCGTGAGATCCATGACGTCACTATGACACCACACGTGACGTCATTGCAAGGCGTGGTGACGTCATCGATGATGTCACGGCGGCGTCGGTCCCGCCCGCCCGGCTTCGAGCCGGATAGGCTCGGCCGCATGACCGTGACCGTCGACCCCAAGGTCCAGCTGATAGCCAGAACCGAGTTCCTCCCACCGGCTGACGTGCCTTGGTCGACCGACGGCGACGGCGGGCAGGCACTCGCCGAGTTCGCCGGCCGGGCCTGCTACCAGTCGTGGAAGAAGCCCAACCCGGCCACCGCGACCAACGCCGGCTACCTGCGGCACATCCTCGAAGTCGGGCACCTCTCGGTCCTCGAGCACGGCTCGGTGAGCTTCTACATCTCCGGCATCTCCCGGTCGCTGACCCACGAGCTGATCCGGCACCGGCACTTCTCGTACTCCCAGCTCTCCCAGCGCTACGTGCCCGAGCGCGCCGCCGCCATGGTCGAACCGGACGTGATCGCCGACGATCCCGAGCTGCACGCCAAGTTCATGGCAGCTGCCGATGCCGCGGTCGACGCGTACAACGAGCTGCTCGAGGGGCTGGAGAAGAAGTTCGCCGACGAGCCGAACGCGACCCTGCGCCGCAAGCAGGCCCGCCAGGCCGCGCGTGCCGTCCTGCCGAACGCCACCGAGACCCGGATCGTCGTGACCGGCAACTACCGCGCGTGGCGGCACTTCATCGCCATGCGCGCCAGCGAGGCGGCCGATGTCGAGATCCGCGCACTGGCCGTGGAATGCCTGCGGCAGCTACAGAAAGCCGCGGCGAACGTGTTCAGCGACTTCGCCATCACCGCACTGCCCGACGGCACCGAGGTCGCCAGCAGCCCGTTGGTGACCGAAGGATGAAGCGGCTGACTGTCGACGTGCGGCCGGGCGAGTACGCGATCGCCAAACTGCCGCAGGGTTCCCCGCTGCCGTCGCTGCCCACTTCGGACGGTCTGGTCTCCGTCACCAGCACGCCGGACGAGGTGTCGGTGGTCGCGCTGGCCGCGATCGTGCCTGCTGAGGCCAAAGTGGACGGGGGCTGGCGGCTGCTGACCGTGCGCGGCCCGCTGGAGTTCACCCTCACCGGGATCATGGCTTCGCTGGCCGGATCGCTGGCCGCGGCCGGTGTTCCGCTGTACGCGATGTCCACCTACAACACCGACCACATCCTGGTGAAGGCGGTGGATCTGGACCGGGCCGTGACCGCGCTGCGCGAAGCCGGTAACGAAGTGCACGCTTAGCTGCCCATTGGGGAGCTGGTTCGCCCGTCGCGCGGACATAACGTGTCCGGTGTGCAACGAGGTGACCATGTGGGGGCCGGTCGCTACCGCCTGCTCGAAGAACTCGGGCGTGGCGGTATGGGCGTCGTGTGGCTGGCCGAGGACCTGACCATCGGCCGTCGTGTGGCGGTCAAGGAGCTACACCTGCCGCAGGGCATCGCGCCCCAGGAACGGCAGGTGTTCGAGGAGCGCGTGCTGCGGGAGGCGCGCACCGCCGGGCGCTTGAGCGACCCCGGGATCGTCACGGTGCACGACGTCGTCCGGGAACACGGCAACACGTTCATCGTGATGGAGCTGATCGAGGCACCGAACCTGGCCGAGGTCGTCGAACGGCACGGCCCGCTGCCGGTCGACCAGGTCCTCAGGGTCGCCGAACAGGTGCTGCCGGCACTGGAGACCGCGCACGCGGCGGGCATCGTGCACCGGGATGTCAAGCCCAGCAACGTGATGGTGGCGCCGAACGGCCGGGTGAAGCTGACCGACTTCGGCATCGCGCAGTCCATGGGCGACTCGAAGCTCACCCAGAGCGGCACGCTGATCGGCTCGCCGACCTACATCTCGCCGGAGCGGCTGCTCGGCCGGGACGCGTCGCCCGCGTCGGACCTGTGGGCGCTGGGCGCCACGCTGTTCTTCGCGTCCGAGGGGTTCGGCGCGTACGACCGGCCGAGCACACCGGCGTCGATCCAGGCGATCATGAACGAGCGGGCCGTGGTCCGCAGGGCGCACGGCCCGTTGGCCGACCTGATCATGGGCCTGCTCGACCCGGACCCGGACACACGGTTGACCGGCGGCCAGGCCAGGTACCTCATCGAGCAGGTCCGTCAGCGCCAAGCCGGTGTGCCGCAACCAGTCGCGCCCGGCTCCGCGGCGCGGCACCCGGCCGTCACGAAACAGTTGCCGCGCAAGAGCCGTGCCCTGGTGCTCGCGGTCGTGGTCATCGTCCTGGCGTCGGCTGTCGCGGGAGTGCTTGCGCTCACCGGCGTGTTCGACAGCAAACCCAGCAACGAAGCCAGTTCCCAGGCCTCCGAGCAACCGGCCGATGCCGGCGAAGCCACGCCGCCGGCCACTGGAAGCGCTTCGGACGCCCCGGTGGAGGACAATTCCAAGCCCTTCCAGAAGATCAGCACCTACGGGCACGACGGCCGGGTCACCGAGGCCAATGTGGTCGAGTACGGCGACAAAGGCTCCTGCTACAACGGCATGGACCTCAACGAGAAGCTGTTCGACTGCACAGGCGAGCACGACGCCGAGATCTTCGGCCAGGTGTCGCTCAACCGCGATTCCGGCGCCTACCCCGGAGAGGACAAGCTGGCCAAGGAATCCGAGGACGGCTGCACCGACGCGTTCGCGGCACTGGCGGCCAAGGACACGCTGAGGTTCTGGACGCTGCTGCCGACCAAGTCCGCGTGGGAGGTCAACCAGCGCCGCAAGGCGTTGTGCGTCGCGGCCAAAGCCGACGGTGGCAAACTGACCGGATCGGTCAGCGGTGGGTAACGCGGTTTTGCCCCTTCGTGCAACCTTGGGGAAGTTCTCGGGCCGTGACGGCAGGGGAGTTAGAGTTCCCGCGTGTCCCAGGAGTACGCACAGCAGCAACGTGTCGTCAACGGCCGCTACCACATCGTCCGGGAGATCGGCCGTGGCGGGATGGGCGTGGTCTGGCTGGCCGAGGACCGCACACTCGGCCGCAAGGTCGCGATCAAGGAACTGCACCTGCCCGACGGCATCGACCCGCAGGAACGCCACATCTTCGAGGAACGCGTGCTGCGCGAGGCGCGGACCGCGGGCAGGCTCAACGACCCGGCGATCGTCACCGTGTACGACGTCGTGCAGGAGCACGGCAACACGTTCATCGTGATGGAGCTGATCGAGGCGCCCACGCTGACCGACATCGTGCGCCAGCAGGGCGCGTTGACCGAGGCCTACACCGCGCAGGTCGCTGTGCAGCTGGTGTCCGCGTTGGAGACCGCGCACCGCGCCGGGATCGTGCACCGGGATGTCAAGCCCAGCAACGTGATGATCGACGCCAACGGCCGGGTGAAGCTGACCGACTTCGGCATCGCGCAGTCCACTGACGACCCGAGGCTGACCACCAGCGGCACGCTGATCGGCTCGCCGACGTACATGTCGCCCGAACGCCTGCAGGGCCACGAAGCCGTTCCCGCGTCGGACCTCTGGTCGCTGGGCGCCACGCTGTTCTTCGCGGTCGAGGGGTACGGCGCGTACGACCGGCAGACCACCGCCGCATCCATCCAGGCGATCATGAACGAGGTCGCGTTCCTGACCCGCTGCCGCGGCCCGCTGGCCTCGTTGATCATGGGCCTGCTCAACTCCAACCCGGACGGCAGGCCGACCGCGCCGCAGGTCCGCGCCCTGCTGGGACAGGCGACGCAGGTGGCGATGAACACCGGCCCGACCGCGCCCGTCTGGTCACCGCAGGCGCAGCCGCCGTCGACACGGACCCAGCAGCCCAAGGGACGCCGTCCGCTCGCGATCGCGCTGGTCGCGGTGCTCGCCGTGGTGATGCTGACCGCGGGCTGGTTCGGCCGTGGCCTGTTCACGTCGAGCGCGGCGGCCGGTGACAAGGGCACGCTCCAGCCGACGCTGACCTACGGCGTCGGCGGCAACATCCCGGTGTTCGAGGTGTACTTCAACGCCGGTCAGACCTGCCTGGCCACGCCGCCCGCCGACAAGGTGCAGTACGACGAGGTGCTCGACTGCACCAAGAAGGACCACGCCGCCGAGGTCTTCATGGAGTTCAAGACCGGGATGAAGACCGCGGACAAGGAGAAGGGGAAACCCGGTACGGGGTATCCGGCTGACGGCGCCTTGCAGCGTTTCGCCGAGAGCTCGTGCGCCATGTTCTACGCCTCCGACGAAGTGGTCAAAGGCGACAAGGCGATGAACGTGACAGCGGTCATCCCCTCGCCGGACGCGTGGGTGGCCAAGTCGCCGCAGCGCTCGATCTACTGCATCGCGTCGCCGCAGGACGGCGGGGCCATGTCCGGCTCGATCGTCCCGGATGAGAATTCTTGAGTACCGTGACGGCATGGGTCTCGCGAGTGACGAACGTGAACGGCTGAGCATCCTGTTCGAAGAGGTCGGGCCGGACGCGCCGACCTTGTGCGACGGGTGGCAGACCAGGGATCTGGCCGCGCACCTGGCGCTGCGCGACCGGCGGCCGGACGCCGCCGGTGGCATCGCCGTGCCCGCGCTCGCCGCCCGCACCCAGCGCGTGCAGGACGAGTTCGCCGCGAAACCGTGGGACGAGCTGGTCGATCTGGTGCGCACGGGCCCGCCGCGCTGGTCGCCGTTCAGCCTCGGGGCGCTCAACGACCTGGTCAACGGTGCCGAGTACTTCATCCACCACGAGGACGTCCGCCGCGCCGTCCCCGGCTGGGAGCCGCGTCCCTCGGACGGGGCACGTGACGAGCAGCTCTGGCGGACGCTCCGGTACGTGGCGCGCCGCTCGTACCGCCGCAGTGTGGTCGGCGTGCTGCTGCGGCGGCCGGACGGCGAGACCATCGTGGGCAAGCGCGGACCGAAAGCGGTGACCATTTCGGGCGAGCCGGGCGAGTTGTTGCTGCACGCTTTCGGGCGGGACGAATGCCGCGTCGAATTCGACGGCGACGAGGTCGCCGTGACGGAGATCAAGGGCACGAAACGAAGCATTTAAAGCAGGAAGCGCCAGTCGGCGTCGAATTTCCGCCAATGGGACTCTGCGGCTTATCCCCGCAGGTGGAGCGGGTACCTTCACGGTCATGACCAGATGTCCTTCCGCTGCTCCCGGCCGTCCGTTCGGCCGTGTTCTGACCGCGATGGTCACCCCGTTCGACGCGAGTGGCGCGCTTGATCTGGCGAAGGCCCAGGAGCTCGCCACGCACCTGGTGGCCCTCGGCAACGACGGCCTCGTGCTCAACGGCACCACCGGTGAGGCACCGACCACGACCGACGACGAGAAGGTCGCCCTGGTGCGTGCCGTCGTCGAGGCTGTCGGCGACCGCGCCACCCTCATCAGCGGCGGCAGCACGTACGACACGGCGCACAGCGTGCGGATCGCGAAGGAGCTCGAGGCCGCGGGTGCGCACGGCCTGCTCGCCGTCACCCCGTACTACTCGCGGCCGTCCCAGGCGGGCCTGATCGCGCACTTCACCGCGATCGCCGACGCCACGGACCTGCCGGTGATGCTCTACGACATCCCGCCGCGCGCGGTCACCCCGATCGAGACGGCCACGCTGTTCCGCCTGGCCGAGCACCCGCGGATCGTCGCGGTGAAGGACGCCAAGGGCGACCTGAACGCCGGGTGCGACGTGATGGCCAACACCGGCCTGGCCTACTACTCGGGCGACGACGTGCTGAACCTGCCGTGGCTGTCGGTCGGCGCCGTCGGTTTCGCCAGTGTGATCGGGCACGTCGTGGCCGACCGGCTGCGGCTGATGCTCGACGCGTACGAGTCCGGCGACGTCGCGGGCGCGCTGGCGCACAACCGCGGCCTGGTGGCCGTCAACCGCGCGATGAGCCGCACCGGCCCTGGTCTGGGCCTCGCGTTCGTCAAGTCCGCGCTGCGGCTGCGTGGCTTCGACGTGGGCGACCCGAGGCTGCCGATCACGCCGGCGACCGACGAGCAGACCGCCGCGATCGCCGCGGATCTGGCCGTCTCCGGCGTGTCGCTCGGACTGCCTGACGCTGTGCGCGCGTCATCTGAGACGGTTAGTAGGTGATCGATACCTCGCAGAACCTCCCGCCGCGGCTGGCCGAGGGCGGGCTCCGCGTGGTCGCTCTCGGCGGAATCGGCGAGGTCGGCCGCAACATGACGGTCTTCGAATACGACGGCAGGCTGCTGATCGTCGACTGTGGCGTGCTGTTCCCCGAGGACCAGCAGCCGGGCGTCGACCTGATCCTGCCGGACTTCCGCGCGATCGAGGACCGGCTCGAAGACATCGACGGGATCGTGCTCACGCACGGCCACGAGGACCACATCGGCGCGGTCCCGTTCCTGCTCAGGCTGCGCGCGGACGTGCCGGTGATCGGCTCGAGGTTCACGCTCGCGCTGCTGGCCGCCAAGTGCAGGGAACACCGCCAGGACCCGGTGCTCGTGGAGGTGACCGAGCGGGAGCGGCGCAGCGCGGGCCCGTTCGACCTTGAGTTCTTCGCGGTCAACCACTCCATTCCGGACGCGCTGGCGGTGGCGATCCGCACGCCCGCCGGCCTCGTGCTGCACACCGGTGACATCAAGCTCGACCAGCTCCCGCTGGACGGCAGGCTGACCGACCTCGGCGGGTTCTCGCAGCTCGGTGACGAGGGCGTCGACCTGTTCCTGGTGGACTCGACGAACGCCGAGGTCCCCGGGTTCGTCACGCCGGAGCGCGAGATCGGCCCGGTGATCGACAACGTCATCGCGCGGGCGACGCAACGCGTGATCGTGGCGTGTTTCGCCAGCCACGTGCACCGCGTGCAGCAGGTGCTGGACGTCGCGGTGAAGCACGGCAGGCGGGTGGCGTTCGTCGGCCGGTCCATGGTCCGCAACATGGGCATCGCCGGTGAGCTCGGGCTGCTGAACATGCCGGAGAACCTGCTCATCGACCTGAACGACGCGATGGAGCTGCCGGAGAACGAGGTGTTGTTCGTCTCGACCGGCAGCCAGGGCGAGCCGCTGTCGGCGCTGTCCAGGATGGCCCGCGGCGAGCACAGGCAGATCTCGATCCGTCCGGGTGACACGGTCGTGCTGGCGAGTTCGCTGATCCCCGGCAACGAGACCGCGGTGTTCGGTGTGGTCAACGGCCTCGCACGGCTCGGTGCGCACGTCGTGCACCAGGGCAACGCGAAGGTGCACGTGTCCGGGCACGCGTCGGCGGGCGAGCTGTTGTTCCTGTACAACGCCGTCCGGCCGTCCAATGTGATGCCGGTGCACGGCGAATGGCGGCACCTGCGGGCCAACGCCGCGCTCGCGATCGCCACGGGCGTCGCCGAGAGCCAGGTCGTGCTGGCCGAGGACGGTGTGGTGGTCGACCTGGTCGACGGCATCGCCCGGATCGTCGGCCGTGTCGAAGTCGGGCACGTCTACGTCGACGGACTGTCCGTCGGGGACGTCGGCGAGTCCACGTTGTCCGACCGGCTCATCCTGGGCGAGGGCGGGTTCATCTCGATCACGGTCGCGGTCGAGGCCAGCACCGGCCGGGCGGTGACGCCGCCGACCATCTCGGGACGCGGGTTCTCCGACGACCCGAAGGCGCTGGACGCGGTCGTCTCCTTGGTGGAGATGGAGTTGTCGCGCACGGAAGCCGAAGGCATCACGGACACGCACCGCATCGCGCAGATCGTCCGCCGCGTCGTCGGCCGCTGGGTCGCGGAGAAGTACCGCAGGCGCCCCATGATCGTGCCGACAGTCATCCCGGTGTGAAGCACAGCGCGGGCCTGCTTCCAAGTCGGGAGCAGGCCCGCGCTGCGGTCTGGCCCTTGACGGTTATCGGGATGAACACGTCGGACGAGCGGTCGCCGAAGTCGCCGTGGTCCCGCTTGCTGAGCAGCGCGCAGGTCGTCTGGCGGCAGTTGAGTGCGCCGCTGTTCACCGGTTTGAACAACAGCTGGACCTTGAACTGGCCGCCCGGCATCGGTGCGCGCACGTTCTCCGTCGGTGGGCCCGTGTTGGTCATCCACATGTACACCGGGTGCGGGTTGGGCGGGGCGTGACAGTTGCGCGGGTTGACGTCGGTGTAGCCGAGGTCGTCGGGAACCTGGCACAGGGACAGGAAAAGGTTCCTTCACGGCGTCGTGCGCCGTGCCGGTCAGCCTGATCATCTCGCCGTCCGGGTTGAGCTCGCAGGTCCGTGACGCGGTCAGGTACATCCCGTTGCGTTCCGTCGTCCTGCATGATCCGGAACACCACGGCCCGGTCGGCGAGAGCTTCCTTGGCGTCGGGCGGCACCGCCACGGCCAGTTTCAGGCCGCGGACAACGCGGCAAGAGGTCTTTTACCGCAAATGCGGACATGGCTCAAGACAACCCCACCCCAGTGGTGAACGCCGTGTTCGGCGATCACCGTCATGCGCATCCTGGCGCGGAAGGGGTTGGGGCGCTATGGAACTCGCGTACTACAACCGTTCTGGCGCACCAGTGATCCGGCCTCGTCCGCTTTCCCCGGTCGGACGTGACAGGGCCCGGCCGCACGCGGCCGGGCCCTACCCCCAGTGTGTGTTCACGTCTTCCCCGGCGTGGTCAAGCTTCCCGTCGCGAGGCCGCTCGTGTCATCGGGCCTGGGAGGGAGTTCCTGTCCTGCCAAGGGGTGAGACGCACGCTGGACCACGAAGGCTCCCGCGAGCAGTGCGATACCTCCCATGATCTGGATCACACTGAGCTGCTCGTCCAGCAGCGCCCACGCGACGGTCGTGGCGATCACCGGTTCGGCCAGTGACAACACACTGACCACATTGGACGGCAGAAGCCGCAGGGCGCTCATCCCGACCGAGTACGCGACCACCGTCGACAGCACGGCGACCGCGACCAGCAGGGTCCACACAGGACCAAGCGGCGTCGGTGCGGCCAGGACTTCAACGGGCAACGTCCACGGTGGCGCGACCGCGCAGAGGATGACGGCACCGACGAGCAAGCCGTAGGTCGCGATCGTCAGCGGGTGCATCGTCGCCAGGCCGTGTTCACCGACGAGGAAGTAGCAGGCAGCGCAGATCGCGGACGCGACACCGGCGAGCACGCCGATCGCGTCCAGCCGCAGGCCGTCCCAGACCTGCGCGACCATCGCGAGCCCGAACACGGCGACCGCGGTCCCCGCCCACGCCTTCGCGGGCAGGATCGTCTTGCGGACGAACCGGACCCACAAGGCGACCAGCAGCGGAGCCGTGAACTCCAGCAGCATGGCGATGCCGACCGGTAACCGGGACACAGCGGCGAAGTACATGGTCTGCGCCCCGGCGACGCCGAGGAGACCGAAGCCGATGATCACCCGCCAGTCCCGTTTCCCGACACGCAGGAACCTGGGTCGCAGGACGGCGACGCCCACGGCGAGGAGGACCGCGGCCAGGCTGATCCGCACGCTGACCACCTGCTGCGGTGTCAGCCCCGCAGTCATCGCCGGTTTCGCCAGCGGTCCCGAAGTGGCGAAGAAAGCCGACGCGGCCAGCACGAGGGCGGTTCCGCGGGCGCGGTTGGCAACCAGTGTCTTCGTTTTGGTGGTCACTCACACCAGTCTGCGACCCGGGATGACCGCGACGCGCCCGGATTCCCAGCATGCAGGAAGCAGGTCACCGGCCTGCCAGGAGCCGTTGCAGGTGCCCGGCGAGCCGGGTGTGGTCGGCCGGGGCGACTGTGCGCCACACCTGGCCGTCGGGGGCCGCGTGGTTCTGGGCGATGTACATCCCGGTGCCCGTGGCCCACCAGTCGATCACGTACGGCCGTGGCCTCAGCTTGCCGCGGCCACCGGCCAGCGCACGGAACTGCCCGCGTTGCCGCACGTCAGAGGTCATCGTGACCAGGTGGTGGGCGTCGGACCGGGCGACGCCGCCGCGCCGCAACTCGATCTCCAGTTGCCGCTGGTCGGCCCCGGCGTTCTCGACGGCCTTGTCCAGCGCGTGCACCCGTACCGAGACCAACCGCCCGTAACCCGCTCCCACCTGCGGCAACAGGCTGACCGCACGGTCGGCGAGGCCGGTGGCGGCGATCGCGTCCAGCGTGACGATCCGGCCGTCCTGCCAGCCGAGAGCGCCGCGGTGTGCCGTGCCCGCGACCCGCATCCGGTACTCGCGGTCGAGGGCGAAGCGCGCGTCGATCGCGTGGACCGGCCTGGCCAGCAGGCGCAGCAGGTCGGCGAAGTGGTGGTCGACCTCGCCGTACGGGTCGACCAGCTTGTGCTTCCTCAGCGACGCCAACGCCCGCTCGACGGCCGCGCGCCGCTCGTCCTGGGTGAATCCCTCCGGGAGCACCCGCAGCGGCGCCGGCATCGTGCCGAGCCGCTGCCGCTCCCAGATCACCTGGAAGTCCGAAGCGGACAGACTGTGGCTCACCGGTCCGGAAGTAGTCGCCCGCCCCCGCCGTGTCGATGCATTCGGCTACACAGCGTTCACGATCGCCACGGCGAGACGGTGTCCGTCGGCCTGGTCGGGTCGTGGAACGCGGGCATGTCCGGCTCGTCCGGCCGCAGTCTCACCAGGTTGTCGGTGATCGCCTGCATGATCCGCTTGTGCGCGCGGACCGCGTCGCCCGGCTTGTCCGCCGACAGGCCGGACAGGTCGACCGGGTCGCCGAAGTGCACCTTGAACGTCGGGCGCCGCACCATCGCGCGCACGAACGACGCCAGCACGGGCTTGACGTCCGACCAGCCCTTGACCGTCTCCGTTCCCCACACCGCCGCCTCGTGCGCGCCCCACTGCGAGACCGGGACCACCTTGGCGTTCGCGGCCAGCGCGATCCGGGCGACGCCCGTCTTGCCGCGCTCCGGCCACATGCCGCGCTCGTGCGTGACCCGGCCTTCCGGGTAGACCAGCAGCGGCGCCTCGGCCAGCTTGATCGCCTCGACGGCCTTGGCGAAGGACTCGAGCACCGTCGACTGGCCGCGTTCCACGCGCAGCGCCCCCGCGTGCCGCAGGCCCCAGCCGACGACCGGGGTGTCGAGCAGGCCGGCCGCGAGCATGAACTTGGGCGCTATGCCGATCCGGTAGCAGGCCTTGGTCAGCACGAACGGGTCGAACACGCCGATGTGGTTCGGGGCGAGCACCAGCGGTCCGTCCCGCAGCTCCCGCGGTACGGACCCGGTCACTTCGAGGTTGCCGGCCAGTGCGACAAATCCCCGGTTCGTCTCCAGCATTCCCCGCCAGACCGGCGCAATGGGCGAAGCCGGCCCCGTGCGGCGTGTCGGCTCGTCTCCGTCCCGGTACAGCGCAACCATGGACCGGAGCATGGCATGCCTGGGTCATCGCCTTGCGACCTGGGCTGGCGTGTGACAGCTGGGACCACAGAGACGGGTGAAGCGACTACCGTGGGGCGCATGGCGACGAGCCGGTCCACAACCGCCAAGAAGAGCACCACCGCACGCAAGAAGCCCGCTGCGGCGGCCCGCAAGCCTGCCGCGGCGCGGCCTGCCCCGCGAAAGTCGAAGCCGACCGCGGGAAAAGCAGTCAAGGGCACGTGGAACCTGCTGGCCAAAGGCGCCGGTGGGCTGGCGCGCACCCTGGGCAAGACCAAGGATCTCGACCCCGCGCACAGGCGTGACGGCCTGGCGTTCGGGTACATCGCGCTCGCTGTGGTCATCGCCGCGGCGGTCTGGTGGCGCGCGGCCGGTCCGATCGGGCGCGGTGTCGAGATCGGCGTCCGGTCGGTGATCGGCGCGGGCGCGGTGGCGTTCCCGCTGGTCCTGATCGTCATCGGGGTCACGCTGATGCGCTCGGACCCCAAGTCCGACGCCCGGCCGCGGCTGGTGATCGGCTCGCTGCTGATGACGTTCGCGCTGCTGGGCATGTTGCACCTGCTCAACGGCGGTGAGACGAACGCCGCCCAGATGTTCGGCGGTGGCTTCCTCGGGTACGTCTCCGGCGGCCTGCTCGCCAAGGGCGTCTCG
The DNA here is from genome assembly GCF_001302585.1 of Kibdelosporangium phytohabitans. Taxonomy (GTDB): domain Bacteria; phylum Actinomycetota; class Actinomycetes; order Mycobacteriales; family Pseudonocardiaceae; genus Kibdelosporangium; species Kibdelosporangium phytohabitans. The sequence goes on along the minus strand of NZ_CP012752.1, from coordinate 9,862,210 downwards.
GCGTGGGTCGCGCTGCCGCTGCTGATCCTGGCACTGGCGTACGGCGTCCTGCTGTTCACCGGCACACCCATCAAGCAGATCCCGGACCGGCTGCGTGAGCTCGGCCGCGATCCCGACGACATCGCCGAGGAGCAGCAGGAGGAAGTGCCTGCCGAGCCTGCCGAGGTCAAGCTCCGCCGCCCGTCCCGGCGCCGCCAGGCGTCCATGGCCGAGCCGCCCGCCGAAGAGCCGCCACCGCCGCCACCCGCGCAGGAGCCCCAGCAGCAGCAGCCGCCGAAGCCGCCACGTGAGCCGAAGGCCAAGAAGCAGGCGGTCCAGGAGAAGCTGCCGATGGCCACGGCACGGGTCGTGGAAGGCGACTACCAGTTGCCGCCGCCGACGCTGCTGACCGAGGGCGACGTGCCCAAGAGCCGCAGCCGGGCCAACGACATGATCATCGAGGCGATCACCGGCGTGCTCGACCAGTTCAACGTCGACGCCCAGGTCACCGGCTTCACCAGGGGCCCGACGGTGACCCGCTACGAGGTCGAGCTCGGGCCGGGCGTGAAGGTCGAGAAGATCACCGCGCTGACCAAGAACATCGCGTACGCGGTGGCCACCGACAACATCCTGCTGCTCGCCCCGATCCCCGGGAAGTCGGCGGTGGGCATCGAGGTGCCCAACAACGACCGCGAGATGGTCCGCCTCGGCGACGTGCTGCGCTCGCCGACCGCGGTCAACGACGCGCACCCGATGGTCGTCGGCCTCGGCAAGGACATCGAAGGCAACATGGTCACCACGAACCTGGCCAAGATGCCGCACCTGCTGTGCGCGGGGTCGACCGGTTCGGGCAAGTCCAGCTTCGTGAACTCGCTGCTGGTGTCGCTGCTGGCCAGGGCGACGCCGGACGAGGTGCGGATGGTCCTCGTCGACCCGAAGATGGTCGAGCTGACGCCCTACGAGGGCATCCCGCACCTGATCACCCCGATCATCACGCAGCCGAAGAAGGCCGCGGCGGCGCTGGCGTGGCTGGTCGAGGAGATGGAGCAGCGCTACCAGGACATGCAGGTCAACCGGGTCCGGCACATCGACGACTTCAACAAGAAGGTGAAGTCGGGTGAGATCACCGCTCCGCCGGGCAGCGAGCGCGAGTACCGGCCGTACCCGTACATCCTGGCGATCGTCGACGAGCTCGCGGACCTGATGATGACCGCGCCGCGGGACGTGGAGGACGCGATCGTCCGGATCACGCAGAAGGCCCGTGCCGCCGGTATCCACCTGGTGCTCGCCACGCAGCGGCCGTCGGTGGACGTGGTGACGGGCCTGATCAAGACGAACGTGCCGTCGCGGCTGGCGTTCGCCACGTCGTCGCTGATCGACTCGCGCGTGATCCTGGACCAGCCGGGTGCGGAGAAGCTGATCGGCATGGGTGACGCGCTCTACCTGCCGATGGGTGCGTCGAAGCCGATCCGCGTGCAGGGCGCGTACGTCAGCGACGAGGAGATCGCGGCGATCGTCGCGTTCTCCAAGGACCAGGCGCAGCCGGAGTACACCGAAGGCGTGACGAGCGCGGGCGGCGGGCAGAAGAAGGAGATCGACGCCGACATCGGCGACGACCTGGACGTGCTGCTGCAGGCGACCGAGTTGATCGTGACGTCCCAGTTCGGCTCGACGTCGATGTTGCAGCGCAAGCTGCGCGTCGGCTTCGCGAAGGCGGGCCGGTTGATGGACCTGTTGGAGAGCAGAGGTGTGGTCGGGCCGTCGGAAGGCTCGAAAGCACGGGAGGTTCTGGTCAAACCGGAGGAACTGGAGTCGGTGCTGTTCTCGATCCGCGGCGGCGGCGCCGAGCCGGAAGGTGCGGAGTAGCCTCGCCACGAGGGTGAACTTTCAGTGGTGAGGGAGTTTCCACGCATGGTGGTCGATGTGCCCACAAAGGACGGAACAGCCGATTCGTACCTGGTCGTCCCCGAGGGCGGGCCGCATCCCGGCGTCTTGCTGTTCGAGGACGCGTTCGGTCTGCGGCCGAGGCTTTTCGAGATGGCCGGCCGGATAGCGGAGCGGGGATACGCGGTGCTGGCGCCGAACATCCTGTACCGCGGCGGACGGTGCCCGCAGTTCGACATGGCGGACATGGCGGACCCGGAGAAGCGAAGTGCTCTTTTCGGCAGGATCATGCCGAACATCCAGCAGCTGACCGCGGAGCGGATCGCGGCGGACACGGAGTCCTATTTGGACTTCTTCGCGGCGCAGCCGGGCGTGTCCGCGGAGCAGGTGGTCGTGGTCGGCTACTGCATGGGCGGCACGAACGCGCTGCGCGCGATCGAGGCGCACCCGTCACGGATCAAAGCCGTGGCAACGTTCCACGCGGGCAGCTTGGCAACGGACGAACCCGACAGCCCGCACCTGAGCGTCGGGAACATCACGGGCGAGGCGTATTTCGCGCACGCCGACCAGGACCACGCGATGTCAGCGGAGCAGATCGAGGTCCTTGAGGCGGCACTGGACGCGGCCGGGGTGACGTACCGCTCCGAGCTGTACGAGGGTGCCCCGCACGGCTTCACGATGTCGGACACGGCGATGCACCACGAAGAAGGCGAGAAGCGGCACTGGGAGAACCTGTTCGCGCTGCTGGAGCGGACTCGCTAGCGGAGGACTTTCACGGTCACGTTTGGGCCGAGCGGTGGCATCCGCTCGGCCTGGGCGGCGGTCACCGACAGCCGCAGAGTCCCGGTCCAGTTGGCCAGCGGGCTGAAGTCCACAGGGCGGTCGGTGTCCACGGACAGCTCACGCAGGGACGGCATCTCCAGCAGCGGCCGCAGATCGGTGACGGCGCAGTCGGTCAGGTCGAGCGTGGCGATACCGGATCCCGCCAAGGGAGTCAGGTCGGCGGCGGTCGGGCACCGGTACAGCGCCAGTTCCCGCAGCTGCGGCAGGACGGGGACGAGTTCGCTCGTCGCCAGTTCGCCGATCTGGTGCAGCCAGAGTTTGGTGGCGGATTCCGGCAGGCGGATCGGCGGCAGCCGGTTGGCGCCCCGCAGTACGAGGCTTCGCAGGGCGGGCATGTCCACCAGCGCCGACAGGTCCTCGAGGCCGTGGCACGCCAGCAGTTGCAGCACGGTGACCGCGGGCAGTCCGCGGACGAACTCCAGATCGCTGGTGTCGTCCGACAGCGGCAGCCCCAGCGTGATCAGCGAGTGCAGCCGGTGCAGGACGTTGAGGCCGACCGGGTGGCCGTTGCCCGGGTAGAGCTCGATTCCCCGGAGATCCCGGTGCTCGGCCAGCGGCCCCAGGTCGACCGGACCGTCGATGGTCACGGCGAGCCGCGAGAGGTGGGGGATGCCGGTCAGGAAACCGAGGTCGCTGACGTTGCCCTCGTCGTCGATGCCGAGGAACACGTAGTCCAGGTGGCGCAGCAGGCCGAGATGGGCGGTGTGTTCGATCTTGTCGACCTCGATGACGCCCCCGCGCAGCGGTGCGTCCGCGAGCACTTCGGCGGCGTACTGCTCGGGCGGGAAGTAGCGCCACGCCTTGGCCAGTTCCCACTGCACGTCATCGTGCGGCGTGCTCGCGTAGCCGCTCAACAGACGCATGGCCTCCTGCCCGCCGACGAAGGCCGCGGTACGCACACAGGCCGAACCTTGGGCCGGAGTCAGTCCGTCCAGGCTTGACGGCAGTTTGCGCAGCAGCCGGTCGCCGGCGAGCGACAGTGAGCGTGCCTCGTTCTTCCGGCGTGGTGGCAGCAGGTTCTGCAACGCGTCATCGACCCTGCCGATCACCTCGGGCGCGATCGTGTGCGCTGTGTCCAGGCAGGCCGCCGCCACCAACCTGAGCCGTCGCGCATGCCGTTGCTCCCGGCCTGCCCTGTCCAGCAACGAGTTCAGCAGATCGTTGCGCAGCGGAACGGCGGCGTGCCCGGCGCCCATCACCACTGTTTCCCGCCATTGGTCCAGGTGTGCGTTGCGGACCAGGAAGTCCGTCAGGTGTTCCTCGGCGGCTTGCTTGCCCGCCAAGTACTCCTGGAACGTCCGGTGCACGAAGTCGATCCGGCCGACCACCGGTTCCCGGATCACCCCGCTGCGGTCGAGCAGGTACCGCAGCACCGGCTCGGCGTCCGTCGACACGTCCGGCATCCGGCTGATGGCCCGCTCCACCTGGGTGACCGCTTCGTCGACACTGGCCTCCGCGCGGCCGTTCAAGGTCAGCCACCACGCGAGGTGCTGCAGGACGGTCACCTTCGCCTTGGTGTCGAGCTGCATGTCCTGCGCGGCAGGCACTCCGCGTTCCGCGTCCCGGCGTTCCAGCAACAGATCCAGCGACGCCTCGTACAGCTTCATCCGGTCGGGCGGGAGCTGCTTGTGACGGTCCAGGTTCAGCGCGCACAGCAACGCGCACAACAACGGACTGGAGGTCAGTGTCCGCAGATGACGGCGGCTTTCCAGGTGCCGGGCCAACGCGGTTTCGTAGTCGTCGAGATCTGGTGGATGATCGCCTTCCCGGATCGCGGCGTGCCAGCGGCGGCAGAAGGCCGAGACATCCGACGGGGTCATCGGTTCCAGCACCAGCGAGCGGAAGTCCCTGAGCCAGTTCGGCTCTGCGGCGCTCGGCCGGGACGTCACGATCACGTGCACGCCGGGGAACGCCGTGAGCAGGTCGGCCAGCCACTTGCGGACCTTGGGCCTGCGCTCCGGCCGTAGCTCGTCGACACCGTCGACCAGCAGCAACGCGTCCCCGGAGTCGAACAGCGAGTGGGCCCAGGCTTCCGGAGCCTGGCCCGCGATCGGGGCCGCGTTGGCAGCGACCATGTCCTGCGGCTGCGGCAGGTGCCCATCCGGATAGCTGCGCAACCGAATCAGGAACGGCACCTTGCTGTTCCACCGCGCCAGTGTCTCCGGCAGGCTGTGCCGGGCGGCGTTGACCGCGATCCATTGCAGCAAGGTGGTCTTACCTGAACCAGCCGGTCCGCGGACCAGGGTCCGGGAACTGTCCTCGAGCGCGTGCTCGACCCGGAGGTTCTCCTCACCGGAGGACACTGACAGGCTCAGGTACGCCACGGTCACCGAGACCTGCGGCTTGTACCGGCGAGTGTCGACACCGAAGAGTTCGAGCGAGTCGAGTGTCGAAGCGGCGAACGACAGATACCGCGAAGTGAACTCACCGGGGGAGTCGAGCGCGGTCCTGGGCAACTGCTCCAACACGGACTCGATGCGCGTGAGGCGAGACAGCACCTCGGTCAACGCACGAGGTGTGAACGCGGGCAAATGCTTGATCACGCTCACCAAGCACACGCACGTCTCATCCAAAACGCGGTTGTACAACGCCCGGGCAGGCTCATTCGAATCACGCACAGGCTGACGGACAGCGCGGGCGAGCCGTGTCCCGTCCAGATCCACGCCGAACAGCAGCGAGTCATCCAACCCGGCCAACGAGGAGACCACCGCCTCCAGTGCGGCGGCCTTCTCGTTGTCCGGAAGTCCGGGGAACTCGCCGGCCAACGGCGTTATCCGCTGGGCGACCTGGTCACCGATGTCCTCCAGTTGCCGGGCCAGTTTGCGGCGGGCGAACTGGTCGGTCACCCCTGTTGCCAGCAGGTCGGGCAACGACGAGGTGCGTTCGAGCGACTTGGTGCGGTGCCCGAGCCAGGCTCGGGTGGCGTGTTTGGCTACTTGACGGCCGACAGCCAGCGCGAGGGACTCGAGCACCCGCCAAGACTACTCAGGTGCCCCACTTGCGCACGGCGGCGTAGTACACGTTGGCCGTACCTTTGCAGGCGATGTTGCCGCCGCAGATCGAGTACATATCGGCCTTGAACTTGTCGTCCACGCGCAGCTTCTTGTCCGCGTTCCAGCGGCCTTGGCGCTTGTTGTTGCGGTAGCCGAAGTCGTGGCGGTGGCAGGCCGGTTTGAAGTCGAAGCCGAACGGCTTGTCCGGCGACCACGAGCAGGCGTCCGACGACCAGTCCAGCTGGTCGGCGTACGGGCGGTTGTCGCGGATCGAGTTGAACTGCGACAACGACTTCGAGAACGAGTAGTCGTCGGTCACCGAGGCCAGCTGGGCCGGGGTGAGGGCCGCGTGGGCCGTTCCGGTGCCGAGCACGATCGCGGTGAGGGCGCTGGCGGAGAGAACTGAGGCGCGCTTGAGCAGGTTGGGCACGTCTGACTCCCTTGTGGACTTACCGATCAGTATCACTGTGCTGACCAGCGAGCCCCAGCGCTACCCCTAATCTCGGCCGGGGTTCAAGATTCCCCGTCGGGACGCACGCTGTTCACGAACGTTCGAACGGTGGTCGAGAACCGCTCCGGCATTCGGCCCGTGGTAGACAGACACCATGCGGGTCCTCCGCTCGTGTTCGGAGACCGGCTGGTGGGAGATGGCCGCCCAGCAGCCGGCCGCGCCGCTGCGCGGGGTCGTCCGCAAGTACGTCGGCTACCGGGAGAACTCGCTCGTGCCGGTGCGCCGCAGGGAGATCCCGACCGGTGACGTGGCGCTGATCATGAGCTTCGGCCCGCGGATCGAGGTGGTCGGCGGCAGCGAGCACGGCAGTTTCGTCGCCGCGGTGGAGGACAGCTGGACCGACACCGAGTACGCCGGCGAGCAGTACGGCTTCGAGATCATGATCAGTCCGCTCGGCGCGAGCCGTCTGCTCGGCCTGCCGTTGCACGAGCTCGCCGGGGCCGTCGTCGAGCTGGACGACGTGCTCGGCCGCAAGGCCAAGCTGCTGATCGAGCAGTTGGCCGGGCTGCCGGACTGGCCGTCGCGGTTCGCGCTGGCCGACCGCGTCCTGCCGCGCTGGCTGGCCGGGGGCCGCCCGCCGCTGCCGCTCGTGGAGTACGCCTACCAGCGGATCGCCGCGAGCGAGGGCCGGATCCCGATCGGCACGCTGGTCGACGAGATCGGCTGCAGCCGTCGCTACCTGCTGACCCAGTTCCGCGCGCACGTCGGCGTCCCGCCGAAGTCGCTGGCCAGGGTGCTGCGCTGCCGTCACGCCATGCGCTTGCTGACCGCGGGGGACCTGCCGATCGCCGCCATCGCGCAGGAGTGCGGCTACTACGACCACTCCCACCTGGACCGGGACTTCAAGCTGATCACCGGGGTCGTGCCCGCGCGGATCCCATTTTTCCTAGCCGACCTCCCCGCACCGGCATAGCGTCCCAGTCATGTTCTACCCGACACTCCGTTACCGCGACGCCGTGAAGGCCGTTGACTGGCTTGTCGAGGCCTTCGGGTTCGAGAAGGCAGCGGTCGACCTCACTCCCGACGGCCGGATCGCGCACGCCGAACTGCGCTACGGCGATGGCATCGTGATGGTCGGCGAAGCACCGGACGGCTTCGCCGACACCTCGCACGACGACTTCAGACACGTCCGGTGCACCGTCTACACGGCGGTGTCCGATGTGGACGCGCACCACGACAGGGCGGCGGCGGGCGCCGAGATCACGTACCCGCTGACCGACCAGCCCTACGGCTCACGTGACTACTCGGCACGGGATCCGGAAGGCAACCACTGGCACTTCGGCACCTACAAGCCCTGACGCCACCTGATCTCCGGGTGGTCGTCGGCCTCGTCGTTGCCGTTGTTCGGCGGGCTGTCGGGGATGCGCTGCGCCTGGGTGGAGGTCCACGGACCGGTCGGTTCGACGGGGTCCTGCCGGTGGCGCGGACCGCCGTCGACCCGGTGGTCGAGGCCTTGGCCGTCCGGGAAGTACGCGTCCTTCAGGCCTTCGTGCCGGTTGACGGTTCCGCCGAGCGCGCCACCGACGGCACCGGTCGAGCTGCCCGCGATCGCGCTGCCGAGCAGTTCGCTGCCGCGCTTGCCGTTGACGAAGTCGTTCGACACGTTGCCCACCGCCCCGGCGGTCGCGCCCTGCGCGGCGCCACGGGCGGCGGCGCTGCCGAAGTTCGACGAGTTCGTGCCCATGGTGTTGGCCACGGCCCGGGAGAAGACGCGGGACTGCTGTTCGGCGATCTCCTCACCGGCTTCGTTGGTGAGTCTGGTGACGGGTCTGTTGGCGGCCCTGATGCTGGCGGCGGTCGCCCCGCCGCCGACCAGTCCGCCCGCCGCGCCTGCGATCGCCCCGGCCTGGATCGCCTTGCCGGTCTTGCCCGCGTCCCACTCGTCGCGGTTGCCCGAGGCCGCCTGGTAGGTCTGGATGCCCAGGTCCACCCCGAGGTTGATGGCGACGTTGATGGCGATCTGCTTGAGCAGCTCGGTCAGCAGCTTCATGACCACGACCCGGGTCGCCGTCATCGCGATCGGGATGCCCGCCGTGCTCGACCCGAGGGTGGCCACGGCCGACGCGACGAGCGCGGCGATCTGCGCGGCCAGGATGATCAGCGCGGCGATGATGCTGAGCTTGGTGTACTCGATGCTGGTCGCGCTCTTGCGGCAGGCGTCGGCGATCTTGCGGCACAGCGCCGCCAGTCTCGGGTAGTCCGCGTCGCCGCCGCGGGTGAAGCCGTCCCAGTGCTGCCGGAACTTCTCGCCGCCTTCGGACTTCATCCCCGGCAGCGCGGCCTTCGCGGCGGCGTCACCGTCCTTGGCCACCTCGTCGACGGCTTTGGCGGCGTCCTCCCACAGGTCGGCGAGGCGTCGTAACGCCGTTTCGTCGCCTTCCGGCCAGTCCGTGCCGATCACCTTGGCGGCCAGCCATTTGACCTCGCCGGGAACCTCGATACCCATCAGCCGCCGTACTTCCGCTTGGTCCGGTTCTCCTGCTCTTCCCACTTGCGCGCGGCGATCTCGAGCGCCTCACCGGTTTCCCTGGTCGACGCGCTGACGCTGGTGAACCCCTTGCGGGCCTCCTCGACGGCGGGCAGGTAGCCCTTGGCGAACGCCTGGCCGATCTTGTCGCCGCCCCATGGCGCTCCTTCGCCTTGGCCACCGGCGAAAAGCGTGTTCATGGCTGTCACCAGCTCGTCGCCCGCGGCCCGGAACTTCGGCACGGCGGCCCGCAGTACGTCGGGCTGGATGTCGGCGCTGGTCATCGGTACCCCCGCTGCATGATCGAGCCGATCGGTTCGTCGTCCGGTTCTTCGGCGCGGGGTTGTGGTCTCGGGCGTGCCGGGGCGGCAGGTGCCGCGGGCGGCCCGCTGCCTGGTTCGGGCAACGGCGGCGGTGCGGTGTTCAACGCGGCCAACGACGGCGCGTCCGGGAAGAGATCCGTCAGGTCCGGCAGGTTCTGCCGAAGCGGGGCGAGCGCGGCATCGGACTTCGCGCGGGCGTCCGCCGCGGCGGCCTGGATGGTCCGCACCACCAGCTTTCCCAGCTGGTCGGGTGTGTTGCGGATCAACGCCCACGACGTGAACCGGACGTCGGTGACCACGCCGTTCGCGTTCACCGTGACAGCGACCTGGCCATCGGGCGTCTGTGCCTGCCCGGTCGCGTTCGTTGCTTGTTCCTGTGCCGCCTTCAGGTCACTGGTCTGCTTGCGCAGTCCCGTCAGCATGTCCTCGACCTGGTCGCGCAGGGCGGCGTTGCGTGCGTCCAACTGTCCTTGATCCACCGCGTTTCCTCCCCTTGACCGGTTGGAAACGCACGCTAGTGCCGTCTTCGCGGGCTGTTGCCGGTCGAACGCCCCACATCTGGTCAGGAACTCACCGGGTCGCTCTGCTCGACCGCGACGATATCCGCACCCAGCTCCTGCCAGCGTTCGGCGTCCTGCCACGTCGGCAGGCCGTCGACGATGACCGAGGTCCCGGCCGCGCGCACGAGACCGAGGACGTGCCGCAACGCCTTGCTGGTCAACGCGCCGGGGTGGCGCAGGCGGCGGTCGAGCCGGACCGCCTTGATCGGCAACGCTTCGAGGAAGGCGATGTCCGCGAGGCCGAAGTCGCGGATCTCGATCCCGACACCGGTGTCCGCCAACGGCAGCAACCGGTCACCAGCCGGGACGCTCACGCACAGCCGGTCGGGTGGCGTGCCGGTCAGCGCCGTGATCCGCTCGACCTCGCCGGGGTCGGCGGTGACCAGGCCGACGTGCACCGGAAGTCCGAGGTCGGCCGAGCACACCTTGCGCAGCAACCAGTTCTCGGCCCGCACCACACAGTCCCAATGGGACAACCCGGCAAGCGTCAGCACCGCGTCGGCGCCGACCGGCTGCCTGCCCGGCAGCCGGTGCAGCGGCCGGTAGGTCACCTCCACCTGGCCGGTGCGCAACGCGGTCGGCAGGACGGCGATGGACGTGGCGCGTTCCCGGTCGGCCGGGGCGTGCAGCGACCACTGGCCGATGCCGAGACCGCGGGCGCGCGTCAACGCCAGTTCGGCCGCGGCGAGCACGTCCGCCGAGTCCGCGTTCGTGGCGTTCACCACGCCGATGGCGGCGGTCAGGACGATGTGGTGCCCGGCGACCTCGATCGGCGGTCGCAACGCGTTGCGCAGGTGCCGCACGATCATCTCCGGCTGTGTGAGCGGCATCAGCACCGCGAACTCGTCGGCGCCGAACCGGGCGACCAGCGTGTTCTCGGCTGCCACAGCGGCCCGCAGCCGGTGCGCCACGTGCATGAGCACGGTGTCGCCGACCTGCCTGCCGAGCCCGTGGCTGAGCGTCGCGAAACCGTCCAGGTCGAGGTGGCAGACCGTGACACCGCGCCGCAGCACGGTTTCCAGTGTCGAGGCGAAAAGCTGGCGATTGGGCAACCCGGTCAGCATGTCGTGCAATGCCGTGTGCGTCATGCGTTTGCGCAGCAGCTGCAGCTCGCTGTAGTCCTCGAAAACCAGCACGAAGGCCGCGGGCTGCGGCTGCGTCAACGTCAGCCGGGTCCAGGCGAGCTCGCCGTCCTTCCCGACGAGTTGTTGCAGCCGCTGGAAGTTGCGCGTGTCACGGCCGAGCAGCGAACGGAACAGCGCGGCGTCCTTGCGCGGCACGACGTCGAAGAGGTCGTGCCGGTCGAGTTCCTTCTCCTCGTAGCCGAGCAGCACGCACAACGCGTGGTTGACGCGCAGGAACCGGCCGTCCGGGTCGGTCAGCGCGATCGCCGTGGTGCACCCGTCGAGCACGTGGTCCAGTTCCGCCGAGACCTCGTTGAGCTTGCGCCGCGTGTCGCCGAGCGACGCCTGGTGCAGCTCCTCCTGCTGGGCGGAAACGGCCTGCTGCGCCGCCTCGCAGTACCCGGCGGCCAGCGCGCCGGCTGCGGAGAAGATCCGTTCCGTGTGGTGCGGCAGCCCGGCCAGTTCCGGCACCGCGCCGAGCCAGGCACCGATAAGGTCCATTGTGGACGACATGGCTTCCGTTCCGCCGGAACGCACGTCGGCCAGCCGGGTCCCGACGTCGTACGCCCGCTCGGGGGTGAACGGGTCGCTGGTCAGTGCGGCGATCAGGTCGTCGAGCAGACCGGCGAGCCGTTCTTGCAGCTCGCCGGCCCCCAGCGGGACGTGTGTCCGCGCGGTGACCGCGTCGGCCCAGCTGCGGACGATCTCGGTCCGGGCTGGACCGCGGTGGGACTGCGGCGCCGTCATGGCCGATCAGAGGTCCACGTTGCCCTGGATCCACGCCCGGATCGCCGCGCGGTGATCGTCCGCGTGCAAGGGCGCGTCCTGCTGACCGTCGGCGACCATGACGGGCACATCGGCGCCCAGGGACGTCGGCTCCAGCCGTTCCGTCATTCCGGTCAGCACGACGCCGTCGGCGTCGCGGTAGGTCGCCGCGGCGCGGACGACGATGCCGGCACCCGTCGAATGGCCGGTGAGCACGACCTTGCCGAACCGGTTTTCGCCGACCGCGCCGGACCTGAGCATCCCGACGACCTGGTGCACCACTGATGCCGCTGCGTCCGCTGAGCGCAGCGGCTGCGAGCCGTCGCCGGAGCCCAGGCGGTCGATCGCGAACGTGGCGTACCCGGAGGTGGCCATGTCGCGCTGGTAGGAGCGGTCGCCATCCGGCAGGTCCCAGTACCCGCGGTTGTCCATGCTGCCGTGGACAAGCAGTTGCACGGTCCTGGGCGTGCTGTTGGCAGGCAGGCACAGTTGCCCGCGGACAGCCTGCGGCAGCAGGACGACCGTGCAGCGCGCCGACTCAGCAGCGGGGGACGCGGTGGCCACGACGGCGCTACCGGAAAGTGCGAAAACGGAGATCAATACACCGGCAAGACTTCGTTTCGGTCGCACGGAGGTCTCATCTCCCGATTTGGTGACGAAACTGAAACGTGAATGCTACCGCCGCCATCTGCGCGTGTGCCCGTTGTTCATCCGATCGGGTGGGTTTCGCTGTGGTGAGCTGTCCGCACATATCGTTTGCGTCTGCTTGATCCCGAGCGGGCAATGATCGAGAAACCACCTGTGCACCGGTCTGTATCGATGTTGAAAAAGTGAATACCGTCACGAGGTGTGACTATTTTTCAGGTGCTGGACGCAATTTCGACATGAACCGGTTGCCTGCGGTTTCTTCGTGATCCGGGAGGAGCGGCAGACGGTGCCGCCGGCGCGCGGTGCGGTTCTGTACGAACTCGGGAATTCGCCGATTCCGCGACTGCCGATCAGGATTGCCGACCGCGGCAGGCTTCCGTCGGCGGGCGTCCGGTGGTCGGCCGCCCCGCGGCGGCGGCTGCCGGTGCGAGGCGCCCCGCTGTGGTCGCGGTCCGTCGGCCTCGGCCTCGGCCTCGGGTGGCGGGGTGACCAGGGCTTTCCCGCGCCCGGATGCCTCGCCGATGTCCGAGTGACGGCTTGATGGGGAAAATCTGGTGAATTAACACAGTGTGATATCCGACGATCGGCCCATCCGGTTCGTGGGTTGGCGATTTACCGTCATATCGCCCAACGCGTCCCTGCCTCTGCGCGGATGGAGTACTGCTATGCGGTTCCCGGAACGGCTGACCGGATTGGCCCTGCTGGCCGCCGGTGTCGTCGCGATCATGTCGAGCCCGGCTTCGGCGCACGACCCCAACTCACCCGAAGGTCGTGCGGCTCATGCGAAGTTCGCCGCCGACCTTCAGCCACCGGACCGCTCGCCCGCTGTGACCGGCGCAGCCGCTGTCCCGTGCACGAACGGTATGGCCGGCCAGTACCCGTGCAAGAACGTCGACCTGCTGTCGGTGCTGCCCCTGTCCAGCATCGGCGGCGGTCAGGGCAACAGCATGTGGGGGTGGACGGACTCCAGCACGGGCAAGGAGTACGCGATCGTGGGCAGGTCCAACGGGGCCTCCTTCGTCGACATCTCCACGCCGACGAGCCCGAAGTACCTCGGCAACCTGCCGTCGCACAACGGAACCAGCAGCTCATGGCGTGACATCAAGGTGCACGCGAACCACGCGTTCGTCGGCGCGGACAGCATCAGCGGTCACGGCATGCAGGTCTTCGACCTGACGAGGCTGCGTACGGTGACATCTCCGCAGACTTTCACGGCGGACGCCCGCTACACCGGCTTCGGCCCGTCGCACACGTTGGCCGTCAACAACGAGACCGGCTACATCTACGCAGTCGGCTCGAACACCTGCAACGGCGGCGTGCACATGGTCGACGTGCGCAACCCGAAGAGCCCGGTCAACGCGGGATGCGTCAGCAACGACGGGTATGTCCACGAGAACCAGTGCGTGGTCTACCGCGGCACGGACACGACCTACCAGGGACGTGAGATCTGCTTCAACTACAACGTCGACACGCTCACCATCGTCGACGTCACGGTCAAGTCGAGCCCGCGTCAGATCGCCCGCAAGGGCTACACCGGCGTGCGCTACAGCCACCAGGGCTGGCTCACCGCTGACCACCAGCGCCTGCTGCTCGACGACGAACTCGACTCGGACTCGCCGGGCACCAAGACGTTCATCTGGGACGTGCGGGACCTGGACAACCCGATCAACACCGGCGTGTACACCTCGCCGACGATCCAGGCGACCGACCACAACCAGTACATCATCGGCAAGTACAGCTACCAGGCGAACTACCGCGCCGGCCTGCGGATCCTCGACATCACCGGGATCGCGCAGAACCGGCTGAGCGAAGTGGCGTACTTCGACATCTACCCGTCCAGCAACGGCAGCGGGTTCAACGGAGCGTGGAACGTGCATCCGTTCTACGCCAGCGGAACCGTGGCCATCAGCGGTATCGAGCAAGGTCTTGTGCTGGTGAAGCCCACTCTCACCAGCTGACCGGCGCCGGTCTGGCGGAGGGGGTCACCCTGCCGGTTCCCTCCGTCAGACCGGCGTTTTCCCCGGAGGTGTTCGTTGCGCGAGATCCACTGGGCGACCAGGACCGGCCTGATAGTCCTGGTACTGCTGGTGTTCGGTGTGGTCGGCTACGTCGTGACCCGCCCTTCGCCCGCGGCGCACCACATCCCGCCGCCGGTGGTGCCGCACAGCGACGGGCTGTCCGACAACCAGGACGGCTTCAGGTTCAACCCCGTCGTGGTCCCGCGGGAACGCGGTGCGGCGATGCCGATCGCGTTCCAGATCATCGGCCCGTCGGGCAAGCCGGAGACGTCGTTCCCGGAGAACCAGACGAAGCAGCTGCACTTCTTCGTGGTCCGCGACGACATGCAGGCCTACCAGCACGTCCACCCGGAACTGCGCGGGGACACCTGGCACACGACAGCTTCCGTGCCTGACGGCGGCGCCTACCGGATGTACGCGGAGTTCATCGGCCGCGATCCGCTGCACCCCATCGTGCTCGGCACGGGGTTCATCATCCCCGGCGACACGACGTTCGTGCCGCTGCCGGAGCCCGCGGCTCGCGCCGCGGTCGACGGGTTCGTGGTGACACGCCCGGAAGGCGCGGCCCAGCCGCCGGTCGGCAAGCCGTCCACGGTCCGGCTCCGGATCACCGACGCGTCAGGTGCGCCGGTGACCGCACCCGAGGAACACCTTGGCGCGTACGGGCATCTGACCGGGTTCAACGCGATCCTGCACTCCGTGACGCACCTGCACCCGTTGCAGCGCGTGGGAACGGCACTGCCGGACGGTGAGCTGGCCTTCCAGGCGAACTTCGCCGAACGCGGCGAGCACAGGCTGTTCCTGGAGTTCCGCGTCGGCGGGACAGTGCGCACCGCTGCCTTCACGGTCTTCGTGACCTAGTGGCTCGTCTCGGAACGTCGCTGGTCCTATTCGGCGGTTCATGGTTTCCGCTGGGCGTGCCGCAGGAAGGGGCTTGTACCGGGTTGTACCAGTGCCTTTCCGCGGCGCGGCCAGCGGGAAGCTGGGCCGTCGAGAAGGCTTGTCAACGTTCGAGACGGGCCACTAGGAAGGCCAGGACTTGCCACGGCCACCCCGTGGCAAGTCCGTCATCACGGCCTGCTCACCAGATCTTGAACGCTATGACGTGTGGTGGGTTGCGGGGGTAGGTGATGTCCTTCCACCGCCTGACATCCACTGCTTCGCCGTTGTTGTCGGCATAGGAGATGTCGTTCCCGGTTGAGATCCTGTCCACCCACATCGCGTTCTCGTCCGGTCTCCACAGTAGACCTCTTCCATGGCGAACGCGGCTCCGACAGGCACAGTCAGCGTGACCGCTGCCGCTGTGGCAGCCTCGGCTGCCACAATGCGCACCACCCTTTTCCTCAACGAGATCACCGGCTCCTCACCGAATCGAACAAGGAGTCTTCCTTGCGGTGCAAATGATTTCGGTGACGCGCGGCAGCCATGGGAACCATGGCAAGCAGCGCGGCGGACGCCGGAGATCGTGCCCTCGCGGACACCGGGACGGGTCCTTCGGTACAGGACGCCTCGTGGTCAGCGCTTGAGCAACGTGAGGAAGGTGGTGAACTCCGTGCTGCCGAAGGCAAGTAAGCCTGTGCCTGGATTCTTGCTGTCGCGGACGCGAGCGGCGTCACGGCTGACAGCCAGCTGTACGCAGTTGTTGTTGGGCGCGCTGAATGTGCTGGTGCGCCACTCCTCGTGAGTGTTCATCATCCCCGCTCTAGCGCCTGGACCTGTTCCCGGATGAGCGCTGCCGAGTCCTCGATCGTCAGCGTCAACGGCAACGTGGCCTCGATCGATCTGGCGAACTTGGCGACATCCTTCGCCTTCTCGATCCATTCTCCTCCGCCCGGGTACTCCAGGTACACAGCATCCGGGTAGTCAATCTGGGCGAAACCGAGCCAGGTCACCGCGCCGGTCATCACCTCGTACTCACCGGCCGCGAAGGGGATCACCCTGATCCCGATGTTGGGGCGTTCACCGAGTTCCAGCAGATGGCGGAGTTGGTCCGCCATGACCACGGACCCGCCCACCGCCCTGCGGACAACCGCTTCGTCGAGCAGGACGCTGAAGTCCAGCGCATCCGGCCCGTCAAGGCGCTTCTTCCGGCGATCCATCGACACCGCGTCTCGCTCGGCGTCGATCGGTGACGCGATGAACCGAGTGGAGATCTCGTATATCCGGGACCGGTACGCCGGTGTCTGAAGTGGACCGGGAACCATTGTCTGCTCCAGAGTCCGGGCGGCCAGTGCCTCATCCCATGCCTTGACGAAGGCCCGGTACTTCGGCGGCATCGCCGTCGAGTGCTCCACCAGCGCCGCGTCCTGGTGCGCTTCCTCCCACAGTTCTTCCGCCTGCTGCCGCTGGGCGTTCGTGGCGCCGTAGAACCCGAGCATCGCGGTCAGCCGGGAGTAGTCGCACATCGTGTGGCCGGTCTCGATCCGCGACACCACCGACGCGCTCTTGCGCAGGAGCTTGGCGACATCGTCCGGCTTCAGCCCGGCCTGTTCGCGCAACCGCACCAGGAACACGCCAAGCGCGCGCTTCCGGCGAGTCTGCACACTGGCCATCGGTCCTCCTTGTTCGTGAACGTCACCCCATCGAGCGCATTGCGGCTGCTCATTGCTTCGGCCTATGGTTGGCGAGTAGCGCTGATCGCTGGCAAGCGCTCAGCGCCGAACATTAGCACGACCGACGGAGGTACTCGTGACGCACGTGCTCGCCGCAGTGCTGAGGGACGCCATGGTCGTGCGCCTGGCAGGCCTGGACTCGTTGGCCCGCAGGGTCGACGTGCCCGTGGTCGAGCTACGCAGCCTCACCGCGGCGATGCGGGAGATCCTCGAACTGCACCAGCCCGACGGCCACGGCCGCTGCCGCGGTTGCTCAGCCGGGCTGCGCCGCGGCCGCAAGTTCCCGTGCCGCGTGTGGCTCATCGCCCGTCGCCACCTGCTCGCACCGACAGACAAGGAGCTTCACCGATGAACACCCAGGATCGCGTACGCCGGCTCGTCGACGAGAACGACCTGAGCGAGCGAGCCGCCGCTTTGGTTGTCTCCCAGTCGCCTCGCCTGTTCGCCATCGTCATCGAGCACGAGGACGGCAACGCACCCGAGATCGCCGGCTGGGGAATCGCGTTGGCGGAGGACGCACACATGGTCTCCGCGAACGGCCGCAGCTACTACGCCCTCGCCGAGGCTGAGAACGCCCTCAACTACGTCCGCAGCGCGCCCGGGGTCACACAGCACTTCGTATGGGTCGCTTAGAGCTCCATCACCATGCGGCTGTTGCCGAGCGTGTTCGGCTTGACGTACGGCAGGTCCAGGAACTCCGCCACACCCTGGTCGAGCGAGCGGCGCATCTCCTCGTAGACCTCGGGGCTGACCGGTGTTCCTTCGATCTGGTGAAAACCGTGCCGCTCGAAGAAACGGACCTCGAACGTCAAAGCGAACAACCGCGACACGCCGAGCTCCTTCGCCGCGGCGATCAACCGCTCCAGCAGCGCGTGCCCGATCCCGGTCCCCAGCGTCTGCGGCAGCACCGCGATCGTGCGGATCTCGGCGATGTCCTCCCACAGCACGTGCAACGCGCCGCAGCCGACCAGTTCGCCGCCCTGCTCGGCCACCCAGAACTCCTGGATGTCCTCGTACAGCGTGACCAGCTGCTTCGTCAGCAGGACCTTGCCCGCGTACCGGTCGATGACCGTCTTCATCGCCCGCACATCCGTGGTGCGGGCGCGCCGCACAACCGTCGTGTCGTCCACGTGCCCCAACCAGTGTGTTCCTAGAGTTCACCCAATTTAGCCCGCCACCTCCCGCGCCGCCCCATCGTGACGAGCTCCGGCCTTGCCACTGTGGTCGGAGTCTCGTCCCACGGGCGGTTACCCTGATTCGGTGCCTTCCCCCACCGCGAAGCGTCGCGTCGCCATGTTCACCCTCGGTTGCGCCCGCAACGAGGTCGACTCCGAGGAGCTCGCCGGGCGTCTGACCGGCAGCGGCTGGGAGCTGGCCGAGACCGACGCGGCCGACGTGATCGTCGTGAACACCTGCGGCTTCGTCGAGCAGGCCAAGAAGGACTCGGTGGACACGCTGCTGGCCGCCGCCGACACCGGCGCCAAAGTCGTCGCGGTCGGGTGCATGGCCGAGCGCTACGGCAAGGAGCTCGCCGACAGCATGCCCGAGGCGTCCGCCGTCCTCGGTTTCGACGAGTACCCCGAGCTGGCGGAGCGGCTCGACGAGGTCCTGCACGGCAAACAGGTCGAATCGCACGTACCGGTCGACCGCCGCACGCTGCTGCCCATCACGCCCGTGCAGCGCCAGGACACCGAACTGTCCGTCCCCGGCCACGGGTGGGGCCCGCGCGTCATGCGCACGCGCCTGGACGACTCGCCGGTGGCCGCGCTGAAGATCGCGTCCGGGTGCGACCGCCGGTGCACGTTCTGCGCCATTCCTTCTTTCCGCGGCGCGTTCGTGTCGCGCACGCCGGACGAGATCGTCGCCGAGGCGCAGTGGCTGGCCGGGAACGGCGCCCGCGAGCTGTTCCTGGTCAGCGAGAACTCCACCTCGTACGGCAAGGACCTCGGCCGCGGCATGGACCACCTCGACCGGCTGCTGACCCGGCTGGCCGCGGTCGACGGGATCAAGCGCGTCCGCGTGTCCTACCTCCAGCCCGCCGAGACCCGCCCCGGCCTGGTGCAGACCATCGCGACCACGCCGGGCGTCGCCGACTACTTCGACCTCTCCTTCCAGCACGGCAGCGGCAAGGTGCTGCGCCGGATGCGCCGGTTCGGCGACTGCGCCAGCTTCCTCGGGCTGACCGCGCAGATCCGCGCGCTCGCGCCGAACGCGGGCATCCGCACCAACGTCATCGTCGGCTTCCCCGGCGAGACCGAGGAGGACCTCAAGGAGCTCGAGCGGTTCCTGATCGGCGCGCGGATGGACGCGGTCGGCGTGTTCGGCTACTCCGACGAGGAGGGCACCGAGGCCGCGGGCTTCGACGACAAGCACGACGACGACACCGTCGCCGAGCGCGTCTCGCGGATCTCCTCGCTGGTCGAGCAGCTGACCACGGAGCGCGCCGAGGACCGCGTCGGCGACGAGGTGGTCGTGATGGTCGAACAGGCCGACGACGAAGTGATTGGTCGTGCCGCCCATCAGGCCCCAGAGGTTGACGGCGAATGCGTGATCGAGGGCGGCGCCGGACTTGCCGTTGGAGACTTCGTGCGATGCCGAGTCGAGAACGCCGAAGGGGTCGATCTCGTCGTCCGAGCCCTCGAGGTCGTCACGTGAGCACCGCGCCCGCCGATCCCTCGCAGGAGACGCCCGAGACGGCTTCCCAGACACCGCCACCGGACTCGCCACCGGTCCAGGCCGTGCCCGTGCGGCACGTGCCGCTGCTCAACATCGCGAACATCCTCACGGTCAGCAGGCTGGTCCTCGTCCCGGTCTTCCTGTTCGCCCTGTTCGCCGCGGACGGCGAGTCCTTCGGCTGGCGGCTGACCGCGACGATCGTGTTCGCGGTGGCGTCGCTGACCGACCAGCTCGACGGCTGGCTGGCTCGCAGGCACGGCCTGGTCACCGACTTCGGCAAGGTCGCCGACCCGATCGCGGACAAGGCACTGACCGGCGCCGCCCTGTTCGGGCTGAGCATCCTCGGCGAACTGCCCTGGTGGGTGACGATCGTGATCGCGGCCCGTGAGATCGGCGTGACGCTGCTGCGCTTCTGGGTGATCCGCTACGGCGTCATCCCGGCCAGCCGCGGCGGCAAGCTCAAGACGCTCACCCAGATCGTCGCGATCGGCTTCTACCTCGCGCCGCTGCCACTCGCGTTCGACGTGGTCCAGTGGATCATCATGCTCGCCGCCGTGGCGCTGACCGTGGCGACCGGACTGGACTACGTGGTCCGCGCGCTGCGGCTGCGTGCCCAGGGCATCAGGGCGCGGCGGGCGGCGTGAACCCGCTCGTCGAGTCGGTCGGCCTGTCGGCGGGCAAACTCGCCGCGTTGATCGCCGACATGCGGGCCAACGGTGAGACGGTCGCCACAGCCGAGTCGCTAACTGCGGGTTTGGTCACCGCGGTGCTCACCACCGTGCCGGGGGCCAGCGCTGTCGTGCGCGGCGGGCTCGTGGTCTACGCGACCGACCTCAAGTGGGGACTGGCCGGAGTCGACCCGGACTTGCTCGCCGCTCGGGGAGCGGTCGACCCCGGCGTCGCCGTCCAACTGGCGACCGGCGCGCGTGACCGCTGCGGGTCGACCTGGGGGATCGGACTGACCGGTGTGGCCGGGCCGGACTCGCAGGACGGCGTCGCGCCGGGCACCGTGCACGTCGGCATCGCAGGTCCGACAGGCGCGAACGTGTCGACGATCACGGTCGGCGGTGACCGGCACGAAGTGCGCGCCGCGAGCGTGCGCGCGGCCGTCGACCTGCTTGCCGGTCGGGCCGCGGCACCCTGACGGGGGAACATTCGGCCACGCTCAGTCGTTCGCCCTTGGCGTACGACGGGTCAAGTCGGTGCGTGATGTCGGCCAAGCTCGGTAACGTTGTCGGCACGGGCCCGCCGGTGAAGGGAGGCGCGATGACTGTGCTGTTGCGTGAGGCGATCGGTGATCGGCTCCGCCATGCCCGCACGATCCAGCGCCGCACGCTGCGCGAGGTCTCCCGGACCGCGCGGGTCAGCCTCGGCTATCTCTCCGAGGTGGAGCGTGGGCAGAAGGAGGCGTCCAGCGAACTGCTGGCCGCGATCTGTGACGCGCTCGAGCTACCGCTGCCGGAGCTGCTCTACAACGTCGCGAACGACATGAGCGGTATCGACCCGGAGAAGCTGCTCGAATCGGCACAGCAGTCCGAACAGCCCGCGCAGAAGACCCCCGCCCCGACCGGCGGCGGCAGCGGCGAGGCGAGCATGTCGGCGAGCATGTCGGGCGCGGCGCTCGACGGTGGATCGCTGGGTGTGCCGGACGAACTGCTCGGCGCGGGCGACATCGGGCTGGACACTGTGGTCGGCGACACCCTGCAGGATCTGCGGATACAGCCGGCGCTGTCGCACCGGATCGGTCCCGACATCGCCAGGGCCAGCGTTTTCGCAGCTTGAGCAGGCACTGATGCCAACCGGCCGGGCTCGTTCGTCGAGCCCGGCCGGTGCTGTGTGTGTAGAAAGGTCTCAACCAGGTCAACCCGGTGTCCTGGGGCCGACCCGTGGTGGATGATCAGGGCCATCCCTGATTTACCCCTGGGCCCGGTGGAACGACAATCGCGCACCTGACACGATGGAACCTGGACAGGTACCCGGGTCGTTGCCTGTGGGCAGCCGAAGTACGCAAGAAGGCAGGCGGAGGAGATGGCCAACCCTTTTGTGAAGTTCTGGAAGTATCTCATGGCGTCGTTCTCGTCCAAGATTGACGAGCACGCCGACCCGAAGGTACAGATCCAGCAGGCCATCGAGGAGGCGCAGCGCCAGCACCAGGCCCTCTCGCAGCAGGCCGCCGCTGTGATCGGAAACCAGCGCCAGCTGGAGATGAAGCTCAACCGCCAGCTCGGCGAGGTGGAGAAGCTGCAGGCCTCGGCCCGGCAGGCGCTCGTGCTCGCCGACGAGGCGCGCAGCAAGGGCGACGACGCCAAGGCGACGCAGTTCGAGAACGCCGCGCAGTCGTTCGCCACCCAGCTCGTCACGGCCGAGCAGGGCATCGAGGACCTCAAGACGCTGCACGACCAGTCGCTGCAGGCCGCGGCGCAGGCCAAGCAGGCGGTCGAGCGCAACGCGATGGTCCTGCAGCAGAAGCTCGCCGAGCGCACCAAGCTGCTCAGCCAGCTCGAGCAGGCCAAGATGCAGGAGCAGGTCTCGAAGTCGCTCAACCAGATGAGCGAGCTGGCCGCGCCGGGCAACACGCCGTCGCTCGAAGAGGTCCGCGACAAGATCGAGAAGCGGTACACCACCGCGCTCGGATCGGCGGAGCTGGCGCAGAACTCCGTGCAGGGCCGGATGATGGAGGTCCAGGCCTCCACGACCGAAATGGCTGGTCAGTCGCGTCTGGAGCAGATCCGCGCGTCGATGGCGGGTGGCGGTGCCAAGCAGGTCACGAGCGGTCAGCAGACCGCCGCGAACCCGGCTGCCAACATCCAGGCCGAGATCCAGCAGCGCGTGGCGCAGGAGCAGCGGGCGAATCCTCAGGGCAACTGACGCGAAAAGGATGTGACCGGTGGACAGGCCGCGTAGAGGCGATTTCCTCGAACTTCGCCAGGTCGTGGAGAAGCAGCTACGCGGCCCGGTCGCCGATCAGGTGCGATCCCAGCTGAGCCGCTGGTCGGATCCGGCGGCCAAGCTGGAGCGCCGCAAGAAACGCGCAGCCGCCGCGATGTGGTTCTTCATCTTCCTCGCGCTCCTGCTCGGAGTCGTCGGCGCGGTGATCGCCACCGGGACAGCGGACACGGCAGTGTTGTCCGGCGCGGTGGCAGGCGTCTTCGCGCTCGGCTCGCTGGCTCTGGGGGCGAAGTCGGGCGGCCGTCTGCGCCGCCTCAACAAGACACCCATTCCTTCAGCAGTACCCACGCTCCCTCCGGCGCGGTCGGCGGCACGGGAGCCGATGGAGCGCCTGGCGGACGCCGAGCGTGTCCTGGCTGACCTGCTACGACAGCTCAGCTCGCCGCGTAGCGCGGTTCCCGCGGATTCCGTGGAGGACGCCCGCCGCACAGGCGTCGAGGCCGCGAGCGCGTTGCGTGAGGTCGCCGGTGAACTCCAGGCCGTCGAGCGTGCCCGTGACATGGCTCCGGCCGCGGACCGTGCCGTGCTCGACGACGGTGTCCGCCGCATGCGTGAGCAACTCGACGAAGGTCTTGAGGGCTACGGCACGCTGATCGCGGCTGCGGGGCGTCTCGTCGCGGCCAGTTCTGCCGGTGGGCCGGACAACAACGCGCTCACCGACGCGACCGACCGTCTGCACGGTCTCGCGGTCGCTTTGCGTGAGATCTTTCCCGACCGTCGCTGAGTCCCTCTCGGTCGTCCAGATGGTTCGCCGGGTCTGTCCCGGCCACAACCGGGGATGATCACGACCAGTCGCCGTAGCGCCAATTGAGTCACTCTTCGTAGTTCCCTGTACCCCACGGTGGCATCTTCCTGCCGCGCCCTTAGGACAAACGTGTGATAACGGGAGGGTCACGTAGCGTCTTCGGCTACCTGACGTGGCAGTATTCCCGCAAGGTTCAGCGGGGAAGGGACTCGACAGTGATGCTGTGGTCCGTACACGGCGATGGCCGCCGGGTACGCGACGGTGAGCTGGTCGGCGCCCGTGAGCGACTCAGCTGGCCGCTGATGGCGGGCTTTGGCGCGCAGCACGTGGCCGCCAT
This sequence comes from Kibdelosporangium phytohabitans, assembly GCF_001302585.1. Taxonomy (GTDB): domain Bacteria; phylum Actinomycetota; class Actinomycetes; order Mycobacteriales; family Pseudonocardiaceae; genus Kibdelosporangium; species Kibdelosporangium phytohabitans. The sequence continues at coordinate 9,838,776 of NZ_CP012752.1, read as the reverse complement.
GATCAGCGCGACGATCTTCGTCCCGGCCGCCGTCGGCCTGCCGCCGACGACCACGTTGCTGTTCTCCGGCATCGGCACGATCGTCTTCCTGGTCGTCACCCGCAACCGGGTCCCCGGCTACCTCGGCTCCTCCTTCGCGTTCATGGCGCCGCTCGCCGCCGCCAAGCAGCACGGGATCGCCGCCCAGCTCGGCGCGGTCCTCGTCGCCGGCGGCATCCTGATCGTGTTCGGCATCGCGGTGAAGGCGCTGGGTGTGCGTCTGCTCGAATCCGTCCTGCCGCCCGTGGTGACCGGTGGGCTCGTGCTGCTGATCGGGCTGAGCATGGCGCCGTACGCGGCGCGTCCGTTCCAGGTCCAGCCCGGCATCGGCGCGGTGACCGTCGGCGCCATCCTGCTGTGCATCGTGCTGTCCCGTGGGCTGCTCGCCAGGCTGTCCGTGCTGGTCGGCGTGGGTGCGGGCTGGGTCGTCGCGATCGCGACCGGGCGGATCGAGTCAGCCAAGATCGACGCGCTGATCGACGCGCCGTGGTTCGGGCTGCCCGAGTTCCACGCGCCCGAGTTGCTGCCGTCCGTGATGGTGCTGTCGGTACCTGTCGTGCTCGTGCTGGTCGCCGAGGTTGTCGCGCACGTCAAGGCCATCGCCACGAGCAGTGGCCAGGACCTGGATCCCAGCATCGGTGACGCGTTGATCGCCAACGGCATCTCCACCGCCCTCGCCGGCGCCTCCGGAGGCACGGGAACAACGGCCTACCCGGCGAACACCGGCCTGATGATCGGCACGAGGGTGCTCTCGACGGCGGCGTGCGCGCTGGCCGCGGTGTGTGCCATCGTGCTCGCGTTCGTGCCCAAGGTGACCGCGTTGGTCGACACGATGCCGCCAGGGGTGGTCGGCGGCCTCGGGATCGGGCTGTTCGGCCTGCTCGGCATGGTCGGGGTGCGGATCTGGGCGCAGAGCAAGGTCGACCTGACCAACCCGGTCACGATCATGATCGCCGGTGCGGCCGTGATCGCCGGGGTCGGCGACCTGACGATCTCGATCTGGGGACTGGAGCTGCACGGAGTGGCGTGGGGCTCGCTCGTGATCGTGGTCGTCCATCCGGTAGTACGGCGGCTGCGGGCCCGCCGGGACAACCAAGGACCCAAAATCACCTGATCAGGTGACGATTGAACGAACGGGTCGACCTGGTAGCACTGACGGTCACCGGCGGGATTTGCTGATCCGGCGAACCAGCCCAGGACCGCGGTAGATGAACCCGGTGTAGAGCTGGACAAGGCTGGCACCCGCGTCGAACATGCGGGTCGCGTCGTCGGTGTCGAGAATCCCGCCCACCCCGATGATCGGCAGCTTGCCACCCGTCTGCTTGTGCACGAACGCGACGACGTCACGGGCCCGCTCGGTCAGCGGGCGCCCGCTGAGCCCACCGACCTGGTCGGCGAGGTGCAGATCAGCATGGGCCAGCCCAGCGCGGCTCAGCGTGGTGTTGGTCGCGATCACACCGCTCACGCCGTGTTCGTCGCACACCTCCAGCACCTCCGCGATGGCGCCGTCGGTGAGATCCGGCGCGATCTTCACAAGCAGCGGCCTCGGCGCCGACCGGTCACGCTCAGCCAAAGCCCTGCACTCGAGCGTCAACTCGGCGAGCAACTCGCTGAGCGCGGTGCGGTCCTGCAACCCACGCAGGCCAGGAGTGTTGGGGGAGCTGACGTTCACGGCGAAGTAGTCCCCGTGCGGGTAGAGCGCGCGCAAGGACTTGCGGTAGTCCTCGACAGCCTCCTCCACCGGGACAACCTTGGACTTGCCGATGCTGATGCCCAGGGGGACGGCGGGTTTGCGGCCGGTCAGCAACCGGTTCGCGAGCGCGTCGGCACCCGCGTTGTTGAAGCCCATCCGGTTGATGATGGCCTCGCTGTTCACAAGCCGGTACAACCTCGGCTGCGGGTTGCCCGGCTGAGCGATCGCGGTCACCGTGCCGACCTCGACGAACCCGAACCCCAACGCAGGCCACGCGTGCAGAGCGGTGCCGTCCTTGTCCATCCCCGCTGCCAACCCGACAGGATTCGGAAACCGAACACCGAAGACAGTGACAGGCGCGGCGACATTCATCACACGCCGCACCGGCCCGAGCACAGGCGCGGTCCTGGCGAGGATGGCAGTGGTCCTGTGGTGCGCGACCTCGGCATCCCCACCGCCGAACCGGAAAAGAGCCCGTCGAATCAGCTTGTACACGCCTACATGCTGCCTTGCCAGCAGTCGTTCGACAGTGCGGGGGCTTCGGAGGACAAGGAGATCCGCGTGTGCGGCGTGATCGGCGACGGCGGCCATGACAGCGGGAAGGCTGCGGCGCCGGTAGGAAAACAGCCAACGCCAGAAGGCCAGGTTCTCGCGAGAACGGCGCAGCGCCCGCCAGGCGCAGCGCCACAACGGGAAGTCCAGGACGATCACGGTGTCAGCGGCCCGCAGCCTTGCGTCGAGAACGTCGTGCGGGCCGAGATCGCCTTCGAGGATCCATCGCTGTCCGCTGGTGAGCCGACGCTGGACCTCCGCCCACTCGTCCTTCGGTGTCGGGGTGAGATCGGGCGACCAGAAGTGTTTGTCCAGCTCCGTTACCGGCAGGTTCAGGGCGGCTCCGAGACTTGTTGCCAGGGTTGACTTGCCTGCGCCACCTCGTCCGAGGATGACGACCTTTTTCATGGCTTTCGTTGTCCGGGTTGGTTCGTGCGTGTTTGGCTCTTTTCTTCATGGATCCGTTGTTGCACGGAACAAGCCTTCCCTCGCCGGGGCTGACCTCTGGGCAGGAGCACCCCCGAGGTCGACCTGTGCGTTCGCGCGCGAGCCGGTGTGGCTGGTCGTGTGTTGTGCGCTGGCCGATGGGGGCCTGTTCTGTTCCTGCGCTTTTCGCGTGAGCTGCGTCGGGCTGGTGTCGCTCACACCAAGTCGACAACCTCCGTGTTTGCGCCAAGCCGCTGTGGGCTGGCTGTCGCTCGACCGGCAGGCAGGTAGTCCTGCGTTTGCGCGGGAGCCATCACGGCTGGTTGTCGCCCTGACCAGCGTGCTTGCGTGCGGCACCATATCGCTCGGTAACCGGGCTGGTCGAGGGGCAACTGGTGGTGCCTTCGGGGTGGGCACCCTTCGATGGGCATAAAAAAACTCTCGGGGTGACTCCTCGTGCTGTGCACGAGGCCTGGGATTGGACGAACTTCCCAGGAACCCCGAGAGCCGGTGGCTGCTTTGGATTCGCCGACCAACGCCCGCGTCAACGGCGCTGGATGACCAGCGTCTGCCGTGTTCGGCGGCCGGCTGGAGCCAGATGGTGGTCCTTAGCGGACAGCCACCTCACGTGTCCCGTTGGTATACAACTTTGGACCACCTCCTCTCTCGTGTACATCCAACTTATGCCGAGTCGGGGGCGGGCGCCAACGAATTTATGTTCGCGGTTGGCAAACAGGGCAGTACCAGGTCTTCCGCACGTCCAGCCCGGCCCCCTGGTCGGCCACCCTGATCCTCCCGCCGCACTTCAGGCATCCCCGGCGGGTCTGCTCGTAGACCCACAGCTCCCGGCCGCGCATGGTGGACCCCGTTGTGTTCCTGCGCGGGTTCATGGCGTTGCGCCGCAGCAGATCCCTGCTCAGCTCCACCGCTCGGGCGGTGTCTACCCCGGACACCGGTGTCCACGGTGACACGCCGAGCAGGAAGCACACCTCTGCCTTGTAGACGTTTCCCACCCCTGCCATCACCCGCTGGTCGAGCAGCGCCACCCCGATCTCCCGCGCTGGGTCCGCCGCCAGTGCCCGCTGTGCGCGTTCGGCGTCCTCATCGGTCCATGACGGATCCAGCAGGTCCGGTCCGAGGTGACCGACGAGCCTGGATTCCTTGTCCGTGGCCACCAGTTCCATGTCGTGCAGGCGGACGCCGATCGCTTCGGCCGACGGGTGCGCCAGGATCACGCGGACCTGGTGACCCGGCGCGCGCCAGCGCGTACCTGGGCGGTGGACGTGCCAGGAACCATCCATCCGCAGGTGATTGTGGAGGCTGACGTCACCGGAGAACTGCACGAAGATGTGCTTGCCGACCGTCCGCACGCCCTGCACGGTCCGTCCGGCCAGGTCGATCGTCGACAGTCTGGGGTGACGTAGCTCACCGCGCGTCAGCGTGTGGCCGGCCAGTGCCTGTCGCAGCCGATGGCCGGCTTGGAAAACGGTGTCGCCTTCAGGCATCAGCCGCTTCGTCGCCGTCGCTCTCGGGCCACGCGAACTCGTTGTGCCGTCCGCGCCTCCCTGAGCGCAGTACACGCGCCAGGACGAGGTTGAACGCCAACGCGACCTCACGTGCACCTGGTGTGCCCCATTGGTGGATCGGCATACAAGCGCCTTGCGCCTGCTGTACGGCCAAACGGTCCGGCAACGCCACCGGCAGCACAAGCGAGCCGAAGTGCTCGCGTAGTTCCTGGATGCGGAACTGGTGCTCGTAGGAGCGTGGGCGTACGCGGTTGACCACGACACCCAGCGTCTTCAGCTCCGGGTTGTACTGCTCACGTGTCTCCGCGATGGCGTCGAACGCTCGTTGCGCGCCGGAGACCGCGTACAAGGTCGGCTCGGTGACGAGCAGAGCGCCCCCGGCGGCCACAAGCGCGGAGCGGGTCAACCGTCCCAGAGACGGGGGACAGTCCAGCAGGACCACCTCGTACGGCAGTTCACCGTCCTCGATGAACTTGTTGACCTCCTGCAACGCGCGGCCGAGGTTGCCGAGGCGCCGTGCTCCCGGGTTGGGGTGGTTGAGTTCCTCGACTTCCTCCGAGCCCACCAGCACGTCCACGCCGTCACCCCACGCGCTGGCTGTGATGGCGTCCCTGACCACCGCCAGCCTGGGGTTCTCCAGCACGTTCGCCAGGGTCGACCCGGTCTCCTCGGGGTCGAGCGTCGCGGTGGCGTTGCACTGCGGGTCGAGGTCGACCACCAGCGTCCGCGCGCCACGCCGCAAGGCGGCCGACGCCAGGCCGAGCACTACCGTCGTCTTGCCGACACCGCCCTTGAGGCTCAGTACTGCGACCGTCTGCACTCGTGGAAGCCTACGGCTTCAGACCACCGCCGTCTCGGGTCCCGTCCAGCAAGCCCGTGACCACCGATTAGGGTTTCGGGCATGCGACCAGATGCCGTGCGCCGCGTGCTTTACGCCGAGTTGGCCGCCGTGCGTGAGCGCCGTGCGGGGGAGTCGCCGCGCGTGCTCGACGTCGGCGGCGGCAGCGGCGTGTGGGCCGTCCCGCTCGCCGCGGCTGGGTGTGCCGTGACCGTGGTCGACCCGAGCCCGAACGCCCTCGCCACGCTGCACCGGCGGGCGCAGGAAGCGGGCGTGGTGGATTCGATCACCGCGGTCCAGGGTGACAGCGACGCCCTTGCCCAGCTCGTCCCGGCCGAGTCGGTCGACCTGGTGCTCGGGCACGGCGTGCTGGAGGTCGTCGACGACCCCAAGACCACGGTCGCGGCGATGGCCGAGGCGACCGTGCCCGGCGGCCTGGTGTCGGTGCTCGTGGCCAACCAGTACGCGGCGGTCCTGCACCGCGCGATCACTGGCCGGTTGATCGATGCCCGCAGGCTGCTGGACGACCCGGCCGGGCAACTGGCCGAGGAGAGCCTGTCCCGCCGGTACGACATCGCCAGGCTGACCCAGCTGCTGGTCGACGGCGGGCTGACGGTCGAACTTGTCCAGGGCCACGGTGTGGTCTCCGAGCTGGTGCCGGGCTCGGTGCTGGAAGGCAACCCGGGCGCGGCCGAGGCGCTGGCCCAGCTGGAGCTGGCGGCCGCGGCCATCCCACCGTTGCGAGACGTCGCCGCGCGGCTGCACGCCGTCGGCCGCCGTTAACGATCAACCAGCACGTAGACGAGGCCGAGCGCGCCGGTCAGCGCGGTGACGATGGTCACGGCGAGCGGCAGCGTGCCATCCGGCAAACGTTTGCCCGATGTCAGATTCGCGTCGCTGGTGCGATAGCGGCGCCACGCCAGCCGCAGCGAGACGAGCGCCATCGGGACGACGACGGCCGCCAGGGCGAGCGCGGCGGCCAGGCTCGTGTGCGCGGCGAACCGGAACGCGATCAGGGCGACCACGATCATCGACAGGCAGGTCCGCATCCACGCCAGCGCGGTGCGTTCGACCTGCAGCCCGGGATCCCACGGGTGTCGCCTCATCGGGTGATGACCAGAATCGCCGCGAGCACACCGGTGACCGCCAGCCCCACGCCCAGCACAGCGGCCATCCACGGCGAGGGAAGCGGCTCACCGAGACGCAGCGCCCGCTCGCACGCGATCCAGTGCTGGAGCGCGCTCAGGCTGCAGGCGACCCCCGTGACCAGCAGTGCGACGGCCACCGCCAGGTCGAGCACGTCGCCCACCGGGCCGAGTGCGGCGAAGCCCACACCCGCCGCCATCAGCGCCAGCGATGTGCGCAGCCAGGCGAGGAAGGTGCGCTCGTTGGCCAGCGAGAACCGGGGATCCGGCTCGTTGCCGACCTCGTACACGCTCCTCGGCCACCTCGACATGGATCAACGGTAACCACTGCTCCCGGAATTGTCGGACCGTGGGGCTAGCGTGTGTCGTGCGGGCTTGAACAGGAGAAAGGAGGTGGTCCATGGGACGCAGCGGTGACTTACCACGGGGGCTGGTCGACCGGTTCGTGGTGCGGGACGGCGTGTGGCCGGACGACACGGGCTGTCCGATCCTGCACGTCGACATGGACGCCTTCTACGCATCGGTCGAGATCCGGGAGCGGCCGGAGCTGAAGGACAAGCCGGTGGTCGTCGGCGGGGTCGGCAACCGGGGCGTCGTGTCGTCGGCCAACTACATCGCGCGCAAGTACGGCGTGCGCTCGGCGATGCCCACCAGCCGGGCGCGGCGGCTGTGCCCGCAGGCGGTGTACGTGTCACCGACGTTCGGGCTGTACCAGGAGGTGTCCAGGGGTGTGCTGGGCATCTTCCGGGACATCACGCCCCTGGTCGAGCCGCTGAGCCTGGACGAGGCCTTCCTCGACGTGTCCGGTGCGCTGCGGCGGATGGGGATGTCGCCGGGGCGGATCGGCCAGGTGATCCGTGACCGGGTGGAGGCCGAGCACGGGATCACGTGCTCGGTCGGCGTCGCGCCGACCAAGTTCGTGGCCAAGCTGGCGTCCGGGCTGTGCAAGCCGGACGGCATGCTCGTCGTGCCCAAGGCGTCGGTGCTGGAGTTCCTGCACCCGCTGCCGGTGTCGGCGTTGTGGGGCGTGGGCAGGAAGACCGCGGAACGCCTGGCCGACGTCGGGCTCGAACGCGTCGCGGACGTGGCTGCCGCGCCGCTGCCGAGGCTGCGCCGGATCATCGGCAACGCCCTCGCCGAGCACCTGCACCCGCTGGCGCGCGGGTTCGACGACCGCGCGGTCGAGCCGGAGTCGGCCGAGAAGTCCGTCGGCGCGGAGGAGACGTTCGAGGTCGACCACTGGGACCGTGAGCTGCTCAAGCGCGAGCTGCTGCGGCTGTCGGAGAAGACAGCCTCGGCCTTGCGCGGCCGTGGGCTGCGTGGCCGGACGGTGTCGATCAAGGTGCGGTTCTCCGACTTCACCACGATCTCCCGGTCGCGGACGCTGCTCGTGCCGACCGACGTGACGCAGGAGATCTTCAAAGTCGCCTGCCAGCTGCTCGTCGAACAGACGCCGCCGGGTGCGGTGCGGCTGATCGGCGTGCGCATGGAGCAGCTCAGCCAGGACGACAGCGGCGAGCAGCTGCTGCTCGACGCCCCGGAGAACGGCTGGCGGGAAGCCGACCAGGCCGCCGACCGGGCGCGTGCGAAGTTCGGCCACGCCGCGATCCGCCCGGCGTCCCTGCTCACGCAGGCGCCCGACCGGTCCGGTGAGACCGAGCCCCGCCCCGACCGAATCGCGCCGTGAAATCCCATCAACGGCCTGCTCGCATACCATTAATGCGCTCTGTTTGACCGTGCTGCCGCTTTTTCCGTATTCAGGTGCACCGTATTTTGAAGCCCTGGTCGCTGGGAAAAACGCTCTTTGTCACTCGGCGGTGACGGCCTTGCTCGATGGTGGTGAAGCCGCCACGGTGTCCGGTCACCCCTGGTGGCTTGGGTACATCGCCTGGCCGTGTCGCCGCTGTCGGTGGCGTGACCCGAGATCTTCAGAACGCCCGTGCGGTGGCGATGGCTGGTTTCCCGTGCAGGCGGACGTGAACTCCGGGGTCGCGCTCGTCACGTGGCATCGGCCTGGAAGGAATGAAGCCGGGCTGCTTGTCCGTGGGGTCTCGCCGCTCCTGGTCCCCTGCCTTGCGGCCCTCTCGCGGCGGGTAGTCGACGATCTACCTCGCGGGGTCGGCGTGCGCGGACCGTGGTCGGCCGGTAGGCCGGTGAAGCGCGGCAGAGGCGCTCGTCGGCCTGGTGTGCCGGGAGTGCGTTGAGTGAGCCTCCGCTTTCGATCAGTGGCCGGATTGGTGCATCATCGTATTTATCACCCGATTGGCCCACGGTGCGATTTCAGTTACTGGGATAAAACGTCGGCGAAACAGCGGCGTTACCCCCCAAGTCCGCTTTGTGGCTAACGTTTTGGCCTCCTCTTCAGATGGACTAATGGGAATCCGGCATGGGGGACGTGGCGCACGTGGCTGGATCTGATCGGCGAAGCAAGTCCGAGGTCGGGCGCACGGGTGCGCGCTTCGGCCAAGTGCCTGCCAGTCCGGGGCACGCTGAGGAGAAGAGGGGTGAGTCCGCCGTGGTCACGGCGAAGCCAGGGACTGGCCGGACAGGAGCCCGGTTCGGCCCGGCGGCATCTCAACCACCGCCACCACCGCAGCCGCACCACTCGCACCACCCCGTGGACATCCCGCGTCAGGTCGCCGAGTCCGGCGTCCGGCGGGTCGAGCCGGAACCGGAGGCGGAGTGGAACGAGGTGGACCGCACCCGTTCCATCGTCCGCCCCTACGCGTGGACCGGCGGGCGGACCGAGACCGCCTACGACTTGCCGCTCGAGGCGTTGATCTCCACGAACCGGGCGACGCTCGCCCGGATCGGGACGCGGATGACCCACGACCACCGTTCTGTTTCCGAGCTCTGCCTGGCGACACGGTCGGTAGCGGAGGTCGCCGCGCTGTTGTCGTTGCCGCTCGGGGTTGCCCGGGTCGTGCTCGGCGACATGGCGTCGGCGGGCATGGTGACCGTGCACAAGGCCAAGTCGTCCGCCGGTGACCAGCCGGATCTCACCATGATGGAGCGGGTCCTGATAGGACTTCGCAACCTCTGACCGAGGGACTTCCCCAGCGCGTCCACCCGTGGTGGGCGCGCGCCCAAGTGCGCCGCGCCCGGCCCAACCGCGTGCTGCGGGTCACTTGAGGAAATCGACAGGTTCACCCGTCGGTCGGCCGCAGGCCACCAGCTGGACACGAACGGTCACTGAACGTCATCAGTGCAGGACATGGCACATGAGGCGCCCTCGAACGCCGCGCCGAATCCGCCGATTGCGTGTGCTTGCCCGGCGGGCATCCTCGCTTGAGTCGCGATGTGTTGGCAAGAGCCTGCGTGAGAGTGCAGGATCGGGTAGTCGAGCAGGCGCGGGGCTCGTATCCTTGAGGTGACGCCCCAGGGATGGGGCGCCCGCCGGGTACGGCGGCCGCAATCGCCCGGCGCCCGTGAGAGCTGTGCCGGAGGAGGAAAGATGCCACTCTCCGAGCACGAGCAGCGACTGCTCGACCAGATTGAGCGCGCGCTCTATGCCGAAGACCCCAAGTTCGCTTCCACTGTGCGCGGTGCGCGCCTGAGGCGGCCGTCACGCAGGCGGCGACTGCAGGGTGCAGCGCTGTTCGTGGTTGGCGTCGCCCTGCTGGTGCTGGGTGTCGTCGTGCAAGATTTCTGGTTCGGGGGATTCCCCGCCGTCAGTCTGCTCGGCTTCCTAGTCATGTTCTTCGGCGCGCTCATCACGCTGACCGCCATCCGGCGCGGCAACGATGGCGCAGCTCAGGCCGAGGGCGACAGCAAGAGTCGCCCGGCGGGCCGGAGCAACTTCTCCCAACGGATGGAGGAGCGTTTCCGCAAGCGCTTCGAGCAAGACTGACACCCCGCGACCTTGACCTTGACGGCCACCGTCGGCGACCCGTTGCCAGCGGTGGCCCTCACGCATGCGCTGACTGCTTTCACTCCTTGAGCACGTGACGACGCGCCCGAGCGGCGGCGTCGGACAACGCGCCACGCCATGGGGCGCCATGCCCCGGCACGAGCACGTCCGCGGAGAGCTCGCCGAGGACGTCCAACGCGGCCAGCGCCGCACGCGGCGAGTACGAGAAGAACGACGGCAGCAGCTGCGGGCCGGCAGACCGGGCGGTCGGGTGCGCGGTGACCAAGGCGTCGCCGGTCGCGACAACCCCAGCACCCGGTAGGTGGTACGCGCTGTGCCCCGAGCTGTGTCCGTGACAGGCCACCGGTACGGGATGACCTGGCAGATCCAGCGCACCCTCGGACGGAAACGGCAGTGCGTGCGGAATCTTCAGATGTTTCAGCGCCCCGGCGCGCATGATCCGGTAGCTCCACGCCAGCACTGACGGCCGCCAAGCACGGAGCGCCACATCCATGGGGCTGGCTTGTTCCAGGTGTCCGTCGCGCGCCTGGGTGACTTCGGCGGGATCCATGTAGACGGGTGTCCCGTATTGGTCGTGCATGTGGTTGAGCGCGCCCATGTGGTCCAGGTGGGCGTGGGTCAGCAGGATCGCGCGGACGTCCTGCGGCCGGTGCCCGATCGCACGGATGGACTCCTCCACCGCCTCGCGGTCGCCCAGCCATCCGCTGTCGATCAACGTGAGATCGCTGCCGTCGCGCACCAGCACCCAGTTGACGTCGGTACCGCCGACGCAGAAGACGTCCTTGGCGACCTCGCGCACGTCAGGCACCCTTTCCCGGAACGATCGTTCCGAAAGTAGCACCCAGGACAAGTAGAGTCGGAGCGCATGAAACTACGGCGAGTCCGCGTCGACGGCCGGCTGGCGATCCAATCGGAAACCCCGGACGGGCAGTGGCAGCCGGAGCCGGACGCCCGGCCGCTCGGAGGTGCCCCGTTCAGCGCCGAGTGGGAGGCGGCTGCCGCCGATGCGCACCACGGGCACCTGCTGCCGTTCCAGCCACTGTCCTTCCGGGACTTCATGGTGTACGAGAAGCACGCCGTCGCCGCGGCCCGTGGCCTGGTCCGCCGGTTCCACCCCGGCCTGCACCGGCTGGCCGCGGCGGTCGAGAAGGCGAGCGGGCGCCCGTTCCCGCCGTTCAAGCCGAAACCGCTGTTCTACCGGCAGCCGATCTACTACATGTCCAACCACCTGAGCTTCGTGCCCAGCGGCACCCCGATCGCACCGCCCGGCTACAGCCGTGCCCTCGACTACGAACTGGAGATCGGCTTCGTCCTCGCCGCGCCGCTGCGGGACGCCACCCCGGCCGAGGCCGCCGCGGCGATCGGCGCTTTCGTGCTGCTCAACGACTTCAGCGCGCGGGACGTGCAACGCGCCGAGATGACGAGCGGGTTCGGGCCGCAGAAGTCCAAGCACTTCGCCAGTTCGATGTCGGCCACCGCCGTCACCGCCGACGAGATCCTGCCCCGCGTCGACGCCCTCTCCGGGGCCGTCGCGATCAACGGCACGATCGTCAGCCGGGTGTCCAGCGCGGGCATGCGGTGGAGCCTCGGCGAGATCCTCGCGCACGCTTCCCGCTCGGAACAGCTGCTGCCCGGCGAACTGTTCGGCACCGGCACCCTCCCGGGAGGCAGCGGCATGGAGACAGGCAACTGGCTGCGTCCCGGCGACACGCTCACCCTCACGCTCGACGGCATCGGCGAGGTCGAACACACCGTCGAACACGCGACATGACCGGAGTTCGTGCGGCCAACCGCGCCCGGGTCCGGACGCGACTGCTCGACTCGGCGGAGGAACTGTTCGCCGATCGCGGCTACTGCGGCGTCAGCGTGCGGGACATCACCGACCACGCCGGTACGCGGATCGCGGCGATCAGCGATTACTTCAGTGGCAAGGAAAACCTCTTCCGGCACGTTCTGCTGCGCCGGATCCGGCCGATCAACGACGACCGCCGCACCCGCCTCGCCGCGTTGCCGCGAGGCGGAACACGGGCCGATCGGCTTCGCGCGCTCATCGACCGCCGACGAGTTCATCGGCCACCTGCGGCACCTGTTCCCCGAGGCGAACGACATCGCCCCGCACGACGCCTACCTGCTCATGGTCGCGTCGAGCCTGCCCGCCTTCTCGGACAACCCGCGGCCGGCCGACATGACCACGGGTCGCTTGCACACCAACGACTTCGAGCAGCGCTCCACGTCGCTGGTGACGTTCCTCGAAGGCGGCATCGCCCGCCTCGCCGAAGCCGAATCCGAAGCCGGGGCCGGTCAGGCCGTCGGCGGTTCGGCGGCGAGCGTTCCGCCTGGCTGAGGACTGGTGGTGGGCTTGCGGGGTTTGCGCGGCTTCAGCACCGAACGCGGCAAAAGCTTGGCGCGCAACGCGAGCGGGGCGTTGCGTTTCATGCTGCCGCGGACGTTGTCCAGCGCCTGTTGCAGTTCCGGGCCCGCGTTGGCGCTCGGGCCGTACCAGAGGCGCTCGAGGATCGAGACCAGCGTCCGCAAGCCGTCCTTGCCCTCGTCGTCCAGCGAGTGCTCACGGACCAGACGGCGAGCCGTCATCCGGATGGTGTCGGACTCCGGTGCGCTCGAACCCCGGTCCCACGACTCCGCCATCAGCTCGTCCCACGCCGCCATCGGCGCCTCGGGACTGTTGCCCGCCACCAGTTGCAGACGGTCGCGGCGACGCCAGTACCGGGTCAGCGCGGGGAAGAGACCCAGGCCGATCAGCCCGAGCGGCACAGCGATCCACCAGCTCACGAGCGCGGCCGCGAACACCGCGGCCAGCAGCCACAGCACGGTCGCGATCGTCACCACGATCGTTCGTTGCCTGCGTTTGCGCAGCGTCAGCGAAGCCCCGGTCAGGCTCAGACCCGCGACACCGAGCCCGGCCACCAGCAGCACGGACAGCACTGTCGCACCACCGGCGAGCGCGCCGGTCGCGTACACCTCCCAGGAGCCGCCGCCCGCGGACTCGGGCGCCGCCTCGGTCGGCGTCGCCGCCTGGTTGGTCGGAGCCGCCGCAGCGGAGGTGCTCTGCGACGTGGACGGCGTGTTGCGCTCCGAGGTCTCGCCGTCCGGTGCGCGACCGGGCTGCGAGGACTGGGAGTTCATGTACGGCGGGGTGTAGCCGCGGCCGTCGAGCAGCGGTGTCGGGTCGACGCTGATCCAGCCGTACTGCGGGAAGAACACCTCGACCCACGCGTGCGCGTCCTGCGTCGTGATCGACCGGTAGTCCGAGACCTGGTAGCCGGAGGTGAAGCCGATCGCCACCCGCGACGGGATGCCCGCCGCGCGGGTCAGCACCGCCATCGCGGACGCGTACTGCTCGCAGTACCCGGCCTTGCCGCGGAAAAGGAAGTCCGCCAGGGCGTCCTCCGAGCTCTTCTGCGCCGTCTCGGTCTTGTAGGCGAAGCCGTTCTCCGACGAGAAGTAGTTCTTGAGCGCGAGCACCTTGTCCCACTGGTTGGCCTTGCCCGCTGTCAGCTGCCGCGCGAGGTTGGTGACCTCCGGGCTCAACGCGGGCAGGTCGGTGTACTGCGCCCCGACCTCGCTGCTCGCCGAAGGCGACTGGCGCAGCTGGTCGAACGTCGGCTGGCTCATGTCCGCGTGCTCGGTGTACGGCCCGAACTTGCGCTGCTTGCGGGTGTAGACCGCACCGCTGAGCTCGTCGAACCGCGCGTCCCCCGGCAGACCTTCGACCTGCCTCGGCGCGCCGTACACCGGCGCCCAGTTGTCGCTCGCGTTCACCGGCTCGATGTCCAGCTTGGTGGTCGGGCCGTTCGGCGCGCGCCCCGGCTCGAGCGGCAGCTCACCGCTGAGGCTGGCCCCGCTCGGCATCCCGGCACCGAGCACCCAGCCCTCGTTGGAGTTGTACTGCTTCAACGTGAACGCGCGCAGGTAACGCCGGTCGTCGGCCGACGAGAGCCCGCGGACGCGGAACATCTCCTGGATGTTCTTCTGGTCCAGCATCCCGCGCAGGTTGGTGAACGGTTTCAGCGAGAACCCGCCCGCGGCGACCCCGCCGGCGCCGACGTTGCCGGGCAGCTGACCGATCGTGCCGATCGGGGTGAACATCGCGCCGAAGGTCAGGGCGAGCACCATCGCGACGGACACGAGCGCGATCGGAGCGGCGGCGTTGGTCCCGCCGCTGGTACGGCCGGAACGGCCTCGCCATTGCTGGTGCTTGTGCGTGCCGTCCACGGCCAGCAGCACGGCGTACGACGCGGCACCGAGAACGAACGACCACCAGGGCAGCATCTCGTCGGCGAGCGAGGCGGGCACCGCGTACACGCACAGCAGGACAAGGCCGCTGGCGGCAGGCGTTCCCGCGGCCACCGCGAGCGAGTCGACGAGCACCGCGACCAGGCCGATCGCGATCACCACGAGACAGAGGATCGGCGCGGCCGGTTCGACCGGTGGAACCCCGGTCTGCACCACCGTGACCGCGTCCCGCAGCACGTCACCTATCTGTTCGACGGACGCGGGGCCGGGCAGGAACCCGATCACGCCTTCGGTGGTGAACAGCGCGACGACGAGGCACGTCAGCGCGAACAGCTGCGCGATGCCGATCAGCAGGATCGGGAACCGCATGGCGCGCAACGCCATCCCGGTTCCGGCGACGACGATGATCGCGATGGCCGCGTGGCCGATCCAGACACCGCCGTCGATCACGCCCGACAGCGCGGTGGACGCGCACAGCGTCGTGAGGGCGGCGAAAACGGGGGTGACGTTGTTGGCCGCGGGCTCGGCACTGCGCGACGGCCGCGGTGTGGGCTGCGGGCGCAGCCGGGTCCGCGGCGGCGCCTGCCGTTGAGGCGTAGAGACCATCAGGACCATCCACTGGCGTGCATCGCGCCGCGGCTCTGGCTCGCGCGGCAGAGGTTGTTCCAGATCTGCTGGACGGGGACGTCGGGCCGGGCGATCACCGTGCTCCAGCCCGCCGCGTTGAGCAGCCCGGCGGTGACGTCCGGGTCGGTGGCCGTGGTGTCGCCCTGCGCCGCCCACGCCCGGGTGTCCATCAGGATCGCGAGACTGCGGCTGGCGCGGGGCCGGTAGCGGATCAGCTGGTCGACCGACTCGGGGTCGGTGGAGCCGAGGATGGCGACCAGTTCCTGGCCCTGGCCGGGGTCACCGGCGATCGAGATCTCCTTCTGGTGCGACGACCGCAACGCGGCGAGGGCGTCGAGCACGAGGAAGTCGCTGTGGATGCCGTCCGCGCTCTCCGGGCCGACGGTCTTGCCGGTCTCCGACACGAGCCGCACGCGATGGCCGTTGTGCAGCAGGTGCAGGCTGACGCTCGCGGCCATCGACACCGCCCACTCCAGGCTGGAGGTCGGGCCGGTGCCCTTGTGGGCGTGTTCGCGGTGGTCGAGCAGGACGGTCGTGCCGCCACGCCACGGGCGCTCCTCGACCCTGACCATCATCTCGTCGCGGTGCGCGGTGGACCGCCAGTGGACTTTGCGCAGGTCGTCGCCTTGCCGGTACGGCCGCACGACCGCGTCGTTCTCGCCCTGACCGGCCGACAGCCGGACCGAGCCGTCCTCGCCCGCGCCCATCCCCGACCCGCCGGGCATGCCGATCAACGGCACCACCCGCGGTACGACGATGAGCCGGGTCACTCCGGCGAGCTCACGGTCGAACTCGGACAAACCGAACGGGTCCGTCACCTTGGCCCGTAAAGGTCCCAGCAGTTGCACGCCACGCATCGTCGGCTCAACGGTGTAGCGCAGCTGGACACCGTTGTTGCGGGGCAGGTGCTCGATGACGAACCGCGGCCTGCCGCCGAGCGTGTACGGCACGCCGTCCTGCAGCAACAACCCGCCGGTGGGCAGACGGCCCGTGCTCCACACGTTCAGCGACACCTCTGCTTTGCCGCCGACAGGTGCCCGCATCGGGTTGACGTGCCGTTCGGTGTGCAGGCCGACTCGTGACCGTCCTGCGAGGAAGCAGACGAGCATCGGCATGGCGATCACGAACACCGAGACACGCAGCAGGTCCCGTTCGTTGAGCACCACCGAGCACAGCGCTGCCGCCAGACCGGCTGCCAGCAGGCACCGGCCACGTGTGGTCATGCCCGCCAGCGGACCAGCCATGGCTACTGCCTGTTCCCGCGCGCGTCGGACACCCACTGCGCAGCTGGGTCCGCTCCTTGCGGCACCGGCACACGCTGCAACAACCCGCGGATCATGTCCGCGGGGGAGCGGCGCGCGGCCTGCGCCTCCGCGGTGAGAACCAGACGGTGTGCCAGCACGGGCACGGCGATCGCATGCATGTCGTCGGGCACGACAAACTCACGCCCGGACAGCGCGGCCTGCGCGCGAGCGGCGCGGACCAGGTGCAGGGTGGATCGCGGGGAAGCGCCGAGACGGATCTCCGGCAACCGCCGCGTCGCCGAGACCAGTTCGACCGCGTACCGCCGGACCTCCGGGGCCATGTGGACACCGCGCACGGCCTCGACGAGGGCGCGGACCTGCGCGGCGTCGGACACCGGCTGCAGCGTGGCCAGCGGGTCGTGGCCCGCGTGTTCGTCCACCATCGCCAGCTCGGCGTTCGGGTCCGGGTAGCCGATCGACACGCGCGCGGTGAAGCGGTCGCGCTGCGCCTCGGGCAACGCGTACGTGCCCTCCATCTCGATCGGGTTCTGCGTCGCGATCACCATGAACGGCGACTCGAGCCGGTAGGTGTTGCCGTCGACCGTGACCTGGTGTTCCTCCATGCACTCCAGCAGTGCGGACTGGGTCTTGGGCGAGGCGCGGTTGATCTCGTCGCCCACCACGATGTTGGCGAACACCGGGCCGGGGCGGAACTCGAAGTTGGTGGTCTGCCGGTTGAAGATGGACACGCCGGTCACGTCGCTCGGCAGCAGGTCCGGGGTGAACTGCAGGCGGGAGACCGAGCAGTCGATGGACTTGGCCAGCGCCTTGGCCAGCGAGGTCTTGCCGACCCCCGGCACGTCCTCGACCAGCAGGTGGCCCTCGGCCAGCAGGGTGACCAGTGCGATCCGGACCACGTCCGGCTTGCCGACCAGCACCCGCTCGACGTTCGCGGCGATCCGCTGCGCGGCGGCGTGCACCTCGTCGAGCGCCTTGCCCGGTGTGGCGCGCGGGTTCGGGCTCGGGCTTGAGCCGTTCGGCGGCTGCGCATAGGGGTCGGGGCCTGCGCCGTTGCCGCCGTACGGATGTCCGGGCAGCGCGGCAGGCGGGGTAGAAGACGTCACTCGACCTCCTGATGCTCCTCGGTGGTGTCCTCCCGGCCCCCACCGATGCGATGCCGTCGCCAAGGTCGCCCGATCGGGCGAACAGGGGCGGCACAGCTTGACACGCGAGGTGTCAAACCGGGGCGAAGTCGCCCGGGGTTGTCGTTCTCGGTACCAGTATCCGGCAAGACGCCGGCGTCTTGCAGGGCACTTGGCGACAAAGGCACTTCTTCCTTCCACTGCGGTCCCCGCTTGGACGTCCGACCGCCACCGAGGTTGTCCCCATTGTGGGTGTCCCGGCCGTGCCGGGCGGGGTGCGGACAGCGGATCGACAGCCTTCGGACAGGTCAGCCGGGCATACGCCGGGGGCATTTCACGCACCGTGATCAAAAACTGACGATCACCGTCAGTCATCACTCGAACCGGGGCGGTCCGGGCGGTCCGGACCGCGCTCCCCACTTTCACCCACCCGAACCACCGGCGCGCTCCCGGGTGCCCATTGTGGACATCTGAACACCTTCTGAACAGCGGATAAGCATCCCCGGGGCGAGGGAGGGCCGCCCCGCCGCCCCACCTGGCCCCCACCTGCGTCACCTGCGAAAACGCGTCAATCGACCGGGCGATCACCGCCAGATCCGCGTTGACTGTGGAGAAAAGTGGGGTACTGTGGCCGCAAGTGGGGCAGAAGGGTGTCCCATGGCCGGTCCGCAGGACCGGTGGGGAGGTGGTGAACCGGTGTTCCTCGGTACCCACACCCCGAAACTGGACGACAAGGGGAGGCTGACGCTGCCGGCGAAGTTCCGCGACGCCCTCGCGGGGGGCTTGATGGTCACGAAGGGTCAGGATCACTGCCTCTACGTCTTCCCCCGTGCGGAGTTCGAGGAAATGGCCCGGAAGGTCGCCGCCGCCCCGCTGACGAACGAGGCGGTTCGTGCCTACCAGCGGTACCTGTTCGCCGGAACCGACGAACAGCGGCCCGATGGCCAGGGACGGATCGCGATCGCGCCTGAGCTGCGGCGTTACGCCAAGCTGACCAAGGAGTGCGTGGTGATCGGCGCGATCACCCGGCTGGAGATCTGGGACGCCCAGGCCTGGCAGGCATATCTGGACGAGCACGAGGACAGCTACGCGCAGGCGCGGGAGGAGGTACTGCCCGGATTCTTCTAGGGAAATCGAGGGATGCCGTGAGGCCTCGGCCCGGTGGCGATCGACCCTGGCGCACCTTCCCCGGCGCCAGGTTCGCTTCTCCGGGCTGGGACCTGACGGCATCAGTTTTCTCTGGCCACGAGTTCGAGCGGTACCGGTAGAGGGGTCGGGACATGACGCGCGAGAACCCGCGGCACGTGCCAGTGCTGCTGGAGCGGGTCCTCGCCCTCCTCGATCCGGCATTGACCGGCAAGGACGCCGTCCTCGTGGACGCCACCCTCGGCCTCGGCGGTCATTCCGAAGCGCTGCTGGCCGCGTACCCCCGGCTCACCCTGGTCGGGCTGGACCGCGACCCGAACGCGCTCGCGCTGTCCCGTGAGCGGCTCGCGCCGTACACCGACCGGATCCACTTCGTGCACGCGGTGTACGACGAACTGCCGGACGCGCTCGACGAACTCGGGATCCCGGCCGTCGAGGGTGTGCTGATGGACCTCGGGGTGTCGTCGATGCAGCTCGACGAGGCCGGCCGCGGGTTCGCGTACGCCAAGGACGCGCCACTGGACATGCGGATGGACCCGACCACCGGGATCACCGCTGCCGACGTGCTCAACACCTACGAGTTCCCGGACCTGGCCAGGATCCTGCGGGACTACGGCGAGGAGCGCTTCGCCGGCAAGATCGCCAAGGCCGTCGTCGCGCAGCGGCAACGCGAACCGTTCAGCACCAGCGAGCGGCTCGTGCGGCTGCTGTACGACACCGTGCCCGCGGCCAGCCGCAGGACCGGCGGGCACCCGGCCAAGCGCACGTTCCAGGCGTTGCGCATCGAGGTCAACGGCGAGCTGGAGATCCTGCGGCGCGCGCTGCCCGCGGCGCTGGGTGCGCTGAAGGTCGGCGGCCGGATCGTCGTCGAGTCCTACCAGTCGCTGGAGGACCGCCTGGTCAAGCGGGCCTTCGCCGAGCTGGCGAAGTCGACGACCCCGGAGGGGCTGCCGGTGGAACTGCCCGGCCACGGCCCGCAGATACGCCTGCTCACCCGGGGAGCCGAGCAGGCCGACGAAGCCGAGATGGAACACAACCCACGCGCGACGCCGGTACGGCTGCGAGCGGCGGAACGGATCAGGGAGGCGTCATGACCGCACCGGCAAGGGTAGGCGGGTCATCCTCGCGTGGCCGCTCGTCGCAGTCCCGCCGCAAGGCCAACGCGGAGGCCGAAGCGACAGCGGCGGCTCCGGAGACAACCGAAGCGCCAGGACGCACGCAACGCCGTCCACGGACCGCCGCGGCTGAGCGTGCGTACGCCCGCCGCGCCCAGCGTGAGGGCCGTGCGGGTGGCGAGCCGGTCCAGCGGCGACCACGGCCGTCCAAGCAGAAGCACGAGCGCGGCCCGGCTTCCCGCGCGTCGTTCGTCATGCTGGTGATGGGACTGCTGGCGACCGGTGTGGTCACCACGCTGTGGCTGTCCACGCAGGCCATTGCCGACTCGTACCGGCTCGACCAGGCAAAGAAGGCGGCGACCGAGCTCGCCGAGCAGGTGGAGCTGTTGCAGCGCGACGTCACCAACCTCGAGTCGCCGGCGACGCTGGACGAGATGGCCCGCAACCTGGGCGCGATCCGGTCGGGCGACCCCGCCTGGCTGGTCGTCGGACCGGACGGCAAGGTGAACGTGGTCGGTGAGCCCAAGCCGGCCGCCCCACCGGCGCCGCCCGCGCCGTCGTCGTCGGTCACCCCGCCCCCGGCTTCGGCCACGCCCGGCGGGAACGGCTGATGGCCGGGGACTGGACGCCACCCCGCCGCAAACCGGTGCCGCCGCGCAGAGCGGCCCAGTCGCAGCGCCCGACCGGCAAACCCGCGAGCAAGCCCGCGCGGCAACCCGCCCGCAAACCGCCGCCGCGCCGCCCGGCGGCGCGGCGCAAGCGTTTGCCGGTCAACACCCGGCTGCGGATCGTGTCCGTGCGGTTCGTGCTGATCGCGGCCCTGATCGCGGCCGGTGTCCGGCTGATCCAGGTGCAGGGCGTCGAGGCGCAGGGCCTGTCGGACCGGGCGAACAAGCAGCGCGTGAAGACCATCCCGATCGCGGCCAAACGCGGCGACATCGTCGACCGCAACGGCGTGAAGCTGGCGTTCAGCGTGGAGACGCGGACACTGGCGTGGGCGCCGAAGGTCGTGAAGAAGGACTACGAGAAGACCAAGATCGACTACGAGACCCGGATCAAGGAGGTCGCCGCCAAGATCAAGGCGGTGCTCGGCGACAAGGTCGACGAGAACGAGCTGCTGACCAAGATGCGCGGCGAAGGCTACGCGGTCCTGGTCCGCGACGTGCTCCCGGCGCAGGAACGGGAGATCCGCAAGAAGTACATCGAGGTCATCTCCGAGACGCAGTCGCGCCGCGAGTACCCCGGCGGCACGCTGGCGTCCAACATCCTCGGCTTCGCGAACTGGCGCAGCGACGACCCGGACCGCGCCAAGCACAACGTGCACGGCCTGTTCGGGATGGAGAACGACCGGGACGCCGAACTCGCCGGTGAAGCGGGCAGCCAGACCGTCGACACGGCGGAAGGCGCGGACGGTGTCGTCATCCCCGGGTCGGAACGCAACGTGCGGCAAGCCAAGGACGGCTCGGACATCCAGCTGACCATCGACGCGGACGTGCAGTACGACGTGCAGCAGAAGCTGATCGCGTACGTCGCGCAGAACCGCGCGCAGGGCGGCGTCGCCGTAGTGATGGACGCCAAGACCGGCGAGGTCTACGCGCTGGCCAACGACAAGAGCTTCGACCCGAAGGACCCGCAGGGCCCCAACGGGTACGGCAACCCGCAGGCGACCGGCAACCCGGCGGTGACCACGCCGTACGAGCCCGGCTCGGTGAACAAGATCGTGACCGCGTCCGCGGCGATCGAGGACGGCATCACCAGACCCGAGGACACCCACAAGGTCCCCGGCTCGCACAAGGTCGCCGACCGGACGATCGAGGACGCGTGGTCGCACGGTTTGCTGACCATGACGACGACCGGGATCTTCGCCAAGTCGTCCAACGTGGGCACGCTGCTGCTGGCCGAGCAGGTCGGCCAGAACCGGTACGCCGAGATGCTCAGGAAGTTCGGCCTCGGCCAGAAAACCGGCGTCGGCCTGCCAGGTGAGAGCCCCGGCCAGGTGCCGGACGTCAAGCAGTGGTCCGGCTCGACCTTCGGCAACCTGCCGATCGGCCAGGGCCTGTCGATGACCGTGCTGCAGATGGCCGGGATGTACCAGACCGTGGCCAACAACGGCGTCCGCGTGCCGCCGAGGATCATCAAGTCCACCATCGACCGCGACGGAACCCGCCACGACGAGGCCCGCCCGGAAGGCGTCCGGGTGGTGAGCGACCAGACGGCGGCAACCGTGCGGAACATGCTGCGCGCGGTCGTGCAGAAAGCGCCGAACCAGCAAAGCGGAACGGGCCCGACGGCGGCGTTGTCCGGCTACCAGGTCTCCGGCAAGACCGGAACGGCGCAACAGGTCGACCCGAAGCTGAAGAAGTACAGCGACCAGCTGTACTGGATCACGTTCGCGGGCATCCTGCCCGCCGACAACCCCCGCTTCATCGTCGGCATCATGATCGACAAGCCGGACTACTTCGGCGCCGAGAACGGGAAAACCGCGGCGCCGCTGTTCCACGACATCGCCTCGTACCTGGCTCAGCGCTACAACCTGCCGCTGTCGCCGGAGCAGGCCCCGATCGTGCCGCTGATAGCGAACTAGTGACCCGTCTCGAAACGTTGACAAGCCTTCTCGGCGGCCCAGCTTCCCGCTGGCCGCGCCGCGGAAAGGCACTGGTACTACCCGGTACAAGCCCCTTCCTGCGGCACGCCCAGGGGAAACCTGGAACCGCCGAATAAGACCAGCGACGTTCCGAGACGAGCCACTCGCCCAACCGGAGCGCCGACCACCTGCCGGCCCAAGCGCCCGCGGTCGCTTACCACGCGGTTGGTGCCGGCAAGATCCCAGCACCGCCGGGGAGCCGCCGAACGGGCGGAGGTAGCCTCTCGCGCGTGCCCGCGAAGCTCGAGGGCAAGGCTGTGAACGCGCCTCCCCGCCCTGCCAAAACAGAACCCGTCCCGCTGACCACGCTCGTGGCCCGTGCGGACGCGCACCCCGCCCACGGTGATCTTGACGGGGTGGTCACCGGCGCCACCCTGCGCGCCCAGCACGTGCGACGTGGCGACCTGTTCGCCGCGCTGCCCGGAGCCCGGGTGCACGGTGCCGACTTCGCCGACGAAGCGGTGTCGGCCGGTGCCGTGGCGATCCTCACCGACCGCACGGGTGCGGGTTTGCTGGCGGACGCCGACGTTCCGGTACTTGTCCACAAGGACCCCCGTGGCGTGCTCGGGTCGATCGCCGCGTGGATCTACGGCGAGCCGTCGCTGCGCCTGTCCGTCCTCGGTGTCACCGGCACGTCCGGGAAGACCACGACCACTTACATGCTCGACGCCGGCCTGCGGGCCGCGGGGCACACGACCGGCCTCGTCGGCACCGTGGAAACCCGGATCGCTGGTGAGCGCCTCGCCAGCGCGTTCACCACGCCCGAGGCGCCGGACCTGCAGGCGCTGTTCGCCGTGATGGTCGAGAAAGGCGTCACGCACGTTCCCATGGAGGTCTCCAGCCACGCGTTGTCGCTCGGCCGGGTCAGCGGGACGCGGTTCTCCGTCGGCGCCTTCACCAACCTCTCGCAGGACCACCTGGACTTCCACCGCGACATGGAGGACTACTTCCAGGCCAAGGCCCTGCTGTTCGACGGCCGGTCCACCAGCGAAGTCGTCAACACCGACGGCGAGTGGGGCTCGCGCCTGGTCAAGGCCGACACCGTCACCGTGGCCACCGAGCACGGCGCCGACTGGACCGCGGCGGACATCACGTCCTCCATCGACGGTGAGCAGACGTTCACCATCCTCGGCCCCGGCGTGCGCGTTCCCGTCCGGCTGCCGATGCCGGGCACGTTCAACGTCGCGAACGCCCTGCTGGCCGCCGCGTGCCTGACGGTCGCCGGTGTCGAACCGGGCGCCATCGCCACGGGACTCGGCCAGGTCCAGGTGCCCGGCCGGATGGAACGGATCGCGCTGGGCCAGCCGTTCACCGCGGTCGTCGACTACTCGCACAAGCCCGCGGCCGTCGCGCTCGCACTGGACGCGATCAGGGCACGCACGACCGGCCGCGTGATCGTCGTCCTCGGCTGCGGCGGCGACCGCGACGCGGCCAAGCGCCCGTTGATGGGCAGGGAAGCCGCCACCCGCAGCGACCTGCTGATCGTCACCGACGACAACCCGCGCAGCGAGGACCCCGCCGCGATCCGCAGGGCGATGGTCGACGGCGCGACGGCCGCCGCCGTGCGCGGCGACGTGCGCGAGATCGGCGACCGGCGTGCCGCGATCCTCGCGGCGGTCGCCGAAGCCAAGCCGGGCGACGCCGTCGTCGTCGCGGGCAAGGGCCACGAGACCGGCCAGGAGATCGCCGGTGTCGTGCACCCGTTCTCCGACAGGGACGAACTTTCCGCCGCGATACGCGAGGTGACGCTGTGATCCCCTTGACCGCCGCGGAGATCGCCGAGGCTGTCGGCGGCAGACTGCACAACGTCGCCGGCGACGTCATCATCACCGGCACGGTCGAGTTCGACTCCCGCGAGGTGACACCGGACGGCCTGTTCGTGGCCCTGCCCGGCCTCAAGGTCGACGGCCACGACTTCGCCGAGTCCTCCGGCGCGCGCCTCACCCTGGCCGCGCGCGAGATCGACGCACCCGCGGTGATCGTGCCGCCGGTGGGCGACGCCAACCACGGCGCGATGGCGCTGTTCGGCGACAAGGACGGATCCGGCGCCGCTGTCCTGGCCGCGCTGGCGGCTCTTGCCCGGCACGTCGCACACCGGTTGCCGCGGCTGACGGTCGTCGGCGTCACCGGTTCGTCCGGCAAGACCTCGACCAAGGACCTGATCGCGCAGGTGATCGAGCCGATGGGGCCGATCGTGGCGCCGCCGGGCTCGTTCAACAACGAGATCGGCCACCCGTGGACCGTGCTGCGCGCCGACGAGAACACCCGCAACCTCGTGCTCGAGCTGTCGGCCCGCGGCACCGGGCACATCCGGGCGCTGACGGAGATCGCGCAGCCGAGGATCGGCGTCGTGCTGAACGTCGGCTCCGCGCACGTCGGCCAGTTCGGTTCACGCGAAGGCATCGCCAAAGCCAAAGGTGAGCTGGTCGAAGCACTGCCCGAGGACGGCCTGGCAGTCCTCAACGCGGACGACCCGCTCGTGAAGGCGATGGCCTCGCGCACGAAGGCCCGTGTCGTGTTCGTCGGGGAGAGTGCCGACGCGCAGGTCCGTGCCGAGAACGTCGTACTGGACGCCGAAGCACGCGCGTCGTTCCGGCTCGTGACACCGCAGGGCGACGCCGACGTCAAGCTGGCGCTGCACGGACCACACCACGTGGGCAACGCGCTGTCCGCAGCCGCCGTCGCGTTGGAACTCGGCGCCACGCCCGCGGAAGCAGCCGAACGACTGTCACAGGCCAAGCGCGTGTCCGCGCGTCGCATGGATGTCACGACCCGGCCTGACGGCGTGACGGTCGTGAACGACTCGTACAACGCCAACCCGGAGTCGGTGAAAGCGGCGTTGAAGAGCCTCGCCGAGATGGCCAGGCAGGGCGGCCGTCGCAGCTGGGCGGTGCTGGGAACGATGGCCGAGCTCGGCGCCGAGCACGTCACCGCGCACGACGAGATCGGCCGGCTCGCGGTCCGGCTGGACATCAATCGGCTCGTGGTGGTGGGTGACCAGGCGCGGCCGATGCACCAGGGCGCCCACCTCGAGGGCTCTTGGGGAGAGGAATCCGTGCTCGTGCCGGATGTCGACGCGGCGGTCGTGCTGCTTCGGGCCGAACTGCGACCTGGCGACGTGGTGCTCGTCAAGGCCTCCAAGTCCGAGGCGCTGTGGCGGGTGGCCGACGCGCTGCTGCAGGAGGACGCCCGGTGATCGGTATCGGCATCGCCGGTGCGATCGCACTGGTCATCTCCATCCTGTTCACGCCCTACCTGATCAAGATCTTCTCCAGGCAGGGCTTCGGGCAGGAGATCCGCGAGGAAGGCCCGCAGGGCCACAAGTCCAAGCGCGGCACCCCGACGATGGGCGGCGTGGCGATCATGATCGCCATGTGGGCCGGGTACCTCGGCTCGTACGGCGTGAACATGCTGCTGCTCGGCCGCGACGAGGGCCCGACGGCCTCCGGCTGGCTGGTGATGATGCTGACCACGGGGCTGGGCATCGTCGGCTTCCTCGACGACTTCATCAAGATCCGCAAGCAGCGCAACCTCGGCCTGAACAAGACGGCGAAGCTGGTCGGCCAGCTCGTCGTCGGCATCACGTTCGCGGTGCTGGCGCTGCGGTTCATCGACGAGAACGGCCTGAGCCCGGCGTCGCCGAACCTGTCCTTCATCAGGGACATCTCGTTCATCTCGTTCGGCACGGTCGGTTTCGTGGTGTTCTGCTACGGCATCATCGCGGCCTGGTCGAACGCGGTGAACTTCACCGACGGCCTCGACGGCCTCGCCGGCGGCTCGGCGGCGATGGTGTTCGGCACGTACGTGGTGATCTGCTTCTGGCAGCTGCGCAACGACTGCTCGGCCTCGCTCGGCTCGGCGTGCTACGACACGCGCGACCCGTTCGACCTGGCGATCGTGGCCGCGGCGGCGATGGGCGCGTGCATCGGTTTCCTCTGGTGGAACGCCGCGCCGGCGAAGATCTTCATGGGTGACACCGGTTCGCTGGCGCTGGGCGGCCTGGTGGCCGGGTTGTCGATGATGACCCGCACCGAGCTGCTGATGATCGTGATCGGCGGCATCTTCGCGGTGGAGATGCTGTCGGTGATCCTGCAGATCGCGATCTTCCGCACCACCGGGAAACGGATATTCCGGATGGCACCCTTCCACCACCACTTCGAACTGGCGGGGTGGAAGGAAACAACGGTGATCATCCGCTTCTGGCTGCTGGGTGGCGTCTGCGCGATGTTCGGCCTCGGCCTGTTCTACAGCGAATGGCTGGCGGCAAGTGGCGCGGGCTGACTCGCTGCGCGGCCGCCGGGTGCTGGTCGCTGGTGCGGGGGTGACCGGCAGGTCGACCGTGGCAGCGCTGCGGGAACTGGGCGCGCACGTGACGATCACCGACGGCCGCCCGGAGGCGCTGGCGGAGTTCGGCGAACTGGCGCGGCCCGGTCTCTCCGACGACACGGACCTGGTCGTGACCAGCCCCGGCTGGAAGCCCACGAGCCCGCTGCTGGTGGACGCGGCCGCGCGGGGCATCGAAGTGATCGGCGAGGTCGAACTGGCCTGGCGGATGACCGCGGACCAGGCGTGGCTCGCGGTGACGGGCACCGACGGCAAAACCACGACAGTCGGCATGCTGGAATCGATCCTGCTCGCGGCCGGCGCGAAGGCCATCGCCTGCGGCAACGTCGGCCTGCCGGTCGTCGACGCCGTTCGCGCGGGATACGAGGTGCTGGCGGTCGAGCTGTCCAGCTACCAGCTGCACTGGCAGCAGTCCCTGGCCGTGGACGCCGCCGTGGTGCTCAACCTCGCCGAAGACCACCTGGAGTGGCACGGCACGATCGAGGAATACGCGACCGCCAAAGCCAAGGTCTACCGCGACGCCAAAACCCGGATCTTCAACGCCGACGACGAGTGGTCCACGCGGCTTTCCGGCGGCGGCACCGGCTTCACCGTGCACGAACCCGGCGGCGACAACCGCTACGGCGTCCACGACGGCTGGCTCGTCGAACTCCCCTCGCACTCGACCGCCGAACATTCAGCAGCCGTCGTGCGCGGTCAGCACACAGCGCCAGATCCGAACGCAGCCGCGATCCCAGGCCAGCAAACAGCCGCGGAAACCCCGCGAAACCACCCCGAAGAAACCCTGAAATCCCCCCAAAACCCACCAGAACAGCCCCCACCCGACCCGGGGGGCGTCCCTGCTCCAGTCTATCGGGTTGAAGGGGCGGAACAAGATCACGAAGACGGCCTGGGGACAACTGAGGGGGCTGTGGACAACTCGGCCCTGATCCGGCTTTGCCCGGTCGACGAAGTCCGGCCGTCTGGTATGCACAACGTCAGCAACGCCCTCGCGGCGGCGGCATTGGCGAGGGCGTACGGCGTGAGCCCGGAGGCGGTCCGGCAAGGCCTGCGGAACTACCAGCCCCAGCCGCATCGCGTGCAGCTCGTCGGCGAGGTGGACGGTGTCCGGTTCGTCAACGACTCCAAGGCCACCAACACCCACGCCGCGCACGGCTCGCTCACCGCGTACGAGCACATTGTCTGGATCGCCGGGGGTTTGCTGCACGGCGCCGACGTGGATGATCTTGTCGCGAGCGTGTCCGGGCGGTTACGCGGTGTCGTGCTGCTGGGCGCTGATCAGGATGTTTTCGCGCAAGCCGTTAGGCGACACGCGCCCGAGGTCCCCGTCATGCGGCTCGGTTCAGGAGACGATGACCCCATGACTGCCGCCGTGCGCGCGGCTCGGGATCTCGCGCGCCCTGGTGACGTCGTGCTGCTGGCGCCCGCCGCCAAGTCGCACGACATGTTCGCCAGCTACGTGCACCGGGGCGAGGCGTTCGCAGCGGCGGTCACGAAGGCAGTCCAGGCATCGGCGTAACCGGGGAGGCATCGCAGTGACAGCCACCCTCCAACCGACCGAGGATCGCAAACTGCGCAGGCAGGAGCGGCGCAAGCGCACCGGCTTCTTCACCGTCCTGACCGCGTGGCTCGGCCGTCCGCTGGCCAGCTTCCACCTGGTTCTCGCGGTGTTCGGCCTGTTGACGGTGCTCGGCCTCGTGATGGTGCTGTCCGCCAGTTCCGTGGTCTCGCTGGACACCGGGCCGTCGGTGTACACCGTCTTCAAGAAGCAGCTGCTGTTCGTCGCCATCGGTTCGGTCGCGTTCTGGGTCGCGTTGCGGATGCCGTTGCGCCTGATGCGCCAGTTCTCCGCGCCCGCGCTCGCCGCCTGCTTCGGCATGCTCGTGCTCGTCCTGATCGTCGGCAAGGAGTTCTACGGCGCGCGCAGCTGGTTCGTCGTCGGCCCGGTCTCGTTCCAGCCGATCGAGGTCGCCAAGCTCGCGCTGGTGCTTTGGGGTGCGCACGTCCTCGTGCAGAAGAAGGCGTTGCTGCACCAGTACCGGCATCTGCTCGTCCCGCTCGTGCCCGTCGCGTTGCTGATGTTCGCGCTGGTCATGATGCAGCCCGACCTCGGTGGCACGGTCACGCTCATCGTCGTGCTGTTCGCGCTGCTGTGGTTCGCGGGCGCGCCCATGCGGCTGTTCGGCGCCGCGGCCATCGGCGGTCTCGGCGGCATCGTCACGCTGTCGCTGACCGAGGGGTACCGGATCGCGCGCGTGCTGTCGTTCCTCGACCCCGAGGCGGACCCGACCGGCAAGGGTCTGCAGGGCCTGCAGGCCAAGTACGCGCTGGCCGACGGCGGGTTGCTGGGCAAGGGCCTCGGCCAGGGCCAGTCCAAGTGGGAGTACTTGCCCAACGTGCACAACGACTTCATCTTCGCCCTGATCGGCGAGGAGCTGGGGTTCCTCGGGTGTGCGCTGGTGCTCGGCCTGTTCGCCATGCTCGCCGTGACCGGGCTGCGGATCGCCGCCCGCAACATCGACCCGTGGATCCGGATGGTCGCCGCCACCGTCACGGTGTGGCTGGTCGCCCAGGCCGCCATCAACATCGCCTACGTCGTCGGCCTGCTGCCGGTCACCGGCATCACGCTGCCGATGATTTCCGCCGGTGGCAGCTCCATCGTGGTGACCATGTTCGTGTTCGGGATCCTCGCTAACTGTGCTCGCCATGAACCCGAATCCGTGGCCGCACTACGCTCGCAGGGACCAGGTCGGTTCGGCCGGCTCATGAAGCTGCCCGCCCCCGACGTGTACAACCCGCCGCAGAAGCGCAAGCCGGTGCGACCGTCCACGCCGCCACGAGCGACCGGACGCCGCGAGCCGGCGACGCGGCGGGCGGGCACGTCGGAGCGCCAGCTGCAAGAGCGCCGCAGGACTCGTCGCAGCGTTCCGGTTCCGGAACACCGTCGTCGTTCCGCACGCGGCCGGGCCGGTCACCCCCGTGCGGACGAAGGAGGACGTCATTAACCAGGGACCGTGTGTCGTAGTGGCCGGTGGGGGCACGGCCGGACACATCGAACCGGCACTCGCGTTGGCCGACGCGGTGATGCGTGCCCGGCCCGACGCCCGGGTCGTCGCTCTCGGCACGCAGCGCGGCCTCGAGGGCAAGATCGTTCCGGCGCGTGGCTACCCGCTGGAGTTCATCCCGCCGGTGCCGATGCCCCGCAAGCCGACGATGGACCTGCTCAAGCTGCCGTTGAACGTGCGCCGCGCGATCAAGCACACCCGCGCCGTGCTCGACCGGGTCGGTGCGGACGTGGTGGTCGGGTTCGGCGGTTACGTGGCGCTGCCCGCGTACCTGGCCGCGCGTGGCCGCACGCCGATCGTGGTGCACGAGGCCAACGCCCGCGCCGGGCTGGCCAACAAGGTCGGTGCCCGGTACGCGGAGCGGGTCGCCGCGGCCGTGCCGGACTCGGGCCTGCCGGACGCCGAGATCATCGGCATCCCGCTGCGGGCGTCGATCACGGATCTGGACCGCCAGGCGCTCAGGGACGAGGCGCGCCGGTTCTTCCGGTTGCACCCGCACGCGCCGACGCTGCTGGTGTTCGGTGGTTCGCAGGGCGCGCAGACGATCAACAACGCGGTGGCGCCGCTGGCGAGCGAGTTCGCCAAGGCCGGGATCGGTGTGCTGCACGCGCACGGCCCGAAGAACTCCGTGGCCGTCCAGCAGATCCCCGGCGCGCCGCCGTACGTTCCGGTGCCGTACCTGGAGCGCATGGACCTCGCGTACGCCGCCGCCGACGCTGTGCTGTGCCGTTCCGGTGCCATGACGGTCGCCGAGGTGTCGGCTGTCGGGCTGCCCGCGGTGTTCGTGCCGTTGCCGATCGGCAACGGCGAGCAGTCGCTCAACGGCCGTCCCGTGGTCACCGCGGGCGGCGCGCTCATGGTCAACGACGACGAACTCACCCCGGACAAGGTCAAGGAGCTCCTGATCCCGCTGCTGAGCAACCCGCGCAGGCTGAGCGCGATGGGGTCCGCCGCGCAGAGCACCGGTCACCGCGCGGCGGCGGACGTGCTGGCCAAGATGGTCCTGGACGTGGTGGGCAAGTGACGATCGGAAGCATCAACACGCCTGCCGTGCTGGGGCGCGCGCACCTGGTCGGGATCGGTGGTGCCGGGATGAGCGGCATCGCGCGGATCCTGCTCGCCCGCGGGTTGCGAGTGTCCGGTTCGGACGCCAAGGAGTCGCGCACTTCGCTGGCGTTGCGGGCGCAGGGCGCGCTCATCGCCGTGGGGCAGGCCGCCGAGAACCTCGACTTGCTGCCGGACGGGCCGACCGCGGTCGTGGTGTCCACCGCGATCAAGGAGGACAACCCGGAACTGGTCGAGGCGCGGCGGCGCGGGATCACCGTGCTGCACCGCTCGGAGGCGTTGGCGGGCTTGATGGTCGGCCACCGGGTCGCGTGCATCGCCGGTACCCACGGCAAGACGTCGACCACGTCGATGCTGACTGTCGCGTTGCAGCACTGCAGGCTCGACCCGTCGTTCGCGATCGGCGGGGACCTCAACGAGTCCGGCGCGAACGCGCACCAGGGCTCGGTCACCGAGGGCGCGGACGGGCACGTCGGCCTCTTCGTCGCCGAGGCGGACGAGAGCGACGGTTCGTTCCTGGTGTTCACGCCGTCGGTCGCGGTCGTGACCAACGTCGAGGCGGACCACCTGGACCACCACGGCACGCCAGAGGCGTACGCGGCGGTCTTCGAGTCCTTTGTGGATCGCCTGAACCCGGACGGCGTGCTGATCGTCTGCGCCGACGACCCCGGCGCCGTCGCGCTGGCGGAACGAGCCGAGGCCCGTGGCGTGCGCGTCCGGCGCTACGGCCGGAACGCCGACGGTGACGACGCCGCGAAGCTGCTGTCGTACGACCCGGTCGACGGTGCCGGGCGCGCGGTGATCTCGTTGTCCGGCAAGGAGATCGAAGTCGGTATCGCGGTACCGGGCGAGCACATGGCCGCCAACGGGCTGGCCGCGCTGCTCGCCGGGCTCGAACTCGGTGCGCCGCTGGACGGCCTGCTGGAAGGCATCGCCGCGTTCGGTGGCGTGCGCAGGCGGTTCGAGTTCAAGGGCCGTTCCCGCGGTGTCCGCGTGTACGACGACTACGCGCACCACCCGACGGAGGTCGCCGCGCAGCTTCGTGCCGTGCGTCCCGCGGCCAACGGCGGACGGGTGCTTGTGGTGTTCCAGCCGCACCTCTACTCGCGGACCCGCACGTTCGCCAAGGAGTTCGCCGACGCGCTCGCGCTGGCCGACGAGGTCGTGGTGCTGGACGTGTTCGGCGCACGGGAGGCGCCGGAGCCCGGTGTCAGCGGCGCGTTGATCGCTGACGCTGTTCCGCTTCCCAAGGACCAGGTGCACTACGAGCCCGCGTTCGACAAGGTGCCCGGTCTGGTGGCGTCGCTGGCCAAGAACGGCGATCTGGTGCTGACCATGGGCGCGGGTGACGTGACCTCGCTCGGTCCGGAGCTGATTGCCGCACTGGACAGGCAATGACGAGCCCGACGCGTCCCGAGAGCCGCCGCCCCGCCAGCAGCGCGGGCGCGGCGGCCCGCGAGCGCAGGGCGAAACGGGAGTTGCTGCGGCCCACCCGCCGAAGGGCGCTGGTGCGCCGGTGGATGGTGCTGCTGATCTTCGTCGGCGTGCTCGCGGTGCTGTACGTGGTGTTCTTCACACCTGTGCTCGGCGCGCGGTCCGTCGACGTGCGGGGCACGCAGGGGCTGACGCCCGACGAGGTGCGCAACGTCGCCGCGGTGGAGATGGGCAAGCCGTTGGTCCGTCTCGACACGGACGAGATCGCCCAGCGGGTCGCCACGTTGCCGCGGGTGGCCAACGTCAACGTGGAGCGGTCGTGGCCGGGAACGGTCGAGATCACCGTCAGCGAACGGGAGCCGGTCGCGTTCGCCAAGCTCGCCGACGGCGCGCACATGATCGACCCGTCCGGTGTCGTCTACGCGATCGTGCCGCAGGCGCCACCGGGCCTGCCTTCGGTGGACGTGCCGACACTGGGCACGGGTGACGCGGCGACCCGCGCGGTGGTCGACGTGCTCGGCAAGATCCCGCCACAGCTCAAGCAGCAGGTGGTGGCGTTGTCCGCGAAGTCCGCCGGGAACGTGCAGCTCACGCTCACCACTGGTCAGGTGGTGAAATGGGGCAACGCGAACGACTCGGAGCGCAAGGCGATGGTGCTCGCGGCTCTGCTGACCAGGCCCGGCAAGGTCTACGACGTGGCGGCTCCCGAGCTGCCGACCATCTCCTGACGTGTTCTTATGAAGTGGGATCCGGTGAGCCGAACCTCCCGGAAATCCCGATACTTTTGATACTGCCGGGTGATCGCTCGCGTCACACACGGCGTGGCTGCTGGACCCAAGCACGATCCGTCTTTACCGTCCACGGTTGAGGACGTACGGGGTTGACATGACTCTGAATCTCTGGTTGAGGTTGAGGGTTTGCGTGGCCGCCGGACGCAAAACGGCGAGATCCACGTGTGAACCTATGACTGGAGGAAGGCGGAACCGATGACGCCCCCGCACAACTACTTGGCGGTGATCAAGGTCGTCGGTATCGGCGGCGGCGGGGTCAACGCTGTCAACCGAATGATCGAGGTCGGCCTGAAGGGCGTCGAGTTCATCGCGGTGAACACCGACGCGCAGGCCCTGCTGATGTCGGATGCCGACGTCAAACTCGACATCGGCCGCGAGCTGACCCGCGGTCTCGGTGCCGGTGCCAACCCCGAAGTCGGCCACAAAGCGGCCGAGGACCACCGTGAGGAGATCGAGGAAGTCCTCAAAGGCGCGGACATGGTGTTCGTGACCGCCGGCGAGGGAGGCGGCACCGGAACCGGTGGCGCACCTGTCGTCGCGTCGGTCGCCCGCAAGCTCGGCGCGCTGACCATCGGCGTCGTGACGCGGCCCTTCTCGTTCGAGGGCAAGCGCCGCGCACGGCAGGCCGAAGAGGGCATCACCGATCTGCGCAACGAGTGCGACACGTTGATCGTGATCCCGAACGACCGGCTGCTGCAGCTCGGCGACGTCGGCGTGAGCCTGATGGACGCGTTCCGCTCGGCGGACGAGGTGCTGCTGTCCGGTGTCCAGGGCATCACCGACCTGATCACCACGCCCGGTCTGATCAACCTGGACTTCGCCGACGTGAAGAGCGTGATGTCCGGCGCGGGTTCCGCGCTGATGGGCATCGGCTCGGCCCGCGGCGAGGGCCGCGCGGTCCAGGCGGCGCAGAAGGCGATCAACTCACCGCTGCTGGAAGCCTCGATGGACGGCGCGCACGGCGTGCTGCTGGCCATCGCGGGCGGCTCGGACCTCGGCCTGTTCGAGATCAACGAGTCGGCGTCGCTCGTGCAGGAGTCGGCGCACCCGGAAGCCAACATCATCTTCGGTACGGTGATCGACGACTCACTGGGCGACGAGGTCCGGGTGACGGTGATCGCAGCGGGCTTCGACAGCGGCACACCGACGCACAAGAAGCTGGACCCGCAACTGGTCGCGTCGCGCACCCCGGCGAACCCGCCGACGGCGACGGCCGAGGCAGGGCAGGTCGCGAAGCCGACGCCACAACCGGCGCCGGAGCCCAAGCCGCAGCCCGCGCCGGCGATCCAGCCCGCGCCCCCGGTGGTGACGCAGCCGACGACCGGTTACACGCCACCTGCCACGCCGCCCCAGCCGACGCAGTACGCGGCGCCCCGCACCCCGGAGCGTCCGACGAGCCTGCCCGGCCCCCGGGCCACGGGTCTGGAAGGCGTCGGGCGGGGTCACCTGCCCAGCCGCCCGGTCCCGGTGACCGACGACCCCGACGACGAGGTCGACGTGCCGCCGTTCATGCGTCGCTGACCCTGAATATCCTCGTGAGTGGTTGATCCGGTTCTAACCGGACCAACCACTCACGAGTCTTTTTATGGGGAGTGGGATTTGCGCATCAGGCGGGTAGTGACCACGCGGGTCGGCGGGGTTTCCGGCAAGCCGTACGACTCCTTCAACCTCGGCGATCACGTCGGCGACGATCCCGAGGCGGTCGCGGCCAACCGGCGGCGGCTGGCACGTGATCTCAAACTCCCCGACGACCACGTGGTCTGGATGGAACAGGTGCACGGCCGGACCGTCACCGTCGTCGACAGCCCCCGTGCGACGGCGGCGGAGGCGACCGACGCGCTCGTGACGAGCGAGCCGGGGATCGCGGTCGCGGTGCTCGTGGCGGACTGCGTGCCGGTGTTGCTCGCCGACCCGGAAGCGGGAGTCGTCGGCGCGGTGCACGCGGGCCGGGTCGGTGCCCGGGTCGGTGTCTTGCCCACGGCGCTCCAGGCGATGAAGGATGCGGGGGCGCGCATGAGCCGGATCGAGGTCCTCCTCGGGCCGTCCGTGTGCGGCCTGTGCTACGAAGTTCCGCCGGACATGCAAGCTGATGTAGAAAAACACCTGCCGGGCAGCGCGAGCCGGACCCGCTCCGGTACGCCCGGTCTCGATCTGCGCGCCGGGTTGTGGGAGCAACTCGCGGCGATCGGGGTGAGCAAGATCGGCATCGATCCGCGGTGCACGGTCGAGGACCGTTCGCTGTTCAGTCACCGCAGAGAAGGGACCACTGGGCGATTGGCGGCACTGACTTGGGTCGATCCGGCATGAGCGAGCGGCGTACTCAGCTCGAGGCCGCCCTGCGCGCCGTCCAAGATCGCATCGCTGCGGCATGTGCCCAGGTCAACCGGTCGGTTGACGAGGTGACGCTGCTGCCGGTGACCAAGCGGTTCCCGGCTTCGGACGCCGCGCTGCTCGCCGGGCTCGGACTGACCCAGCTGGCCGAGAACAAGGACCAGGAAGCCGGGCCGAAGTCCCGGGCTGTCGGTGAACTGCTGCCTGGCGTCGATGTGCGGTGGCACATGGTCGGGCAGCTCCAGCGCAACAAGGCCCGTTCGGTGGCCCGCTGGGCCTCGGTCGTCCAGTCGGTGGACTCGCCCCGGTTGGCCGCCGCCCTCGCTCGTGCGGTGGACGCGGCGCTGACAGCGGGTGACCGAAATTCGCCGTTGGACGTTCTCATCCAAGTGTCGTTGGACGGTGACTCGCAGCGCGGCGGGTGCCCCGTCGGCGAGGTCGCGGCGCTCGCCGACGGGTTAGCCCGCAAGAGTGAATTGAATCTCAGTGGCCTGATGGCCGTCGCGCCTTTGGGCTGGCCGGCTGATCATGCCTTTGACCTGCTGGCGAAGGTGTTCGAGCAGACCCGTAACGATCACCCCTCGGTGACCGAGATGTCGGCGGGAATGAGCTCCGATCTCGAGTCCGCCATCGCGCACGGGTCCACCTGCGTGCGTGTCGGAACCGCTCTGCTAGGGGACCGGCCGTTAACCTCACCGTGAGTGCGATTCACGGCCTGGTCCCCGTCGGTTTTGGGTATTGGTGGATCGGGTAGTTGTTCCGCACGTCGGGGAGTCGCGGAGGGAAGGCAACGGCATGAGTGCTTTGCAGAAGCTGAAGGCCTACTTCGGGATGGTCCCGGCGGAAGACGAGGACTACGAGGGGGAGGACGAGCGCTACTCGTCCTACCGTTCCGACGGCTACCGCTCGGAATATGTCGAAGACGACTACTCTGCGTACCCAGAGCGCACCGCAGGCCGCAGGCGCCGTTCCGGCTTCCGCGACGAGGCCGACGACCAGGACTACCAGCCGGCGGACCGGGGCAGGGGCCGTCCGCCGTGGGCTGGGGACACGCCGCCGACGCGCGGCGCTCTCGCGGTGGAGCCGCACCGCGAGCCGGCCGGGCGGCTGCGCCCGGTGCCGGAGTCCGCGCCGGCCGCCACCCCGCAAGGGCGGATCGTGACACTGCATCCGACCAGCTACCTCGAGGCCAGGACCATCGGCGAGCACTACCGCGAGGGCACGCCGGTGATCATGAACCTGACCGAGTTGGAGGACTCCGACGCGCGCCGTCTGGTGGACTTCGCGGCAGGTCTGGTTTTCGCCCTGCGCGGCGATATGGACAAGGTCACCAACAAAGTGTTCTTGATCTCACCGCCCAACGTCGACGTCAGCGCCGAGGAGAGGCGCAGGCTCGCCGAGGGTGGGTTCGCCAGCAGGGGCTGACCAATGGCAGAGTTGTAGCGTGGAACCAGTGCTTCTGGCCGTCTGGTACGTGTTGTTCGCGTTCTGGCTGCTGCTCACCGCTCGTGTCATCGTGGAGCTAGTCCGGGCCTTCGCCCGGGAGTGGCATCCGGCAGGCGGGGTTGCGGTCGCGCTGGAGACCATCTACACAGTGACGGACCCTCCGGTCCGGCTGTTCCGTCGGTTGATACCGATGGTTCGGATCGGAGGCGTAGGACTGGACTTATCGATTATGGTGCTGCTGCTGGTCGTGTTCATCGGGATGCGACTGGTGTATCCAGGGTGACGGGGAACCCTGGTGCCCGCAGGCCGTGAGTGCGTGAGGTGATCTGATGTCGTTGACCCCCGCTGACGTGCATAACGTCGCGTTCAGCAAGCCTCCTATCGGGAAGCGGGGCTACAACGAGGACGAGGTGGACGCGTTCCTCGACCTGGTCGAGGGAGAGCTTGCCCGGCTGATCGAGGAGAACAACGACCTGCGTGCGCAGGTCGAGCAGCTGGACGCGCAGCTCGAGGCGTCGCGCGCGGATCTGGACGACGCCAGGGCAAACCTCTCCTCCGGCCCGCCGACCCGCGTCGTGGACGAGCCGCCACCTTCGCGGCGCCTGACGCCTGTGCCACCGCCGAGTGCGATGGAGCAGACCAACCCGGGCGCCGGTGGGGGGGACCACCACGTCCAGGCAGCCAAGGTGCTCGGACTCGCCCAGGAGATGGCCGACCGGCTCACCGGCGAGGCCAAGGCCGAGTCGGACGGCATGCTCGCGGAGGCCCGCACCAAGGCCGAGCAGCTGCTCTCCGAGGCGCGCGCCAAGTCGGACACCATGATCAACGAGTCCCGTACCCGGGCCGAGACCATGCTGAACGACGCGCGGACCCGTGCCGAGACGCTCACCAGGGAAGCCCGTGACAAGGCGACCACGCTGGAGCGCGAGGCGCAGCGCAAGCACACCGAGCTGATCGGCTCGGCGCAGCAGGAGCGGATGACCCTCGAGAAGAAGCTGGACACGCTGCGGACCTTCGAGCGCGAGTACCGCACGCGCCTGAAGACGCTGCTGCAGTCGTCCTTGCGCGAACTGGAGGACCGGGCACCGGCGGCACCGTCGTCGGAGGGGAGCCGGTCGGCCGGTCAGCAGGGCTACTCGTTCGGGCCGCGCGCGGCCGAAGCCGGCTGAGCCAGGGTCTGACCTGAAAGATGCTCTACCTGGTCCTGTTGCTCGTGGTGGCGTCGCTCGGTCTGTTGATCGCGGCGCTGACCACGGCCAACACGCTGTGGGCATGGATCTCCGTGCTGATCAGCGTGGTCGCCGCTGTGCTGCTGGTGCTCGACTGGATCAAGAACAGGCGTAGCCGGTCGCAGGATGACCCTGCGACCGGCCGCAAGCCTGAACCGGTCGAGGCCGGGCAGGACGAGCCGCGGGTGGCGCCCGCGCCACCTCCGGCGCAGCCCGATCCGCGCCCCGAATCGCGACCGGTCACCGCAACCGCGGGACCGTCCGGCGATCGGTCCTCCGACACCGATTTCGACGAGTCGTTCGAGGCCTTCGAGCAGCAGATGCGGGATTCCGGCACGAAGGAACCCGCGTTCGACCCGCCGGTCTTCGGTGAACCGCCGTTCGGCACGAACCAGCCCGAGCCGGTGACCGCGATCCAGGACGCCGTGCCGAGCGACGTGCCGCCCCCGGACCCGGTCACGCCCCCGGAGCCGGTGACGGCCATCCAACAGCCGGTGCTCGACGACAACGTCGAACCGCTCGAGGAGAACACGGACGCCACCGACCTGCTGGTGGTCAGCGAGCTGCAGGACGAAGTGGTCGTGATCGACGAACGGCCGCGCTACCACCTGAGCTCCTGCGCCTGGCTGGGCGGCAGGCCAGTGCTGGCGTTGCCGGTGTCCGAGGCCCGCGACCTCGGGTTCACGCCGTGTTCGCTGTGCTCGCCGGACTCGACGCTGGCCGCGCGGCAGAGGGCTCGCTCGTAACCTGTTTGCCGGTGTTTGTACCCTGGGGAGTACAGGCACCGATCCGGCCATCACCGGGGAGCCTCCGGAAGAACAGGCCGACAGGCCCCAGTAGAACCGGACGGGCAGGCCCGTCACAGCCGTCAACGAGTGGTTCTCGTCTCATCTTGGCGAGGACAATCGGGGTGGTACCGCGGTACGCCGGGAAAGCCCGGCGCGTCGTCCCCAAGTTTGGGCAGACGACCGCGAGAGGCACCCGGACATGCCGTACCCCAAGGCCACCCACGGCGGCGAGGCGACCGTGCCCGCCCAGCCGTCCTTCCCGAAACTCGAGGCCGAGGTACTCCAGTACTGGGAGATCGACCAGACCTTCCAGGCGTCGGTCGAGGCACGGCCCGCAGGCGAGAACGGCTCGAACGAGTTCGTGTTCTACGACGGCCCGCCGTTCGCCAACGGCCTGCCGCACTACGGCCACCTGCTGACCGGCTACGTCAAGGACGTCGTCCCGCGCTTCCAGACGATGAAGGGCAAGCACGTCGAGCGCCGCTTCGGCTGGGACACCCACGGCATGCCCGCCGAGGTGACCGCGGAGAAGGAACTCGGGTTCAAGACCAAGGCCGACATCGAGGAGTACGGTGTCGCCGCGTTCAACGACGCGTGCCGCAAGTCCGTGCTGCGCTTCACCTCCGAGTGGCGCGACTACGTCACCCGCCAGGCCCGCTGGGTCGACTTCGACAACGACTACAAGACGCTCGACCGCGACTACATGGAAAGCGTCATGTGGGCGTTCAAGTCCTTGTGGGACAAGGGCTTGGTCTACGAGGGCTTCAAGGTGATGTGGTACTGCTGGCGTTGCGAGACGCCGTTGTCCAACACCGAGACCAAAATGGACGAGGTCTACAAGGACCGGCAGGACCCGGCCGTCACGGTCAGCCTGCGGCTGGAGACCGGCGAAGAGGCACTGGTCTGGACGACCACGCCGTGGACGCTGCCGAGCAACCTCGCCGCCGCGGTGCACCCGGACGTCGACTACGTGACCGTGGAGCACGAGGGCCGCAGGTTCCTGCTCGCCGAGGCGCGCGTCGCGGCGTACTCCCGTGAGCTCGGCGAGGACGCCGCGGAGCGGATCGTCGCGCGGTACAAGGGATCCGAGCTGCTCGGCCGCCGGTACAAGCCGCCGTTCCCGTTCTTCGAGGGACAGCAGCCGAACGCGCACCAGATCCTGTCCGCGTCGTACGTGACCACCGAGGACGGCACGGGCATCGTCCACATCGCACCGGCCTACGGTGAGGAGGACAAGCTCGTCACGGACGCGGCCGGCATCACGGTCGTCGGCCCGGTGAACCCGCACGGCGAGTTCACCGAAGAGGTCGCGCCGTACGTCGGCATGCACATCTTCGACGCCAACAAGGTGATCGTCCGCGACCTCAAGGAAGCCGGGCTGCTGCTGCGGCACGAGACCTACGACCACCCGTACCCGCACTGCTGGCGGTGCGACAACCCGTTGATGCAGCGCGCGGTGTCGTCGTGGTTCGTGGCTGTGACGCAGTTGCGCGACCGGATGGTGGAGCTGAACCAGCAGATCGAGTGGGTGCCGGGGCACATCAAGGACGGCCAGTTCGGCAAGTGGCTGGCCAACGCGATCGACTGGGGCATCTCGCGCAACCGGTACTGGGGTTCGCCGATCCCGGTGTGGCGCTCGGACAACCCCGAGTACCCGCGTACGGACGTCTACGGCTCGCTGGACGAACTCGAGCGCGATTTCGGTGTCCGGCCGGCGGATCTGCACCGGCCCGCGATCGACGACCTGGTCCGGCCGAACCCGGACGACCCGACCGGCAAGTCGATGATGCGCCGGGTACCCGAGGTGCTGGACTGCTGGTTCGAGTCCGGCTCGATGTCGTTCGCCCAGGTGCACTACCCGTTCGAGAACCGCGACTGGTTCGAGAACCACTACCCGGGTGACTTCATCGTCGAGTACAACGGCCAGACGCGTGGCTGGTTCTACACCATGCACGTGCTGGCGACGGCGTTGTTCGACCGGCCCGCTTTCCGCAACTGCATGGCGCACGGGATCGTGCTCGGCGACGACGGGCAGAAGATGTCCAAGTCGCTCAACAACTACCCGGACGTCAACGAGGTGTTCGAGCGCGACGGCTCGGACGCGATGCGCTGGTTCCTGATGGCGTCGCCGATCCTGCGTGGTGGCAACCTGATCGTCACCGAGCGGGGAATCCGGGACGCCGTGCGGCAAGCGGTGCTGCCGCTGTGGAACTCGTACTACTTCCTCGCGTTGTACGCCAACGCCGAGGGCGTGGAAGGGGCATGGCGGACCGACAGCACGCACGTGCTCGACCGCTACATCCTTGCCAAGACTCATGATCTGGCCGCTTCGGTGCGTACCGGGCTGGAGACGTACGACATCTCCGGCGCGTGCGCCTCGGTCCGTGAATACCTGGAGGTGCTGACCAACTGGTACGTGCGGCGGTCGCGCGACCGGTTCTGGGCCGGCGACAAGGACGCGATCGACACGCTGCACACCGTGCTCGAGGTCGTGAGCCGGTTGGCCGCGCCGCTGTTGCCGTTGACGGCGGAAACGGTGTGGCGCGGACTGACCGGTGAGCGTTCCGTGCACATGGCCGACTGGCCGTCGGAGGACCTGCTGCCCGCCGACGACGCGTTGGTCGTGGGCATGGACCGTGTGCGTCAGGTCGCTTCGGCGGCGTTGTCGTTGCGCAAGGCCAACAAGCTGCGCGTGCGGTTGCCGCTGGCGCGTCTGGTGGTCGCGGCCGAGGACGTCGCTGTGCTCGAGCCGTTCACGGAGTTGTTGCAGGACGAGGTCAACGTCAAGCAGGTCGAGCTGACCACGGATGTGGCCGCGCACGGGCACTTCGAGCTCGTGGTGAACGCGCGCGCGGCGGGTCCGCGGCTGGGCAAGGACGTGCAGACCGTGATCAAGGCCGTCAAGGCCGGTGAGTGGTCGGCGTCCGAGTCGGGTGTGGTCGTCGCGGCCGGGATCGAGTTGCGGGAAGGGGAGTACGAGCGTCGGCTGGTCACCGGTGACCACGGCGTGGCGGCTCCGCTGCCAGGCGGTTCGGGACTGGTCGTGCTGGACACGGACGTGACGCCGGAGCTGTCCGACGAAGGCGTTGTGCGCGACCTCATCCGGGTCGTGCAGCAGGCGCGGCGGTCGGCCGGTCTTGACGTGGCCGACCGGATCGCGCTGGTGCTCGAAGTGCCCGGTGAGGTCGAGCGGGCAGCACGGCACCACGAGGCGTTCGTGGCGTCGGAAACCCTCGCCGAATCGGTGTCCTTCGGTCCAGTTGGTCCTGACGCCGAAGAGGGCGTGGTCGGTGACGGTGTAACAGTTCGGGTTGGCGTCAGCCGGAAGTAGTCCGGCAGTCGGTACGTTGACACCTCTGGCATGCTGCCAATGGGTCGGGGGTGACCCATAACACGGGGGTGTTGCGTAGTGACTGACGGCAGAAGACGCGCGATCCTGATCGGCGGGGCCCTGGCAGCGGTGGCAATCATCGTTGCCGGGGTCCTTGTTCTGTGGCCGTCGTCGTCGGACAGCAAACCGGTGGCCGATGACGGCCGTCAGGTCCCGACGATCGCCAACCAGGGACCGTCGACCGGTCAGGTGCTGGACACGTTCCTGAAGGCCATGTCCTCGGGCGACGCGGCCGGAGCGGCGGCGTCGACCGACAACCCGGCGGCTGCGCAGGAAGCCGTCACGGCGCTGCACAAGGCCATTCCACCCGGAACGCTCGCCTACACCCGTGCGACCTCCGCCAGCCCGTCGAAAGGTGTGGTCACAGCACCGGTCAACGCGAAGCTGTCGGCCTTCGACAGCCCGAAAACGTGGCAGACCTCCGTGCAGATGGCCGAGGTCAACGGCAAGTGGCTGGTGAA
This sequence comes from Kibdelosporangium phytohabitans, assembly GCF_001302585.1. GTDB lineage: Bacteria > Actinomycetota > Actinomycetes > Mycobacteriales > Pseudonocardiaceae > Kibdelosporangium > Kibdelosporangium phytohabitans. The sequence continues at coordinate 9,796,169 of NZ_CP012752.1, read as the reverse complement.
CTGGGCGCCGACGGTGATCCACCCGCAGTTGCAGGCCGGTCAGACGATCGCGGTCGTCGGCAAGGTCGGCCAGACCGGACAGGACGCGGTGCTCGGCGACGACGGCAAGCCGATCGCCGTCTGGGAAGGCACGACGGCGAAGCCGACGGACCCCAGGATCTCCCCGCTGCTGATGAAAGCCCTCGTCGACGGCGCCAGCGGCGGCGGGACGGCCGACACCCGGTACGTCGCGATCGTGGACGCGGCGGGCAAGCACGTCGGCCAGCCGCTGTTCGGCACGAAACCGGTCGAATCGGCGAACGGGGCCGTGAAGTCCACGGTGAACGGCAAGATCGCCATCGCCGCGCAGAACGCCGTGGACAAGGCGAGTGCGCCGACCATGCTGGTGGCGATCAAGCCGTCGACCGGTGGAGTCCTCGCGGTGGCGCAGAACGCCGCGGCCGGCAGCGCGCTCACCGCGCTCAACGGCCTCTACTCGCCCGGTTCGTCCTTCAAGATCGTGACCGCCGCCGCGGCGATCCAGCAGCAGAACCTGAATCCGGAGTCCCCGGTGCAGTGCCCGGGTGACGCGGTGATCAGCGGCCGGAAGCTGAAGAACGCGAACTCCTTCGTGGTGGCGGACGCGAACCTGCGCAAGGCCTTCGCCCGCTCGTGCAACACGACCTTCGGCCAGATCGCCGTCCAGTTGCCCGCGGACGGGCTGCGCAAGGCGGCCGACCAGTTCGGCCTGAACGCGAACTACGACATCCCCGGCGTCAAGTCGGAACTGGGCAAGGTCGAGGACGCGGGCGACGCGGTGCAGCGGGTGGAGGACAGCATCGGCCAGGGCAAGGTGCTGGCGTCACCGCTGGGGATGGCGGTGGTGGCCGCGACGGTCGCGGCGAAGAAGCCGGTCGTGCCCTCGCTGATCAAGGACTCCGCGACCCAGGTCCTGACCGGCTACCAGGCACCGTCCGCCGCGGTGCTCGGCCAGATCCAGTCGATGATGGCCGACGTGGTGTCCTCGGGGACGGCGACCGAGCTCAAGAGGTTCAAGTCGGTCTACGGCAAGACCGGGACGGCGGAAACCGAAAGCCAGGGCGACAACGCGCACGGCTGGTTCGTCGGCGCCCGCGGCGACGTTGCCTTCGCGGTCCTGGTCAAGGACGGCAAGACGTCCGCGCAGGCGGTGAGCGTGACGGCGGCGTTCCTCAGCGGCTTCTGATCCGCCCGCTTCGACATCCCCACTTTCGTCTCCTGTGGCGGGACCGTTCGCCCTGGTTGCATGATGGCGACTTGAGGAGGCGTTTCGTGAACGCACTGCTGCGCAGGGCTGTGACCTGCGGGATCGTCGCCGGTTCGCTGATCGCCACGGCACCGCTCGCGATCGCGCGGCCCGGCAGCCGCGACTGCTTCGACCCCGCCGCGCCCGCGACGGTGTCCGAGCGCAGGCTGGATTCGGCGGTCGCGCAGGAGATCCTCCGCCGCAGTGGGTTCGACCGGTTCGGGGCCAAGTTCCGGCACGCGCTGTGCGCGGTGGGATCCAGGCACACGGCCGCGTTGCTGGTGAAGGCCGAGGGCATTGCCTTGTGGCGAGCGGCGGTCGACCGCGTGCAGGGCCGTGGTCCGGCTGGTGGCGACCTCGCGCGTGCCGACGACCGCCCGTTGTACTGGGCGCGGCTGGAGCTGACCAGGAGCCTGCGGCAGTGGCGGCCCGGGTTCCCGCTGTCCGGCGCGGCGCGGACCGGGCTGATCGACTCGATGGAGACCAGCTCACGGGGCCAGGACTCGGTGTTCTTCCCGCCCGGCCTCAAGCGCGTGATGATCAGCGGGTTCGACCCGTTCCAGCTGGACGGCGACATCCGCCGCGGCAACCCGTCCGGCGCGAACGCGCTGGCGCTGGACGGGCTCATCCTGAAGACCCCGTCGGGTCCCGCGCTCGTGCGGACGGCGATGTTCCCGGTGCTGTGGGGCCCGTTCGAGGCGGGCATGGTGGAGCGCGCGTTCCTGCCCGAGATGCCGAAGCTCGACATGTTCACCACGGTCAGCCAGGGCCGCGTCGGGCGGATCGACATCGAGCGCTACAACGGCCGCTGGCACACGGGTCTTGACAACGACAACGAGACCAGGGCCACCACGATCCCCGTGCCCGGCGGCATTCCCACCGTCACCCCGCAACCGGAGTTCGTGCCGACGACCTTGCCGTACGAGAGGATCGTCGCCGCGCCCACCGGGCGGTTCCCGGTCTTCGACAACACCTTGGTCACCGAGATCCAGCCTGGCGCAACCACTCCCGTGGTCTCGCCGACCGGCCCGACACCGGGGTCGATCGCGCGCGCGGGCGGCGGCGGGAGTTACCTGTCCAACGAGATCGCCTACCGCACAACGCTTCTGCGTGACGCGCTGAAACTCGACGTTCCCGGTGGTCACGTGCACACCCCGGTGCTGCAGTTCGCGCCGGGCAACACCACCGCGGTGACCGACCCGGTGTTCGAGCAGAACCGCGCCGACATCGTCGCCCAGTTGCGCGAAATCGTCGAAACCGCGTTGTCCTGACATACTCGGTCGGTGGAGTTCCGTTTCGCCGTCCGTGTCAAGCCCGGTGCGCGCAAGGACCGCGTCGGCGGCCGGTGGAGTGAGACCGCTCTCATTGTTGCTGTCGCGGCACCGCCGGTCGACGGCAAGGCCAACGAGCACCTGCGTGCCGTTCTGGCCAAGGCTTTCGGCGTGCGCAAGGCGGATGTGTCGCTTGTGGCGGGAGAACGCGGCCGCGACAAGGTCGTCGAGCTGTCGCCCGCACCAACCGATGCCGCCGAACGGCTCAACATCCTGCTGGACATGAGCACTTAGGACAGATGAGACAATGCTCAAGTGAACGGGCTGACCCTCGCCCTGGGTATCGGGGCCGCCGTCGTGCTTGTGGCCGTGCTGGCGGTCCGGCTGTCGGTCCGGCTCGGCCTTCCGTCGCTGTTGGTGTACCTGGGCATCGGGGTCGCGATCGGCGAGGCGGGGCTCGGCATCCGCTTCGACAACCCGGAGCTCACGCAGGCGCTGGGGCTGGCCGCGCTCGTGCTGATCCTGACCGAGGGCGGCCTGACCACGCGCTGGCCGGACGTGAAGTCGTCGCTCGGGATCGGCGTCGCACTGTCCACTGTGGCCGTAGCGGTGAGTGTCGGGGTGACCGCGGCGTGTCTGCACTTCATCCTCGGCCTTGACTGGAAAGTGGCCGCGTTGTGGGGCGCGGTGCTCGCCTCGACCGACGCCGCCGCGGTGTTCAGCGTCCTGCGCGGCCTCGGCGTGAACAAACGGGTGGTCGGCTCGCTGGAGATCGAGTCCGGCCTCAACGACGCGCCCTCGTACATCGCCGTGGTCCTGCTGTCCACCTCGGTGACGATCGACTGGGTGTCCCCGCTGCTGGTCGTGTACGAACTCGTAGCGGGCGCGGTGATCGGACTCGGCCTCGGCTGGCTGGGCGCGCTCGCGCTGCGCCGGGTCGCCCTGCCTGCCACCGGCCTGTATCCGCTGGCCACGGTCGCGGTGTGCGTCGCCGCGTTCTCGACCGGCCAGCTGGCCCACGCCTCCGGCCTGCTCGCGACCTACGTCGCGGGCCTGGTCCTCGGCAACTCCCGGCTGCCGCACCGCGGCGACACGGTGTCGTTCGCGGAAGGGCTCGGCTGGCTGTCGCAGATCGGCCTGTTCGTGCTGCTCGGCCTGTTCGCCTCGCCGTCCCGCCTGCTCGACGCGATCGTCCCCGGCCTTGTCGCGGGGGCGGTGCTGTTGCTGCTGGCCAGGCCGCTGTCGGTGTTCCTGGCGGCCCAGCCCTTCCGGGTCCCGTGGCGAGAACAGGTGTTCCTGTCGTGGGCGGGATTACGCGGCGCGGTCCCGATCGTGCTGGCGATGATCCCGCTCAGCGAGGACATGCCGGGCGCGCGTCAGCTGGTCGACGCGGTGTTCGTGCTCGTGATCGTGCTGACTCTCGTGCAGGGCAGCACCCTGCCGCTGGTCGCCAGGGTCCTCGGCCTGACCAAGGGGGCCCAGTCCACGCAGGTCGAGGTCGACGCCGCCCCGCTGGACGAGCTGGGCGCCGAGCTGCTGCAGGTCAAGATCCCGAAAGGTTCCCAGCTGCACGGCATCTACCTGACCGAGCTGCGGCTCCCGCCAGGAGCCACCGTCAGCCTGGTGACCCGCGGCGGCGAAGCCTTCACGCCCGAGGCGACGACTCGGCTGCAGACCAACGACCAGATCCTCGTGGTGACCACGCAGCAAGCCCGGTCAGCCACTGAGCGCCGCATCCGCGCGGTCGACCGCGCCGGTCGTTACGCCCGTTGGCGCGGGGAGCACGGCGACTGACGATCTTGTGGCATGCCACACAATTCAGCCGGAAGGCTGTCGCGTCGGACGGGGTCCGTCCGCTATGTTGAAAACGAAGGTCATGAGTGCCAGCGCGAAGCCCCGGCTTGCTGGCCGGCAACCCTCCTACCGCGGTGGGGTGCCCCGGGTGAGGACCAGGCCCGCCACAAACCGTGGCTGGGCAAGCGCGGACCCTCCCTGGGGTCCCAGGCCCGGAGGAGCCGGCATGACGCTCGCACTGCCCAGCCAACGCCAGTACGCACAGGACCACGCCGCTGTCCCGCCCGTGGTCAGCGCCAGCCTGACGGTGCCGCTCGCCACCGGCGAGCAGATCCAGTACGCCAACCTCGACCACGCCGCGAGCGCGCCCTGCCTGCGCAGCGTGCAGGACGCCGTCGACGAACTGCTTCCCTGGTACGCCAGCGTGCACCGCGGTGCGGGCTTCGCTTCCCAGGTCTCCACCAAGGTTTACGAGCGGGCCCGTGGCGTGCTGCGCGAGTTCGTCGGCGCCCGCACGCGCGACACCGTCGTGTTCACCCGCAACTCCACGGATTCGCTCAACCTCCTGGCCCGGTCGCTGCCCAAGGCGACGTCGGTGGTGCTGTTCGACACCGAGCACCACGCGGCGCTGCTGCCGTGGCGCGGGCCGTGGGTGCGCCGCATCCAGACCCCGGCATCCCCTGGTGACGCGGTGATCGCGCTGGACGCGGCGCTCGCCGCGGCGCCGACCGGTCCGCGGCTGGTCGTGATCACCGGAGCGTCCAATGTGACCGGTGAGTTGTGGCCGATCGAGGAACTGGCCGCTGTCGCCCACAAGCAGGGCGCCCGGGTGGCGCTGGACGCGGCCCAGTTGGCGCCGCACCGCCCGATCGACATCAAGTCGTGGAACGTCGACTACGTCGTGCTGTCGGCGCACAAGCTCTACGCACCGCTCGGTGCCGGTGTGCTGGTCGGCCGCGCCGACTGGCTGCAGGCGGCGGACCCGTACCTGGCGGGTGGTGGCGCGACCAAGCAGGTCGTGAACTGGGGCGACCGGCTGGGCGTCGCCTGGTCGGCGGTGCCGGAGCGGCACGAGGCCGGGTCTCCGAACGTCGTCGGCGTGCACGCCCTCGCGGTGGCCTGCAAGACCATCGCCGCGCGGTGGGCCGACATCGAGGCGCACGAGACCGCGCTGTTGCACCGGCTGCGCACCGGTCTGCGTGACGTCCCGGGCCTCGCCGAGCTCAGCATCTTCGGCGGCCCGCGCGTGGGCGTCGTCAGCTTCACGATCGCCGGTCACGACGCTGGTCTGATCGCGGCCGCGTTGTCGGCCGAGTACGGCATCGGTGTGCGGGACGGCGCGTTCTGCGCCCACATCGCGACCCGTCGGCTGCTCGGCAAGGTCGGTTCGACGGAGCAGCGCGCCCTGCGGGCCAGCATCGGACTCGGCACCACGGCCGAGCACGTGGACCGCCTCGTGCACGCGTTGCGCACGCTGGTTGCCAACGGCCCGGCGCTGAACTACGTCCTCGAGGACGGCCGGTGGGTCCCGGAGGCCGACATCAGGCAGCTGCCGTCGTTCTTGACGGACTGACGCGTTCGGGCTGTCCGTTGTGGCCGGATCGTCGATACTGCCTGCCATGACTTACCCAGGTCCTGGTTGGCAGCCGTCACCGTACGGTGGCTATGCCCCACGCCAGAACACAGCGCCCGCCTACATCGCGGCCGCGCTGTTCGCCGTGTGCGCTGTGTTGTCGCTCGTGATCTCGATCCTGTCCATCGACAAGGGGGCGAGAACCATCGAGATGTACATCGCGGTGCCCGGGATGATGTTCTCGGAGGACATCACCGGCAACGGCGACTTCGGGTATTCGACGGGGATCTCGGTCGGCTGCACGTTCGCGCTCCTCGCGGTCCTGCTCGCGGTCCGGCTCTCGTTCGCCCGGTGGCTGATCGCTGTGCTCGGCGGGCTCGTCGCCATGTACTACATGTACGCCGTCATCAAGGTTCTCGTGGACGGCGGAGGCGAGTTCATCGCCGCGCTGGCGTTGGCACTGGTGCTCTGGGTGCTCGCGACCGTACTGGTGCTGCTTCCTCCTGTCGGCCAAGCGATGCGTGGCCGCCGGTTCTGAGTTGGCTTACGCTGGTGGCTGATGGAACAGTCGGATGTGGACTTCACCGCGCGGGCACCGCACCCCGCGCTGCGCCACCTTGTCCGGCGATACATCGGGTACACGCAGCACGGCGTCAGCCTGCCGGTGCACCGCGGCCTGCCGTCCGGCACCGTCACGTTGATCATCAGCCTGGCCGAGCCGATCAGGGTGATCGGTGGGCCCGGCGGCGCGCGGGACAGCCAGGCCCTGGTCGGCGGCCTGCACCTGGAACCCACCCTGATCCGGCAGGACAGCTTCCAGCAGGGGATCCACCTCGAACTGAACCCGATCGGGCTGCGCGCGCTGCTCGGCGTGCCCGCGACCGACCTGACCTCGGACGTCGTCGACCTGGCTGACCTGCCCGCGCGCTGGGCGCCGTCGCTGCCCGGCCGGCTGGCCGCGGCGCCGACGTGGGACGCGCGGTTCGCGCTGCTCGACGCCGAACTCGCCGGGGCGCTGCGCCCGGTCAACCTGGTCGCCGAGGTGCAGTGGGCGTGGCGGCGGATGGTGACCGGCCGCGGGGCGCGACCGGTCACGGACCTCGCGGACGAGGTCGGCTGGAGCAGGCGGCACTTCACGTCGCGCTTCTCGGGCGAAGTCGGGCTCGGGCCGAAACAGGTGTCCCGGCTGATCCGTTTCGAGCACAGCACGTCGCTCGTCCGGGCTGGTCGTTCGCTGACCGACACCGCCGTGGAGGCGGGCTACTACGACCAGGCGCACATGACGAACGAGTGGCGCGCGCTCGCCGGGTGCACCCCGGCGACCTGGGTCCGCGAGGAGCTCCCGTTTCTCCAAGACCTGCAGGACGACGACCCGGCACAGTCACTGACATGACCTCGGACAACAACCCCGGCGTGTGGCCCACTCTGATCTTCTCCGACGCGGAGGCAGCGCGCGTCTTCATGACCGAAGTGCTCGGCTTCACCGAGACGCTGACCGTCCGGGACGACAACGACAGCACCCGGATCGTGCACGCGGAGCTGAAATGGCCCGAAGGCGGCGGGCTGATGTACGGGTCCGGCGGCAACCACCCCGACTACCCGCAGCCGGTCCCCGGCACGCAGTGGGTGTACGTCTGCACCGCGGACATCGACGGCGTCCACCGGCGTGTCGCCGACGCGGGCGGCAAGGTGGTCACCGAGCCGTACGAGACCGATTACGGCGCGCGCAACGTGGCGATCGCCGACCCCGAGGGGAATGTCTGGACGTTCGGCACGTACCCGGGCGCCTGAGCACACCGGCACGACGTGGACAATGACCCAGGTGAGTACCGAAAGCGAACCGGAGGAGACCAGGCCCCCGCGGAAGGCCGCGTTCCTGCTGGGCACGGCCGTCGTCTTCTTCGCGCTCGACCTGGTGACCAAGGTCGTCGCGTTGGCGCGACTGGAGGGCAAGGAGCCCGTCCGCGCCCTCGGCGGGCTGGTCTACCTGCAGATCGTTCGCAACCCGGGTGCCGCGTTCTCGATCGCGACCGGGATGACCTGGGTGCTGGCGCTCGTGGCCATCGGTGTCGTCGTCGCGATCATCTGGATCCTGCCGAAGCTGCGGTCCGGCGGCTGGGCTATCGGGCTCGGGCTGGTGCTCGCCGGTGCGCTCGGCAACCTGGTCGACCGGTTCTTCCGGGCGCCGGGGCCGCTGCGCGGGCACGTGGTGGACTTCCTGTCGCTGTTCGCGCCGAACGGCGAGGCGTGGCCCGTGTTCAACGTCGCCGACTCCAGCATCGTCGTCGGCGGCATCCTCATCGTCGTGTTGTCCCTGCTCGGCCACGAGTACGACGGCCGCCGCTCCAAGGACAAGGCCCAGGACACCAAGGAGGCCGCGTCCAATGAGTGACCTGCGAACCCTTCCCGTACCGGACGGACTGGACGGCATGCGCGTCGACGCCGGGCTGTCCAAGCTGCTCGGCCTGTCCAGGACCACGGTCGCCGCGATCGCGGAGGCGGGCGACGTCGTGATCGACGGACGGCCCGCTGGCAAGTCCGACCGGCTGATCGCGGGCACGGTGCTCGAGGTGACGCTGCCCGCGCCGGAGCGGCCGGTCGAGATGATCCCGGTGCCGGTCGACGGGCTGCGGATCGTCTTCGAGGACGACGACATCGTCGTGGTGGACAAGCCGGTCGGCGTCGCCGCCCACCCCAGCCCCGGCTGGACCGGGCCGACCGTGATCGGCGGGCTCGCCGCCGCGGGTGTGCGCGTGTCCACCTCGGGTGCGGCGGAGCGGCAGGGCGTGGTGCACCGGCTCGACGTCGGCACCACCGGCGTGATGGTCGTCGCCAAGAGCGAACACGCGTACACCGTGCTCAAACGTGCGTTCAAGGAACGGACGGTCGACAAGACCTACCACGCGATCGTCCAGGGGCACCCCGACCCGACCGTGGGCACGATCGACGCGCCGATCGACCGTCACCCCAAACACGACTACAAGTTCGCCGTGGTGGCGTCCGGCAAGCCGAGCATCACGCACTACGAGGTGCTTGAGGCGTTCCGGGCCGCGTCGCTGGTCGAGGTGAAACTGGAGACCGGCCGCACGCACCAGATCCGCGTGCACTTCTCGGCACTGCGCCACCCGTGCGTCGGGGACCTGACCTACGGCGCGGACCCGGTGCTGGCCAAGCGGCTCGGCATCACACGGCAGTGGCTGCACGCCAGGGCGCTCGGGTTCGACCACCCGGCGGACGGCCGCTGGGTGGAGTTCACCAGCGAGTACCCCGACGACCTCGCCGCCGCCCTCGACGGGCTGCGCGCCGAGTCCTGATCACCGGCTCACAGCACGACTTCCCAGGTCAGGGCGCGTGAGGTGTCGTCAGGGCGCGCGGTCCAGCGGATCGCGGTGATCTCGGTGTGCTCCGGCAGCACGTAGACCGCGTGGCCGCCCGCTGTCTCGCCAGGCGCCACACCGATCCGGTGTGGCGGCCTGGAGGACAGCGACACCGGCGCTTTGGACACCGTCTGCCCGTCCTTGGTCACCAGGACCAGGTACAGGTCGGGCAGCGAGTTGAACGCCTGGTTGCCCCGGTTGACCATCTCGGTGTGCACGACGACCGAGCGTTCGCCTTCCTGCAGCCGGTAGCCGGCCGCGGTGAACAGGAAGTCCGCCGGGTCGACCAGTTCGACCAGTTGGATCGCCAGGTACTCGCCTTCGAGGCCCTCGGTTTCCAGCGTCTCGCCGACTTTCGCGGTCCGCGTGGTGGCCGCGCGGGGCGCCTGGTGCGACGGTTGCGGCTGGCCGCCGTGTTGACTCTGTGCGCCCGGCTGGTCCCCACGCGCCCACGTCGCCGTCTGCGGCGGCCCCCACGTGCTCATCACCGGGTCGGCGGGAGGTGGCGGCGGCTGGACGGGAATCGGCTGGCTGGGCGGCGGCTGCGCAGGGGCCTGGTAACGGCCCGACGGCGTGCCGTGCACCTGGTACGCGCCCGACGGCGTGGACTGGTACGGCGGCGGAGGCGGTGGGTACACGCCCGACGGTGTGCCTGCCGCCGGGTAGACACCTGACGGTGTGCCCATTACCGGGTGGGCGTGCGGCGGCGGTTGCTGGGGGTGGGCTGCCGGGTACGCGTTCGCGCCCGACGGCGGGCCCATCGGATAGCTGTGGCCAGTGTTCGGTGGCGGGTACGCGCCGGGCTGGGGACCGCTCTGGGGGTAGGCGCTGGCCGGGTAGACACCCGACGGTGTCCCCTGCACGGGGTGGTAGGCAGGTGGTGGTGACGCTGACGCGGCGAGCAGGGCGCGTAGCTTGCCCGGATCGCATTCCACGCCCACGACCAGCGGCAAACCGTTGGCCGACAGTGCGACAAGCCGGGACGCCGCCTCCCTGGGATCCATTCCCAACCGGGCGGCGACCTCGTGCACGGCTGCCCGGCCCATCTCGGCGAGCAGAGTCAGCAGACGCATGTCCACGGGATCGGGGGTCACCACGGCACGAAACGCTACCCCGTCGAACTGCCCGGTGCGTGCACCGCCGTGACTCTCCGCCCGAACGGCTGGTCCGCTCTCTTGTCATTGATCACCCGTGAGGAGAGGATACGGCCACCCAACCGCCAGAAGTTCCGGTGAAGTTTCCACTTGGGAGGCGCGACGATGCGACTTGTACCCCTGTTGTCCCTGCTGGTGGTCGTGCCGTTGACAGTGGCCGGGTGTGTCGGCAAACCCGCTGATCAGAACGCCGGGCAGAACGCCGACGTCAAGGAGTTCACCCTCACCATCGGCGCGAACGCCCTGGCAGGCGGCAAGAACGAGAACACGGCCAAGTGGACCGTCGACCACGTCATCCCGAAGTTCGTGGAGGCACAGAAAGCAAAGGGCGTGACCGCCACGGTCAGGTTCGAGGGCAACGGAGCCGACGACAAGGACTACAAGACCAAGGTCGCGCTGGACCTCAAGACCGGCGGCGGCGCCGACGTCCAGGAGATCGACGGGATCTGGCTCGGCGAGTTCGCGCAGGCCGGACAGGCCAAGCCGCTGGCCGATCTGGTCGGGCAGGACAAAGTGGACGCGTGGGACGGCTGGTCGAAGATCCCCAAGGCGGTGGCGGCGCTCGGGGACTTCGACGGCAAGCGCTACGGCGTCCCGGTCGGCACGGACGGCCGCGTCCTGTACTTCAACAAGAAACTCTTCGCACAGGCCGGCCTGCCCGCCGACTGGCAGCCCCGCAGCTGGGACGACGTGCTGGAGGCGGGGCAGAAACTCAAGACCGTCCCGGGCGTCATCCCCATCCAGCTCAACGCGGGCACGGCGATGACCGAGGCCACGACCATGCAGGGCGTGCTCCCGCTGCTCGCGGGAACCGGGAAACCCGTTTACGACAACGGCAAATGGCAGGGCGCGAGCCGGAACCTGAAAGACGTGCTCGGGCTGTACCAGAAGATCTACTCCGGCGGCCTCGGCGACCCCCTGCTGCAGCAGGAGGCCAAGGGCCGCGACAAGTCCTTCGCCCAGTTCGCCGGCAACAAGATCGGCATCCTGCTGGAGAGCGACTACTTCTGGCGCTCGGTGGTCAACCCGGCCAACGGCGTCGCCAAGATGACCGACCGCGACACCGCTGTCGGCTGGGCGAAGATACCGGCCCAGCGCGCGGGTTCCGGAGTGGGCGGCCAGGACTTCGTGAGCATGTCCGGCGGGTCGATCCGGGTGGTCAACCCGAACACCAAGTACCCGCGTCAGGCGTGGGAACTGGTCCAGTTCATGAACTCGTTCGACGCGACCAAGGCACGGGTGGCCGGCACACCGCAGATCACCGTCCGCAGCGACGTCAACGACGACGTGCTCAAGGGGGACCCGATGCTCTCGTACGTCAGCAAGGAAGTCCTGCCGATCACTCGCTACCGGCCTGGCCTGGCGCAGTACACCCAGATCTCCGCGGCGTTGCAGCAGGCAACCGCGGACGTGGTCGCGGGCAAGAGCCCGGACGACGCGGCCGCGGCCTACCAGCAGGCGGCAGTGAAGGCTGTCGGTGAGGCCAGCGTTGCCGTCGACTGACTCGGCGGGCCTCGGCCGGGGCAGGGCGCTGGCGTTCGTCGCGCCCGCGCTGGTGCTGATCGGGATCTTCCTGGTCTTCCCCGCGCTCTGGAGCATCTACATCGGACTGACCGACTACACGCTGACCGGTCCGTCGTCGGTGAACCCGCAACTGGTCGGCACCGGCAACATCACCGGGGCGCTGAGCGACCCGCTGTTCGGCAACTCGCTGTGGTTGACGCTGCTGTTCGTCTTCGGCTCGGCGATGATCGGGCAGAACGTCCTGGGCTTCACGCTGGCGTGGTCGCTGCGCGGCGCGCGCCGCTGGCTGCGGCGCCTGGTCGAAGGGCTGGTGCTGCTGGCGTGGATCCTGCCGAGCACGGTCGTGGCCTACCTGTGGGTCGCCGTGCTCGACAGGGACGGCGGCACGCTCAACGCCCTGCTGAACACGCCGGGCACGGCGTGGCTCGTGCAGTACCCGATGGCGAGTCTGATCGTGTTCAACCTGTGGCGTGGCACGGCTTTCTCCATGCTGCTCTACAGCTCGGCGCTGAATGTCGTGCCGCCGTCGCAGCTGGAGACCGCGAGGATGGTCGGAGCGGGCCGGTTCAGCACGCTCAAGGACGTGGTGTTCCCGCACATCCGTGGTCACGTGCTGACGAACACCCTGCTGATCACCCTGTGGACGGCCAACGACTTCACGCCGTTCCTGCTGACGTCCGGCGGGCCGGACCACCGGTCGGAGACGCTGCCGGTGTTCATCTACCAGCAAGCGCTCGGTTCGGGGGCGCTGGGATACGCGTCGGCGATCTCGTTCCTGCTGCTGCTCGTGAACCTGGTGATCGCCCTGGTGTACCTGCGGTTGCTGCGGAGGCGCGGATGACGACATCGCTTGTGCTGCGCAGGATCGGCTACAGCGCGTTCTTCGCGGTGGTCCTGGCGTTCTTCGCGGTCCCGATGCTGTGGCTGGCGAGTGCCCCGTTCGACAGCAGACCGGGCCTGGGCCTGCGCTGGCCGGACTGGACGTTCGACAACGTGACAGCCACGTTCGACCACCCGTACGCGTTGACGTCTCTGGTGAACTCGTTGGTGTTGTGCGGATTGGCGATGATCGTCACGACCGTTCTCGCGGCCGGCGCGGCGTACGCGTTGTCCCGCGTGCGGATACCCGGCAGAGACGTGCTGTTGTACGTGCTGCTGCTGTTGTCGAGCGTGGTCACGGGAACCGCGGCGATGGTGCCGATCTTCGTGATGATGTACCAGCTCGGCCTGATCAACTCGCAGTACGGCACAGCGCTGGTGATCGCGGGCGGCATGCTCCCGGCGGCGATATTCATCCTCAAGGACTTCGTCGACGCCGTCCCGCGCTCGTACGAGGAATCGGCCAGGGTGTTCGGAGCGTCACCCTGGCAGATCCTGCTGCACGTCGTCCTGCCGATCGCGCGGCCGGGCATCGCGACCATCGTGGTCTGGGCGTTCGTCCAGGCGTGGGGCAACTTCCTGCTGCCGTTCCTGCTGCTGCGGGACATCACCAGCCAGCCCGCCGCAGTGCTGATGCGGACCCTGTACGACGAGGGCGGCAGCGCGAACCTGACGGTGATCCCGGTGTTCTCGCTGCTGTACTCCATTCCAGTCGTGGCGCTGTACCTGTTCGTGAGCAAGCGATACGGCTTCCGGTTCCACGGAGGGATCAAAAGCTGATGGCGAGGATCAAAGCACAAGCACTGTCCACCGTGTACCCGAACGGGGTGCGCGCGGTGGACGCGCTGGACCTGGAGATAGCCGACGGGGAGTTCTTCGCCCTGCTGGGCCCGTCGGGCTGCGGGAAGACGACACTGCTGCGCACCCTGGCAGGCCTGGAACAGGCCAGTGAGGGCACGGTGGCGATAGGCGAGAAGGACATGACCGCCGTGGAACCGGGCCGCCGCAAGGTGGCGATGGTGTTCCAGGACTACGCCCTGTTCCCGCACATGACAGTCGCGGAGAACATCGCGTACCCGCTGAAGGTCCGCCGTCAGCCCAAGGCGACCCAGCGCGAGGTCGCGGAAAGGACAGCGAACAGCCTGAGCCTGGCGGGCCTGCTGGACCGCAGGCCGGGTCAGCTGTCCGGCGGGCAGCAACAACGGGTGGCGCTGGCTCGCGCGGTGGCGATCGACGCGGACGTGCTGCTGCTGGACGAGCCGCTGTCCAACCTGGATGCCAGACTGCGCCTGGAAGCGAGGACGTTCCTCAAACGCCTGCAGCGGGAGATAGGCATCACCACGGTCTTCGTCACCCACGACCAAGCCGAGGCACTGGCGCTGGCCGACCGGATAGCGGTGATGGAATCCGGCAGGATCCGTCAGCTGGGCAGCCCGAGGGAGGTGTTCGGCCGCCCGTCGGACACGTTCGTGGCGAACTTCATCGGCTCAACCCCGATGAACCTCCTTGACGGAACAATCGAAGGAGGAAACCTGGCAGTGGCCGGAGCGACCCTGCCCACACCGGCAGCACTACCGGACGGCACGAAGGTGACGGTCGGCATCCGCCCGGAGTACCTGACGCGGGAACCAGCCGGGCGGGGAATCACCGGAACAGTCTCGACCATCGAGAACCTCGGCGTGAGCTCACTGGTGACGCTCGAGTGCCCGGACGGCAGCCTCCTGGGAATGACAGTCCGCGAACAACACGAACCGCGGGCAGGCGCGGAGATCACGGCGGTACCCGAGCAGGGCCGCCTTCTGCTGTACAGCAAGGAAGACGGCACCCTGCTCGCATAGAGCCCGAGCCCGGGCCCGAGAGAAGAGAACGGGAGAACGTGGGGCAGAGGAGCGCGAGCAAGACATGCTTTCCAGGGGCGAAAAGACCGAAAACCCGAGAACGGCGCCGATTTCACATGGAGCGGAATGGCCTTGGGCCTGACCGCGCGGAGAGCCCCGCAGCCATACGAAGCCGTGTGAGCATGCCCCCTGGGCGGGGCTCCACCTTTTGCGCTCTCCGAGGCCATTCCGGAGGCTCCGTGTCAAATCGGCGCCGCCCCAGTCCGTCTGGAGCCCAAACACCGCGGCATGGCGAAAAGCATGCCGAAACAGCGGAAGGTCAACCGGTGAACCCGGCGAATATCCGCGAGAACTCGTAGGGCGACTGGGCGACGTTGGTGCACCGGTGGAGAGCGCCGTTGCAGGCGTTGGCGTCCCGGCCCTGTTCCCAGGTCGACAGCATCCCGAGGTGGACGGAAGAGGCGAAACCGACCAAGGCCCGAGCGTCCTTCTGCAGGAAGATCTCGTTGCGCGAGTCGTTGACACCGAGCATCGGGGTGACGCCGATCCTCTTCCACGCGACGGCGTCATCGGAGATCCCGAGCACGCTCTTGACCTGTGCGTGAGTGGACTTGGCCGCGGCGATGGCCTTGGCGCCCTGATCCGCCGGTCCCTGGTAGTAGTCCATCGCCATCACGTTCACGAGATCCAGGTTCACACCGGCGTTCTTGGCCTGTTGGACGACGTTCACGCCGTCGGCGGTCAGTCCGGTTGGCAGAACAGGCAGCGTGAGCGAGATCTTCAGGCCGGGATTGCGGTCCTGCAGGATCTTCATCGCCTGCGAACGCCGTGCGATCGTGGCCGGGTCGGCGACAGCCGATCCTTCGATGTCGAAGTCCACGTACTTCAACGCGTATGCCTTGACCACAGCGTCGTATTCGGCGGCCAGCGCGGCCGGAGTCATGCAGTAGTAGGCCAACTCGATCCCGGACGCGCCGCCGAAGGAGATCTTCACGTCGCCACCAGCGGCGCGGAGCTTGTCGATCTCCTCGCGCTGCCAGCCCGAGCGCGGGTCGTAGGCGGCGAACCAGCTCGCCTTGCAGCCGCTCGAGGTGATGAAGCCGAGGGTGAAGCTCTTGACGTTCCCCTGGGTGGCCATTGTGGACAGTACGGGTGTCGGCCACGCGCCCATGTCGACGTACGGCGCGACCGAGGTCGCCGTGGCCGAAGTCGTCGCTGTCGTCGCTGTCGTTGTGCCGGCGTGCCCGGCCTGGACCGGGAAGAGGGCGGCGGCAACGACCGCCGCGACCAGGATCTTGCGCATGATGGAACCTCCGCGGGCAGGGTGTGCGGAATCTCATCAATTGGTATAGACCATCTGGCGGCGAATGGCCAGATCCCTAGGTGGTTCGCATCGCCGGGTGGTTCGGGTCGTCGAACCTGACCGCCACGTCCGCGGTGGTCAACGGGTCGACTTCGGTGTCGTACCTGGTGAAGACGGGCAGGCTCCACACGTCGCCCGGATCGGTCCGCCTGCTCAGCGCCCCGGCCGACAGCCACAGGCTGACCGTCAGGTCGAACGGCAATCCGCGACCCAGCAACAGTTCACCGTCGATCACCACCACGCCCTGCGGCGACAGCGGAACGTAGCCGGCGCGGGTGGCGCGATCGGTCCGCGCGTTCCACAACGACGGCAGGACTTTGTCGCCGGCCAGCACTTCGCGGCGCAGCGCGCCTTCGTCCAGCCAGGACGTGTACCGGGACTCCTCGTCGGTCCTGCCCTGCTCGAAGCGCAGCGACGCGGGCCGGAGGAAGTCTTGCGCGCGCACCCGGACCACCGGCCGCCCCAGCACCCGCAGCGGGTCGACCAGCGCGTCGGCGAACTCGCCGGGCCGGGCGGCCGCCGCGCCGTCGATCGCCACCCTGACCTGGCCGGGCACGGCAGTTGTGCACGAGACGACATGATCGACAAGTGCGGCGTAGGACACAGGTTGGAATCGCACAGCACCCAAGATTGTCAGATGTTCGTGTCGGGTGTGGTGGGCGTCGATGGAACGTTTAGGGTGGTGGATCGTGGCCGCTGACTCCTTCACTCACCTTCATGTGCACACCGAGTACTCGATGCTCGACGGAGCGGCGAAGCTGAAGGACATGTTCGCCCAGTGCGAGGCGCTGGGCATGACGTCCGTCGCGATCACCGACCACGGTCACATGAACGGTGTCTACGACTTCTTCAAGCAGGCGACGGCCGCGGGCATCAAGCCCATCCTCGGCATCGAGGCCTACCTCGCCCCCGGTTCGCGGCACGTGAAGGACCGCGTCCGCTGGGGTGACCCGTCGCAGAAGTCCGACGACGTCTCGGCCAGCGGCGCCTACACCCACCAGACGATCTGGGCGCGCAACGCCGAGGGCCTCGGCAACCTCATGCGCGCCGCCAGCCTCGCCTCGATGGAGGGCCAGCTGGGCAAGTGGCCGCGGATGGACAGGGAGCTGCTGGCGAGCCTGTCCAACGGCCTGATGGCCACGACCGGCTGCCCGTCCGGCGAGGTGCAGACCCGGCTGCGCCTCGGCCACTTCGACGAGGCCGTCAAGGCCGCGGGTGAGTGGCAGGACATCTACGGCAAGGACAACTTCTACGTCGAGCTGATGAACCACGGCATCGACATCGAGCTCAAGGTCCGCAACGAGCTGCTCGACGTGGCCAAGAAGGTGGGCATCCCCTTCGTGGTCACGAACGACTCGCACTACACGTACGAGCACGAGCGCGACGCCCACGACGCGTTGCTCTGCGTGCAGACCGGCAAGACGATGCAGGACCCGACCAGGTTCAAGTTCGACGGCTCCGGTTACTACCTGAAGTCGCCCGACGAGATGCGCGCGATCGACTCGTCCGACGCCTGGCAGGAGGGCTGCCGCAACACCCTGCTGATCGCCGAGAAGGTCTCGACGGAAGGCATGTTCACCTCCCGCAACCTGATGCCGAAGTTCCCCATCCCCGACGGGATGACCGAGGGTGAGTACTTCAAGCAGCAGGTCTGGGAGGGCATGCACCGCCGCTTCCCGGACGGCGTCGACGACCTGCACAAGCAGCAGGTCGAGTTCGAGATCGGCGTCATCCTGCAGATGGGTTTCCCCGCGTACTTCCTCGTGGTCGCGGACCTGATCAACTGGGCCAAGTCCAACGGCATCCGGGTGGGCCCCGGCCGTGGTTCGGCCGCGGGCGCGCTGATCGCGTACGCGATGGGCATCACGGACCTCGACCCGCTGGCCCACGGGCTGATCTTCGAGCGGTTCCTCAACCCGGACCGTGTGTCCCCGCCCGACATCGACATCGACTTCGACGAGCGCCGTCGCGGTGACGTCATCCGGTACACCACGGAGCGGTGGGGCGAGGACAAGGTCGCCCAGGTGATCACGTTCGGCACGATCAAGGCCAAGGCCGCGATCAAGGACGCCGCCCGTGTGCTGTTCGGCCAGCCCGGCTACGCGGTGGCCGACCGGATCGCCAAGGCCTACCCACCGGCGGTGATGGCCAAGGACATCCCGCTGTCGGGAATCCACGACCCGCAGCACAAGCGGTACAAGGAAGCCACCGAGATCCGGGCGCTCTACGACCAGGACCCGCAGGTCAAGCAGATCATCGACACCGGAAAGGGCCTGGAGGGCCTGATCCGCAACGCCGGTGTGCACGCCTGTGCGGTGATCCTGTCCGCCGAGCCCCTGCTGGACGTGATCCCGCTGTGGAAACGCCCGCAGGACGGCTCGATCATCACCCAGTTCGACTACCCCACGTGCGAGTCGCTTGGCCTGCTGAAGATGGACTTCCTTGGCCTGCGCAACCTGACAGTCATCGACGACTGCCTGCGCAACATGGAGCTCAACGGCAAACAACCGATCGACCTGCAAACGCTTTCGCTGGACGACAAAGCCACCTACGAGCTGCTCTCCCGCGGCGACACGCTCGGCGTGTTCCAGCTGGACGGCGGGCCCATGCGTGACCTGTTGCGCCTGATGCGACCCGACAACTTCGAGGACATCTCGGCCGTGGGCGCGCTGTACCGGCCGGGCCCGATGGGTGCCAAGTCGCACACGAACTACGCCCTGCGCAAGAACAAGCAGCAGGAGATCACGCCGATCCACCCGGCACTGGCCGAGGCGCTCGAAGACATCCTGGGCACGACGTACGGCTTGATCGTGTACCAGGAGCAGGTCATGGCCATCGCCCAGAAGCTCGCCGGGTACACGCTCGGCCAAGCAGACCTGTTGCGTCGAGCGATGGGTAAGAAGAAGAAGGAGATCCTGGACAAGGAGTACGCCGGGTTCGAGAAGGGCATGCTGGACAACGGCTACCCCAAGGACGCGGTCAAGACCCTCTGGGAGATCCTGGTCCCGTTCGCCGACTACGCGTTCAACAAGGCCCACTCGGCCGCGTACGGCCTGGTGTCGTACTGGACGGCGTACCTGAAGGCGAACTACCCCGCCGAGTACATGGCCGGCCTGCTCACGTCCGTGCGTGACGACAAGGACAAAGCAGCCATCTACCTGGCCGAGTGCCGCAAGATGGGGATCACGGTGCTGCCGCCGGACGTCAACGAGTCCGCCCGCGACTTCGCGCCGGTCGGCGACGACATCCGCTTCGGCCTCGGCGCGATCCGCAACGTCGGCGCCAACGTCGTCGACTCGATCATCAAGGCCCGCAACGAGAAGGGCGCGTTCGTCGACTTCTCGGACTTCCTGCGCAAGGTCGACGCGCAGGCGTGCAACAAGAAGGTCGTCGAGTCGCTGATCAAGGCAGGCGCGTTCGACTCGCTCAAGCACCCGCGCAAGGGCCTGTTCCTCGTGCACACCGACGCGATCGACGCGGTGATGGACACCAAACGCGCCGAGGCCGTCGGCCAGTTCGACCTGTTCGGCGGCGGTGACTCGGCCGACGACGACGTGTCGTCGGTGTTCGACGTGAAAGTGCCGGAAGACGCCTGGGAGACCAAGCACCAGCTCGCCCTCGAACGGGAGATGCTGGGTCTGTACGTCTCCGGGCACCCGCTCGACGGCGTCGAGCACATCCTGTCCGCGCAGACCGACACGCCGATCGCGGCGATCCTGGAAGGCACGGTCAACGACGGCGCCCAGGTGACCATCGGCGGCATCCTCGCCTCGGTGACGCGGCGGGTGAACAAGAACGGCGAGCCGTGGGCGTCCGCCCAGCTGGAGGACCTCGCCGGTGGCATCGAGGCGCTGTTCTTCCCGAAGACCTACTCGGTGATCGGGATGAGCGTGGTCGAGGACGCGATCGTGCTGGTCAAGGCCAGGGTGGCCAAGCGCGACGACCGGATCTCGCTGATCGCCAACGACCTGGTCGTGCCGGACCTGGAGGCGATGGCGGGCAGCCAGCCGTTCCGCGTCAGCATGCCCGCGTCCAAGTGCACGCCGGACATCGTCGCCCAGCTGAAGGAAGCCCTGTCGACGCACCCCGGCACCACCGAGGTGCACCTGCGGCTGATCAACGGTTCACGCAAGACCCTGCTGAAGCTCGACGACACCCTGCGGGTCAACCCGAACCCGGCACTGATGGGCGACCTCAAGGCGTTGCTCGGACCGGCCTGCATGGCTTGACCGCCCCGGCCTGGCCCGCCAGCGTCAGCTGGTGGCGGGCCATGGCCGCGACGGGCGCGTACGAACCGGACAGCAGGGCCTCGTAGTCCTCGGCGAGCATGGCGACTTCGGCTGTGGTCGGGGCGAGTGCCTTGTGCAGGACCAGGAAACCGTTCAGGTCGGCGGTGCGGCCGCCGCGCCGCAGCCGGAACAGGCAGCCTTCCAGCAGCATCGTGCGGTCCAGCGCCGGGTCGTTCGCCAGTTTCGCAGGCCAGCCACCGGCTTCCAGCAGCGGACCGACACCGTCCACTTCGAACAGGCGGCGGGCCAGCGCCGAGCGGCCGGTGTCGGCGTGGCCGGTGGCGATCCACGAGTAGACGAGGCCGTCGGTGGCCAGCGGCGCGATGCCGGTGTGCGACGCGAGACTCGTGACCAGGCGGCGCAGGTCCTCGTCGAGCCGGTCCGGCGGCAGCCGCAGCGCCAACCGGTCGACCAGGTCCGGCAGCCACGACACCTGCCGGTCCCGCAGCACTGCCACGACCAGGTCGATCACGTCCGTCCCGGTTTCGTCCTCACGCAGGCCGTTGCGGGTGACCCACACCGCCACACTGGACGCCGTGGGCAGCAACGCGGCCCCGGCGACCGTGAGCGCGCACAGCCTCGGACCCCAGTGCCGTTTGCTGACGAATGTGCCGGTCCGCAGTTCTTTCTCGTACGCCCGCAGCGGCTCGACCAGCGCCTTGCGGGTCGCGGCGGTCAGGTTGTGCGTCAGGCGCACGACGTTGCCGGGATCACCGCCGTCGATGATCGGGTGCAGAGCGGTCCACTCGGTCACGGCAGCTGACGATAGCCTGCCGTCGGCGGACCAGGCCTGATGGGATGGATGTCGCTGAATAGGTCCCAAGATGCGACCAATTGGCACTAGTGTCGGTCCGTGGACGTCGCCGAGCTGATCGCGTTGGACCGCGCGCACGTCTGGCATCCGTATGGTCCGATGCCGGGCACCAGGGACCCGTACGTCGTGGAATCCGCGTCGGGGGTCCGACTGCACTTGGCCGACGGCCGTGACCTGGTCGACGGCATGTCCTCATGGTGGGCCGCCATCCACGGCTACCGGCACCCGGAGCTCGACAAGGCCATGGCCGACCAGGCGGGCCGGATGAGCCACGTGATGTTCGGCGGACTGACCCACGAACCGGCCGTGCGGCTCGCGTCCCGTCTGGTGCAGATCACACCGACACCGTTGCGGCACGTGTTCCTCTCCGACTCGGGGTCGGTTTCCGTCGAGGTCGCCATCAAGATGTGCCTGCAGTACTGGCGCTCCACCGGCCGTCCGGACAAGCGCCGCCTGCTGACGTGGCGCGGCGGGTACCACGGCGACACGTTCCACCCGATGAGCGTCTGTGACCCGGATGGGGGGATGCACTCGCTGTGGCGTGGCGTCCTGCCGGAGCAGATCTTCGCCCCGGCGCCTCCGGCGGGGTTCGACGCGGGCGTCGACCACGAGTACGTCGCCACGCTCGCGGACCTGATCGAGCAGCACGCCGACGAGCTGGCCGCCGTGATCGTCGAGCCGCTGGTCCAGGGCGCGGGCGGGATGCGTTTCCACGACCCGCGCTACCTGCACATCCTGCGTGAGCTGACGCTGGCCAACGACGTCCTGCTGATCTTCGACGAGATCGCGACCGGCTTCGGCCGCACGGGGACGCTGTTCGCCGCCGACCACGCCGCGGTCAGCCCGGACGTGATGTGCCTCGGCAAGGCGCTCACCGGCGGTTACCTGTCGATGGCCGCCACGCTGTGCACCTCGCAGATCGCCGAGGGCATCTCGCAGGGCGACCTGCCGGTGCTCGCGCACGGACCGACTTTCATGGGCAACCCGCTGGCGTCGGCGATCGCCAACGCCAGCCTCGACCTGCTGCTCGGCGGCGACTGGGCCGACGACGTACGCCGGATCGAGCACGGCCTGGTCACCGGCCTGGAGGCCGCGCTGGACCTGCCCGGGGTGGTGGACGTCCGCGTGCTCGGCGCGATCGGGGTGGTCCAGCTCGACCACCAGGTCGACATCACCGCGGCGACGAAGGCGACCGTCGAGGAAGGCGTGTGGCTGCGGCCGTTCCGGGATCTGATCTACACGATGCCGCCGTACATCACGGGTGACGAGGACCTCGCGTTGATCACGAAGGCTCTGTGCGCCGCGGTCGCTGTGGGCTGACGCGCAGCAGCTGTGCCGCCGCTGCGGTCCGGTCGTCGACGGTCCCGTCAGGGCGACGGCGACGACCGCGATCACTGTGGAGATCCCGCCCGCCAAGGCAAGTGCGGACATGGCCATGCCGTGCTGTGCGGTTTCGGTCTTGGTCAGAGAACGTGCTCCTGGTAGGTGCCGATCACGCGGTCGACCACTTCGTCACCGGGTGAGTCCCAGATCGACTGGTTGAAGATCTCCACCTCGATCGGGCCCGCGTAGCCGGTGGCGTCGACCGCCGCCCGCAGCCGCCGCAACTCGATGCAGCCGTCACCCATCATGCCGCGCCCGAGCAGCACACCTTCCGGCAACGGCGTGATCCAGTCGCACACCTGGAAGATGGAGATCCGCCCGGCGGCTCGCGCGATCGCCTGGTACACACCGGGATCCCACCAGATGTGGTACGTGTCCACGCACACGCCGACCTGGTTGGCCGGGAACAGCAGCGCCATGTCCAGCGCCTGGTCCAGAGTGGACACCACGCACCGGTCGGCCGCGAACATCGGGTGCAGCGGCTCGATCGAGAGCTGGACGCCCTGCGCCGCGGCGTAGGGCGCCAGTTCGGCGATCGAGTCGATCACGTTCTGCCGAGCCCCGTCGATGTCGGAGCTGCCCGGCGGGAGGCCGCCGGACACCAGTACCAGGATCGAGGTGCCCAGTGCCGCGGCTTCGTCGATCGCCTTGCGGTTGTCGGCGATCGCGTCGGCGTCGGCGAAGAAACCACCACGGCACAACGAGGTCACGGTCAAGCCCGCGTCCCGCGCCAGCTTGGCTGTCTTCTCGAGGCCGTGGTCGGCCACCGGGCCGCGCCACAGGCCCACCTGGGTGACGCCAGCCCGCGCGCAGCCGTCCACAAAGGAGGGAATATCCCATTGGGTGGTGGTCGCCTGGTTGAGGCTCAGCCGGGAAGTCACGTCGACACCTCCAGGAACGCGCGCATCCGGCCCGCGGCCAGATCCGGGTCGGGCAGCAGTCCGGCCGCGTCGGCCAGCTTGAACAGCTCCACCAGGTGCGGCACCGAACGCGCGCTCTCCAGTCCGCCGACCATCCTGAAATGGGTCTGGTGCCCGGCCAGCCACGCCAGGAACACGATGCCCGTCTTGTAGTAGTACGTCGGTGTGCCGAAGATGTGCCGTGACAGCGGCACTGTCGGCGCCAGGATCTCGTTGTACGTGGCGGTGTCCGAGGCGTCCAGCGCGCGGACGGCGGCTGCCGCCGCCGGGGCGATCGCGTCGAAGATGCCGAGCAGCGCGTCGCTGTAGCCCGCCGAATCGCCCAGGATCAGCTCGGGGTAGTGGAAGTCGTCGCCCGTGTAACACCGAACCCCGGTCGGCAGACGGCGGCGCAGGTCCACTTCCCGTGACGCGTCCAGCAGCGAGATCTTCACACCGTCCACAGCGGACCCGTGCGACTCGATGATATCCAGGAAAACGCCGGTCGCCGCGTCCAGGTCCGCCGAGCCCCAGTAGCCGTCCAGCGCCGGGTCGAACATCGGGCCGAGCCAGTGCAGGATCACCGGCGCCGACACCTGGCGCAACAAGTGCCCGTACACCCGGTGGTAGTCATCAGGTCCGGCCGCGGCGGCGGCCAGTGCCCGGCTGGCCATCAGGATCACCTGACCACCGGTCTCCTCGATCACCGCCACCTGCTCGGTGTAGGCCTCGACGACCTCGTCGACCGTGTGCGGTCCCGGGGCGAGCTGGTCGGTTCCCGCGCCGCACGCGAACGGCCCCGCCGCGTTCGCCCCGGTGCGGCGGATCAGTTCCCTGGTCGCGGCCCAGTCCAGGCCCATTCCGCGTTGTGCGGTGTCCATCGCTTCCGCGACACCGAAACCGTGCTCCCACAGGTGGTTGCGGTAGGCGAGGGTGGCGTCCCAGTCGACGGCTGCCGGGCTGCCGGGGGTGTTGTCCCCCAACGGGTCCGCGACCACGTGGGCCGCCGCGAGCAGCCGGCGGCTCAGCGGCGCGGGCCCGGGGGAGTACCCGCCGGAGGACCGGAGGCGGTACGGGCCGGTCGGCAGTTCGATGATCACACTCACAGCTCCAGGTCCGGAATGGACAACCGCAGGCCTTCCTTCGCCGAGCGCAGCCCGAGTTCGGCGAGCTGCACGCCACGCGCACCGGCCAGCAGGTCCCAGTGCCACGGCGTGTCCAGCACGACGTGCTTGAGGAACAGCTCCCACTGGGTCTTGAACCCGTTGTCGAACACCCGGTTGTCCGGGACTTCCTGCCACTGCGACCGGAAGTCCTCGGTCGGTGGCAGGTCCGGGTTCCACACCGGCATCGGCGTCGCCGAGCGGTGCTGCACGCGGCACCGCCGCAGACCGGCGACCGCGCTGCCTTCCGTACCGTCCACCTGGAACTCGACGAGCTCGTCGCGGAAGACCCGCGTCGCCCACGACGAGTTGATCTGCGCGACGATGCCGCCGTCGAGCTCGAAGATCCCGTACGCCGCGTCGTCGGCGGTCGCCCGGTACTCGGCGCCCTGCTCGTCCCAGCGGGCCGGGATGTGGGTCGCGGCAAGGGCTTGCACGCTCAGCGGCTTGCCGAAGACGTGGTTGAGCACGTACTGCCAGTGGCAGAACATGTCCAGGATGATCCCGCCGTCGTCCTCGGCGCGGTAGTTCCACGACGGCCGGTTGATCGGCTGCCAGTCGCCTTCGAAGACCCAGTAGCCGAACTCGCCGCGC
The DNA here is from genome assembly GCF_001302585.1 of Kibdelosporangium phytohabitans. Taxonomy (GTDB): domain Bacteria; phylum Actinomycetota; class Actinomycetes; order Mycobacteriales; family Pseudonocardiaceae; genus Kibdelosporangium; species Kibdelosporangium phytohabitans. The sequence continues at coordinate 9,770,990 of NZ_CP012752.1, read as the reverse complement.
ACCGACAGGATCCGGCCGAAGAAGCCGCCGTCGACCAGCCGTTTGAGCTTCAGCAGGCCGGGCAGGAAGATCTTGTCCTGCACCACGCCGTTCTTCACGCCCGCGTCCTTGGCCAGCCTCGCCAGCTCCAGCGCGGTCGCCAGGTCCGACGCGGTGGGCTTCTCGCAGTAGACGTGCTTGCCCGCGGCGATCGCCTCGCGCACGGTCCGCTGCCGCTCGCCGGTGACCAGCGAGTCGAAGTAGACCCGCACACCGGGGTCGGCCAGCGCCTCGGTGAGGTTCGTGGTCCACGGCAGGTCGTGCTCGTCGGCGATCGCCTTGACCTTGTGCTCGTTGCGGCCGATCAGGACCGGTTCCGGCCAGATCACGCTGCCGTCGCCGATCGGGATGCCGCCCTGTTCCCTGATCGCCAGTACCGACCGCAGCAGGTGCTGCCGCAGCCCCATCCGCCCGGTCACGCCGTTCATCGCGATACCGATCGGCCGCCGATCCGCCATGGTCTCCCCTTCTCGGCGTAGAAAGCGCTTACTATCAGCGTAAGCTAGGCAGGCACCGGACCGGGTGTCAATAGGCTGTGCTGGGAGGTAGCCGGATGGCGGCGACATTGGCGGACGTCGCGGCACGTGCGGGAGTGTCCACCGCGACCGTGTCGCGGGTGCTCAACGGCAACTATCCCGTCTCCGCGGTCACGCGCGACCGCGTGCACCGCGCGCTGGGTGAGCTCGACTACGTGGTCAACGGCCCGGCCAGGGCCCTGGCCGCGGCGACGTCCGAGGTGATCGGCGTGATCGTCAACGACGTGTCCGACCCGTTCTTCTCCATCCAGGCCAGCGGCACGCAGTGGGAAGCCGCGAGCGCGGACCTGCTCGCCGTGATCTGCAACACGGCCGGTTCACCGTCGGACGAGCTGAAGTACATCAGCTTGCTGCTGCGCCAACGGGTTCGCGGCGTGGTGCTGACCGGCGGCACCCGTGAGGAGCCGGAACACCTGCGAGCCATCGCGAAGCTCATCGGCCAGGCGCTGTCGGCGGGCACCGCGGTGGTCATGTGCGGACGGCCCGCGCCGCCGGGCATCGACGTGCCGTGCGTCGCGTTCGACAACGAGGGCGGTGCACGCGCCCTGACCAGGCACGTGATCACGATGGGGCACAGGCGGATCGCGTACGTGGCCGGTCCTGCGGGCAACAGCACGACCACCGCGCGGCTCAAAGGCCACCGCTCGGCGCTCGACGAGCACGGCATCGAACCCGCGGCGGTGGTGCACGGTGATTTCTCCCGCGCGTCCGGTTTCGACGCGGCGATGGAGCTGGTCGGCGCCGACGTCACGGCGATCATCGCGGGCAACGACCTGATGGCGCTCGGGGTGATCGCGGCGCTGCGGCAGCGCGGAATCCGGGTGCCGCAGGACATCTCGGTGGCGGGCTTCGACGACCTGCCGTCCGCCGTCGACGTCGTCCCGGCGTTGACGACCGTGCGGTTGCCGCTGGACCAGGGCGCCCGCCGGGCAGGCCGGATCGCGAGCGGCGTGGAGACCGTGACCGGCCCGACGAAGCTCTGGCTGCCCGCCGAGCTGATGGTCCGTGACTCTGTGGCGAAACGCACGGAGTAAGCGCTTTCCCGGCCCCGGCGTGTCGTACCCCGGGTACTGCTCGTAATCTGGTTCGACGTGAGCGTGATCGTGGTCACCGGTACTGGGACCGAGGTTGGCAAGACGATCGTCACATCGGCGATCGCCGCGTTGGCGAAGGCCGACGGCAGGCGAGTCGCCGTGGTCAAGCCCGCACAGGCGGGCCTCAACGAGGACGGCACGGGTGACCTGGACACCGTCCGAAGACTCGCGGGCGACGTGACCACGGTCGAGCTGGTCCGTTACCTCGACCCGCTGGCGCCGGAGACCGCCGCCCGCCGCAGCGGCATGCCGACGATCGGGCCCGCCGACATCGCCGAGGCCGTGTCGAGGCTGGACGAGGACCACGACCTGGTGATCGTCGAAGGCGCGGGTGGCCTGCTCGTGCGGTTCGACAGCAACGGCTCGACGATCGCGGACGCCGCGTGGGCGATGGGCGTGCCCGTCGTGGTCGTCGCGTCCGCCGGGCTCGGCACGTTGAACGCGACCGCGCTGACCGCCGAGGCGCTGCTGCGCCGGGGCATCGAGTCGCTCGGCGTGGTGATCGGCAGTTGGCCGGCCGAGCCCGATCTGGCCACCCGGTGCAACCTCGAGGACCTGCCGGTCGCGGCGGGTGCTCCGCTGCTGGGCGCGCTGCCGCACGGCGCCGGTGCGCTGGAACAGGCGCGCTTCGTCGAGACGGCCCGCGCGGGGCTCTCGCCGTGGTTCGGCGGCGAGTTCGACCCCGAGCAGTTCGCGATGACCTACAAGTCCTCGTGACCAGCTGAGTGAGATACGTCCCTCACCGCACGGCCGCATCTGAGGCAGACTTGCCAGTCGCGACAGGAACTGGCTCAGGGAGGACCCGTTGACGGCTGCGGCTGAGAAGACCGGCATTCTCGGAATCGCGCGCGAGCAGGTGCTCGAGCGCGGCGTCGGACTGTCCCAGGAACAGCTCGTCGAGGTGCTCAACCTGGGTGACGACAAGCTGGAGGAGCTGCTGGGCCTCGCGCACGAGGTCCGGATGCGCTGGTGCGGGCCCGAGGTGGAGGTCGAGGGCATCATCAGCCTGAAGACCGGCGGCTGCCCGGAGGACTGCCACTTCTGCTCGCAGTCCGGCCGGTTCCCCACGCCGGTGCGCTCCGCGTGGCTGGACATCCCCGGCCTGGTCAAGGCCGCACGGCAGACGCTGGCCGCCGGTGCGACGGAGTTCTGCATCGTCGCGGCGGTCCGCGGCCCGGACGAGCGCCTGCTCTCCCAGGTCCGCGACGGCATCAAGGCCATCCGCGAGGACGGCAACGACATCCAGATCGCCTGCTCGCTCGGCATGCTCACACAGGAGCAGGTCGACGAGCTCGTCGAGATGGGCTGCCACCGCTACAACCACAACCTCGAGACCGCCCGCTCGCACTTCCCGAACGTGGTCACCACGCACGCGTGGGAGGAGCGCTGGGAGACCCTGCGGATGGTCCGTGCAGCGGGCATGGAGGTCTGCTCCGGCGGCATCATCGGCATGGGGGAGTCGATCGAGCAGCGCGCCGAGTTCGCGGTGCAGCTCGCCGAACTGGAGCCGGACGAGGTGCCGATGAACTTCCTCATCCCCAACCCCGGCACGCCGTACGAGAACTACCCGATCGTGGAGGGCCCGGAGGCGCTGCGCACGGTCGCCGCGTTCCGCCTGGCCATGCCGCGCACCATGCTGCGGTTCGCCGGCGGCCGTGAGCTCACCCTCGGTGACCTCGGCGCGGAGAAGGGCATGCTCGGCGGCATCAACGCCATCATCGTCGGCAACTACCTGACCAACCTCGGCCGCCCGGCCAGCCAGGACCTGGACATGCTGGCCGAGCTGAAGATGCCGATCAAGGCGCTGAACGAGACGCTGTGACCCACGCCGATCCCGTGACCTACTGTGGCTGGTGCGGCAAGCCCGGCACCGAAGGTGTGCACGAACAGTGCCGCAAACGGCTGGCGCTGGTCGACCCGCCGCGCTTCTGCGAACACTGCGCGCGGCGGATGGTCGTTCAGGTGACCCCGGGCGGGTGGTCGGCCCGGTGCAGTCGGCACGGCGAGTCAACATCCGCACCGGTCACGGGATAAGCTCGTCTCCCTGGGGAGACGAGAAGGTGAGGTTCGGCTGTGGCGGAACAGCCCGTCGAGGCGCAGCAACGGAATGCGCCATCGGAGGTTCCGCTCTACCCGCCGTACGGCATGCCGTACCACCTCCCGCCCCAGCCGAGGTCACGCGTAGTGATCAAAGCCGATCTGCTGCCCGCGATCAGCGTGCTGTCGCTGGTGAGCCTGGTCGGTGTCCCGCTGGCATGGCTGTGGGCGCAGCTCGCGCCGAGCCAGCTCAAGCAGGTCACGGTGCGCGGCCCGATCCCGTTGACCGCCGAGAGCTACCACCGCTTCGACTCGATCGCGGTGTTCGTGCTGCTGGGGCTGGGCGCCGGGCTGGTCGTCGGCGTGGCCGTGTGGTTCATGCGGGAACGCCGCGGACCGGTCACGATGATCGCCGCTGTGCTGGGTTCCCTGGGCGCGGCATATCTGGCCACCTTGATGACCGGGATGTTCACCGGGTGGATCTACGACGTGCCGTCGGCGACGAACGTCGGTGACCAGGTCACGGTCCCCCCGACGCTGGAGTCCGTCTGGGTGATCCTGGCCCAGCCGCTGGCCACAGCGCTGGCGTACGGCGTTCTGGCCGCGTGGAACGGGATGGACGACCTAGGCCGCCGTCTGGGCTAGCCGCGGCTGCGCTTGGCCACCAGGCCGTCGAGTACCGCGTCGAGTCCGTGGGTGAACATGACCTCCACGGTGTTCGCTGCCGCCGCTTCGATTGACGCGGTGAGCCGGGGGTAGGGAGCGGCCGCCGCGAGGACGATCGGCTGGATCCGTTCCGCCCACTGCTCGTTGCTCAGGCCGCTGCGGGCCAACGACGTCTGCCACGCGGCGACGCCGACCCCGGAGCCGATCACGTAGGCCTGCACGGCACGCAGCGCGAGGTCGCTTTCGGCCAGGCTGAAGCCGCCCTTCTCGAACAGCGCGAGCATGCCGTCGCTCATCCGCATCACGTTCGGTCCCAGGTAGGACAGGCCGATCTGGCCGAGGACCGACGCCACCCACGGGTGGTTGTTGATCATCGCGAGGCTGCTGTGCGCGCAGCCGGTGACGCCTGCCCGCCAGTCGGTCCCGTCGGCGGGCGGCACCTCGATCTCGCCGTGTACCTCGTCGATCGCCAGCTCGATCAGCTCGTCCTTGTTGGCCACATGCCGGTAGAGCGAGGTCGCGCCCGCGTTGAGGCGTTTGCCCAGGTTGCGCATGCTCAGCGCGTCCAGGCCCTCGGTGTCCAGCAGTGCGATGGCCTCGCTGACGATCTGGTGCTGGCTCAGGGCCGGCTGGTCGCGGTTCTTCTTCGGCCGCGCCCACACGGACGGGATGTCGCTGTTCATGTGTTCACGGTAGCGCACGATGTGCGCTCTTGCATCAGCGTTCGCAGTGTGCGTACAGTGTGCGCATCCACGGAACAACGTACGCAAACCGAGGGGACTGAGTCGGATGCAGGAGCGGAACCCACGCCGCTGGTGGATCTTGGTGGTACTGGTGCTCAGCACATTGGTGCTGGTCATCGACAACATGGTGCTGACCGTGGCGGTCCCGCCGCTGAGCGAGGACATCGGCGCGGGCCCGCAGGACATCCAGTGGATCCTGGATTCCTACATCCTCGTCTTCGCCGGGCTGCTGCTCACCTCGGGCAGCCTCGGCGACCGGTTCGGCCGCCGGAAGATCATGATCATCGGCCTGGTGCTGTTCGGTACCTCGTCACTGCTGGCGGCCTTCGCCGCCGACCCGGCCCAGCTGATCATCGCGCGGACGGTGATGGGCGTCGGCGGTGCGTTGATCATGCCCAGCACGTTGTCCATCCTGATCACGGTCTTCGACGACAAGGAACGCCCCAAGGCCATGGCCGTGTGGAGCGCCGCCGCGACGGTCGGCTTCGTCGGTGGTCCGGTGCTGGGCGGTGCGCTGATCGCGTGGTTCTGGTGGGGCGCGGTGTTCCTGATCAACGTGCCGATCGCCGTGCTGGCCATCGTCGCCGCGATCGCGCTGATGCCGGAGTCCAAGGGCCCGTGGCAGAAGCCGGACCCGCTGGGCGCGCTGCTGTCCGCCGCCGGGATGACCGCGTTCGTCTGGACGATCATCGAGCTGCCCAAGTACTCGTTCACCGACGCCGAGGTGCTCGTCCCGCTGGCGGTCGCCGTCGTGAGCCTGACCGCGTTCGTGCTCTGGGAGAAGCGCACCCCGTCGCCCATGGTCCCGCTCAAGCTGTTCAAGGCCCGCAACTTCAGCGGCGGCAGCTTCTCGTTGACGCTCGTGCAGATCGGCAACGGCGGCCTGATGGTCGTGGTCACCCAGTACCTGCAGTTCGTGCTCGGCTTCACGCCGACCGAGGCCGGTCTCGCGTTCCTGCCGATGGCCGTCGGTTCGCTGCTGTTCAACGGCCTCGGCGCCACGCTCGGCCAGAAACTGGGCAACAGGCTGATGGCGTGCGTCGGCCTGGCCGTGATCGCCGGTTCGTTCTTCTTCCTCGCCACGCTCTCGGCGGACTCGGGATTCGTGGGCATCGGCACGGCCCTGTTCGTGCTCGGCGCCGGTGGCGGCCTGGCGATGCCCGCCGCGATCGCCGCGCTGATGGGCACGGTCCCGGCGGAGCAGGCCGGTGTCGGCTCGGCGCTCAACGACACCATCCAGCAGCTGGGTGCCGCGCTCGGCGTGGCCGCGCTGGGCAGCATCCTCAGCGGCGCCTTCGCCACGGAGATGCCCGCCGGTTCGCCCGCGTCCTTCGGTGACGCCATCCGCGTTCCCGGCCTCGCCGGCACCGCACGGACCGCCTTCACCGACGCGATGTCCACCACCTTCGTGATCAGCGGGATCGCCGTGCTGGTCGCCTCGGCGCTCGCCCTGATCGTCATGCGGGACAAGAAGACCGACGACACCGCCGCCGAGCAGCCCGCCGTCGTCCACTGACGACTCGTCACCACGCGAAGGAAACCAGGACATGAACACCGCACACTGGCAGCAGCGGCTCGACGACCTGCGCGCGGAGCACCGCGTCCCCGGCGCCGGGCTGGCGATCCTGGCCGACGGCGAGATCCACGAACTGGCAAGCGGTGTCCTGCACAGGGCAACCGGCGTCGAGGCCACGCCGGACTCGGTGTACCAGCTCGGGTCGATCGCCAAGGTCTACACCGCGACTCTCGTGATGACGCTGGCCGAGGAAGGCAAGCTCGACCTGGACGCCCCGGTCGTGGACGTGCTGCCCGAGTTCACCACCGCCGACCCGCACGCGGCGAGGGTCATCACACCGCGCCAGTTGCTCAGCCACACCAGCGGTTTGACGTGTGACTTCGTCCACGACACCGGCCGCGGCGACGACTGCCTGGCCAAGTACGTCGAAGCCGCCGAGGACGTGGCGCTGGACTGCCCGCCCGGGGTCGCGGTGTCCTACAGCAGTGTCGGGATGGCCGTCCTCGGCCGGATCGCCGAGGTGCTGACCTGCCAGACCTGGGACCAGGCCCTGCGGGAGCGGGTGTTCCAGCCGCTCGGCCTGACGCACTCGATGACCCTCCCGGAGGAGGCGCTGAGCTTCCGGGCCGCCATGTCCCACCTCGGCGAGCCCGGCGCGTACCCGGACCCGGCGCCCGCGTGGGATCTGCTCCCACGCTCGGCCGGACCGGGCGCCAGGGTCATCGCGTCCGCGGGCGACATCGTCCGGTTCGCCAAGGCGCACCTGGACGGCGGTGCCGGCGTGCTGGAGCCGGAAACCGTCGCGGCCATGCAGAAGCGCGTGGTCGACGTACCGGACAAGTGGACAGTCAGCGCGGACGGCTGGGGCCTGGGCTGGACGCTGTACGACTGGGACGGCCGATTCGGCTACGGCCACGACGGCGCCGCCGTGGGCCAGTACGCGTACCTGCGGGTGATCCCGGACTCGGGCGTTGCGATCGCGTTGACCACCAACGGCGGTGGCGCGCGTCAGCTCTACTACTCGTTGTTCAGCGAGCTGTTCGCCGAACTGGCCGGGATCACGCTGCCGGAGCCGTTCGCGGCGCCCGCGCAGCCACCCGCGGTCACGATCGGCAAGTACGCGGGGACGTACAGGCGAGAGGGCGTCGTGATCACGGTCGACGAGAACGCGCACCTCACCTACGAGTTCGTCGACGGGATGAAGGGCCTGGCGCCGACGATCGAGTCCGACATGGTGCCCGTCTCCGAGACGGTGTGGGCCGCGGGCGGTGCCGGTCCGTCGTTCAGCGAAGGCGCGATGCCGGTGGTGTTCGCCGAACTGGACGGCCACGACTACTGCTACGTCGGCATGCGGGCCGCGCCGAAAACTAGTTGAGGTTCATCTTCGTGGCGAACGCCGATGCGGGAGCGGGGACAGCGCGCAGCGCCGCGATGATCCCCGCTTCTCGCGTGAGCAGCGAGTAGACCATCCGCAGCCGGTGCGCCGCCCTGGTTTCCTCGAGCAGGGCCTGGCGGTCCTCGATCGGCAGCAGGGCGTCGGCGGCCAGCAGGTGCGCCAGGTCGGCCGGGTCGGTGTCGTCCGCGGGCTCGTCCCAGTCGCCCTTTTCCCAAGCGGTGTCGCAGTAACGGCGATATGCCGCTCGTGCCGAGTCGGCCAGTGAGCCGATCCGCTCGGCCATCGCGGGCGGTGTCCTGGTGTCCGGGATCCAGTCGACGGTGCCGATGAGGTACGGCGCGCTCGTCGAGTCGAGGTCCAGCAGCCGGAACCGCCGCTCACCGGTGGTGATGATGTCGTAGCGGCCGTCGGGCAGGCGGGTGGCCTGCCGCAGGACCGCCGAACACCCGATCGGCAGCAGCTGGTCCACCTTGTCGACTTCCTCGGCGACCGGTGCCTTCATCGCGATCACGCCGAAGCGCTTCTCCGGCACGGTCCCGGTGACCAGGTCGACGGTCAGCTGCCGGTAGCGCGGCTCGAAGACGTGCAGGGGCAGGTTCGCGCCCGGCAGCAGCACTGTCTGCAGGGGAAACAGCGGAAGCGTCGCGGGCACACCAGTCAAAGTACGGGCATCACCGGGTTTTCGCAGCGGGCGGGCGCAGAACGGCGAACTCGTCGGTGACCTGCATGCCACGCACAGTGAAGTGGAACAGCGCGGCCGGACGGCCGCCCGCCCGGCCCGGCTTCGTCGTTTCCCCAGTTGGTTCCAGCAGTCCACGCCTGGACAGCACTCGCTGCAGGTTCGTCGACGACACGCTGTACCCGAGCGCCGCCGAGTAGATCTCCCGCAGTTCGGACATGGTGAACGCGGGCGGGGCCAGCGCGAAGCCGATGTTGGTGTACGACAGCTTCGAGCGCAGCCGGTGCTGGGCCCGCCGCACGATCGACTCGTGGTCGAAAGCGGTCGTGGGCAGGTCGTCCACCGGGTGCCAGCGGGTGTCCGGCGGCACTTCGGGGTCGTTGTCGGACGGCACGAGCCCGAGGAACGCCGACGCGACCAGACGAGGTCCGGGCACGCGGTCGGGAGCGGAGAAGACGGCCAGCTGCTCGACGTGTGCGAGTTGTCTCACATCGACTTTTTCCTTCAGCTGGCGCCGGATCGAGTGCTCGATGTCCTCGTCGAGGCGGAGCATGCCGCCGGGCAGCGCCCAGCGGTGCACATCGGGCTCCTGGGCCCTTTCCCACAGCAGGACCTGGAGTGATCCGTCTCTCACTTGCAGGACCGCGGCCAAAACCTCATGGCCGAGCAGGGGTGGCGCGGTGGTAGCATCAGGCATGTTTTCGATCCTTAGGCGAAAACCTCGGGACTGGAAACCCTGAGCTAGGAGGACCTGATGACGGCAACACTGACTCCTTACAGCGGGGTCGAGCCGGACGCGGCTTGGCGGGACGAAGTACGGCGCTTGGTCGAGCAGCGCGACGCCGTCCTGCTCGCGCACAACTACCAGCTTCCCGAGATCCAGGACATCGCGGACTTTACTGGTGACTCGCTGGCGCTGTCGCGGATCGCCGCCGAAAGCGACGCGTCCACGATCGTGTTCTGCGGCGTGCACTTCATGGCCGAGACAGCCAAGATCCTCGCGCCGTCCAAGACCGTGCTGATCCCGGACGAGCGCGCGGGGTGCTCCCTCGCCGACTCGATCACCGGCGCGGACCTGCGGGAGTGGAAGGCACAACACCCCGGCGCGGTCGTCGTGTCCTATGTGAACACCACCGCCGAGGTGAAGGCGGAGACCGACATCTGCTGCACCTCGTCCAACGCGGTCGACGTGGTCGCCTCGATCCCGGCCGACAAGGAGGTGCTGTTCTGCCCGGACCAGTTCCTCGGCGCCCACGTCAAGCGCGTCACCGGCCGCGACAACATCCACATCTGGGCCGGCGAGTGCCACGTGCACGCCGCGATCAACGGCCCCGAACTGGCCGAGCGGGCGGCGGCGAACCCGACGGCGGACCTGTTCGTGCACCCGGAGTGCGGCTGCGCCACCTCCGCGCTGTACCTGGCCGGTGAGGGGATCGTGCCGCCGGAGCAGGTCAAGATCCTGTCGACCGGCGACATGGTCAAGGAAGCCAAGGCGACCAACGCGACCTCGGTACTGGTGGCCACCGAGATCGGGATGCTGCACCAGCTGCGCAGGGCCGCACCGGAGATCGACTTCCGCGCGGTCAACGACCGGGCCTCGTGCCGCTACATGAAGATGATCACCCCGGCCGCGCTGCTGCGCAGTCTGCGGGAGAACAAGGACGAGGTGCACGTCGACCTCGACACGGCCGCCCGTGCGCGCGCCTCGGTGCAGCGGATGATCGAGATCGGCCAGCCCGGCGGTGGGGAATGAGCCCCCGCTGGGAGGCTCGCGCCGACGTCATCGTGGCCGGGACCGGCGTCGCCGGGCTGACCGCCGCACTGGAGGCCCGTGACCTCGGCCTCCGGGTCCTGGTCATCACCAAGGCGGCAGCCAGTGCGGGCAACACGCGCTGGGCACAGGGCGGCGTCGCCGTCGTCCTGCCGGGCGAGCACGACGAAGGCGACTCCGTCGCCGCGCACATCGACGACACGCTGGTGGCAGGCGCCGGCCTCTGCGCGGACGACGCGGTGGCCGCGATCCTGGCCGACGGTGCGGACGCCGTGACGCGCCTGCGCGCGCTCGGCGCTGTCTTCGACCCCGGTACGGACGGGAAACTGGCCCGGACCAGGGAAGGCGGCCACAGCGCGTTCCGCGTCGTGCACGCCGGAGGCGACGCGACGGGCGCGGAGATCGAGCGTGCACTGCTGTCCGCGGCGCAGGACGGCCGTGTGCCGTTGCTGGACAACCACATCGCGGTCGACACGGTCCGCACCGCGACCGGCGCGGTCGTCGGCCTGCTCGTCCTTGACCCCAACGGCGTGCCGGGCGTCGTGAGCGCGCCCGCGGTACTGCTGGCCACCGGTGGCCTGGGCCAGCTGTACCAGGCGACGTCGAATCCCGAAGTGGCGACGGCCGACGGCCTGGCATTGGCGCTGCGGGCCGGTGCCCCGGCCGCGGACGTTGAGTTCGTGCAGTTCCACCCGACCGTCCTGTACACGGGCCCGGGTGCGCGCGGCCGGTGCCCACTGGTGACCGAGGCTGTACGTGGGGAAGGCGCGGTCCTCGTCGACGCGCTGGGCGAGCGCGTGATGAAGGGCGTGCATCCGCTGGAGGACCTCGCGCCGCGTGACGTGGTGTCCGCGGCGATCACCCGCCGCATGGCGACAGAACCGGGCGGGGTGGGCGACCACGTCTACCTCGACGCAACCCATCTGGACGCCGAGCTGTTCCGGCGGCGCTTCCCCACCGTGCTGGCGGCGTGCCGGTCGATCGGCGTGGACCCGTCGGCCGACCCGATCCCGGTCTCGCCCGCCGCGCACTTCGCGTGCGGCGGCGTCGCGTCCACAGTAGATGGACGGACCGGTGTCATCGGGCTCTACGCTGTCGGTGAGGTCGCCAGGACCGGCCTGCACGGCGCCAACCGGCTGGCGTCCAACAGTTTGCTCGAAGGACTCGTCGTCGGTGCCCGTGCGGCACGGGCGATCGCGGCGGACATCGCGGCGTGCCTGCTGGCCGACCCGCGCGCGGCCGGCAAGGCGCCGCTGCCGACGGCCCCGGTCGCCGACCGGGACGTGCTGCAGCGCGTGATGAGCCGGTACGCCGGGATCGGCCGGGACGCCGAAGGCCTCGCGGTCGTCGGCTCGGTACTCGACGTGTCCGCTGTGGACACACTGCTCAAGACGAAGCAACGCGTCGAGGACGCGGCGCTGACATTGGTCGCACGGGCACTGATCGCGGCGGCGTCGGCGCGTACCGAAAGCCGCGGCTGCCACGTGCGAACCGACTACCCCGACACCGACCCGGCGTGGCAGCACAGCCTCGCGGTCCGGCTCAACCCGTCCGGTCAGCCCGTGCTGGCCGCACCGACCCCACTGAGGAGCGCGGCGTGAACGAACAGGAGACAGCCGAGGCACTGGGCGTCGTGGACCGCGCGCTCGCCGAGGACCTCCGCTACGGCCCGGACGTGACCACCGAGGCCACAGTGCCCGCCGACGCGGTCGGCACGGCGGCGATCACCCCGCGTAAACCCGGTGTGCTCGCGGGCATCGAGGTCGCGCTGGGTGTTTTCCACCGCCGCCTGTCCGATCTGGAGATCCTGACGGCTGTTCAGGACAGCACACGCCTGGTGCCCGGCGAACCCGTCCTGGTCGTCCGCGGCTCGCTGCGGGGCCTGCTCACGGCCGAGCGCACAGCGTTGAACCTGGTCTCGCACCTGTCCGGCGTCGCCACGCTCACCCGCGAATGGGTGGACGCGGTCGACGGCACCGGCTGCGTGATCCGGGACACCCGCAAGACCACACCGGGCATGCGGCTGCTGGAAAAGCACGCCGTGCGCATGGGCGGCGGCAGCAACCACCGGCTCGGCCTCGGCGACGCCGTGCTGATCAAGGACAACCACGTGCTCGCCGCCGGTTCGATCACAGCCGCGTTCACCGCCGCTCGCGCCCACGCGCCGAAGCTGCCGTGCGAGGTGGAAGTGGACACGCTCGACCAGCTCGACGAGGCACTCGGCCTCGGCGTCGAACTGGTCCTGCTGGACAACTTCACGCCAGACCAGTGCGCCGAAGCCGTCCAGCGCGCGAAAGCCGCGGGCGGCCGGACCGAACTCGAAGCATCCGGCGGGCTGACGCTCGACGTCGCACGGGCATACGCCGAGACAGGAGTGCACTACCTGGCCGTCGGTGGCCTGACGCACTCCGCGCCGATCGTGGACATCGGGATGGATCTCGCTCCGGTGGAAAGCGCGGCAGCCGTTTCGTAGGGACGCTAGGGTGCGCAGTGTGCCCCGTAGTCGAATCCTGTTGAGCTCTGGCGCGCTCTGTACCGTCCTCGGGCTGGTCGGCTGCACGGCAGCGCCGACGCCGACCGCCTCCGGCAGCACGGACAGCACCGCCCTCGTGCTCGCGGTGCCGTCCGAACCCGCCAACGTGCACCCGTTGGCGGGATACGGCAAAAACGGTGCCGCCCAGGTGTACGACGGCCTGCTGGAGCACCAGGCGGACTCGGGCCTGCGCACGGCGCTGGCCGTCGAAATGCCGACGCCGTCGCCCGACGGGAAGTCGTGGACCGTGAAACTCCGCGGTGACGTGCGGTTCCACGACGGCAGCGCGTTCGACGGCCAGGACGTCGTCGCCACATACCGCGCGCTGCTGGATGCCGCGTACGACTCACCGTTGCGTGACCGCTACAGCATGATCACAGCGATCACGGACGTCACACCGCCGCCGGCGACGACCACGACAACCGTGCCGCCGTCGTCGTCGAGCCGGGCCGTGCCGCCACCGCGGACGGTCCCGGTCGGCAGCACGGTGCGGTTCGACCTCTCCCAGCCGTACGCGCCGTTCCTCGACCTGCTGGCGCTCGGGATCGTGCCCAGCGAGACGCTGGCGCAGCCCGGGCCGGTGGCCGAGTTGAAACCTGTCGGCACCGGGCCGTACCAGGTGGAGAACTGGCAACGTGGCACCAGTTTGACGTTGCGCGCCAACACGTCCTACTTCGGCGGCGCACCGACGGTCTCGAAGGTGACTGTCGAGTTCGTGCCCGACGACGACGCCAGGGTGAAGCGGATCAAGGATGGCAAGCTGGACAGCGCGGCACTGCCACCCGCACAGGCGAAATCGTTCGAGCAGTCCGATGTGTTCGCGGTCCTGCGCCAGCGCAGCGCGGCCGTGCGGGCGATCCAGATGCCTGTGGGCAACGCGGTTACGGCCGACGCGCACATCCGGCTGGCGTTGAACTACGCCGTGAACCGCAAGTCGATGATCGACGGTCCAATTGCGGGACACGGCATCGAAGCCTTCACACCGCTGTCGCCTGTGCTGGCGGAGTTCTACGAGCCGACGGCGAAGTTCTCCTACGACGTGCCGACCGCCAAGTCGCTGCTCGACTCAGGCGGGTGGGTCACCGGCTCGAACGGTATTCGCACCAAGAACGGTGTTCCGGCACAGTTCGTGCTCGCATACCCCGCCGGTGACACGGTCGCCCGTGACCTCGCCACATCCTTCGCTGCCGACGCGGACGCGGTAGGCGTCAAGGTCCAGACACGGGTGGGCGCCGCGGCGACGGGCGAAGCCGCGGTGATCGGCTCGGGCGACCCGTTCGACCCCGACCTGGCCCTGTACCCGCTGATGCGGTCCGCGGATCCCAAGATCACCACGTCACTGAACGCGGCCAGGGCGATGACAGACCCGGCGCAACGCGTCGCCGAATACCGCAAGCTGCAGCGCACGTACATCGAAGCCCCCACCATGGTCGTGCTTGTCGGTCTCGAGCACACGTACGTCCTGCGCCGCAACTGGACCGGATACCAGGCCGTGGTCGACGCCGACAGCCAGGACCCCACCTGGGGCGCTTGGTGGAATCTGTCCCGTTGGCAACCCAGGTAGCTTGCACTATGTGATCGACCTTGACGCAATACGCGCTGACACCCCCGGCTGCCGTGACCTGGTTTTCCTCGACAACGCGGGCTCGTCACTGCCGCCACGGCAGGTGCTGGACGAGGTCCAGGCGCATTTACGACGTGAAGCCGAAGTAGGCGGCTACCGTGCCGCGGCCGAGCGCGCGGAAGACCTCGAAGAGGGATACGCGGTGTTCGCGGAACTGCTCGGCTGCGAGCCCCACGAGGTGGCGTTCACCGACAGCGCGACACGGTCGTGGCTCGCGGCTGTCGACGCGATGTCCCTGTCACCCGGCGACCGCGTACTGGTCACCGAAGTCGAGTACCACAGCAACGCGCTGGGCCTGCTGAACCTGGGGATCAAGATCGAACGGATCCCGTCGGACCCGTCGGGCCGCGTGGACGTGGACGCGCTGCGGGACATGCTGGACTCGCGCGTCCGGCTGGTGTCGCTGGTGCACGTGCCGACCAACGGCGGCCTGGTGAACCCGATCGAACCGGTGGTGGAAGCCGCACACTCGGTCGGCGCGCTGGTGCTGCTGGACGCCTGCCAGTCGATCGGCCAGTTGCCTGTCGACGCGGCCGCGCTGGGCGTGGACGTGATCTCCGGAACCGGCCGGAAATGGCTGCGCGGCCCGCGAGGCACGGGCGTGCTCGTGATCCGTGACCAGACCGGGCTGCGGCCCCGGTTGATCGACGGCAAGGCAGCCGTGTGGGAGGACTCGGACACCTTCACTGTCGCCCAGGGTGCGCGGGCGTTCGAGTTGTGGGAGTACGGGGTGGCCGAACGCCTCGGCTTGATCGCGGCGGCCAAATACGCCCTGCGCCTGGGGATTTCCGAGATCACCGCCGCCGTGTCGGCGAACGCCTCGCTGGCGAGGTCGCTGCTGGCCGGGATTCCCGGCGTGACACTGCACGACCTGGGCGGCGACAAGAGCGGGATCGTGAGCTTCACGAAAGCGGGCCGATCCGTGGAGGAAGTGCGAGACCGGTTGTGGGACAAGGGGATTGCGGTGTCCTGCTCGTACTCCTCGTCGACTCGGTACGACATGACACGCCGGGGTATCGACGCGGTGGTCAGGGCTTCGCCGCACTACTTCGTCTCACCGGAACAGGTGTCCGAGTTCGCCCGGGCATTGACGGACGTGTAACCCATTGGTTACGCTTCCGCTGTGGTTGACCTCGTCGCGGGCGCGATAGCGGACCCGGTGCGCAGGCAGATCCTCGAGATGCTGCGTGCCGGACCGCTGCCGGCCGGGGTGATCGCGGACCGATTCGCGATCACCCGCCCCGCGATCAGCCGTCACCTGCGCGTGCTGCGGGAAAGCGGGCTGGTGCGTGACGAAACCGTTGGACGGCAACGGGTATACGCACTCGACCCGACCGCACTCGACGAGCTCAAGGCGTGGTTGGCCGAACTGACCATGCCCGCGGCCGTCTGGGAACAGCGACTGGACGCGCTGGAAACCGAGGTCTACCGAACCCGACGCGAACGGAGAGCGGACCGTGAAACCAATCCCGACCGGAAAACTGGTTCCGACGGATAAGGGCTACGACCTGGTGCTGACCAGGACCTTGAAAGCGCCGATCGACGACGTCTGGGCAAGCCTGACGGAGTCGTCGCGAACCAGCCGCTGGTTCGGCCCATGGGAAGGACGAGGAGGAACCGGCAGCACGGCGAAAGTCCAGATGCTGCACGAAGAAGGCCAGCCGTGGATGGACATCCACATCGACCTTTGCGAAGCGCCGACCAGGCTGGCCATCTCGACCGAGCCGGACGCGCACGGCGTCTGGCACATGGAAGCCCGGTTGTCGCACAGTGCCGGGGTTACTGAGCTCAACCTGATCCAGCACGTCGAGCGCACCGACATCGTCGGCAGCACGGGTCCGGGCTGGGAGTTCTACCTCGACATGCTGATCGCGTCCCGCGAGGGCGAACCGCTGCCCAGCTTTGACGACTACTACCCGTCGCAGCAGAAGTACTACGACGACCTGGTAGCCGCCGCCGAAAAAGAAAGCACCGCATCCAACGCCGAACACTGAACTCTGAATGCAGGCCGGTGGGGGTGTGATGTCAGACGTGAACACTGAATGCTGAATGCTGAATGCAGGGCGAGCGGCGAGCGGCGGGGGCCGAGGTGTCGGGGCCTGATGCTGAACACTGAATGCAGGCGGTGGAGCGTTGCTCGATGCGGGTTTGCACTCATAACGCTGAATGCAGACGGTGTGTTGGCTCTGGACGCGCGACGCTGAGTGCAGGCGGTGGGTGTTAAGGGGCTGAACGTTGAATGCTGAACGCAGGGGTGGGCGTTACTCGCCAGTGTGAAAGCGGAACCCTGAATACAGGGCGGCGCGGGCTGAGTGTCGGGTCGGAATGTCGAACACTGAGTACGCGAGATTGAACGCCGAATACTGAGTGTGCGAGATTGAATACCGACACTGGCGAATGAAGACGAGGTCCAACAAGCCGCGTCGCCGGGGTTGCCCTTATTTCGGGTTACCGGTGGGGTCCGACAATCCGGTGCGGCCGGACTGTTGATGCCGTCGGACAGTCGGTGGCCCAAACATTCGGGCGCAATGGCTGGACAGTCGGTGGACTGGCCACTCCGCACAATGGCTGGGCAGTCGATGCGGCTGGACGGTTGGTGGGGGTGGGTGTGGGGCAGGTGGTGCTGCCGGTAAGTCGACGCGATCCGGGTTCCGCGTCGTCAGCCGGGAAATAGCGCGCGATCGGAAGCGGTCTCTGGCAACGTCGGCACGGTGACGCTCATCGATCGGATCGAACGGACAACCGGAGTACCCGGTCTGCCTGGTCTGCTCGCCGACCTCGCGCCGGCGGACTTGCGATCCCTGCTGCTCGACGTGCACAGGAGACAAGCGGCCAAACGCACCCCGGCGCAAGTTCTGGCGCAGTACAAGCGCGATCGGTTCACTGGAGTGGCCACAGTGGACCCAGTCAGTCAAGCCGAGTATGACCTGTTCGCGTTCAAGACGCTGCGGGACAGGGGGTACACGCCGGTCGAGTTGTCGCCGGTAAGCCCGCTGGGCACGGTCAGCGTCCTGTCCGGGACGGACCAGAATCGGGTTGTCACCACCGCGCGGGGCTCCGAGGTGATGGCTGACTCGACCAACGCGTTGGCGTTGGAGTCTGCTGTTCGCAGGTCGGGACGGCAGCCGGTGCGTCTGTGCGCGTCTCACCGGCTGCTGCGGGCCCAGCCGTTTCCGCAGGGATGGTCGTCACATTTCCGGCTGCTTGCGTTGACTGTCGCGGGCCGTGATGAAGGTTCGTTCCGCTTCGAAACCGGCAGTCTGTGCGCACAACTGAGCGCGATGGTTGCGTTGATCGAGCATTTGGCGGACGTTCAGGTGCTGGTCACGGTCCTCGACGAGAGTCGTCGTGATGCCGTCGCCGAGCGTGTCATCGAGCGGCTGAGAGGCGAATCTCCGCAGGTCAAGGTTGGTTTCGACGATGAGAGGCAGAAGGGTCGTGGCTACTACGTCGACGCGTGCTTCGAGCTGAGGGCGGGTGACGTGTCACTGGCGGACGGTGGTTTCACCACGTGGACACGCCAGCTGCTCGGCAACGCCAAGGAGCGGCTGCTGACCGGCGGCCTCGGTGTCGACCTCATGCACGCCAGGTTCGGCCCACGACGAGCCGACCTTTACTCTTGAGTCATGCTCAGCCGCATCGATCTGCGTGGCCGTGTGCCGTCGTCCGCCGAACTGCGGGCTGCCCTCCCAAGGGCTGAGACGGATGTGGACGTGGTGCTCGACCGCGTCCGTCCGTTGGTCGAGGCGGTCCATCATCGCGGTGTCGAGGCCGTGCTGGAGTTCACCGAGCAGTTCGACGGCGTGCGGCCCGCTGCCGTCCGGGTGTCGGCCGAGGACCTGGCCACCGCCGAGCGGGAACTCGATCCCAAGGTGCGGGAAGCGCTGCTGGAGACCATCGAGCGGGCTCGCAAGGTGCACGCCGACCAGCGCCGTACGGACACCACGACGCAGGTCGTCCCAGGGGGGACGGTCACCGAGCGTTGGGTCCCTGTGCAGCGTGTAGGCCTGTACGCGCCGGGTGGCTTGGCGGTCTATCCGTCCAGTGTGGTCATGAACGTCGTGCCTGCGCAGACTGCGGGTGTCGAGTCGCTTGTGGTGTGCTCGCCGCCGCAGAAGAACTTCGGCGGCCTGCCGCACCCGACCGTGCTCGCGGCGTGTGCCCTGCTGGGCGTGGAAGAGGTCTGGGGCGTCGGTGGCGCGCAGGCGGTGGCGCTACTGGCCTACGGCGGCACGGACACCGACGGTGCTGAACTGGCGCCGGTGGACATGGTGACCGGTCCGGGCAACATCTACCTGACCGCGGCCAAGCGTTTGCTCCGCGGCTTGATCGGCATCGACTCCGAGGCCGGCCCGACCGAGATCGCGATCCTGGCGGACGACACCGCCGACCCGGCGCACGTGGCCGCGGACCTGATCAGCCAGGCCGAGCACGACCCGCTCGCCGCCAGCGTCCTGGTAACCACGTCCGACGACCTCGCCGACCAGGTGGACGCCGAGCTGCGCCGCCAGGTCGCGGCGACCAAGCACGACGAGCGGGTGACCACCGCGTTGTCCGGCAAGCAGTCCGGCTGCGTCCTGGTGTCTGATGTGGACACCGGGCTGAAGGTCGTCGACTCGTACGCGGCCGAGCACCTGGAGATCCAGACGGCCGGCGCCCGCGAGGTCGCGGCGCGTGTCCGCAGTGCGGGCGCCATCTTCATCGGCGCGTATTCGCCTGTGTCGCTTGGGGATTACTGCGCGGGGTCGAACCACGTGCTGCCGACGGGCGGCTGCGCGCGACATTCTTCCGGCTTGTCAGTGCAGACATTCCTGCGGGGCATCCACGTCGTGGACTACTCCGAGGACGCCCTGCGCGAGGTCGCCGACAAGGTGATCGCACTCGCCGATGCCGAAGACCTCCCCGCGCACGGCCAGGCCGTCGCCGCGAGATTCGAGAAGCGATGAAAGACGTCAAGCTGGAAGACCTGCCGCTGCGCGAAGACCTGCGCGGCCGCACACCGTACGGCGCGCCGCAGCTCGACGTGCCGGTCCGGTTGAACACCAACGAGAACCCGTACCCGCCGCCGCCGGAGCTGGTGGCGGACGTGACCGCGGCCGTCGAGGAGGTCGCGCGTCAGCTGCACCGCTACCCGGACCGGGACGCGGTCGCGTTGCGCGAGGACCTGGCCGCGTACATCAGCACAAGCACGGGCTACCCGGTCACGTCAGCGAACCTGTGGGCTGCCAACGGGTCCAACGAGATCCTGCAGCAGATCCTGCAGGCGTTCGGCGGCCCTGGACGGGCCGCGGTCGGGTTCGAGCCGTCGTACTCGATGCACCCGATCATCTCCGCCGGCACCAAGACCGAGTGGGTGCCCGCGCCCCGGCGTGCCGACTTCTCGCTGGACGCGGTGCAGGCGGTCGGGATCGTTCGCGCGAAGCGCCCGGACGTCACGTTCGTGACCAGCCCGAACAACCCGACCGGGCAGGCGATCCCGTTGGCGGACCTGCGGGTGCTGATCGACGCCGCGCCGGGGATCGTCGTGGTCGACGAGGCCTACGCCGAGTTCTCGGCTCAGCCGAGCGCGGTGTCCCTGCTGGACGACTTCGGCCACAAGATGGTCGTGTGCCGGACGATGAGCAAGGCGTTCGCGTTCGCCGGGGGACGGCTGGGCTATCTGATCGCCGCGCCCGCCGTGGTCGACGCGTTGCAGCTGGTCCGGCTGCCGTACCACCTCTCACTGCTCACCCAGGCCGCCGCGCGGGCCGCGCTGCGGCACGCCGGCGCCACACTGGCGTCGGTCGCCAAACTCGCCGCCGAACGCGACCGGGTCGTCGAATCCCTCGCCGGGATGGGGTACTCGCCGGTGCACAGCGACGCCAACTTCGTCCTCTTCGGACCGTTCGGTCCCGGCGCGTGGCAGTCCTACTTGGATCGCGGCGTGCTGGTCAGGGACGTAGGCATCGCCGGGCACCTGCGCGTCACCATCGGCACACCGGACGAGAACGACGCGTTCCTGGCCGCCAGCAAGGAGATCATCGCCTCATGAACCGGATCGGCAAGGTCGAGCGGAGCACCAAAGAGTCGTCCGTGCGCGTCGAGATCGACCTGGACGGCTCAGGCAAACTCGACATCGGCACCGGCGTGCCGTTCTACGACCACATGCTGACCGCGTTCGGCGCGCACGGCTCGTTCGACCTGGTCGCCCGCGCGACCGGGGACGTCGAGATCGACGCGCACCACACGGTCGAGGACGTGGCGATCGTGCTGGGCCAGGCGATCAGGGAAGCACTCGGCGACAAGGCGGGCATCCGCCGTTTCGGCGACGCGTGGATCCCGATGGACGAGACGCTGGCGCACGCCGCGGTGGACGTTTCCGGCCGCCCGTTCTGCGTGCACGTCGGCGAACCCGAGCAGTTCAACGCGTTCACGATCGGCAACAACTACCCGTTCGTGCTCAACCGGCACGTGTTCGACTCGCTGGCCTTCCACGCCCAGATCGCGCTGCACGTCCGCGTGATCCACGGCCGCGACCCGCACCACATCACCGAGGCGGAGTTCAAAGCCGTGGCGAGGGCGCTGCGCGCCGCCGTCGAGCCAGACCCTAGGGTGAGCGGGGTCCCGTCGACGAAGGGTGTGCTGTAGTGCCCAAGGAAGTGCCGATCATCGGCTTGATGATCCTGGCCGGGTTCCTGCTCGGCGGTGTCTACGCGGCGTGGAAGACGGCGAAGGTCTTCGCCGTGCTGCTCGGCGCGCTCGCTGTGCTGGCGGTCGGCGGCGCGGTCGCCTGGATGCTCTAGAGCGAGCGCAGCGTCGACCGCAGGCCGTCGAGAAGGTCCTCGAACCGCGCCAGTTCTTCCGGTGAGTACCGGCTGACCAGGTCACCCAGCCGTGTGTTGAACGGCTCGAAGAACTCCCGCGCGGGCTCTTCGATCTGCGGGCTGGCCCGGACGGTCACTTTGCGCCGGTCAGCGTGTTCACGTGTACGCACGATGTGACCGAGTCGCTCAAGGCGGTTGAGCAGGTTCGTCGTCGCGCCCGTGGTCAGTGAGAGCCGCGTGCTCAGCTGCGTGGGGGACAGCGGCGTCCCGCTGTCTTCGGCGTGCAGGATCTCCACGAGTGCGGCCGCCTCGGTCGAATGCAGACCGAGCCAGGCGGCGAACTTGTTCGTGATGTCGGTGTAGTCCGCGCCGAACGCCCGCAGCCCGTCGAGGATCTTCAGGGCGTGCTCGCTGACCTCGCCTTGCGCCGAGTGCGGGCGCAGTGGGCGGGGTTCGGGGTTTTCGGCGTGCGTCATCGCCACTTGGCTGCCCTACCTCCACCTTCAACCAAGCTCGTGCTGTGTTGACAAGGTACCTTCCCCGGGTGATAGCTTCATGGTGAAGTTACTTTCTGGGGAAGGTTGAACGGATGATTGATCCCTTCACGGCGGCCACGCGCGGGATGACGGAGCCCAATCCGGTCCCGGAGGCGTTGCGCGCGGCCGGTCCGCTGGTGGCGGTTGACGCGCCCGCGGGCGGCCAGGTGTGGATCGTGACCGACGGTGACCTGGTCAAACAGGTGATGGCCGATCCGCGGATCGTGAAAGACCCGGCGATGGCGCCGGAGGACTGGGACCCGATGGTCGCGGGCCTGGAACCACCGGCGGCCCTCCGGCCCTCGTTGACCACATTGGACGGCCCGGCGCACACCGCACTGCGCCGGGTCCAGGCGCCGCTGCTGACCGGCAAGCGGATCCGTGAGCGGCAGGACCGGATCGAGGAACTCGCCCACGAAATGCTGATGGGCCTGGGCGAAGGTGCCGTCGACCTGATGGCGGACTTCACGGTCCGCTTCCCGCTCGCAGTCCTGCTGGACATGATGGCCATCCCGCCGGAGAACGTCAGCAAGGCCGTGGACGCCTGCAGGCACATGGACGTCGACCAGGTCGCCGCAATCGAAACACTGATGGACATAGCAGCGACCGCGCAGGAAAACGGCCTGGCAGCGGAACTCCGCGAACGCCTGGCCGGTACACCCGAGGACGAACTGCGCTACCACTTGTTCGGCCTGATCCTGGCCAGCCAGGTGACCACGGACGCGGCAATCGGCTACGTGGTAGCCCGGATGCTCGGAACCCCGAGCGACGACCCGGTGGCGGAAACGTTGCGGGAGAACCCGCCCGCACCCTTCAGCCTGTGGCGGTTCACGGCGGGGGAGATGGAGCTCGCCGGAACGCGACTGCCTGCCCGAGCTCCGATTCTGGTGGACCTCGCGGGTCTGGGACTGACATTCGGCGCGGGTGCCCACTATTGCGTGGGTGCTCAGCTGGCGCAGGCCGAACTCCATGCTGTGCGGAAGGTTCTGGCCCGTGACTTCCCGTCGGCGCGTTTGACGGTTCCGTACGAGGAGCTCATGCAGGTCGTGCTCGGCGGTATTGCCGGAACCCGGTTGAAGGAGCTGCCTGTGGTTCTACGGTAGATACGCCCTGCGGTGCTCGGCACAGAGGGAAAGGCGCAGGCCTTCAGGTGTGGTGGTGCGGGAAAGGCCGCCCCAACGTCGATTCTTGTCCAGCTCGAACAGCATCGCTTCGAGAGCACGGAAGTCCGCGTCGTTCTCGCCTCGGATCCTCGAAGTGCCCCTTGCCTTTGGTCTGGACGAGCGGAAACCAGGTGGGCAGTTCGGGGAGATCGTTGTCCGACAGCGCGAGCCCGGCGAGGTTGGGGAGTTCCGCCAGTTCAGGCGGCAGGGTCCGTAGGCCCAACGCGCGCTCAGGTCGAGTCCGCGAGCGCCTGATCGGCGGGCTTCTTCGATGGCGCAGGGCCTCGTCCGACATGTAACCAGCGTCTCAGGTGCGGCATTCGCTGTTAGCCGGTTCGCCTATTCTGGCCAGTTCGGAGCAACGGGTACCCTCTATCCCGTGCGAGTTGTCGTATTGGATTACGGGTCGGGGAACCTTCGCTCCGTCGAACGCGCGCTTCAGCGCGTCGGCGCCGAGGTCGAGGTCACCGCTGACCGCCATGCGGCGCTCAACGCGGACGGGCTCGTCGTTCCCGGTGTCGGGGCGTTCGCCGCTTGCATGCGGGGTTTGAAGTCCGTTCAGGGGCACCGGACCGTCGGCAGGCGGCTCGCCGGTGGTCGTCCTGTCCTCGGCATCTGTGTCGGGATGCAGATCTTGTTCGAGCGGGGCATCGAGCACGGCGAGGAGACCGAGGGCTGCGACGAGTGGCCCGGCACGGTCGAACGGCTCGAGGCTGATGTCGTTCCGCACATGGGGTGGAACAAGGTCCGTGTTCCCGATGGCTCGCAGTTGTTCGCCGGGCTGGACGCTGACACGAGGTTCTACTTCGTTCACTCGTACGGGGTGCGCAAGTGGGAGCTCGAGGACTCCGGCACGCTCGCGGCGCCGCTGGTCACCTGGGCGAACCACGGCTGCGATTTCGTCGCAGCCGTGGAGAACGGCGCCCTGTCGGCGACTCAGTTCCACCCGGAGAAGTCCGGCGACGCCGGAGCGCACCTGCTGCGGAACTGGCTCAAGTCCCTATAGACCAGTGCTCCCGATGTCGCTGCCCACGCCGCTTGGGTCGCGTTGGCTGCGAGGGCAGCGCCAACGGGACCTGGTGTGTCATAAGGGTGTACGGCCAGCCACAGTGCCGCGGCACCGGCTACGTGCGGGCTGGCCATCAAGGTGCCCTGCATCGAGGCGCTGGCGGTGTCGGACGTGTGGTGCGACGACACGATGCCCACGCCGGGCGCGAAGATGTCCGTGCAGGAGCCCCAGTTGGAGAACGTGGCCCGGCGGTCGTTGGTGTCCGTCGCGTTCACCGTGATCGCCTCGGCGACCCGGGCGGGTGACCAGTTGCAAGCGTCCTGGTTGGCGTTGGCCGACGCGATCGCGTACGTCACGCCGGAGGCGATCGAGTTGCGGACGGCCTGGTCGATGGCCGCGTTCGCGCCGCCGGACGTGCCCGCGACGTGCGAGCCGTGGCAGTCGCTGTTGTTGGCGTCGACCGTGTTGGTTCCCCAGGACGCGCGGCCATCGAATGTGGTGAAGGCGACAGCCGCGGCGGCGCAGGCCACCGTGACTTTCAATGCTGTGATGGCGTCGATACGCGCGTGAACATCCACTCTCATTCGTGGGAGGTCTCACGTATTCGACTTCCGATGGTGGTCACTCGACCATGGCGCTGGAAGCGGTAAGAATCAACACGCGAAAAGCCCGTGACGATTTCCCGTCGGGGCAGGGCGGCCGGGAATCGGGGGCGGACAACCGGCCGGAACTGGCCAAGTAGAGTCTGCGCCGTGACTCTGACGCTGCTTCCCGCTGTCGACGTGGTCGACGGCAAGGCCGTTCGCCTCGTCAAGGGCGAGGCCGGTACCGAGACCGGCTACGGCGACCCGTTGCAGGCCGCTCTGGCCTGGCAGCGCGACGGTGCGGAGTGGATTCACCTGGTCGACCTGGATGCCGCGTTCGGCCGTGGTGACAACCGCGAGCTGATCGCGCGCGTGGTCGGCGAGTTGGACATCCAGGTCGAGCTCGGTGGCGGGATCAGGGACGACGAGTCGCTGAAAGCCGCGTTGTCGACCGGTTGCCGCCGGGTGAACCTGGGCACCGCGGCGCTGGAGGACCCGGAGTGGTGCGCCAGGGCGATCGCCGAGTACGGCGACAAGATCGCGGTCGGCCTGGACGTTCGGATCACCGAGGCCGGGCACCGCTTGGCCGCACGTGGCTGGACGCAGGACGGCGGCGACCTGTGGGACGTGCTCGACCGGCTCGACCGGGACGGCTGCAGCCGCTACGTCGTGACCGACGTCAGCAAGGACGGCACGCTGCAGGGCCCGAACCTCGGCTTGCTCGCGGAGATCTGCGCCCGCACCGACGCCCCGATCGTCGCGTCCGGCGGTGTGTCCACAGTGGCCGACCTGGTCGCCATCGGGCAGCTGGAGCAGGACGGCGTGGAAGGTGCGATCATCGGGAAAGCCTTGTACGCCGGTGCTTTCACCCTTCCTGAGGCGCTGGCGGCAACTCGCTGAGGATCGCGCTCTCGATCCGGTCGATCGGCACGCCGGCCTCGTCGAGCGTGTCGACGACCGTGCTGTCGTTCAACGCCAGCAGGCCGAGCAGGAGGTGTTCGGTCCCGACGTAGTTGTGCCCGAGCCGCAACGCTTCCCGGACGGTCAGTTCGAGGACCTTCTTGGACTGGCCGGAGAACGGGGTGTGGTTGCTCGGCGGGTTGCCGACAGGCGGCCCGAGCTTCGCGCGGACGGTGCCGACGATCGTCTCGGCTGACCCGCCGAGGGACTCGATCGCCCGCCCGGCAACGGCTTTCGGCACGGCGAACAGGCCGAGCAGGATGTGGCCCGGGGTGATCTCGGCGTGCTTGAGCCGCTCGGCTTCCTTCTGGGCGGCGACGGTCGCGACCCTCGCCATGTCGGTGAACCGGGCGAACTGGGAGATGTCCAGCTGCTCCGGCGCGTTGGACGTGAACCGCTTCTGCGCGGCCTGCTTGGTCACGCCCATGCTCTGCCCGATGTCCGTCCACGACGCGCCGGAATGCCTTGCGCGGTCGACGAAGTGGCCGATCAGGTGGTCCGCGATCTCGTCGAGGTGCTGGGCGAGCAGCACCGCGTCCGTCAGCTTGCGCAGCGGGTCGCCGTCGGGGTGCAGTCGTTCCACCGTGTCGATCAGTTCGCCGAGACGGGGTGTGCCGGGGTTCGTCATGCGTCAACTGTAGGTTGACGACCCGCGGATCGTCAACCGTCGGTTGACGCGCGGTCGAGCGGCGGAGAACGGATCACCGGTACGCGATGATTTGTTTGTTGTGCGGCGCATTCGGGAATTGCCGGATCGGAGTAATGCGCCCCGTCATCGGTCGGCCATAGACTCGGTCAACGTGACGCGCGTCGCCTGCGGGCCGGGGTGGATGTTTTCGATCTTTGTCCGAGGTATTTGGCACCCGGCCAGCATGTCGGAAATCTCCCGCATTCAAGTTCCGCTGACTCGAAAGAGGGCATATGCAGGGAACTGTCAGGCGCTGCATCGCGGTAATCGCGACGAGCCTCGCCGTCGCGACGGGGTTCGCGGCAGCGCCAGCCGCTGCTGACGTGCACGTTCTTGCTGGCTATCGCACAGTGACGGCGCAAAACCTGACACTGTGGAACGCGCCGTCCGGCGGCAGCAACGTCGGTGTGTGGCATCCGGGACGCTGTTTCTACTGGTCGGCTGTCGAAGGTTCGAATCGGTATCGGACTTACACCGAAAGTGGTGCGACCGTATGGGTCGGCGCAGATCCGGCCTGGAGTACTCCTGGTTGCTAGCCGAATCGGCCGTAACGTTCTGAGGTGCGCATAACACCTTTTTTCTGAACTCCCTTTGTCGGGTGAGCTGTAGCCCGTTTGCCGGTCTGGCGAACGGGCTACTGGCTTGCGCGCGGTGCGTCGACGCGCGCCCGGTGGTGGACACGGACGGCTGCGTCAGGCAGAATTAAACACATGGTTAATTCGGTGGTTGTCGGCGTCGACGGCCTGACCGTGCGGCGGGGCGGCAGGCCGGTACTGCGCGAGGTGGGTTTCCAGGTCGGGCGCGGCTCGGTGACCGGACTGCTGGGGCCGAGCGGGTGCGGCAAGTCGACGCTGATGCGCGCGGTCGTGGGTGCGCAGATCGTCGAATCGGGCACGGTCACCGTCCTCGGTCTGCCCGCGGGCGACCCCGGACTGCGCGACCGGGTCGGTTACGCCACGCAGAACCCGGCGCTCTACGGCGACCTGACCGTCGCGGAAGCCCTGAGGTACTTCGCTTCCGTCCTGAAGGCGCCGCGTGCCGACGTGCGGCGTGTCATCGACGAGGTCGGCCTCGCCGACCACGCCAACGCCATGGTCGGGCAACTGTCCGGCGGGCAGCGCAGCAGGGCGAGCCTGGCCGTCGCCCTGCTCGGCAAACCCGAACTGCTGGTACTGGACGAACCCACGGTCGGCCTCGATCCCGTGCTGCGCGAGGAACTGTGGACGTTGTTGCACGGCCTCGCCGCGCGCGGGGTGACGTTGCTGGTCTCCAGCCACGTGATGGACGAAGCCGCGCGCTGCCAACGGTTGCTGCTCATGCGCGAGGGCCGGATCCTCGCCGACGACACACCGCGAGGGCTGCGGGAGCGCACTGGCACACCCGACGTCGAACACGCCTTTCTCAAACTGATCAAGGAAGCCGCATGAGCACGACCCGCCGGATCCTGGCCCAGCTCAGGCACGACCCGCGCACCTTGGCGCTGCTGCTGCTCCTGCCGTCGCTGCTGATGGTGTTGCTGCGCTTCGTGTTCAACTCCGAGCAGTCGTTCAGCCGGGCAGCGCCCGCGCTGCTCGGTGTGTTCCCGTTCATCATCATGTTCATGATCGCGTCGATCACGACGCTGCGTGAGCGCACGAGCGGCACGCTGGAGCGGCTGATGACCATGCCGATCGGCAAGTTCGGGCTGCTGTCCGGGTACGCCGCGGCGTTCGGTGCCGTCGCGGTCGTCCAGGTGTCCGTCGCCACGCTGGTCTCGGTGTGGTGGCTCGGCCTGGAACTCACCGGTCCACTGTGGATCTTGCTGGTGATCGCGGTGCTCGACGCCCTGCTCGGCATGGCGCTCGGCCTGTTCGTCAGCGCCTTCGCGCGCACCGAGTTCCAGGCGATGCAGTTCATGCCGGTGTTCGTGATGCCGCAGATCCTGCTGTGCGGGCTGTTCGTCCCGCGCGGGGACATGGCGGGCCTGCTGAACTGGCTGTCGGACGTGATGCCGTTGTCCTACGCCGTGCAGGCGCTCACCCACGTCACCCGGTCCTCGGACTTCACCGGCTCGCTGGCGCGTGACCTCGTGGTCATCGGCGGCTGCGCCCTGCTGGCGCTGGTGCTCGGCGCAGCCACCCTCCGCAGGCGAACGCCCTGAGTACCCTGGTGAAAGTGACACCACTGATCACGGCCGTGAGTCGCAGCGCCGAGTACACCTTCACCAAACCGAACACCGACAGCATCACGCTGCTCGAAGGCCTCGGTGTCGAAGGTGACGTCCACCAGGGCGTGACCGTCAAACACCGGTCGCGCGTCCGGCGTGACCCCAGGCAGCCCAACCTGCGGCAGGTCCACCTGATCCACTCGGAGCTGTTCGACGAGTTCCGCGACGCCGGGTTCACCGTGGCGGCGGGGCAGATCGGCGAGAACGTCACCACGCGCGGCATCGACCTGCTCGGCCTGCCCACCGGGACCCGGCTGCACCTCGGCGCGGAGGCGGTCGTCGAGGTGACCGGGCTGCGCAACCCGTGCGTGCAGATCGACGCCTTCCAGCAGGGACTGCTCAAGCAGACGCTGGACCGCGACGAGGACGGCAACCTGGTCCGCAAGGCTGGGGTGATGTCGGTCGTGCTCAGCGGCGGCGTCGTCCGCCCCGGCGACGAGATCCGCGTCGAGCTGCCCGCCCAGCCCCACAAGCCGCTCGGGCCGGTCTAATCTGGCCGTTGTGGACGCCGAACTGGCCAGGTTGGCTGACAGCAAGTACGTGCTGGTCACGACCTTCCGCAAGGACGGGACCAAGGTGCCGACCCCGGTCTGGTCGGCGCGCGACGGCGAGGAGTTGGTCTTCTGGACCCGCTCCGACTCCGGCAAGGTCAAGCGCCTGCGCCGCGAGAAGAACATCGAACTGGCCGAGTGCGACGTCCGCGGCAGGCCGAGGAGCCAGCCGGTCCCCGCAGTCGCCAGGCTGCTCGACGCGGCCGGGACCGACCGGGTGCGCCGCGTGATGGCCCGCAAGTACGGCCCGAGCGGCTGGCTGGTGATCTACAGCAGCAAGCTGTTCCGCGGCGCCAAGGGCACCATCTGCTACGCCGTGACGTCCCCGGGATCATCCACGTAGGACTGGATGATCGGCGCGACCGTACCGACGAGCTCGTCCACGTCCGCGCCCGCCAGCGGTTCCACCTGGACCACGTAGCGCAGCAACGCGAGCCCCACCATGTGCGAGGCCGCCGCGGCCAGCCGCAGCCGCGGCACGCCGAGACCGGCCGACACCCTGGCGAGCACCTGGCGTTCGATGAACTGCTTGAGCATCCGCGCGGCCTGGTCGTTCGTGGTGACCGTGCGGACCATCGCGAGCAGCGGCTCCCTGGTCACCGGATCGCCCCACGCGGTCAGCAACAGCCGCACGATCCGCTCCCCGAACTGCGACCGCGGCCCCTCGACCAGGGCGGGCACGACCGTGGCCGGGTCGATCGGCAGCCGCAGCGCGGCCACGAAGACCTGCTCCTTCGTGCCGAAGAAGTGGTGCACCAGCGCCGGGTTCACGGCGGCCTGCGCCGCGATGCCCCGGATGGTGGCGCCGTCGTAGCCCAGCTCGGCGAACTGGGCCCTGGCCGCGGCCAGGATCAGCTCGCGGGTCTCGTTCTGCCCGGGTCGGCGTCCGGCGCGTGCCATGCCTTCCAGCGTGCCACGTAGGCTTTCCGCCATGGCTGTCGCGGTACGCGTGATCCCCTGTCTCGACGTGGACGCCGGGCGGGTGGTCAAGGGCGTCAACTTCACCGACCTGGTCGACGCCGGTGACCCGGTCGAACTGGCCGCCGCGTACGACGCGGAAGGCGCGGACGAACTGACCTTCCTGGACGTCACCGCGTCCTCATCGGACCGCGAGACCACCTTCGACGTGGTCCGCCGCACGGCCGAGCAGGTCTTCATCCCGCTGACCGTCGGTGGCGGCGTGCGCGCGGTCGACGACATCGACCGGCTGCTGCGCGCGGGAGCCGACAAGGTCAGCATCAACACCGCCGCGATCCTGCGGCCCGAGCTGCTGCGGGAGGCGTCGCAGCGGTTCGGTGCGCAGTGCATCGTGCTCTCGGTGGACGCCCGGCGCGCGGGCAACGGCTTCGAGGTGACGACCCACGGCGGCAAGCGCGGCACCGGCATCGACGCGATCGAGTGGGCCGCCAAGGGCCAGGAGCTCGGCGTCGGCGAGATCCTGCTCAACTCGATGGACGCGGACGGCACGAAGGCCGGGTTCGACATCGAGCTGGTCGAACGCGTGCGCGCGGTGGTGGACGTGCCGCTGATCGCCAGCGGCGGTGCCGGGGACGTCGGCCACTTCGCTCCGGCGGTCCGGGCGGGCGCGGACGCCGTGCTCGCGGCCAGCGTGTTCCACTTCGGACAGTTGCGGATCGGCGAGGTCAAGGACGCCATGCGGGCCGACGGGATCGAGGTCAGGTGAGCGCGCAGGCGGAGGTCCCCACCGAGGTCAAGGTGCCGCTGGCGGTCATCGGTTTCGGCGCGGTCCTGTTCGTGGTGGTCGCGTTGCTGTGGGACACGCAGAACCTCCGCTTCCCGATCGGCGCCGGGATCGTCGCGGTCGCCGTGTGCGTGGGGTTGTGGACACGGCTGAGGTTCGTGCGCGTGGTCACGATCGTGGTGACGAGCCTGTTCGCCCTCGCGCATCTGCTGATCGCGTTGTCCGGCGGCGCGCCGGGGTGGGTGCGTGCGGTATCCGGCCTGCTCACGGCCGCGTACCTGTACACGGCTGTGCTCGTGAACACCCAGCCCGCGCGTGACTACCTGGAGCACAAATGAGCCTCGACCCGAAGATCGCCGCTCGCCTCAAGCGCAACTCCGACGGCCTGGTGTGCGCGGTCGCCCAGCAGCGTGGCACGGGCGAGGTGCTGATGGTCGCGTGGATGAACGACGAGGCACTGGATCTGACCCTGAGCACGCGCAAGGGCACGTACTTCTCGCGCAGCCGGCAGCGGTTGTGGGTGAAGGGGGAGACGTCCGGGCACGTGCAGCGCGTGCACGAGGTCCGGCTCGACTGCGACGGCGACACGGTCCTGCTGGTGGTCGACCAGGAAGGCGCCGCGTGCCACACAGGCGATCACACGTGCTTCGACGCGGACGTCCTGCTGGCCGCCGACTGACGTTCCCGTGCGCTACCCGGCAATCGGCTGAACGGGCAAGGCCGGTGGCCGGGTGGACCCCCAATGGCGCGATGCCCGCCGGGTGGCGGCGCTCCGATCCGGTGAGTGTCCTTGCCGGGGGCGGATGGCGGCCGGATCCTGGGCGCATGGTGCGAACGGGCGCGGACTTCCTGTCCGCCAAAATCAGTCGCGGATTCGACATGCTCGACGCCGACGGCAACGGCGTGCTCGACGAGGACGATCACGTCGCCATGGGGAAGCGCTCGGCGGAAGCGCTCGGCCATTCCGCCGGATCACCGGAGCAGCAGCGGATCGTCGACGTGTACCTCAGGATCTGGCGCGAGGTGCACCTGCCGCACCTGCCCCCTGGTCAGACCGCGATCGGGCGGGAGGAGTTCATCGCGGCGACCGCGGCGCTCGCCGGCGACCCCGCGGCCGCGCGGGCCACGCTCGGCGCCGTCGCCAGTGCGTTCCTGGAGATCGCCGACATCGACAGCGACGGCCGGATCACGCCCGCCGAGTTCCGCACGTTCCAGCACGCGCACTTTCCCGAACTGTCGCGTGCGGACGCGGACATCGCGTTCGCCCACCTCGACGTCGACGGTGACGGTTGCCTGACGCCCGGCGAGTTCGTCGACGCGACGATCGGGTACTGGACGACCACCGATCCGGACGCCCCGGCGAACTGGTGGCTCGGCCCGATCCGGTTGTAGGTGATCAGCCGATGTCGCCGGTGAAGTAGCGCTGGATCGTCGGGCCGACCGCGGCGACCATCGTGTCGATGTCGTTGCTCGCCAGCGGTTCGAACTTGGTGACGTACCGGACCATGCCCATGCCGATCAGCTGGCTGGCGACGAGGGTGGCGCGGAACATCCCGTTGTCCGAGCCCGTTCGCGCGGCCACCCGCATGAAGATCTGCTTGAGGAAGATGTCGCGCAGGCCGTGCACGGCCATCTCGTGGCTGGCGACGCTGCGCACGAGCGCCGAGAACTGGCCGCCGCCGCTGCTGTCCCAGATGGTCAGGAACCGGCGGACGATCCGTTCGCCGAGGGTGTTGACGTCTCCTTCGGAGATCTCGTTGGCGAACACCGTCGGGTCGACCGGCAGCTGCAGCACGGACTGGCCGAAGAGGCCTTCCTTGCCGCCGAACCAGTGGTTGACCATGGCGGGGTCGACGCCCGCCCGCTTGGCGATCGCGCGGACTGTCGCGCCCTCGTAGCCCTGTTCGATGAACACGGCGCGTGCGGCCTCGATCAACGCGTTCTTGGTGTCGGCGCCGGCGGGCCGCCGTCCGCGCCGCTTGCCCTCTTGCTCAGCGCTCGTCGTCACGTCACCATCATCACTTGAACGGACAAACTTTTCAACACTTGGTGAATTAATCGAGTCAGGGGTCAAACCCCGTCGTCAGCGCCGTTCGGCTCCCGGCAGAATGGCCGGTATGGCCAGCGTGATCGGATCGGATCTGCCCGTGCGCACCGGGATGGGCGCGATCAGCCCCACCAGGGAGCAGTTTCACGCCCTCGCGCGCGATCGGCGGGTGATTCCGGTCACCCGCAAGGTGCTCGCGGACGCCGAGACCCCCGTCGGGGTGTACCGCAAGCTCGCGGGTGAGCGGACTGGGACGTTCCTTCTCGAGTCGGCCGAGAACGGCCGGTCGTGGTCGCGGTGGTCCTTCGTCGGCGCCCGTTGCGCCGCCTGGCTGACCTCCAAGGACGGCACAGCCGCGTGGACCGGCAAGGTGCCCGACGACCTCAACGGCAACGGCGACCCGCTGGAAGCGCTGCGGGAGACCTTCCGGCTGCTGCACACCGAGCCGCTGCCGGGCCTGCCCCCGCTGACCGGCGGGATGGTCGGGTACATCGGCTACGACACGGTCCGCAGGCTGGAACGGCTGCCGGAACTGGCCGAGGACGACCTGGGGATCCCCGAACTGGTGATGATGATGGCCACCGACCTGGCCGCCCTCGACCACCACGAAGGCACGATCACCCTCATCGCCAACGCCGTGAACTGGGACAACTCGCCCCAACGGGTCGACGAGGCGTACGACGACGCGGTCGAGCGGCTCAACCGGATGTCCGCCGACCTGTACACGTCGGCCCCGCCGACCGCGATGGTGTTCGAGCGCCCCCAGCCGGAGTTCACCCGCCGCCGCACCCGCGAGGAGTTCGGCGCGGCGGTCGAGACGGCCAAGGAAGCCATCCGCGCCGGTGAGGCCTTCCAGATCGTGGTGTCCCAACGGTTCGAGATGCGCACTGAGGCCGATTCACTGGACGTGTACCGGATCCTGCGGACCACCAACCCCAGCCCGTACATGTACCTGCTGCGGCTCGACGGCTTCGACATCGTCGGGTCCAGCCCGGAATCCCTGGTCACGGTCAGGGACGGCGTCGTGACGACGCACCCGATCGCGGGCACCCGCTGGCGCGGGGCCGACGCGGACGAGGACGCCATCCTGGAGAAGGACCTGCTGTCCGACGAGAAGGAACGGGCCGAGCACGTGATGCTCGTCGACCTCGGCCGCAACGACCTCGGCCGCGTGTGCGACCCCGGATCCGTGCACGTCGTCGACTTCTTCCGGGTCGAGCGCTACAGCCACGTGATGCACATCGTGTCGACGGTCACCGGCAAGCTCTCGGCGGACAAGACCGCGTTCGACGCGGTCACGGCGTGCTTCCCGGCGGGAACGCTGTCCGGGGCGCCCAAGCCGCGTGCGATGGAGCTGATCGAGGGACTGGAACCGACCAGGCGCGGCCTCTACGGCGGGGTGGTCGGCTACCTCGACTTCGCGGGCAACGCCGACACGGCGATCGCCATCCGGACCGCGCTGGTCCAGAACGGCGTGGCATACGTGCAGGCAGGGGCCGGGATCGTGGCCGACTCCAACCCGGCCGCCGAGGACGACGAGTGCCAGAACAAGGCGGGCGCGGTGCTCTCGGCGATCGCGATGGCCGGGACGATCAGGCCGGCCGCCGATGACTGAGCCCGCGACGCCTTCGCACGGACCGGGCTCCGGTCGTCCACTATGGATCGTGGTCGCGCTCCTGCTGGCCGCGTCGGCGGCGCTGTGGGGCGCGTCCCGGCTGAAGTGGTCGCCCGAACTGACAGGTTCCGAACAGGTGAGCGCCTTGATCCCGTTGGCGCTGATCTACTTGGCCGGGGTGGCCGGTGTGCTGGCCACGAGCGGCTGGCCGCGCAGGGCCGTCGGTGTCCTCTTGGCGCTGACGGGAATCGCGGCTTGTTGGCCCGCGGTCAACGGTGCCTTCGAGCACGCGCAAGGACTCCCGGCCCGCGGACTGGCCTTGCTCGGCGGGCTCGCGGTCGTCGCCGCCGGCGTGCTGCTGGTCCGTCGCGGCCACAGGATGCCGAGGCTGGGCGCGAAATACCAAGCGCCGGCTGCGGCGAGAAGTGCCAGCGAACCGTCGGGTGAGAAGGAGATGTGGCGTGCCCTCTCGGAGGGTGACGACCCCACATTGTGAGGTCTGTCGCGCAATCGTTGCGTCGCCAGGCGCATGCTATGTGTGCACGGCCGACCCGGTGCCCTGCCGAGAACCAGCGCGGGGTTAGCATCAGTGCGGCGGGAAGGGGCATACGCGGTGAGCGTTCTCGAGTCGATAATCGACGGTGTGCGCGAGGATCTCGCGGCCCGCGAAGCAAGGCTTCCGTTCGAGGTACTCAAGGAGCAGGCGGCGAAAGCGGTGCCGCCGCGCGACGCGGTGAGCGCGCTCCGGTCCTCGGACGTCGGCGTGATCGCGGAGGTCAAGCGCCGCAGTCCGTCCAAGGGCGAGCTGGCCGACATCCCGGATCCGGCTGAGCTGGCGAAGGACTACGCGGCGGCGGGTGCGCGGGTGATCAGCGTGCTGACCGAACAGCGGCGCTTCGGCGGGTCGTTGGCGGACTTCGACGCGGTCCGTGCGGTGGTGGATGTTCCGTTGCTGCGCAAGGACTTCGTCGTCAGCCCGTACCAGGTGCACGAGGCACGGCTGCACGGGGCGGATCTGGTGCTGCTGATCGTCGCGGCGCTCGAGCAGAACACGTTGGTCGGCCTGCTCGACCGCGTGGAGTCGCTCGGCATGACCGCGCTGGTCGAGGTGCACACCGCGGAGGAGGCCGACCGCGCGCTGGAGGCGGGCGCGTCGGTGATCGGCGTCAACGCCCGCGACCTGCACACGCTCCAGGTCGACCGCGAGGTGTTCACGCGGATCGCCCCGGGTTTGCCGTTCGAGACCGTCAAGATCGCCGAGTCCGGTGTCCGCGGCCCCGGCGACCTGATGGCCTACGCCGGTGCCGGTGCCGACGCGGTGCTGGTCGGCGAGGGCCTCGTGGCCAGCGGCGACCCCAAGGCGGCGCTGACCAAACTGGTCACGGCCGGTTCGCACCCGGCGTGCCCGAGGCCGTCCCGATGAGCGCGGGCAACGGGCAGCAGACCGGGCACGAGCACGACGCGCACGACCCGGACGAGCGCGGCTACTTCGGCGCGTTCGGCGGCCGGTTCATCCCCGAGGCGCTGGTTCCCGCGCTGGAGGAGCTGGAAGCCGAGTACGACAAGGCCAGGACGGACCCCGAGTTCGTCGACGAGCTGCTGCGGCTGCTGCGTGACTACGCGGGCCGTCCCTCGCTGCTGACCGAGGCGCCGCGGTTCGCCAGGCACGCGGGCGGGGCGCAGATCTGGCTCAAGCGCGAAGACCTCAACCACACCGGCTCCCACAAGATCAACAACGTGCTGGGGCAGGCGTTGCTCACCAAGCGGATGGGCAAGAAGCGCGTCATCGCGGAAACCGGCGCGGGCCAGCACGGCGTGGCCACCGCGACCGCGTGCGCGCTGCTCGACCTCGACTGCGTCGTCTACATGGGCGAGGTCGACACCGAGCGCCAGGCGCTCAACGTGGCCAGGATGCGCCTGCTCGGCGCCGAGGTCATCCCGGTCAAGGCAGGCTCGCGCACGCTCAAGGACGCCATCAACGAGGCGCTGCGCGACTGGGTGACCAACGTGGACACCACGCACTACCTGCTCGGCACCGCGGCCGCGTCGCACCCGTTCCCGCTGATGGTGCGCAACTTCCACCGGATCATCGGCATCGAGGCGCGCAGGCAGATGCTGGAGAAGGCCGGCCGGCTGCCGGACGCGGTCTCCGCGTGCGTCGGCGGGGGCTCCAACGCGATCGGCATCTTCCACGGCTTCGTCGACGACAAGGACGTGCGCCTGGTCGGCTTCGAGCCGGGCGGGCACGGCGTCGACACGGGCGAGCACGGCGCCACCCTGTCCGAGGGCACCCCCGGCCTGCTGCACGGCTCGCGTTCGTACCTGCTGCAGGACGACGACGGCCAGATCGTCGAGGCGTACTCGATCTCGGCGGGCCTGGACTACCCGGGCGTCGGCCCGGAGCACGCGCACCTGAAGGACTCCGGCCGCGCCGAGTACCACTCGGTGACCGACGCCGAGGCCATGGAGGCCTTCCAGCTGCTGTCGCGCACCGAGGGCATCATCCCGGCGATCGAGTCGTCGCACGCCCTCGCCGGCGCGATCAAGCTGGGCAAGGAACTCGGCGAGGACGGCGTGATCCTGGTCAGCCTCTCCGGCAGGGGCGACAAGGACATGGACACCGCGGCCAAGTTCTTCGGCCTCGTGGGGGAGGACTAGACCATGGGCACGCTGGACACGCTCTTCGAGGCGACCAGGGCGGGCAACAGGGCAGCGCTCGTCGGCTACCTGCCCGCCGGGTACCCGACGGTGGACGGCTCGGCCGAGATACTCACCGCGATGGTCGAGTCCGGCTGCGACGTCGTCGAGGTCGGACTGCCGTTCTCCGACCCGGTGATCGACGGTCCGACCATCCAGCACGCGGCCGACCAGGCCCTGCGCGGCGGATTCCGCGTGAAGGACATCTTCACGGTCGTCGAGCGCGTCGCGGCGGCCGGTGGCCGTGCCGTCGTGATGTCGTACTGGAACCCCGTCTACCACTACGGCGTGGACGCGTTCGCGCGTGACCTCGCCGCGGCGGGCGGACTGGGCATCATCACGCCGGACCTGATCGTCGACGAGGCCGACGAGTGGATCGCCGCGTCGGACGCGCACGGCCTCGACCGGATCTTCCTGGTCGCGCCCGCGTCCACGGAGGAGCGCATCGTGCGCACGGTCGCCAAGTCGAGCGGATTCCTCTACGCCGCCTCGGTGATGGGCGTGACCGGCGCGCGGGACTCCATCAGCAGCGCGGCACCGGACCTGGTCGAACGCGTCCGCGTGCACACAGGCATGCCGATCGGTGTGGGGCTCGGTGTGCGGTCGGGTGCGCAGGCGGCGGAAATCGCGTCCTTCGCCGACGCGGTGATCGTCGGTTCGGCGTTCGTGACCAAGGCGGGCGAGAGCCTCGACGAGGTCCGTACGTTGGCCACCGAACTGGCCCAGGGCGTCCGGTCGCGCGTCGCCGCTGGTCAGACCGCCTGACGTCAGCACTGGCCAGGGTGGTATGCGGGCCGCGGAGGCGAGGCGTTACCGTGTGGCCTCGTGACCGGAGCGACAGTCTTTCTGGCTAACATCCCGAGCCCAGACCGGGGTGTGTGGGAGATCGGCCCGATCCCGATTCGCGCGTACGCGATCTTCATCATCATCGGGATCATCGTGGCGATCTGGTGGGGCGAGAAACGCCTGCAGGCCAGGGGCGGACGCCCCGGTGAGGTAGTGGACATCGCGGTGTACGCGGTGCCGTTCGGCCTGATCGGCGGCCGGCTGTACCACGTGATCACCGACTACCACCGGTATTTCGGCGAGGGCAAGAACCCGATCGACGCGCTGAAGATCTGGGAAGGCGGACTGGGCATCTGGGGCGCGATCGCGCTCGGTGCCGTCGGCGCCTGGCTCGGCGCGAAACGCAAGGGCATCCCGCTGCCGGTGTTCGCCGACGCCGTGGCGCCCGGAATCGTCACCGCCCAGGCGATCGGCCGGATAGGCAACTACTTCAACCAGGAGCTCTACGGCGGTCCGACGACCCTGCCGTGGGGTCTGGAGATCTACCAGCGCGTGAACCCGAACACGGGGATCGCCGACCAGCTCTCCGGTGTCGCGGTCGACCACACCCCGATCGCGATCGTGCACCCGACGTTCCTCTACGAACTGCTGTGGAACCTCGCGGTGGCGCTGCTGGTGGTGTACGTCGACAAGAAGATGCGCCTCGGCCACGGCCGTGCGTTCGCCCTGTACGTCGCCGGGTACACCCTCGGCCGCACGTGGATCGAGCTGATGCGTACCGACGACGCCACGCTCGTGTTCGGCGTCCGGGTGAACGTGTGGGTCTCGATCCTGGTCTTCATCGGCGCGGTCGTGTACTTCATCATGGGCCGCAGCAAGGGCGAACGCGAAGACCTGGCGCTGCTGCGCGGCGACGGCACCCCGCAGGACCCGGCACCGATCGAGGTGTCCGACGACGCGGAAGAGGAAGCCGAAGCGTCCGACACCGACGACGAGGACACGGACGGCAAGAAGGACGACGAGAAAACCGCGAAGGTCCCAGTGGCGGCGGTGGAAGCCAAGGACGGCGACGAGGCCGTGAAGAAGGACGAGCCGGAAGCCGAGCCGAAGAAAGACTGAGCGACAAGGCAACGAAGCGGAAACAGCCCGGCGTGATGCCGGGCTGGTTCGCGTTTCCGGGCGGCTAATGTGTTCCCCATGGCGGAAGAGAACGCGTCGATCACAGTTGACGGCACCGAAGACGATCTGCGCTCGCTCGGGAACTGGCTGCGCGACGAGGACGACCTGCGCGGACGCGTGAAGCTCGACGCGGCACCGATCGAAGAAGGCGAGATGGGCGCCGTCCTGGACGCGGTGGTCGTCCTGCTGACAAGTGCGACGGCGGGCACCCTGATCCGGTCGGTGAAGGACTGGCTGATCGTCACCCGCAACGCAAAGAAGGTGACGTTGAAGCTGACGTCGAAGGACGGCGGCAAACTCGAACTCTCCGTCGGCTCAGCCAAGGACGCCGAAACCGCGCTCGAAGCCGCCCGGAAGTTCCTGGGCGAATAGCAGCGAAGAAGGGAAAGCAGGCACGCGAGCCCGACTCGGCACGAGGTCTGCCACCCGGCGAGGGACAAGAAACTTCAGCGACCCACAAGCCCGCGACCAGTGACAAGAGGAAGGTCAAGAGCGGTGAGAAGACCAGGAGCGGCCTCCACAACCGCAGGGATGGCGTTGACCAGGCGCATCGCGGTCGTCTTCAACCCCGCGGTGTTGTGGTCGCCGTCCGCGGCCATCAATCGCAAGTCGACGGTGATAGTCGGCTCACCCGTGACGATCACGCGGTAGCTGCCGTTCCCGACGGGCTGGGGCCAGTCCGGCGCCAGGTCGGCACGAAGCCGTGTGACGTGCTCGAGGACACAAACCGCCTTGCCGCCGACCACCCCGGCAACTTCGAAGCGCAAAGCAGCGGCCGTCCCGGCTTCGATCGTGCCCGACTTGATCTCGAACGCTTCCGGTGCGGGGACGATCGAGTGGGTCGCGGTGACCGAGTCGAGGGCGACGTCCAGGCCCGCGGCGATCTGCCGGACGACGCTGCCCCACGCGAGTTCGAGCACGCCCGGCTGCAGCAGCAGCGGGGTGTCGCCCGGTTTCGCGCCGAATCCCATGATGTCGAAGAGGACTTTGCGGTTGTCGTACGTCGAGTAGTCCAGGATCTCCTGGCAGCGGACCTCGTCGACGCGTTCGCTGATCCCGGTCAGCAGCAGGGGGAGCGCGTCGTTGGCGAAGCCGGGGTCGATCCCGTTGACCCACAGGGAGGCGTTGCCCTCCGCCGCGGCTGCCTTGATCGGGCCGGACACCTCGTCGGGCACGACGCCGTCGGGGAACTGGAGGAACACGGGTGAGCTCGACACGACGTTGATCCCGGCGCGCAGGATCATGGCGAGGTCGTCCAGCGCTTCGCCGAGCCGGTCGTCGGCCATCGCGGTGTAGACGACGCAGTCGGGTTTCAACGCCAGCAACGCTTCCGCGTCGTTCGTCGCCCGCACCCCCAGGTCACGGCCCAGCCCGGCGAGGTCACCGGCGTCCCGGCCGACTTTGTCCGGTGCGGACACCCAGACGCCCGCGAGTTCGGTGTCCCGTCGGGCATCGATGCCCGCGATCGCGTGGCGGCCGACGTTGCCCGTGCTCCACTGGACGACGCGATAGGTCACAGATCCTCCAAGCCGAGGTCGAGTGTGGGTCGCTCGGTGCCTCCGTCGACCTCGAGCACCTTGCCGGTGACGAACTTCCCGGCCGCGCTGACCAGGTACAGCACTGCCGAGGCGATGTCTTCCGGTTCGCCGATGACGCCGAGCGGGGTCGCCTGTTCCATCTTCGACTTGATCTCCTCGTCCCGCAGCACGATGTCCAGCGCCGAGGTCGCGACCGACCCGACGCAGATGGCGTTGACCCGGACCTTCGGCGCCAGGTCGGTCGCGGCCAGCCGCGTGTAGTGCGAGAGGGCGGCCTTCGCGGTGCCGTACGCGAGGAATCCACGGCCGGACAGGCGTGCCATGGCGGAGGAGATGTTGACGATGGATCCGCCGCCGGATTCCAGCATGAGCGGCACGGCGGCGATGTTCAGCGCGTGTGCGGTGGCGACGTTGAAGTGGAAGGCGTCTTTCAACGCGTCGGGCGTGGTGTGCGTGAACGGCGCGGGCATGGACCCGCCGACGTTGTTCACCACGATGTCCAGCCGCCCGAACTCGTCCTTGGCCGCTGTCGCCAGGTGTGCGACCGCATCGAGGTCGTTGAGGTCGGCTTCGACGGCCAGTGCTCGTCTGCCCGCGGCTTCGACCCGTTCGGCGACCGCCTTGAGCTGGTCGGCCGTGCGCGAGGAGATGACGACGTCAGCACCGGCTTCGGCGAGCGCGACGGCGGTCGCGGCCCCGATTCCCCGTCCGGCGCCGGTCACCACGCCGACGAGCCCGTCCACCCGGAAGCGATCGAGGACCATGAGAAAACTGTAACACGTTCTAGTCTATCGGCCGCCCACCCGGATTCGGGCGGCCTGGCCGGGAACCTGCCGCCAGCGCCGGGCGGTTCTCGCGTCGGGGACGTGCACGGTCGTGTCCTTGGTGCCGATCACCACAGGGCTGAGATGGGCGACCGGTTCGCGGATGTACACCGTCATCAGGTTCGGCAACGCCGAGAGCACGGCCAGGTCGTCGATCTTGTGGCAGTTGAGGTCCAGCACCTGGAGATCGGTCAGGCGGCGCAGCGGTTCGATGGTGGTCACGGGGGCGTAGCTCAGCTGCAGGAACGTCAGGTGTTCGAACAGGGCGAGCGGTTCGAGGTCGGACAGCCACCGTGTGTGGGTGAAGGACAGTTGCCGCAGATGGGGAAGCATCTTGCCCAGCTGGGCCAGTCCGCCGCGGGGGACGTGCCGGCCGATGATCTTGAGGTGGCTCAGGCTGACCACGTCGCGCAGCGGCTCCCACGACGTCATCGCCTTCGGCTTCTCCAGACTGAGCGTGACGAGGTTGTCCAGCGCGGCGAGCGGGCCGAAGTCCCGCACCTCGTCGATGCCGTCCAGCCGCAACTCGACCAGACCGGTCAGCTGCCGGACGAACTCGATGTCGGCCAACCCGTTCAGCTCGATCAGCAGGTGCTTCAACGACTTCAGCTGTGCCAGGACATCCAGCCCGGTCAGGCGGTTGCGCGCCCACAGGGTGAGGAACTCGAGGTCGTGCCGGCCGGACAGCGGTGTCAGGTCCGTGAACGTCCCGTGCGCCCACAACTTGCGGATCGGCGGAAGATCGGCAACCACGTCGAGGCTGTCGGCGTGATTCAGTTGCAGGACGTCGATGTCGCGCAGGCCGTCCACCAGACGGCAGGCGGCGAGTTCCGCCGCGCTGTTGATGAAGGGACGTTCCAGGAACTCGTGCAGGTGCGTGATGACGTGGTCGGCGTACTCCGCTGGGTCGAAGTACGTGCCCATCTCGACGAGCCGCCGCTGTACACGTCCGGGTGCGTTGCGGGCGTACTGGGAAAGCATCCGCAACGCCTCGTCGCCGCCG
This sequence comes from Kibdelosporangium phytohabitans, assembly GCF_001302585.1. Lineage (GTDB taxonomy): Bacteria > Actinomycetota > Actinomycetes > Mycobacteriales > Pseudonocardiaceae > Kibdelosporangium > Kibdelosporangium phytohabitans. The sequence continues at coordinate 9,728,465 of NZ_CP012752.1, read as the reverse complement.
ACGAGCGCGATCGTCTCGACCATGGCTTTCGCCTGGGCCTCAGTCATCCCGGAAAGGTCATGCGGGACGTGCCGCAGCAGCGTGTGGCCGATCGAGGCCAGTGACTTGGCCTCGCTGGATCGACGTGGTGGCACCAGTTTCGTCAGGCAGTCGTCGATGCGGTCCCGCAGGTCCACGTCCAGCGGGCCGGCAGTCTCCAGGCAGGCGGCGGCAAGCAGCCGAAGTGCACGCGCGTTGCGCGGCTCGGCGTCGGCACGGTCGAGCAGCCCGGTCAGCAACTCGTGGCGTACCGGCTTGTTGGCGTGCCCCGCGGCGAGGATGACGGTCTCGCGCCAAGCATCGAGGTGAGCGCGGTCGACGAGCAGTCCGACGTCGCCGTGTTCGGCTGCTTCGGCCCCGGTCAGGTACTCCTGGAAGGTCCGGTGCACGAAGTCGATCCGGTCGACGGCGGGTTGCCGGACGACCCCGCTGCGCTGCACCAAGCTGTCCACGATGGACTCGGCGTTCCCGGCGGGGAGCGCGAGGGTGGCCAGCCGCTCGGCGACCCGTTTGACGGCGTCGGCACGCGTCAGCTCGGTGCGGTTGTTGAGCGACAACCGCCACGCCAGGTACTGCAACAGGTGGATCTTGTTGCGGATGCCCAGCGAAGTGTTGTCGTGGCTGGGAATTCGCCGTTCGACGTCTCGGCGCTCCAGCAGCATGTCCAATGCGGCGGCGTAGATGCCCATCCGGTCGGGAGGCAGCGCGGTGTGCTGGTCGAGGTTCAAGGCACAGAGCAACGCGCACAGCAACGGGCTCGTCGCGAGAGTCTGCAACGGCGTGCTGGTGTCGAGTTTTGCCAGAAGCGCACGTTCGTAGCCGGGCAGTTCGTGGTCCGCGCACGGCAGGTGCCCGGCACCGCGGATGGCCGCGTGCCAGAACGTGATGAGCTCACGGATGTCCTGCGGGCTCATCCGTTCCAAGGACGCGGTCACGAACAGCTCGTTCTGCAGCCAGGCCGGAGCGGCGGCACCTGGCCGCGCGGTCATCACGACCCGGTTGTCGGGATACGTCCGCAGCAGGTTGCGAATCCACTCGCGCACCGCGCCGCGTTCGGACACAGGGAGTTCGTCGACGCCGTCCACCAACAGCAATGCCTGGCCCGCCGCGAGGACGCGGTGTGCCCAGCCGGGCGGCATGAGAGCGGCGAAAGGACAGCCGATGCTGTCCAGGTACTGCTCGGGGTGGGGCAGTCTGCCGCCCGCGTGGCCGCGCAGCCGCACGAAGAACGGGACGAGTCCGTTCCAGTCGGCCAGGTCGGCCTTGAAGGCGTCGCGTGCGGCGGTGATCGCCAGCCACTGCAGCAACGTGGTCTTGCCGGAACCCGGCTCCCCGATCAGGAGCGTGCGACTGGTGTGGGCAAGCGCTTGCTCGACTCGCAGGGAACTGACGTCGGGGAGGTCCTCGTCCGGGACCCGGTCGCTGTCCGAGTGCCGGACGCCCGCGGAAACGGTGAGGCTGACATAGGCGACGCTGAGCGAGGTCTGCGGCCGGAAGTTGCGCGTGTGGACGCCGAAGAGCTCGATGTGGTCCAGCGTCGAGCTGACGTAGGCGAGGTAGCGGCGGAGGAACTCCCCGTCCTGAGCCGTACCGGCCGGCGCGTCCAGCGACCGGGTGGGAAGGCGGTCCATGATCTGTTCGACCTGAACACGCAGCTCGGACAGCCGGCTCAACGACTCGGCGACACCGCGAGGCGTGAAAGAGGCGAGATGGACCGAGATCTGCGTGTAGATCGTGCAGCTCTCGGCCAAGAGCCTGTTGTACAGCGCCTCCCCGGCTTCGCTCAACGGCGGCAGCGCCCGCTCGGCGACGCTGCTGTGCAGATACCGGGCCAGCTTGGCAGGATCGGCATCCACCTCGAAGAACGCCGCATCGGACAGATCAGCCGCGGCGAAGGTGCCGACCACGGCCTCGACAGCCAGGTCACGCTCGGCTTCCGCCAGTCCGCGCCATTCGCCGGAGCAGAACAGTTCCAGCCGTTCGGCGACGGAATCGCACATCGCCTCGATCTCACGCGTGAACTTCCGGCGCTTGTAGTCGTCGAACACCGTCACGTTGACCAGCTCGGACAGCGAACGGGCCCGCTGGTCACGCTGCCGCCGGTCCGACACCACGGCCTGGACAACCGGTTTGATCAGGCTCTGGGCCAGCCGCAGCGCGTCGGTCATGGACCGAATCTACCGGCGTTTCGGCACCACGACTGGAGTTCCGTCCGGCCCGTGCAGCACGTTCAGCCGTGCGTCGTAGTGCCGGGCGAGCACCTCGGCGTCCAGTACGCGCCCCGCGTCCCCCGTTGCCACGACCTCGCCCTTGTCCAGCAGCACCAACTGGTCGGCGTACTGGCCTGCCAGGGTCAGGTCGTGCAGTGTCGAGACCACCGTCGTCCCGTCCTCGGTGCGCAGCCGGTCGACCAGGTCCAGCAACGCCTGCGCGTGCCCGATGTCCAGGCCGGTCGTCGGTTCGTCCAGCAACAGGATTCCCGTCTGCTGGGCCAGCACCCGGGCGAGGACGGCACGCTGCCGCTCACCGCCGGACAACGTCCGCAGCTTGCGTTCCGCCATGGTCGCGAGGTCCAGTCTGCTCAGGACCTGCTGGACCACCGCGAAATCCCGTGGGCCTTCGCGGGCGAGCGTGCCCAGGTGCGGTGTCCGCCCGAGCAGGGCGTACGAGCTCACCGACAGGCCGTCCGGCAACAGCGGGGCTTGCGGGGCGTAGCCGAAAGCCTTGGCGCGTTCCCGTGCGCTGAGGTTCTGCACGGGTTGCTCGTTCCACATCACCGATCCCGTGTACGGGACCAGGCCGGCGATCGCCTTGAGCAATGTGGACTTCCCGGCGCCGTTCGGCCCGATGATCGCCAGCCAGCCACCGCGCGGGATCGACACCGACACACCCGAGACCACCGGCTTTCCCCGGTAGCCCGCGGCCACATCGTCGAGTTCCAGCATGTCAGGACCTGTTCATCCGCAGCACGAGCAGGAAGAAGGGCGCTCCGGTGAACGCCGTGATCACGCCGATCGGCAGTTCCGCCGGCGCGAGCACCGTCCGGGCGATCTCGTCGGCCAGGATCAGGAAAGTCGCGCCGCCCAGCAAGGACAGCGGCAGCACGATCCGGTAGCTCGCGCCCGCCAGCAACCGGACCACGTGCGGCACAACGATTCCGACGAACCCGATGAGCCCGGCCACCGAGACCGCCGCCGCGGTCGCCAGCGACGCGGCGCCCAGCACCAGCAGGCGGACACGCGCCGGTCGGATGCCCAGCGACGCGGCTTCCTCGTCGCCCACGGTCAGAACGTCGAGCAGCCGCGCGCACAACCACAACACCACGCTCGTGACCGCGATGTACGGCAACGTCAGCAGAACTTCGCGCCACCCGGTGGTGTTCAGCCCGCCCAGCATCCACGAGTACACGCGTTGGATGGTGTCGATGTTCGCCTGCTGCACGAACGTCTGCACGGCCGTCAGGAACGACGCCACCGCCACGCCCGCCAGCAACAGCGTCGCCGTGCCGCTCCCGGCCGACTGGCTCAGCGCCCACGAAAGTCCCACACCGCCGAGGGCACCGGCGAACGCCGCCAGCGGCAGAGCGAAACTCCAGCTCGGCGCGGTCACCACGATGACGGTCGCGCCGAGCCCCGCCCCCGCTGCCGCGCCCAGCAGGTACGGATCCGCCAGTGGATTGCGGAACACGCCCTGGAACGCCGCGCCGGAGATCGCCAGCGCGCCGCCGACCAGTGCCGCCAGCACCACCCGTGGCGCCCTGAGGTACCACAGGATCGCCGCTTCCCGTTCCGACAACGGCGAGACGCCACCGGTCAGCTGGGCCCAGATCTCCTGCAGCACCCGCTGGAACCCGAGGCTCTGCACGCCGAGCAGCAGCGAACCGAGTGCGGTCAGCGCGAAGACGCCGAGTGCGATCCCCAGTGCACGGCCGGACAGGCCGGGTGCTTTCAGGCTCCCGCTCGCTTCACCGCGTCCGCTACCTGCTTGACCAGGTCGATGATCCTCGGCCCCCACCGGGAGGCGATGTCGTCGTCCAGCGCGACGATGTTGTTCTTCTGCACTGCCGTCAGCGTCTGCCACTGCGGCCTGGCGCGGACGGTCTCGGCGGTCTGGGCGCAGCATTTGGTGTCCGAGAGGAAGATCAGGTCCGGGTTGGCCTGGAAGAGGGCTTGCTGACCGAGTTGCGGGTACCCGCCGGTCGCCGGGGTGTCCGCCGGGTCGGCCACGTTGACGAGTCCGAACTGGCCGTAGACGCGGCCGATGAACGTCGCCGACGTCGCGCTGTAAAGGTCGGGCCCGAGCTCGTGGTAGTACTTCAACGGCTTGCGCGGGGTGGCGTCGACCGTCTTCTTGATCTCGTCACGCGCCGTGCGGACCACGTCGTCGGCCTGCTGCACCCGGCCGGTCGCCCGGCCGAGCAGTGTCCACTGTGCATACGCCTCGTCGAGCGTCTTGGCTGTCGGCAACAGCAGTACCGGGACCTTCACCGCGGTCAGGCCGCCGACCACGTCGTTCGCGTCGGCCGCGACCACGACCAGGTCGGGGTTCTGCTTGGTGATCGCCTCGACGTTCGGCTTGAAACCGGACAACTGGGTCCGGGGTGCCTCGGCCGGGAAGTTGGACTGGTCGTCCACGGCGACGACCTGCTTGCCCGCGCCGATGGCGTACAGCACCTCGGTGGCGGTCGGGCTCAGCGACACGATCCGCACAGGTTGACGTTCGAGCACGACCTGTTTACCGTCGGGCGCGCTCAGCGTCGCGGGGAACGCGGCCTGGGTGGGCGCGGGCGGCGCGGCCGGTTGCTCTCTGGTGGCGCAGGAGACCAGCGCAAACACGCTCAGTAGCGACAGGAGCGCCGTCGAGAACCGGCGAGAAGAGCTCATTGCAGGCACGCTACCAGGTGGTTTGTCGTATTTCGCGGTAACCCGTACGTCGGTTATGCTTAGCAAGACGAACGATCCCGCCACCGTGGGCACGGCACTGAGGCACTTACATCGTGTCGATCAGTCAAATCGTTACCTGACCCGGCGAATTTCGATCCGCGAGAGTGTTTTTTACGTTTCGTGGCTGTTAAGGTCACGTCAACCAAGCGGGCCATCGGCGTCCCGCGCCCAGAAGAAGGAAACACCTGAGCGCGAGGACGACGAGGGAGGTCTGCTCATGATCTTCTCCGCCATCCCGGGTCCCCAGGGCCTGTACGACCCCACCACCGAGGTGGATTCCTGTGGCGTGGCGATGGTTGCCGACATTCTCGGCAGGCGATCGCACGGCATCGTCTCGGACGGGCTGACAGCACTGGCGAACCTGGAGCACCGCGGCGCGGCCGGGGCGGAACCGACCAGCGGCGACGGCGCCGGCATCCTGGTCCAGCTGCCCGACCGGCTGCTGCGGGCGGTGGCAGGCATCGAACTGCCTGAGGCGGGTGAGTACGCGGCCGGGATCGCATTCCTGCCCGCGGATGCGGCCGAGCGAACCGCCGCGGTCGACCAGATCGGCCGGATCGCGGTGGAGGAGAACCTGACCGTGCTCGGCTGGCGCGATGTCCCGATCGCGCCGGACGCGGCGGACGTGGGACCGACCGCCCGGTCGGTCATGCCCCACTTCGCCATGCTTTTCGTTGCGGGACTTGAGGACGACGCCGGGCGCGTACCGACGGGCATCGAGCTGGACCGGCTGGCGTTCTGCCTGCGCAAGCGCGCCGAGCACGAGAGCAGGGCGGCGGGCAACGGCGTCTACTTCGCCTCGCTGTCGGCGCGCACGATCGTCTACAAGGGAATGCTGACCACCGAGCAGCTGCCGAGGTTCTTCACCGACCTGGTGGACGAGCGGCTGGAGAGCGCGATCGCGCTGGTGCACAGCCGGTTCTCCACCAACACGTTCCCGTCGTGGCCGTTGGCCCACCCGTTCCGGTTCGTCGCGCACAACGGTGAGATCAACACCGTCCGCGGCAACCGCAACCGGATGCGCGCCCGTGAGGCGCTGCTCGAGTCGGATCTCATCACCGGTGACCTGACCAGGTTGTACCCGATCGTGGACCCGGACGGCTCGGACTCGGCGTCCTTCGACGAGGTGCTCGAACTGCTGCACCTCGGTGGCCGCAGCCTGCCGCACGCGGTGCTGATGATGATCCCGGAGGCGTGGGAGAACCACGCCACAATGGACGCTGCGCGCCGCTCGTTCTACCAGTTCCACGCCAGTGTGATGGAGCCGTGGGACGGCCCCGCGTGCGTCACGTTCACCGACGGCACGGTCGTCGGCGCGGTGCTGGACCGCAACGGCCTGCGGCCCGCGCGCTGGTGGCGTACCGCGGACGACCGCGTGGTGCTCGCCAGCGAGACCGGTGTGCTCGACGTGCCACCGGACCAGATCGTGGCCAAGGGCCGCCTCCAGCCGGGCCGGATGTTCCTCGTGGACACCGAGGCGGGCCGGATCGTCGGCGACGACGAGATCAAGTCGGAGCTGGCCGGCGAGCTGCCGTACGACGAGTGGCTGCACGCCGGCCTGCTGGAGCTGTCGGACCTGCCCAACCGCGAGCACGTCGTGCAGACGCACGAGTCGGTGCTGCGCCGTCAGCTGACCTTCGGCTACACCGAGGAAGAGCTCAAGATCCTGCTCACCCCGATGTCGGTCAAGGGTGCCGAGCCGATCGGCTCGATGGGCACGGACACGCCGCCCGCCGCGCTGTCCAAGCGGCCGAGGCTGCTCTACGACTACTTCAAGCAGAACTTCGCCCAGGTCACCAACCCGCCGCTGGACGCGATCCGTGAAGAGCTGGTCACGTCCATGTCCCGGATCATGGGGCCGGAGCAGAACCTGCTCGACCCCGGCCCGCGCACCTGCAGGCACATCCAGCTGCGCTACCCGGTCATCGACAACGACGAGCTGGCCAAGCTGATCCACATCAACGACGACGGGGATCTGCCCGGTTTCGCCTGTACCGTCCTTTCCGGACTGTACGAGGTGGATGGTGGCGGCGTCGCGCTCGCCGCCGCGATCGAGCGGGTCCGCCGTGAGGCGTCCGAGGCGATCGCCGCCGGTGCCCGCACGCTGGTGCTGTCCGACCGGGACTCCGACCACCGGATGGCGCCGATCCCGTCGCTGCTGCTGGTCTCCGCCGTGCACCACCACCTGGTGCGCACGAAGGAGCGGCTGCGGGTCGCGCTGGTCGTGGAAAGCGGTGACGCCCGCGAGGTGCACCACATCGCGCTGCTGCTGGGTTACGGTGCCGCCGCGGTGAACCCGTACCTGGCGTTCGAGTCCATCGAGGACTTGATCAGCGGTGGCGCGATCACCGGCATCGAGCCGAGGGCCGCGATCCGCAACTACGTCGGCGCCCTGGTCAAGGGCGTGCTGAAGATCATGTCCAAGATGGGCATCTCGACGGTCGGCGCGTACACCGCCGCGCAGGTGTTCGAGGCTTTCGGCCTGGCCAAAGACGTCCTGGCCGAATATTTCACGGGTACTTCGTCGAAGCTCGGCGGCGTCGGCCTCGACGTGATCGCCGAGGAGGCGGCGCTGCGCCACCGCCGCGCCCACCCGGAGAACCCGACCGACCGGGTGCACCGGCGGCTGGAAAGCGGCGGCGAGTACGCCTACCGCCGTGAGGGCGAACTGCACCTGTTCACGCCCGAGACCGTCTTCCTGTTGCAGCACGCCACGAAGACGGGCCGCGAGGACGTGTACCGGCAGTACGTGGCCGAGGTCGAGCGGCTCAACCGCGAGGGCGGCGCCCTGCGTGGCCTGTTCAAGCTCAAGACCGGGCAGCGCCCACCGGTTCCGCTCAACGAGGTCGAGCCGATCGAGGCGATCCTCAAGCGGTTCAACACCGGCGCCATGTCGTACGGCTCCATCTCGGCCGAGGCGCACGAGACCATGGCGATCGCGATGAACCGGATCGGTGGCCGGTCCAACACGGGCGAGGGCGGCGAGGACGCGCAGCGCCTCTACGACCCCGAACGCCGGTCGGCGATCAAGCAGGTCGCGAGTGGACGGTTCGGCGTCACCAGCGAGTACCTGGTCAACGCCGACGACATCCAGATCAAGATGGCGCAGGGCGCGAAGCCGGGTGAGGGCGGCCAGCTGCCGCCGAACAAGGTGTACCCGTGGATCGCCCGCACGCGGCACTCCACGGCGGGCGTCGGGCTGATCTCGCCGCCGCCGCACCACGACATCTACTCGATCGAGGACCTGGCACAGCTGATCCACGACCTGAAGAACGCCAACGAGCAGGCCCGCATCCACGTGAAGCTGGTCAGCGAGCTCGGCGTCGGCACGGTCGCGGCGGGTGTCGCCAAGGCGCACGCGGACGTCGTGCTGATCTCCGGCCACGACGGCGGAACCGGTGCCTCGCCGCTGAACTCGTTGAAGCACGCGGGAACGCCGTGGGAGATCGGCCTCGCCGAGACCCACCAGACACTGATGCTCAACGGCCTGCGCGACCGGATCACCGTGCAGGTGGACGGCGCGATGAAGACCGGCAGGGACGTGGTGATCGCCGCGCTGCTCGGTGCCGAGGAGTACGGCTTCGCCACCGCCCCGCTCATCGTCGAGGGCTGCGTGATGATGCGCGTCTGCCACCTGGACACGTGCCCGGTCGGCATCGCCACGCAGAACCCGGTGCTGCGCAAGCGCTACACCGGCAAAGCCGAGCACGTGGTGAACTACTTCCACTTCATCGCGCACGAGGTCCGCGAGCTGTTGGCGGAGCTGGGTTTCCGGACCATCGACGAGGCCGTCGGGCACGCCGAGATGCTGGACGCCGACGACGCCGTCGAGCACTGGAAGGCCAGCGGCCTCGACCTGACGCCGGTGTTCGAGGTCCCGGAGAACACCTACAACAACGCTCCCCGCAAGGTCAGGGAGCAGGACCACGGCCTGGCGCACGCGCTCGACCGCACGCTGATCCAGCTGTCCGAGGCGGCACTGGAGGACGCGCACCCGGTGAAGCTGGAACTGCCGGTGCGCAACGTCAACCGCACGGTCGGCACCCTGCTCGGCTCCGAGGTCACCCGCCGCTACGGCGGTGACGGCCTGCCGGAGGACACGGTCAACGTGACGCTGACCGGGTCGGCAGGGCAGTCGCTCGGCGCGTTCCTGCCGCGCGGCATCACGATCGACATGGTCGGTGACGCCAACGACTACGTCGGCAAGGGCCTGTCCGGTGGGCGGATCGTGGTCCGCCCGCACCCGGACGCGCTGTTCGCCGCCGAGGCGCAGGTGATCGCGGGCAACGTGATCGGCTACGGCGCCACATCGGGCGAGATCCACCTGCGCGGCCGGGTCGGTGAACGGTTCGGCGTGCGCAACTCGGGCGCGGTGATCGTCGCCGAAGGCGTCGGCGATCACGCGTTCGAGTACATGACCGGTGGCCGTGCCGTGGTGCTCGGCCCGACCGGCCGCAACCTCGCGGCCGGGATGTCCGGCGGTGTCGCGTACGTGCTCGACCTGCGGCCCGCCCTGGTCAACACCGAGATGGTGGACCTGCAGCGGCTCAACGCCGACGACCTGGACTGGCTGCGGGAAACCGTGGCACGCCACCACAGGCTGACCGGTTCGGCCGTCGCGGCGTCGCTGCTGGGCGACTGGACGAGGCGCTCGGTGTCGTTCACCAAGGTGATGCCGCGCGACTACGCGCGGGTCCTGGAGGCCATGCGGCTGGCTCGTGCCGAAGGCCGTGACGTCGACGAGGCAGTGATGGAGGCGTCCCGTGGCTGACCCGAACGGTTTCCTTTCCCACAACCGCAAGGACGCGCCGAAGCGGCCGATCGACGACCGGCTCGGCGACTGGCGCGAGGTCTACGAGGCCCTCTCCCCGTCCGAACGCGACACCCAGGTCCGCAAGCAGGCGACCCGCTGCATGGACTGCGGTATCCCGTTCTGCCACTCCGGCACGGCGGGTTGCCCGCTGGGCAACCTGATCCCGGAGTGGAACGACCTGGTCCGCCGCGGCGACTGGGAGCTGGCGAGCGAACGGCTGCACGCGACCAACAACTTCCCCGAGTTCACCGGGAAGTTGTGCCCGGCGCCGTGCGAGTCGGCCTGCGTGCTGTCGATCTCGCCGGACTCCGGTGGCTCGGTCACGATCAAGCGCATCGAGGAGACGATCTCCGAGGTCGCGTGGGACACCAACTCCGTCGCCGCCCGTGTGTCCACTGTGTCCTCCGGCAAGAAGGTCGCGGTCGTCGGCTCCGGACCGGCGGGACTCGCCGCCGCGCAGCAGCTGACCCGCGCTGGCCACGAGGTCACGGTGTTCGAACGGGACGACCGGCTCGGTGGCCTGCTGCGCTACGGCATCCCCGAGTTCAAGATGGAGAAGAAGGTCCTCGACCGGCGGCTGGCGCAGCTGCGGGCCGAAGGCACGAAGTTCGTGACCGGCTGCGAGGTCGGTGGCAGCGGACTGTCCGTCGAGCAACTGCGCGAGTCCTTCGACGCGGTGGTCCTCGCCGTCGGCGCGTTGCGTGGCCGTGACGCGCCGGACATCCCCGGCCGAGAGCTCAAGGGCGTGCACCTGGCCATGGACCACCTGGTCCCGGCCAACCGCGAGTGCGAGGGTGACGGGCCGTCGCCGATCAGCGCCGCGGGCAAGCACGTTCTGGTCATCGGCGGTGGTGACACGGGTGCGGACTGCTACGGCACCGCGACCCGCCAGGGCGCGTTGAGCGTGACGCAACTCGACCAGTACCCGAAGCCGCCGGACGCCAGGGACGACGAGCGTTCGCCGTGGCCGACGTGGCCGGTCGTGCTGCGGACCTACCCGGCGCACGAGGAAGCGGGCGAGCGCCGGTTCGCCGTCGCTGTCGAGCGTTTCGTCGGCGACGACGACGGCAGTGTCCGTTCGGTCGCGTTGCGCACGGTCCGGGTCGAAAAGGACCCCGGAACCGGTATGCGTGTGGTCACGCCGGTGTCCGACGAGGTGGAGACCATCCCGGTGGACCTGGTGCTGCTGGCGATCGGGTTCGAGGGCGTCGAGCACATGCCGTTGCTGGACGGTCTCGGTCTGCGGTTGACCCAGCGCGGCACGCTGTCGTGCGGGCCGGACTGGCAGACCACCGCTCCGGGCGTGTTCGTGTGCGGCGACGCACACCGTGGCGCGTCCCTTGTGGTCTGGGCGATCGCCGAGGGCCGCTCGGTGGCCAACGCGGTCGACGCGTACCTCACGGGCGCGTCGGACCTGCCCGCCCCGGTGCACCCGACCGCATTGCCTCTGGCAGTCGTTTGACGTTGAGCGCACAATCTGGGGTATGGCTCAGATTGTCCTCACCGGCGCGTCGCTGACCGTTGACGACGTCGCTCGGTTCACGTCCGGTGACGTCCGGGTCAGCGTCGACCCGGCGTCACTGGACGACGCCGAGGCGGCGTGGAAGCTGCAGCGGGAAGCGATCGCCAGGCGTGCCGTCTACGGCCGGACGACCGGTGTCGGCGCGAACAAGTCGGTCATCACCGAAGGCACCGCGGACGACAGCCTCCGGCTGATGCGCAGCCACGCGGGTGGCGTCGGGGACCTGATGCAGCCCGGTCTGGTCAGGGCGATGCTGCTGGTCCGGCTCAACCAGCTCGCCGCCGGGCGGTCCGGTGTGCACCCCAAGCTGCTCGTCGCTGTGGCCGACGCGTTGAACAGCAACAGTTTGCCCGCTGTGCACCGGATCGGCGCGATCGGCACCGGTGACCTGACCGCGCTCGCCGAGACCGCGCTGACGCTGGCCGGCGAAAGGCCGTGGGCCACCGGCGGTCTGGCGCCGGTCGAGTTCGGAGTCGGTGAGGCGCTGGGGTTCCAGAGCAGCAACGCCGCCACGCTGGCCGAAGCGGTCCTTGTCGCTGTCGAACTGCGGCAGCTGCTGCGGGCCAGTCACACCGTCGCCGCGTTGTCGTACATCGCTTTGGGTGGTTCGCCGGAGCCGTACGCGACCAGTGTGCACGAAGCCAAGCCGCACCCCGGGCAGGTCGAGTGTGCCGCGGTGATGCGGCGGTTGCTCGGCATGACCGAGGTCCCCAAGCCAGGCAGGCGCATCCAGGACCCGTACGGCCTGCGTGCTTTCCCGCAGGTGCAGGGGCCCGCGCTGGACGCCGTGGAGTACCTGGAGAAGGTGCTCACGACCGAGATCAACGCGTCGACCGAGAACCCGATGATCTCGGTGCAGGACAACGACGTCTACCACAACGCGCACTTCCACACCGCCTATGTCGCGGTCGCGCTGGACACCGCACGCGCGACCGTGCACCACGTGGCCGAGCTCGCCGCGGCACGGCTGGGAGATCTGGTCGAACCGGACCAGACGGACCTGCCCGCGTTCCTCGCGTCGGGGCCGGCGGGCAGTTCCGGTGTGATGATCCTGGAGTACGTCGCCCATGACGCGCTGGCCCAGCTGAGGCAGGCCGCATTGCCCGTCACACTGGGTAGTGCGATCGTCTCGCGTGGACTGGAGGACCACGCGTCGTTCTCGACGCAGGCCGCGCGCCAGGCCGGGCAGGTGGCTGCCGCGTACCGGATCGTTCTCGGTTGTGAACTCGTCGCGGCGGTGCGGGCGTTGCGGATGCGTGCGGCCGATCTGGTCGACGTGCCGGTTCGTGCCGCGTACGACCACATGGACGCGATTCTCGATCCCCGGATGGACGACCGGTCGCTGACCGAGGACGTCGAGCGGGCGTCGGCGGCGCTGAGCCAGCTGGCCGAGCTGGAATAATCGGCCGAGTGCGGGGGATCGGGCAGTCACTGGGAGCGGGCGTCGGCAGGTCGACGTGGATTCTGGCGACCTGCCAGGCGTTCTACTTCATGGGTGTGAGCATCGACCTGACGCTCACCGCGATCGTGGGTCTGGCGCTCGCGCCGACCCCGGCGCTGGCCACGCTGCCGCTCGCGGCGATCACGATCGTGGGGACGTTGTGCTCGGTCGGCACGGGTTTGCTGGCGAGCCGGATCGGCTACGTCGCTGTGATGGTCCTCGGCGCGTCGACAGCCGCGGTCGGTGGCGCGTTGTCGGTGTTCGCTGTCACGCACAACTCGTTCGTCCTGTTGTGCTGCGGTACGGGCCTTGTCGGCGCGTACCGGTCGACCGGCGGTTACATCCGTTACATGGCAGCGGATCGTGCGCCGGACGGGAAACGGGAACGCGCGCTGTCGTACGTGCTGTACGGCGGGCTGGTCGCCGCGTTCGCCGGGCCTTTCGTCGCGACGGTGAGTTCGGACTTCTTCGGTGTCCGGTACGCCGGTGCCTACCTGATGGTCGCGGTGTTCGCGCTCGGCAACATCCCGCTGATGTTGTTGCTGCGTGCGGGCAGTGTCCGCCCGAAGGACGAGGTCGACAAGCTGGAACCGGCCCCGTTGTCGACGGTCAGGGGATCGCGCGAGTTCTACACGGGACTGGTGTCGCTGGCCGCTTCCGGCGGGCTGATGACGATGATCATGGCGGTCGGCCCGCTGGCCAACCACCAGGCGGGCCACTCGGAGAGTGTCGGCGCGGCCGTCATCCAATGGCATCTGGTCGGCATGTTCGCGCCCGCGATCGTCAGCGGCCACGTGCTGTCGAGGATCGGGCCGCGACTGACCGGGATGATCGGCGCCGGCCTCTTCACCGTCGCCGCGCTCGTCGGGCTGGCCGGTGCGAGCCCGGCGAACTTCGTGATCGCACTGGCGCTCAACGGCGTCGGGTGGAACTTCCTGTACCTGGCGGGCACGACGCTGCTCGTGCGCAGTTACCCGCCAGGCCGAGGCGGCCGGATCCAGGCCGTCGCCGAGGGCTCGGCGCAGGTGACCGGCGTGGCCGCGTCGCTGACCGCGAGTTCGGTGTTCGTCATGCTCGGCTGGCACGGCACGAACTGGCCGGTGTTCGGGATCTCGATCGCGCTGGTGGTCGTGCTGGCGCTCGTCCGCCCGGCCGCCGGTGCTCAGCCCGTGAGCAGTTCGGAGAGCCGGTCGAACCGCTGAAGGTGCTCGTGGTCGCCCGCCGGGTCGGGGCAGTCACCGTACGGGTCGAAGTGGATCGGGCGCAGCCCGGCCAGCCGTGCACCGTCCACATCGGCCCTGGCGGTGTCACCGAGGTACGCGGTTTCCGCGGCCGTGACGCCCATGTGGTCCAACGCGAAGCCGAAGATGGCCGGATCCGGTTTGCGGACACCGACGACCGCCGAGTCGATCACCACCTCGACCGGGACGAGGTCACCGGCGCCGGCCTGGCAGACACCCGCTGTCACGAGCATCTCGGCCACGGTTCCCACCGAGTTGGACACGATCCCGACGCGGTAACCGGCTGCGAGCAGCCGTTCGATGCCCTCCTTGGCCTGCGGCGCCCGCTGCAGCCACGCCTCACCGGTGAAGTGCTCGTCGAGTTCCGCGAGGACCTGCGCGGTGAACTCGTCCGTCACGCCACACCGCTGTGCCACCACCCGCCGGTAGAGATCGAGGTCCACGTCACCGGACGCGTCCATCGCCGCCGTCGCCGCGTAGTGCGCGCGGCGCAGCTGTTCACCGGTGGGTTCGATTCCGGCGTGTGCGACCGCTGCCTGCCAGACCGAGGTCGTGGGAAGCAACAGGATGCCGCCGACGTCCAGCAACACTGTGGTGATCTGCCCCATGGTGCTCAAGTTATCGCAGATCGGGATAGTGGGTGTCATGCCGGAACGCACTGACTGGATCGACGCGGCTGCCGAGCACCTGGACAACGCCGTCACACGATTCCTCGACGCCGGTGGCGCGCCCGGCGCGGTGGCCGTCACGGGGGACGCCGTGGAGACCCGGTCGCTGGCGCGCGGCGTGGTCGCACCGGGCTTCGCCGAGGTGACGCCCACGGCTGATACCCGCTACGACATCGCCTCGCTGACGAAGACCATGACGTGGCTGCTCGCCGGGTTCTCGGTCGCCGACGGTGATCTGGAGCTGGACAAGCCGGTGAGCACGTACCTCGGCCCGTCGACGCACCCGGCCTCGGGGCTGACGGTCCGGCAGATGCTCGGCCACACCACGGGCCTGCGCTCGGCCACCCGGTTCGACGAGTACCTGGCCAGCGGTGTGCCACTGGTCGAGCACATTCTCCGCGAGGAGCTGGAAACCCAGCCGGGCCAACGGATGCGCTACATCAACCGCGGGTTCATCCTGCTCGGCCTCGTGCTCGAACGCGTCACCGGGCAGAACCTGGACGTGCTTGCCGCGGAACGGATCTGGCGCCCATGGCAGATGCACTCGACTTCGTACGGGCCGTTGCCCGCGGACGAACACGTCGCGCCGACCGAGCGACGACTGATCGGCACCCGGCCGACCTGGGGCGTGGTGCACGACGAGAGCGCCGCGCTGATGGGTGGTGTGGCCGGGCACGCCGGGGTTTTCTCGACCGCGGCCGACATGGTCCGCTTCGCACGCGGGATTCTCGGCGCCCGGCAGGAGGATTCACCCCTGGGCAGGTATGTGCACGACAGCTTCCGGGTGTACGCGTCGCAGGACGGGACAAGGCGGGGGCTCGGCTGGATCGTGGTGCCGGAGAGCGGAACTGCCTACCACCACGGCTTCACCGGTACGAGCCTGTACCTCTCGCCAGACTCCGATCGGTTCATGGTCGTGCTCACCAACGCCGTCTTTGTGTCCCGTGACCGGCGCAGGCTCAAGGCCCTGCGCGCCGATGCGCTGGTCGCGATGTCCACAGTAGACCAAGGGGTGTCCGGCAAAGGTTGACCGCGACGTACAATCGTGGTGAGGGCGAAGCGCCAGGCCGGGATTCCGACGCCGGTGTGCGGGAGGGGACAGGATGTTCGGTTCGAAGAAGAGGAAGAAGAAGCTCGACGATCTGATGGCGCGGCTCAGGCCCGACCTGAGCCGGGAATCGCTCGGCGTCGGGCCCGACTTCCCTGGCATCGCCCCGAACCCGCTCCTGAGCAGTGATGCGCGGAAGCGCAATGCGGAACTGCGTACGGGGGCGCTCGCGCTCGGCGTTCTCGTCGACTGGCGGGAGGTCAGCAGCGACGGCAGTCCACGCGTGGTCCTGATGTTCGACGTGGAGACCGCCGACGGCATCTCGTTCCGCGGTGTCGCGGACGAAGACCTCACGATCACCGAGCTCACCCGGCTCGCCTCAGGACAGGCGTTGCCCGTGCGCTACCGGCCGGCGGTCATGGACCACTACGTCGCCCTTGCCCGGGACGCGGACCCCGCCCACGTGCAGCAGCTCTCTGACGAGATCGCGAGCCGCAAGCGGGCCTGACCCGCAGGTGCTGGCGACGCTCACCGCGCAGGCGGACGCGGAGGGCTGATCGATTGGTGGCTGTCGGTGGACTCGACGATCGCTCGCGCGCATCAGCATGCGACGAACACGATCCGCCCCGCTGGGGGATGGGTCGAACGACGAACGCCGCGGCAGGCTCGTCGGACTCGACGCCCACGATCACAAGAACCGCAATGTGATCGATCGCCGGTTCTGTCCAACGAAGCGATGGTGCGGACTCGCCACCCGCTACGACAAACACGCGATCGTCTGCCGAGCCGCCGTCCTCATCCACGCTTTGTCAGGCCGAGACGGGCCACTAGCCGCGGCCGCCGCCGTACACCTTCGCGGCGACCGCGGCATCGGTTCCCGAGACCAGGCCACCGAACGGGTGCGTGAGCGCGTTCTTCACGCGATCGACCCAGCCCGCACTGTGCTTTCGTGACATTTCGGGCTCACCGAAGTCGTCGACGCCGACACTCCACGCGATCGACGCGAGTGTGGCGACCGCCGGTGTACACCGGTTGTTTTCGATCATGGCCGTTCTGATCGCTGCGCGTGGCGTGGACGCGATGCGCAGATCAGCGGGCTGGTAATGCAGGGAATGGCGGAAGATACCGCGTTTCTCCTTCGCGGTCACCAGTTCCCGGACTGTGAGAGTTTCCACGACGGTGTCGTAGATCGTTTCGGCGATGTGCTCGACCCAGTCCCGCACGCCGTGCGGTGCCTGTTCGGCCATGATCCGCGCCAGCGCCCGGTCGGCGATCGGCTCGCCGGTGGCGAAGCGGCTGATCAACACGACTGTGCCGTGATGCAGCGTGATCCTTTCGTCGAACAACAAATCCGCCAGCGCGGCGGCGGAAAGGCCGATGTCAAGGACGTCGCGGCGAATCCTCGCCCGGCCGGTGAACGGGTCGTGGCCGAGGAAGAACAGGGCCTCGCACAGTGAGAGGTCACCCAGCCGCACCTTTGACTCCCGATTGCGCCGTACCGAGAAAAGTGGTCGAACCATGGATAACCGTCCGGCGCGATCCTATACTTCCGCCCGGTCGAGTCCAATGGTGCCGAGTGGTGATCCCGCGGGAGGACAACCGAATCATGGGGGCGTCAACATCGAGCTTCACGCGCGGACTCGCCAAACCGAGACTGGGTGTCGCGCAGATCGTCTTCTTCGTCGTCGCGGCTTCCGGTCCGCTCTACGCCATCGCGGGCGGGATCTCCACCACGTACGCGGTCACCGGGATCGTCGCCGTACCGCTGTCGTTCGTGCTGCTGGCGCCCGTTCTCGCGTTGTTCGCGGTCGGTTACGGCGTGATGAGCAGGCACATCACCAACGCCGGCGCGTTCTACCCGTACGTCGCCAACGGGATCGGCAAACCGGCTGGGATCGCGGTGTCGTTCGTCGCAGTGCTGGCGTACAACTGCATCCAGATCGGGGTGTACGGCCTGTTCGGCTGGTCGGTGGCGGACTTCCTGCGGCAGAAAGCCGGAATCGAGACACCGTGGTGGTTGTGGGCGCTGGTGGTCCTCGCGGTGGTCGGCGTGCTCGGCGTGCTGCGCGTGGACCTCAACGCCAAAGTCCTCGGCGTGGTGCTCGGCCTGGAGTGCCTGACGATCGTCGTGATCGACGCGGTGGGCCTGGCCAATCCGGCGCCCAGCGGCGACGCGCTGGCACCGCTCGACCCGTCGAACCTGTTCGTGACCGGGGTCGGCGCGGTCTTCGCCCTGTCGGTCGCGGTGTTCACCGGCTTCGAGGGCGCGGCGACGTACGGCGAGGAATGCCGGGACCCGGCGCGCACGGTCGCGCGGGCCACGTATGTCGCGATTGGACTGACGGCGGTGCTGTACACGGTGTCCTCGCTGGCGATGGCGGTCGGCGTCGGGCCGTCGGAGGTCGTGGCGCTGTCACAGCAGAACGGGCCGGGCGTGTTCTTCGGCATCAGCGGCCGGCACCTGGGTTCGACGGTCACCGACATCGCCTACGTGCTGTTCCTGACCAGCCAGTTCGCTTCGCTGCTCAGCTTCCACAACGCGGTGGCGCGGTACTTCTTCGCGCTGGGCAGGGAAGGCGTGCTGCCGGACGGGCTCGGCCGGACCAACAGGCGCAACGGCGCACCCGTCGCCGGCTCGCTGACCCAGTCGGTCGTCGCGCTCCTCGTGGTCGCCGGGTTCGCCATCACCGGGCGGGAACCGATCTTCGAGCTGTTCACGTGGCTCGGTGCGACCGCGTCGACCGGCGTCGTGCTGATCATGACCATGGTGTCGGTCTCGGTGATCGTGTTCTTCCGCGGCAGGCGCGGACCGGAAACCCTCTGGCAGCGGGTGATCGCGCCCGCGCTCGCGGCCGTCCTGCTCGCCGTCGTGCTCGTGCTGATCATCGTGAACTTCCACGTTGTCGTTGGCACCAGCGAGGATTCCCCGTTGCGGTGGGTCCTGCCCGGCCTGCTGCTGCTCGCCGCGGTCGCCGGATTCGTGCGTAGCCTGGTGTTGCGCTCCGGCAAGCCCGCCGTGTACGCGAACGTGGGCGGGATAGGTACCACAGGGGGTAACCGGTGACGGTGAAGACCGCGACGACCGCGGACCTGCCCGAGGTGTCGGTCCTGCTGGCCGAAGGGTTCCAGGACGACCCGATCAGCACATGGCTGTTCCCGGACGCCACCCGCCGCAGGGAGGTGCAACCGGCCTTCCTCGGTGAGTTCGCCGCTCTGGCCATCGAGTCCGGCGGACGGGTCTCGTTGCGCCACGACGGGCTCGCCACGACAGTCTGGCTGCCCAGCGGCGAAGACGAGGACTTCCTGACCCGCTTCGGGATGATCACCGACGAGGAAGCCGGTCGGTTCGAGCAGCTGGCCGCCCTGATGGCGGGCAACGGTCCGGACCGGGGCGACCACATGCACCTGCAACTCATCGCGGTCCGCCCGGATCGCCACCGCATGGGCATCGGCGGCGAACTGCTCGCCCACGACCTCGCCGACCTCGACACCCGTGGCACACCCGCGTACCTGGAAGCGACGTCGTGGCTCAGCGCCAGCCTCTACAAACGGTACGGCTTCGAGTTCACCGGCCGTCCGTTCGGCCCGGAGCCCCGCTCGCGGATGTACCCGATGTGGCGGGACGCACAGGGCCTGTCGTCGCCCCGATCATGACCGAACTACTCTCGGCTGAGTGAAGTTCTCCGGATTCGGCGAGCACGCCATCGACTTCTACGACGGTCTGGTTGCCGACAACTCCAAGGCGTTCTGGGACGACAACCGCGACGTCTACGACACCGACGTGAAAGCGCCGATGCAGGCGTTGCTCGCCGAGCTGTCCGGTGAGTTCGCCACCGACTTCGGGACGGCCAAGGTGTTCCGGCCCTACCGGGATGTGCGGTTCGCCAAGGACAAGACGCCGTACAAGACCCACTGCGGCGGCGTGATCGAGCAGGGACGCGGCGGTGGGGCGTACTACGTGGAGATCAGCCCGGCCGGGTTGCGGGTCGGCGGCGGCTGCTTCCACCTCGAGTCCGACCAGATCGCCCGGTTCCGCGCGGCGGTCGGCGAAGAGGTGCACGGTCCCGCGTTCGAACAGATGGTGAACAAGCTTCGCCGGTCGGGCTGGGAGATCCTCGGTGAGCGGCTGAAGACCAAGCCCAAGGGCTATGACGTGGATCACCCCCGGATCGAGTTGCTCAAACACAAGTCCCTGTACGCCGCACGAACCTGGGAACCCGCCGATTTCCTGCACGAACGCGAGTGCTTCACGCGCGTGCGCAAGGCATGGCGCGAGCTGCGGCCGCTCAACGAGTGGGCCAGGGACCACGTCGGGGTCAGCGTCCGGTCGGCCTGATTGCGCACCCGATGTGGTGAAGCCGGGACGGTTGAGACACCATCACCTGCATGGAACGCACCCCGTGGTCCTGGTGGCGAGTGGCGGCCGTGGTCGTCGCACCCGTGTTCGGCCTTGCCGCGATCGCAGTCCTGATCTTCCTGCTGACCGGGAGCCCGGCGCTGGAGTCGGTGAGCACGGCGGTGGGTCTCGGCCTGCTGGCCGGGTTCGCGGTCGCGCTGATGATCGCCGCATGGCACGTCTGGCGCCTGTCGAGGTCCGCCGCCGCCCACGAGTTCGACGTGGTCGAACGCCGAGGTTCCGACGCGTACGCCCGTGCGGCTGACCAACTCGGCTCGGAGAAAGCCCCGGTGCGCCTCGCGGGCCTGTACGGGCTGGAGCGGCTCGCGCAGGTCGACGCGCGCTACCGGCAGACAGTGGTCAACGTGATCTGTTCCTACCTGCGGATGCCGTACGCGCCTCCCGAACAAACCAACGACGTGGTGGGCGACGTGGCCGAGCGCGGTGTCCGCGTGGCCGCGCAGCGGATCATCGCCGCGCACATGCGCCCGGCCGACGAGGAGCTGTTCTGGCCGGACGTCGACATCGACCTGTCCGGTGCCACCCTGATCGACTTCCGGCTGGACAACTGCCGTGCGCGGCTGGCCACGTTCGACCGCGCGCACTTCGCCGGTGACATCTCCTTCGTCGGCAGCCAGTTCTCCGGACCGGTCCGGTTCCTCAACGCCCGGTTCGTCAGCCGCCGCGCCGACTTCCAGACCGCGTGGTTCGCCAGCGGTGTCGACTTCACCGGCGCGGGCTTCGCCGGCGACGCCGACTTCAACGGGATGAAGGTCAACGGTGAAGCGCAGTTCACCAAGACCGTCTTCGCGGGCATGGTCGACTTCTCCCAGGCGGCGTTCAGCGCGCTCGGCTCGTTCCGCACGGTGATGTTCGTCGGGCGCTGCGAGTTCGCCGGTGCGTGGTTCGCCGCGGAGGCCGACTTCAGCGGATCGACGTTCTCCAAGGACGCGGCGTTCAACGGCGTCCGGTTCGGTGCGCACGTAGAGGCGCTGGGCGCGTACTTCGCCGCGCACTGCAGCTTCCGCAGCGCGTACTTCACCCGCAACGCGGACCTGCGCGCCGCGCGGTTCGGCGGCAACGTCGACTTCACCGAGGCGTGGTTCGCCACCACGGCGATGCTGGACGGCGGCAGGGTGCGTGTGGACGTCGACCGCAGCCTGACGAACTGGCCGCGCGGCTGGACGATCCGAGAGCCGCGCGACGACGCCGACGCCCGCCTGGCCGACCGGGAAGGCTCGTGGGGTTACCTGGTCAAGTTCAACTCGCCGGAGAAGCCGCCCGTGCCCGCGGAACGCGGCGCCCCGCCGAACGCGCCGTGATCGTTCCCCGAACGGATTGACCTGGTCGCACACCGTAGCGGTGGTTGGATGCGTGCCATGACCAACTGGGGGCAGCTCACCCACGCATACGGCACTGCCGAGGACATCCAGAACAGGCTGGACCAGGTGGCGGCCGAGCCGTCCGCCGACTGGGACGACCTCTGGTCGGCACTGTGCCACCAGGGCACGGTGTACTCGGCCAGCTTCGCCGCGCTGCACCGGCTCGCCCGCATCGCGGCCACCGGCGACACCACGCAACGGGCACAGGCACTGGCTCTCGCGGGCGCCATCGTCGGCTCGGCCGACCGGCCGCCGGACGCCGGCGACGTGCACGCCATGTACGCCGAGGACATCGCCACCCTGCTGAGAGTGGCCGACCAGTACCGGTCCACGGTGACCGACAAGGGCGAGTACCTCTACCTCATGCAGTCGATCCTGGCGTTCGAGGGCCACGACGTCGGCAACGACCCCCTCAAGTCCCTCGCGAACGAGGAGTACGAGGTCGAGTGCCCGAACTGCACGGCGATGTCGTTCGTCGCGATCGGCAGCCACGGGTACTTCGCCACCATCGACGACTACGCCATCGAGGACGACACCGAGCGCACCGACCTGGTCCCCGCGGATCCCGCGAGCCTCGGCGGCCTGCGCCGCAGGCTGTACGACGATGCCCTGGCACACGGGCACCCGGATGTGGCGATAGCCCTGAGCTATCTCTTCGGGCGGGCCACCTGCGTGGAGTGCGGGGACACTTTTTCCGTCGCCGAGCAGGCGGAAATCGCGTTCTGACCGGCCGTTCACCAAATTACCGGGTAGTAGTTCCGCATCGGTTCAGATGGAGGGGCTAGGCTGCACGAACGTGAGCCGACGCGCGAAGATCGTCTGTACCCTGGGGCCAGCCACTGCCACGCAGGAACGTGTCCTCGAACTGGTCGAGGCGGGTATGGACGTGGCGAGAATGAATTTCAGCCACGGCAGCCACAGCGACCACAAGCAGGTGTACGACGTGGTCCGTGCGGCATCCGACCAGACGGGGCACGCCGTCGGGATCATGGCTGACCTCCAAGGACCGAAGATCCGGCTCGGCACGTTCGCCAACGGGCCGGTCGAGTGGAACAACGGCGACATCGTCCGGATCACCGTCGAGGACGTCGTCGGGACCCACGACCGGGTGTCCACCACGTACGAGGGCCTGGCGCGCGACGCCAAGGCGGGTGACCGCCTGCTCGTCGACGACGGCAAGGTGGGCCTGGTCGTCAAGGAGGTCGACAACCAGGACGTCGTCTGCGAGGTCGTCGAAGGCGGCCCGGTCAGCAACAACAAGGGCATCTCCCTGCCCGGCATGGACGTCTCCGTGCCTGCCATGTCCGAGAAGGACATCGAGGACCTCGAGTTCGCGCTGTCGCTCGGCGTGGACTTCGTGGCACTGTCGTTCGTCCGGTCGCCCGCCGACATCGACCTCGTCCACCAGGTGATGGACCGCGCGGGCCGGGGCAGGCTGCCGGTGATCGCCAAGCTGGAGAAGCCGGAGGGCGTCGACAACCTCGAGGCCATCGTGCTGGCGTTCGACGGCATCATGGTCGCCCGCGGTGACCTGGGTGTCGAGCTGCCGCTCGAGCAGGTGCCGCTGGTGCAGAAACGGGCCATCCAGATCGCCCGTGAGAACGCCAAGCCGGTCATCGTGGCCACCCAGATGCTCGACTCGATGATCAACAACTCCCGGCCGACCCGCGCCGAGGCCTCCGACGTCGCCAACGCCGTGCTCGACGGTGCCGACGCGGTCATGCTGTCCGG
Organism: Kibdelosporangium phytohabitans; assembly: GCF_001302585.1. Taxonomy (GTDB): domain Bacteria; phylum Actinomycetota; class Actinomycetes; order Mycobacteriales; family Pseudonocardiaceae; genus Kibdelosporangium; species Kibdelosporangium phytohabitans. Next base: position 9,705,241 of record NZ_CP012752.1, on the reverse strand, counting down.
TGAGACGAGCGTGGGCCGCTACCCGATCGAGTCGGTCAAGACGATGAGCAAGATCGTCGAGGCCGTCGAGATCGAGTCGACGGCCGTGCCGCCCCTGACGCACGTGCCGCGCACCAAGCGGGGCGTGCTGTCCTACGCGGCCCGTGACATCGGCGAGCGCCTCAACGCGAAGGCCCTGGTCGCGTTCACGCAGTCCGGCGACACCGTGCGCCGGCTCGCCCGGTTGCACACGCACCTGCCGCTGCTGGCCTTCACGCCGGAGCAGGACGTGCGCAGCCAGCTGACGATGACGTGGGGCACCGAGACGTTCCTGGTCCCGAGGGTCGACTCGACCGACCAGATGGTCCGCCAGGTGGACATCTCGATGCTGTCCATCGGCCGCTACCAGCCCGGTGACCTAGTGGTGATCGTCGCAGGTTCCCCGCCGGGGACGGTCGGGTCAACTAACCTCATCCGCGTACACCGGCTGGGGGAAGAAGACCACGCATAGGAGCGTCAAATGACAGAGGTCGCGCGAGCCGCCGCGGCGGATCCCGGCCAGGCGGGCATGTCCGGGCAACCGGTGCTCGACAAGCTGGTCGCGCTGCTCGACCTCGAAGTCATCGAGGAGAACATCTTCCGCGGTGTCAGCCCCGCCGACCGCCCGATCAGGGTGTTCGGCGGGCAGGTCGCCGCGCAGGCGCTGATCGCCGCGGGCCGTACGGTCCCGTCGGACCGGCACGTGCATTCGCTGCACGCGTACTTCATCCGGCCCGGGGACCCGAGCGTGCCGATCGTGTACGAAGTGGACCGCATCCGTGACGGCCGTTCGTTCACGACACGGCGTGTTGTCGCCATCCAGCGCGGCAAGGCGATCTTCTCGTTGTCCGCGTCGTTCCAGCTGGTGGAGCAGGGTCTGGAGCACGCCGACGCGATCCCGGACGTGCCCGCCCCGGAAACGCTGCCGACGTACATGGAGCAGGTCGAGGCGGCGTTCGGCAAGCTGGACCCGACCAAGGCGATCCCGCGGCCCATCGACATCCGGTACGTCACCGAACCGCCGTGGCTCTCGCGGGACAAAGGTCCGCGCGAAGGCCGTAGCCAGGTGTGGATGCGCGCCGACGGCAAACTGGCGGACGACCCGTTGCTGCACGTGTGCGTCCTGGCATACGCGTCGGACATGACGCTGCTGGACGCCCCGCTGGCGCGGCACGGCAAATACTGGTGGCTGGACAAGGTGATCGGCGCGAGCCTCGACCACGCGATGTGGTTCCACCGTCCGTTCCGGGCGGACGAGTGGGTGCTCTACGACTGCGAGTCGCCGAGCGCGTCCGGCGGTCGCGGCCTCGCGACAGGCCGATTCTTCGCGCAGGACGGGACTTTGGTCGCCACGGTCGTGCAAGAGGGCCTACTGCGCGTGCGCGACTAGGCTCGTGGCGCATACATATCCCGCGAGCCTAGAACGGGCTTTTACGGCAGGCTGGTAAACATGGCGAACAGCACGGAAGGCACGGCCCGCATCGCGGTGACCGGCCTCGCGACGATGGGCAGCAACCTGGCGCGGAACCTCGCCAGGCACGGCTTCAAGGTGGCGGTGCACAACCGCTCGTTTGCCCGCACCAAGGCGCTCATCGAGCAGCACGGCCACGAGGGCGAGTTCGTCCCGGCCGAGACCGCGGCCGAGCTGGTCGCGTCCCTGCAGAAGCCCCGCCAGGTGATCATCATGGTCAAGGCGGGCGGCCCGACCGACGCCGTGATCGACGAGCTCGCCGACCTGATGGAACCCGGCGACATGATCATCGACGGCGGCAACGCGCACTTCGCCGACACCCGCAGGCGCGAGGCGGCGATGAAGGAGCGCGGCCTGCACTTCGTCGGCGCGGGCATCTCCGGCGGCGAGGAAGGCGCGCTGAACGGCCCGAGCATCATGCCGGGCGGTTCCCCCGAGTCCTACAAGCACCTCGGCCCGGTGCTGGAGTCCATCGCGGCCAACGTCGACGGCCAGCCGTGCTGCGTGCACGTCGGGCCGGACGGCGCCGGGCACTTCGTGAAGATGGTGCACAACGGCATCGAGTACGCCGACATGCAGCTGATCGCGGAGTCCTACGACCTGCTGCGGCGCGCGGGCGGGCTCGACCCCGCGCAGATCGCGGACGTGTTCCGGACGTGGAACACCGGTGACCTGGAGTCGTACCTGGTCGAGATCACCGCGGAGGTGCTCGGGCACGTCGACGCCGAGACGGGCAAGCCGTTCGTCGACGTCATCACCGACCAGGCCGAGCAGAAGGGCACCGGCCGCTGGACCGTGCAGGAAGCGCTCGAACTGGGCATTCCGGTCACGGGCATCGCCGAGGCGGTGTTCGCCCGGTCGCTGTCGGCCCGCGTCGACCAGCGCTCGGCGTTGACGTCCACTTCGGACGCCTCGGTTCCGGTGCCGGAGAACCTGGTCGACGACGTGCGCTCGGCGCTGTACGCGTCCAAGGTGGTCGCGTACGCACAGGGCTTCGACCAGATGCGCGCGGCCAGCGAGCAGTACGACTGGGACATCGACCTCGGTGCGATGGCGACCATCTGGCGCGGCGGCTGCATCATCCGCGCGGTGTTCCTCAACCGCATCCGTGAGGCGTACGAGAAGACGCCGGACCTGCCGTCGCTGCTCGTGGACGACTACTTCCGGACCGCTGTGGAGAACGCGGTCGACGCCTGGCGCCGCGTGGTCACCACCGCCGTCGCCGCTGGTGTGCCGGTTCCCGGTTTCTCCAGCGCGCTGGCGTACTACGACGCGCTGCGTTCCGAGCGCCTGCCCGCCGCGCTCATCCAGGGCCTGCGCGACTTCTTCGGAGCGCACACCTACCGCCGTGTCGACAAGGACGGCTCGTTCCACACGCTGTGGGGCGCCGACCGCAACGAGATCGACGCCTGAAAACCCTCGTGAGTGTTTTGGCCGGTTAGAACCGGCCAAAACACTCACGAGGTTCAGGTGAGGGGTTCTAGCTGGACGAGGCGGAAGTCGTCCGGGTCGACCAGGTACAGGCGGGCCTCGGTCAGGTCGAAGTACATCCCGACCAGCCGCAGCCGTCCCTGCTCCTCGGCCCTGCGGACACTCGGGTACGTCCGCAGGTTGTCCAGCTGCTGCACCACGTTGACCGCCGCCAGGTGCTCGGCGTCGTCGGTGCCGTCCACCCTGGCCAGGCTGGTGCGGGCGTTGCGCAGCCACGAGTGCAGCCGCGTCCCGGGCTGCGCGGTGTTGCCGAGCAACGCCTTCATCGCACCGCAGTGCGAATGCCCGCAGACGACGATCGTCGGCACGTCGAGCACGTCCACCGCGAACTCGATCGCCGCGCCGATCGAACTGTCCTCTTCGGACGATTCCGAGTCGATGAACACCGGGACGATGTTGCCGATGTTGCGGACGCAGAACTGCTCGCCCGGCCCGCTCGACGTGATCAGGTTCGGCAGCACGCGCGAGTCCGCGCACGTGATGAACAGCTGCTCCGGGCGTTGACCCTGGCGGGCGAGTTCGGCGAGGAACGGCCGGACCAGGTGGGCCGACACGCGTTCGAACTCCAGCGCGCCGTCCAGTACCGGGTCCCGTGGTCCGGGCATCCGGAAAGTCCTGTGCTCCCAGTCGGTCCAGCGGCCGACCCACGGGATCGTCTTGCGGCGCCCCGGTGCGCCGTCACGGGCCCTGCCGTACCACGTGTCCTTGTCCAGCACCTCGACCTGGCCGCCGCGGTCCTCGTAACCGGCCTTCCAGTCGTCGATCGCCTCGAACGCCGCGTGGTCCATGAAGTCGATGTCCAGCTGCAGCACGACCTTCCGTCCGCTGGGGATCCGGCGCAGTTCGCGGACTAGTTTGCCGACGCCGACGAACACCAACGATCCGCCGACGTCGACACGCCATTCGTCCTGCTCCTGCCGTACGCGCACGGAGGTGTGCGCCAGCCGGTACAGCGACCGGACGACGGCGACGGCGACACCGATGGCAACGCCTTCGAGCAGTCCCAACGTGATCACGCCGAGCACGGTGACGGCGTAGACGCCGAGTTCGCCGTGCAATCGGAGGTCCTTGAGATGGCCGGCGTTGACAAGGCGGACGCCGACCACGATGAGCACGCCGGCGAGCGCGGCCATCGGGATGCTTTCGAGCGCGTTCGCCAGGAACAGCACGAACAGCAGGACCCAGACGCCGTGCAGGACCGCGGACGACCGGGTCCGCGCACCCGCGGCGACGTTGGTGGAGCTGCGCACGATCACACCGGCGACGGGCAGTCCGCCGAGCGCACCGGAAACAGTGTTCGCCACGCCCTGTCCGACGAGTTCGCGGTCGAGGTCGGCGCGGGGTCCGTTGTGCATCTTGTCCACGGCGACGGCGGACAGCAGCGAACCGACGCTGGCCACGAGTGCCACGCTCAGCACGGCGAACCCGATCTCGAAGACCCCGCCCGCGGGAACCTCGGGGATCGCGAGGCCGCTGAGCGGGTCGTCCGGGAGCTGGACGGTGGCGACCTCGAGCCCGGACAGCAGTTCGACACCGGTGGCGACGACCACCGCCACCAGCGGCGCGGGAAGCACGTTGCCGCGCGGAATCCGCGGCCACAGCACCATCAGCGCGATGGTCACCACGCCGACGAGGACGGCACCCCAGACGGGCGGCTGACCGAACAACCCGGCGATACTGGCGAGTACGTCGCTGTCGGCGTGGCCGCCGAGCAGGACCTGGAACTGCCCGGTGACGATCGTGATCCCGATCCCGGCGAGCATGCCGTGCACGACCGCGGGCGACAGGGACAGCGTCAGCCTGCCGACTTTCGTGAGCCCGAGCAGTACCTGCACGACACCGGCGGCGACGGTGATCCCGGCGGTCGCGGGCCAGCCGTACTTCTCGACCATCGCGGCGACGATGACGGTCATGCCCGCGGCCGGCCCGCTCACCTGGAACGCCGAGCCGCCAAGCGAACCGGCGACGATCCCGCCGACGACGGCGGCGACGAGCCCGGCGATGAGCGGTGCGCCGGAGGCGGCGGCGATGCCGAGCGAGAGGGGGACGCTGATGAGGAACACGACGAAGGAAGCGGGCAGGTCGTACCTGAGCAGGGTTGCGACGCGTGACATCTTCTTTCCTTGCGGAGGCGGGAACACCCCGGGTTTTCCAACCCGGGGTCACGTGTGGTGGACGGTCAGCCGTGCAGCACTAACCGCGGTTGGTCCACCAGGGCGCGGCGTGCGCGCCCGAAACCACCGCGGGGGCGGAAGGGGCCCCGTTGAGCTCGTTGCTGAGGACTGGAACCGGCCATCATGCGAACCTCCGTGTCGGCACGACCTGTGTCGGCACTGGGGCGGGTACGGCCACTGGTGTCCTTTGTGTACCGTCCCGCTCGATGTCCATGATGACGTCAGATCGCTTGCCGCGCAAAAAGTTCATCCGGTCGAGTTGATCACACCCGGGCCGGTGACAGCAGGTGAGAAGACGGGCGCCGAGACCCGGCTGCAAGATCGCCGCGCCACCCGTCCGGGCCACCGCGGGCGGTGCGGACGATGCCTCGAGCGACGCCTATGGCGGTCGCGGCATGGGTCGGGGGCGTTGGCGGCTGCCTCGCGGGCGCCAGATGCATTCGAAAGGGGGGACCAGCGGGACCGGGTTTCAGTCGGGGGGCGCGAAAATCCCGGCCCCGCTGGGGAGGGTAACCGGATGGCACGGGAGGTCGGCCGGGGGAAGGGGGTTGGCCGGGGGAGGGACCGTGCGATCCGGTCGAACCGGTCTGCCGACCGGTCCGTCTTGGTGGCTCAGCGCGCGCCGAGCCGTGGGGTGTCGCTGTAGGGCTGGTCGTCCTCGGTGACCAGCAGGCACAGGTGGGCTGCCAGGTATGCGCGGCACGGCGCCGGCGCGCGGCCGAACAGGCGTCTGCGGCAGCTCGGGCAGCGGCCTTGCTCGTCCGGACGGTGTTCGTCGAGCACCGCCTGCAGCGCGGCGACCACGCGTGGCAACTCGCTGTTGGCGATTCGCGTCGCCGTCGCCGGGTCCGCGGACTCCCCTCGTCGGGTGAGATCGGCGAGGTAGTCGTTCAGTGATGACTCCAGGTGGCCGAAAATTGAATTGTTCACCACGACCACTCGTCACCACGTCCCTCTGCGTCCCGTGCGGAGCCTCGACTGCTACTGGCAGGCGGTACGAAGTAGCTTGCGGCTGCAAACCGCATTCTGCAAGTTGCAGTACACGAACGGGTGACAACCGGGAGCAGCAGATGGCACGAGGGCAAAGCCCGACAGTCCGGCGGCGCAGGCTGTCCAGCGAACTGCGCAGACTGCGGGAAGCCGCGCGGCTGACGATCGAGGAGGTCGGTGACCGGCTCGAGTGCTCGGCGTCCAAGATCAGTCGCATCGAGACCGGGCACGTCGGTGTGACCCCGCGTGACGCGCGCGATCTGCTCGAGCTCTACGGCGTCCCGCCCGACCGGTTGGAGGCGCTCGTCCAACTGTCTCGCGAGGCCCGCAAGAAAGGCTGGTGGCACGCCTATAACGAGGTTTTCACCGGAGCCTTTGTCGGACTGGAATCGGATGCCTCGTCACTGCGCGCCTTCCAGGCATTGTTGGTACCCGGTCTGTTGCAGACCGAGGACTACACACGCGCGGTGATGCGTTCTATCAGGCCGGACTGGACCGAGGCCGAAGTGGAGCGCCGGGTTATCGCCCGGACGGAACGCCAGCGTTTGCTGACCGAATCGGATCCGCCGAACTTCTGGGCGATCGTCGACGAGGCCGTGCTGCTCAGGACAGTGGGCGGACCTGGTGTGATGCACAAACAATTGCTCCGTTTGTGTGAGATGTCGACATTGCCCAACGTGACGCTCCAGGTTGTGCCGTTCGACTCGGGCGCGCACTCCTCTATGGAGGGTCCGTTCCTCATCCTTGGTTTTCCGGAACAGATGGATCCGGACGTCGTCTATGTGGACACCACGACAGGTGGCGTCTATCTGGAGGAGCAACCCGACGTCCAAAGGTATACGTTGATGTTCGACCATTTGCGAGCGTCCGCCGCGAGCCCGGACGAAAGCGTGCACTTGGTCTCTCGGGCGGCCGAAAGGTTGTCTCGTCAACGAGAGGGAGAAAATCCATGACTGTTTCCGATCACGCGGGCGCGGTGTGGCGCAAGAGCAGCCACAGCGGCGCAGGCAACGACTGCGTGGAGATCGCGTTGGCGCACTCCGGGGCGAGAGTGCGTGATTCGAAGAATCCCGAAGCGGGCATGCTCCGGTTCGACGCGACCGGCTGGGCGACGTTCCTCACCGCGGCGAAGGGCTGACGCCCCGGTCACACTGCATAGCGGAACAGTGGTCCAGACCTATTGCTAGGCGGGTCTGGACCTCTTAACGTCGAAGGCATTTCCGACAGGTCGTGGCCGTCGGCCACCCCTGCCCCTGGCGGAGGTCGAAGATGACGTCGAAGTTGACATTGTTCCGCTTGTCCCTGATCGGTTTGATATTCGCTCTCGCCGGATTGTTCGCGTTGGCGGTGGACAATCGGCAAGCCGCGGCCGCGGACGACTGCAGACCCGACGGGCTGGCCACCACAGCCGGTGTCACGGTCCCGTACTGCACGGCGTACGACGCGGCGGGACGCGAGAAGCTGGCGAACGGCAACACCCGCAGGGTGATCGGCTACTTCACCAGCTGGCGCACCGGCAAGGACGGCTCACCGCGCTACCTGGCCGGTGACATCCCGTGGTCGAAGGTCACCCACATCAACTACGCGTTCGCGCACGTCGGCACGGACAACAAGGTCTCGGTCGGTCCCGCGGGCGCCAACAACCCCGCGACAGGCATGGAGTGGCCTGGCGTGCCCGGCGCGGAGATGGACCCGTCGCTGTCCTACAAGGGCCACTTCAACCTGCTGACGAAGTACAAGAAGCAGCACCCCGACGTCAAAACGCTGATCTCGATCGGCGGCTGGGCGGAGACCGGCGGCTTCCTCAACCCGGACGGCACCCGCACCGCGTCCGGCGGCTTCTACAAGATGGCGCAGAGCCAGGCCGCGATCGACACGTTCGCCGACTCGGTGGTCGCGTTCCTGCGCCAGTACGGGTTCAGCGGCGCCGACATCGACTACGAGTACGCCACGTCCGCCAACTACGCCGGAAACCCGGACGACTACTGGATCTCGCAGACCACCCGCGGCCAGCAGATGACCGGCTACGTCAACCTGATGCGCACCCTGCGGTCCAAACTGGACGCCGCGAGCGCCGCCGACGGCAAGCACTACCTGCTGACCGCCGCGGTGTCCTCGTCCGGCTGGCTGCTGCGCGGTGCCGAGACCTACCAGGTGACGCAGTACCTCGACTTCGTCAACCTGATGTCCTACGACCTGCACGGCGCGTGGAACCACTTCGTCGGCCCGAACGCCCCGCTGTTCGACGACGGCAACGACGCCGAACTCAAGCACTGGCAGGTCTACACCGCCGCGCAGTACGAAGGCGTCGGGTACCTCAACACCGACTGGGCGTACCACTACTTCCGCGGCGCCATGCCCGCCGGCCGGATCAACATCGGTGTGCCGTTCTACACCCGTGGCTGGCAGGGCGTGAACGGCGGCAACAACGGCTTGTGGGGCACAGCGGCGTTGCCCGACCAGAAGAAGTGCCCGCCGGGCACCGGGTCCAGCGTCGGCTCGACCGTCCCCTGTGGAAACGGCGCGATCGGGATCGACAACCTCTGGCACGACTCCACCGCGGGCGGCGCCGAGGTCCCGTCCGGCGTGAACCCCATGTGGCACGCCAAGAACCTCGAACGCGGCGTGCAGGGCGACTACCTGGCCGCGTACGGTCTCGACCCGGTCAACGACCCGACCGACCGGCTGACCGGCACCTACGCCCGCAACTACAACAACACGCTGACCGCCCCGTGGCTGTGGAACGCGCAGAAGAAGGTCTTCCTGTCCACCGAGGACGAGACGTCCATCGCGGCGAAGGCGAAGTACGTGGCGGACAAGGGCATCGGCGGCGTGATGATCTGGGAGCTGTCCGGTGACTACGCCTTCGACTCGGCCAAGAACCAGTACTTCATGGGCACGACGCTGATCGACGCGCTCGACACCGGCCTGCGCAACGCGGCACCGTACGGCGCGTCGAAGTCCAACACCGCCACCCCGGCGAACCTGCTGGACGTCGGCGTCACGTTCAGCGGCTTCGCGCTCGGTGACTCGAACTACCCGATCAACCCGAAGATGAAGATCACCAACCGGTCCACCACCACGATCCCCGGTGGAGCGGTGCTCGAGTTCGACTACGGCACGAGCGCGCCGGGCAGCATGTCCGACCAGTCCGGGTTCGGCCTGCGGGTGACCCAGAAGGGCCACAGCGGACCGAACGCGGGCGGGCTCAAGGGCGACTTCCAGCACGTCTCGGTGACCGTCCCGAGCTGGCAGAGCATCGCACCGGGCGCGTCGGTCGACGTCGCCGTCGTCTACCAGCTGCCGATCGCCACCCCCGGCAACTTCAAGCTGACCTTCGGCGGCAAGAGCTACGCGCTGACCACCGACCACCCGCGTGGTGGCGGCGGCAGCGGCCCGCCTCCCACCGACCCGCCGCCTGGCCCGTGCACCGCACCGGCCTGGGCCTCGGGCACGGTCTACGCCAGCAGCCAGCTGGTGTCGCACAAGGGCCACAACTGGCGCAACAAGTGGTGGACGCAGGGCCAGGAACCGGGCACGAACGCCGTCTGGACCGATCAGGGCGCCTGCTAGCGGCCCGCTGAGTGGTGCGGCCCACTCAGGGGGCTGAGCTGGGAAGATGCTGCGCCTTACGCGCCCTTACCCAGCAGGTGTGACCCCTTACCCTCACCGGTAAGGGGTCACACCCGTAACTGTGGTGGTTCACCTGATGTCCGCGCCGGGCCCTTACCGCGAATCTCATCATCACCGAAATCGCGAGACACAGAGGTGAGTGAGATGGAGTGGACCCCCGAGGCCCTCAACGCGGAGCTCGAGTACCGGCGCGGCGACCTGGACGCCAGGCGGCACTTGCGTGAGGTGCGCGAGGCACGTCAGCCACGCTGGTGGCAGCGGCTTCGAGTACACCGGCCGGATGACGGAAATGGTGAACGCCACGCGGCCTGAGGTGTGTCACTATGCCTGACGTGCCGAGATTGGGATCAGGAATACCGTTGGTCGCGCGCCTCCGGGAGATGGACCGGTTGCGCGCGGCCTTCAGCCGTTCCGCTGGGGGTACGGCTGGCGCGGTGCTGATCGCTGGGGACGCCGGCATCGGCAAGACGAGGATGGTCGAGGAGATCAGCACGGTCGCGGCCGAGCAGGGCGCGCTCGTGCTGTCCGGTCGATGTGTCGACGTGGGCGAGACCGGCCTGCCGTACCTGCCGTTCGCCGAGGCGCTCACCCAACTGCGCGCGACGGGCCACGAGGACGCGCTCGCCAGGCCCGCGCTGAGGATGCTGCTGCCGGACCTGCTGGAGTCCGGCGTACAGGGCGAGGTGCCCGAACCGCAGCGGTTCGTGCCGAACTTCGCGCCGACGCTCGGCAAGGTGCAGGGCATGCAGCCGCGCCGCGAGCAGGACATCGGGCAGCTGCGGCTGTTCGACGCCGTGCACGGGCTGCTCGGCGACCTGGCCGGGAACAGCACTGTGCTGCTGGTGATCGAGGACCTGCACTGGGCGGACAGCTCGACCCGCGGGCTGCTGTCGTTCCTGATCAGCAGGCTGCGCGGCCAGCGGTTGCTCGTGCTCTGTACTTATCGGACGGACGACCTGCACCGCAGGCACCCGTTGCGGCCGTTGCTGGCCGAACTGGTCCGGCTGCCCACGGTGGAGCGGCTGGAGCTGCCGGCGTTCGACAAGTCCGCGGCACGCGAGTTCGTCGACGCGCTGGCCGAGGGCGGCATCGAGGCGGACATGGTCCGCAAGGTCGCCGACCAGTCCGAGGGCAACGCGTTCTTCGCCGAGGAGCTGCTCGCCGCGTTCGCCGACGACGAGTGCGGCCTGCCGTCGTCACTGGCCGACGTCCTGCTGTCCAGGGTGGAACGGCTCAGCGAAGCCGCCCAGCAGGTGATCCGGCTGGCCTCGGTGGCCGGGCGGACGGTGAAGCACAGCTCGCTGCGTGAAGTCGGCGACCTCGACGACATCCAGCTGGAGCAAGCGCTGCGCGAAGCCGTGCAGCACCACATCTTCGTGACCGGTGGCGAGCAGGTGCACTACTCGTTCCGGCACGCACTGATGCGTGAGGCCGTGTACGGCGATCTGCTGCCCGGTGAACGCGTCCGGCTGCACGCGTCCTACGCCAGGTACTTGCAGGAGCGGCAGGACGAACGCGGGAACGCGGCTGCTTTCGCCTATCACAGCATGGAAAGCAACGCGCTGTCGAACGCTTTGGCCGCGTCCGTGCGGGCGGCGAAGGAGGCGTCGCAGCTGGGTGCGCCGGGTGAGGCGCTGCGGCACCTCGAGCAGGCGCTGCGGCTGTGGGACGCCGTCGGCGAGGACGAGCGACCGGCCGACTCCGACGAATTGACGTTGCTGCGGAAGGCTTCCTGGGCCGCGGGTACGTCCGGCCACCCGGAACGGGCGATCGCGTACGCGCGTTCGGCCGTGAAGGTCGCCGACCGGCAGTGCGACCACGCGCTGCAGGCGGAGGTGCGCCGCAGGCTCGCCCAGACGTTGATGGCGATCGACGGCAGCGAGGACGAGGCCCGCACGACCATCGAGGCGGCGTGGGTGAAAGCCGCGGACCTGCCGCCGAGCCCGACGCGTGCCTGGGTGCTGGCGGTGTACGCGCGGATGCTGCGCGCCACGGGTGAGATGGACATGGCCCGTGAACGGGCCGAGCTGGCGATCGAGGACGCCCGCGCGGTCGGCGCGACGGGCGCCGAGGCGGACGCGCTGACCACGCTCGCGATCGTGCGGGAAGCCGCGGGGGACATCGCGGAGAGCCAGAACCTGTTGCTGTCCGCCAGGGACCGGGCCACCGAGGCCGACGCGGTCACGGTCGGCCTGCGAGCCCGGTTCTACCACGGTCTCAACCGCTACGAGCAGGGCCTGCTCGACGAAGCAGCCGCGGTGCTCGCCGACGGGATGGAACTGGCTCGGCAGACCGGCCTGTCCTGGAGCGACTTCGGGGTGGAGCTGCGGGTGCTGCAGATGCTCACCCAGTTCGCCAAGGGTGATTGGGACGCCGTCGACGAGCCGCACGAGCAGGCACGCGGCCGGGTGTCGAGCATGATCTCGGCTCGAATCGCTGCGTGCTGCGTGCACATGACGGTCGGCCGTGGCCGGTTCGCCGACGCGGAACGGACGCTGGCCGGTCTGCGGTCGGAGTGGCGCGAGCTGCAGATCGCGTGGCTGTGCGGCGAGGCCGGTGCCGAGCTGGCGATGTGGCGCGGCAAGCCGGAGCTGGCCATCCAGCGCATCGACGAGGTGCTCGACTGGGTGACGAAGGTGGACGTGTCGTGGCCGATGGTCGGGATCAAGCTGGGTGCGATGGGCACGGCGGCCGCTGCCGACGCCGTGGCGCGTGCCAAGGTCAAGGGGGAGCCGCTCGACGAGATGCTGGCCAAGGGCGAGCAGTTCGCCGAGTACGCGAGGAAGACCGCTGAGCACGGTATACCGCGCAGCGGCGGCCTCGGACCGGACGGCCGTTTCTGGCGTGTGCGCGCCGAGGCCGAGCTGACCAGGCTCAAGGGCGCCAGTGCCCCGGCCGCGTGGGCCGCGGTCGTCGAGGCAGCCGACTACGGAGCGGTGTACGACCAGGCGATGGCGCGGTGGCGGTACGCCGAGGCGCTGCTGGGCGCGGACCGCCGTGACGAGGCAGCGACCCAGTTGCGGCTCGCCAGCAAAACAGCCGTCAAGCTGGGCGCCAAGCCGCTGCAGGAGGCGCTGGCGCAGCTGGCCCGCCGGGCCAGGCTGTCGCTGGCCGAGGACGGGTCGGGGCCCCGCGACACGGTCGACCTGTTCACCCCGCGCGAGCAGTCGGTGCTCCGGCTGGTGGCGCTGGGGCAGACGAACCGGCAGGTCGGCGAGGAGTTGTACATCAGCGAGAAGACCGTCAGCGTGCACCTGTCCCGGATCATGGCCAAGCTCGGCGCGAGCCGCCGGGCGGAGGCGGTCGCGATCGCCTACGACCGGGGCCTGCTGGAGTGACCGCCGGAGTCAGACTGGAGTCTGATCCACGACACGTCCGCAAGCCGATGTGCGGCCACCGGCCAACCACCTAGCGTTGGAGTATGTCGGTTGCCGTCGGGGTCGCCGCGAGTGTTCGCGGCGTTGAGCATGCGCGGGTGCTGCGCGGGGTGGATCTCGACGTGCCGGCTGGCCGGCTGACAGCGGTGGTGGGCGGACCGGGCTCGGGCAAGACGACGCTGCTCGGCTGCGTCGGCGGGCTGACTCGGCCCGACCGGGGGACCGTCCACCTGGGAGCGGATCGGATCAGCGGCCTCGGCGACGCGGCGCTGACCAGGCTGCGGCGTGACCGGATCGGGTTCGTGTTCGCGACCTGCAGCCTGTTCCCCACGCTGTCGGTCGGGCAGAACATCCGGATCGGCCCGGAGCTGGCCGGATCCCGGCCGGAGCGGCAATGGTTCGACACCGTGGTCGACCTGCTCGGCCTGGCCCACATGCTGCGCGTGCACCCAGCCGTCCTCACGCCGGAGCAGCGCCAGCGCGTGGCGTGCGCGCGTGCGTTCCTGAACAAGCCGGACGTGGTGCTGGCGGACGAGCCGACGGGGGAGCTGGATCGCGCCGAAGCCGCGGCGCTGCTGGGCTTCCTGCGGATGTGGGTCCGCAAGCTGGGCCAGTCGGTGCTGCTGGCCACGCGCGACCCGTTCGTGGCCGCGCACGCGGACCTGGTCCACGTCCTGGCGGACGGCAGGATCGTCGACGAGGTGACCAGGCCGACGGTCGAGTCGGTCCGGGCGGCGATGCGATGAAGACGCATCCGGTCCACGCGGGCTACCGGATCAGTGTGGCTTCGCTGGTGTGCTGCGCCGTGGTGATCGGGATCTTCATCCTGATGATCGTGGCCCGTGCGCCGGCGTGGTGGCTGCTGCCGATGTTCGTGGTCACGGAGGTCGTGGTGTACAAGACCTTCTCGGTGACGGTCCGCCGCAGGAGGCGGGACGTCGCCCTGCTGCGCTGCTTCGGCGCGAGCCGCGCGCAGGTCTTCAACGGCGTCATCGCGGAGGCGGCGTGGGTCGGCGTCACCGGCGCCGTGGTCGGCCTGGTGAGCGTGTTCGTCCTGCTGGAGCGGATGAACTTCGACCTCGGGGTCTTCGCGGCGCTGGTCGGGGCGGTAGGTGCGGTGCTGGCCGCGCTGGTGCCCGCGATCAGGGCGAGCAGGATCCCGCCGAGCGGGCCGTCTCAGGTCTGAAGCTGTCGCCGGATGACGGCGACCGCCTTGCCGAAGAACGGGTTGCCGGGCGGCCGGGTGAGGAAGTCCGCCAGCGCGAACAGGTCCAGCGCCTGACTGACCGGACGCCAGTCCTCCGGCAGGTCACCACCGGCCGCCGCGAACCCCGCGATGAAGCCGTCGGCGAAGTCCGGCGGGATCTCGTCCTGGAACCGCAGCATGTTGCCGACGTCGACCAACGGGGCACCGGCGAACGCGAACTCCCAGTCCAGCACGGCGGTGACGACCCACGTCCCGTCCCGCCGGGCGACAAGCAGGTTCTTGGGGTTGAAGTCGGAGTGGACCAGCTGACGCGCCCCGCGCAACGGCGTGAGCAACGCGGCCTGGTCCGCGGCGTGCTGTCGCAGGGCATCGAGCTCGCCGGCGCTGAAGGCCTGGTCCGCGTTGCCCTCAGCGAGGCATCGCTCGACGAACGCGGGCAGTTGTGTCGTCGTGTCCGTCCCGTCCGGCACGAGCACCGACGTGAAGAACCCCGGCTGGGCAAAGGTGACGGTGCCGATCGCGGCGAGGATCGCACCGACCGCGTGGCCCAGCTGGTGTGTTTCCGCCGAGGCCGGCAGCGCTTCGGTGAGCAGGACACCGGGAACGAAGCGGGACAGCATCGCCGGCCTGCCGGTCAGCGCGCCGTCGGGATCATCGGCGAGGACCTCGGCCACCGGGACCACACCGGTCAGCCGTTCGGCCAGCGCGGTTTCGACGGCGCAGGTGTTGTCGTGCAGGAACCGGCGAAGTACGTACTCCTCGCCGATGTCGGTGACGAGCCGGACGTTGTGGTTCCGGAAGCCGCCTGACAACGAACGGGCTGCCACGATTCGTTGCCTGCCAAGGACGTCGGTCAGCCACGATGAGGTCCGCTCGTCCAGGTGCACCCGGTCGCCGTCGGTCACCCGACCATCCTGCCAGGACACGTCTTGACACGGTGTCGATTCCGAGAGAGGGTGGGAGCGCTCTCACGGATGCCGGACGTCAGACCGCGCCGAGTGGGCAGGGGAGAAAGTGGCCCGGAGGTGACGCTCCGGGCATCCGTGCGGGGGATGCCGGACGCGGCGGTCCGGCATCCCCCGTCACGACCAGGCGACCGGCACGATCAGGCGGACTCGCGGCGAGCCAGCTGCACGGGAAGCACCTCGCGCTTGCGGACCGAACCGCCGTCGATCAGCACAGTCAGGTTGGCGATCATCTTGCGGACCTGGTCACCGAGGTCCTGGCGCACCGTCGTCAGCGGCGGATCGGTGTGCGGGGCGACCATCGGGTTGTCGTCGAAGCCGACGACCGCGACGTCCTCCGGCACACGCCTGCCCGCCTCGCGCAGCGCCTTGAGGCAGCCGACAGCCATCAGGTCGTTCGCGGCGAACACCCCGTCGAGCTTGGGCACCCGGTGCAGCAGCATGTTCATCGCCCGGTACCCGCCCTCGCGGGTGTACTCGCCCGACTCGGTGAGGCGCGCCAGCTCCTCCGGGCCGGAGCCGGTCGCGCGGGTCCAGCCCGCCAGCCGGTCCCGCGCGGAGAGCTCGTCGTGCGGCCCGGTGACGGACACGATCGTCCGGCGGCCGAGGCTGAGCAGGTGCTCGGTGGCCAGGTAGCCGCCGCCCTCGTTGTCGTTGTCCACTGTGTGGAGACCGCGCAGCGACCCCCACGGACGCCCGCCGAACACGCAGGGCAGGTGCAGTTTGCGGACCGTCGACGGCAGCGGGTCGTCCCGGTGCGGCGAGAACAGCAGCGCGCCGTCCACGTGCCCGCCGCGCAGGAACCGCTCGGCACGGCCGTGCGCGCCTTCGCCCAGACCGAGCATCAGCACCAGCTGGGTGTCGAAGTTCGCCAGTTCGCTCGCCGCCGCCCGCACCAGCGCGCCGAAGTGCGGGTCGTTGAAGACCTTCGCCTGCGGCTCGGACACGAGCATCGCGATCGCGCCGGTCCGCCTCGTGACGAGTGTCCGTGCCGCCTGGTTGGGCTGGTACCCCAGTTTCAGCGCGGCGGCCGTGACCGCTTCGTGTGCCTCCGGGCTCACCCGGGGCGACGAGTTGAGCACGCGTGACGCGGTCGCTCGGGACACACCCGCGACCGCGGCGACGTCCTCGAGAGTGGGTCGTGCTCCGGAGAGCGGTCGACTGGCCACCTGCGTTCCTCCCAACTCCGCACAGTCAAGCCAGCGTAGCCTGATCAGGTGCGGAGGCCGCGGAGGAACGTCAACGCGTCCCGATCGCCTGGGGAGCGCTCTCACCCACTCGCAGGCCGATGCGGTGCATGCCCTGCTCGGTGCGTACCGACAACGAGATCCCGGCCCGCACCGCCGTGCGCTCGAACCCGGACTCACCAGGCAGGCACCACGCGACCAGCTCGCGGTGCCCCTCGGCCCGTGCCGCCACCGCCAGCCTGCGCAGCAACGCCGTGCCTATTCCCTTGTGCTGCCAGGAATCCTCGATCAACAACGACACCTCGGCCTCCTCCGGCCGCGCTGTGCGGATCAGCTGCCCGATCCCGACGACCTCGCGCCCGCAGACAGCCAGGATCGTGCTGCCGCGCGGCGGAGTCAGCAACCGGTGCAGCAACCGCCGCGGCAGCGTGCGCACCCCGGAGTGGTACCTGGCGAACAACGTCCGCGCTGAGCAGCGCGCATGCAGCTGGGACACCGGTTCCAGGTCGGCGATGTCCCCGCGGCGCAGCACGACACCCGCACCGTCCGGCAAGACGATCGCCGACGGCGGGTCGGCGTCGACCGCGACCGACGCGAACATCGCGGTGAACACGGCCGCGCGGGCCAGTTCGACGTCGGTGAACGGCGCCCAGCCGCGCCGGGCGGCCACGGTCGTGCCGTCGCCGAGATCGAGGATCGCGCGGTGCCCGCCGTCCAGCGTCCGGCCCGGTTCGCCCGATTCGTAGGTCACCGAGTCGGCGGCGAGCAGGGTGCGCAGCGCCTCGGGGGCGGCACACGGGTCCTCGAACGCCATCGCCGCCGCCCGCAGCGCCGCGGTCGGCGGATCGACCAGGTCGCGTACATCGGCGTGGGTGATGCCGAGGCACCTGCCACCCTCCGCCCTGATCTCCCTGACCAGCTCGGCAGGCGGCACGTCCGGTGCGGCCTTGACGACCAGCTCGTCGACCACGCCGGACGGCACGGGCAGGATCGACAACGCCAGTACGTTGCAGTCGCGGGCGGCCAGCCGGGTGGTGATCCGCGCCAGCACACCCGGGGAGTCGTCGAGCTCGACGCGCAGTCGCCACGTGTGTGTATCGGTCATGCGACCAGGCTCGCCGCCCGGTATTGCACCGGTGTTTCGGCCGTGTAATCCCTGGCGCGTACGCCGAAACGTCCGGTCCTGCGCCCGATGTGCTGCCCTTTCGGGCCGCCGGAACCGGGCCTTCAGGCCATAACGTGATGCCGCCTCGTCTTTTCCGCGCGCAAGGGGTGCTCATGGCCCGGTACACGCTGCCCGACACACCGATCGCGGCGGCGACGGCTGACATCGGCCACGTGGCGGTGGATCTGGCGTTGACGTTGCGCGGGGCCGTCGTGGTGACACCCGCCGACGGGCCGACCGACGAACTCGCTGTGCTCGACCGGATCAGCGAAGGCATGTTCATCAGCGGTCTGGGCACCGACGCGCCGAGCATCACCTGCCCGGCGAGCCACCGGTTCGCGCAGCGCGGGACCACGTACCTCAAACCGGCGACGATGGTCTTCCACGGTGACTGCGCGATCGACTTCAACCACGACGGCGCGATCGCCACCGGCACCTTCGGCTACGAGCTGGCGGTCATGGTCACCCCGCACAACGGCGAGCCCGTGCACGTGAGCAGCTCCGAGCAGTGGTTCACGTGCAACGGCGGCACGCTCGCGTCGATCGGCGCGATCGTGCTGATCGGCCAACGCCTGAGCGCATTGGACTAAGGCGTTTCCCAGACTCGGCGCGGGTTCCGGCGGGTGCTGTTGGTCGCCGGTTCGGGCAGCACCGGCACGCTGACGTTCATCACGAACGCCGCCCGCGCGGGCATCCCGAGGCTGGTCCACAGCGATCCCGGCCCGGTGTTGGCGATCTTGAGGTAGACCGGCTGGTCGGTCACCGCGAGCGCCGCGGGCATGCAGTCGTCGGGCAACGTGCCGGAGAACATCGCGGTGCGCAGTGCGCGGTCAAGCAGCCGGTGTTCCTCGTGGATCTTCTCGGCGCGCGCGGTGACCAGGTAGGAGAGCTCGCAGCGGCGGACCGGTTCGCCCTGCGGCGGCGCGCCGGTGTCGTCCTGCAACCCGAACAGGAACAGGTCGATGGTGTTGGACGGCCGCTCGGTCTGCCACGTCGGCTTCGGCGGATCGAGCCGCACGACGGTGCCCTCCGGCATCTGCCTGCCGAAGAGCCTGCACAGCGCGTCGTCCACTTCGGTGATCACGGCTTCGCCCGTCCATTTCCGAAAGCCCCGCGCGAGCGGGGCTTTCCACACACCGTCGAGGAGATCAGATCAAGCCTTCACGCAGCGCGTACGCCACCGCGTGCGAACGGTTGCGCAGCTGGAACCGGTTGGTCACGTCGTGCAGGATGCTCTTGACCGTCCGCTGCGAGTAGCACAGCTGGTCAGCGATCTCCTTAGTAGACAGTCCATTCGCGACCAGCTTGAGCACCTCGGTCTCCCGGTTGGTGATCCCGGCCAGGTGCAGCCCGCGCGGCTCGAGCACGTGCCGCTGCAGCCGGGACACCCGGTTGAGCAGACGGCCGAGCATGTCGGGCGGGAGCGCGCCCTCGCCGGACGCGGCGGCCTTGACCAGGCGGACCAGCACGTCAGGGGTGGTCTCCGAGCGGCGGGCCACCGCGCAGACGCCACCTTCCACGGCGGTCAGGATCTCGGCGTCCTCAAGTTCACCCGCGATCAACACGATCCGGGTGAAGCCGCGGACCTGCAGTGTGCGCAGCAGCTGGCTGCCGCGCTCGTCGAACCGGTCGGTGACAACCAGGGCAACCGCCTCGGTGGTCGCCGAGTCCTCGTCGACGAGCCAGATCTCCGGACGGGTCCGCAGGGCCATGTGCACGCCGTTCTGCAGAATGGGGTCGGTGGCTCGGACGACGACTGGAGTGCGGCGCTGCTCGTGCATTTCGATCTCTCTCCCCGCTGAAGTGGCGAACGTCCCCAATTCGTCCGGCACGTCTTGGACTTTCGACTGCACACAGCCTGCCCGAAGGGGCGTCCCGGCCACATGGGACCGATGTCCCGTTGTTGCCCGACCGGGCACACCCACCACCGGGTACCAACTCCTAGCCCAATGCCCCAGTCGGGCAAGGAAAAACGCAACCGAGACCGGCTCGTTACGCAAACCCCGTAACGAGTCCTTTGGGGACAGTGAACGGCTCAGCCGAGACCGGCGTTGCGGGCCCGCACGATCGCCTGCGCCCGGCCGGCCACGTGCAGCTTGGTGAAGATGCTGGACACGTGGTTGCGCACGGTCTTCGGGCTCAGGCACAGGTCACGCGCGATGGTCGCGTTGCTGTGCCCCTCGGCGATCAGCGCGAGCACTTCCCGTTCCCTGCTGGTGAGTTCGGGGAAGACCGGGTCGTTGCTCGGCGGCGGTGTGCTGAAGTAGCCGAGCACCCGGGTGGCGATGTCCGAGCCGAAGATCGCCTCGCCGCGGCCGACGCCGTGCACCGCGCGCACGATCTGGTCCTGGCCCGCGCCTTTGAGCAGGTAACCCCGTGCGCCCGCGCGCATCGCGGCGAAGACCGACTCGCTGTCGTCGAACATGGTCAGCACGAGCACACCGGTACCGGGCAGTTCGGTGACGATCTGCCTGGTCGCCTCGATCCCGCTGATGTCGGGCAGGTGCAGGTCCATCACGACCACGTCCGGCCGCAGCGCCTTGGCCGCGCTGACCGAGTCCAGCCCGGTCGCCGCCTCGCCGACCACCTCGGTGCCCGGGACGTCGGCGAGCACGGTGCACAGCCCGAACCGGAACAGCGGGTGATCGTCAACCACCATGACCCGGAGCGGATCCATCACCCTCACCCGCCTTCCTTCGGCAGCGGCAACGTGGCGCGCACCTTGGTGCCTCCGCCGTTGCCCGCTGACACGACACAGTCGCCGCCCAGTTCGGTCGCCCGTTCGCGCATCGACCATAACCCGACGCCGGTTGCCGGCTGCTCGGGCAGCCCGATTCCGTCGTCGACGACCTCGATGTGCAGGTCGTCGTCCACCCACAGGCGGACCGCGCAGGACCGGGCCGCGGCGTGACGGGTCACGTTCGTCAGCGCCTCGGACACGATCCGGTACGCGGCGACGTCGACGGTCGCCGGCAGCCTCGGCATGCTTATCGGCACGTCCAACCTGATTGTCACGCCCTGATCGTCAGCACGTGTCGAGATCGCCTTCGCGTACGCCCGGATGGCGCCCACCAGGCCGATCCGGTCCAGCTCCGGCGGCCGCAGGCCGTGCGCCAGCCTGCGGATCTCGTTGATGGCGCCGTCCAGCTCCTCCTGCAGCGTGGCGAGCAGTTCGCCCTGTGTGGACCCCGGCCCGATCGCCTTGCGGCACGCGTGCAGCCCCAGTGAGATCGCCGCGAGCGTCGGCCCGACGCCGTCGTGCAGGTCGTGCAGCAGCCTGCGGCGTTCCTCCTCGCGGGCCTGCACGACGTTGTCACGGCTGCGCCGCAGGTCCCGGGTCAGCCGGGCGGTGTACACGGCCGCGCCCGCGTGCCTGGCGACCTCGGCGAGCACCAGGCGGTCCCGGCGGCCGAGGACTTCCCGGGAGGTCCTGGGTGCCACGGCCAGCTGCCCGACCAGTTCGCCCTGGTACGACAGGGGCAGCCGGAACAGCTCACCGCCCGCCTCGCCGAAGGTGGCCACGTGCTCGTTGGGCGACCCGGCCGACCCGAGGATCTCGATCGCCACGTAGGGCAGCCGCAGCGCGCTGCCGATCGTCTCGACCAGCGCGGGCAGCGTCTCGTTGGGCGTTCTCGTCTCCTCCAGCCGCGCGGCCAGCGTGGACACCACGCGGTACGGGTCGTGCGCGTCGCCGAAGAGGCGTTTGTTGATCAGCGACTGGAGCCGGGATCGCAACGGCTGCACCAGCACCGCGACGCACGCCGCCGCCGCTGCCTGTTGCCACAGCTCGTCCAGCGGCGGGAACAACAGGGACAGCAGGCTGACCAGGCCGATGTAGAGGCCGATCGTGCCCGCCGACAGCAGGCCGTAGACCAGCGAACGGCTGACGACGACCTCGATGTTCAACGCCCGGTAGCGCAGGATCGCCGCCGCGACACCGATCGGCACGGGCAGGAACGCCAGCGTGTGCAGCTCGCTCGGCAGCAGTGTCCGGCCGATGAGCGCTTCGGGTATCGCGAAGAACGCCGAGTACAGCAAGGCGCCGCCGCCCAGCGACCAGACGACCCAGCGCATCCTGAGCCGGTCCAGTTCGTCCTGTGCTGTGCGGTACCGGACCACCAGCGTGCCGAGGATCAGCAGGGGATAGGTGTAGAGCACCGGCAGCACGGGCGAGCCGAGCAGGCTGAACCGGCCGAGCGGGTCGCTGGTGAACTGCCACGCGAACAGCGCCATCAGGCCGTACAGCACGACGGCGCCGACGTAACCTGTCGCGACTTGTTTGCGGAACGCGTTCTTGTTGTAGACAGCGGGAAACGCGATCGCCATGTGCAGGGTCGCGGCCCACAGCAGCATGAAGCTGAACTCGCCCGTGTACCACCGCCAGAACTGGCCGCCTGCCACGAGATCGATCGCTTCCAGCTGGAAGTGCGTCGACCCGCTCGTGGTGATGAAGCTCAGCGCCGAGCTCAGCAGCGCGGCCTGCGCGGCCGGATCCGTCGGCCGCGCCGTGAAAATCCCGGCGGCGACGATCAGGATCAACGCCAGGACAAGCAAAGTGGGCCAGTTCTTCCCGACAGCGTCCGCGATCGGGAAAAGTTTCAGTGTTTTCGCGACATCCACCCGCTCGCCGTCGCGGCGCAGCTCGTACCGCACGACGTCGCCCGCTTTCGCCGCCGGGCCGCCGATCCCGGCCGCGACCGCGTCCCGCACGGGTGTCCCGTTGATCGAGACGACCTCGTCGCCCGCCCGGAACAGCCCATCATCGGTGGTTTTCTGGATGACGACCGCTTTGGACGACACCGCCTGATCACCGATGTTGATCACGGTACCGTCGGACGGGCTCGTGGCCCTGCTCAGCACACACCAGCCGGACGCGGCAAGCAGTGCGAACGCGAGCACCAGGCACGCGGCGGGCACGCGCCACGCGCCCGCCAAGTCGGACACAGCCAGATCATTCCGCATGCCCGCACGGGCCGACGAATGTCTACCCCTTTGGGTCAGTGGCTGGCTGCTCGGCGTCCGCCTTCTCCTCCTCGTACTCCGGCTCGAGGACCCGGATCACCGGGATGCCCATCGCGGGCGTTTCGGGCTCCTCGCCCCGTTTGGCGAGTTTCGGCACGAGCATCAGCACGACTGCGATGAGAGCGATGATCGCGGCGGCGATCAGCATCCACGCGCCGATCCCGTTGTTCACGCGGGACGCGCCGTCGTCGTCGACGGATTCGAACACCTGGAGGAAGAGGAACACGACCGTCAGCGAGCCCGCGAGCACGCCCGCGCCGCCGGTGCCGATCAGCCTGGCGGCCAGCACCGAGCCGCTCGCCGGGTGCAACCGCGTCGACATCAGCCCGAGCAGTCCCGCCGCGAGCAGCAGGACTGCCCCGACGATGACGGGTACGCCGAACATCGGGAACATCTCGAAGCCGCGGTTGTCGGCGCCCCACAGGGTGTACGACATGCTGGGGCGTGCTCCGCCGTCGCCGAAGTTGGTGTTGAACGTGAGCAGCGGCATGAAGGAACCGGCTGTCGTCACGACAGCCGCGAGGATCCACACGCCGGAGCCGATCTGCCGCAAGCGGGCGACGGGCCACTGGGCCGGTACGGTCATTTGTCCTCTCCGTCGAGCTTCCGGGAGATCGTTCCGGGTTCCGGGGCGGGCGGCGGTTCGATCGGAGCTGGGGTATCTGGTTCCTGCGGCGCTTCGGTCTGCACTGGTACGCCATAGCTTGGCGTCTCCGGTTCCCAGCGCTGCGGTTGGGGTTGCGGTGGGGGCTGCTGTGCCGACTGCTGGGCCATGTGCGGTGGCATCTGCACCGGGCGCATCGGCGGGTGCGTGGGCTGGTGCGGTGGCTGGTAGTACGGCGCCGGTGCGTACTGGGGCCGTGCGCGCTCGGCCAACGCCAGGACGAGTGCGGCCAGGGCGACGACCGTGGCCACGGTGATCAGGACGAGGCCGGTGCCGACCTCGATCCGCGACTGGTCGTCCTCCGACTCGGGCGTCGCCATGCCGAACCACCAGGTGAGAGCCGAGTCGACCAGGATGCCCGTGCCGAAGGTGCCCGCCACGATCGCGCCCCACCGCCGCGTGGACAGCAACGCGACCAGGCAGGCTCCCACCAGGACCACGGCCGCCAGCACCACGGGGACACCGAGGTACGTGGTGCCGACGATGGGTTCGTCGTTGAGGCCCTCCGTGCGGGTCTGCCAGTACGCGGTGTCGATCCGGAAGCCGCTCTGGAAGTACCGGGTGAACACGACAGGGAACGTGGATCCGATCCCCAGCCCGGCCGCGACCAGCCACAACAGCCCGGAGACCAGGCGCACCGGCGACCGCCGCGCGGGTGGCCGGGAGATGTCCGTCATGCCTAGATCCTGCCACCGGCGGGCAGCACACGAATTTTTTTCGGCTGCGGGCGTCATAGTGCGGACGCGCCCATGTCCTATCAGGGTGTTGGTCGGCCCGAGCGAGGGCCGGGCCGACCAACATCGTGGTACGCGGCGGCGGCGATGGCCTTCCACTCGTCGAGCAGCCGCGCCCGGCGGGCCGGGTCGCCGCCGATCATCGCGTCCAGCGCGAGGCCCCTGGTGAGGTTCACCGTCAGCCAGTAGAGCGTCTCCAGCTTCTCGTCCGGCACGTCCACGCCCGCGGCCTCGCGGTAGATGTCCAGCGTCGAACGGCCGAGCGCGCGGTCGACCGGGAGCATCGAGCGGCGCAGTTCCTCGTCGGTCCGCGCGGCCACCCACAGTTCCAGTGCCGCGGTGGAGAGCTTGCCGGAGAACCCGCGCCAGAGCAGTTCGATCGCCTCGTGCACACGCTGCGGTCCCGGCGGCGCCACCAGCGAGCCCGTGACCTCGTCGCGCAGCCGCTGGAACAGGTGCTCGACCGCCGCGACCATCAGTTCGGCCTTGGTGGTGAAGTGGTGCTGCTGCGCGCCGCGCGACAAGCCGGCGCGGCGGCAGATCTCGTGCACGGTCGTGCCGGAGTAGCCGAGGTCGACGAGGCAGTCGACGGTGGCGTCGAGCAGCGCGGCCCTGGTGCGCTCGCGGCGCTCCTGCTGAGTACGCGCCTGTCGTACCTCGGTGGACATGCCGGGTACTTTACATGCAGTCCTGCACGCATGTACCTTCCGTACTGACGGAATGTTTTTCGGGAGAGGCGCGGAGATGACCTGGCTCGACGACGACCTGACCGCCTTCCGCGAGCTGGCCCGCTCGTTCTGCGAGAAGGAGCTCACCCCCAACCAGGAACGCTGGGCCGAGGCCAAGCAGGTCGACCGGGAGCTGTGGACGAAGGCGGGCGAGGTCGGCCTGCTCAACCTGAGCGTCCCCGAGGAGTACGGCGGTGGCGGCGGCACCTTCGCCCACGAGGCCATCCTGTTGCAGGAGCAGGCGCGGGCCGGTGACGACGCGTGGGGCGTCGCGGTCCACAGTGGAATCGTCGCGCACTACGTGCTGGCGTACGGCACCGAGGCGCAGAAGCAGCGCTGGCTGCCGAAGCTGGCCTCCGGCGAGCTGGTCGGCGCGATCGCGATGACCGAGCCGGGGACCGGGTCGGACCTGCAGAGCATCAAGACGAAAGCGATCCGCACCGGCGACACGTACGTCGTCAACGGCTCGAAGACGTTCATCACCAACGGCGCCCAGGCCGGGCTGATCATCGTCGCGGCGAAGACCAACCCGGAGGAGAAGGCGTCGGGGGTGTCCCTCGTCGTCGTGGAAACCGAAGGCGCGGAAGGCTTCCGGCGCGGGCGCGTGCTCGACAAGATCGGCATGAAGGGCCAGGACACCTCTGAGCTGTACTTCGACAACGTGACCATCCCCGCCGGCAACCTGCTCGGCGAGGCGGAAGGCCAGGGCTTCATCCAGCTGATGCAGCAGCTGCCGCAGGAGCGGCTGGTGATCGGCGTGACCGCGGTGGCGGCGATGGAACTCGCGGTGCGGCAGACGATCCAGTACACCAAGGAGCGCACCGCGTTCGGCCGTCCGCTGTTCGGCTTCCAGAACACCAAGTTCGTCCTCGCCGACGCCGCGACCGAGGTCGCGGTCAGCAAGGCGTTCCTCGACCAGGCCATCACCCGCCACCTCAAGGGCGAACTCGACGTCAACGGCGCGGCGATGGTCAAGATGTGGACGACCGAGCGCCTCGGCAAGGTCGTGGACGACTGCCTGCAGCTGTTCGGCGGCTACGGCTACATGAACGAGTACCCGATCGCCAAGGCGTGGACGGCGGCGCGCGTGCAGCGCATCTTCGGCGGCACCACGGAGATCATGAAGGAGATCATCGCCCGCACGCTGTAGACGCGACGGGTCCGGTGCATTCCGGACCGTCCTCGTTGCCGACGTCGTCGGCTTCGGCGACATCCGGCGAACGACCACCCACCAGCTGCGAATACGGCGCGGTCGAGTCGACCTGTGCGGCAGCCGGAATCCCCTGGCACGACTGCCATCGGCACCCGCGAGAAGCGCGGATCCGGCTGCGGATGGCACTGCACGCGGGCGAGTTCGGCGAAGCGGTCAACCTGGCTTTCCGCCTGCTGGACAGGGACACGTGCGCCCGGTCCTGGTCACCAGCCGCGACCGGCTCGGCAGCCTGGTGATCAGGGAAGGCGCCCGCCGGGTGGCGCTCGACGGCACGCCGGTGGCCACAAGCCGGGCCCTGCCGGCCAGGTGGCTGCGGCCGGAGATCCTCGAGGCCGATCCCGCGGCCACCGGCGACCTGATCGAACTGTGCGCGGGCGGCGACCGCACTCACCACCGGGAGTCCATCGCGTCGGACCGTGTCACCCGGACGCCGATCGCGTGCGGCACAGGCTTTCCCGGTGACGGCTGGTCACACGCCGAACTGCCGCCGGTATTTGTCGAGGATCGCCGACGTCTGGCCGCGCATCCGGTCCGCCGCACGGGCCCGGGTGAGCTCAGCCACCTCGTCGGGGGTGTATCCCAGGCGGCGCAACAGGTTGAGCGCGACGCTGATGATGGCGACCGCCTCGTTGGCCGCCTTGCCCGGCAGGTCCGCGGCGAGGTGGCCGCGCAGCTCGTCGAACTGGGCGCCGACCGCGAGTTCGAAGTGGTAGAGGGGTTTGGCCCGGATGGCCTCGTCGGCCTCGTCCCATGCGTCCCACAGGTCCTGGAAGGGCCCGAGGTGCTTCATCGTGCCTCCGTGTGTCCGGTTGCCGCGACTTACGGTGAACGGGTGGCTCGTCCGCCGGGATGAAGTTGCCGCCGACCTGTTGTTGACCAAGTCGGGTGGCGTTGGCGCTGGTCTCCGGCGTGTCGCTGGACGACTCGCCGCATTGGTCCGATCCGGTGGAACCACGCGTAGTCGTGCGTGTTCGCAGCGTGAAATGTACGCCGTTCAGGGTCTTCCCCTAATGGGTGATTACGGGGTGTGTCCGTCTGCACGGGGAAGCGTTGCCCCCGTAGAGTGATGGCGGTCAGTTTCTGTGTTCGGGGTCAGGTCCCGGCCGCAGGGCTGGAGGGGTGCGAGCGGACGGAGTCAGGGCCGGTGAATCTCAAGAAGATACTTCTGTTGGCAGTGGTCGCGCTGCTGGTGTTCTACCTGATCACGCAGCCGACGCAGTCCGCGAACGCCGTGCAGACGGTGCTCGGCTGGCTGCGCGACGGCGCGGAGGCGATCATCACCTTTGTCAAGAGCCTCTTCGCTTAATGACGCTGCGTCACAGTTAGCGCCGACGGGCGATCCATCTTGGACCGTCCGGGTGGATTATGGGGAATAAGTCCAGGTGGCGAGATTGATGATGAGTCAACTCTGGATTCTTGACCCCGTCCGCCCCTACGGTCTTCGGCAACGAGTGATCATCGCCCCCACAGGAGGCACGCATGGTCGACGACCACGGGGTCGACGCTTTGGTTCGGCAGTGGACGGCTGAGCGTTCGCAGGACGCGGAAGCGGAGGAGATCAACCGGATTGCCTCGACGTGGCTCGCCGAGGGACCGGTGACCGTTTCCCAGCCGGGGATCCCTGGTCAGCGCGCCAAGGGCGGTGCCAAGTCCTGGGTGGCCGTGCAGTCGGCCGACCCGCGCTACACCGAGGCGATGAGCAAGCGCCTGCCCGGTGTGCCGCAGGACCTGGTCGCGTCGGCGGCCGGCTACTGGCAGATGGTGGGCGGTCTCGCCGAAGCCGAGCAGTGGTGGGACGCGGGGATCAGCCCGCTGGACCAGCGCGCGCTGGACTACCGCGCGGCCGGCCTGGCGCCGTCTGACCTGAGCCGTCGCCTCGGACCGCTGACGGTGCTCGAGCACCTGCGCCGGGGTAGTGCGCCCGCGTGGTGTGTGGCGCGGCTGCAGCGGCAGCAGCGCAACGGCGTCGCTTGATCCAGGCTGCCTGATCCGGGTCGCCTGATCGAGGACGTAACGGGGCTTCGCCCTCGTCGTTGACAACCTGTGGTGGTTGATCGTCGTCGAGGGCTGCTCTTGCGGCTCGCCGTGGTCGCGCTCGTGCTCGTACTGGCGGGCGGCGGGGTGTGGCTGCTGACGGCCACGTCCGCCCCGCAGGCCGGTCCGGTCACCTCCGAGATCCCCGCTCTGCAGGTTCAGCCCGCGCCGGTACAGCCCGGTGCGGTCGTCCCGCAGCCCGCGGCGCAGAGCGTGCCGCAGGCGACGCCAGGCGTCGATCCGTTGGTCGCGTGGGCGAACCAGGTGGCTGCCACGACCGGCGTCCCGCCAAGGGCGCTGCGCTCGTACGGCAACGCCGAGCTCGTCCTGCGGTCGGCCACGCCCGGCTGCAAGCTGTCCTGGGCGACTCTGGCCGGCATCGGCCGGATCGAGTCCAACCACGGCCAGTTCGGCGGTGCGCAGCTCGGCCAGGACGGGCGGCCGACCAAGCCCATCATCGGTGTCCCGCTGGACGGCTCGACCGGCGTGCAGCACATCTCGGACACGGACGGGGGCCGCTACGACGGCGACCCGACGCTGGACCGCGCGGTCGGCCCGATGCAGTTCATCCCGTCCACCTGGGCCAAATGGGCTTCGGACGGCAACGGTGACGGCCGCGGCGACCCGCAGCAGATCGACGACGCGGCGCTGGCCGCCGCTCGCTACCTGTGCGTCGGCGCGCGTGACATGAGCACGCCATCAGGCTGGTGGGCAGGCATTATGTCCTACAACAACTCGGTTTCGTATGGCCAGAAAGTGTTCGGCCTCGCCGACGGTTACGCCAAGCAAGCACAGCGTCGTTGATTCAGGGGCTCTCCCCCGTCTGCTTTCGACCCTATGATGGACGGCACGCCATCGGATAGGGGAGAGGTTCCGAATGACGGAGGCCAACGGCGGTGACAACGGCGTTCTTTGGCCGCTTGTCCGTGCGTTGATGAGGGTGGGTTGCCTCAGCGATCTGAGCGGCCGAAACCTGGTGATCAGAATAGTCAGCGACGAACTCGATCACCCGCTGGCTGTCGATGAATACCCGCAGACCACGACGCATCTGTTCAGCCTCGTCAACGCCTGCAGACAGCAACCTGACGGATTGTCCGCGCTGCTCGTCGTCCTCGAACGGCTGGAGCCCGGCTCGACCGCCATGTCGGACGTCCGTCGGGTGATCAACGAAATGATCGTGTACGACACGATCTCCCCCGAAGATCGCAGACAACTGTTCACGCTGCTCAGCGGTGTCGTGATCCCCGATATCGGGGATCTGTACCGCTACGTCGCGGGTGAGGCGGCGCTGGACCTGCCGGAGCAAACGACATATCAGGAGATGTTCCGCGCTCTCGAGACGCTCAACGCGAACGTGAACGGGATACCGAAACCGATCGTCTTCGTCGAGCACCTCGCCACCAGGGTGCGGCTGGACCTCGCGGTCGAGCTGCGCCGCTGGGTCAGTGGTCAGGCCGGGAAACTGGGCCTGGACACCGAGCTGACGCAGCTGCGCGAGCAGATCGCGACGACGGTCGTGCGCAAGCCGCCCCAGCGCGCGGACGGATATGTGGTCTTCCAGGTCGAACGCGCTGGTCCGAGCGGTGACGCCTACCGCATCGCCACGTGGAAACAACTGGACATCACCGATGGCTGGCACCCGGAGCGAGCGCCGGACATCCATGCCGCTAGTCTCTCCGAGATGCAATTCCGGGTGGCCGAGGTCATCGAGAACGTCGAGTCGGAATGGGCCCAGTTCGAGCCGACGATCCGCCTTGAGTTCCTGCTCTCCACTGAATTGCTGAACCTGGACGTCGACCAATGGCAGTGGGAAACCGAATCGCGATTTCCCGAACCCATGGGATGTCGCTTTCTCGTGTCCGTCAGGTCATTGGAAAGAATGAAAGCCCGCAAGTGGCACCGCGCTTGGTATATTCGCTGGAACGAGCTCAAGGCGCAAGTCAGTGAACACAAAAGCGTCACCAAGGGCGGCGGGTACCAGAACCGGTCGAACGCGCACCAGGCTTTGCGTGAGCTTGTCTCGTATTTCGAACGCACCCCGACCGTCGTCTCGCTGATTCTCAGTGCCCCGCCGACCGGTGCGACGTACGCCGACGAGATTTCCATCGCGCTGCGCGCCGGAATTCCGATGATCATCTGGCACCGCTGGGACTGCGATGCCGAGGAGTTCGGTGCGGCGGTCGAAAAAGTTCTGTACGAGAGCAATGCCCAGCACCTGTTGGACAGGGTCAGGGTGGTCCGTGCCAACGCGTACGCCGACGGCCTCGAGCTGCGGCACGTGGGCAACCAGTTGACGATCTTGTGGGACGACCCCGAGCGGATGGTCATCCCGGAAGGAGTGCCCGCGGCATGACCGACCAGGACTGGCGGGTCTACACCGGGACCGGCGCGCCGCGCGGCGCGCCGATCGACAACCTGCCGAAACCACCGCCGTGGCGGCGGTTCCCCGGGTCGGGGCACGTCGAGGCCAGGCCGGTGAGCGACGGCGGCGAGACCTCGCGGCGGATCGGTGACGCGGCCAACCGCTGGCACCTGTCGACCGATCACGAGGTCGCGATGGTGAACGCGGCGATCTACCTGCGCAGGCCGTTGCTGGTGACCGGCAGGCCGGGCACGGGCAAGTCGAGCCTGGCGTACCTGATCGCGTCGGAACTCGGCCTGGGACCGGTGCTGCGGTGGCCGATCGGGTCGCGCACGCTGCTGAAAGACGGGTTGTACTCGTACGACGCCATCGGGCGTGTGCAGGCCGCGAGCGCCCGTCCGCACGACGAACCGGACATCGGCGAGTTCATCCACCTCGGGCCATTGGGAACGGCGTTGCTGCCGTACGAGCTGCCGCGGGTGTTGCTGGTGGACGAGCTGGACAAGGGCGACATCGACCTGCCCAACGACCTGCTCAACGCCTTCGAGGAAGGCGAGTTCCGGCTGGACGAGCTGGTGCGGATCAGCAAGCAGCAGCCCGAGGTCACGGTCATGACCGACGACTGGGGCAGCACGGCGACCATCCGTGGCGGGCGGGTGCAGTGCCGGTCGTTCCCGATCGTGATCATCACGAGCAACGGGGAGCGGGAGTTCCCGCCCGCGTTGCTGCGGCGGTGCCTGCAGCTGCACTTGGAGCCGCCCAGCGAGAAGCAGCTCGGTGCGATGGTCGCGGCGCAGTTCGGGCCGACCGAGGGCGTCGACGTGGCCCGGTTGATCGGCGAGTTCATGCAGCGCAGCGAGGAGCACGGCGGCCTGGCGGCCGACCAGCTGCTCAACGCGGTGCACCTGGCCGTCGAGCTGGTCACCGCCGGCGTGCACCAGCCGTCCGACCCGGAGTGGAAGTCGCTGCTGTCGGCGATCTGGCACCCCTTGCAGAGCAGGAGTGTCTGAGAGTGAGCGCTCTGCCGTCCGACGAGCCACCAGACCGGGAGACCGGTCTGATGTGGCAGGTGGCGGCGGGACCGCGGCCGACCGATCTGACGTGGTCGGAACTCAGGGACATCTGGTGGCTGGCGCGGTGCATCCACCGGGAAACACCGCAGCCACCGCCCCGCGATGCCCCGCCGGGCGACGACGTCCCCGCAATTCCCGAAAGCGAACAACCCGCGCGGTCCGAACCGCCCCCGGACCCTGCGCAGCAGCCGGACATCACGCCGCCGAAACGCAAACAACCGGAAGCCACCGAGCAATGGGCGCCGCAACGGCGAGAAGTGCTCGACCGGACATTGGCGGACACGTCCCGCGCTTCCGCGCCGCTGCGCCGCCCGGTCGTCCCGGCTCTGCGCGACCCACGTGCCAGCGAACAAGCCCTTCGCCCGCTGACAAGGCGCGGCCTTTCCCCGTGGCGGACAGTGCTGGACGAGGAGGCGACCGCCAACCGCGCGGCTGAGCAGCGGATCTGGCTGCCCGAGTGGAAACCCGCGCCGTGGCGGAAGTTCGAACTCCTGCTGGTCGTCGATTCG
This sequence comes from Kibdelosporangium phytohabitans, assembly GCF_001302585.1. GTDB lineage: Bacteria > Actinomycetota > Actinomycetes > Mycobacteriales > Pseudonocardiaceae > Kibdelosporangium > Kibdelosporangium phytohabitans. The sequence continues at coordinate 9,673,224 of NZ_CP012752.1, read as the reverse complement.
AGCCCGACTCTCGCGATCTGGGAGACCATGGTCGACGAGTTCACCGGCGTGCTCGGCCACACCGGGGCGTTCCGCCAGATCCGCACGTACCGAACGGATTTCTCCCGCTCGGACGACCTCACCTTGATGGTGGCGGGCACCGGCGCCGAGCGGACGTGGCGGGATGTGGTCGACCCGACCGGACGGCGCGTGGTTCTGGTGATCACGGACGCCGTTGGTGCGGCATGGCGGACGGGTGCGGCCGAACGCCTGGTGGCGGAGCTGGCGACGCGGATGCCCACCGCGATCGTCAACGTGCTGAGTGAACGCCTGTGGAGCTGGGGCGGACTTTCCCCGCACCGCGCGCTCCTGTCGTCACCGGCACCGGGCGCGGCCAACAGCCTGTTGCGCGTCGATCCCGCGCCGCACGACGGTGTCGCGGTCCCCGTACTGTCGCTGACCGCGGAGTGGTTGTCCGGCTGGGCGACGCTCGTCGCGGGCGGGTCGACCGAGACGACCGTGATCAACGCCAGCACCCGCTCGCCGGTGGAGGACACCTACCGGATCGGGACGACCGAGCCGTATCTCTCACCCCGCGAGCGAGTGCTGCGCTTCAAGACCTACGCGTCGACGCGGGGTTTCCAGCTGGCCCTGCTGCTGGCCGCGGCGCCGTTGAACCTGCCGATCATCCAGCTCGTCGAACAGGTGATGCTCGACGGCTCCGACATGTCGGCGACGGCCGAAGTGCTGCTCGGCGGAATCGTGAAACAATCCCTCGATCTGAAATCGGTGACCGATCCGTCCGCGATCGCCTACGAATTCCACGAGGGAGTCCGCGAGGAGCTCCTCGCGATGGGAACCCGCGCCGACACAGTGCGCGTCGCCCGGATAGTGAGCGACGCGTTCGGCCCGGCTGTTCCCGTTCTGAAGAACTTCCGGAAGGCAGTCGACTTTCCGGCTACCGCAACGATTCCCGCGGTGACCGATGAGAATATCGCCTACCTGAAAATCGAGTCGGCGATTTTGGCTGCCATCTCCGGAAAGCAGTATGCGAAGCGATCGCGATCGCTCACTTTTGAGTTAAACAGATACACCAATGGGGGATCTGATGAGCGTGTTGAGCCGCCACTCGACCCGCGCGGTGATGAGAATGCCGGGTCAAGCCTTCGTGGCGCACGTATCAGTAGCGGGAGAATCGAGTCGATGACAGCCTCTGTGGAGGGCGAGATGAGCGTTTCCGAAACTCCCAAGACTGAACCACGAAAAGGGCCTGGCATTCGACCGCAAATTTGGGGAAACGTACCACTGCGCAACCCGGATTTCGTGGGCAGGGTCGAACTGCTCGACAAATTGCAGGAACGGTTGCTGGAGCCGGACAACCGGGCCACAGCGGTCCTGCCGGAAGCGCTGCACGGCATGGGCGGCGTCGGCAAGTCGCAGACCGTCGTCGAGTACATCTACCGGCACAGCTCCGAGTACGACATCATCTGGTGGATCCCGTCGGAGCAGCTGTCGCAGATCAACGCCAGCTTCGTGGAACTCGCCAAGAAACTGGGCCTGCCCGCCGGTTCGGCCGAGACAGCGCGGCCCGAGGTCCTCGAAGCGCTCCGCCGGGGCAGTCCGTACCAGCGCTGGCTGCTGGTCTTCGACAACGCCGAGCACCCGGACGTGGTCAGCCCGTTCGTCCCGGCCAGCTCCGGCCACGTGATCGTCACCTCGCGAAACCCGGACTGGGCTGGGGTCGCCCGCACCGTCGAGGTCGACCTGTTCACCCGCAAGGAAAGCGTCGACCTGCTGCGGATGCGCGGTGGCGAGATCACCGACGAGGACGCGGACCGCCTGGCCGAGGCGCTGGGCGACCTGCCACTGGCCGTCGAGCAGGCGGCGGCGTGGCGCGGCCAGACCGGCATGCCCGTCGACGAGTACCTGACGCTCCTCGACCGCCACCTCACCGACCTACTCGGCGACGAGCGCGCCGCCGAGTACGGTGCCCTCGGCTACCAGCGCTCGGTCGCCGCGGCGTGGAACGTGCCGCTGCACCGGCTGCGCACCTCGCATCCCGCGGCGCTGCAACTGCTCCAGGTTTGCGCGTTCTTCGGTCCGGAGCCGATCGCGCGGAGCCTGTTCACCGGCGGGCGCTCGGTCCCGGTCCCGCCGGAACTGGCCAACGCGCTGCGCGACCCGATCAAGCTCAACCGCGCGATCCGCGAGATCAGCCGCTACAGCCTCGCCAAGATCGACCACCGCAACAACACCATCCAGTTGCACCGGTTGGTCCAGACAGTGCTGAAGAACCAGCTGTCGGACAAGGAACAAGGCGACATGCGGCACGCCGTGCACGTACTGCTCGTCAACGGCGACCCGGACGACCCGGTGTCGACCGACGCCTGGCGCCGCTACGCGGATCTGCTGCCGCACGCGACGATGTCGAAGGCCGTCGAGTGCCAGTCGGACGCGTGGGTCCGCAGGCTGATCATCAACCTGGTCCGCTACCTGATCAGCATCGGTGACTACCGCGTCGCTTTCTCGTACGCGCGTGAGGCGATGGACCAGTGGAAACTGGCCTTCGGTGAGAACCACGAAGACACGCTGCAGATGGCCGCCCAGCGCAGTGTCGCGCTCCGCACCATGGGTGAGTACGACGAAGCGTTCAGGCTGATCGAGGAGACGTACAAACGCGTCCGGGAGACCTACGGCGAGGACAGCGAGCTGTACCTGACGGTCGCCGACGCGCTCCGGAGTGGTCTGCGGGCCCAGGGACGGTTCGTCCAGGAGCTCGAGATGCAGGAGAACATCGTCGAGAAGTCGAAGCACGTGCTCGGCGACGACGACCCCGCCACGCTCCGGTACGCCAACAACCTGGCCGGCAGCCTCCGGCTCAACGGCCAGTTCTTCCGTGCCAAAGAAGTCGACTACGACACCGGGGAACGCAAGAAGATCGTGCTCGGCGAAGAGCACTCGTCGACATTCCTGACGCTCAACGCGTACGCGATGGACATGCGCGAATGTGGTGAGTACATCGAGGCGTGCCGGGTGCAGGAGGAGCAGCTGGCGCGTTCGCGGGTCGTCATCGGCGAAGACCACCCGTCGACCATCGGCGCGATGCGCAACCTCGCTGTCGCCCGCCGGAAAGCCGGTCTGCACAAGGAAGCGCGCGAGATGTCCGAGGAATGCGTGCGCCTCTACCGCCTGCGGCACGGAGACACCCACCTCGACACCATCACCGCCGAGATGGGACTGTCGGCCGACCTGCGCGTGCTCGGCGACCTGCCGCAGTCGAAGAACCTGGCGGAGCACAGCTACCAGCTCTTCGTGGAGACCCACGGCGACCGGCATCCGTACACGCTGGTGGCCGCGATCAACCTGGCGGTCACCCTCCGCCTGTTGAAGCGGGCGAACGAAGCCAAGGAGATGAACCAGCGAACCCTGGACGTCCTGCACCAGGTGTTCGGTGACGACCACCCGTTCGCTTTGGTGTGCGCGACGAACCTGGCGAGCGACCTCGCCGCGATGAGCGACACGGCCGCCGCGCACGCGTTGGACGTGGACACCCACCAGCGTTCGGTCCGTGTGCTCGGCGAGAAGCACCCGTCGACCCTCGCTGTCGCCCTGAACCTTTCCATCGACCTGGAAACACTGGGCAACAAGGCTGAAGCAGCGGAACTGCACAGCAACACCGTGACGCACTTCCGCAACACGCTCGGTCCGGACCACCCAGCGACCCTGGGTGCCGAGCAGTCGATCAGGGCGAACTGCGACACCGACACGATGCAGCTTTAGTGTCCTGTGTGGTCGGTGTCCGGCATCATCCCGGCACCGACCCAGGTGGCGAGTTCGACCGGGTCCGGCGCCGTGCCGACCGTGGCCAGGATCCTGTTGTGCACGGCGGCGACCACTTCCGGCGCCCGCAGGACAGCGTCCGACGCGGTGATCCCGCGTGCTTTGAGCGACAGGCCAAGGCCGACCCAGCTCGCTGTGTCCTCGGGAGCGTTGCGCAACCGCGCCAGGTACATCGTCGTGGCCGCGGCGTAGTCGTCCGCCAGGTAGGCGGCGTCTCCTGCCGCCAACGTCGAGTGCGCCACCACTTCGGCGAACGTCTCCGGTGCGGTCAGCCGCAACTCCACAAGAGCCGCGCGGCTGGGCCGTTCGGACGGCCGGGCGTCGGGGACGACGCGGCTGGCGGGCATCACCGGCAAGGGAACGCCTGCGAGCCAGGCGTTTGTCAGCCGCGCGATGTCGTCGGGGTCAGGTCGTACGTGACGCTTGCGCCATGTCGCGCGGTGGTCGTCGGTGATCTTCGTGACCGCGTCCATGACGTCGGACGCCACGGGTTGCCGTTCGACGAGTGCGAAGCGAGCGCGGATCGACTCGAGCAGCCTGCGTCCCAGGCGGGTCAGCGCGGGTTCGCCGACCAGTGAGGTGATCGCTTCCCCGACCTGGCAGCGGCGCAGTGCGAAAGTGAAATGCGCCTGGCCCGCCTGCTGTTGCGGGAGCAGGTCGCGTTGGACCTGCCAGAACTCGGCGACGCTCAGGAAGGCCAGAACGCCGTGCAGCAGTCCGCTCAACGGGCGCGGGTCGTCGCGCCACGGCGCGTACATGTCGTCCCTGTGTCCCAGATCGAACAGTCCAAGCAGGCCGTTCAACTTGGAATGCTGGAACTCGTGCACCAGTGTCTCGGCGACCAGCGTCGCGGACGTTTTGCGGGACACGGCGACGCAGCCGATCGCCACTGAGGACGAAGCGCCCCGGATGGACGTCCCCGCGGGCAGGGGTGTCACCATTCGCAGTCCCGCGGAAAGCTCCCGCGCGTAGTCCGGGTGCCACAGCGTCAACAGGTCGAACGCTTCGCCGAGCAGTTTCTCCCACTCCGCGGCATCGGCTCGATCCAGTCGCCGAGGTGGGATGGGCTCGGAGAGTTCGCGGTACGGGTCGTTGTCGTTGATCTCCACCGAGAACCGCACACCGCGTGAATGCGTTGTGTACCGCCGCACCGGGAAGAAGTGCGGCGAATCGAGTGTGATCTGCCCGGTGTGCCCCAGAGTGACAGCCGTTCCGCTCGCGCAGTTGATCAGCTCGACGAAACCGGTGGGGAAAACCGTCGGAAGCTCGATGTGACCGACAGTGGGAAGCGTGACCACCCCGTGCACCACGGGTACCTTGACGCGGCAGTGCACTCCGGTCCGAATCGCCATCACGGCGACGAGGGAGTGCAGATAGCCGAGTTCCGACCAGACCGGGATGGAATCGGTCACCTGCGCGTACAGCCTTCGCAGGATCCTGGTGAGCCACACCCCGACGGTCGGGTGCGTCAGAATTCCGCGTACCACGGCGGGATCTCTGTCCTCAGCGGTCGCGAGGACATCCCAGACCGAATCCGTGTCGGTGAGCGGGCCGACCGCGGCCGGGTGCTCCGCGCAGAAGTCGGCCACTCCGCGCAACAGCAGCTTTCTGTTGCTGTACTGCGAAGTCTCCACGGCCCCGACGAATTCGGCGCCGACGCCACCGGAACACAACTCGTCGAACGCCCGGCGGGATAACTGGTGTGTTGTCAGCCGGTCGGTCGACAATCGCAGGGGGTGCACAGTCCCAACCCGGTACCGAGAAGTCACTTCTCGTCTTGGACTTGGATCTCGTTCTTGTTCGCGGTCGAGAACGCGACAGCGCGGTGAACGGCGTGCGCCAGTTCGGGAGTTGTCCTGTCGCGTAGCTCGCGGAATGGCACAGCACTCAGATCGAGCAGCTCTGACGTGAGATCGGCTGTCGAGATCGTTGTCATGGACGGACCTCCCCGGACTGTCGCCAGCATCGAACCCGCAGCCTCCATCGTGCCGTACGTCCGGCTTGCGCGGCAGGGCCGAGTGGCTAGTTCCTCAGGAACCGAACGGCCTTGCCGGGCGGTGATCTTGAGTCGCGCGGCGGGTCGCTTGATCAATTCATTTGCCTGCTACCGCTATCCCGGGATGGCTGCCACACTATTGTCCGCATAACCGTGACAGCGGCGACTCCTCAGGGGGCGATGTGGCGGAGGGCGGTGACGTCATACCGGCACGCGGCCCTCTTTGGCCGTTGGTGCGCGCCCTCCTGCGGGTCGGGTGTCTCGCCGATTTGAACGGCCGCAACCTCGTCGTCAGAATCGTGTCCGACGAGCTCGATCATCCGTTGCTTCCGGAAGAACACCCGCAGTGCGCCGCACATTTGTTCAGCATCGTCGAAACTTGCCACCACCGGCCGGACGGGTTGCCGGCGCTGTTGTTCGTCCTCGAGCAGATCGAGCCGGGCACGAAGGCGATGGCCGAGGTGCGCCGGATCATCACCGAGATGTCCGCGCTGGACACGTGGTCACCGGGTGAACGGCGCCGGCTTTTCGCGGTGCTGGCCGGAGTCGTGGTGCCCGACATCGCCCGCATCTACCAGACCGTCGCCGGCGCGAACGCACCGCAACTGCGGGCGCAGACGACGTATTCCGAGGTTTTCCTCGCGCTGGAAACACTCAACGCCGGTCCCGACGGTGTGCCGAAGCCGTTGATTTTCGTCGAGCACCTCGCTGTTCGAGTTCGCTCGGACCTGGCCGCGGAGCTGCGGCGATGGGGGGACGAGCAGGCGGCGAGAATGGGAGTCGCCGTCGAGTTGCGCGCTGTCCGGAAAACGATCGTGAGTACGTCTTCCGGTGCGTCCGCCGAGTCCGGTGCGAACGCCTACCTCGTCTTCCAGCTGCAGTACGAGGGTCCGTCGACCGAACTGTACCGGCTTTGCCATTGGCGGCAACGCGATCTGTCCATCGGGTGGTATCCGAAACGGGGGTCGGACTTCGTCGGCAAACTCGACGAGATCAAACACCGGGTCGCGTCGCTCGTCGAGGCGGCCGAAAGCGACTGGGCGCCGTACGAGGTGGATATCAGGGTCGAGTTCTTCCTGCCGAGGGAGTTGCTCAACCTGGATGTCGACCAGTGGCAGTGGGAGGCCGAGTCCGATTTTCCCGAACCCATGGGCTGTCATTTCCCGGTATGCGTCCGCAGCCTGGAACGGATGGTCGCCCGCAAATGGCACCGGCAGTGGTACATCCGGTGGAAGCGGCTGATGAACCAGGTGCGGGACAAAAACGTGCTCACGCCGGAAGCCGGGTTTTGGAGCAAACCCGGCGACCAGCCGAACCTGCGTCAATTGACCTCGTATTTCGAGCGCGAGCCCGTGGTCGTCGCGCACGTGCTCGCCGCTCCGCCGGCGGCGACACCGGCGTCGTTCGACGAGGTCGCCGTCGGTCTGCGGGCAGGCATCCCGGTGATGGTGTGGCACCGGGAGGACTGCGGCATCGAGGAGTTCGTCGCGACCGCGAAGGACCTGCTGCACGCCGAGGCGCCCGGCAGGCTGCTCGACCGGGTCCGGCTGGTCCGGGCCGATGCCTTCGCCAACGACGCGCGGCAGCCGCACGTAGGCAGCCATCTGGCTGTGCTGTGGGACGACCCCGAGCGGGTCGTGGTCCCGGACCGTCCGGGACCACCCGAGGAGGTGGATTGACGGTGGACTGGCGCATTTACCGCGGAACGGGACAAGTGGCTCCGTCTCCCATCACGGCGCTGCCGCAGCCACCGCCGTGGCGCAGGTTCACCGGCGACGGCTTCGCGACGAGGCCGAACGGTGACAGCGGCGAGACCGCGCGCAGGATCGGCACCGCGGCAGGCCGCAGGCATCTGTCCACGCCACACGAGATCGCGATGGTGAACGCCGCGCTCTACCTGCGCAGACCCCTGCTGGTGACGGGCAGACCGGGCACGGGCAAGTCCAGTCTGGCGTACCTGATCGCGACGGAACTCGGCCTGGGACCGGTCCTGCGGTGGGGGATCACGAGCCGGACGACGCTGATCGAAGGCCTGTACAACTACGACGCGATCGGTCGTGTCCAGGCCGCGGGATCGCGTCGCGGCCATGAGCCCGACATCGGTGACTTCGTGCACCTCGGCGCGTTGGGAACGGCGTTGCTGCCGTACGAGGTCCCGCGCGTGCTCCTGGTGGACGAACTGGACAAAGGCGACATCGATCTTCCGAACGACCTGCTGAGCGTGTTCGAGGACGGCGAGTACGAGATCCCCGAACTGGTCCGGATCGCCAAGCAGCAGCCGGAAGTCACCGTGTTCACGCACGACAAGCGGGGCAGCGCGGTGATCGGCGACGGCTGGGTGCAGTGCCGTGCCTTCCCGGTCGTCATCATCACGAGCAACGGTGAACGGGAGTTCCCGCCTGCCTTCCTGCGCCGATGTCTGCAGTTACACCTCAGTCCACCCGGTTCCGAACAGCTCGCCGCGATGGTGGCCGCCCAGTTCGGCGGCGCCGCGGAACGAGTCGACGTGGCCCGGCTGATCAGCGAGTTCCTCGAACGCAGCGAAGCCGTCGGCGGGCTGGCCGCCGACCAGCTGCTCAACGCCGTGCACCTGGCGAGCGAACTGGCCACATCCGGGGCGTACCAGCCGGACGAGGAGTGGAACGAGCTGATGCGGGCGATCTGGCACCCCCTGTCGACGGCGGAGCCCGGATGAGCACAGCCAACGAACCAGCGGGCAAGTCGCGGCTGCGCACGAGTGATCTGACCGCGGTCGAGATCAAGGACGCGCTCTGGCTCGCCACGATCATCAGCGAGCACGTGGACGGCGAGCCGCCCGGCCAGGCGGCGGCGCGGCTCGAACCGCCCGCAGTGGACAGAACCGGCCCACTGCCCGCGGACCTGCCGCAACCGCAACGGTCCCGGCCGGAGGCGGATCTCGGCATGTCGTGGTCGACGCGGTTCGCGCGGTCCGGCGACGGCGCGTCCACCGCGTCCGTGGCACGCGTCGGATCATCGGGCCGGGAGCTGCAACAGGCGGCGCTGCTCGCGAAAGCACTGCGGCCCTTGATGAAACGGTCGCCGTCGCCGTGGAAGCACCAGCTCAACGAAGAGGCGACGGCCGTCAGGGCGGCGCAGGACGGGATGTGGCTGCCGGTCCTCGATCCCGCTCCGTGGCGGCGGTTCGAGCTCGTGCTCGTCGTGGACACCTCGGCGTCGATGGACGTCTGGCGGGAAACCGTGGACGAGTTCAGGGAACTCATGCTTCAGCAGGGCGCTTTCCGCAACGTCCGCAAGCTCCTGGTCGACTGCTCGGCGCGGGAGCTGCTGCTCCGCGTCGAAGGACCGGCGGGTGCCGTGCAGAGCACCCGGCACCTGGTCGACCCGACCGGGCGGCGCCTGGTGATCGTCCTGACCGACGCGATCGGCAGCGCCTGGCACGACGGTACGGCCGCGCGGGTGCTCGCGCGGTGGGCGAGCCGGATGCCGTTGGCGATCATCAACGTCCTGCCGTCCCGGCTGTGGAGCTGGAGCGGCCTGTCGCCGCGCCGCGTGTCGCTCTCGGCGGGTGCGCTCGGCGTGACCAACAGGGAACTGCGGGTGCGGCGCATCGAGCACGACATCTTCGAGGACGACCCGGCCGGCGACTCGATCCCGGTCCCGGTGCTCGCGCTGACACCGGAATGGCTGTCCGGCTGGGCGAACCTGGTCGCGGCGGCTGGTGCCGCACCGGTGGAGACGACCGCGGTCATGCTGAACCCCCGTGACAGCAAACCGATCGCCGACCAGGCTGAGCCGCGCACGGCGTTGTCCGCCTACGACCGGGTGATGCGGTTCCGCACGTACGCCTCACCACCGGCGTTCCAGCTCGCGGGTCTGCTGGCGGCAGCGCCGCTGAACCTGGCGATGATGCGGTTCGTGCAACGGGAGCTCCTGCCGGACACCGATGTCTCCGTGCTGGCCGAGGTGGTGCTCGGCGGCGTGCTGCGCAAGGTGAAGGCGGCACGTTCGGCGCACGATCCGACGGCCGTGGTGTTCGAGTTCCACGACGGGGTACGCGAAGAGCTGCTTTCCGGCGTGCGCCGCGCGGACACCGTCCGGGTGGCCAGGGTCCTCGGTGACTACCTCGGCTCGAGTGTGGCCATGCTGCGCAACTTCCGTGACGCGGTCGACGATCCGGACGGTACGGCGAGGCCGAAGGTCTCCCCGGAGACCATGCCGTACCTGCGTGTCCAGGAGGCGGTTTTCCGTGCCCTGTCAGGAAGGTACGCACCTCGGGCTGTGAGTCTGCGGCGAGAGCTCAGAGGCGCACGGCTGTGGGCGCACGCGCGTGGCGAACGCGTCCACGAGGACGCCCCGGCCGCGCGGGGATTCGAACCGCCGACCGGCGCGCCTGTACCGGACAGCGACCACCGACCCCAGGTCTGGGGGGCAATCCCGTTGCGCAACAACGACTTCGTTGGACGGGACAGTCTGCTGGAGGTGCTGGCGGAGAAGCTGACGGCACCTGGTGTGACGGCGGTGCTCCCGGAAGCGCTGCAGGGCATGGGCGGTGTGGGCAAGTCGCAGACGGTGGTCGAGTACATCTACCGGCACGCCGACGAGTACAACGTGATCTGGTGGATCCCCGCCGAGCAGATGTCCCAGATCACGGCCAGTTTCGTCGAGCTGGCCAAACGACTGGGACTGCCGGCGAGTTCGGCGGAGGTCGCCATCACGGAAGTCCTCGACAGTCTGCGGACGGGCGAGCCGTTCGACCGCTGGCTGCTCGTGTTCGACAACGCGGGCAGCCCGGAGAGCGTGCGGCCGTTCTTCCCCGCGAGTGCGGGCCACATCATCGTCACCTCACGGGACATGCACTGGGCACGCGTGGCCAACGTCGTCGAAGTGGACCTGTTCACCCGCGAGGAAAGCATCCAGATGCTGCGCCGGATCGGCGGTGACATCAGCGAGGCCGACGCCGACCGGCTGGCCGACGCACTGGGCGACCTGCCGTTGGCCGTGGAACAGGCCGCGGTGTGGCGCGTGCGGACAGGTATGCCCGCGGCCGAGTATCTCCAGTTGCTGAAAGGACACCTGGCCGAACTGCCGGACGACGGACCCGGCGAGTACGGCGTGATGCGATCGGTCGCGGCGGCGTGGCGCGTGCCCTTGCACCAGCTGCGAACCGAGTTCCCAGCGGCGCTGCAACTGTTGCAGGTGTGCGCCTTCTTCGCCGCCGAACCGCCGATCCCACGGGCCTTCTTCGAAGCGGAGCACGACGTTCCCGTGCCGCCGGAACTGGCCGAGGCGATGGCCGATCCGGTGCAGCTGGACCGGATCTTCCAGGCGATCAGCGGGTACGGCCTGGCCAAGATCGACGAAAGCGGCGCGACGCTGAGCCTGCACCGCCTGGTGCAGACCGTCATCCAGAACCAGCTGAGCGCGGACGAAAGAGCGAAGCTGCGGCACGCCGTGCACGTCCTGCTGGTGCACGCGGACCCCGACGACCCGACGTCACAGACGTGGGGGCGGTACGCCGAACTGCTGCCGCACGCGGACGTTTCCGACGCGATCCACTGCCGCAGCAACGACGACCGGGTACGGCGGCTGCTGATCCACCTCGTGCGCTACCTGATCAACAGCGGTGACTTCCAAGGTGCGCTCGACCTGGCGGATCGGGCGGGCGAGCACTGGCGGGCAGCTCTCGGGCCGACGAGCGCCGACACGCTGGAGATGGCCCGGCTGCAGGGGCTCGCGCTGTACCGGACCGGCCGCTACGACGAGGCGTTCGAGTTGAGCAACTCGACGTTCCGGCAGGTGGAGGCGACCTTCGGGACGGACAACACGTTGTTTCTGCGCACCGCCAACATTTTGCGGATGAGCCTGCGGCCACGGGGGTTGTTCGTCGAGGAACTCCAGATGCAGCAGACGATCTTCGACCGGTCGTGCCACGTGCAAGGCCGGGAGCACCCCGCGACCCTGGAGTACGCCAACAACCTGGCGGGGTGCCACCGCCTCAACGGCAACTTCTTCGTCGCCCGTGATCTGGACCAGGACACGTGGAACCGCAAGCGGAAGGTGCTCGGCGAGGAACACCCGAGGACGTTCCTGACGTTGAACGCGCTGGCGATGGACATGCGTGAGTGCGGTGAGCACATCAAGGCGTGTCAGATCCAGGAGGACAATCTGGCGCGCCAGCGGGCGGTCATCGGCGCCGAGCACCCGAACATCATCGGTGCCATGCGGAACCTGTCCGTGGCGCGCAGGAAAGCCGGGCTGTACGAAGCAGCCGCGGAGCTGTCCAGCGAATGCGTGCGCCTGTACCGGCGACGGCACGGCGCACGCCACCAGGACACCATCACGGCGCAGATGTGCCTGTCCGCCGACCTCAGGCAGTTGCGGAACTTGCCGGAATCACTGCGTCTCGGCGAGCTGAGTCATCAACTGTTCGCCGAACGATACGGCCGGGAACACCCGTACACGTTGGTCGCCGCCATCAACCTGGCTGTCACGTTGAGACTGCTCGGGCGGACCGAAGACGCGTGGGAACTCAACACCAGGACAGTCGGCGCGGTGCGTGACATCTTCGTCAACGACCACCCGTTCGGCCTTGTCGCGGCCACGAACCTGGCCAGCGACCTGGCTGCGGCGAACCGCTTGCAGGAGGCACACGCGCTCGACAGCGACAGCCTTGCCCGTTCCCGACGCCTGCTGGGCCACCGGCATCCGTCCACACTTGCCGTGGCGTTGAACCTGGCAGTCGACCTGGCGTCGTTGAACCGACAGGAAGAGGCAGAAGCGTTGCACAGCGTGACAGTGGGCAGCCTGCGTGTCGTCCTCGGCGCCGAACACCCGGCTACGAGAGCGGCGCAGGTTTGGGGACGTGCGAACTGCGACACGGACACCATGCAGCTTTAGGCCGGGAGTGCGGCTCCCAGCCATCCGGCGAGGCCGACCGGGTCGGTCGACCCGTCCATGTCGAGCAACCGGTTGTAGAGGTCGAACACGACCTCCGGCATCGTGCGCAAGGCGTGGCCCTCCGGGGATCGCGCGGCCATCGAGACCGTCAGCCCCGCCCAGGCGCTCACGTCCGTCGGCCCGTGCAGGATCTTGTCCACGTACGCCGCCGTCGCTTGGCGGAGGTCCCCTGTCGCGAAGGCGACGTCTCCTTCGGACACACCGTGGCTCGGCTGCGCGAGCAGCTCACGGAATCGGTCCGGATCGGTGATCTTGGTCTTCAGCAACGACGTCCGTGCGGACGCGGTGGTGGACCGGAGGAACGGCACGACTTCGCCGTCGCTCGCCGCGACCGGCGGCGGAGCCGGGCGCTGGTGCAGCCACGCGGTCGTCAACCGGTCGACGTAACCGCTGTCGGGCCGGACGTGGCGAAGCCGCCACGTGACCCGGTGGTCCCGCTCGATCAGGGCGACGGTCTCGGTCACCTCGGCCGGGACGCTCGCCTCGGCGCACCTCGCCACCCGCCGCGACACCTCGGCCACCAGCCGGGATCCGGGCTCAGTCAGGTCCGGTGTGGACTCGATGGCGCTGATGGCCTGCCGCAACTGGTGGCGGCGATGGGCGAAGACGTAGTCGGCTTCGCGCCGGTACGCCGCGGTGCCGGCCTGGTCCCGCTGCAGCCGCCAGAACTCAACGACACTGGCGAAGGCGTAGAGGCCGTGCAGGAGGCCGGAAAGCGGCCTGGGGTCGTCACGCCACGGCGCGTACCAGCGTTGCCCGGCGTCACCGACGCGGAGCGTGACGAGTTCGAGCAACGCGTTGAGCTTCGAGTGCTGCAACTCGTGCACGAGCGCCTCGGCGAGCGCGGTCGCTGACACCTTCGACGAAAGCGCGACAGCACCGAACGCCGCGTTCGACGACGACCCCACCATGCGGCGGTCGTCCAGGATCGGCGCGATGGTCCGCAGGCCCGCGGCCAGTTCACGGGCATAGCCGGGATGGCGGTCAACGAGCAGTTCCCATGCGTCGTCGAGCAGGTGCTGCCACCGAGTTCGCTGGGCCGCACTCATCCGGCGGGGCGGTATCGGGTCGGCGAACTCGCGGTAGGGGTTCGTGTCGTCGATCTCCACGACCAGGTCGATCCCGCTGGCGGAAACACGATGCTGTTGGACCGGAAGGAAATCGTCGCTGTCCTCGAACCGGGTCGCGCCGGTCTCGCTGTCCAGCCGCAGCACCGCGCAACCGGCGGACGTGTGCATCTCGACGAACTGGCTCGTGGCACCGGGCGGTTGCGAGATCACGCCGACAGTCGGCAGACAGACGACCCCGCGGACGAAAGGCAGCACCATCGTGAACGGGACGCCCGTGCGGATCGCCGCCGCCGCGGCGATCGCCCGCAGATACCACAGTTCACTGCCCGCGTCGCCGTCCGGACCGAGCAGGGACCGCAACGTCCGGACCAGCCACACGCCTGTGGCCGGGTGCATGAGCACGTCGTCGACCACGTCGGGCCGGGCCCGCTCGGCCGCCGACAGCACGGCCCACGACCGCTCCACGTCGGCGAGGACGTCGGCGCTGTGGCCGCGAGCGGGGAGTTCGCGCATCACCGCGAGCAGCATCGCCTTGCGCTGGCTGTGCACACTGCGCGTGAGCAAACCCATTGACTCACCCGAGATGGGCCCGGAACAGAACTCGGCCAAGAAGGACGCGGGAAGCCGATGGGTCGTGATCGCCCTGCCCGTCTTCTCCGGCGCCGCACTGGTCGAACCGCTCACCCGGCCTCGTCCTGGACCTGGACCGCGGTCGCGGACGGGCCGCAGGCGTAGGCGAGCGCCCAGTTCACCGCCGCTTCGGCACGTGCCTTGTGCTTGTCGGACCGCAGTTCGTCCAACTGGAATGAGGCCAGGTCGACCACCCCGGACCTGACCTCGGTCGTCGGGCTTCCCGCCACGTCAACCCGCCTTCTCGAAACGTTGAGTCGGCGTGATCCTATCGCCGTCGTCGCCGCGTCCAGCGGCGGAACACCGGCGGCGATCAGGCTTGTGACCGCAGTCACTCAGGGTAGGGATGTTAGCGTCGAAGTGTGCGTGGCAACCGGGTGATCGTGCGCAGGCTCGCCGTCGTGGCGGCCTGCTTGGTCAGTCTGGCCGGTGCCTGCCTGCTGGCGTGGTGGCAGTGGAACCGGTACGAGTCCGCGAGCGGCTCGTGGCAGAACCTCGGTTACGTGCTGCAGTGGCCCCTTTTCGGGCTGTTCCCGGCGTTCATGGTGTGGCGGATCAGGCGGTTGCGCGCGCGGGAGGGACAGGAGCGGGCCGGGGCGGGATCCGCTGCTGCCGTCGAGCCTCCCCGGCGGGTGCCCGTACCGCGCAGGCCGGAGCCCGCCGGGCCGCCGCAGGAGCCCGACGACGAGCTCGCCGCGTACAACAAGTATCTGGCCGAGTTGAGCGCTAAGGAACCCCATGACCGCCCCTGACCCCATCGTCACCAACGAGGAAAACCCGGCCAGTGACGCCGCCGCCCGCGGTCTGAAGGGCGCGCTGGCGCGGTACCGGGTACTCGCCTACATCGTCGGTGTCGGGCTGCTCGCCCTGGTCGCCGCCATGATCATGCGGATCGCCTTCGACGAGCCGCAGTACAGCGCCATCGTCGGCCCCGTGCACGGCTTCCTCTACGTCATCTACCTGGTCCTGACGGTCGACCTCGGGCTCAAGGCCCGATGGCCGATCGTCAAGACCGGGTTGATCCTGCTCGCCGGCATGGTGCCCTTCGTGTCGTTCGTCGCCGAACGACGGGTCACCAGGGAGCTCAGCGTCAACGCAGGCTGATCGGCGGCACGGTCGAGCCGCGCAGCGTCAGCTCGTCGATGGTCTCCGGGCGGTAGCCCGCCGAAGGCAGCGCGGAGATCATCTTCTCGACCGGCGCGGCCACGTCCGTGCCGAAGAAGAAGGCCCACTCGTGCTCGTCGGAGCCGAAGTAGACCGGGGACTCGAAGACCTCTTCGAACCGCCGCCAGCACTTGACCAGCGTCGAGTTGCGCCACAGCGTCGGGCAGCCGCCCTGGTAGGCGACCACGCCGCCGTCGGTCAGCAGGCGCTTGCACATCAGCAGGAACTCGGCGCCGTACAGCCGGTTCTGCTGGGCGTCGACGTCGTCCTGCTCGTCAGGCAGGTCGACGACCACGATGTCGTAGCGCTCGTCGGTCGTACGGATGTATTCGTAACCGTCGGCGTACATCACGCGTACCGGGCCGTTGCCCTGCTCGGCAGCGGCCAGTTCCTCCGTCGTGTAGCCGTATGGCAGGTGCTGGGCGCACAGCTTGACGGCCTCGGTGTCGATGTCGACGTGGTCGACCACCGATGCGCCCGCGGCCACCGCCATCTGGCTGGCCACGCCCTCGCTGGAGCCTACGATCAGCACCCGGTCGACCTGCGCGGCGAGCAGGAACGCGGGCACCATCAGCGCCTCGTGGTACACGAGCTGGCTGAAGTCCGTGCTCTGCCGTTCGTTGTCGCAGAACAACGAAACGCCCTGCGCGGTCTTGCCGATCACCAGGTGCTGGAACTGCGTGCGCGTGTCGACGATGACGTCGTCGACCTGCCACACGCGAGTCAGACCGGCACCGACCGGCTCATCGATCCTCACCGGTTCTCCTGTCCTCTGTGGACGACACTGATCCGCGACACGCTCGCGTCGAGCATGTCGCGCAACAAGTTCACCGCGAGCTCCGGGTCGGCGACCTGGCCGCAGGTGAACACGTCGATGAACACCGCACCCCGTTCGGGATACGTGTGGATGGACGCGTGCGACTCCGACAGCAGCGCCAGCAGGGTCACGCCCTGCGGCTCGAACTGCTTGTACGTCATGTCGCACACGGTCGCGCCCGCCTTCTCCAGCGCCCGTTCCAGGCTCTCACGCAGGAACGTGGCGTCGTCGAGCAACTCGGCCGACACGCCTTCGAACTCCGCCAGCACGTGCCGCCCGGCGAACTCGCCGACCTCGCTGTCCACCGTCTCCTGGGAAGCAGGCGCGCCGCCTACGAAGTATGTCCGCAGCGGCGGGAACCCGTTGAACGCCACCGAGGAGTAGCTCTGGGTGTACGCGCCCGTGCTCATGATGTCCACGTGGTCACCGGCGCGCAACGACAGCGGCAGCTCGTAGGAGGTCCGTTGGTAGAGCACGTCATCGCCGTCGCACGACGGCCCGGCGATGACCACCGGCCCGGTCGGCTCGTGGTCCTGCGCGGTCTGCAGGCGGTACGCGATCGCCTCGTTCTCGGTCTCGGCCATCCCGCCGTAGCGCCCGATGTCCAGGTAGACCCAGCGCTTGGCGTCGGTGTCGGACTTGCGCGACACCAGCACGACCTCGCTGCGGATCATCCCGGCCTCGGCGACCAGTACCCGGCCCGGCTCGATCGCCAGGTCGACCTCGTGGTCGAAGTGCCGGGCGACGGCGGCGCGGACCGTGTCGGCGTAGTCGGTCAGCGGCGGCGGGTCGACCAGGTAGCGGCCGGGGAAGCCACCGCCGATGTTCAGGCCGCGCAGCCGGATGCCTGCCGCCGTGACAGTGCGGGTGACCGCCCCGGCCGCGGCGATCCACGGCTCCCACGCGGCCGGGTCCAGGTGCTGCGAGCCGACGTGGAACGCCACGCCCTCGGGGTCGAGACCCAGCTCCGCGGCCCGCACGAGCAGCCGGGCGGCCATCTCGGGGGCGCACCCGAACTTGTGCCCGAAAGGCGTCTGCGATCCGGTGCTGTCCACCAGGATCCGGCAGGACACGGTGGCGCCTGGCGCGAAGGTCGCGATGGTCTCCAGGTCCGGCTCGCTGTCGAAGGTGAAGCGGCGGACGCCGACCCGGTGGGCGTACGCGATGTCCCTGGCTTTCTTGATCGGGTTGCCGTACGAGATCGAATCGGCACTGGCTCCCTGGCCGAGGCACAGTTCGATCTCCTCGCGGCCGGCCACGTCGAAGCCGCAGCCCTGCTCGGCGAGCAGTCTGACGACCTCCGGCGCGGGGTTGGCCTTGACCGCGTAGTACATCCTCGCTTCCGGGAGTGCTTCCCGCAGCCTGGTATGGCTTTCCCGCACCGTGTCGAGGTCGATCACGAGACACGGGGTCGGTGGCCTGCGGTCGTCCAGGAACGCTCTGATGCGTTCCGGCGCCTGCGGGAGGGCGTCGATCACAGCGGGCAAGCATAGGTCCCGCCCCACCCCTGAACGAAATCCGCTTACGGGATCGGCACAGTGTGCCTGGTCACTGTGCCTGATTTCCGCGCTCCGCCCGGCGGAGCCGGCCGCCGGAGCCAGGCACCCCACCCGGCCCCACGCGGACGGCATCTCCGCCACGGCTCGATCAAGTGCCTGGCCGGGGCGATGCCGGGTGCGTCGAGGTGCGCAAACGACAGACTCGGCCAGTCAATCCTCCTTTGGGCCTGATGGGAACGCCCTTGGTGGCCACGGCCGGGCCGCCGCGGTCGAGCTGGAACGTCACCCGGGTGAGCAGCCTCGTCAGCAGCACCGCGAGCTCGCTGACGGCCAGTGTGGACCCGACGCAGCGGTGTGGTCCGCCGCCGAACGGCAGGAACTCGTGCGGCCCGTGTTTGCGGTACGCGGGGTGCGCCGGGTCCCAGCGTTCGGGCATGAACCGTTCGGGCTCCGGCCAGATCTCGGCCAGCCGGTGGGTGACGTACGGGCTGTAGAACACCCGCCGCCCGGCACGGATCCGCCTGCCCTCGTAGGTGAAGTCCCGGGTCGGGACGCGGATGCTGATCGCCGTGGGCGGCCACAGCCGCAGCGTCTCCTGCACGATGCCGTGCACGCGGACCAGCTTGGTCAGGTCGTCGCCGCCGGGTGGCCGGTCGCCGAGGACCCGCTTGACCTCCTGGCGGGCCAGGTCCCATTCGCCTGGATTGTCCGCCAGTGTGCGCACTGTCCACGTCATCGCGCTGCTGACGGCCGAGAAGCCGGCCGCGATCAACCCGACGGCCTGGTCACGGATCTCGGCGTCGGACAGCACGGCACCGCTCTCGTCGCGTGCGTTCGTCATCCTCGCCAGCACGCCGTCGTCCGAGCCACCGGCGCGCACCCGGGCGATCTCGGCCATGATCTGCCGGTCGGTCTCCTGTTTGCCGCTCAGCGCGCGGCGCCACGCCCGCGTGCCCAGCGCCCGGTGCGCGTCGACGAACAACGGCTGCTGCTCGACCAGGTCGATCATCGCCGCGAGCTGGTCGCCGAAGCGGTCGGCCTGCTCGCCGATCCGGTCGCCGAACAGCGACCGCACGCTCATCCGCCGCAGCACGCGCCGGAACTCCACGCCGAGGTCGACCCGTTGCCCGTCGGCCCAGCTGTCGATCAACGCGTCCGCGTCCCGCGCCAACGCCGCCAGGTAGCCGTTGACGTGACGGTGGTGGAACGCGGGCTGCACGAGGCCACGGCGCCGCTTGTGCTCGGCGCCGTCGCTGACGATCATCGACGTGTCGCCGACAACAGGCTTGAGGAAGCTGAAAGCCTTGCTCCAGCTGAACAGCTGCGGGTTGGCGAACACGAACTTGTTCGCGTCCGGCCCGAGCAGGTAGGTGTAGGGACCGATCGGGACGACCGGCCCGTACTCGCGGTAGCTGGTGAGCATGCCGTCGAACCCGTCGCGCACGAACCGGGCCGCGGCTGCCAGCTGATTCACCATGTTTCGACGCTATGGGCGGCGATCGGCGGCGTGCCCGCCCTTTGGTGCCGCCCTTAGGCCACGGATGTGTAGCGGCCTTGGAAACGCAGCAGCGGTTGCGTTTCCGCGCGGTGCTCGATCTCCAGCGGTTCGCCGATCACGCCGACGTGGTCACCGATCGAGACCCGGTGCGCGGTCCGGCAGCGCAGCCTGACCGGTGCGTCGAGCAGGTGCGGCACGCCGTCTACATCGGACTCCCATCGGGTGCCGCCGCCGAACCGGTCGGCCTTGGTGCGGGCGAACAGGTCCGCGAGGTCCGTGTGGTCGGCGTGCAACAGGTGTACGGCGAAGTGCGTCGCCTCGGTCAGCGCGGCGAAGGCCGACGCGCTCGTGCCGACCCAGAACCCGACCAGCGGCGGGTGCATCGACACAGACCCGAACGAACTGACCGTGAGCCCGACCGGGCCAGGCGCGGTGATGATGGTGACCGCGGCGGGGTGGTGCCGCAGCGCGAGCCGGAGCTGGTCGCCGACGCTCACTGGGTGTCCTTCAGCAGTGCGGCCACCGCTTCCTCGAGACCGGTGGCGAACACGGACTCGTTGAGGAACAGCCCGGGACCCGGCACGCTCAGGCCGATCTCCACGAGCACCGGCTTGAGGTGCACCTCCACGGCCAGCGCGTGCTTGTCGCTCGCGGCCACGAGCAGCGGGACCGCCGTCTTGCCGCGCAGCGAGGCCGTGCCGAACCGGTCGAGGAACGCCTTCAGCAGGCCCGTATACGTGGCCTTGTACGTCGGTGACGCCACCACGAGCACGTCGGCGTTGCGCACGTCCTCGACCGCTCGTTCCACCCGCACGCTGCTGTGGTCGAACAGCTCGGAGGCGAACTCGCCGAGGTCGATCACCGGTCCCGGGGTGCCGCCGATGGCGTCTCGGATCGCGAGCGCTGCCTTCAACGTCCGTGATGCCGGTTTCGGATTTCCGACCAGTACTCCTACGACCGTCATGTGTCGAGCATGGAAACCCGTGGACACAAGGTCAACGGGTGTCCATCGACTGGGATGCCGGGATAGCATCGCGCGACCATGACCGTCAGCCGCCGGATCTGCGCCGGATACAGCCTGGGGTCCCTGGTCACCGGCTCTTTCTCGACGGTGCCGGGGCTGCTTCTGCTGCCCTACCTGACCGACTCGCTCGCCGTCCCGGCGGCCACCGCGGGGCTGCTCGTGCTGCTGCCCAAGGCATGGGACGTGATCTTCAACCCGGTCGCCGGGCGGATCAGCGACCGCCGTGGACCTCGGCGCCCGTTGTTGCTGCAGGGCGGTGTCGCGCTCGCGGTGCTCTTCGCGGCCCTGTTCGCGCTGCCCGCGGGCGGCGGGGTGTACGTCGGTGTCGTGTTCCTGCTGTGTGCCACGGCGTACGCGTTCTTCCAGGTGCCCTACGTGGCCATGATGGCCGAGATCACGACCGACTACGACCAACGGACCAGGCTGATGACCTGGCGAATGGCCATACTGGCCGTGGCGATCCTGCTGTCCGGTGCCGGCGCGCCGGCGATCCGGGACGCGACCGGCGGATACCACGTCATGGGGATCGTGGTCGGGCTGCTGATCCTGATCGGCACGGTCACGGTGTACGTGGGAACACGCGGTGTGGCCACAAGCGGTCACATGGACACCGGCGCCGGGTTCTCGGAGTTGTTCGCGGCGGTCCGGCAATCACGGGAGTTCCGGCGGCTGCTCGTCGTGTTCGTGATCCAGGCAGCCGGCGTCAGCACGCTCCTGGCGGGCGTGGACTACATGTCGCGGGTCGTGTTGCGGGACAGCGGTATGCAAACACTGTTGTTCGCCGCGTTCGTCGGCCCCGCGCTGCTGGTGATGCCGATGTGGCAACGCGTCGGCACCCGGTACGGCAAGCGCGCCGGGTTCATCGTCTCGTCGATCATCTTCGCCGTGCCGCTGGCTTTTTGTACCTTGGCACAGGTCGTACCCGCTGTCGTGGTCGTGGTGCTCGCCGCGTTCACCGGGGTGGGCTACTCCGGCATGCAGGTGTTCCCGATGGCCATGTTGCCGGACGTGATCACGGCGGAGGAGCAACGCAGCGGCGCCCGCCGCGCCGGGTTGTTCTCCGGCGTGTGGACCGCGGGCGAGACGCTCGGGTTCGCTGTCGGCCCGGGGATCTACGGCATCATCCTCGCCGCCGGTGGCTACGTGTCGAGCACGGATGCCGCCGTGGCACAACCGCAGAGCGCGGTCACGGCGGCACTGATCGGGTTCGCGGTCGTGCCGGTCGCCCTTGTCCTGGTGGCATTGCCGTTGCTGACGAAGAAGCTGGAGGTACGCGTGTGATCCCCGCCGAGCAGGTACTGGCCGATTTACACCAGATGCGCGCCGGTGACCTGCCGACGCACGGCGGTCGCACGATGGCGTACGTCTACGACAGCGGCCTCGCGGGCATCGACGAGCTCGGTGCCGCCGCGCATGCCCTCGCGTCCTCGGCCAACGGTCTGGACCCCACGGCCTTCCCCAGCTTGCTGCGGATGGAGAACGAGATCGTGGCGACCGCCGCGAACCTGCTCGGCGGCGGCGCCGGGCAGGTCACTTCCGGCGGGACCGAGTCGTGCATGCTCGCTGTGCTGGCCGCACGGCAAGCGCGGCCGGACGTCGACCGTCCGTCCATTGTGTTCCCGGTGACCGCGCATGCCGCGTTCCACAAGGCCGCGCACTACTTCAACGTGCGGCCGATCGCTGTTCCGGTCGGCGACGGCTTCACGGCCGACCCGGAGGCCATGCGGGCGGCGATCGACGACACCACGGTACTCGTGGTCGCGAGCGCGCCGTCCTACGCGCACGGTGTGGTCGACCCGATTGCCGAAATCGCCGCCGCAGCGGCGGAAAAGGGCGTTCGGTGCCATGTGGACGCGTGTATCGGCGGCTGGGTCCTGCCCTACTTCGCCCGGCTCGGCGTAGAGGTCCCGCTGTTCGACTTCCGGGTGGACGGCGTCACGAGCATCTCGGTCGACCTGCACAAGTACGCGTACTGTCCGAAAGGGGCCTCGGTACTGCTGCACAGGGACGCGAGTCTGCGGCGGTCGCAGTACTTCGCCAGCGCGGCGTGGCCGGGCTACACGATGCTCAACTCCACCATGCAGTCCACGCGCTCGGGCGGCCCGATCGCCGCGGCCTGGGCCGTGCTCCGGCACGTCGGCGACGACGGCTACCTCGACCTGGCAAGGAAGACTCTCGCCGCTGTGCGGCGGATCGGCGAAGGCCTGCACCGGGCCGGGCTGATCGTCCTCGGCGACCCGGTGTCCACTTTGCTCTCGGTGACCTCGGCGGACACCGACCTGTTCTCGCTGGCCGACCGGATGCGCGAACGCGGCTGGTACGTCCAGCCGCAATTCGCGTTCCAGAACTCACCGGCGAACCTGCACCTGACGGTCACCGCGGCCAACCACGGCAACGAAGATCTGTTCCTCACCGACCTCGCCGGGGCGGTCGCCGACGCCACACCGGTCGAAGTGGACACACGGGTTCTCGACGGGATCGACGCGGCCACGCTGACCGGCGAGCAGTTCGGCGAACTCCTGGCCTCGGTGGACATGAGCGCCGGGATGGCCGCGGTCAACACGCTGCTGGCCGCCGCTCCCGCCGGCTTGCGGGAGCGGCTACTCGTCGAGTTCCTCGGCCGGCTGTACACCTCGTGAGTGTTTCGGCCGGTTAGAACCGGCCGAAACACTCACGAGGGTGGGGTGATCCCGGTCAGTGACCGGACCTCCATCTCGGCCTGCTTGCGCTCGTCACCCTTGTCCCGGCTGAGCACCGTGCCGAGGAACCCGAGGACGAACGAGACCGGGATGGACACGATCCCCGGGTTGCTCAACGGGAAGAACGCGAAGTCCAGCCACGGGAAGATCGACGTCGGGCTGCCCGACACGACCGGTGAGACCGCGACGAGCGCCAGGCACGACACCAGGCCGCCGTACATCCCCCACAGCGTGCCGCTCGTGTTGAAGCGGCGCCAGAACAGCGAGTAGAGCAAAGTGGACAGGTTGGCCGACGCGGCGAACGCGAACGCGAGACCGACGAGGAACGCCACGTTCTGACCGTTGGCGAGGATTCCGCCGACGATCGCCATGGCGCCGACCACCACGGCCGTCAGCCTGGCCACCCGGACCTCGCTGCCCGGCTTGGCCCGGCCGCGCTTGAAGATGTTGGCGTACACGTCATGGGCGAACGACGCCGACGCGGTGAGCGTCAGACCCGCGACCACGGCGAGGATCGTGGCGAACGCGACCGCGGCCACGATGCCGAGCAACAGCGTTCCGCCGATCTCGTACGCGAGCAGCGGCGCAGCCGAGTTCTCACCACCGGTCGCCGCCAGGATCCGCTGCGACCCGACCAGCGCCGAGGCGCCGTACCCGATGATCAACGTCGCCAGGTAGAACACCGTCATGGTGCCGACCGCCCAGATCACCGACCGCCGTGCCTGCACCGCGTTCGGCACCGTGTAGAAGCGCATCAGCACGTGCGGCAGGCCCGCCGCGCCGAGGACCAGCGCCAGCGCCAGCGAGACGAAGTCGAGCTTGCTGGTGCCGTTCTCGCCGAACATCCCGCCGGGGTTGAGGATCCGCTCGCCCTTGACGTTGTTCGCCGCCGCCTGCCGCAGCAATTCCGAGATGTTGAAGCCGAACTTGCCCAGCAGGAACACGGTCATCAGCGCGACGCACAGCACCAGGATCGCGGCTTTGATGATCTGCACCCACGTGGTCCCGCGCATGCCGCCGACCAGCACGTACAGCATCATGATCATGCCGACGACGGTGATCACCACCGCCTGGCCCTTGCCGTCGTGCACACCGAGCAGCAGCGCGACGACGCCACCGGCGCCCGCCATCTGCGCGAGCATGTAGAAGAACGAGATGACCATCGTCGAGGTGGCAGCCGCGGCCCTGACCGGGCGGGCGCGCATCCGGTACGAGAGCACGTCGCCCATGGTGAAGCGGCCGGTGTTGCGGACCAGTTCGGCGATCAGCAGCAGGTTGACCAGCCACGCCACCATGAACCCGATGGAGTACAGGAACCCGTCGTAGCCGTGGATGGCGATCGCGCCCGCGATGCCGAGGAACGAGGCGGCGGACAGGAAGTCGCCGGACAGCGCGAGGCCGTTCTTGCCGCCGCCGAAGGCGCCGCCCGCGGTGAAGTAGTCGTTGGCCGTGGCCTGCCTGCGGTTGACGTTCGCCACGATGACCAGCGTGACGAGCACGAACAGGGCGAAAACGGCGATGTTGAGCACGGGACTTCCGACGTCGGTGCTCACTGGTTGACCTCCCTCAGTGCCGAGTGCCGCGCGTGCGACCGCTGGGCGGCCGGCTGCCGGGCTGTCTCGCGCCGGACCGATTCACGCAGCGCGGCGGTCTTCGGATCGATCCGGCGCTTGGCGAACCGCCGGTACCACAGGGTGATCAGCACCGTGCTGGCGAACTGGAGGACGCCGAGCACGAGCCCGACGTTGACGAAGCCGATCAGCCGGTGGCTCATGAACTCGCCGAAGTACGCGGCGAGCACGACGAACCCGATGTACCACCCGAAGAACAGGATCGTCACCGGGAACACGAACCCGCGCAGTCCCGATCGCAGTTCAGTGAATTCCGTACTCCGCTGAATGCGAACGAAGTCGGGCCCGTCGTGAACTTCTTTTTCTGTCGAAGAGTCGATTCTGCCAAAGCTGGCCGAAGTGGTTCGGCCGGACCAGTGCGTCATATGTACCTTCCCGGTACGCCTATCGGCGAGCGACATAGTAGCCACGAGTTCGGGGTTGTCCACTAGGTCTCCGGGCGGTCTGATCACTACATCGGCCGGGCCGGGGCGGTACCTGAGGGGCGACGCTCACACTTCCGGGTGAATCCTGCGATTCCGCAGCGTGTCGGCGAGATGACCAGCGACAACCGTTGCCGCGGCGGTCCACTGTGACCGCTGTAGGTGGTTGCCACATCGCGCGTGCGTCCATGTGGGACGGGCCGTGACGGGCAAACTTCCCCCGATCGGGGCATACAGTCGCTATTCACACATGCTCCCCGTAGCGAATTGTCCACCGGCCACGATCAGACCATTGATTGATCATTCTTCTCATGTAGCATCTGGGCTCCGGGACTTCCTCATGGGGGTGCCGACACCCTGCGAAACAGTAGGTCCGCACGGATGCGAGTTATTGATCCCCGTCATTGATGAGGCAATGCAGTAAGCGACTGCGCGCATTGGGAGTGTTTTGACAGTGACCAGCACAGGACGAGCACGGATGCTGCGCTGGCGGGACTGGCACCTGCGCACCAAGCTCGCCGCGGTCACCATGGTCCCGCTGGTCTTCGTCGTCGCGCTCGGCGCGGTGCAGATCCACGACCAGGTGGCGAGGGCGGAGTCCTACCGCCGGGTCGACCGGCTGGTGGCACTGTCCGACCAGCTCGGCAAGGCGATCGGCGGCCTGCAGCAGGAGCGGGCGGAGTCGGCGCGGCTGCTCGTCGCGGGCGCCGCGCAACCCGGCGCCGAACTGCGACAGGAGTACCAGGCGACCGACGTGAACTGGGCCGCGATGAGCCGGGCGGCCGAAGCGGTCCAGTTCGTCACGCCCGCCGCGCAGGACACCGGGCACGAGGTCGCCGGTCTGCTCGAGCCACTGGGCAGGCTGCGCGACCAGGTCACCCGCGCCGAGCTGGACGCACGGGCGGCGCTGACCCGGTACACCGAGGTGATCGCCGTGCTGCTCGGCTTCGACCGGGCGCTGGCAGGCGAGATCACCGACCCGGCGCTGACCGGGACGGCGGTCGCGCTGCACGACCTGCAGCGGGCAGGCGAGGAGATCTACCTGCAGCAGGCGCTCGTGTCCGTCGGGTTGTCCAGGGGGACGCTGACTGTCGCCGAGCTCGGCGCGCTGCGCTCGTCGCAGTCCCGGCTCGACTCCAGGGTCCTCGACTTCCGGGCGTCGGCGAGCCAGCCGCAACGGCAGGAGTACGACAACACGGTCAGCGGCGCGGCCGTGACCAACCGGGCGCGGTTGCTCGAACAGGTCCTCGAACAGCCGGACACCCGGCCCGCGGCGCTGGCGGTCGGCCA
Organism: Kibdelosporangium phytohabitans; assembly: GCF_001302585.1. Lineage (GTDB taxonomy): Bacteria > Actinomycetota > Actinomycetes > Mycobacteriales > Pseudonocardiaceae > Kibdelosporangium > Kibdelosporangium phytohabitans. Next base: position 9,646,726 of record NZ_CP012752.1, on the reverse strand, counting down.
GAACGACTGGCAGACCAGTTCACAGCTCACCCTGGGCGCTGTGGCGACCGTGGCCGGCGTGCTCGCGCGTGAACTGAGCGCCGAGTCCGCCCGGCTGCAGGACGAAGCGAGCGACGCCGCCGGGCTCGTCTCGGTCGTGCTGTTCGCCGCGGTGCTCCTCGCCGCCGCGGTCGTGGTCATCGTCGGCCGTCAACTCGTTGGCTCGCTTCGGATTCTGCGGCGCAGCGCGTTGTCGGTGGCCGACCACAAGCTGCCGGAGGCCGTCGCCGGGCTGCGGGCGGGCGCGTTGCTGCCGCCGCTCGTGGCTCCCGTCCCGGTGACGACGAAGGACGAGCTGGGGCAGGTGGCGCGGGCGTTCGACGCCGTGCAGGACCAGGCGCTGCGGCTGGCCGCCGAACAGGCGCACCTGCGGGCCAGCTACGGCGACGTGTTCGTCAACCTCTCCCGGCGCAGCCAGGGCCTCGTGCAGCGGCAGCTGCACCTGCTCGACCGCCTCGAACGCGACGAGGAGGACCCCGACCAGCTGGCCACGTTGTTCCAGCTGGACCACCTGGCGACCCGGATGCGGCGCAACAACGAGAACCTGATGGTGCTCTCGTCCGGCAGCGAGCTGGCCCGGCGCGCCGGGCCGCCGGTGCAGCTGGCCGACCTGCTGCGTGCGGCGGTGTCGGAGATCGAGCAGTACCAACGGGTCGTCGTGCAGCCGCCGCCACCGCAGACGGTCGTCGGCTACGCGGCACGCGACCTGGTCCGTCTGACTGCCGAGCTGCTGGACAACGCCACCGCGTTCTCCGCGCCGGACACCAAGGTCACGATCGCCAGCAGGCTCGCGGACGACGGCACCGTGTCGGTCGACGTCCTCGACAGCGGCATCGGCATGCGCGACGAGGAGATCGCCGAGGTCAACACCCGGCTGGCCGAAGGCGGCCAGCTCGACGCGTCGGCGTCGCGGCGGATGGGCCTGTTCGTCGTCGGCAGGCTGGCCAGCAGGCACAGCGTCCGGGTGGAGCTGCACGGCGGCAAGGACATCCAGGGCATCAGGGCCACCTTGACCATCCCGGCCGACCTGCTCGCACCGGGCGAGTCGGAGGAGCGGCACCCCCACCGGCCGCGCGCCAACGGGCACACGGTGTCCACTTCGGACCTGGCCGCGCGGCTGGCGACCGGTGCCGCGCCCGTGCACACGACCGCCGAGGACCCGCTCGCCGAACCGGAGCGGCCGGTCAGCGGGGACCTGTTCGCGACCGGGGACCAAGGTGTCGCGACCGCCGAGCAGTCGGCGGTGACCACCGGGTGGTGGGACCCGGTCAACGCGGCGAACACCGGCGCGCCGTCCCCGCCGCTCGAGCGCGGGATCCACGAGACCACTCCGATCTTCGACGAGATGATCTCGGCGTGGTTCACCGGGTCCGATCAGGACAAGCCGCCGGCCGAAGCGCCGACCGAGACCTGGAAGTTCGCGGCGGACAAGGGATTCGAGACCGCCCAGGCGGTCGGTGAGACCCCGCGCGGGGTGACGAAGGCCGGCCTGCCGCAGCGGGTGCCGAGGGAGAAGCTCGTACCGGGCAGCGTCTCGGAACCCCAGCAGGCGCCGGAGATCCGCGGCAAACGCGAAGCGGAGGCGTTGCGCGAACGGCTCGGCGGGTTGCAGACCGGGTTGTCCCGTGCTCGTGACCGCACCGATACCGGCACGCCGCGCGTGTACACCGAGGATCAGGCCACAACGACTGGGGCCGACAGCGGGTTCAAGTCGGCCGAGGAAGCCACGAAGTCCCCCGAAGGTGTCACGTCCGCGGGCTTGCCGCAGCGCGTTCCCCGGGAGAAGCTCGTACCGGGGAGCATCGCGTCGCCGCCGGGATTCGGCGAGGGCCTGGTGCGGGGTGAACGAGGGGCACAGGAGGTCCGGGGCCGGCTGGACGGGCTTCAGCGCGGACTGAGCAACGGCAGGCGCAGCCTCGTCGAAAACCAGAATGGACAACAGGAGACCCGATCATGATGTCGCCCCACTCCCAGCCGCACCAGTTCGGCTGGCTGGTCAACGACTTCGCTGAGCGAGTCGCCGGTGTCGCGCACGCGGTGGTCGTGTCCGCCGACGGACTGCTGCTCACCGCGTCCGCACGCCTGCCCGTCGACCGCGCCGACCAGCTCGCCGCGGTGTCGTCCGGCCTGGTCAGCCTGACCCACGGCGCCTCGCGCTGTTTCGAGGCCGGTCCGGTCAAGGAGACCGTCGTCGAGATGGAACGCGGGATCCTGCTGCTGATGTCGATCAGCGACGGGTCGTCGCTGGCCGTCCTCGCCGCGCCGACGTGCGACATCGGCCAGATCGCCTACGAGATGACCATGCTGGTCGACCGCGTCGGCCAGATGCTCACCCCCGAACTGCGCGCGGCACTGCAAGGCGCGAGGGGGATGACCGGAGCTGCGGTGTGAGGGAAGGATGACGATCCACGAGGACGCGCCACCCAGCCCGACCTTCGCCGATGTCCTCAACGGACTGACGTTCGGCAAGCGGGCAGGCGAATCCGCCGACGTCAAACCGACGCCGGGCCCGAGGCTGTCGCCAACGCAGCCGCAGCCCGTGCTCGTCGAGATGCCGGACGACGACCCGGCGATGGTCCGGCCGTACGCGATGACGGGCGGGCGGACCAAGGCCGACGGGGACCTGCGGGTGGAGGCGATGATCTCCACGGCGCCCGCTGGGATGACCGAGGACGGTCTCGCCGAGATCGAGCACCGCTCGATCGCCCGGCTGTGCCGTACGCCGAAATCGGTCGCGGAGATCTCCGCTGAGCTCGAAATGCCGTTGCAAGTAGCCAAGATCGTGCTCGGGGACATGGTCGCGACCGGATTGGTGGTCGTCCACCGGACGACCGGCCTGTCCGGCGGTTCATCACATCTCGCGCTGATGGAAAGGGTTTTGGGTGGACTCCGCCGGCTATAGGACCGCGCAGCAAGCAATCATGCCGACCATGACGTCGGTGAAGATCGTGGTAGCCGGTGGTTTCGGGGCCGGCAAGACGACGTTCGTCGGCTCGGTCTCCGAGATCATGCCGTTGACGACCGAGGCGGTGATGACCGAGGCCAGTGCCGGTCTCGACGACCTCGATGCGACGCCGGACAAGTCGACGACGACGGTGGCGATGGACTTCGGCCGCGTGTCGCTGGACACCGACCTGATCCTCTACCTGTTCGGAACGCCCGGCCAGCAGCGGTTCTGGTTCATGTGGGACGACCTGGTGCGTGGTGCGATCGGCGCGGTCGTGCTGGCCGACACCCGGCGGCTGGCTGACTCGTTCTCACCCGTCGACTTCTTCGAGGAGCGCGGCCTGCCGTACATCATCGGGCTGAACTGCTTCGACGGCGAACTGCACCACCGGGTCGACGACGTGCGCGAAGCCATGGCGATCGACCCGCGCGTGCCGATCGTCCGGTGTGACGCGAGGGACCGCGAGTCGACCAAGCAGACCCTGATCACCCTGGTCGAGTACTCCGTCGAACGCTGGATCGCCGCCAACGGCGTGCCCGCGCACTGATCGGACGGCCCGGCGCAGCAGGATCCTCGCTCGCGCCGAGCCGATGGCTGTCGTTCCGGTCGCCAGGTCGTTGGCGACCGCCCGAGCCTCGTCCCACGCGGACGCCGCGGTGAGTTCGCCGAGCAGCCGCGCCGCGAAGATCGTCCGATAGTTCGGCGCGCCCGGGGTTTCGGCGTTGACGGCGGTGTACAGCAAGTCGATGCCGGGTCGGCGGTCGCGCAGTTCCAGGTACGCGGCGCCGTGCTGGCCGTCGATCTCCTGTTCGTCGAGCCACCACGCCCAGGTGGGGTCCCGATCGGAAACGCCGTCGTGGAACAGTGAACGTGCGTGGTCGAACGCGCGCAACGCGGGGCGGCGGTTGCCGCTTCGGGAGTACGCGCGGGCTTGCCGCAGCAGTGCGATGGCGTGCACGCGGGGCGAGGTCCGCCCGGTGTCGATGACGGACTGGGCGATGGCGACCGATTCGCTGTGCCGGTGCAGATATCCGGCTTGCAGGCTCATGTTCAGCAGGATCAGGCGTTCGATGCCGCGGTCGCCTGCCTGCGCGGCGAACTGGAGCGCTTCCCGGTTGACTCGCGTGGCCAGGCGCTGTCTGCCCGCGTCGAACGCGATCCAGCCGGTCACCTCGGCGAGTTCGGCCATGGCCGCGTACCAGTCGCGGCTCGTACCCCGGTCTCTTCTGGCCTGGTGGAAGGCACGAATGGCGTGGTCGGCGACGGTGCCGGCGCCGAGCCGGCCGTCCAGTTCGATCAGCCGCTGTGACGCGGCCCGGATCCCCTCCACCGTTCGAGGTTAGTTCAGGTTCTGCTGGTCACGGTGCTGGCCGGGACGGTGGTCGTCCCGCAACGCCCGGCGCAGGCCGACTGGGCGGGGCCGCTGAGCACGAGCGGCCGGCACATCGTCGACGCACGGGGCAAACGGTTCATGCTCAAGTCCGGCAACTGGCACGGCGCGAGCGGCACCTGGACGGGCTCGGGCGACGTCGGCGACCCCGCGACTGCTGATCATCGTCGAATGCGTCAACTGGACCGGCATCTGAAGGAAGTGCTGTACCGGCAGGCCTTCTACGTCGCCGACGAGGCGGACAAGCACTTCACCGCACCCGTGTGGAGCAGCGAGTTCGGGGTGGGCGGACGGGACAACAACGACCCGAAGTCGCGTGCGTGGTTCGAGCGGTTCGTGGACTACCTCGTCGAGACGGACGCGGATTTCGCCTATTGGCCACTGGTCGGCTTCCACACCAACCGCGGCGGCAACGGCTGGGGTCTGCTGCACTGGGACGCGTCCGGCGGGCGGATGGGCCTGTACGACGGCGACGACTGGCGTGCCGGTGCGTGGAAACGGCTGGTCGACGCTCCGGCCAAGCCCGCGCGGGCGGTGCAGCGCTGGTCCATGCTCAGCCTCGGCCACGCTGACTTCCAGCAGTCGCGTGCCGTGCGCGGGCTGCCGGACTGGGATTCCGGTGCACGCAGGGGCGTCTGCCCGGACGGTCAACGGCTGATCGCTCAGGCACACCGGCAACCGCGGTCTCTGCGCCGAGCAGGCCACTGCCACGGCTTACCGAACTGTCCACGACGAGTCCTACGTGGACACTGACTGGGCCGGTGGTTACACAAGCTGCGATGCCCGCCGGATCACCAGGTCTTCGGCTACGGCGTGCGCGGGGCGGCGATGTCCTCGGTGTTGTGCGGGCGGTCACCGGTCGCACTGGGCAAGAACGGTCGGACCCTGTGGTTCGACCGGCATGACAACCGGGCTCCCGACGGTGGTGACTTCGCGTCCGGCCACTACAAGGGGCAGTGCGCCGCGGACGAGTGTGTGGCGGGCGTCGCATACACGGGACGGTTCGGATCGAGCCGGACACCGGACGCTCTACTGTGCCGTGAGTGACCTACGAGCCGGACGCAGACAACGTCATCATCGCCGTGCACGGCGGCGCGGGCAACAAGCTGATCCGCCAGGAGACCACGCCTGAGCTGGAGAAAGCCCATCGGGACGGGCTCGCCGACGCCTTGCGCGCGGGGGAGCGGCTGCTGCGCGGTGGCGCGTCGAGCGTGGACGCCGTCGAAGCAGCCGTGCGTGTCCTTGAGGACAACGAGTTGTTCAACGCGGGCAAGGGCTCGGTGTTCACCGAGGACGGCGGGCACGAACTGGACGCGTCGATCATGCGCGGCGCCGACCTGGCCGCCGGGGCTATCGCGGGCGTGCGGAACGTGCGCAACCCGGTCCTGGCCGCGCGAATGGTGATGGAACAGACGGCACACGTGCTGCTGTGCGGCGACGGCGCGGAGAGTTTCGCCGAACGAAACGGCCTGCGGCCCGTCAGCCAGGACTACTTCTGGACTCAGCGACGCCTGGACCAGCTGAAAGAGGCCAAGGACCCGGGGGCGCCGGAGCGGGCCGAGTACAGCACGGTCGGCGCCGTCGCGGTCGACCGCGACGGCGACCTGGCCGCCGCGACCTCCACGGGTGGCACGACCAACCAGATGCGCGGCCGGATCGGCGACTCGCCGATCATCGGCGCGGGCACGTACGCACGCAACGACACCGCGGCCGTCAGCGCGACCGGTCAGGGCGAGGTGTTCATCCGGGGCGCGGCGGCGGGCACTATCTCCGCCATGATCGAGTTCGGCGGCCTGAGCCTGGCCGAGGCCGCGTTCGACGTGGTCATGCGCCGCCTGCCTGCCCTTGGCGGGACGGGCGGTGTGATCGCGCTCGACCGCCAAGGGACTTTCGCCGGGCCGCACAGCACGCCGGGCATGCTGCACGGCTACCTGACCATGGACGGCGAGATCGTCACGAAGGTCTTCACCGACGAACCTCGCTAAACAGCCGCGTAGTGGTCGAAAGCGCACTCCAGCACGCCTTCGCCACGGGTCAGCGACGGCAGCAGGCGTTCCAGCTCATGGACCCGTGCCGCGGGAATCGTGCCTTCCAGCAGGTAGGCGGCGTTGCGCGGGGTGGAGCTGAGCGGGAACGCCCGCAGCCGCACCAGCACCGGCTGCACCACTCCGAGTGCGTCCTCCGGGATCTCCAGCCGGTACGCGTGCATCGGTTCGTGCACAACGGTTCCGGCTTGCTTGAGCGCGTTCGTCAGCACCAGCGCGGTCAGGTTGCGGAAGTCACCGGCTGTGCTGGACATCGACTTGTCGAACGTGCCGTGTGAGTGGCTTTGCCGTGCCCAGTAACCAGAACGTGTCATGGTGACGACGCAGTCGGTGATCTCCCAGCCGTGCAGACCGTTGCGCAGGGTCTTGCGGACGCCCTCTTCGACAGCGTTGAAGAACGCCGACGGCATCGACCCGAGTTCGACTCCGAGCCGGAAGCTCACCCCGGTGCCCGGCTCGACTCGTAGCCCGACCGTTGCCAGGTAAGGGTTGTCGCCTTCGTTGATGATCTCGAACGCCGCACCTTTCCCGGCGACGCGTTCGATGCAGATCGTCGTGGTCTCCTCGAACGACACCGCCAGGCCGTAGTCGTCGGACAGGGTTGCCTGGATGACCTCCTTCTGCACCTCGCCGTACAACGAGATCACGCCGTCCTGCCGCAGGTTGATCAACGGGTCCTGCTCGGCCAGTTGCGTGAGCGCGGTGTACAACGCGCCTCGTTCGGACGGGTCGTCCGGTATCACCACGGTTTCCAGCGTCGGCGGGGTGAAGTGGTGCTCGGCGTGCCTGTGCGGCTCGCCGATGTGGTCGCCGATCCGGACCTCGGACAGTCCCCACAGCTTGCCGATCTGACCGGCGCCGACCGACGCGCCGCGCACGGCCGGACCGCGGTCGAACACGCTGATCGCGGTGATCTTCCCGTCCTTGCCGCCGAACCGCACGCGGTCGCGCACGCGCAGCGAACCGGAGAACATCCGGACGTAGGCGATCTTCTCGCCGTGCTGCCCGCGTTCCACTTTGAACACCAGCCCCGATCCCGGTCCGTCGGTCGCCCCTGACGCCGTCGGCAGGAACTCGACCAGTGCGGACATCAGGGCCGGCACCCCGGCGCCGGTGATGGCCGAGCCGAAGAACACCGGGTGGACCCGTGCCAGCCGCGTCTGCGCGACCAGGGAGCCACGGGTGTCTTCCGGTGTCAGCGAACCGTCGAGGTACCCGGCCAGCAGCGCGTCGTCCACTGTGGCCAGCAGGTCGACCGGGTCGGTGCCGTCCGGTGCGATCGCGGGCGTCAACCGGTCGGCGATCTCGCGCAGCAGGCTGTCGTGCCGCGCACCCGTCCGGTCGATCTTGTTCACGAAGATGATCGTGGGGATGGCCAGCCTGCGCAGGGCGCGCATGAGCACACGGGTCTGCGCCTGCACGCCTTCCACGGCGGAGATGACCAGCACAGCGCCGTCGAGGACGCTCAGCGAGCGTTCCACCTCGGCGATGAAGTCCGGGTGGCCGGGCGTGTCGATCAGGTTCACCGTGACGTCGTCCACGACGAACGACATGACTGCGGATTTGATGGTGATCCCGCGTTGCCGCTCCAGCGCCATGGAGTCGGTCTGCGTGTTGCCGTCGTCGACGCTGCCGACCTCGTCGATCACGCCGCCGAGTTGCAGCAGGCGCTCGGTCAGGCTGGTCTTACCGGCGTCGACGTGCGCGAGGATCCCCAAGTTGAGCGTGCGTGCCAAGCTTCATGTCCTTCAGATAGGGGTGGATTCCTTTCCTGGTGGACATGGCTGACAGTCGCACTGCTGCTCTCCTCGGGTCGCGGGTTTTGCGCAGTTCAGCAGAGCCGGGCCAGTCAGGGCAACCGATTTGTGTGACGCGAGTCGCGGGCAGAGCCCCGGCCACCGGGTTACCCTCCGGTAAAACCCGAGGACGTGGAGGTCAGGATGCGTTCGCCGAAGGACTTCTTCCGGCCGCTGGCGCTCGGCGCGCCTGAGCCGGTCAGGGAGATCCCGTTCCGCCCTTCGCGAGCGTTGCACTTCTTCGACCCCGGCAACCCCAAGATGGCCGCGAAGGTGCCCGACCTGGCCAAGCAGGTCGACGTGCTGGTCGCCAACCTGGAGGACGCGGTCCCGGCGGACCGCAAGGAGGCCTCCCGCGCGGGACTCGTCGAGATCGGCAAGAACGCCGACTTCGGCGACGCGCAGCTGTGGACCAGGATGAACAGCATCGACTCGCCGTGGGCGCTGGACGACCTGCTGACGCTGGTCCCGGCGATCGGCCACAAGCTGGACGTGGTGATCGTGCCCAAGGTGGAGGGCGCGCAGGACATCCACTACGTCGACCGGCTGCTGGCCCAGCTGGAGGCCAAGGCCGGGCTGGAGCGGCCGATCCTGGTGCACGCCATCCTGGAGACCGCGACCGGCGTGGCCAACGTGGAGGAGATCGCCGCGTCCTCGCCGCGCATGCAGGGCATGTCGCTGGGCCCGGCGGACCTCGCGGCCAGCAGGCGCATGAAGACGACCCGCGTCGGCGGCGGCCACCCCGGCTACCTGGTGCGGACCGACCCGGTCGGCGAGGACGTCACGGCCGGGCGGCAGACCTTCCAGCAGGACCTCTGGCACTACACGGTGGCGCGGATGGTCGACGCCTGCGCGGCCAACGGGATCCTGCCGTACTACGGGCCGTTCGGCGACATCCGGGACACGGTCGGTTGCGAGGACCAGTTCCGCAACGCGTTCCTGCTGGGCTGCGTCGGCGCGTGGAGCCTGCACCCGGCGCAGATCAAGATCGCCAAGAAGGTCTTCTCACCGTCCCCGGAGGACGTCGCCTGGGCTCGGCGCGTGATCAGGGAAATGGGCGACGGCACCGGAACCGTGATGATCGACGGCAAGATGCAGGACGACGCCACGGTCAAGCAGTGCCGCGTGGTCGCCGAGCTGGCCGATCAGCTGGCTGCTCGTGACCCGGAGCTCGCCGAGGCGTACGCCGCCGCTTCCGAGGAGGCCTGATGCGCCGGTCCGTGTTGTACATGCCCGGCGCCAACGAGCGTGCGCTGGAGAAGGCCAAGACCCTGCCCGCGGACGCGTTGATCCTGGACCTGGAGGACGCGGTCCACCCGGATTCCAAAGTGGACGCCCGTAAGCGCGTCTGCGAGGCTGCCGCGTCCGGCGAGTACGGCAACCGCGAGGTCACCATCCGCGTCAACGGTTCCGGCACGCAGTGGCACGCCGACGACCTGCGCGCGGCCGCGGAGGCCGGGCCGGACGCGGTGGTCGTGCCGAAGGTCGACTCGGCCGCGGAGGTGCACGCGATCGAACGCGCGCTGGAAGCGGGCGGGGCGCCGGACAAGACGACGATCTGGGCGATGGTCGAGACCCCGGTCGCGATGCTGCACGCCCACGACATCGCCACCGCGAGCGAGCGCCTGTCAGTGCTCGTGATGGGCACCAACGACCTGGCGAAGGAACTGCGTGCCGACCACGTTCCCGGTCGTGCGCCGCTTCTCACCGGGTTGTCGCTGTGCCTGCTCGCGGCTCGCGCGGCCGACAAGGACATCCTCGACGGCGTCTACAACAACGTGCAGGACCTCGCGGGGTTCGAAGCGGAGTGCTTGCAGGGCAAGCAGTTCGGCTTCGACGGCAAGACGCTGATCCACCCCGGGCAGGTCGAGCCGTGCAACCGGGTCTTCTCGCCGTCGGCTGAGGAGATCGAGTACTCTCGCCGCGTGGTCGAGGCGTTCGAGCAGGCAGGCCGCGGTGTGGTCACCGTGGACGGCCGGATGATCGAGAACCTGCACGTGGACAACGCGCGCCGGATCCTGGCGGTGGCCGATCAGCTCAACGGGTGAGCCTGGCAGCTCGTCCGCCCGGGAGGAACTGAGACGCCTGCGACGTGAGTCCGGGCAGCCCTGGCTGCGTTGGCCGATGGCGGTCCTGCAGGTTGTGGTGGCTATCCTGCGCGGAGTGGTGAAGATCGTCGTCGAGTTGGTCGGCGAGGTCGTCAGCGAGATGTTCGTGTGGTTGGTGCTGCTGGTTGTGCTGGCCGCCGGTGTGTGGCTCTGGTTTCAGTTCAGCAGCTGATCGAAGCCTGTCTTGATCCGTTCCGCGCTCATCCCGTTCTCGCGCTGATGGACGTACTGCGCTGCGGCCAGGGGTGCCAGCAGTGCGTCCGCGTGGAAGTGTGCGTCCACATCCGGGTCGGCTTCGGTGATCAGGCCGACGAGGTGGTTGTGGTGCAGGCGGTACGCGCCGGTGACGAACCGCGCCCGCGGTGTCTCGGTTTCCGCGACCATCAGTAGCTTTCCTTGCGTCTCCAAGCGGTCCACGTACGCGTGCAGAAACGCGCGGATCCGCTCCCGCGCGGGCGCGCCGGGGCCGAGCGGTGGCGGGCCGCTGAGGAACGCCGCCTGGAACTCGCGTTCCTGCGCGTCGAGCAGGCCCTGCGCCAGCGCGCCGCGGTCGGCATAACGGCGGTAGACCGTGCCCACGCCGACGCCCGCTTCGGCCGCGACCTCGTCCAACGCCAGGCACTCGACTCCGCGTGTGGCGACGATCCGCGCCGCCGCCTGGAGGATCTTCTGCCTGTTGCGGGCCGCGTCGGCCCGTTCGGACGGGCCGGACCCCGCGATCGGAAGCACGCAGCCAGCCTAGCCAACCACTGGACAAGTGGAAAAGATTCCAGTTAACTAAGTGGAAGAGATTCCATTTAGTTCGAGGAGAGTGCGATGGCAGCGGTCGAGCGGTTCGCGAGCAAGACCACGACGAGCTGGTTCCAGCGTCTTGACCAGCAGGTTTTCCTCGGCGACGTGGTCGACCAGACCAGCGGCGCCGAGATGAGCGTCGGCTTCGGCCGGTACGGCAAGGGCGAGCGCAACCCCTGGAAGGTGACCTACGACGAGGCGCTGATCGTCACCAAGGGCTCGTTCACAGTCGAGGGGCCGGAAGGCCCGGTGACGGCAGGCGTCGGCGAAGTGATCTACCTGCGGGCGGACACCGAGGTGCTGTACGTGGCCAACGAGGAGACGGAACTGGTCTACGTGACCTACCCGCACTGGTTGCGCGCGACGGAGAACTCCGCCGAAGCCGCCCGGCTCGACGAGTTCCACGAGGCGTAGTCAGGAAGGCAGGTCCGCCAGCCGGGCGGCCAGCCCGTGCAGGAAGGAATCCAGGGCCAGTTCGAACGAGCCCTGGTCGATCTCGTCGGCGTGCTCGGCCAACCGGTGCGCCTGACTGAGGTTGGGGTAACGGTCGTTGTACACGCGGGCGTCGTCTTCGAACCCGCGTGAGAACGACCCGATCGCGGCGCCGAGGACCAGGTACTTGGTCGACGCGCCGATCATGGTCGCGAACTTCGGCGGCCACCCCGCGCGCACCAGCCCGCCGTGCACCGCGTCCGCGACCCGCAGCGCGGAGTCGCGGCGGGCCGGTCCGCCCGCGAGGAACGGCACGATGTTGGGGTGCGCGGCCAACGCGGCCCGGTATGACCTTGCCCACGTGCGGATCCCGGTCTGCCAGTCGGCCCGCTCGAAATCACTCACGTCGACCGTCGCCATGATCTGGTCGCACACGTCGTCGAGCAGCTCGTCCTTCGTGGCGAAATGGCTGTACAGCGACGGTGCCTGGACCCCGAGCCCGGCTGCCAGCCTGCGCATCGACAGGCCCGGCAGACCGTCGCGGTCGATGATCTCCAGCGCGGCGGCCCTGATCCGATCCCGGCTCAGGATCGGCGTGCTCGGCCGTGGCATCGGCGTCCCTCCAGAGTTATGCTCGCAGTATACCTAACGGTGTACGGTTTACGGAGGGTTCACCATGGCGGCACTGGACGGACGCGTGGCCCTGGTCACCGGGGCGGCTCGCGGGATCGGCGCGGCTGTCGCCGGGCGTCTCGCGGCGGACGGCGCCGCGGTGGCTGTCCTCGATCTCGACGAGGCGGCGAGCAAGGCGACCGTCGACGCGATCGAGGCGGCAGGCGGTCGGGCGATCGCGGTCGGCGCGGACGTGACCAACGCCGAGCAGGTCACCGCGGCGGCCGACAGCGTGGCCGACGAGTTCGGCTCGCTCGACATCCTCGTCAACAACGCCGGTGTCACCAGGGACAACCTGCTGTTCAAACTGACCGAGCAGGACTGGGACACCGTGATCGGGGTACACCTCAAAGGTGCGTTCCTCGCCACGAAAGCCGCGCAGAAGCACATGGTCGCCAAGAAGTACGGCAAGATCGTGAGCCTTTCCAGCGTGTCCGCGCTCGGCAACCGCGGCCAGGCCAACTACTCGACCGCCAAGATGGGCCTGCAGGGCTTCACCCGCACGCTCGCGATCGAGCTCGGCCCGTTCGGCGTCAACGTCAACGCGGTCGCCCCCGGTTTCATCGTGACCGAGATGACGGCGGCGACGGCCGAGCGGCTCGGCATCACGCCGGACGAACTGGCCGCGCGCAGCGCCGAGATCACCCCGGTGCGCCGAGTCGGCCGGCCGGCCGACATCGCAGGCACCATCGCGTTCCTCGTCAGCGACGAGTCATCGTTCATCACCGGCCAGACCATCTACGTCGACGGCGGCCGCAGGCTCTAGGAGGTCACCATGGTCGACTTCTCCCTCACCGAAGAGCAGCGTGAGGTCCGCGACTGGGTGCGGACGTTCGTGCGCAAGGAGATCATCCCGCTGGAGCCGGAGGTACTGCGCCGCGAGCGGTCCGGCCTGCCGGGGCTGGAGGCGTCGGAACTGCGTGAACTCCAGTTGAAGGCCAAGGAATCCGGCTTCTGGGGCGTGCTGACGCCCGAGGAGTACGGCGGTATGAACCTCGGCGCGGTGATGGCGGCCCTGCTGGAGGCGGAGCTGGGCCGGTCCTTCGTGCAGTTCAGGTTCGGCGGCTCGGCGGACAACATCCTCTTCTACGGCAACGACGAGCAGAAGGAGACGTACCTCAAGCCGACGATCTCCGGCGAGCGCAAGTCGTGCTTCGCGATCACCGAACCGGGGGCGGGGTCGGACGCGCGGGCGATCCGGGCGTCGGCCCGCCGCGACGGCGAAGACTGGATCATCAACGGCGAGAAGACGTTCATCACCGGCGGCAACGAGGCCGACTTCACCATGGTCTTCGCCGTGACCGACAAGGAGAAGGGCGCGGTCACCTGTTTCCTCGCCGACCGGGAGATGGGCTGGAAGTCGCAGCCGATCGCCACCATGGGCGAGTGGGGCCCGGCCGCGTTGACGTTCGACAACGTCCGCGTGCCGCACCGCAACATCCTCGGTGAGGAGGGCCGCGGCTTCGAGCTGGCCATGCGCTGGATCGGCCAGGGCCGGTACCTGTTGCCCGCCAGGGCGATCGGTGCGACCGAGCGCCTGCTCGAGATGGGCATCGACTACGCGCGGACCAGGGAGACCTTCGGCCTGCCGATCGCCGAACGCCAGGCGATCCAGTGGATGATCGCGGACTCGGCCGTGGAGATCGAGGCGCTGCGCTGGCTGGTGCTGCACGCGGCGTGGCAGGTGGACCAGAAGATGGACTCCCGCCAGGCCCAGTCGATGGCCAAGCTCTACGGCGGCGTGAAGGCCAACGAGATCGTCGACCGGGTGCTGCAGATCCACGGCGGCATGGGCTACACGCGGGAACTGCCGATCGAGCGCTGGTACCGCGAACTGCGCCTGCTGCGCATCTACGAGGGCACCGACGAGATCCAGCGCCGCACGATCGCCCGCAACCTGCTCAAGGGCCACGCCTCCGTCAGCGGAGCCCTCGGCTGAAAAACCCTCGTGAGTGGTTGGTCCGGTTAGAACCGGACCAACCACTCACGAGCTGTTACTTCCTCAGCAGCAACCTGACTGTCAGTTCGAGACGGGTGGCCACGTCCGTCGCCGAGGCGCGGCGGGTGACCCAGGCGACCAAATTGGACAGCCAGACGTCGCCGACCACGCGGGCGATCGCCTTGTCCTCGTCGGTGGGTTCGCCTTCGTGCATGGCGCGGGTGAACATCCGCTCCATCAGCTTGCCGACGTGATCGACCTCGGCTGCCGCCGACGTGTCGGCGAACATGAACGCCCGGGTCATCGCTTCGGTGAGGTGGGGTTCGCGCTGCATCGCACGCGTGACCCTGCCCAGTACGAACAGGACCCGGTCGTACTGGGTCTCGCCGGGAACGCTGCCCTTCTCGATCCGGTCCTGGTTGCGCTCGAACTCACGTGCCAGCCCGGAAACGAGCAGGTGGATCTTGGAGGGGAAGTAGCGGTACAGCGTGCCGAGCGCGACTTCGGCGCGTTCGGCGACGGCTCGCATCTGGACCGCGTCGTAGCCGCCCTTGGTGGCCAGTGCGATGGTCGCGTCCAGGATGCGCTTGCGCCGGTCGCGCTGCGCGGCCGAGCCGAGCTCGTCGTCGCCGAGGGCGCTGATGGCACCGGAAGGCGTGGCTGTCATCGATGGATCCCCTTGCTGAAACCTGTTCCACTTCGGGTACCAGTGTACCGCGCCTCGGCGAATCCTACTCGCTCGCGGGGTTGAGTTCAGAACTGAAACACGTTCTATAATGACGGAGTGTCCATCACCGACGAGCAGCGCGCCATCGGCGAGTCGATCAGCGCGTGGGCGGCAGGAGCGGGCGTCCTGCCGACGGTTCGAGGCGCGGACGGTGCCAAGCACTGGCGGGAACACTGGGCCGACCTCGCGCACTTCGGGCTCTTCGAGATGGTCGACGGCCCGGTCGCCGACGTCGCCATGGCCCTTGAGCACGTCGCGAAGGCGTTGGTGCCCGGTCCGGTGTTGCCGACCGTGCTCACCGGTGTCCTGCTGGGGCGTGCGAAAGATTCTCAGGTTTCCCGGGAGTTTCTGCCCGGTCTGACCGAGGGTGGCGTGCCGGTCGCGCTTGGACTGCGGCCCGGCGCACCCGTCATCGGTTACGCACCGTATTTGCTGACACGGTCGGCCGGTGTCTGGACGCTCGCCGAGGCCGAGCTCACGCAGCGGGACGCTCTTGACTTCTCCCGCCCGCTGTCGCAGGTCGAGCGACTCCGCGACGGACACGTGCTGGACGTCGAAGGAGTCGAAGACCTCGCGGTGACGCTGGCCGCGGCCGAAGCGGTCGGCGTCGCGGGCTGGTGTCTGGCAACGGCCGTGGAATACGCCAAGGTCAGGCAGCAGTTCGGCAAGCCGATCGGCTCGTTCCAGGCCGTGAAACACCTGTGTGCGGGGATGGTGTCCCGGGTCGAGGAGGCCCGTGCGGCGGCGTGGGACGCGGCAAGGGCTGCCGACGAGGCACCGGGCGAACACCCGCTCGCAGCGGCCGTTGCGGGCGCCGTGGCGCTGGAAGCCGCTGTGGAGACGGCGAAGGACTGCGTCCAGGTCCTCGGCGGCATCGGCTTCACGTGGGAACACGACGCGCACCTCTACTTGCGCAGGGCCCTGGCGCTGCGGGCACTGTTCGGCGGTACGTCGTATTGGCGCCGGAAAGTCGCGGAGCTCGCGCTCGGCGGGGCCCGGCGGCAGGTCCGCCCGGTGTCCGAAGCGGACAGCCGCACCAGTGCCCTCGTCGGCGAGATCGCCGAACTCCCGGCGGACCGGCAACGGGCGCGGCTCGCGGAAACCGGCCTGCTGGTCCCGGAATGGCCCAAGCCCTACGGCATGGACGCGGCACCGCAGCAGCAGCTGATGATCGCCGACGAACTCCGCCGGAAAGGCGTGACCCGGCCGGACCTCGTGATCGGGGCATGGGCCGCGCCGACGATCCTGCGACACGGCACCGCCGAGCAGCGGGACCGGTTCGTCTGGCCGACCCTGCGCGGCGAGATCACCTGGTGCCAGCTCTTCAGCGAACCCGAAGCGGGCTCGGACCTCGCCTCGCTCAGGACCCGCGCGGTCAAAGCGGACGGCGGCTACCGGCTGCGCGGCCAGAAGGTGTGGACGTCCCGTGCGGCCGAGGCGGACTGGGCGATCTGCCTGGCCCGCACCGACTCCGAGGTGCCCAAGCACGAAGGGATCACCTACTTCCTGGTGGACATGCGGTCCGCCGGGCTGAGCATCCGGCCGTTGCGTGAGATCACCGGTGACGCCATGTTCAACGAGGTCTTCCTGGACGACGTGTTCGTGCCGGACGACTGCGTGGTGGGGCAGCCGGGCGACGGCTGGAAGCTGGCCAGGACGACGCTGGCCAACGAACGGGTGGCCATGGGTGGCGCTTCCTCGTTCGGCGCTGAAGTGGAAACACTGCTTTCCACGGCACGCACCCGCGGTGCCGAGCCGGAGAAACTCGGCGAACTGGTCGCCGGCGGCCTGGTCGTCTCGTTGATGGACCAGTTCGGCACCGACCCGAGCATCCGCAAACTGGTCGGTGTGCGGCATCGGCAAGCTGTCGCGGAAGCAACGCTCGACCTGTACGGAACCGACGCGGCGCTGGCCGATGTGGCCGCGGACGCGATCCACGCGTTCCTGATGACGCGGTGCCTGAGCATCGCCGGTGGCACCACCCAGATCCTGTCGACCCTTGCCGCGGAACGAGTTCTCGGCCTGCCGAGGACCTAGGAGGAGGGCGCGCGTGGACTTCACGTTCGACGAAACACAACGGGAGATCGCCGGCCTGACGGCGGCTGTGCTGCGCCGCGATCCCGATCAGGCCTGGAAAGCCCTTGGCCAAGCTGGACTGCTGACGTTGTCCACACCGGACCGGCTCGGTGGCGGCGGCCTCGGCGTGATCGAGACGTGCCTGGTGCTCACCGAGGTGGGCAAGGCCGGAGTGGTCACCCCGGCGATGGCGACCCTGGCCATGGGCGTGCTGCCCATCGTCCACATGGGAACCCCCGAGCAACAGGATCGGCTACTGACCGACGTGGGCGTGATCACGGCCGCACTCGACGGGGATGTCACAGTCGACGACGGCCGCCTGACCGGCAGGAAGACGCACGTCCTCTACGCGGAGGACGCGAAGGCGCTTCTCGTGGCCGCCGAGCAGGACGCGTACGTGGTCGATCCCACCGACGTGGCGGTGACCAGGACGTACTCCTCCAGCGGAACGCCCGAGTACACGCTCGACCTGAACGCCGTGCAAGGTGAACGTCTCGGAGACGCGGCCACTCTGCGGGCGTTCGCCCTCGCCGGAGCCGCCGCCGTCGGCGACGGGCTGCTGGCCGGCGCGTTGCACCTGACGTCCGAGCACGTCCGGACACGCGAGCAGTTCGGCAAGCCACTGGCTGCGTTCCAGGCCGTGGCACAGCAGATCGCGGACGTGTACGTCGCCGCGCGGACTCTGCACCTGGCAGTCTGGTCGTCCATCTGGCGACTGCACAGCAACCTGGATGCCGGCCTGGCGACGGACGTGGCGGCGTACTGGCTGGCCGAGGAACTCCCGCGAGCCATGCACACCTGTCACCACCTGCACGGCGGGATCGGCGTCGACATCACGTACCCGATGCACCGTTACTACTCGCTGAGCAAGGACCTCGTGCGGTTCGTCGGCGGTGCGGACCAGAGGCTCGACCTATTGGGGGCGCGGTGTTCGTCGACCTGACCGAGCAACAGCTCGCGCTGCGCACGCAACTGCGGGCGTACTTCGAGAACCTGCTCACGCCGGAGCAGCGGACCGAGATGACGGTCGACCGGCACGGCACGGTGTACCGGGACCTGATCCGGCGGATGGGATCCGACGGCTGGTTGCGTGACACGAGCGACGTGGACCGGCAGATCTTCGTCAACGAGGCCGCCCGCGCCGACATCCCGCTGCCGTACGTGACCCTGCAAACCGTCGGCCCCACGTTGAAGACCTTCGGATCGGCGGCCCAGAAGGACCATTTCCTGCCGCGGATCGAAGCCGGGGACGTGCATTTCGCGATCGGGTACACCGAACCCGAGTCCGGCACCGACCTGGCTTCCCTGCGTACCACCGCGGTCCGGGACGGCAGCGACTACGTCGTCAACGGCCAGAAGATCTTCACGACCGGCGCACACGACGCCGACTACATCTGGCTGGCCTGCCGCACCGACCCGCGGGCCCAGCGGCACAAGGGAATCTCCATCCTGATCCTGGACACGAAAGCACCCGGCTACTCGTGGACCCCGATCATCACGTGCGACGGCGCCCACCACGTCAACGCCACCTACTACAGCGACGTGCGCGTCCCGGTGGACATGCTGGTGGGCAAGGAGAACGAAGGCTGGAATCTGATCACCACCCAGCTCAACCACGAACGGATCATGCTCGGCCCGGCAGGCAGGCTGGCCGGGTTCCACGACCGCGTCCGCGAATGGGCCGCGGAACGCGATCTGCTCGGCAAGCCGGACGTCAGACGAGCGCTGGCCGAGACCCGTGCGGTCGTGGAGGTCAACGAACTGCTCAACGGCCAGGTCGCGTCGTCCGAGCTGGACATCGCGGACGCGTCGGTGACCAAGGTCTTCTCCTCCGACCGGATGCAGCGGATCGGACGGCTGATGGAGGAGGTCGTCGGCCGCCACGGCGATCCCGCCGATCCCGGCACGGCCGAACTCGTGCGGTGGCTCGACACGCAGGCGAAACGGAACCTGGTCCTGACGTTCGGCGGTGGCGTGAACGAGATCCAGCGCGAGCTGATCGCGACCGCCGGCCTGAAACTGCCGAGGGTGCCCCGATGACCGGTTCGATCGAAGCCGAGGCCGCCAGGCTCAGGCAGCTCGGCGAGAGCAGGCCGCGCCCGGCGAGGGACCCGGTCAACGAGCCGATGATCAACAACTGGACGGAGGCGCTGGGCGACCGCAACCCGGTGTACCCGGAGCTCGCGCCGCCCGCGATGGTCCAGGTGTGGACGATGTACGGACTCAACGGCGTGCGTGACGCGGACGACCCGCTCGGCGCCATGACCAAGGTGCTCGACGACGCCGGATTCACCTCGGTCGTGGCGACCAACTGCGAACAGACCTATCACCGGTACCTCAAGCCCGGCGAACGACTGGCCGTGACCACCCGATTGTCCGATGTGGTCGGTCCCAAACGGACCGCGCTGGGCGAAGGGTGGTTCGTCACCACGTTGAGCACGTGGTACGTGGGTGACGAACCGGTCGCCGAGATGATGTTCCGTGTCCTGAAGTTCGCACCACCGGAGCCGACCGGCTCGGTCATCCGCCCGCTGGTCAACCAGGACACCGAGTTCTTCTGGGCTGGCACGGCCGAACGCGAGCTGCGGATCCAGCGTTGCCCGGACTGCCGGGCGCTACGGCACCCGCCGGGGCCGTTCTGCCCGCGGTGCGGCAGCGCGACGCCGGATTACGTCGTTTCCCCGGGCCGTGGCGAGGTCTTCAGCTATGTGGTGCACCACCACCCGCCGGTGCCGGGCAAACGCCTGCCCATCGTGATCGCGCTGGTGGAACTCGAGGAAGGCGTGCGGATGCTGGGTGAGTTGCTCGACGTGTCACCGGACGACGTCCGGATCGGTCAGCCGGTCACCGTCGACTGGTCGCGTGTGGACAGTGATCTCACCCTGCCGGTCTGGCGGGCCGTGCCGTGACCCGGCTGCCGGAACTCGCCATCGACACGACCGCGACCTTCGTGGTCAGCACGGCGCTGGCCACCCGCGACTTCCAGGACGTGCACCACGACAGGGACGCGGCCGTCGCCCGTGGCTCCAGGGACATCTTCCTCAACATCCTCACCACGACCGGTCTCGTGCAGCGGTTCGTGACCGACTGGGCCGGGCCGCGCGCACTGGTCCGCAACGTCTCCGTCCGCCTCGGGGTGCCCTGTTATGCGGGCGATACATTGGTGTTCACCGGCACCGCCAAACCCGACGGGCAGGACACCGTTGTCGACGTGGTCGGCAAGTGTTCACTCGGTGATCACGTGACCGGAACGGTTCGGGTGAGCCTGCCATGAGGACGTTGTCCGGTGCGGCCGCGATCGCGGGAATCGGGGCGACGGAGTTCTCGAAGCAGTCGGGCCGCACGGAACTGCGGCTGGCCGTCGAGGCGATCAGGGCGGCGCTGACCGACGCGGGCCTCGAACCCTCCGATGTGGACGGCCTGGTCACGTTCACGATGGATTCGAACTCGGAGATCGCGGTGGCCAGGGAGTTGGGCGTCCCGCGGTTGAGCTTCTTCAGCCGGATCAACTTCGGTGGCGGCGCGGCCTGCGCGACCGTGCAACAGGCGGCGATGGCGGTCGCGACCGGTGTCGCCGATGTCGTGGTCTGTTATCGCGCGTTCAACGAGCGTTCCGGCCACCGGTTCGGACGTGTGTCCACCGCCGCGGCGACGGCACCGACCACCAACGGGATCGACGCTTCCTGGTCGTACCCGATGGGGCTGGGCACGCCGGCCGCCGACGTGGCCATGTTCGCCAAGCGATACCAGCACGTCTACGGCGCGACATCGGAGGACTTCGGCCGGGTCGCGGTGGCTGACCGCAAGCACGCGGCGGTCAACCCGAACGCGTGGTTCCACGGCAAGCCGATCACGTTGGCGGATCACCAAGCGTCGCGCTGGGTGGTTGAACCACTGCACCTGCTCGACTGCTGCCAGGAAAGCGACGGCGGTGTCGCGCTGGTGGTGACGAGCGCCGAGCGAGCCCGTGACCTGCCACATCCACCGGCCGTGATCGCGGCGGCAGCACAGGGTAGCGGTCCGGACCAGTTCGTGATGACCTCGTACTACCGGGACGATCTGCTGGGACTGCCCGAGATGCGCGTGGTCGGTGACCAGCTGTGGGGGCAGTCGGGGCTGCGCCCGCAGGACATCGCGATCGCCGTGCTGTACGACCACTTCACCCCGTTCGTCCTGGTTCAGCTGGAGGAACTGGGTTTCTGCGGGCCGGGCGAAGCGCGTGACTTCATCGCCGGTGGCGCGATCGAGATCGGCGGCAGGCTGCCGGTGAACACACACGGCGGGCAACTCGGCGAGGCCTATATACATGGGATGAATGGCATCGCCGAAGCGGTCAGGCAGATTCGGGGAACGTCGTGCAACCAGGTCGGCGGACCTGTTCTGGTCACAGCGGGAACAGGGGTACCGACGAGCGGACTGATAGTCAGCGGATGACGGATCTACTAGTCTGGCCCGGTGCGTCGCATCGCCCTGCCGTTCGTGTTCGTCCTTGCCTTGTTCGGCGTGGCCGCCATCCCGGCTTTCGCGCCGACGGCGGACAAGGCGGGCAAGCCGGTGGCCGACGAGCACGAACTCGCGCTGGTGGCGAGGGTCAAACCGGGCGCCGCGGCGGCTTTCCTGCCGTACAACGGCGATATGGAACAGATGATCACGGTGTCCGCGCCGGATCATTCGGCGACGACCGCCAAACTCAGCGCGTGGTCGCTCGTGAACGGCGAGTGGAAGCGCGAAATGGGCCCGCTGGACGCGTTCGTCGGCACGGCCGGGATCGGTGAGACCAAAGAGGGGATCTCCCGCACGCCGGCCGGTGTCTTCGGTCTGACCGAAGCATTCGGCATCGCACCGAACAACGGCACCCGCCTGCCGTACTTCAAGGTCGACGAGCAGGACTGGTGGGTGAGTGACGCCGCCGCGCCGCAGTACAACAAGCATTTCCGGTGCGCGGTGGGCAAGTGCCCGTTCA
The DNA here is from genome assembly GCF_001302585.1 of Kibdelosporangium phytohabitans. GTDB lineage: Bacteria > Actinomycetota > Actinomycetes > Mycobacteriales > Pseudonocardiaceae > Kibdelosporangium > Kibdelosporangium phytohabitans. Next base: position 9,624,800 of record NZ_CP012752.1, on the reverse strand, counting down.
ACGAACGCGCGGGCGAGCGCCTGATCACCGCGGGCCCGGTCTACGGCCACGCGGTCGTGATCGACTACAACCGCGATCCCGTCAAGCCGGGCGCTGGCTCGGCGTTCTTCCTGCACGTTTCGGGCGGCAAACCGACCGCGGGCTGTGTCTCGATCGACGCGGGCGAGCTCGGCAAGATCATGCGCTGGCTGGATCCGGCGAAGAAACCCGCGATCAACATAGGGTGAGCACGGTGTCCGCGAGCACCGGCCGGTCGCCGGCCGAACACGTCACGAGCAAACGCTTGTCCTCCTGCCACACCTGGCTGCGCAGCGTCTCACCGGGGAACACGACACCGGCGAACCGTGTGGCGAACCCGGCGACCTGACTGACGTCACCGCCCAGAACACCGTCGGTCACGGCCTTGCAGACCATTCCGTACGTGCACAGCCCGTGCAGGATCGGCCTGGGGAAACCAGCCGCGGCAGCGAAAGCGGGATCGGAGTGCAAGGGGTTGCGGTCGCCGCACAAGCGGTAGAGCAACGCCTGTTGGGGGAGACTCGGCGTGTCCAGGACGAAGTCCGGCGCCCGGTCCGGCGGTTCGACAGAGCTGGACGGGCCGCGGGAGCCGCCGAATCCGCCCTCGCCTCGCGCGAAGATGCTGGACCTGGTGGTGTACAACGGATCACCAGTGGTGTCCACCGCCGTTGCCTCTTGAACGATCACGGCCGCTTTGCCCTTGTCGAACACGTCGGTGATCCGGGTGTGGACCGTTGCCGTCGCCTCGCTGGGCAACGGCCGGTGCACGGTGATCTCCTGCTGTCCGTGCAACACCTTCGCCAGGTCGATCTCCACACCGGGGAACGACACCTTCGGCGGCTCGGTCTGCCGGAGGTTCGGCGCGATCACGCCGAACGTCGGCAACACGTGCAGGTCCTGCTCGGTGGTGTACCGGAGTTCCACATCGGACACCGGATCCGCACCGGCGCCCAGCGCCAGGTGGTACAGCAGCACATCCGGCCGGGTCCACGAGAACGTCGTCTCGCTCACCGTGGCGCCGATCGCTACCGACGGGTCGATGGGCATGGTGCTCCTCAGCTGTACGTGATCTTGACTTCGTCGGTGACCGGCAACGACTGGCAGGCCAGCACGATGCCGTCGTCCAGGTCTTCCTGGTCGAGGATCTCGTTCTGCAGCATCTTCACCTCACCCTGCTCGATCCGGCACGCACACGCGCTGCACGCGCCTTCCCGGCACGAGTACGGCGCCTTGATGCCGTTCTCCAGCAACAGGTCCAGCAGTTTCTTGTTGCGCGGCCACTGGAACGTGTGCTGTTCGTCGTCCAGTTCCACCTCGACCGTCGCCTCGTCGCCGTCGGCGGGTTCTTCGACGGTTTCCTCGAACGGGTTGCCGGACAACGAGATGAACCGTTCGACGTGGATCCGGTCACGCGGTACGCCCATCGAGCGCAACGCCTGCGAGACGACATCCATGAACGGCGCCGGTCCGCACAGGAACGACTGGAACCCGGTGAACGGCCGCAGTGCGGTGAGGTGACGCGGGGTCGGCAGGCCCTGCAAGGACTCCAGCCAATGGATCACCATGAACCGGTCGGGGTGCTTGTCGGCCAGCGCCCGCAGCTCGGACGCGAAGATGACCGACGACTCGTCCCGGTTGGCGTACACCAGGACCACCCGGCCACCGCCTTGGGACAGCGCGGACTTGATGATCGAGATCACCGGGGTGATCCCGCTGCCACCGGCGAACAGCAGCAGGTTGTCGTCCAACGAGCTCGGCGTGAAGATCCCCGCCGGCGGCAGGATGTCCAGTACCGTTCCGGCGCGGACGTTGTCACACACCCACGCCGAGCCGTAGCCGTCGGGGATCCGCTTGATCGTCACCTGTGGACGGTCGTCCACGTGCGGTGAACTCGACATCGAATAGCACCGCGCGACTGGGCCGCACCGCAAGGTGAGGAACTGGCCAGGCCGGTAGTCGAAGTCGGCGTCGAAGACAACGGACACCGCGTCCGCCGTCTCCTGGACCACCTCCGCGACCGTGACCTGCTGGTACTCAGCCATCGGGGACCTCGAGCAGGCCATCGGCGACGAGGGATTCGATGCTGGCGCGCAGCTTCGAGCACGTGTCCAGCAACGCGGACGGCTTGTTCTGGGCTGCGTACTCCGGGCAGCTGTCGGTCGACGTCTGCCACTGGATGCTCGTGTGGTGCTCGCTGCTCTTCTTGACCAGCACGCATGTCCCGCACGCGGTGCACTCCACCGGACGCAGCCCGTCACCGAGGAACCCGCGCCTGTCGGCGGTGGTCTGCGCCGAGACGTCAGCGACCGGTGCCTTCGCCCACATCACACACCGGCTTCCTTGCGGCGCGCCAGGTTCTCCCGGACTTCCCGCTCCCAGGCCTCGTTGGCCCTCGTGGTGTCCACTTCGAACTCGAAGCGGCGGGTCATGTCGTCGGAGACCTCCTCGGTGTCCACGTAGAACTGCTCGTACCAGCGGCGCAACTGGTAGACCGGGCCGTCCTCCTCGCACAGCAGCGGGTTGTCGATCCTGGTCTTGTTCTTCCAGATCTCCACGTCCTGCAGGAAACCGACCTTGAAGCTCTTGGCGAACTTGCCGGCCACCTTGTCGGCCATCTCGTCGTCGAGGCCGGGCAGCTTCTTGACGATCAGCCCGTACTGCAGCATGAACGAGTTGTGCGTGATCGGGTAGTGGCAGTTGATCAGGACCGTCTCGACCTCGATGCCCTTGTAGTCGTTCCACAAGTAGTTGATCATGTACGACGGGCCGTAGTACGACGCCTCCGAGCGCAGCAGGTTGTCCTCACCCGCGTAGTTCCCGCTGTTCGGCTTGCCGATCGGGGTCACGTCCGGCCTGCCGCGCGAGTTGAGGTACTGGGTGGCGATGTGGCCTTCGAAGACGTTCTTGAAGTAGGTCGGGAAGGCGAAGTGGATGTAGTAGAAGTGGGCCATGTCGACCATGTTGTCGATGATCTCGCGGCAGTTGGAGCCCTCGATGCGGATCGTGTCCCACGTCCAGTTGCTCCAGCCGTCCTCGTAGGCGCCCGGCACGCGGGGGATCGAGACGCTGTCCGGCGGCGGGTTGCCCTGCGGGTCGTGCCAGATCAGCAGCTGGCCGTTCTGCTCCAGAGTGGTCCACGCCCTTGTCCGTGCTCGTAACGGAACCCGCTTGGCGTACGGGATCTCCACGCAGCGGCCCTTGCCGGACCAGCGCCAGTCGTGGAACGGGCACGCGATGTTCGAGCCCTTGACCGTACCCTGGCTCAGATCGCCGCCCATGTGCCTGCAGTACGCGTCGAGCACGTTGAGCTCGCCGTCCTCGCCCTGGAACACCACGAGTTTGGTGCCGAACGCCTCGATCGCGTGCGGCTTGCCGTCCCTGAAGTGCTTCGCGAGGCCGATGCAGTGCCAGCCACGGGCGAACCTGGTCGGCTCCGTGCCGACGTCGATGGTCCGGACCTCGTCACGAGTCATCGCTTGCTCCCCTTCGCTAGCGCCGCCACGTCGAGCGCGGCCAGGTAGCCGAACGTCATCGCCGGTCCGATGGTGGCGCCGGGACCCGCGTACGTGCGGCCCATCACGGCCGCGCTGGCGTTGCCCGCCGCGTACAGGCCTTCGATGACCGATCCGTCCTCACGCAGGACACGCGCTGCCGAGTCGGTCCGCAACCCGCCCTTGGTGCCCAGGTCTCCCGGTACGATCCGGACCGCGTAGAACGGCGCGACTTCGAGCGGCGCGAGACAGGGGTTGGGGCGGTTGCGCGGGTCGCCGTAGTACTTGTCGTATGTGGACTCGCCGCGGCGGAACTCGTCGTCCTTCCCGGTTCGCGCGAAGCGGTTGAACCGCTGCACGGTGTCCGCGAGCCCGTCGGGGGACACGTCGATCTGCTCGGCGAGTTCCCGCAGCGTCGTTGCCTTGACCACCGCTCCCGCCTTGTACCAGCGGCCGGGGAACGGCTGACCGGGGTACAGCCCGGCGAACACGTACCGGTTGCGATAGCGCTGGTCGGCGATCAGCCAGGTCGGGAAGTTCCTGGCCGGGCCGTCGCCTTCGCCGTACATCGCGTGTACCGCGTCCACGTAGGGCGCTGCTTCGTTGACGAATCTCTTGCCGTCGGCGTTGACCATGATGCAGCCGGGCAGCGTCCGTTCGGCCAGGCAGAAGTACGGTCCGCCGCTGAGCACGATCGACGGGCCCCACCACGCGTCGTCCATCAGATCGACTGCCCCGCCGAGCCGCAGTCCCGCTTCGATGCCGTCGCCGGTGTTCTCCTGGGCTCCCACCGTCCACTGTGTTCCGATCGGTTCGCGCTGGTACTTCTTGCGCAGCTCTTCGCTGCGCTCGAACCCGCCGGAGGCCAGCAGCACGCCGTGGCGTGCCGAGACGGTGAACTCCGTGCCCTGCTGGCGAACTTTCACGCCGGTCACCCGGTCGCCGTCGGTTTCCAGGTCGACGAGCGCGGTCTCCAGCCACACCGGGACCTCGGCCTTGGCCAGCCCGGCTCGCAGGCCGCCCGAGAGGGCCTGCCCCATCGCGAGCAGCCGGCGCTTGCGCACCCTGGCCGTGAAACCCCGCGCGCCGACCCGGAGCGCGCGCAGCACGCCCCGGGGGTGCCTGCGGACGAGGTTGAGCCAGCGGTAGTCGGCCTGGGTGACCGCGACGTCCATCGGCGAAGCCAGATATGGCCTGTTCAGCGTGGCCAGGTGCGGGCCGACCAGGCTCGCGGGCATCGGCTCGGGCTCGATCGACCGGCCGCCGGGCATCCCGCCGGGCGCCTCGGGGTAGTAGTCCGAGTAGCCCTTGACCCACGCGAACTTCAGCGGCGTGTTGGCCAGGACGAAGTCGAGCATCTCCGGGCCGTGCGCCAGCACGGTCCGCTTCAGGTCGGCTGGCACGACGTCCCCGACGATGTGGTCGAGGTAGGCGCTGGCCGCTTCGGGCGTGTCGGGCACGCCGGAGTCCAGGATCACCCGGTTGTTGGGGATCCAGACACCGCCGCCCGACCGGGCCGTCGAGCCGCCGTACGTCGGCGCCTTCTCCAGCACCACGGTGCTCAGCCCGTTGCGGGCGGCGGCGAGCGCGGCGGTCATCCCGGCTGCCCCGCTGCCGACGACAACGAGGTCGAACTCGGCTGGCTCGGTCATCTCCACCTCCACGACCAATACTAGAACAGGTTATAGAAATGGCCGTCAAGGCGCTATGGTGTCTCCAGATTCGGGCACCCTGAGGCGAGGTCTGAGCGTGCAGAAACGTGTTTCACCAGACTGGGACGACAGTGCCGACGTCGTGATCGTCGGCTTCGGCGCGGCAGGAGCGTGCGCGGCCATCGAGGCGACGGCCGCGGGAGCCGACGTGCTGGTGCTTGACCGGTTCACGGGCGGCGGCGCGACCGCCATGTCCGGCGGCGTGGTCTACGCGGGCGGTGGCACGCCACAGCAGATCGCGGCGGGCATTCCGGACACGCCGGACGCCATGCTGAAGTACCTCAAGCTCGAAGCCGGGGACGTGGTGTCCGAGCGGACGCTGCGCGGATTCGTCGACTCCAGCGTGGACATGATCGCCTGGCTGGAGAAGCAGGGGGTGCCGTTCGACGCCAGCCTCTGCCCGTACAAGACGTCATATCCGAGCAACAAGCACTACCTGTACTACTCCGGCAGCGAGTCGGCGGGCGGGTTCCGTGACACCGCGCCACCCGCGGCCCGCGGGCACCGGACCAAAGGCAAGGGAACCTCGGGCAAGGTGTTCTTCGCCCGGCTGGCCGAGGCCGCGACCAAAAGGGCGCGGGTTCGTGCGCAAACCTTTGCGCGCCGCCTGGTCGTCGAGGATGAGCGTGTGGTCGGCGTCGAGTGTTCCCAGCTCGTCGGGTGGGCCGCGTATCGGCATCGGGTGTACGGCAAGTACGCCGCCAAGCCCGGGTTGTACGTGCCGTTCCTGCGTAAGGCTCTGAACCGGCGGGTCCAGCGACTGGAACACCGTTACGGAAAACCGATCCGTGTCGAAGCCAGGCGCGGTGTGGTCCTGGCAGCGGGTGGGTTCGTGGCCAACCGCGAGATGATGCGCGAACACGCGCCCGACTACCGGCGTGGCCTGCCTCTGGGCACCGTGGCCGACGACGGGGCCGGTATCCGGATGGGCACCGAGGCCGGAGGGGTGACCGCGCACCTGGACCGGGTGTCCGCGTGGCGGTTCATCAGCCCGCCGAGCGCGTTCCTCGGCAGTCTCGCCGTGTCGGAGTCCGGGGAACGCATCGGCGACGAGTCCCGGTACGGCGCCGCCCTGGGGCACGACATGGTCACCCGGCACGGCTCTCGCGGCTGGTTGTTCGTGGACAGCGCCTTGGTCACCGAAGTGCGCAAGCAGTTGCGTTCACAGACCGTGTGGTTCCACCGGTTGCAGACCAAGTTCCTGCTGGGCCGCGAGCGCGTCAGCGGGTCCACTGTGGATGAGGTCGCACGCAGAGCCGGTGTCGACCCGGTCGGGCTGGCTGCCACCGTCGAGGCGCACAACGCCTCCTCGCTCGCCGGAAAACCGGATCCAGCGGGTAAACCGGCCGAGTTCGTACGGGTGCTCGACACGCCGCCGTACTCGCTGCTGGACATCTCGATCAAACCGAGCCTCGGCTACCCGTGCCCGATGCTCACACTCGGCGGGCTCGTCGTGGACGAGGAAACCGGCGCGGTCCGGCGGGACGACGGCACCGCCGTCGAAGGCCTGTACGCCGCGGGCCGCACAGCCGTCGGGATCTGCTCGAACTCTTACGTCAGCGGACTGTCGCTGGCGGACTGCGTGTTCTCCGGCCGGAGAGCGGGCATCAGCGCGAGTGTGAGGAGGACCAGTGCTCACGGCTGACCAACGCATCGACGCGGCGGACCGGCTGTACGCGGCCGAACGCGATCGGTCGCCGATCCGGCCGCTTGTTCTGGACTACCCGGGTATCGACGCGGTGGACTCGTACGAGATCCAGCTGCACAACATCCGGCGCAGAGCACGACCGGTGCTCGGCCACAAGGTCGGCCTGTCGTCCGAGGCGATGCAGCAGATGATGGGCGTGAACGAACCGGACTACGGCCACCTGCTCGACGACATGGCCCTGTCCGAGGACACCGACGTGGACACCGGGCGCTACTGCTATCCACGCGTCGAAGTCGAGGTGGGCTTCGTGCTCGGCGCCGACCTGCCCGGTGAGGGGTGCACCGAGGAGGACGTGCTGCGGGCCACGGAGTTCCTCGCGCCCGCGATCGAGCTGATCGACAGCAGGATTCTCGACTGGAAGATCAGCCTGCCGGACACCATCGCGGACAACGCTTCCTCAGCGGGCTTCGTGCTCGGCGCTGCGCGTGTCCGGCCGTCCGATGTGGATCTCCGGGCGATCGACGCGGTGCTGTGGCGCAACGGCTTCGAAGTCGCCAAGGGCCGCTCCGACGCCGTGCTCGGCAATCCGGTGACCGCGGTGGCGTGGCTCGCGGGCAAGGTCGCGAGTTTCGGCGTCCGGCTGGAGGCCGGGCACATCGTGCTGCCCGGTTCGTGCACGCGGGCGATCGACGCGCGGCCCGATGACTCGTTCCGCGCCGAGTTCTCCGGGCTCGGTCATGTCACGCTGACGTTCGGGGGTGTCTGATGGGTGTTGCTGCCGCGATCGTCGGTTCCGGCAACATCGGGACCGACCTGGTGTACAAGCTCAAGCGCAGCTCGGTGATCGATCCGGTGTGGATGGTCGGGATCGACCCGGACAGCGAAGGCCTCAAGCGCGCCGCCTCGCTGGGCCTCGAAACCACCGCGGACGGCGTGGACGCGCTGCTGTCCAGCGCCGATCCGCCGAAGCTGGTCTTCGAGGCGACCTCGGCGTACGTCCACCGCGCGAACGCGCCGCGCTACGAGGAAGCCGGGATCAAGGCGATCGACCTGACGCCCGCCGCGATCGGGCCGTACGTCGTGCCCCCGGTCAACCTCGACGAACACCTCGGCGCCACGAACGTCAACCTGATCACGTGCGGCGGCCAGGCCACCATCCCGATCGTCGCGTCCGTGTCCCGGGTCGTCCCGGTCGCGTACGCCGAGATCGTCGCGTCGGTCGCGTCCGTGTCGGCGGGCCCGGGGACGAGGGCGAACATCGACGAGTTCACCCGGACGACGAGCCGGGGGATCGAGGTGATCGGCGGTGCCGGGCGGGGCAAGGCCATCATCGTGCTCAACCCGGCCGATCCGCCGATGATCATGCGCGACACCATCATCTGCGCCATCCCCGACGACGCCGACCACGCGGTGATCGCCGCGTCGGTCTCGTCCATGGTGGACGAGGTGGGTTCGTACGTACCCGGCTACCGGCTGCTCAACGAACCGCAGTTCGACCCGGCCGACGGTGATGCGCCCGCGCGCGTGACCGTCTTCGTCGAAGTGGAGGGGGCGGGCGACTTCCTGCCGCCCTACGCGGGAAACCTGGACATCATGACCGCTGCCGCGGTGCGGGTCGGGGAAAGGATCGCACATGCTGAGGATCACGGACACGTCGCTGCGGGACGGCTCGCACCATAAGCGCCACCAGTTCACAGTGGACGAAGTGACGTCCGTTGTGGCCGCGCTGGACGAAGCCGGTGTGCCGGTGATCGAGGTGACGCACGGCGACGGCCTCGGTGGCTCGTCGTTCACGTACGGCTTCAGCAAGACACCGGAGCAGGAGCTGATCAGCGCGGCCGTGCGGACGGCCAAGCGCGCGAAGATCGCGTTCCTGATGCTGCCCGGCGTCGGCGTCAAGGACGACATCCTGGTGGCGCAGGACAACGGCGCGTCGATCTGCCGGATCGCCACGCACTGCACCGAAGCCGACATCGCCGTGCAGCACTTCGGCCTGGCACGGGAACGCGGCCTGGAAACCGTCGGGTTCCTGATGATGGCCCACTCCCAGCCGCCCGAGATGATCGCCAGACAGGGCCGGATCATGGCCGACGCCGGGTGCCAGTGCGTCTACGTCGTGGATTCGGCAGGCGCATTGGTGCTCGAACAGGTCAGCGACCGGGTCACCGCCCTGATCGAGGAACTGGGCGGCGACGCCGAAGTCGGTTTCCACGGCCACGAGAACCTGGGCCTGTCGGTGGCCAACTCGATCGCCGCGATCCGTGCCGGAGCACGTCAGATCGACGGCAGCGCCCGCCGGTTCGGCGCGGGCGCGGGCAACACGGCGACCGAGGCGCTGGTCGGCGTGTGCGACAAGCTCGGCATCGAAACGGGCATCGACTTCTTCAAGATCGTCGACGCGGCCGAGGACGTGGTGCTCCCCGCGATGCCGGAGGAGTGCAAACTGGACCGGATGGCACTGCTGATGGGCTACGCGGGCGTCTATTCCAGCTTCCTCAAGCACGCGTACCGGCAGGCCGAGCGCTACGGCGTCTCGGGCGCGGAGATCCTCGTCCAGGCAGGGAAACGCAAACTGGTCGGCGGCCAGGAAGATCAACTAGCCGACATCGCCATCACCCTCGCGGCTACAGTGGACGGGTGAGCTCGCTCAAACGCGGAATGGTGCCGTTGCCTGACCGGGCGGCGGCCTTGCTGGAGTCGCTGGGCGCGCCGTCACGACTGACGGCGCACCTCCACGTGGTCCACGACGTGGCGTGCCACCTGCTGGACTGGCTCGAAGTGCGGTACCCGTCGGTGGCCGTGGACCGCGAGGCGGTCCAGTTCGGCGCCGCGACGCACGACATCGGCAAAGTGCTGTACCCCGCCGAACTCTCGAGCCCAGGTGCACAGCACGAGTGGGCAGGCCACCAGCTGTTGCTTGAGCACGGCGTGGAGGAGCGGCTGGCACGGTTCGCCCGGACGCACGCGTCCTGGACCGAACCCGGCATCGAGCTGGAGGATCTGCTGGTCAGCCTCGCCGACAAGATCTGGAAGGCCAAACGCGTCCCCGACCTGGAAAACCTCGTGGTCGACCGGCTGCCGGGGGAGCCGTGGGAAGTGTTCCTTGCCCTGGACGAGGTGCTCGACCGGCTCGCCGTCGACGCCCACTGGCGAATCGCCCACCAAAGCTCGTGAGTGTTTTGGCCGGTTAGAACCGGCCAAAACACTCACGAGGGTTCAGGCGGGGGCTGGGACTTTTTCGGTTTCCTGGATGCCGACGCGGTTGTGCACGCGCCGCAGGAAACCAGGTGACCACCACGCCGCGGTGCCGAGCAACCGCATCCCGGCCGGGACGAGAATGCCGCGGATCAGGGTGGCGTCGACCAGGATCGCCAGGCCGCTGCCGATGCCGAACAGCTGGATGAAGCTGACACCGCTCGTGCCGAACGCCAACAGGCTCACGGCAAGCAGCACGGCGGCGGTGGTGATCAGCCTGCTGGTCCTCGACAGGCCGGTGACGACGGCGTCGTGCAGGCTGGCGCCCTGGTCGTGCATCTCCTTGATCCGGCTCAGCACGAACACCTCGTAGTCCATGGAAAGCCCGAAGGTGATGCAGAACAGCAGCACGAGCATGCTCGTGTCCAACGGCAGCGGCGTGAAGCCGAGGAAACCCGACAGCCAGCCGTCCTGGAACACCAGCACCATCAGGCCGATCGTGGCCGACAGGCCGAGGACGTTGAACAGCAACGCCCTGATCGGCTGCAGCACGCTGCCGGTGAACAGGAACAGCAGGACGAACGTGGTCAGCGCGATCAGCAGGAACGCCAGCGGGAGCCTGCCGCCGATGGCGTCGTTCGTGTCCATCAGCGTGGCCGTGTCCCCGCCGACCTGCAGATCCATCCCGCTGCCGCGGATGGTCTCGACCAGGTTCTCAGCCTGCTCCGACCGTGGGCCGTCATGCGCGACGACCTGGAACAGCACGGCGTTGTCACGGGTCTTCGAGGTCACCCGCGCGGCGCCGGGCATGGCGGACAGCCGTTCGGTGTAGTCGGCGACGTTGACCGGACCGACAGCGATCGCACTGATGGCGCGAGAATCGTCGTCGGGGAAGTGCGCGCGCAAGGCGTCTCCGACAACACGCGTGTCCGACGACGTGGTCAGCACGCGATCGTCCGGCGAGCCGAACTGCACGTGCAGCAACGGAACCGCGGCAAGCGCGAGCGCGAGCACGACAGGAATGGCCGCGCGGGCCGGGCGGCGCATGGTGCTGTCAGCGAACCTGGCCCAGAACCGTGAATCCGTGCTCGGCGTGCGGCGCAACACCTTGCCCGCGTTGATCCGGTAGCCGAGGAGTTTCAGCATCGCGGGCAGCACGAACAACGCGGCGGCCATGGCGATCACGACGACACCGATCCCGGCGTACGCGAACGACCGGAGGAAGTACATCGGGAAGATGAGCAGGACAGCGAGCGCCGCGGTGACAGCGAGCCCGCTGAAGAAGATGGTCCGGCCCGCGGTTCTGACGGTCGTGCGCACGGCCACGTCGATGGCGGTGCCACGCCCGAGTTCCTCACGGAACCGGTTGACCATCAGCAGGGCGTAGTCGATGGCGAGCCCGAGGCCAAGCGCCGTGGTCAGGTTGATCGCGAACACGGAGACGTCGGTGATCGAACCGAGCACAGCGAGTTCGGCGAACGTGCCGAGGATGGCGATGCCGCCGATGGCCAGCGGCAGCAGCGCGGACACCAGGCTGCCGAACGCGATGACCAGCAGGATCAGGATCAACGGGACCGCGATCGCCTCGGCCACGAGGAGGTCCTTGCCGACCTGGGCGTTGATGTCGGTGCCGACGGCCCCGCCGCCGCCGATCGTCACCTCGATCGGCCCCTTCTGACCGCTGTAGCGGTCCCGCAAGTCCTCGACCTCGGCGTCACCGTTGACCTTCGCCACGACGAGGGCGTACTGGCCATCGCCAGACCGCATCGGTGGCGCGTTGGTGCTGAAGTACGAGACGACATCACGCAGGTCCCGGTCGTTCGTGAGCTGGTTGGTCAGCGTGGTACCGGCGCCACGGACAGCCGGGTCGTCGACGTTGCCCCCGACCAGGAAAACCAACTGGTCGCCCCCGTTGAAATGACGTCCGGCCAGCTCGGCAGCCCGCGCGGACTCGGACGAGGGGTCGGTGAAACCTTCGCCCTTGAGCTTGCCGAACGCGGTGAACCCGAACGCACCCGCACCTGCGAGAAGCAGGGCGGTGAGGACGAGGATCGCCTTGGCGTGGCCGGTGACGACCCGGCCGATCCATCCGAACATGAGCACCCCAGAATGTGTACACCCGTAAACTTGGTGGCCGTTAACTTGTCACGAATGTGCACGGGTGTCAACATTAATCTCATGACAGGCCAGCCCAAGCGGGGCTACCACCACGGCGACCTGCGCAACGCACTGATCGCAGCCGCCGCCCGACTCGCGGAGACGGGCGGCCCGCAAGCGGTGACCGTGCGATCAGCGGCGAAGGCGGCAGGCGTCACCCCGACAGCGGCCTACAGACACTTCGAGAACCACGAACAGCTCCTGGGAGCGGCGAAAGACCAGGCGATGGACCGGATGGCCGACGCCATGCGCAAACGAATAGGAGCGCTCCCCGAGATAGCCGACCCGGTCCGGCGCGCGATGAGCACCCTCGGCGGCATCGCGTGCGGCTACATCGACTTCGCCACCGCGGAACCCGGCCTGTTCCGGACAGCGTTCGAACAAGGTGCGGCGATGGACGGACCGGAACTGGCCAAGATGGACGCCGCGTTCAGGTTCCTCATCGAAGGCCTGGACCTGCTGGTGGAAGTCGGTCACCTGGCACCACGTGACCGGCCGTTCGCGGAGATCACGGCATGGTCGGCCGTACACGGCTTCTCGATGCTGGTGATCGACGGCCCGATGCGCGACTGGGACCCGGAAATGGTCAACGCGGCCCGCGAACGCATGCTCGGCGTGTTGTCCCGCGGGATGAGCAGCAGGGAAATCGACGATCAGCTGGTGGCGGATGTCCTGGCAGACATCAAGGGAGGCGACTAGCCAAAGCCGGTTGCCGAGGAAAAGCTTCGGCCAAACCGAATGGAAGTCAGCCCACCGCCAGTCGGCCGGCACACCAGTCAAGAACGCCCGACCACCAACAACGGCAAGCGCAGGCCGGCCCAGGAAAGCCAGTGTGCAGGCGCGCGGCAGTCCGAGCGGCGAGCCGCGCCAGGGCCAGCCAGTCCGAGAAGACTAGTACGCCAGCGCGGGCCAGCCCGAGAAAGCCAGCGCGCAGCCGCAGGCCAGCCCAAGGAAGCTGGCGCGCAAGCGCAGAACCGGCCAACAGCGACCCGCGCACAAGCACGCAAACCGGCCAGAGCGGCAAGCGCGCAAGCGCAGCGACGGGCAGAGCACCCACGCCACCAAGAACACGCCGAGGACCAGAGCAAGAAGGCTCCTGCCCAGAGGTCAGCCCCCGGCGAGGGAAAGGCTTGTTCCGTGAATCAATCAGCAGAAGGAACATTGTCCGAACTGACGGAACGCCTCACAGACTCAAGCAAAAGCTGAGACACATCTTTGACGGCGACACCGTCACCAAGCCCCTCACTCTGCCGGGTAGTCAAACCGTCATTGATCATCACCCGACAGAAAGGACACCCAGTCACAACGGTGTCGGTACCCGTGCCGAGAGCCTCGTCGACACGCTCTTCGTTGACACGCTTGCCGATCCGCTCTTCCATCCACATCCGAGCACCACCAGCGCCGCAGCACAACGAGCGATCGGCATGCCGAGGCATCTCGGTGAGCGAAGCACCGGCCGCACCGATGAGCTCACGCGGCGGCGTGTAAACCTTGTTGTGCCGCCCCAGGTAACACGGGTCGTGATACGTGACTCCAGGCCCCTGGGGGTCCGCGGGAGCGACGGGCGTCAGTTTGCCGGCCTGAACCAGCCTGTTCAGCAACTGGGTGTGGTGAACGACTTCGTAGTTCCCGTCCAGTTGCGGATACTCGCGACCCAGCGTGTTCATGCAGTGCGGACAAGTCGTCACGATCTTGCGCTGCAGCGGTTCCCTGCCTTCGAAGACCGCGTTGAGCATCTCGACGGTCTGCTGCGCCATCATCTGGAAGAGGAACTCGTTGCCCGATCGCCGCGCCGGGTCACCGGTGCAGCTCTCCTCCTTGCCCAGCACCACGTAGTTGACGCCGGCCAGGTGCAGCAGTTCGGCTGTGGCGCGAACCGTCTTGCGGGCGTTGTCGTCGAAGGCCCCCGCGCAGCCGATCCAGTACAGGTATTCCACGTCGGACGCCAGTTCGCCGTCGAACACCGGCACGTCGAAGTCGAGGCCCTTCGCCCAGTCCATCCGCTCGTTGTTGTTCTGGCCCCAGGGGTTTCCCTTGGTCTCCAGGTTGCGGAACAGCGTCCCCAGTTCGGTCGGGAACTCCGATTCGATCATCACCTGGTAGCGGCGCATGTCGACGATGTGGTCCACGTGCTCGATGTCCACCGGGCACTGTTCCACGCAGGCGCCGCACGTCGTGCACGACCAGAGCACTTCCGGGTCGATCACGCCGCCCATTTCCAGCGTTCCCACCAGCGGTCGTCCGCCCTGGTCGCCGGGCACACGCGGGAATCCCGCCTCGGGCACGTGGTGCGGGTCGTTCTGCTCGACCACTTCCACCGCGTCCGACGGCTCCTTGCCGCCGATCAGGTACGGCGCCTTCGCGAACATGTGGTCGCGCAGGTCCATGATCACCAGTTTGGGGGACAACGGCTTGCCGGTGTTCCACGCCGGGCACTGGGACTGGCAGCGCCCGCACTCGGTGCACGTGGCGAAGTCCAGCATGCCCTTCCACGTGAAGTCCTCGATCTTGCCGCGGCCGAACACGTCGTCCTCGCCCGGGTCCTCGAAGTCGATCGGCTTGCCGTCGGACTTCATCGGCAGCAGCGGGCCCAGGCCGTCCGGCAGGCGCTTGGCCGTCACGTTGATCGGCGCCAGGAAGATGTGCAGGTGCTTGGAGTGCAGCACGATGATCAGGAAGCTGAGCATCACGCCGATGTGCAGCAGCAGCCCGACGGTCTCGATGACCTCGTTCGCGCTGTGGCCGAGCGGTTCGAGCAGGTTGCCGACCCCGAGCGACACGAACGCGCCGCCGTCGTAGGGGAGGTTGCCCGCCGCCGCGGACGCGCCGCGGAACAGGAACATCGTCCAGACCACGTTGAAGATCATCACCAGGATCAGCCACGCGCCGCCGGTGTGCGAGCCGTAGAAGCGGGACTTGCGTTCCTTGCGTTCCGGTGACTGCCTGATCCGCAGGATCGCGAAGACCGCCAGCGAGACGGCCACCATCACGGCGATGAAGTCCTGGAGGAAGCCGAGCACCGACCAGTGGCCGATGAAGGGGATCGCGAACTTGTCGTAGAACAGCGCGCCGTACGCCTCGAGGTACACCGACGCGAGGATCACGAAGCCCCAGAACGTGAACAGGTGCGCGATGCCGGGCACCGACCACTTCAGCAGCTTGCGCTGGCCGAACACCTCGGCGAGGTGCGCGGCGACGCGGGTGCCCAGATTGTCGGACCTGTCGTTGTCGGGCTGCCCCGAGCGGATCAACCGGTTCAGCCAGAGCACCCGCTGCGCGGCGAACCCAAGCCCGACAACGGTCATCAACAGACCAAGTACGAGACGAACGACCACGTGGACCCAACCTCGTCAGTGTGAGCTTGTGTAGTAACGGCACGCCTTGCACGCGTACCGCATCTTCGCAATCCGCCACCGCGGTCCGTCACCCGGACAAACCCCGAGCCGATCGTAAGGCCGCACTGGCTGATGCGCTTCATAACGCTCGGTGGCGCGTCCGAGATACGCCCTTCTGACGACAAGCCCACGCCGAGCCGCGCTGCGTGACCGCGCTGAGTCCCGGCAGAACCGGTGCACGAGACCGAGCCCGGTCAGTCCGCCGAGGTCGTTGACCTGTTCGACGACGCCGTAGCCGGGATGCTCGTGTTCGCAGGTGAGCAGCACCGGGAGATCGCAGTAGGCACATCGGGAGCCACACGCGAGGCACCGCGCCAAGGCGTGTCGCATGGGTGAGCCTCCCTGTGACCGGCGCCACTTTCTCAAGGAGGGTATACATGATTCTTTACTGAGAGGTACCACCCATTCGGGCTAGGTGCGCACCCGGTGATCGTGGGTGGCCGTGGTGACGGCGTGGTTGACGAGGTGTTCGGGCAGCTCCGACTGCTCACCGTGCCAACGCACCCATTGCGGGAAGAGCGCCTTGGCCAGACCGGTCAGCGGATCCTCGGGGACCCAGTCGTCGGCGAACATCGCGAGCTGGGCTTCGACCCGCGTCGGTGAGATCGAATGCCAGACTTGCGGCACCACACCTTCCATCCAGTCGGTCGCCAGTGCTGCGACGGCTTCGGTGTCGGGTTCTGTGCCGTGCCGATCGCGATACCAGTCCGTGAACCCGGTGGCCATCGGCTCGATGTCGAAGTCGCGGTACAGATCGAGTGCGGGCGGCAGGAGGGCCGCGCCGCGTTCCGTCGTCGCCACGCCGAGGTCGTGGACCCGCCGCGCCACCCGGAACCAGTTGTTCATCGCGGCTTGGGTCTCGTCACCTCGGATGAAGGTCTCATCCATGTCGAGCTGGACGAGCGGCTGCAGACGGTCCGAAGAGCGGACGGGAACCGGTTGCGCTTGCTTGGCCGTGTCGCCGACGGCCGATCGCCACGCCTCGACGGCCTGTTCGACGTCGTCGAAGAGGCCGGGCTCGACCAGCGCGACCGGGGTCGTCCCGGTTTCGAGATCGAAGAGGAAGGCGGCGGGCAGTTCTTCGCCGGGGTAGCGGTAGGTCGCGATGATCGCGATCCTCGAGCCGTAGGCATCGCGTATCTGCCACAAGTCGCCGGCAGCCGTGACCTTCATTGGATCGCGCAGCCAGTCGGGAAGGTGTGACCGCGAGCCGCGGAGCGCGGCCTCGGCGTGAGGCGCGAGGTGTGGCGGCCCCAGCATGGTCATGCCGCGAAGTAGACGTGCGGTCTGCGCACGACCGTCCCTGCCCGCCGCCGCGGCGAGATGCTTGAACCAATTGGCGAATTCCGGCCCGTCGTAGTGGCCATTGATCACCCGGTACAGCTCGGCGCCGAGAAGCTCCGCGGTTGTTTGCTCGACCGCACGCGGCGTTGACGCCTCCAACAGGATGTCGGCTTTGCCGAGCACACTGTGGACGGTGGGCGCGAACCAGTTCGGTGCCGGCCAAGCCGGTTCGGGAGGAAGTCTCACGTCCTGCACGAGCGGGAGCGGGGTGAGGCTCTTCTTCCGCTTCTTCGTACTCTTCTTCTTGCGGCCACGCGACACAGGCGACATGCGCCCGAATGGTAGATCGGACATGGACCCGCCCTGTTGGAGGGGCGCACCGTGTCCCGCGGCGAGCGGATGGTGAACGAGTCGGCTCCCACCTGGGAGTTCTGCTCATTTATCCGAGCTACCCCCGCCACCATCTCGCATGCCTTCCATCGAAATCTGGAGAAAGGACTCCTGTCGCACGTTCAGGGCGGTAAACGGGAGCCGGTTGGCTCGGTAGACGGATGGAGCATCTCTGTCGCGGGTACCCGCGGTGGGGGCGACAGTGCGGAGCCTGCTTCGTGATCATGGGCTGAGCGCCGGAACATCGACAGAAACTGGAACGTGTTCTAGCCTGGGTCCAGTAGGGAGAACACGTTCCAGTTTCGGGAGCTGCTCATGAGCGAGGTCGTCGCCGCGGTCCGGGAACTCCTGCCGGTGCTGCGAGAACGCGCCCAGGAGACCGAGGATCTGCGCAAGATCCCTGCGGAATCGATCGAGTCGCTGCGGCAGGCCGGGTTCTTCAGACTCCTGCAACCCGCGCCGCACGGCGGCTTGGAGGCCGACCCGCTGGACTTCTACCGCTCGGTCCGGATGATCTCCAGCGCCTGCGGCTCGACCGGGTGGGTCTCCTCGGTGCTCGGGTGCCACCCGTGGCAGCTGGGCCTGTTCGCGGCACAAGCGCAGCAGGACGTATGGGGCGAGGACCAGGACGCCCGGATCTCCTCCTCGTACGCGCCGATGGGACGAGCGACCCCCGTCGACGGCGGGTTCCGCTTCTCCGGCCGTTGGAGCTTCTCCTCCGGCTGCGACCACGCCTCATGGGTCTTCCTCGGCGGGCTCGTGCTGGGCGACGACGGCGCGCCGGTCGACTTCCGGACTTTCCTGCTGCCGATCGCGGACTACAAGATCGAGGACGTCTGGGACACCGTCGGACTGCGTGGCACCGGCAGCAACGACATCCTGGTCGACGACGTGTTCGTGCCCGACTACCGGACGCTGAGCTTCCAGGACACCGGCAAGTGCGTGTGCCCGGGTCAGGAAGTGAACACCGGCCCGCTCTACAAGCTGCCGTTCGCGTCGGTCTTCTCGTACTCGATCGCCGCGCCGGTCGTCGGCATGGCCACAGGTGCGTACGAGTCGCACGTGTCCTACATGCGGGAACGAGTGCGGGCCTCATACGGCAACAAGGCCGCCGAGGATCCGTACTCGCAGGTGCGCGTGGCGGAAGCGGCGAGCGACATCGACGCTGCCTGGCTGCAGCTGGAACACAACATCGGCACGGCCTGCAAGCACGTCAACGCCGGCGAGAAGGTCCCGTTCGACCTGCGGATGCGGATCAGGCGTGACCAGGTCAAAGCGACCGCACGAGCGATCGGCGCGGTGGACAGGCTGTTCGAGAACTCCGGTGGCAAGGCGTTGAACGCGGGCACGCCGATCCAGCGGTTCTGGCGTGACGCGCACGCCGGGCGGGTGCACGCGATCAACGACCCGGAACGCGCGCTAGCCATGTACGGCAAGTCGGAACTCGGCCTGAAGGTGCAGGACGCATGGCTCTGACATTCGAGTCCACCTCGCGGACCGCGCAGGCGGGGCCGGACCTCAAGCTGCACTACCACGAAGCCGGTACGGGAGAGCCGGTCGTGATGCTGCACGGCGGCGGGCCCGGCGCCCGCGCGTGGAGCAACTTCGGCCGCAACCTCGAGGTGTTCGCCGAGCGCCACCGGACCCTGCTCGTCGACCAGCCCGGTTTCGGCGACTCGGACAAACCCGAGATCACCGGCCAGTTCTTCACCTACAGCGCGGACGCGCTGCTCGGCGTGCTGGACACACTCGGCATCGAACGGGTGCACCTCGTCGGCAACTCGCTCGGTGGCGGAACAGCCGTGCGGTTCGCGCTGCGCCACCCCGACCGGGCGGGCCGGCTCGTGCTGATGGCGCCCGGCGGACTCGGCCTGAACGTGTTCGCCCCGGACCCGACCGAGGGCATCAAACGGCTGTACGCGTTCGCCGCGCCGCCCGGACCGTCCAAGGAGAAACTCGCGGACTTCCTGCGGACGCTCGTGTTCGACCAGTCGCTGGTCACCGACGAGCTGATCGAGGAGCGCTACCGGGTCGCCGCCGATCCGGAGTCGTTGCGGGCCATGGCATCCATGGGCAAGTCGTTCACCAGCCCGGAGACCTTCGAAGAGGGCATGCTCTGGCGTGAGGCGTACAAGCTGCGGCAACGCGTTCTGCTTGTCTGGGGCCGTGAGGACCGGGTGAACCCAATCGACGGTGCGCTGCTCGCGCTCAAGCTCATCCCGCGCGCGCAACTGCACGTCTTCGGCAGGTGCGGGCACTGGGCTCAGCTGGAGAAGTTCGCCGAGTTCAACCGGCTTTCCCTCGACTTCATCGGGAGCACGTGATGGGCATCCGACAGCTCGCCTACCTGCGCATCGAGGCCACCGACATGGCCAAGTGGCGCGAGTACGGCCTCAAGGTGCTCGGCATGGTCGAAGGCAGGGGTACCGACGAGAACGCGCTGTACCTGCGGATGGACGACTTCCCGGCGCGGCTGGTGATCTTCCCCGGCGAGCGGGACCGGCTGGCGCAGTCCGGCTGGGAGGCCGCGAACGCCGCCGAACTCGCCGAGGTGCGTGCCGCCCTGGACGAGGCGAGCGTGCCGTACAAGGAAGGCACACCGGCCGAACTGGCCGATCGCCGCGTGGTCGAGCTGATCAGGTTCGACGACCCGTCGGGCAACACGCTCGAGGTGTTCCACGGCGCCGCCCTGGAACACCGCAGGGTGGTCAGCCCGTACGGGCACAAGTTCGTCACCGCCCAGCAGGGGCTCGGTCACGTCGTGCTGTCCACACACGACGACGAGGCCGCGCTGCGGTTCTACCGCGACGTACTGGGTTTCCGGCTCAGGGACTCGATGCGGCTGCCGCCGCAACTGGTCGGCCGCCCGGCCGACGGGCCGCCGGCGTGGCTGCGGTTCTTCGGCTGCAACCCGCGCCACCACAGCCTGGCGTTCCTGCCGATGCCGACACCGAGCGGGATCGTGCACCTGATGGTCGAGGTCGAGAACAGCGACGACGTCGGGCTCACGCTCGACCGGGCGTTGCGCCGCGAAGTGCCGCTGTCGGCGACGCTCGGCAGGCACGTCAACGACCTGATGCTGTCGTTCTACATGAAGACACCGGGTGGCTTCGACGTGGAGTTCGGCTGCGAGGGCCGCCAGGTCGACGACGAGGACTGGATCGCACGCGAGAGCACGGCGGTCAGCCTGTGGGGCCACGACTTCAGCGTCGGCGCGAAACCGTGACTGCCACCGTGACGGCTGATTTCCGGCGGGTGCTCGGGCATTTCTGCACGGGTGTCACGGTGGTCACCGGCGAGGGCCCGGTCGGGTTCGCCTGCCAGGCCTTCGCCGCGCTGTCGCTCGACCCGCCGCTCGTGCTGTTCTGCCCCGGCAGGACTTCCCGTACCTGGCAGGCGATCGAGCGGTCCGGCAGGTTCTGCGTGAACGTGCTCGCCGACGACCAGCAGGAGCTGTCGACGGTGTTCGGCCGGGCCGGTGCGGACAAGTTCGCCGCGACGCGCTGGCGTCCCGCGCCCAGCGGCGCGCCGATCCTGGACGGCGTGCTGACGTGGGTGGACTGCGACGTCGAGGAAGTCCGAGACGGCGGCGACCACCACATCGTGATCGGCCGTGTGCGCCAGCTGGGCGCGTGCCGTGACGCCCAGCCGCTGCTGTTCTACCGCGGCCGTTACACGGCGACCGACGTGCAGGCCGAACGCAAGCCCAACGCCATGCTGGACAACCTTTTCACGTGGTCGCGGCACGCCGACTGGATATGACGTCCACCAGCCGCGCGACGTGCTCGTGCGGCTGGCCGAACAGCTGCGCGCTGTTGTGCGCCCGCTTGAAGTAGCGGTGTGCGTCGTGCTCCCACGTGATCGCGATCCCGCCGTGCAGCTGGATCATCTCACCCGCCACAGTGGACAGTGTTTCCGCGCAGTGCGCCGCGGCCACGGCGGCGAGGTCCGGGTTCTCGGCGGCGGCGTACGAGATCGACCTGGCTGTCTCGACGAGAACGTGCATGTCGGCCATCCGGTGTTTCAACGCCTGGAAACTGCCGATCGGCCTGCCGAACTGGACGCGGGTCCTGGTGTGGTCCACGGTCATGTCCAAACACCGCTGCGCGGCGCCGACCTGTTCGGCGCTCAACGCGCTCAACGCGATGTCCCGCAGCCGCGGCGCGGGCGGTCCGATCCGGGTTCCGCCGGAAAGGCGCACGGTCGCCAGCCGCCTTGATTCGTCCATCGCGGGGGTATGCACGCGATGCGTGGAATCGCCGAGATAAAGACCATCGGGTGTGGCGACGAGCAGCACATCGGCGACATCGCCGTCGAGTACGCACGCGACCGTTTCGGAAACCGAATCCGCCCACAGGACAGTCGCCGATGTGCTGCCGTCGACAATGCCGGGCAGGTGATCCGCGCACGCCGGCGCATTACCGCTGAGTAGCAGAGCTTGTGTGGCCAGCACTGTGGACAACATCGGCACCCGTGCCAGTACGCGCCCGGTTTCCTCGAGGACGACGTGTGATTCCAGCAATGTCGCGCCCGCGCCGCCGTATTGCTCCGGTACGGCGAGTCCGGCGACGCCGATCTGGCGGCACAGCCCTGTCCACGAGACGTCGGCGCGGTCGAGCATGTGCCGCACGGCGTCCCGCAGATCGTCGTGTTCCGAGCCGAGCATACGCCCATCAAACCAAACAATCGCTTGGTTTGCTACCGGCCGACCCCCTGCCGCTTCACCGGAACGCGGGTTGGGTTCGATAAGGTTGACGCCGTCGGGTACACGCACGCGAGGAAAGAAGTAGTCATCGAAAAGGGGCAGCTGGTCGCCGGTCGCTACCGGCTGCTGGACACCATCGGCAGTGGCGCGATGGGAATCGTCTGGCAGGCACGTGACGAGCGGCTCGACCGCACGGTTGCTATCAAGCAGCTGTTGATGCGCGCCGGGCTCTCGGAGAGCCAGGCCGCCGACGCGCGCCGCAGGGCCATGCGCGAAGGCCGGATCGCCGCGCGGTTGCAGCACCGCAACGCCATCGCCTTGTTCGACGTCGCCGAACACGATGGCGACCCCTGTCTGATCATGGAGTACCTGCCGTCGCTGAGCCTGTCCGGCCTGCTGGCCGAGCGCGGCACGCTCTCGCCGGAGGAGGCCGCGCAGATCGGCGTGCAGGTGGCCACCGGGCTGACCGCCGCGCACGCGGCCGGGATCGTGCACAGGGACGTCAAGCCGGGCAACATCCTGATCGACCAGGGCGGTCAGGTGAAGATCACCGACTTCGGCATCTCCCGGTCGACCGACGACGGCACGATGACCCAGTCCTCGGTCGGCATGCTCGCGGGCACGCCCGCCTACCTGGCGCCGGAAGTGGCCAGGGGACAGGACCCGACCAGGGCGTCGGACGTGTTCTCCCTCGGTGCCACGCTGTACCACGTGGTCGAAGGCCAGCCACCGTACGGCTTCAAGGACAACCCGCTGGCCCAGCTCTACGCCGTGGCCATGGGCAAGGTGCCGGAGCCCAAGCGGGCCGGGTCGTTGAGCAAAGCCCTGATGGAGCTGCTCCGCGCGGACCCCGCGGACCGGCCGACCATGCCGGAACTGGTCACCACGTTCGGCGAGCTCGCCGGGGGCGCGACCGTCGTCGTGCCCAAGGAGACGATCAACCCGCCGGTGGCGCCCCGCAAGCCCGCGCCGGTCCAGCAGACGCTGGTCGCGCGGATGCCCGCGCCCGCACCCGCGGCTGTCTCCGTCCAGGCGCCGCCCAAGCCCGTCGAGCGCCGTCCCGCGCCGCCACCCCCGCCCAGGCCGCCGCAGCGGTCCGCTGAACCTCGCAAACCGGGCGGCAGCAAGCGTGTCGCGGGCGTCGTCGGCGCGATCGTCGCGGCAGCTGTCCTCGGCGGTGTCATCGCGACCGTGCTCAGCTCGAGCGGCTCGAAGGACAACCAGGGTGCGCAGACGCCGGTCACTCAGCCGCAAGACACGGTGACCGTGCAGGTCACCCCGTCGCAGACCCCGCCGTCGACGGTACCGACGAACGCCGTCGGCAGCGAAGGCGGCGCGATCGACTGGCGCTCCGCGGGTCTCGCGGTCGTCGCCTACTACAGCGGTGACAAGTCCGCCCAGGAGCGGTGGGGAATGCTGACCCCGAGGGCGCAGCAGATGTTCGGCGACTTCGCCGCGTTCGAGCGGTACTGGGCGCAGTACCCGCAGGTCAGCGGGCGAGGCGCGAGCCGCACGGCGACCGACCCGGACGGCGGCGAGCAGATCGTCTACAACGTGAACTACGGCAGCGGGAACACGTCCACCCGCACGGTCCGCATCGTGCGCCAGGGCGGCAAGCTGCTGATCGACTCCGAAGCGAAGTGACCGGTTGAACCGCGCGATAAACTCGGTGTCCGCGCGCTCCCCGTGGCACGACTTCACCTGACAGGAGACCGGATGACCGCCGGCCGGGACATGTCCGAGTACGTCGCGCCCTTCCAGGACATGGCGGTAGTCGCCTGGCTTGAGGCAGCGGGCATCGACGCGACACTGCCGTCACCGGACCGCGTGTACGACGCGTACCTGGGCGGTTCGCACAACACGGCGGTGGACCGGTCCTTCGTCGACCAGGTCGAGCAGATCCTGCCGCCGATCAAGCCGCTGGCCCGCAACAACCGGTCGTTCCTGCGCCGTGCGGTGAAGGAAGCCGCAGCGGCCGGGATCACCCAGTTCCTCGACATCGGCTCCGGCGCGCCGACCGTCGGCAACGTGCACGAGATCGCCCTGCGGGCCAACCCGGAGGCGCACGTCGTCTACGTCGACTCGAACACCATCGCGGTGCAGAGTTCGTTGATCAAACTGCAGGAGCAGAACGTCACCGACCGGGTCACCATGATCCAGGAGGACCTGCGCAACCCGGACGGCATCCTGGACCACCCGCAGACCCGTGCGCTGATCGACTTCGACAAGCCGGTCTGCCTGCAGATGGTCGCGTTGCTGCACTTCATCGGCGACGAGGACAACCCGGCCGACCTGATCGCGCACTACCGCTCGCGGCTGGCGCCGGGCAGCCTGCTCGTGATGTCGCACATCGCACTGGACGACGCTTCGCAGGAACAGAAAGACCAGGTAGCAGCGTTCCTCGACGCGTACAAGAACACCACGACACGGCTCTACACACGCACCAAGGCCGAGCTGGAGCGCTTGTTCGAAGGCTGGGAGCTGCAGGAACCCGGCATCGTGCACCTCCAGGACTGGCGCCCGGACAACCCCGTCGACCGCGAACCGTCGGCGTATCACCTGGCCTGGTGCGGGGTCGGCCGCAAGGCCTAACGGCCCGTCCAGTTCACCGGCCGCTTCGTGCCGAACGCGGCCACGGCTGTGTGGAAGTCCTCGCTGCCGAACACCTTGCTGACGATGTCGTCGCCGTCCGGCACCGCGGCTCTGCGCAGCCGTGCGATGGCTTGCTTGGCTGCCCACATGCTCAGCGGCGAGTTCCGCAGCACCGTCCCGATCACGGCGTTCGCCGTCCGGTCGAGGTCACCGTCACCGCACAGTTCGTGCACGAAACCGGCGGCTTTGGCGTCGCCGCCGGTCAGCAGCTTGGCCCTCAGCATGATGTCCATCGTGCGCGACGGACCAAGGTGGTGGACCAGCAGTGAATACGTATTCATCGACAGGCAGTTGCCGAGGGTACGGGCGATTGGCACGCCGAATCGCGCCGACGTCGCCGCCACCCGCAGGTCGCACACGGCCGCGATCGCGATACCGGCGCCGACGCAGTAGCCGTGGATGACCGCGATCGTCGGCACAGTCACGTCCTCCAGCCGCGTGAGCACCGCTGCGATCCGTTGCTCGTAAGCGAGTCCGTCCTCGCCAGTCTCGAACTGCTGGAACTGCGTGATGTCGGTGCCTGACACGAACGCCTGACGCCCAGCGCCACGCAACACCATCGCCCGGATCTCGTCGTCCCTGTCAGCGCGTTCACACGCCTCCGCCAGGGACTCGTACATCTCGAACGTCATGGCGTTGTGCTTGTCCGGACGGTTGAAGACGACCTTAAGGACTGGACCGTCCTGTTCGACCACAACGCTCATGACTGCCCTCCGACCAACGCGTCCACTTCGTCATTGGTGTACCCGACAGCGAGCAACACCGCACGCGTATCCGCGCCGAGTGCAGGTCCGGCCGTGTCGCGCCGCGTCGGCGTACGGGACAAGCGCATCGGCGAGCCCAGTTGGCGTACGCCGCCGGGTGCGTCCCAGAGGAAATCCCGTTCGGTGAGCGCGTCGGCGGTGAAAACCTCTCCGTAGTCCGAGATCGGGGCACATGGTACCTGCGCTGCGTCCAGCGCCGTGACCAACTCGGCCACAGTCCGGTGCTGGGTCGCCTCTTCGACCCGCCGGATCAACTCGTCGACGTTCGCCTTGCGGCGGTACGCGTCCGAGAACCGGTCCTGGTCAGCGAGTGCTTGCAGGCCAAGGACTTCACACAGGCCACGCCACGCTTTCGGCGTGATCGCGCCGACCGTGAGCCAGCCGTCCGCGCACCGCACGGCCTGGTACGGCGCCTGCCCCTGGTGCGCGGTGCCGAGCGGGCCACCGACCTCACCCGTGGCGAAGTACTTCCCGGCCTCCCAGACCGCCAGTGAGACCCCGGATTCGAGCAGGCTCACGTCGATGTGCTGACCCTCGCCG
This sequence comes from Kibdelosporangium phytohabitans, assembly GCF_001302585.1. Lineage (GTDB taxonomy): Bacteria > Actinomycetota > Actinomycetes > Mycobacteriales > Pseudonocardiaceae > Kibdelosporangium > Kibdelosporangium phytohabitans. Next base: position 9,598,849 of record NZ_CP012752.1, on the reverse strand, counting down.
CTGTGGTCGCGTTCGCGCAGCGCGGCGAGGACCGCCATCGCCACGTACATCCCGCACACCAGGTCGCAGACGGGGATGCCGATCTTGGCCGGTGGCCCGCCGGGCGGGCCGGTGATGCTCATCAGGCCGCTGCGCGCCTGCGCCATGATGTCGAGGCCCGGCAGCGTCGCAAGTGGACCGTCCTGGCCCCAGCCGGACGCCGACGCGTAGACCAGGCCGGGATTGGACGTGCGCAGCGTGTCGTAGTCGAGTCGCAGTGCGCGCAGCGCGCCTGGCCGGAGGTTCTCCACGAGCACGTCGGCATTGTCGGCCAGCCGCCGGAAGGCAGCGCGGCCGTCCGGTGACTTCAGGTCGAGCGCGACGGACTTCTTGTTCCGGTTCAGCCGGGCGAACGGCGAACTCGCGCCGCCGACGAACGGCCCGGCCTGCCTGACCGGGTCGCCGCCCGCCGGGTTCTCGACCTTCAGCACCTGCGCGCCCAGGTCGGCGAGCTGCATCGTGGCGTACGGGCCCGCCATGAACACGCCAACCTCGAGCACCGTGATTCCAGTGAGTGGCATGCCCTACAGCCAACCCGGAACCACGAGAACCAGCCATGTGACGAGCGGCGCAACGGCGGCCAGTGCCCCGACGGCGAACGCGGCGACGAACGCCAGCACGCCCATGTTGATCGACAGCGTGGTGCCCAGGACGAACACCGCGACGAGAACCAGTATCGAGACGATTTCGACCGACATACGCGGCTCCGGAGATTCCGCATCTCGGAATTAACTGTTCGTCCTTAGAAAATTAGACGGACAGCCCGGAGCTCGTCAAGGTTCGGACCCGCAGGTCAGGTGACAGTGCTTTCCTGCGGCACGGCACGCCTGCTCAGCCAGAACGCGAAGATGCCCGCCGGGATGAACATGACAACGCCGTACACCGCGCCCGGCACAGCCATCTGCGGGTTGTTCAACAACGCCGGGCTGAGCGCGATCGTGATGGCCAGCGTGCTGTTGTGGATACCGACCTCCATCGACGACGCGATCGACTGGCGGTGGCCGATTTTCAGCACGCGCGGCACGGCATACCCGACGGCCAGGCTGATCACGCAGAACAACAACGCGATCGTGCCGACCGACTGCGCGTACGTGCCGATGTTCGCCCGTTCCTGGAACACCGCGACGGCGATGGTGGCGGCCATGAACGCGATCGCGGCGATCTTGAGCGGCTTGAGCATCCGGTCGGCGAACGCGGTGAACCGGCGCCTGACCAGCATCCCGATCGCCACCGGCACCAGCACGATCGCGAACACCTGCAGCATCTTGTCGAACTGCAGGCCGAGTTCCTCGTCGCCGCCCATGAAACCGGACAGCGCCAGGTTCACCACGATCGGCAGCGTCACCACGGCGATCACCGCGTTGATCGCCGTCAGCGTGACGTTCAGGGCGACATCACCACCGGCCAGGTGGCTGAACAGGTTCGCCGTGGTGCCGCCGGGCGACGCGGCGAGCAGCATCATCCCGACAGCCAGCGTCGGCGCCAGGTCGAACAGCAGGATCAGCCCGAGGCAGATCGCGGGCAGCAACAGCACCTGGCACGCCAGCGCGACCACGGCCGCCTTCGGCACCGACGCCACGCGTTTGAAGTCCTGCACGGTCAGGGACATCCCCAGGCCGAGCATGATCACCCCGAGGGCGATCGGCAGGAACACCGTGGTCACCACGGACGAAGAAGTCACCGGACCTCCCTGAACCGGACAATCCGGTGATTGTGTCAACCGGGGTGGTGTTCGGCCAGAGCGTGCGCCAAGCCGTTATGTCCGTTAACGGACAACATGGTTGACAGGTAACGGGCAGGCGGCCAAGTTGGGAACACGGCGCCGGACCGACGGAGGTCGAGGATGCGGTTACGCGGACTGCTGCTGTCTTTGGTGCTGTTGTTCAGTGTTCTCGTCAGCGCGCCTGCGTCGGCAAGCACTGGCGGCGCCACGGTCGTACGCGAACAGCAACTCAGCGAACGACTGCTGGAGCTGACCGTGCGTTCCGAGGCCGTCGGACGCGAAGTCGGCGTGAGGCTGTTGCTGCCCAAGGACTACCGGCGTGCGCCCTACCGCACGTGGCCGACCCTGTACCTGCTGCACGGGTGCTGCGACGGCAACACCGGTCACCAGTCATGGACGAACAAAACCGACGTCGAGGCGTTCACAGCCAACACCCATGTCCTTATTGTCATGCCGGAAGGCGGACCGGCCGGGTTCTACTCCGACTGGCTGACCGGACCGGCGTGGGAGACCTTCCACCTGGAGGAACTCAGGCGGCTGGTCGAACGCAAGTACCGGTCCGGTCATGACCGCGTGGTCGCCGGCCTGTCCATGGGCGGGTTCGGCGCGTTGTCGTACGCCGCAAGGCACCCCGGGTTCTTCAAGGCCGCGGCGTCGTACAGCGGCCTTGTCCACACGACATTCCAGGGCAAGATCGGCACCGACGTGGTCGCCGGACTCGTCCGGCAGACAGGCGCCGACCCGCTCGCCCTGTGGGGAGATCCCGAGGCACAGGCCGGTATCTGGGCCGCGCACAACCCGTACGACCTCGCCGGGCGGCTCCGCGGCATCCCCGTCTACCTGGCCACCGGCAACGGCGAACCAGGCCCGCTCGACCCGCCGGGCACAGGTTTCGACCGCTCGGAACAGTTCCTCGGCCTGCAGTCGGCCGCGGTGGCTGAACGCCTGCGTGCCAAGCACGTCAGGGTCGTCACCGACTTCTACGGACCGGGCACGCACACCTGGCCCTACTGGGAACGAGCACTGCACCGGTCCTTCCCGATGCTGCTCGCGGCCTTGCGCTGACCCACCGCCGGGTCGGCAGCCGACCCCCCAACGGCCTGCGTCACGACCAGATCATCCCACCCACGCGCCTCGGGTGAGCGGGTTCACTTGCCGCGGCCGGGGATCACCTCGATGGTCTGGGGCGGACAGTCCGGCAGGTACACGGTGATGATCTTCTTCTGCCTGCCCTCGGCGGCGATGGCGTCCTTGAGCTTCCTGTCGATGGACTCGAGCTTGTTCATCACAGGCTTCGCGTTGCACGTGTGGACCTGGCCGGGGACATCACCTTTGCCCTGCGCCTCCCTATTGGCTTTGTCGACCGCGCTGACGTTGTTCACCGACACGGTGACTGTGCCGTCGCCGTTGTCCGTGACCGCGTAGGCCGGAGTGCTCGTCGGCCACATCAGGACCGCGCCTGTCGCCACACCGGCCACCGCCACCGCTCCTACGGCGGCCACCACCGGGTTTGTGCGGCGCCGCCTCGGGCGCTCCGCACCGGCCAGGTCCGGCCCGTGCACCTGCATCAGGTCCGAGAGCAACTGATCCTCGAACTTACCCATTGTTCTCACCCACGATCTTTCGCAACTTGGCTCGCGCCCGGAACAACCTGATCCGCAACGCCCCTGACGAGATGCCGAGCGCGGCGGCGGCTTCCGCACGCTCGAGGCCCGCGATGTCGACGAGTTCGACGGCCTCCCGATCGGCGGCCGTCAACGCCGCCATGCCGTCGAACAACGCCTTGCCCCGGCGCTCGGCGTCGATCCGCACCACGAGTTCGGCGGCCTCGTCCACGTCGAGTTCCCGCCGCCCGGCCAGCCGGACGGTGACATCCCGGCCCCGGCTGACCCGCTCGCAGTACTGGGCGAAGACCCGGCGCGCGATGCCGAACAGCCAGCCACGCGGGCTTCCCCTGGCCGGATCGAACGTGGCGAAGGACGTGATCGCCTGCACGAACGTCTCCGCGGTCAGGTCACCGACCGTCTGCGGGTCAGCCGTCCGCCGGGCGAAATACGCCGTCACCTGCTGGACGTGCGCGCGGTAGACCTGCTCGAACTCCGCGCCCAGCCCAGTCGACCCGGCGTCACGCCGAGCCCGCGGAGGCTGCTCGGTCTTGGCCGTCGTTTCGCTCACACCCACTGGTTGCCGGGTTGGCCGCGAGCCGTTACTCAGTTCTGCGGGACAGGCCAGACCGCGGCCGGGTGGCAGCGCACCGGGCAAGCCAGGACGTAGACCGCGTTGCCGAGGAAGATCATGTAGTCGTCGGCGTACGGCTCGTGCTCGTCGCTGAAGCCATAGGACTCGGGGACCTGGCAGACGAACACCATGTCGGCGCCGCAGGGACAACGGGGTGATTCAGGCGACTGGACCCAGTCCGGCTCGCCGCCGACCTTGAACAACGGCCAGTAGTCACCGTCGGCGGATCCGTCGGAGCCCGCGCTGAGGGTCAGCACGCGGGCCGAGAAGGTCTTCTCCGTGTCGCCGACCGGGCCGGTTTCGTCCCGGTGGAGCATGAGCCGCCAGAACGGACCTGGATAGCCCGGGTTCGTCGGACCGTCCCAGAACGCGTCGGGCAACTGCGGCCCCGACTCGACGAATGGGACGTCGTCGTGGTGGCGGCACTGAAACGCCAGCAGGTGATTCCCGCCGAACACCGGGATGTCCGCGGGGATGTCGAACTGGAAGAAAAGGACCATCCGCGAACCGCAGAAACACTCCGGCCACGATTCACCCGCGGGGAGAACGGGCGATCCACCGATCGTGTTCCTGGCACCCGCCTCGGCAGCGACGTCGGAGTACTCGACCAGATAAACAGGTGTGCTCACCGCGCCAACCTACTGACATTCACCGAATCGCACATGAGGTGATCATCGACTGGGTCCGCGAGGGCGCAGACCCGGAAGGCTCCTCGTGATCACCTATCGAGCCAGGCTCGATGCCCTGTCCGCTGTGCAGTACGTCGCCCGGTCACTGCGTGGCCGTTGAGATCACTTCATGGGGAGACCCTCCATCACCTTCGCACGGTGGACCGATCCGGTGCCCCATGCCGAATGCAGAGCGCGGACTTTGGTGATCCACAGGCTCAGTTCGTTCTCGGTTGTGTAGCCGATGGCACCGTGGACTTGTAGAGCCGTACGAGCGGCTCGGTACGCGGCATCGCCCGCGGCTATCTTCGCCGCGGAGGCCGGCAGCACGCCCGAAGCGGCGCCGTACACCACCGGCCTGGCCAGTTCCAGACCGACGTGGACCGACGCCAAGTGGTGCTTCACCGCTTGGTACGAGCCGATCGGTTTGCCGAACTGGGTGCGTTGTCTGACGTACTCCACTGACTTCGCCAGCAACGCGCGCCCCGCTCCCAGCAGTTGCGCGGCACACGCGAGCACTCCACGGTCGAATGCCCCGTCCAGCGGGCCGAGCTCGGTCGTCGCGGCCACCTCGAACAACGCCCGGCATGGATCCACTGACGCGACGCGCTTGCCGGGCGTCGCTTCGAACAGCGTTCCGTCCTGGACTGTGAACACACGGTCGGCGACGTCCGCGTCTACCGCGTACGGCACATGCGGCGGGAGCGCGACTGTCGCCAGTAACGCACCGTCCAATCGGTCCGGCAGGACAGCCACCGTCTCGACGGCCGGACCGGGCAGGGCGCGGTACCCGATGGCCTCCATGACCACCACCATGTCCACCGGCTCGCCGTCCGTGACGACCGTCGTCGCGCCGAGCTCGGCCAGTTGCCGCCAGACGGCCAGGCCGGGTTCGTGGTCACCCGCGGCCCATGCCCTGGCCACGTCGGACTTGGCGAGCACCGCGTCGAGCGTGTCCGCGAACTGGGTCTGCTCGGGGGAGAGGGCGAATTTCATCGGGGCAGCCCCAGTATCCGTTCGGCCACGACGTTGCGCTGGATCTCGTTCGTCCCCGCGTAGATCGGGCCCGCGAGCGAGAACAGGTAGCCGTCGAGCCAGTCACCGGCGGTCTCGCCCTCGCCGCCGAGCAGGTCCAGCGCCGTCTCGTGCATCGCGATGTCGAGATCCGACCAGAACAGCTTGTTCACACTGGACTCCGCGCCGAGACTGCCGCCTGACGCCAGCCGGGTGACGGTGCCGAAGGTGTACAGCCGGTACGCCTGCGCACCGAGCCACGCGTCCACGACGCGGTCCCGCGAAGCCGGATCCGGTGACGCCTTCCACAGTTCGACCAGGCGCTGCGCGGTGGCGAGGAACCGCCCGGGACTGCGCAACGACAGACCGCGCTCGTTGCTGGCCGTGCTCATCGCGACCTTCCAGCCGTTGCCGACCTCGCCTATCACCTCCTCGTCCGGGACGAACACGTCGCCGAGGAAGATCTCGGCGAACCCGGGCTCGCCGTCGAGCTGGGCGATCGGCCGCACCGCCACGCCGGGCGCCCGCAACGGGAACATGAAGTACGTCAGGCCGCGATGCCGTTCGCCGGAAGTCCGGAACAACCCGAAGCCCCGGTCGGCGAACGTCGCCCTGGAGCTCCACGTCTTCTGCCCGCTGAGCAACCACCCGCCGTCCGTCCGGCGCGCGGAGGCCCGGATGGCGGCGAGGTCACTGCCTGCCTCCGGCTCCGACCACGCTTGGGCCCAGACCTCCTCGGCACTGGCCATCGCGGGCAGCAGTCGCGCGCACTGCTCGGCCGTGCCGTGTGCGAACAACGTCGGCGCCAGCAGGAAGATGCCGTTCTGGCTGACGCGGGCGGGCGCACGGGCGGCGTGGTACTCCTCCTCGAAGATCACCCATTGGAGCAGGGACGCGTCTCGGCCGCCGAACGCCTCCGGCCATGCCACCACGGACAGGCGCGCGTCGAAAAGCGTTCTCTCCCAGGCGCGATGTGCCTCGAATCCCTCGGCTGTGTCCATCGACGGCAGGCCGGTCGGCGCGTTCGCGGCGAGCCACGACCGGACTTCGGCCCGGAAGGCGAGGGTGGCGGGATCGAGATCGAGGTCCATGGGTTACTCGCGTTCCTTCATCGAGCGGGCATCCATACCCGCGAGGGAGTCCGATGAGACTTCGGCGTTGTGCGCGTGCGCGAAGTGGTGCAGGCCGAACACCGAGTCCATCCCCGACCGCAGGCCCATCAGGTCCTCGGCCTGGTTCACGGCTCGTTTGGCGAGAGCGAGCCCGAACTGGGGCATCTCGGCGATCCGGCCGGCGAGCCCTAACGCCTCCTCCGCCAGCGACTCCCTGGGCACCACCCGGCTGACCATCCCCCAGTCCTGCGCCTGCCGCGCGGTGAACCGGTCGCCGGTGAAGAGCACTTCCTTGGCCGCGCGCGGACCGAGCACCCACGGGTGCGCGAAGTACTCGACGCCCGGGATACCCATCCGCACAACGGGATCCGCGAAGAACGCGTCCTCCGACGCGACGATCAGGTCACACACCCACGCCAGCATCAGGCCACCGGCGATGCACGCGCCCTGCACCATCGCGACGGTCGGCTTGGGAATCTCCCGCCAGCGGCGGCACATCCCCAGGTACACCTCCATCTCCCTGGCGTAGCGCTGGTCACCGCCGGGGCGGCCGACGTGGTCCCACCACATCACGGCCCTGCGCTCGAAGGAGACGTCCACGTCCCGCTCCGGCGTCCCGATGTCGTGCCCGGCCGAGAAGTGCTTGCCTTCCCCGGCGAGGACGATCACCTTGACCCCGGCGTCGTCGACCGCGCGGGCGAAGGCGTCGTCCAGCGCGTACGTCATCGCCGAGTTCTGCGCGTTGCGGTACTCCGGCCGGTTCATCGTGACGACCGCGACCGGGCCCCGCCGTTCGTAGCGGACGACGCTCATGACTATCCCCTTAGGACTCTCTTCAGCACCTTGCCCGACGGGTTGCGCGGCAGCGCCGCGAGGAACTCCACCTGCCTGGGCACTTTGAAGTTTGCCAGCAGGGTCCGACAAAAACCGATGACGTCGTCTTCGGACAGGTCGGCGCCGGGTTTCCGGACGACGTGCGCCCTGCCGACCTCGCCGAGCCGGGCGTCGGGAACGCCGATCACCGCGGCCTCGGCGACACCGGGCAACCGGGCGAGCGCCTGTTCCACTTCGGCCGGGTACACGTTGAACCCGCCACAGATGTACATGTCCTTGATCCGGTCGGTGATCGTCAGATTGCCCGCGTCGTCGAGGTTTCCGATGTCACCGGTGTGCAGCCACCCCTGGTCGTCGATGGCCGCTGCGGTCGCGGCGGGGTCGTCGAGGTACCCGAGCATCACGTTCGGCCCGCGCACGAGGATCTCGCCGGTCGGACCGATCCGGACCTCGCAACCCGCTGCGGCGTGTCCCGCTGTCCGTGCGACGGTCTCCGCACTGTCCAAAGGAGAGCAAAGCGTCACGACGGGGCATTCGGTGAGGCCGTATCCAGTCAGCACCGTGTCGCACAGTTCCTTCTGCATCCGCTCGACCAAAGTGATCGGGACGACCGCGGCACCGGTGACGGCCAGGCGGATCCGCGGCGGCCCCGGCGAGTTATCCACAAGCGACTGGAAGATCGTGGGCGCACCCGGCAGCACGCTGATACGCTCGGACGAGATCAGCCGAATCGTCTCGGCGACATCGAAAACGGCCTGGGGCACGATCGTCGCGCCCGTCAGCAGGCACGTCAGGATTCCGGCCTTGTAACCGAAACTGTGGAAGAAGGGGTTCACGATGAGGTACCTGTCGGCAGCGCTGAGCTCGGTCCGTTCCGCCCAGGCCCGTGCCGTGGCGAGTGTCTGCGTCTGCGCGCTCATCGCGCCTTTGCTGCGCCCCGTGGTGCCGGACGTGTAGAGGATGTCGGCCACGTCGTCCGGCTGGGCGGGCGATTCGAACGTGGCCTCCGGCCAGTGCGTCGGCATCCGGAAGATCCGCACCCGTGCGGCCAGTGCCGCGTCGGCTTCGAGCAGGTCGGCTCCTCGGTCCATGCCGAGGAATTCGTCCTGCACGAACAAACCCCGCGCGCCACTGCGGTTGACCACGTCCAGCGTCTCGGCGGTGGTGAAGCGGGTGTTGACGGGCACCAGAGTCGCGCCCGCGTACAGCACACCGAGTGCCGACGTCACCCAGTGATGCGTGTTCGGGCCGAAGATCGCGACCCGGTCACCTCGTGCGATTCCGCTCGCGCTCAGGCCGTACGCGACCGCCATCACACGGTTGTGCAACTCGCGGAAGGTCAGGCGGACCTGACCGTCGACCACTGCTTCCGCTTCGCCGAAGCGCTCGGCCGCTTCGATGAGCGCGGCGGGAATGGTTTCTCGGCGCACACTCACCTCCTCAAGCAAGTGCTTGGTAGGCTAGCGTACGTGAACGGCGACTTCCGTCAACAGTTGCGCGCCTGGTTCGCGGAGAACCTCCGCGGCGAGTTCGCGGATCTGCGTGGTGCGGGCGGGCCCGGCCGGGAGCACGAGCAGTACGAACTGCGCCGGGAATGGGACCGCGCGCTGGCGAAGGCGGGCTGGAGTTGCCTTGGCTGGCCGGTGGAACACGGTGGCCGCGGGGTGAGCACGCGGCAACAGGTGATCTTCCACGAGGAGTACGCGGCGGCGAACGCCCCCGCACGGGTCAACCACATCGGAGAGGAGCTGCTCGGACCGACGTTGATCGCGTTCGGCACCCCGGCGCAACAAGCCCGGTTCCTGCCGAGGATCCGCGCTGTCGAAGAACTCTGGTGCCAGGGCTACTCCGAGCCTGGTGCCGGGTCAGACCTGGCGTCGGTGTCGACGGCGGCCACATTGGACGGTGACGAATGGGTGATCACCGGCCAGAAGGTGTGGACGTCGCTGGCACACGAGTCGGACTGGTGTTTCGTGCTTGCCCGCACCACACCCGGCTCACGCAGGCGGGACGGCCTGTCGTACCTGCTGGTGCCGATGCGCCAGCCGGGCGTGGAGGTCCGGCCGATCCGCCAGCTGACCGGGACGTCGGAGTTCAACGAGGTCTTCTTCGACCAGGCCAGGACGGGGCGGGACATGGTCGTCGGCGAGGTCGGCGACGGCTGGCGCGTGGCGATGGCGACGCTCGCGTTCGAGCGCGGCGTGGCCACGCTGGGCCAGCAGGTCGGTTTCCGCCGCGAACTGGACGCCTTGATCGATCTGGCCAGGCGCACCGGGGCGATCGGCGACCCGGTGATCGGACAGCGGCTGGCGCGGTCGTGGATCGGCCTGGAGGTGATGCGGGCGCACGCGTTGCGGACGTTGTCGCGTGAGGACCCCGGCTACGAGGCATCGGTGTCGAAGCTGGTGTGGGCGCGGTGGCATCGTGACCTCGGTGAGCTCGCGATGCAGGTCCGCGGCCAGGCGTCGATCATCGCCGAGGACGGCGACCTCGACGAGTGGCAGCGGCTGTTCCTGTTCAGCCGGGCGGACACGATCTACGGCGGCTCGGACGAGATCCAGCGCACGATCATCGCCGAGCGCGTGCTCGGCCTGCCGAAGGAGCCACGCGGATGACGTATCCCGAAGGACACGACCTGCTGGCGGGCAAGACCGTCGTGGTGACCGCGGCAGCCGGGACGGGGATCGGCTCGGCCACCGCGCGGCGCTGCCTCGAAGAAGGCGCCACCGTGGTGATCAGCGACCACCACGAACGCAGGCTGGCCGAAACGCTCGAGCAGCTGAAAGCCGACCATGACGGCCGGGTAGCCGCGCAGCGTTGCGACGTGACCGACGAGGAGCAGGTACGGGCGCTGGTGCGGAGTGCGGCGAGCACGTTCGGCCGGATCGACGTGATGATCAACAACGCCGGTCTCGGCGGCACCAGGTCGGTGCTGGACATGGCCGACGACGAGTGGAGCAGGGTGCTCGACGTGACGCTCAACGGCACGTTCCGGTGCACCCGGGCGGCGCTGAAACGCATGGTGGAGCAGGGCGGTGGCGGTGCTGTCGTCAACAACGCCTCGGTGGCCGGCTGGCGCGCGCAGCACGGCCAGGCGCACTACGCGGCTGCCAAGGCCGGTGTCATGGCGTTCACCAGATGTGCGGCGATGGACGTGGCCGGGCACGGGATCAGGGTCAACGCGGTGGCCCCGAGCCTGGCGGCGCACCCGTTCCTCGCCAAGGTGACCAGCGAGCAGCTGCTGACCGAACTGGCGGGACGGGAGGCCTTCGGGCGTGCCGCGCAGCCGTGGGAGGTGGCGAATGTGATGGTGTTCCTGGCCAGCGACTACGCCTCGTACCTGACCGGCGAGGTGGTGTCGGTGAGCAGTCAGCACCCGTGATGAGGAGTTCGACCGTGAAGAAGGAACCAGGGGCAGGCGCGTCGTCGCGCCGCGCCGAGCTGTTGCGGCTGGCGGCGGAGATGTTCGCCGAGCGCGGTTTCCGCGCGACGACCGTGCGCGACATCGCCGACGCCGCGGGCATCCTGTCCGGCAGCCTCTACCACCACTTCGACTCCAAGGAGTCCATGGTGGACGAGATACTGACCGGCTTCCTCGACGACCTGTTCGGCCGGTACCGGCAGATCGTCGAGTCCGGCCTGCCGCCGAAGGCGACGATCGAGGCGATCGTGGTCGCCTCCCTGGAGAGCATCGACAAGCAGCACGCCGCGGTCGCGATCTACCAGAACGACGCCAAGTACCTCGCGACGTTCGAGCGGTTCGGCTACATCGCCGAGCGCGGCGTGGAGTTCCGCAAGATCTGGGTGGGCGTGCTCGACGAAGGCGTGCGGGCAGGTGCCTTCCGGCCCGATCTGGACGTCGAACTCGTGTACCGGTTCATCAGGGACACCGTGTGGGTCGCTGTGCACTGGTACCGGCCCGGTGGCCACCTGTCCGCGCAGGACGTGGCGGAGCAGTACCTCGGCATCCTGCTCGACGGCATCTCCACCCGCCGCCGTCCGGTCCGCCGCCCGTGATTTCCCGCTCCTGAAGGGAGAAAACCCGTGTCCGACGCGTACATCATCGACGCCGTACGCACTCCGGTCGGCAGGCGTGGTGGCGCGCTGTCCGGCGTGCACCCCGCCGACCTGGGGGCGCACGTGATCAGGGCGCTGTTCTCCGACAGCCCGATCGACCCCGGCGAGGTCGACGACGTGGTCTTCGGCTGCGTGGACACGCTCGGCCCGCAGGCGGGCGACATCGCGCGGACCGCCTGGCTGGCAGCGGGATTCCCCGAGGAAGTACCGGGTGTGACCGTGGACAGGCAGTGCGGGTCGAGCCAGCAGGCGCTGCACTTCGCCGCGCAGGCGGTGATGAGCGGCTCGGACCTGGTCGTGGCAGGCGGCGTGCAGAACATGAGCCAGGTCCCGATCGGGTCGGCCATGCTGGTCGGTGAACAGTTCGGCTTCCCGACGCCGACGAACGGGTCGCAGGGCTGGGACCACCGCTACGGCACCGAGGAGATCAACCAGTTCCGTTCGGCGGACATGATCGCCGCCCGATGGGAGCTGACCCGGTTCGAGATGGAGGAGTTCGCCCTCGCCAGCCACCGCAAGGCCGTCGCGGCGCAGGACGCGGGCCGGTTCACCCGTGAGATCGTCCCCGTCGGCGGGTTCGAGCACGACGAAGGCCCGCGCCGCGACACCAGCCTGGCCAAGATGGCCAAGCTGGCGCCGCTGCGCCCGGACGGTTGCGTGACAGCGGCCTTGTCGAGCCAGATCTCCGACGGTGCGAGCGCGGTGCTGATCGCGTCCGAACGCATGGTGCTGCGGCACAAACTCACGCCCCGCGCACGCGTGCACCACATGTCGGCCCGTGGCGCGGACCCGGTGTACATGCTGACCGCGCCGATCCGCGCGACACGGCACGCGTTGGAACGCGCCGGGATGAGCGTCTCGGACATCGACCTTTTCGAGGCGAACGAGGCGTTCGCGAGCGTGGTGCTGGCCTGGGCCAAGGAACTCAAGGTCGACCTCGACCGGGTGAACGTCAACGGCGGCGCGATCGCACTCGGTCACCCGATCGGCGCGACGGGAACCCGTCTGTTCACCACGCTGCTGCACGAGCTGGAACGAACCGGCGGCCGGTTCGGCTTGCAGACGATGTGCGAAGGCGGCGGTCAGGCCAACGTGACGATCGTCGAACGCCTCGGCTGATGATGTGGAAACGTTGACCCACAAGGACGAACGCTGAACCGGCCGGAACTGTCGGTGGGTGGGTCTACCGTGCGGAGCATGGATCACCGAAGCGAACCGTCGCCGAAGTCGTCACGGCACTGGCATCACGCCGCCCGCCGCGATTGCCGAACAGTGGGCGGATTCAGCTTATCGTCGCAACACCCCTGACCAGGAGGTGGAGCGATGGTGTCCGGGACGGGCAGGGACCTCGTCGACCGACAAGCCACGCTGCCATCGGAGGATCAGCAGAGTCCGCTGTGGCTCGGCCAGGTGCTGGATCGCCGCCTGCAGCCGGGCACGTTCGTCGTGCCGGATCGCGTGTTCTTCGGGGCCGTCAGCGAGATCCGGCGGGTCGACTCGTGGGCCGCCCGCAGGGCGGTTGCGGGCGAGCACGTCCTGGTGGTGGACGACAGCGCGGTGGGCGACGGCGGCCAACCAGATGTACGCGTCCCGGTGAGCTGGTTGGCGCCGCTGGCCAGGCTGGTGGCGCAAGGTACGCAGGACACGCACACACGCGTCCTGAACGACGTCGTCCGGACCGCCCACGCGGCGTCCACGACCACACTCGCGCACTGGCGTGCCAACCACGGCCGGACGTACTCCAGCAGCCGGGCAACCGCGGTCGGGGTCCCGGCCAGGGCCGGGGCCAGCAGCGCGGGCAGGGCGGGCAGCTGGTCGCGGATGCTGGCTGAGGTCGTGCTGCACCCTGGCTCCCGCGGGGGCTGGTCCATGGCACCCACCTCGCTTCGCGCGTAAAACCGCAGCTAGATAGCTGTCCTGTCGCGACCAGGCCCGTTGGCGTTACGGCCCGGACCACGTAAGGGTGAGGCGCCGGAGCACCACCCGACCACGAGCAGAAACGGGCTCTCCGGAACCAGCGCCGGATCCGCTTGACCTGGCGGCTCGACCACGACCACGGCACGGGAGACTTGACGGGTGAGTGTCGACCTAACGATCGGCCGCTTCGATGAGGGCTGGCCGCGCCCGCGAGCACGATGCGTGGCCGACATGACCGTGGACCGAACCCTTCGGCCGGGACGACCTCTGTCCCGCCCGACGCCCTGGCTCGCGCAACTTCGCACGGCGGAGGACGGCGGAGTGGAGTGGGATCCGTGGCAGTTCGACGACGCTCGTGCCGAACGGATGCGCAACGACGACCTGTGCCAGGTCTGCGGGGACCCGCAATCCAACCTGGTGTACGTCCTTGCCCCGCTCCACACCACGCGATCGCTGGTGGAAATGTACGGCGGCGCAGTGTGCTCCCTGAAATGTGCTCGGCTGACAGCAGCCCTGTGTCCGCACTACACCGCCGAATCCCCAACAGGCATCTACTTGGTCCCACGGCATAACCGGGTGGACATGATCGGCGACGGGACCAACAACGACGACGAGTACGACCTCGCCGGCCTCACACACACATCGTGCACGCCCGCCGCGTTGTCTGATCGCGCTGGCCGGGTTGTCCGCCGCCGGGCGCAGCGGCATCAACGACGTGCACGCTCCCGTTGGCGGACAACCCGCCCGGTCGCTGTTCCGGACAACTCGCGGTCGCGGCTGCCGATCGCGCACGGCACCGCGGACGATCTGGTGGATCTCACCGGCCTGTACGACGTGCCCGACCGGGTGACCTGGACCACGACCGAGTTGGCCATCGTCGGCCTCGGTCGCACCGGTGTGAGCTACGAGATCCGCGAACTGCGGCGCACTCCACAGCGGCGTTGTGCCAGCGGATCAACCACACCCGGCACCGGCAGAACCGGTGCACACACTAGTGCGGCTCATGCCGATGTGGTCGAGACACAGCACGTCAGGTACGGAACTCTCCCGACGTCATCGCGCTCACGACGAGCGCCGCGTTCTCCTTGACCGACCGGTCCGATGACGGAGCTTCTGACCCGGATGCTGAGCGTTGATCCCCCGCAGCGGCCGACTATGGCCGAGGTCAGAGACATGCTGGAGGCGCTGCGGTCGGCTCCCGTCATGGTCGCCACAACCACCCGTGAACCGCAACCCGAAGTCCAGGTCGGCGAACCCGACGCGGTCACTGAACGCGTCGAATCACAACCGCGTCAACCGAGACCGGCCAGGCGACGGGTGGCCCTGTTGCTCGCCGGTGGACTGGTCATCCTGGCCGGAGGCGTGCTCGCAGGGCAACTGACCCCGGACCGGAAGGACGCGACCGATGCCGCACCGCAACCTCCGACCACGTCAAGCATGCCGTCGTCGAACAGTGCGGTGTCCGCTACACCACTCATCAGCGCCACGCCTTCGGGCACTGTCCCGCCCACTGCATCTCGACCACCCACGGTGCACCCGCCGCCCAATGGCGGACCTTCCGCGTTATCCGCGGTGATCACCGAGTACTACGCGTTGATGCCCGGCAACCTGGCGGAAGGCTGCAACCGGCTGACGCCCAGATACCAGCGAAACCCAGCCGGTGGACGCGGCGGCTACCAAGCCTTCTGGGACCGCATCCGTGGCGTCCACACCTCCGGTGTGACACCGGTGGCGGCCAACGTTGTCGAGGCTACCGTCGAATACAACTTCAAGAACGGCAAGCTGGTCCGCGAGCGGCACCGGTACGTTCTCGTCGACGACGGCGGCCGCAGGAAGATCGACCAGTCCACAGTGCTCAGCAGTCAGACCTTCGACCACGTGAACGCCGGATGAGCCGGCCCACACTGTGCTGGTCGAACGCATGCCGGATGGTCCGCCGCCAGGTCCAACTTCTCCTGGGCCGGACGCACCTACAACCACTGGTTGAGCCGATCGCTGGTGGCACCCCGCATTCGCCGACAAATCCGGTAGAAGAGTGCGTGGGCGCTCATTGAACGGACACAACCGATCAGCGGCTACCTGGAGACTCGATGTCAGGCCGGACTCGGTCCAGGTGCCTGGCGAGTCGCTCGATCATCGCTGCTGCCCACCCGCGCCAACGGCCAACCCGCCGCCGCCGGCTAGCGCCCCGGCCTCTCCGGAACCCTCCGCGCCGACGGACTGTGGGTGTTGACGACCTTCGACGGCCGATTCTCCCGCGCGATCAAGTTCCACCACCCGGTCCTGGTCACGGCCGCCCGGTCTACCCACCCAGCTCACGATGTGATTCGATCCGACCACGGAACGCTTCGCCAGCCCGATCGGGACCAAGCCAGGGATCTCATCGAGGGGCTGTTTTTCGTCGCCGTTGTACTGTTTGGCTCCGACAAGGTGACTGGAGCTCGACTCGATGACGGGGAACACGGCGCTGCCCGCTGTCCACATCCGCGTGCTCGGAACCGTCTCCGTCGACGTCGGCGGGAAGCCGGTGCCGCTCGGTGGCACGAAGCCCAAGACGCTCCTGGCGGCACTGCTGGCCAAGGCGGGCATCGTGGTCGGTACGGCGCAACTGGTCGAGCTGATCTGGGGGTCGCGGCCGCCGTCCTCGGCGAAGGCGATGGTCCAGACGTACGTGTCCACACTGCGCAGCGCGCTGCGCAAGGCCGGTGCGCCCGATCTGCTCGTCGCGGACGGAGCGGGATACCGGGTCGTGCTCGGGACGGCTCGCTACGACCTGCGGGAGTTGGAGGAAGCCGTCCGCACCGCGCGTGACCTGCTCGCCGAGGGGGAGTTCGAGCAGGCCGCCGCGCTCCTGCGGGTCGCGGCCGACTTGTGGCACGGACCTGCCTTCGGCGGGCTCGGCGAGGGTTTCCTGCGTGCCGAGGCCGAACGGCTCGACGAGCTGGGGCTGGTCGCGCTGGAGTCGCGGATCACGGCCGAGATCGAGTGCGGTCACTACGAGCAGCTCGTTCCCGAGCTGCGTGGGCTGACCGCGCAACACCCCCTCCGGGAGTCCTTCTGGGCATCGCTGGTGCTCGGGCTCGGCGGCTCGGGGCAGCAGTCCGCGGCGCTTGCGGCCTACGAACAGATCCGCACGGCGCTGCGGGAGGAGTTCGGCGCGAATCCCGGTCCGCAGCTGCGGGAGGCGTACGAGAAGGTGCTCCGGGACGAACTACGGCCCGCGGCGCGGCCCGCGGCCGAAGTACCGATGCAGCTGCCCGCCGATCTGGCGAGTTTCGCAGGCCGCACGGCGGACCTGGCAGCGCTCGACGACCTGCTGCCCGAGCCGGGAGCATCCGCGCCACGCGTCGTCGCGCTCGTGGGGCCCGGCGGGATCGGCAAGACGGCGCTCGCCGTGCGCTGGGCGCACCGGGTTCGTGACCAGTTCCCGGATGGCCAGCTGTTCATCAACCTGCGCGGCTACGACGCCGTGTCGCCGGTTTCCACCGAGCAGGCAGTCACCAGATTCCTGCGCGCGGTCGGCGTGTCGGCGCAACGCGTTCCGGCGACGTTGGACGAGCAGGTCGCCCTGTACCGCTCACTGCTGGCAGGCAAGCGGGTCATGCTGGTGCTGGACAACGTCGCGAGCGCCGAGCAGGTCCGGCCGCTGCTGCCGCCGGATCCCGGCTGTCTGGCACTCGTGACCAGCCGAGGCGATCTCCGCGGCATGACCGTGCTGAACGACGCCCACGTCCGCAGCCTCGACGTGCTCACCGCCGCGGACTCCCACGACCTGCTGGTCGAGCTGTGCGGTCGTGACCTCGTCGACGCCGAACACGTCGCGGCCAGCCAGCTCGCCACGCTGTGCGGGCACCTGCCGCTCGCCCTGCGCATCGCTGCGGCGAACCTGCGTGGCCGCCGGTACACCCAGATCTCCGAGTACGTGGCGGCCCTGCGTGAGGACCGGCTCACCGAACTGGCCATCGACGACGATCCCGCGGTCGCTGTGCGAACCACGTTCCACCTGTCCTACGAGGCGCTCGATCCGGCGACACGGCGGCTGTTCCGCCTGCTCGGCCGGGCACCGGGACCGGATTTCACCCAGGCCGCCGCGACGGCGCTCGCGGGCTCCGCGCCCGGCGTCCGGCGGTCACTCGACCGGCTCGTCTCGGCCAGCCTGCTCACCCGGTGCTCTGGCGGCCGGTACCAGTTCCACGACCTGATCCGCGAGTACGCGGCCGACCGCGCACGGACGGACGACCCCTTGGAAGTGTTGCGCGCCGCCGACATCCGCTTGTTCGACTACTACCTGGCGAACGCGGCCGCCGCGTCGTCGTGGTTCTGCGTCACTGCTCAGCGCGTACGGCAGAGGGTGAGCACGGAGCCGAATCCGTTCGAGGACGGCACGGTCGCGATCCGCTGGCTCGACGAGGAGCGGGCGAACCTGGTGGCCGTGGTGGAGCAGGCCGCCGCGGACCCCGGGACACGGCGCTACTGCAACTGGTTCACCAACTCGCTGCGCGGCTACTTCGCCGGACGAGGGCACAGAGCGGACGGACTGGCCGTGTCCGTGGCGACGCTGGCCGCCGCACAGGAGTCCGGCGACCCGCAGGCCGAGGTCTCCGCGCGTTCGCTGCGCGGCTTGATCTTCTACAACCTGAGTGACTACCGGCAGTCCATCGCCGAACACACGCTGGCGCTCGAAGCGAACGAGCGGCAACCGTGCTCGATTGCGGAGATCGAGTGCCACCACAACCTGGGCCGGGTACACGCCCAACTCGGCATGCCCCGTGACGCCATGCGGCACCACGAGCGCGCACTGGCCATCGCGAAGGCCACGGGCGACGAGGTCGTCGAGGGCAGGGAGGTCAACTACCTCGGTGTCGCGCACCTGTCACTCGGTGACATCGACGAGGCGACGCGGTGCCACACCAGGGCGCTGGAGATCAGCAGACGCCACGACGACATGATCGTACGGCTGCCCGCGCTGAACGGCCTGGGCCTCGCCCATTGGACCGCTGGGCGACTCACCGAGGCCGCCGAACGCCACCACGAGTGTGTCGAGCTCTGCCGCCGCTGGGGCCTGCTGCACAATCTCGCTGCCTCGCTCGTGTGTCTCGCCGAGGCGTGCTGCGACCTCGGTCGGTACGCCGAGGCGGCCGCGCACGCCCGCGAAGCGCTGGAGTGCGGCAGGCAGATCGGCGAGCGCAGGCACGAGGCCAGCGCGCTGGAACTGACCGCGACCGTCCGCATGCGACTGGGCCAGGTCGAGGAGAGCATCCACGACTACCGGGACGCGCTCGCCCTCGCGTCGAAGATCGGCTTCCGCTACGCCGAGGTGTCGATCCTCATCGGCCTGTCCGCCGCACACCGCACCGCGGGCCGTCCGGCTGAAGCCGCGGTCCACGTCCGGCACGCGCTGTCGAAAATGGACGAGACCGGCATGGACGTGCTCCGGGGGGCGGCACTGACCGAACTCGCCGCGTGCGAACTCGCCCTCGGCGACCACGCGGCGGCGGTCGAGCACGGCACGCAGGCGTTGGAGTTCACGGACAGGACCGGGCAGCGGCTGAGCCAGGCCCGGGCGCTCGCGCTGCTGGGCCGGATCCGGCGGGCCGAGGGGAACGGTGACGCCGCCGCGGCGCGGTGGCGTGTGGCACTGGAGATCTTCACCGAGATCGGCACCCCTGAGGCCGACGAGATCGCGGCGTTGCTGACGTGAAACGAAAGGGACCTCCCCCGGGGAACCGGAGGAGGCCCCGACCTCGATCACGCACCTACTTGAACGGACTCAGCAGGAAGTCCTCGATAGCGGTGCAGTAGCGGCAGACCGGGCCGCCATTCGTCAGCCTTCTCGAAGTTGTGATGTCAGTGCCGGCCGTGGGCGGATGCCCGTGGTGCTTCTCCTCTTTGGCGTGCCTCGCCGGTTTCTGGTTCCTGCCGACGTACAGGCCTATCGAGTGCGGTTTGCCGTGGCTGGTGCCGATCTCGACCTCGCCGTACTTGTAGGGAATCTCCAGATATTCTCCCACATGGCCGTTCTGGTATTCGATGTCACCCTTCATCCACTTGACACCCGCCGCCCCGGTCACTCCCTGCTGTCCGTTGGAGGTGCCGTTTCTCTTGGTGGAGACGACACCCACCCCCTTGTGGTCGAACGCCAGGCACCCCTCACCACCATGGGTTGTCACGCCGTTCGACAGGCCGGCACCCGCGCAATATCCGACTGTGACATCGGAAGGCACCCAACACGCGGCGGCGTGGATACCCGGGAGGGTGCAGAGCATCAGCTCCGAATACCCCACGAGGACGTCCAGTGCCTTGTCCCAGCCGGACGGGCTGCCCGACGCTTTCTTGTAGGCGCTGTACTGCTGGTTGTAGTAGTCCATCGCGGTGTTGCAGTTCCAGTCGAACGACTGCTTCACGCCCGGCTGGCAGGCGTTGATCACCATGTTGCCCGCTTGGTACCAATGCGACCAGGCAACCTGCCCGGAGCTGCTCAGTTTCGCCGGCATCGTGGAGCTCCACCCGTTGTTGCGCAACGCCGGGGGAATCACCTTCTGCTTCGGTTTCGACGGCGTGCCACCGGGGTTCTGGGGGCCTGGAACCGTACCCGTGTTGGGGTTGGCGCACGGACCGTCGATCATGCACGGAGTCGCGAGCAGGCCGGTGGAGTCGCTCATGCTGATCGGACTGTTGTTCGCGTACGAGTACCCCTGCATCTGTTGGGGATCCGAGAACACGAGCATCGGGTCGACCGAGAGGAACCGGCCGGTGTCCGGGTCGTACTGGCGGGCGCCCAGGGTGGTGAACCCGGCGGAGGCATCGACGGTTCCGCCGACGAAACCCTTGTCACCGAGGAACTGACCCTGTTCCCCGCGGGGCCCGCCGAACGGCAGCTGACGCCGGCGTTCGGTCTTGAGCGAGCTCACCTCGACGGACGCGTTCACGGTGCCCTGGTGATCGGTGGCGACGTAGTTGAGCGCCGCACCAGATCGCGCGGCCACGACCCGACCGCCGTGTGAGTAGTACCGGGTGGCGGTTTTCACCGTGCCTTTCACTTGGAGTTCCTGGCCGACCAGATACAAGGTGGTGCTGCCGGGTTCGCGGCGGATGAGGCGTTCACCGGTGGCGCCGTAGACGAACTCGGTGACCTTGGTGCCCTCGGTGACCTTGGCCAGCCGCCCTTCGGCGTCCCAGTCCAGTTCCTGGGGGGCACCTGATGACGTCTTGCGGCTGATGGTGTTGCCCACAGCGTCGTAGGCGGGTTCGTCGACCGCGGCCGTGGTGAAACCGGGTTTGGTCGTGGACACCGATTTCATCTTGTGGGCGTCACCCTTCGCGTAGGTGCGGACGGTGTCGCCCTGCGCGGAGCGCTGGGTGTCGGTCAGCCGGTTGCCCACCTTGTCGTAGGCGAACGACTGCCAGTACTTGGCCGGGCCCGCCAGGTTCCCGGTGGACGGTGCCGCCGCACAGGGCTGGGCCGTCCTGGCCGGGGTCCACGCCGACGTCAGCCGCTGCAGGTGATCGTACGAGAAGCACTGGACATCCGCTTCCCGGTCCAGCGTCTGGTCCACGATGGACGTGACGAGCCCGGCCGGGTTGTAGGCGTAGTTGATGTCCGCCTGCATCGGCGCGGACGTCTCGGAGTCCACAAGCGTCCGCTGCGGCCTGCGGGTGTCCGATTCGTAGATCATGGTCACCCATGAGTGCTTGCCTCTGTCGCCGAAGCGGAGTTGCTGCGGCTCACCGTAGCTCGTGTACTGCGTGTCCGTGACGTAGTTGTACGGCCCCACGTTGCTCGGACCGCCGGAGGTCTTCTGGAGCCGGCCGAGGTCGTCGTACTCGTGCAGAACCGTCTCCGCACCGAGGTGACCGGGCGTTCTCTCCACTCCGACCGGCGGGAGTCCGGTGCTCTGCGGGCTGCCGTCCGGGTTGTACCGCATGGTGGTCACGTACTTCCCGGCAATCGGCCTGTCCTGCTCGGAGTCCGGGATCACCAGCTCTGTGGCGGCAGGTCGGCCCGCCCTGTCGTAGGCCAGCACGGAACTGGTGTACGCGGTGGTCCCCATCCACCGAGTGACAGTGGCAGGCAGTCCTTTCGCGTTGGCGACCGTGTCGTAGGTCGTCTCCGAACGTTTCTCGGTCCGGTCGGGGTTCCCAGGGAAAACCTGCTGGGTCAGCGTCGGACGGCCGATGGCGTCGTAGGTGGTTCGTAGGATGGTGCCCCGCGCGTCCTTGATCTCGATGGGCCGGTTGAGGTCGTCGTAGGTCTTGCTCGTCTTGCCCTTGTCCGGGTCGTACTGGACGGTCTGCCGGCCGAGCAGGTCGTACTCGTTGCGCCAGACGTTGTTCTCCGGGTCCTTCACCTCGCTCAGCTGACCGGCCGCGTTGTAGCGGTAGGTCGTGGCGTCGTAAGACGATTCCGGGGCGTCGGTCCGGCGTTCGACCAACTGCCCACGCGCGTCGAACAGGGTCGTGGTGGGCACGCCACCAGCCGGTGGCGTCACCTTGACCCAGTTGCCGCCGTAGGTCGTCGTGGCACGCCACTTCTCGGTGGGCGCTTTGAAGATCTCGGCGGTCTGGCGGCCCGCCCCGTCGTACTCGGTGACCGAGTGCGGCGGGATCGCCTCGGTGTTCGACGCCATCCACAGCTTGTCGTCGACCTCACCGGTGGTGAAGAACGGTTTGCTCCGCAGGAAGGCCCGTCCGTGCGAGTCGTACCGAATCTCGGTCAGCACCCTGCCGCCGTCGGTCTTGCGCTGGGTCTGCCGCGGCCGGAGCTGCCCGTCGAGGATCTCCTTCGTCGCGGGCAGGTCGACGCCCTTCGGTCCGAGCACCTGGGTGGTCACCACGTTGGGTTCGGTCCTGGAGATCTTGTAGGAGAACTTCTTGTTCCCGTTGTTCCCGCTGCGGGCCCGTCCCGGCAGCCACACCTGGGTGAGTCTGCCGAGCGGGTCGTACGCGGACTCCGTGACCCGTTCGTTGACGTCCACCGCCTTGACCGTCGATCCCCTGGGGGGGTTCAGGGTCGTGGTGAGGGAGAAACCCAGCGGGTTCGTGGCCTTCGTCTGGGTGACCGGGCCACCGGCCTTCGGCGAGTACTCCGTGGTGGAGACGTTCTTCAGCGCGTCGGTCACCTTCAGCGCACGGCCGTGCTTGTCGATGTCCTCTGCCATCACCAGTGAGGTGGTGACGTGCTCGAACCGGTCTTCGGCCGGGCGCGCCTTAAGGACCTGCGTCGAGGTCACGTTGCCGCGGTCGTCGTAGGTCGTGCGGTCGTTGGAGAGCGCGTGCGTCGGGAACGTCGCCGGAGCGCCGCAGGCTACCGCGATCGTGTCCACTTCCGACGGCAAAGCCATCAGCCACTTGGCGGTGTTGCGAGCGTACTTCGTCGTCGTGCACCGTTCGTCGTCGCCCTTGGTCACGTCACCGAAGTCGCTGACCTGCCACACCATCGCGGTCGGATCACCGGGTTCGTAGGACGTCGCGGTCTTGGTTTCCTGCTTGCGGCCGTCCGCGAGCATCGTGAACGACCGCGTAGTACCCTCGCGGACGATCCTAGCCTCGTAGACGCCGCGCTTGGCGGTCGGCGCATCTCGCCAGTACGGCTCGCTGATGGTCTTGCTGACCACCTCGTTCGTGTCACCGAGGTACGTGATCGACTCGCGTTCGGTGCCGTTGAGCCAGTTGTGGTCGTCCACGGAGCCGTTCTCGGAGTCGGTGACCTTCGCGGGCGGCTTGCCCTTGTCACCGTTCATGCCCCGGTAGTAGGTGGTGGACACCTTGGTTCGCGTCCGCGGTGCGTCGGATGCCTTGCCGGTGCGGACGATGACCTGGCCGTAGCCGCGGAACTGGTTCCACGTCTTGTCCTCGTCACGGGTGAACTCGGACTCGTCGTAGTGCCAGGCCGCCCCACCGACGTACTCGTAGGTGGTCTCGCTGCTCAGTTCGCTGCCGATCCAGTCCGTGTTGGACACCGAGGAGACCACGTACTTGTGGAACCAGTCAGTGCGTTCGGGGATACCCGGCGCCGACCACTTCGCCGGGAAGCACCGCAGCGTGTTGGTTTCCGCCTTCAGACCGTCGGGATCCCCGCAGTTGCGCTCGGCGTAGGTCACGGTCGTCACCGCGCCCGATTCGGACACGATGGCGCCGATCCGGAACCGGATGAGGAACGAGGCACCATCCCCGTTCTTCACGAGCCGGTTGGGTTTGCGGACACCCTCGAAGGTAACCTCCGGCAGCGCCAGAACACCGCCGTCGTGGCCGGTGTGCGTGATCCCCGCCAGCCACAGCGCGGGCTTGCCGTTGTCGTTGGGGTAGGGGAACTCGTGGCGCAGCAACCACGAGTCGACCGGGCGGTACCCGCTGCCGTCGCGGACCTCGGTGCGGATCTTGTTGAGCCGCTTGGTGGTCCAGAACGACGGCGACCAGGTCTTCTCGCAGGATGCCGCGTCGCACTTCAATTCGAGCGGGACGTCCGGGAAGTTGGCCCGGTGTTGTGCGTTGTTCGGATCACAGCCCGATCCGGGCACGCACCGCTCGGCCACCTCGAACACCACCCGGCCGGTCGCGGCCAGATCGCGCGTGTCGTCGCGCAGACCGTACTCGATGTTCTTCAGCCAGCCACCCCGAACGTATTCGCCCGCACGGGTGTTCTTGTTCTGGCCGTACTTGTTCGACTCGGTGGCGTAGTTGTAGATCATCACGTCGCCGTTGGGGCTGACGACCTTGTCCAACTGGAATCGATAACCCTGGTTGCACCAGGAACCAGCGAAGTCGCCCACCCGGTTGCACGGTTCTTTCGGATCGTCGCCGTACACCGGGACGGTCCAGGTCGAGGCCGCATCCGCCCGGGAACCGAAGAAGTACTGCGTCCCGTCGGTGGTGGTGACCTTCCAGTGCTCACCGTCGTTGTCGGCGTTGCGACCCGCTTCGAAGATCCGCTCGATGCGAGATCCGTTGTCGCTCTTCGGTTTCCACACACCCGAATTGTCGTCTCGGATCAGCGAGGTCTGACTGCCGTTGAGCGACAGTGTCGCGTTGTCGCTCTTCCAGCAGAGATCGGCGGGATTGAGCTTGGGGTCACCGGGCAGGTCGGTCTGGCAGCTGCCGTAGGTCCGCTCGACGAAACCGGGCCACAGGGACCAGCCGTCACCCACCCACGATGCCTGGTTGTTGGTCGCGCTGGTCAGCCCGTCGACCGCGCTGGAGGAGTACCCCAACCCGAGTGACGGCTCCAGCCCGCCCGCCGCGGGCGGCACTTTGAGCGGGTAGGACCACGTGAAGTCACCGGTCTGCCCGGACACGTCCCATTTGCCGGACTGGCTCAGGGAAGTGGCCGAGTAGGTGCCCTCACCCGGCAGCGACACGGGCAGGCTGCCCTGGTCTCCGCGCCGCGCGGACTGCGCGGCCTCGTCCTTCTCGGTCCCACGGGCGCCCTGCCCGACGGGACTGACCGGAACCGTTGGCACCGGTGGTGGTTTCACCGACGGGCCGAACTCCGCCGACGCGGTCGATGGGGTCGCGACGGCCAGCGAGACCGCCAGTGCCGCGACCGCCCCTATCGTTGTCGATCGTCTGTATCTTGTGGAACGCACGATTGTTCTCCCCAGGAGGTCAG
Organism: Kibdelosporangium phytohabitans; assembly: GCF_001302585.1. GTDB lineage: Bacteria > Actinomycetota > Actinomycetes > Mycobacteriales > Pseudonocardiaceae > Kibdelosporangium > Kibdelosporangium phytohabitans. Next base: position 9,573,622 of record NZ_CP012752.1, on the reverse strand, counting down.
GCGGAGCCGTAGGACTTGTGGAGTTCCCAGACGCGGTCGGTGCTGAGGGCGCCGGTGTACACGCGCACGTCGTCGATGCGGCCAGTCCAGTACCGGCTGTATGCGTTGTCGTGTTTGGAGCGGCCGAGTTGCAGCCCCTCACCACCCGCCCACGGAGTCAGCAACGTGCCGTCGCCGACGCGCAGACCGTTGACGTAGAGCCAGATCTTCTTGGCCCTGGCGTCGTAGACACCGGTCAGGAGGGTCCACTTGTCCTCGCCCACCTCGGTGGGCAGCACCGACAACGCCGCCTGCGTGACCGTTCCGTTCTGCTCGGGCATCTCGAACGTCCACGCGCCGAGTGAGTTCTCGTAGCTGTCCTTGATGTGGCCCAGCCGGAATTTCCCGCCCTGACCCGAGTCGAGGCTGACCGCCGTCACCTCTCCGTTCTTCGCCTCCCGGAGGTTCACCCACGTGCTGACGGTGAAGCTCTGGTCGGTGCGGACGTCCATGCCCGTGGTCGAGACCGCGTCGTCGACGCCGTCCAACTTGACAGCGTTGCCCTGCCCCCGGCCTGGCGCGAAGGTGCCACCACCGTGCACTGTGCCGCCACGTGCGCCGACCGAATCCGCCACCGTGGTGCCGCCGGTCTCGTCGAGCTTCAGGTTGTGCACCAGGGCGAGGTCACGGCCCGCGATGGTCCGGATCTCGTCTTCGAACAGGATTCGCTGGTAGGTCCGCACGTCGTCGATGGCGCCGTGGAAGAAGCCGACCAGCTTCCCGGCGACCTGACCGCGACCGATCAGCAGGTTCTTGGTGCTGCCCATCGGTGCGTCGAAGGGTTTCGTGCCGACCACGACACCGTTGACGTACAGGGAGATCTCCTTGCGCTGCACATCGTGCACGCCTGCGAGGTGCGTCCAGACACCTGGCTGCACGCCGCCGCCGGTCACCGAGACCGTCGCCCCGGATGCCGTCGCTGTGGTGAACGCCCATTCCCGGTCGTCCTCGGTGTGCAGTGCGAACCCGCTGCGCTCCGTCGGCGTGCCCGCAGCCGCTCCGTCTTGGGAGACCGCGGTCTGCGCCACGCCTGCCGCCTGGGGTTTCACCCAGGCAGACACCGCGTAACTCCGCGTGGTGTCGATGGAGTTGGGTGCCGAGATGCGGTCGTCGACGCCGTCGAGGTTGACGGCGAGGTCGTCGGCGTTGGGCGTGGTGCTGTGCCCCGGAACCCAGGTCGGGGTGCCGTAGAGCGTACCGTTGCGGCCGCTGCCCGAATCGTCGGCGGCGTTGCCGTCGAGCTTCCACGAGCCCGTGGCCACCGCGTCGGCGGCGATGATGCCCCTGATCTCAGCCTCGTCGATGACGCGCGTGTAGGCGCGGACCTCGTCGACTCCACCAGCCCAGTAACTGTTCATGTTTCCGTTCCACCTCACGCTTCCCACTACGAGCGAGCCACTTGACGGGGTGTAGCTGTTCCACGGTGCGGTGGCGGCGAGCACACCGTCGACATAGAGCTTGATCTGCTTGCCTGGCCGGTCGAAGACACCCGCGAGGTGCGTCCAGGTGCCCAGCTTCGACGGCATCGAGGAGCGCGCTTGGGCACTGGGTATGCCCGGGGTGTCCTGGGACGCGGTGGCCAGCAGCTCCCACCTGCCGATGCCGTTCACCTGACGTTGGCTGAGCGCGAAACCGCTCCTCGGGCTGGCGTCCTGGGACAGGATGTTGTACGACCGGCCGTCGGGGCCGGTCTTGTCCTGCTTCACCCACGCGGTGACCGCGAAGCTCTGGTCGGTGCGCAGCACGGACTCACCGGTCTCGGCCGTGTCGTCGACACCGTCGAGCTGCAGCCCGTTGCCGACAGCGCCGGGACCGAACTTGGCGCCCGCCTTCAGCGTCATCGGAGTGCCGCCGGGGACGTTGTTGGCGCCGGTGTCGTCGAACTTCCATTGTCCTGCTTGGACGTTTCCGAGGCCGACCAGCGCACGTACCTCACTGCCGACCAGCGCCCTGTCGTACACGCGGACCTCGTCGACCGCACCCTTCCAGCGCTGCCCGACCAAGCCCGCGGCACCGATGTGGATTTCGCCGCCGACACTCCGGTCGTTCGCAGTGCGTTGTGCCGTACCGACAAGCGTCCCGTTGACATACAGCCGCAGCGTCCGGACCGTCGCGTCGTACACGCCGGTGAGATGCGTCCAAGCGCCTGGCTGCGGCGCACCGGCCGGGGAAGACGCGAAGTCGCTGTTGACGTCCAGTGCCGAGCGGATCATCCCGAAACCCCAACTGTTGCCGCGCAGCCAGGACAGCTGGAATCCGGGCAGCGAGGCCCCGATCTGACTCACCGCGGTGGCGTTGGCGTCCGGGTGTTGCGGATCGAGTTTGACCCACGCGGACACGCTGAAGCTCGCGCCGGTGAGCACGCTGTTCGGCGCGGACAGATAGCCATTCACCCCGTCGAGCTGGACAGCGGAACCGACCGCGCCCGCATCGGTCCACGTCGCACCGCCGTGGAGGGTGGCGTCCCTGTCGCCGACCTCCGCGTCGTCGCGGGTGTGGCCGTCGAGCGGCCAGAGCGACTTCGGTCCGAGACCCGTCCGCACGAGGAACGTGTACGTCGTGGGCTGGCTGAAGTTGCCCGCTCTGTCCACACTGCTCACCTGCAGCGTCTGGCGGCCGGTACCGCTTGGGGTCAGCCAGATGCCGGCGCTGCCGCCCAGGGTTTGGCCCTGGTCCAGTTCGACCGGTTCGCTCGGCGAACCCGCCCACGAATACCTGTAGTGGTCGACATCGTTGTCACCGTTCGACTTGAACGTGAACTTGTCCGCGACACCGGGGCCACCGTGCCAGTCGTTGTCCTGGCGGTACAGCACGCTGTCCACTATCGGCGGTTTGGGTGGTGTCCGGTCGACCACGAACGAAGGGCCGTTCACCCACACCCTGCTGTCGAGCGCGCCGTCACTGGCCGCGATGTTCCAGTCGACCCGCTGCCCGTCCGGCCTGTTCGACAGGGTGACCTCGGTGGCGAAAGTGGTGCCGGACGTGCCGGTGCCCATGGTCTGCCACTCGCCGTTGACGTGGACGCCGCCCCAGATGGTCCCCCCGTCCGGATCGGACAAGTCGCCCTTGAGCAGGACTCGGTCACCGCCCACATAGGGCATGCCACCGCAGTGCTTGCACGGCGTCAGGACCGGATCGGTACGGGGGTTCACTGCGTTGTTCGGGTAGTGGTTGTACTCGACGGAGATGTACGGGAAGCTCTCCGTGCCGTCGTTCTCCCGCGCGACGTAGAACCGCCTCCAGCCGTCCACGCTGTCCTCGTGCCGGTCCTTCAGCCCGAACACCAGGTTCTGATACTTCTCGGTGGCCCCGGCTTGCGTTGGTTTCAAGATGTCGAAGCTGGCCCAGCTGGGGGTGCAGTAGCCGATCTTGCCCACTGGCTGCGTGGAGTCGACCCGGTTGCCTTCCCACGACGGCTGGCGGTGCCATGTCGTGTCCGGACCGACATAGCTGAGAATGTGGAGGTCCAGCCACGGCACCTGCCTGGCGTCGCAGGTGTGCTGGTTCTTCCATCCCTGCTTGATGAAGAACTGCGCCTTGTTGATCACGGTCTCCCGCAGGGGGATCGCGTCGAACCGGAAGAGCGATCGAGCGGTGTCCGCCCTGTCGCAGTTCGGGCAGATGCCGACCCGCGCGACGCCCTTGGCCCGCTCGTCGTCGTCGCCAGGCGCCGGGTTGTGGTACGCGATGTCCGGCCAGCCGCTGCGGACCACCGACCACTCGGCTTGACGCGGCCCGTGGTAGCTGTACTGCGGATCGACGGTGATCGGCAGTGTGGCCGCCGGGTCGGTCAGCAGGGCGCGGTCCGGCGTCAACGCCAGTTCCGTCGCACCGACCGCGACCCCGACAGCCGCCTTGCGGTCCCCGCTGTCCCACATGGTCGCCGCGGGTGCGCTGAAGACGGTCTCGCCCTTCTCGTCGACCGCCTTGAGCGCGCCCTTGTCCTCGCTCAGCCGGACGCCCTTGGTCGTCAGCCCGAAGGCGACCTCGGTCAGCGCGGCGGCGGCCTCGCGCGTCTTCACCACGAGCTCGTGCCCGAAACCCGCACGGCCCGCCCTGGCCCGCAGATCAACCCCGGGCATGACCTCCGGGTACGTCGCGGTGTCACCCGAGATCACCGGCGCGGGAAGGGGCTTCGGCCAGCTCAGCGCGAGCTCGGCCCCACCGGCCGTCATCCGCGCGAACTGCTGCGCACCGCCCCCGGAGAACACGATCTCAGCCTCGGTGGCCCGCGTCACGACCGCACCGTCACCGCGCTTGACCAGCGACGGATCGATGTCGAGCCACCGGCCGTCCCGCTTGAGCCGCGTCGCCACCACGGACTGCTCCATGGTCATGGATCCGCTCGGATTGGCGAAGAACCTGGCGTTCTCCGTCTTCAGGCTCGCCACTTCGACCTGCGAGCCCTGGTTGCGCGCGGCGACGAGCGCCGCGTGTTCGGTCTCGGCCGCCGCGATCGGCTTCGGCTCGGCAGGTGCCACCCCGGCGGCGTTCTCACCACCGGGCTGCCATGTCGTTGCGGCGGTACCGACCAACGCCGCCACCACACCCACGAGCACACATCTTCGAACTCTCACCATCGCCCCCACGCGAAAGGCGGCTGGCACCCCACCAGCCGCAACCGCTGCGAGTGTGCTGAAAGCGGCTTCTGTCCTCCTTCAAACGCCCCTGAACCCGTTTTGAAGCGGCCTGGGGGCAGCGGGGCGTCAGGCATTCGCACCGAACCCGCCCCGTCACCGACGCTGGCGCCCAGTCGTCGGCGCTGAGCTCCTCATGAGGGGAACGGGTTGGTACCCGGTGACGCGGTCCAGAACCCGCGGCGCAACGGTGCGCTCGCCGCCGACCTCCTCGGCCTCCACGTCGACACCGCAGTCCGCTGAGACTGGGCCGGCTACCTCGCCGCACGAGCCGCGGAGCACAGCAAGCCGCAGTGAGAACAGTAGCTCCGGGTCTGCTGCACCGTTGGGTGACATCTGAGTTGGCTTGCCGTGATGGTGAGCTGGGAGGATGTCGCTGTGCCCAAGCCCTACCCCCAGGAGTTCCGCGACGATGTCGTGCGGGTCGCTCGCGATCGTGAGCCCGGCGTGACCGTCGAGCAGATCGCCAAGGACTTCGGGGTGCACCCGATGACCTTGTTCAAGTGGCTGCGCCAGGCCGGGATCGACGAAGGCGTTCAGCCCGGTGTGAGCAAGACCGAGTCGGCTGAGCTGCGCGAAGCGCGCAAGCGGATCAAGCTGCTGGAGCAGGAGAACGAGGTCCTTCGCCGGGCGACCGCGTACTTGCCGCAGGCGAACCTGCCGGGAAAAGGCTCTGCCCGCTCGTGAACGAGCTCGCCGCGGACGGGATCCCCGTCGCGGTGACGTGCCGGGTCTTGGGCATCGCTCGACAGCCGTACTACCGGTGGCGTGCCCGGCCGGTCACCAAGACAGAGCTCGAGCGGGCATATCGGGCGAACGTGTTATTCGACGCGCATCGCGATGATCCGGAGTTCGGCTACCGGTTGCTGGCCGGCGAAGCGCGTGACGCCGGCGTGTCGATGGCGGATCGGACGGCCTGGCGGATCTGCTCGTCCATGGGCTGGTGGAGCGCGTCCGGCAGAAACGAGGCCGCAAGGGGAAGAAGGCCGGTCCGCCGGTGCACGACGACCTGGTCCGCCGCGACTTCACTGCCACGGCGCCGAACCGGTTGTGGCTGGCGGACATCACCGAACACCGCACCGCTGAGGGAAAGCTGTATCTATGCGCGGTCAAGGACGCCTGTTCCAACCGGATCGTCGGCTACTCCATCTACTCCCGGATGAAGTCCCGCCTCGCCGTCACCGCGCTCACCAACGCCCTCGCCCGCCGCGGACACGTCGCCGGCTGCGTGGTGCACACCGACCGCGGATCGCCATTCCAATCCAGGAAATTCGTCCGCGCGCTCGCCCGCCACGGCCTGTCCGGCTCGATGGGGCGGGTCGGCGCCGCCGGAGACAACGCCGCCATGGAAAACTTCTTCGCGTTGCCGCAGAACAATGTTCTCAACCGGCGCACCTGGACCACCCGAGACCAATTCCGGACCGCGATCGTCACCTGGATCGAACGCACCTACCACCGCCGCCGACGCCAAGCCGCCCTCGGCCGGTTGACCCCTATCGAATACGAAGCAATCATGACCACGCCAGCCAGCCAGGCTGCGTGACTACCACTGTCACCTACCCGTGCAGCAGACCCGCCGGACGTCGGGTTCGTGGTGGCCCGATCGAGTTGGAGTTCGGGGTCGAGCTTCATCGACACCGCCCGACACCGCCGACTCTGACCACCCCGCGACTGGCTCGACAACCCACTCCATCGACGACGCCTGGTACACCACACTGCCCACCTGAACCAGCAACCCCACCTTCCCGGCGGGTGTTGCGTTGGCCTGGCGATTGCGTTCAAGCGCCGGTATTGTCGCAGCTTTCTTCCACGTGCATGTAGTGGAAAGCTGGACGACACTTCATAACTTCGAGCTGGCGATGGAGGGTGCAGCGGTGGAAGCACGGATTACCGTCGATGGACGCGCCGCCGATGTCGAAGCGTTATGGGACTGGCTATGCTACGAGCTGGATCTTGCCCGACACTATGATCAATTCAAGCTGAGTGGCGATGATTCTTCAGCAGGGTGGCCGTACCCTCAGGTATACGCACGTCCCCGGAGCGCCTCATGAATAGTAGCGCTGTCCCGCCGTTGCTCTTGACCGACAACCCGATCACCGGCCGGGGGGACGATCAATTCGGGTTCGGCGCGCACAGCCGCGTTCTCTGCGACGCGATTCAGGCAGCCGTCCACCTGCCCCTGACCGTCGGTGTCTTCGGACCGTGGGGAACAGGCAAGTCCAGCTTCCTGAACATCTGCCGTGAGATGTTGGACCGGCGCGGGATCCCCACGATCGCTTTCAACCCGTGGAAGTACGACGAGAAGGAAGCGATCTGGCACGCGCTGATCCAGACGATCCTCACGGAGATCGCTGGGGAGCCGGACGGACGGCGCCACGAACTAGTGTCCAGCCTCAAGCATCTGAGCAGCACCGCCACGTGGCTTCTCATGCGCCGTGTCACCGGTCCCCTGACCGCGGGTCTCGTCAACGGCGACGACCTGGTGGCAGCCCGGGATGCCTGGCAGACCAAAGGCGTCGAGAACTACCGGCACATCAACCACTTCGAGGCGGATTTCGCCGAATTGGTGCGGTCCTTCGTCGGTGACCAGGGACGGCTCGTGGTGTTCGTCGACGACCTGGACAGATGTCACGGCGACACCGCCATCGCGGTGCTCGACGCCCTTAAGCTCTTTCTCGGCGAAGCGTCCTGCGTTTTCGTACTGGCCATGGACTCCGATGTGATCTCGGCGGCAGCCGCGAAGCGCGTCGACGGGGATCACGCACGCGGGCGTCAGTTCCTCGAAAAGCTGATCCATTTTCCCTATCACCTGCCGGAGGTACGGTTCGAGGCGGTGTTCCGGCAACTGCAGGATTCCGTGGTGGCGGAGCTCAGCGGGGACCCGGCGCTGTGGCAGCTCGCCGAGGAAGCGTTCGGCGAAAATCCGCGACGGATACGCCGCTTCGTTTCGGCGCTCAACCTCACTGCGGCAACGCTCCGGTTGCACTCGCAACCGAGCAGGGACCGGCTGATGCAGACGGCGATCCTGCTGGCGCTCCGGATGCGCTTTCCCGATTCTTCCGGCGGGTCCAAGCGAATCAGGCGGTATGGGTACGGCTGGACGAGGCCGCTCGCACCCAGAACAACTCCGGGCTACGCCAGGACGAGGTGGAATTGGCCGCGGCCGAACCCGCGTTGTCGAACCTCCTGCTGACCGTCACGCCAGGTGACCATAATGGGTGCTCGTTCCCACCCATCCCGACGAAGGCGCAAATCGAGGTTGTCACGCAGGTCCTGACGGTGACCGGCGGGCTAGGAGATCCATCATGACCGCCGAGGCCCGTTACGTGATCGGGCTGGACATCGGCGACGGCGAAAGCTGCCTCGGATGGGCCCCACTCGACCGCTCCGAGCCGACGCGGATCTATGCGCGGCCGCGCTCCGGGGAACGCAGCATCGTGACGGCCATGGCGCAGTCGCCGTCCGACGCAGAACGACGCCGACTCATCGGCGACGAGGCCGTGACCAGCCGCGGGGCGACACACTTCAGCGTCAGTTTCAAGGCAGTGCCGGACGCGCTCTCCCTGGAGACCCCGGCTGCCGTCATCTTCGCGCAGTCCCTGCTGACCGAGTTCCGGGAGCACCATCCGGAGGTCTTCCAGGACGGCATGGCGTTCGTCGGACACCCGACGGGATGGTCTCCCGAGGCGGTCGCCGCGTACGACCGGCACCTCGGCCTGCTGGGCCTGCCGGTGCGGCTGATGCCGGAGTCGCAGTCGGCCCTCCTGCACGTACGCGACGAGGGCCGCGACGAGAAGCAACTCGAACGGGTCCTGGTCGTCGACATCGGCTCGTCCACAACGGACTTCACGATCGTCGAGGATCACTCACCGAGGAACCTACCGGTCGGCGGCACGCCCGGCTGCCGGCAGATCGATGAGCAGCTCGCCGGCATGGTCCGGGCCGCGCTGCACCACGACGCGGCGCTGACAGAGGCGCTGGCCGCCGACGGCGGCCCGGAGTTCCTGCTCCTCGCCTGCCGGTGGGCCAGGGAGGCACAGTTCTCCGGCAGTTCGCGACGGATCATGGACTTGTGCGTGTCGTGCGAGGAACGCTTCCGGCCCATTGTCGCGACCGCGTGGACATGGCTGCAAGGTCTCGAGATCCCTCAGATGGTGGCGGCGCCCGGCGGCTGGGGCGAAGACTTCCGTGCCGTGCTCACCGAGGTGGCGGACCTGCTCGGCGACCGGCGCCCGTACCTGATCGTGCTCACCGGAGGCGGGTCGCGCATGGACCTCGCCGATCGGTTGTGCCGCGAGGTTTTTCCCACCTCTGTTGTCGAGCAGGACGAGGATCCGGCGTTCGCGGTCGTCCGTGGGCTGGTGAGCAACGCGCAGCATCGGGCCAACGTTGGCCGCTTTCGGCGTGACGTAACCGAGCTGATACGGGCACCGGAGACCGAGAAGAAAGTCCGGTCAGAGGCGGCGGTGGCACTCGACAACATGAAGGACAAGGTTGCCGCCCAGGTCGCCCAGGTGCTCAAGGCGGGTGGCTCGGCCGCCAGTCTGGCGAAACACATTGAATTCGGCGTGTTCGAGGCGAAGCGCGCCCTGGAGGAATCCCTCACCTACTACCTGTCGATGCGGGTGGAGAGGATCTGCAGGCGTTACGGCGTTTCGTACCGTCGTAAGCCGCTCAAGCTGACCCTGCTGCCCAGCGTATTCACCGATCAGCTGGGCCGCATTCTCGAACGCGCCGGCAAGGCCGAACGATTCACGCAACACAGCATGCCGGCGGCGGCTCACGATCTTCTGAAATTGGCTCTCGATCGACTCAAAGGGAAGTTCGCATCGACCGTGGGGATAGCGTCCGCGATTGGTGCCGTCGCCAGCTCCGGCTTGGTTGCCGACCGCGCCGCGCGAAAATGGATCCAGCGCAAGCTCCGCCTCGGCGAGTACTCGCCGGACGAGCTCGACAAGATCACCGCCGAGGTGATGGCAATGATCACCGAGCAGACCAACGATGGAGCCCGCGAACTGGAGCGATGGCTGGCCTGAACCATCGCCGCCGGTGCTACGTGGCGGCCTCCAGGAGTAGATCTTGGCTTCCTCGGGCCACTGGTGGACAGTCTGAGGTGAGGGAACCGGGCCTCCACCGGTTGGATTGGTCACCAGCAGGGGCCCGGCTCGCTTCACTGGATCACGCGGCGGGCGGCGCCAGCAGCGGGACCCCGGGAATAGTCTGATCCTGGGGAAGGACGCCGTCGGCGAGATAGCTGTCGACGATGTCGTCCAGTCGCTTGTTGGGAGCAGGGGCGGCCGCGTAAAGGCCGTGGTCACCTTCGCCGGAAACGGTGATCATCCGGGAGCCCTCGAACCCCGCGTGCGCGAGGCGGGCGCCTTCGATCGGTGTCGCCGGGTCCTTCTCGGACTGGATCATCAGCACTGGCGGAACGCCCCGACCGTTCACAACCTGCGTCGGCGTTCCCTGCTTGTTCCAGAAAACGCACGCCTGGTAGTGCCGCGACGGGCCGAGCAGCATCAATCCATTGTCGATGTAGCGCTGCGACTCCGCGACGACACTTTCGCGGTCACCGGGCCAGGGACCGTCGTTGCACTGGATCGTCCAAAAACTCGCCTGGTACGAGTCGTCGATGACCGCGGCGGGTCGCGGCCCGAGTTGGTCGGCAGCCAAGTTCTGCTCGGCCTGCTTGAGCTGCCTGACAGCCGCGTCCTTCTGCTCGGACGTGGCGTTCTGACGGGTCAGCTCGCGGATGTTGACCAGCGAGGTGGCCGCCCAGTGGAACCGGTTCTTGTTGTACACCCCGGTTACGGCGAAGGAGTCGAAGTCGTCCGGTGTGATCTTCATTCCGCCGTACTCGACCGGGCGGACAGCCACGGCCGCGCGAATGTCCTCGAAGGTCTGCAGAGCCTCTTTGGCGGTGGCCCCCAAGTGGTAGACGTTGTCGTACTTGGCCAACCAGGGCAGGAAGTCCTGCCGCCAGCGCCGTTCAAAGCCGAGCGCCTGGTGGCGGAACATCGCCTCACGCCAGCTGGCGGCGGTGAAGTCCACGGCGGAGTCCAGCACGAACCGCCCGACGCGCTGGGGGAACCGCTGCGCGTAGTGGGCGCCCAGCCACGTGCCCCCCGAGTAGCCGACCCAGTTGATCTTCGATCGCTTCAGCAGCAGCCGCAACAGGTCGAGGTCCCGAGTGGTCTGGTCGGTGTTGATCAATGGGCCGAGGTCACCGGAGTACTGCTGGCAGGCCTCCGCCGCGCGTTGCTGGTTGTCGAGGGCGCGCCGCAGGTTCGCGGGGGAGCGATCCCGTGAATCGACGTTCGGGATCGAGGCGGGTACGCCGCCGCAGGAGATCTTCGTGCTCATACCGGTTCCGCGCGGGTCGAAACCGATGATCTCCTGGTTGACCCGCACCCGCTTCTGGTTGCGCAGTCGGGAGATGAAAGACCGGCCCTCCGCGCCGGGTCCGCCGGGGTTGACGAACACCGACTCCGTCGCCGGGCCGGACGACGGGAGCCTGTTGACCGCGATGGTGAGGTCACGCCCCTCTTCGGGCCGGTACCAGTCCCGCGGAGTCACATAGGTCGCGCACTCCATGTTCTCGGCCCCCGGCGGCGGTGCCGACGGCAGCTCGTCGGCGGCGCATAGATGCCAGTTCAACTGCTGACTCGCGTATCGCGACGGAACAGGCGTTGAGGTGAGCGCCCCGGCGCCTTCGGTGGGATCCGCGAAGGCGGGCGTCAGCCCGGCCAGCACGGTGCCTGCGATGGCCGGAATGGCCACCGCATAACGGATTCTCTTCATTTGTCGTGGTCCCAGTTTCGGTTGTCGACCCCAGTGAGGACCGCGCTGTCACACGGCCGTACGTAGTGATATCGGCATCTTCCTTCACTGGCAAGCGATTCCGGGCGTCTGCCGGACGCTGGACTTGATCACGGGCAGAGCATCGAATCCAGCCAGACAAGCCACACCGTGCGCGGCCCGACCCTGCCTAACCCACCCAGCGCGCGGCTCGGGTCGGTCGGGGGCGATCATGAGCCAGCTGCGTGGCGACGACAGTCAGTTACTCCGGACGAGTGGGTGTTTTCCCGGCGGTGCCCCGGCTGTCCGCTGTCCTCGGCTCGGCTCATGCGCTGCCTGTGACCACTCGGGATTCCCACCCGCACCAGCCGCAACTCCGCACTGATGGACCTTGCCACCACACTGCCCGCCGCCGTGCTGGCACCTCCACAACACCACGGCCACCCGCTGAACCACTGACGCAGGCAAGACCCGCACCGCCTACGCCGCGATACAGGTACTGTGAGATCCCCTTGCCTGTCGGCGTCCTCGGGCACCCGGCAAGTAGTGCGACATCACCGCTGCCAGGCGCGGCGGGCTGCGGCGGGGAAGAGCTCGCGGGTGCGGTCACGCACGCTGGTTCGGGCAATCGGCGAAAGCGCGGTCGTGGCCCGCAGGCCTTGGATGTTGCGTGCCAGCGATTGCTGGTTCGTACACGGAACACCCCAGTCGGATCCGTAGACGATGTGGTCTTCGCCGACGGTCTCCGCTGCGGCTGCCAGTTGCTGGTTGCTGGCGGCGGTGGCGGTGCCGACCCAGAGCCTGCGCAGTGCTGCCGCGATGTCGCCTCGACTGAGGCCTTGTGGGTTGGGCACCCATGCTTCGTTGCCCAGCAGGGCAAGGCGTCCAGCCAGGACGGGCAGTGCGCCACCGGCGTGTGCGACCACGAAAGTGAGGTTCGGGAAGCGCTTGAACACTCCCGAATACGGCATCGCCACGACTGTCCGCCGGTGTCGAACGCGACTTCGGCCAGCGGAGTGGGCAGACCGGCCGTAGCGGGCGCGTAGGCGTTGGGGTGGACGAAGACCACGGCGTGCCGGTTGTCGAGTTCCTGCCATATCGGGTCGAGCGCGGGATCGGCGAGTGAATGTCCTTTGTAGACTTTGTGACGGCCCGCCCGTCGCCGTGGCGTGGCGTAGGATTTCGCGTCCGCCCGGCGGGGAGCCGCGATACGGACCGTCGGATACGTCAGCGTGGAGAGCCGGTGCTCGGCGAAGGCCGTGGCCACGCGGTGTCGCAGCCGGGGTCCGCAGTTCCCCGGCTGCGCCGTGGCGCGGTCCGCGGTCGGGTCGAGAGGACCGGCCGCGATCAGGGGCAGCAGCGCGAGAGCGGGCCAGAACTGCCCGGACGCGACGACGCCCGCGCCCTCCGGTCGTCCGGCGAAGTGCGACAGAAGAGCTGCTACTTCGGGACGTGGCATGGGTTACTCCGCACGGTTGTCGGTGACTGACAACGGGGGTTAGGGTGAGGTGTGCCTCATCGGCGACCTGACAGCCGCCCGCGGATGCAGCAGGCGGCGCTCGAACTGTTCACCCGCGACGGCTATGCCGCTACGACCGCCGCGGCCATCGCAGCGCGGGCCGATGTCACTGAACGGACGCTCTTCCGGTACTTCGCGGACAAGCGGGAAGTGCTCTTCGATGACGGCCAACGGCTGGAGCACCTGCTCCTGGACGCTCTCAGTGCCGGATCACGCGTCGTAGCCGAGGCGCTCTCCCGGGCTTTGCGCGCGGTGGCCGTGGATATGCAGCCGCGGCGAGAGCTGCTCGTGCAGCGCGCGGCGCTCATCAGCTCCGTTCCCGAGCTGGCCGAGCGCGAGGTGTGGAAGATCCACGGCTGGACGCGGAGCATGTCCCGAACGCTGACGAGCTGGGGCATCGACGAGCTCACGGCCGCCGCGAGCACCGAGGTGGCCATGGCGTTGTTCCGCGCCGCGTTCACCCGATGGGTCGCCGACGGGGAGTCGAGAAAGCTCGTTGACCTGCTTGGAGAAGCCGAGACAGCGGTTGGACTGGGGTGGGGGTTCGCGGTTGTCGACGGGAGCCCGGAGGTGTAGCTGCCGACAGGCTTCCTTCACTGACGCGCCGAGGTCGACCGTGGAGAGCCGTTGAGGCTGCACGACGGCTCATGTGAAGGAGCCTTCGGTGATGAACCGGCGCAGGCCGCGGGCGAACGCCTGGGCAGCGTCTGGCGGCCAGGTGGTGAGACTTGCGGTGATGTGAGCGGCCAGACGGCGACGTAGCTCGTCCATCGCGCGTTCGCCGTGTTCGGTGGTCTTTTGGCCAAGATGTCTCGACCTTTGTGCCACTTTGGACAGTGGAGCTCGCGAGGAACTCGCCGGTCAGCCTATCGTCGCTTCTGCCGGGCTGCTACATAGCCTTGCCACCAAGGAAACGCTGATCGCGTCGTCGACGATGCGACGACCGCGCTCGTCCGCGAGCGCACGGTCCGCCGCTGGTGTCCACCACCACGACGTCAAGGAGTCCCTTTCCTCCTCGACAAGGAGTCCGCTCACCATGACCGATCCAGCCCCCTACGCGGTTGCCGCGCGTACCCTCGTGCCGGACGTCGGCCCGCAGGGCCAGATACTCGCGACCGCGATCACCACAGAGGTGTGCGGTAGCCGTTCCCTCGGCGTTGCTTACGTGGCCATGAATCCCCTTCTCCACACCCACGCGCACCGCCACAGCACCAGCGATATCGTGGTCACTGTGATCGCCGGGACCGCGGCCACCGTTTACGGCGAGGAACTCCAGCACACCGTTGTCCACTACACCGGTGACTCCATGTTCATCCCCGCCGGGGTCCTGCACGCCGCGATCAACCTCTCCGACGAGGTGGTCCACGCCGTCGAAACCCGCACCGACCCCCATTTTCACGACTCCGACGTCGAACTCGCGCCCGGTCTCGATCCCACCGTCGGCGCGATCGCTGCCCGGCTCCAGGCGGAACACGCGGCCGGTTTGCTGTGTCCGCAACCCGGCGCCGCCTGATCCACCACGCTCCACTCGCCGCGCCGAGGAGCCGCACCGGTTCCTCGGCGCTGGGACATCGTCACCAGTGCCACCGATCACCCGTTCCCCAGCGAATTGGACATTCGATGAACTTCCCGGTTCCCGCGCGAGAAAACACGCTGTCGCAGGTAGCCGATGCACCGATCCCCATGCACTGGAAGCACCACATCGACGCGGTGCGAAACGGTGCGGTCGTCGAGTTGACACCGCGGTACGCACTGCACGCCGCACCTGTCACCAAGGCGTCTCCGCGTGCCCGGCGGAAACTGGATGAACTGCTGGCCGTCCTGGGCGCCGATGGACTCACACTGGGCACCGCCGCAGTGGGGGAGACCACACCCGCGGGCACCAACTGGTATTCGTCCCTCACCGGGGTGGACGGCGAGTGCCATTGGGTCCGCGGCGCCGGGCTGAGGAATCTGACGGCCGTCGACTTCCACGAGCTGAGGTTGTCCACGGGAATGTGCTTGTGGGGCGCGGGTGCGTTGAACGTGCTTGCCGGGTCCGGCGAGGTGGCGTTGACCTCGGGGAAGGGCAAAGCGTTGCGCGAGTCACCTCCATCACGAGCCGTTCCTCCTCGTCGGTCTACGAGACCGCCACCAGCGAGGCCTTCACGCGGTTGGCTGGCGCAGTGCAGGGCACGACCGCGCTGAAGACCCATTCGGTGTTGCGGTGGGACCTTCCCCGGCTGCACTACCTCCTGGCGTTACTGGACGACCAAGGACGCGCGATGTTGCGGCCTGCGCTGTGGCGACAGTGGCAGAACGAGGTGGACGAGCGCGCTGCGCGCGTACGTGCGCTGATCGCCGCCCGCAGTGGGCAGGCTGGCCTGGACGTGACCATCGTGCGTTCTTTGGAGGTGGTGCGGGACACCGCGTACGGCCGCACACCCGGCCGGACTCCGCGCCAGGCGCTCGAGTTCCTCGCGCGTGGCAACGAGGCGTGGCGGATCGCAGCGTCGGTTCGCACCGTGGGAACGTACCTGGACTTGACGCGTTTGGCTTACGCCGTCGAGGTATTGGCGGCGGGATGCGCAGCGTTGCACGGTGAGCCCGGCCACCTGCTCATCACGATCTGGGATCCTTCCGAGACACGCATCCTGGCTGAGGCGCGCGCCATCGCCGCGGACGCGGGGTTGCACCTGGCTGCCGTGGGGCTGTATCCGTTGCCGAAACTGTTGCCGAGCACCGGAGGAAGCCTGCGCGCGTGCAAGGCGATCACCACATGACCGGGATGTTGGGACACATTCGATCCGGGAGCCCTACTGCGCGCTCGGCGGCTTCCGTGCGCTGTTCCCGCAGGCGCTCCACCCCAGGGCGGTGGCGGCCGTGGTGCGCAACAGCTCCTACCGCGAGGAGCCGTTGCAGCGACTGGCGGCGGTCCGGCGTTATCTCCGGGCCACCGGCCACCGACCAGTTCGTGGACCGCGCCCTCGGGCTGGTCGGCTCGCTGGCTGCGAAAGTCCCGTCCTCGGCCTGGGACGCCATCGCCCGCTTCCTGCCCCAACCGTCATGACCGCCGCCGTGCTCCTGACCGACCTGGCCGCGCGGGTGGGCCCCGCACTCGCGGTGGCGGTGGATTCGCTGCCCGGACCGGTGCTGAGCGCCGCCCGTCATCAACTCGGCCCTGCCCACGCGGGCAGGACCGGGAAATCGCTACGGCCCGCGCTGGCCCTGCTGCACGACGACATCATCGACGGCGACGAGGTCCGACGGCACCGCGCCGCCGCCTGGCGGGTCCACGGCGTGGGGCCGGCCATCCTGGCGGGCGACGCGTTGACCGCGCTCGCCATGGACACCCTCTCGCGTGTGCCCCGGAGAGCCGACCTCGCACGTGTCTGGCCCGCACGCTGCGCGACCTCGTTGTCGGCCAGGTCTTCGACGTGGCCTTCGAAACCCGGCAGGCGGTAGCCACCGACCAGTACACCGCCATAGCCAACGGCAAGACCGCGGTGCTCATGCAGGCCGCCTGCGAGATGGGGGCGCTGCTGGCCGACCCCGTTGCCGACCGGATTCCGGCAACCCCTGCTTCCGCTCCGACGGTTGGCTGGCTTGCTTCTACTCGGCGACGGCCACCCTGACCAGGGTCGTCGTCGGGACGCCAGCGAGGTGAAGCGGATCGCCGAAATACGGGCCCGGCCGGGAAACACCGCGCCGATCCTGTCGAGCGGAGTAACAAGCGCCACTCCGGTTACGCCACGGCAACGGGCGATGTCACATGTAGCTACCCTCCGGTAGCACCTATGGGCTCTGTTCTGTTGGGCTAGCGGCAATGCCGTGTAGTTAGGTCTTGGGCTGGCCAGTCAAGGGTGTGGCGGGTCGAGGATGTCGATGCTGATGGTTGCTTTGTAGCCGGTTCTGTCCACGGTGCCTCGTGCGTCGTATTTGGAGATGGCTCGTTTGACGACGCGGGGGCTGGTTCGGATGCGTCGGCTGGGCAGGAGGTTGGCCAGGACCTGTCTGCCGATGGTGCCCACGAGGTCGATCACGGTGTCGGCGATGACGCCCGCGGCGTGGATGATCTGGTCTCGGGCGGCGTGCAGGGCGATGCTGAACCCGGCTCGGTCCGGGTCGATGCCGGGGCGGGTGCTGGTGGCGTCCGCCATCACGGTGCGCAGGAGCTGGTAGGTGACCAGCAGGGCGTAGACCTCTTGTTCGACACCGTCTGGGGTGCGGGCGCGCAGGACCCGTCCACCCAGGACACTGGACTTGATCTCCAGGTAGGCGGTCTCGATCTCCCACCGTTGGTGGTAGAGCGTGACCAGCTCTGAGGCGGGATGGCGGTGGTGGTCGAGCAGCGTGGTGACCAGGCGGCAGAGACCTGTTCGCCGCCCGGTGCTGGTGACGATGGCGATCTCGGCGGTGATGACGCGGACCGTCACCGTGCCCAGCATCGACAGGTAGGACCCGTCGTCATAGCGGCGCAATGGCGGCAGTTTCCGGCTGGTCTTGACCCTGAACAGCACGTGCGCGCCTGTGGCGGCGATGGCGGCGATGAGATCGGCGGCGGCGAAGTTGCGGTCGGCCAGCACGATCGTGCCTTCTCGCACGCGGCCCGGCAGGCGGGCGGCGTAGCTGGTCTCGCCGCTGGTGACTGGGCCGAACACCGCGTCCAGCACGGTCCGGGTGCCGCAACTGACCAGCACCAGCATCCGCAGCAGCGGCTGGGAGGACCCGCCGTTGTTGCTGCCGGGCTTGGTGAACACGGTCAGGTTCGCGGCGCTGTCCGCGACGGTCATCGTGGTGCCGTCGAGCGCGACAGCACCACCCTTCGGGTTAGTCCGTCCGCTCCAACGGGTCCCAGTGACCGGCATAGCGCAACAGTGACTGGGCCAGGTCCGGATGTGTTGCGGCCCAGGTGGTGTCGAACAGGTACCACTGCTGGTAGCCGAACGTGTCGTCGATGTGGATCGCCATGTGGGCGAGGTGGTCGCTGACGTGGATCTTGGACAGGCCCGGGTCGCGCCCGTCGGTCAGCTCGTGGTCCCACGGCAGCCCCGGCCAGGGGGTCTCGTTGAGGTTGAAGCCCGGCCAGCGGTTGCACCGTTCCAGCGCCGGTCCGATGGTGTCGTCACCGGGCTCGACGAGTTCCCTGAGCACCAGCAGCTCCGGGTCCCAGTTCGCGTTCGGTTCAGTCGCGCGCAGGTGTGCGGCCAAGTTGCCCAGTGAGACTCCCGGGAACTCCCATGGTGTTGTGATGGCTAGTGATTCACCGTCGGAGAACGTCATCAGCACCGCGTACGTGGTCGCGTCGTCCGCGCCGGACTGACCGGCGGGCAGCACAGGAACGGACGGCGTGAACCGTGCCGGCGCGTCCGCTGTGTCCGGTAGCGGCCATTGGTCGTGCACGAGGTAGGCAAGCCGCTCCGGGGATTGGGCGATCACGGTGTCGTCGAAGAAGTAGTAGGCCAGTTCGACTTCGTCGTCATCCGTGCGCACTCGCAGCGAGTGCTCGTCGAGCCGGACGTAGTCCTCGCCGCCTTCGACGTACAGGTGCTTGTGCAGCGCCTCGCGCAAGTCGTCTGCGGAGGTTGGCACGGGCAAGCCGTGTTTGGCCGCGTTGTCGAAGATGCTGTCCAGGCCGTACGGGTCCACGCCCAGCTCGGGTTCCAGGTCCGCGGTGTGCCAGTTGCGTTGGAACCAGGCCAGGACCGATTCGTCGGGCAACCGGCGGACGTACTTGCTCAGCGGCCCCTCGTAGTGGGAGCGGTAGACGAAGAACACCGCGGGATCCTAGCGGGCGGGTTCATCCACGTCTGCCCGATTCTCCCGCGTCGACCGGGCAGACGTGGATGCGACGGCCCGTGCCGGTGGCACGGCCACGCGGGGCGGAACTCTATCGGTGCGGCGTTCCGCCACCGTCGGTAGTGCCTACTTTCGGCCCCCGCCGACGACGTGGCCGGTGACTTAAGGTCGGCCGGTTAGCTGGGTGGAGTGAGATGGGGTGCGAACCTATGGGGTCAGGACACAGATCCCCGTTGGCGTTACGGACGGGGATCGCTCTGGGGGCCGCCGGGTTGGTGGTCTTCGGTGTCACAGTTCCGTCCGCGACCGCGGCGGACAACGTGCTACGAGCCGACTCTTCGGCCAACCGGGCCTGTCACACGGCGGTCCAGTCGCGGCGGGCACAGGGGATCGACCAGCGCGAGGTCACTTCGACAGTCGACGGGCTGATCCAGGCCCGGCTCGCGCCGCGGGACGGCGCGGAGGGGGACTGGGACCTCGCCGTCTTCGACAAGGCGACCGGCAAGGTCGTCGCCGCGGCTGCCGCGTTGCGCAGCAGGGAACTCGCCGAGAGCTTCGTCAAGAAGGGGCAGCAGCTGGTCGTGCAGGGCTGCCGGTACTCCGGTTCGGCGCGGTCGGTCAACCTCGGCATCGACTTCCTCGCACTGACCCCGCAGGGCACTCCGACCGGGTCACCGCAGCAGCCGCAGCGGGCGGAGGTCGTGCGCGTCGAGACACCGTCGCGCACGGACAAGAGCAAGCTTCTCAGCCTCGGTCTCGACGTCACCGAGAAGGGTGACGACACCGGTGTCGAGGTCGTCCTCGCCGACGACGCCGACCGCAAGACGTTGCGGGAGAGCGGTCTGCGGTCGACGACGGTCGACGCGGACCTGTCGAGGACCGCGCGGGACGACGCGGCCAAGGACCGGGAGTACGCCGCCAAGACGCAGGCGTCAGGCCTGCCGTCCGGCCGCACCAGCTACCGCCACTTGTACGAGTACGAGTACGAGATGAAGGAGCTGGCGCGCCGCAACCCCAAGCTGGTGCGGGCGTTCACCCTGAACCACGCCTCGGTCGAGGGCCGGGACGTCACCGGCCTGGAGATCGCCACCGACGTGACCAACGCCGCCGACGGCAAGCCGGTCAACGTCACCGTGGGTGTGCACCACGCGCGTGAGTGGCCGGCCAGCGAGCACACCATCGAGTGGGCGTACGAGCTGGTCAACGGCTACCAGCGGGATCCGGCGATCAAGGGGCTGGTCGGCAAGACCCGCAACATCGTCGTGCCGGTGGTCAACGTGGACGGTTTCTCGATCTCCCGCGAAGCCGAGCCCAAGGGCGACTTCTCCCGGTTCGACTACGAGATGAAGCGCAAGAACTGCCAGACCGCCGACTCGCCGCCGCAGTTCCGCACCGGCATCTGCAAGGCCAACCCGGCGGGCAAGGACCGGGGTACCGACCCGAACCGCAACTACGCCACCTTCTGGGGCGGCAACGGCGCCAGCACGAGCTGGAACGGCGAGACGTTCCGCGGTGCGGGACCGTTCTCCGAGCCGGAGACCCGCAACATCCGCGACCTCGTGTCCAAGCGCCAGGTCACCAACCTGATCACGCTGCACACCTACGGCAACCTGATCCTGCGCCCGCCGGGCGTCGCCGACACCCGTGCGCCGCTGGACGAGCCGGTGCTCAAGGCGCTCGGTGACAAGATGGCGTCCCGCAACGGCTACCGGAGCATCCCGAGCTGGGGCCTGTACGACACCACTGGCACGACCGAGGACTGGTCGTTCTGGACCACGGGCGGTCTCGGCTACACGTTCGAGATCAACACCGCCGGGTTCCACCCGGCCTACCAGAACGCGGTCGTGGCCGAGTACACCGGCACGGCACCGGCCGCCGGTGCGGGCAAGGGCGGCAACCGTGCGGCGTTCCTCGACATGCTCGGCAGCGCGGCCGACCCCGCCGCGCACTCGACGCTGATCGGTTCGGCGCCGCGCGGCCACCAGCTCAAGCTGCACAAGACGTTCCAGACGCCGACCTCGCCGGTGCTGCAGCCGGACGGCTCGACCAAGCCGCCGATCTACGTCACCGACACGCTCGACTCGACGTACTCGTCGACCGGCGGGCGGTTCGCGTGGTCGGTCAACCCGTCGACCCGTCCGTACGTGGCGGGCCGGTACGGCCGCGAGCCGCAGGGGCCGAAGCAGACGACGGTGCCGTTGACGAACCCGGTGGGTGTGCCGGCGGAGAACACCGACTACCCGGGCAGCCCGGTTTCGGAGAGCATTCCGTTCACCGTCAAGGGCCTGCCCGAGGTGGACAACGGCCGGTTCGACGTGGTCGTGCAGTGGACGTCGCCGCAGACCGACTGGGATCTGTACGTCTACAACGCGGCCGGTGAGCTGGTCACGTCGTCGGCGTCCGGTGGCACGAACTCGGAGAAGGCGACCTTGTTCGACCCGCCGCCCGGCAACTACACCGCGGTGATGGTCAACTACGACCAGGTCGACCCGGCCAGCCCGGACGACTGGGCCAACGGCAGGGTCGAGTTCTCCTCGCCGGTCCCGCCGACCTACGGCACCCGTGAGGCCTACACCCTCACCTGCACCAACCGCAACGGCAAGCTCGTCGGCATCGCCGACGTGTTCGCCGACCGCGGGCAGACCGTCGATGTCGGCGAGGTCTGCACCAACTCGGCGCGTGCCAACAAGGAACGCCGCCGCTGACCCTCGGATGACGACAGCGGCAGGCCACCGAACCCGGTGGCCTGCCGCTGTTTCGTTGTCAGTTCGCGGGTGTCAGCCGCCATGCGCCGTACGGGTTGTGGAAGAAGTCGTCGTCTTCGTAGCGGTCGCACGGGTAGCTGTGCATGAGCCAGCGCGGGGATTCCGCGCTGAGCCGGAAACCTTCGCCGTCCTGGATCCGGCCTGCGCGTTCCTCGGTCAACAGGTAGATGGCCAGGCCGTCGGCGAGGTCGGCGCGCTCGTCCGGTGTTCCGGCGACACCAGCGGTGTCGATTTCGACCTCCGGGACTCCGAGCAGGTGCATGCCGCAGGTGTAACAGAGGCTGCCGTCCGAGATCAGCCGTTTGACGAACGCGCTGTGCAGCAGGATCTTCGCGAAGTCCTCGTCGGCGCCCGCCAGCTGGCCCGCGAGTGTGAGCCAATGGTCACGGCCGTGCGCGAGTCCGTTGCTTTCGTTCTTCACTGCCGTGACTCCGTTGCGCAGCAACGCATCCACCACAGCGAGGACACGCTGGGACACGTCGACGGACGTCTCCGCTGTCATCGGAGGCGACAGCACGTAGGTCACGGAGTCGTGTTCGGCCACAGCGGCCCAGTCGGCGTCGGTGAAGCTCGCCTCCGCCATGCAGGCCTTGAACGCGTCTGCCATCCGCGGGTCTGCCTCGTGCTCGCTGTACTCGCGGTCCACCGTGAATCCCAGCCCGCCGGCTTGGCGCACGACCTCTTCGACGGCTCCGAAGTCGAGCCCCGATCCGATGGCGCACAGGACATGGCGTGGTTTGACGACATTCACCACAACGAGCTCCGATCCCCTCAGGTGGAGGCCAAGCGTAGAGGACCGGGTGCCCGGCCGGGCCACGTGACTGGCCGCTACGAGCAGGTGATCCGCGCGTTGCCCCAGTCGGTGTGGTCGTAGTTCTTGTTGTCCCCGGCGTCGGTGGTGACCAGCCGGACGAAGGTGGCCCCGGTGACGTCGGCCGAGAGCGCCTTGGCGGGCATCTGGTTGGTGACGGTTGCGCTGTCGGTGACTTTGCGCCCGTCGGCCCAGATCTCGAACGTCCCGGTGCCGTTGGTGCCTTGTCCGTCGTCGATGCCGACGTCGGCGGTCACCGAGGTGCACCGGCTGTCGGTGTAGTACTCGATGACGCTGGGTGCGTGCGCGCCGAGGCCCTTGGCGTACTTCACCCCGCCGATGACGATCGGTGGCCCGTCACCTGGGCCCGTGTCGCCGTTGCTGGTGTCGAGTTCCACCGGGCCCCAGCCGCTGGTGGCGCGCAGCCACGTGAAGTCCGAGAGGAAGCCTGTGCTCGGCGGCGCGGGCGGCACCACCACGTCCAGTGTGTACGAGGCGTCCACGCCGGACTGGTAGTTCACCTTGACCTGTAACGAATAGTGCCCGGTCTTCGCTGTGGCCGGGGCCCGCACTGTCCACTTGGTGTTCAGGGAGTCGCCCGTGCGCAACGCGACCGCTGTCGACGGTGTGTCGGCGTGGACAGTCCACCCGGTGGGTGCGGTGAGCGCGGCGGCGACACGGATCGCGGGGCTGCGGCCGTGGTTGGTGGCTGCTGTGGTGACCGTGGTGTCTTTGCCGGGGCGGACGATCGGCGTCGCTCCGGGATAGGCCGCGGCGGTGTCGGCGCTGGTTTCGACCGCGGGTGGGTACGCGGCCCAGTGCCGGTCCGTGCTCACGCGGAACATCGCGCTGCCGTGGGGCTGGGACCGTCGCGGAGATGACGTCGGCGGTGTGCCGGTCGGCGTGTTGCCACAGGTCACGGACCTTGTAGCCGTTGGCGCGCGGCAGCCCGACCTCGGCGGCGGACGTCGAGATGCGGCTCGCCTGCTCGCCCTCGTTGAACAGCAGCACCGCCTTGTCGCCGTTGTGCAGCGGTTTCACCAGCACGTGCAGGCCGTTCCCGGATTTGATCGGCTTGCCCTGCACCCCGAGCGGGTCCTGGTCGACCGCGATGATCTCGCGGTTGCCGATGATCTCCAGCGTCTGCGGGGTGGCTTTGCGCAGGTCGGAGCCGATCAGCAGGGGAGCGGCCATGATCGCCCACAGGCCGAAGTGCGACCGGTACTCGGTGTCGGTCATGCCGCCGTTGCCGACTTCGAGCATGTCCGGGTCGTTCCAGTTGCCGGGCTTGGCGTGGGCGGACAGCGTCCAGTTGTGCTTGGCGATGGCGAGCATGCTGCTGTACGTGTCGGTGATGTCGCCTGTCGTGCGCCATAGGTGCCCGACGTCCGACGCCCACTCCCACGGTTTGTTCTCGCCCCACTCGCAGAGGGAGTACACAATCGGACGGCCGGTGCGGCGCAGGGCGTCCCGCATGGTGATGTACCGCTTCTTGGCGTCCACGCCCTGGTTGTTGCAGTTGTCGTACTTCAGGTAGTCCACGCCGAAGGACGCGAACAGGTCGGCGTCCTGCTGCTCGTGGCCGAGCCCGCCGGGGAACCCGATGTCGCTGCAGGTCTTCGTGCCCGCGCTGGTGTAGATGCCGAACCTCAGTCCTTTGCTGTGCACGTAGTCGGCGACGTGCTTGATGCCGTTCGGGAACCGCACCGGGTCGGCGACGAGGTTGCCGTCGGGGCCGCGCTGCGGCAGCGCCCAGCAGTCGTCCAGGTTGACGTACTGGTAGCCGGCGTCCTTGAGGCCTTTGCTGACGAAGATGTCGGCGATGCCCTTGACCATCGCCTCGTCGAACTCGGCCCGGCAGTGGGTCGAGTTCCAGTTGTTGAACCCCATGGGCGGTGTCATGGCGAGTCCGTCACCCGGAGTGACGGCGGCGGACGCCC
This sequence comes from Kibdelosporangium phytohabitans, assembly GCF_001302585.1. Classification (GTDB taxonomy): domain Bacteria; phylum Actinomycetota; class Actinomycetes; order Mycobacteriales; family Pseudonocardiaceae; genus Kibdelosporangium; species Kibdelosporangium phytohabitans. The sequence continues at coordinate 9,549,335 of NZ_CP012752.1, read as the reverse complement.
GCGGCACGGCCAAACAGGCGGCGAACAGCAGGGATGCCCCCGACAGGATTGTCACGCGTCGAAGAGTCATCGGACCTCACCGTTGAATGTCCAACAGAATCAAACAACAACCACCAACATGACACCGTGTTCGGCCCGGTTCTGTCTAGATCCGGAAGAGTGGGATCCGATGTCCGCGCGACACGCTGGAGATAGCGCCCACATCTGTACGCAGGGAGTTCATCGATTCGTTATGCTTCTCGGTCGGCCTACCCCTTGACGTCAGGAGTTCGATTGACCGTCCTGGACGAAAGTCAGCTGCTGCTCGATTCCGGAACGGTTGAGAACCCCTCAATCCTGTACTCGGGCGGTTCCACGCCACCCGAGCGCACCCTCGTGGACGTCCTCACAGCTACCGCACGTCAGCACCCCAACGCGGCCGCGCTCGACGACGGCACGGCAGTGCTCACCTACCGCCAGCTCATGATCGAGGTCGAAGCCCGGCGCGACATCCTCGCGGCCGAGGGCATCGGCGTCGGCGACCGCGTCGGCATCCGCGTCGAGTCCGGGACCGCCGAGCTCTACCTGGCGATCCTCGCCGTGCTCGCGGTCGGTGCCGCTTACGTCCCCGTCGACGCCGACGACCCCGATGAACGCGCCGAACTGGTCTGGGCCGAGGCGAAGGTCTGCGCCGTCATCGGGTCACAGGGCGAGATCCGGCCGCTGGGCCCGCCCATGCGCTGCGGCACGGGCCCCGGACCGCACGACGACGCCTGGATCATCTTCACCTCCGGCTCGACCGGCACGCCGAAGGGCGTCGCGGTCAGCCACCGCAGCGCAGCGGCGTTCGTCGACGCCGAGGCCCGGCTGTTCCTGCAAGAGGAGCCAATCGGGCCGGCGGACCGTGTCCTCGCCGGTCTGTCGGTCGCGTTCGACGCCTCGTGCGAAGAGATGTGGCTCGCGTGGCGGCACGGGGCGTGCCTCGTGCCTGCTCCTCGCGCGCTTGTCCGTACCGGCATGGACCTGGGCCCGTGGTTGTTGGAGCGCGAGATCACCGTCGTGTCGACGGTGCCGACGCTCGCCGCGTTGTGGCCCGTCGAGGCGCTCGACGAGGTCCGGCTGCTCATCTTCGGTGGCGAGGCGTGCCCGCCTGAGCTGGCCGAACGCCTGGCCGTCGAAGGCCGCGAGGTGTGGAACACCTACGGCCCGACCGAGGCCACCGTCGTCGCGTGCGCCGCGCAGCTGACCGGCGAAGGCCCGGTCCGCATCGGCCTGCCGCTGGACGGCTGGGACCTCGCTGTGGTCGACCAGCAGGGGCAGCCCGTGCCGATGGGTGAGATCGGCGAGCTCGTGATCGGTGGCGTCGGCCTGGCCCGCTACCTGGACCACGAGAAGGACGCGGCGAAGTTCGCGCCGCTGGAGCCGCTCGGCTGGGAGCGCGCGTACCGCAGCGGTGACCTGGTCAAAGCCGAGCCGGAAGGCCTGCTGTTCGTCGGCCGCGCCGACGAGCAGGTCAAGCTCGGTGGCCGCCGGATCGAGCTCGGCGAGGTCGACGCGGCGCTGCAGGCGCTGCCCGGTGTGGCCGGCGCCGCCGCTGCCGTACGCAAGACCAAGGCCGGTAACCAGGTGCTCGTCGGCTACGTCGTGGCCGAGGAGTTCGACCAGGCCGATGCGCTGGAGCGGCTCAGGGCGGCCCTGCCCGCGGCCCTGGTGCCGTTGCTGGCGGTCGTCGGCACGCTGCCGACGCGCACCTCCGGCAAGGTCGACCGCAACGCGCTGCCGTGGCCGCTGAAGACCGTCAAGACCGGGTTGTCGGGCACGGCGGGCTGGCTGGCCGAACAGTGGACCGAGATCCTCGGCATCGGCGTGGACAAGCTGGACGAGGACTTCTTCGCCCGCGGCGGCAGCAGCCTCGGTGCGGCGCAGCTCGTCTCCCTCGTCCGGCAGCAGTACCCGGGCCTGTCGGTCAGTGACGTCTACCAGCACTCCAAGCTCGGCCAGATGGCCAAGCGCCTGGACGAGCTGGGCGTCGCGACCACCACGAGCCGGACTGTCGAACCGACACCACGTGGCTTCTCCGTGGCGACGACCGCGGTGATGGCGCCGCTGCTGACGCTCGTCGGCGCGCGCTGGCTCGTCGCGCTCGCCGCGATCAACAACATCTTCTCGTTCTCCTGGGCGCCGACGATCTCGTGGTGGTGGGTCGGGCTCGGCTGGTTGCTGTTCGTCAGCCCGCTCGGCCGCCTCGGTATCGCCGCCGGTAGCGCGCGGTTGCTGCTGCGCGGCCTCAAGCCGGGCAAGTACAAGCGCGGCGGCAGCGTCCACCTGCGACTGTGGACGGCTGAGCGGATCGCCGCGTTGACCGGCGTTTCGAACCTGTCCGGCGCGCCGTGGATCACGTACTACGCCCGCGCGCTCGGTGCCAAGATCGGCCGTGGCGCCGACCTGCACTCGGTGCCGCCGGTGACCGGGATGCTCAAGCTCGGCAAGGCGAGCGCGGTGGAGCCCGAGGTCGACCTGAGCGGCTACTGGATGGACGGCGACCGCCTGCACATCGGCAAGATCCGGATCGGTGCCGGTGCCGTGATCGGCGCCCGCAGCACGCTGTTCCCGGGTGCCCGCGTCGGCAAGCGCGCCGAGGTCGCCCCCGGCTCGGCTGTGATGGGCGCGGTCCGTCCCGGCCAGCGTTGGGCCGGTGCTCCCGCGGTGAAGTCCGGCAAGCCCGGACGGTCGTGGCCGTCGGCGCGTGCGCCGCGCAAACTTCGCTGGGTCATCGCGTACGGCATCACGTCGCTGATCATGGGTATGTACCCCGTGCTCGGCGCGGTGCCGGGCCTGCTGGTGCTGTCGGCGTTCGTCGACGGTGGCCTGTCGAGCGCCCTGCTGGCCGTGCCGCTGGCGACGCTCGCCGCGATGGGCAGCTTCGCCGCGTTGATCCTCGTGTCCGTGCGGTTGCTCGGTGTCGGGCTGCGCGCCGGGCACCACCCGGTGCACAGCCGGATCGGCTGGCAGGCGTGGGCGACCGAGCGGCTGATGGACCTGTCCCGCATCCTGCTGTTCCCGATGTACGCCAGCTTGTTCACGCCGGTGTGGCTGCGGCTGCTCGGCGCGAAGGTCGGCCGTCGCGTCGAGGCGTCGACCGTGCTGGCCATCCCGAAGATGACCACCATCGGCGACGGCGCCTTCCTCGCTGACGACACCATGGTCGCGACGTACGAACTGGCCGGTGGCTGGGTGCGCATCGGTGAGGCGCGTGTCGGCAAGCGGGCGTTCCTCGGCAACTCGGGGATGACCGCGCCGGGCCGCGCCGTCCCGAACGGCGGTCTGGTGGGTGTGCTGTCCGCGACGCCGAAGCGCGCGAAGGCGGGTTCGTCGTGGCTGGGTATGCCGCCGATGAAACTGCGGCGGACCGTCGCCGAGGGAGATGACAGCCGGACGTTCTCGCCTGCCAAGCGACTCGTGCTCGCACGCGCGTTGGTCGAGTTGTGCCGTGTCATCCCGGTGATGGCCGGCGTCGCGTTGGCCGTGCTCGCGCTGGCCGCGTTCAACGGGCTCGTCCTGCAGTTCGGCTGGGCGATCGCCGCGCTGTTGTCCGGTGGCGTGCTGTTCGGCGCCGGGTTGGTCGCGTGTGCGGTGACGACGGCTGCGAAGTGGTTGCTGGTCGGGCGGTTCCGCGCGGTCGAGCATCCGTTGTGGAGCTCGTTCGTCTGGCGCAACGAGCTGGCGGACACGTTCGTCGAGGTGCTCGCCGGGCCGTGGCTGGTCACGTCGGCCACCGGCACCCCGCTGATCACCGGCTGGCTGCGCACCATGGGCGCGAAGATCGGCAAGGGCGTCTACCTCGACACGTACTGGCTGCCCGAGGCGGATCTGGTGTCGCTGGGCGACGGTGTCAGCGTCAACCGGGGCTGCGTGCTGCAGACGCACCTGTTCCACGACCGGATCATGAGCATGTCCGAGGTCTTCATGGACGACGGCTCGACCCTCGGCCCGCACGGCATCATCCTGCCGGGCGCCAAGGTCGGCGCGCGCACCACGATCGGCCCGGCTTCGCTCGTCATGCGCGGTGAAGGTGTTCCTGCCGACACCAGGTGGCTTGGCAATCCGATCTCCGCGTGGCCTACTGTCAGGTCGTGATCGACCCGTACCTGCCAACGCACGGCGACCCGAGCTATCACGTCGAGCACTACGACCTGGAGCTGGACTACCGGGTCGGCGCGGGCAGATTGTCCGGTAGAGCGAAGATCACGGCGGTGGCGAACACCGCGCTTACCCGGTTCACGTTGGACCTCGGCGTGTTCCGGGTCAACCGGGTCACGGTCGACGGCAAGCCGGCCCGCTTCGCCCACCGGGCGCACAAGCTGGCCGTGCAGGCGAAGGTCCCCGCCGGGCGGCAGTTCACGGTCGAGGTCCGGTACGTCGGCAACCCCGAGCCGATCCGCACCAGGCACTGGGGCGAACTCGGCTGGGACCACCTCGAGGACGGCGTGCTGGTGGCCAGCCAGCCGGTCGGTGCGCCGTCGTGGTTCCCGTGCAACGACCGCCCGAGTGACAAAGCGGCATATCGGATCTCGGTGACGACTGGGTCGCCGTACCGCGTGGTCGCGAACGGCGACCTGATCGACGGCCGGGTGTCCGCGTCCACCACCACGTGGGTGTACCTGCAGCTCGAACCGATGGCGACATATCTCGCCACGATCCAGATCGGACGGTACGAGTACTTCGAGCGCGCCGACGAACGCGTGCCGATGCGTGCCGCGTACCCGATGCGCCTCATGGAGGGTTACGCGCACGACTTCGGTCGGCAGACCGACATGATGATCGCGTTCGAGCGCATGTTCGGGCCGTACCCGTTCAGCGCGTACACCGTCGTGGTGACCGACGACGATCTGGACATCCCGATCGAGGCGCAGGGGATGTCGATCTTCGGTGCCAACCACGTCGACGGCCGCCGCGGCTACGAACGCCTGGTGGCGCACGAACTGGCGCACCAGTGGTTCGGCAACAGCGTGTCTATCGTGGACTGGCGGCAGATCTGGCTCAACGAGGGTTTCGCCGCGTACTCGGAATGGTTGTGGTCGCAGGCTTCCGGTGGTCAGTCGGCCGATGCGCTGGCCAGGGCGACGTGGTCCAGGGTCGCGAAGCTGCCGCAGGATCTCGTGCTCGCCGACCCCGGTGTCGATCGGATGTTCGACGACCTGCTGTACCAGCGCGGCGCGCTTGCCGTGCACGCCTTGCGGTTACGGCTCGGCGATGCGGCTTTCTTCGCGATGCTGCGGGAATGGACCACGCAGAACCGGCACGGCTCGGTGTCCATCGAGGACTTCACACAGCACGCCCAGCGGCATTCGCCGCGCCCGCTCGGCGACCTATTCACCGCGTGGCTGTACGAGGCTCGCCTGCCCGAGTTCGGCTAGGACCTGCTCAGCCTCGGCAACGGTTTTCCTGATCACGTCGGCGCACGCGGGCAGGTCGTCCAGGCGGCCGACGACCTGCCCCGCGGCGAGCACGCCCGCGTCCGTGCGCCCTTCGACCAGGCCCGCGCGCAGCAGCACGGGCGTGTTCGCCGCCATGATCACCTGCGCGAGCGGTGTGTCCCGGCGCATCGACCAGCCCTCGCGGGCCATCGACGACCACGACAGGCCGCTGAGCTTCTTGAACCTCGCCGCGTTGGCCACGGCGTGCAGGAAGCCGCTGAACCGCCCGGATTTCTCCAGTCTCTCGACGAGTTCGGTTCTCAGCACTCGATGCGGCACGCCGTCGACGCGTGTGGTCACGACCGTACCGTCCAAGCCTTTGCTCAGGTAGAGCTGCTTGACCTCGTCGGGCACTGTGCTTTCCTCGGTCAGCAGGAACCGTGTTCCCATCGCGATTCCCGCCGCGCCGTAGGACAGTGCGGCGGCCAGGCCACGGCCGTCGAAGAAGCCCCCGGCGGCGATGACCGGGATGTCCACCGCGTCCACAACGGACGGAATCAGCAGCGTGCTCGCGACGGAACCGGTGTGGCCGCCTGCTTCGCCGCCCTGGGCGATCACCGCGTCGGCGCCCCACGCGGCGACTTTCTCGGCGTGCCTGACCGCGCCGACCGACGGGATCACCAGCGTTCCGGCGTCCTTCAGCTTCTTGATCAGGTCCGCTTTCGGTGCCCGCGCGAAGGACGCGACGCGGATCCGCTCCCTGATCAGCAGGTCGATCCGGTCGTCCGCGTCGACCGCGTCCGATCTGAGGTTCACGCCGAACGGCTTGTCCGTGCGGCTTTTGGTTTCCTTGATGGCTCTTTCGAGTTCCTCGTAGGTCATCGTGGCCGACGCGAGGATGCCGAGCCCGCCAGCCGCCGCGCTCGCCGCGACCAGTCTCGGCCCGGCGACCCAGCCCATTCCCGTCTGCACCACCGGGTGTTCGACGCCGACCAGTCGCGTGAGAGCGGTCTTCACACGCGTACCTCGCGATCCCGTTTGCTGTCCGGGTCCAGTACCGTCCTGATCAGGTCGAGCTCGTGCTCGGTCGGCTCCCGCGTGACAGCGGGCTCATCGCGCGGCAGCTCGAATCCAGTCTGGTCGTGTACTTCCTGGACGTCGACCCCGGGATGCACGGACACGATCCGCATACTGCGGTCGGGCGTGTCGAAGTCGAACACCGCGAGGTTCGTGACCACGCGGTGGATGTTGTGGAACGGCCCGGCTTGCTTGTCGTAGCCGACGCCCGACACCACATCCACCGCGTCGACCAGGACCCGCTTGCTGTGCCGGGGAATCCAGTAGCTGGTCTTGTTGTTCACCGTGTTGCCGGGCGCGCCGCGGAACCCGAGCAACTGCCTGGTCGGCTTGCCGTGGTCGCCGATCGCGGAGATGTTCTGGTTGCCGAACCTGTCGAGCTGGTTCGCGCCCATGACCACGTGCCTGGTGCCGTGCGCGACCACGTCGAAGACCTTGCGGTACGGCATCCAGCCCTCGAGCTCGCCGTCCGCGGTCAGCAGGTACGCCTCGCCGTCGGACAGCAGCAGGTCCGGTTCGCTGGTCAGCCGGGCCAGTCTCGCGCCGAGGCCGGGGACGAAACCCATGGGACTGGCCAGGATCTCGCCGTCGCCAGCGAACAGGTCCGCGCACGCCGCGACGCACACCTCGGCTCGTGTCACTGCCATGACCGCACCGCCTCCTGGTAGCCGCGTTCGCCGCCGGACAGGAACCGGTCGGCGAAGCAATCCCAGTCCGCCTCGGCGTAGAGCCGCTGGAACTTCTCGTCACGGGAGTAGTCCGGCGCGCAGCTGGTGAAGTGCGCGCCGTTGGGCGTCTCCACCACGCCGTCGACCATCATCCTGTTCAGCAGCAAGGTCTGTACCGCACCGTCGAACGTGTCCACGACCTGTTCGCACGAGACGTACCGGCGGTTGGCGGCCAGGCAGAACAGGTCGTCGAAGTACGGATCGGGACCGAGGTACTGGGCGTTGCCGTGCTGGTCGGCGCGGTTCATGTGCACCAGGGCGACATCGAGGTGCAGCGCGGGCATCGCGACGAGTTCTTCATCGTCGTACGGCGACCGCACTGTGCGCAGCTCCGGGTTGGTCCGCATCACGTCCGAGCCGAGTCCGGCGCGGATCGGCAGGAACGGCAACCGGTGCCCGGCGGCGATCAGTCCACACTGGAACATGCCTTCGTCCAGCTCGGTCACGTCCAGATCGCCCGCCTGCCTGGCCTTCTGGAAGTGCGGGTCGTACGCGACGGTGTCGAGCGAGACGAAACCGAACACCAGCTTGCGGACTTTGCCCGCCGCGACCAGCAATCCGACGTCCGGGCCGCCGTAGGACACGATCGTCAGGTCCTTGAGCGGGGAGTCCAGGATCGCACGGACGAGCGCCATGGGTTTGCGCCGCGACCCCCAGCCGCCGATGCCGATGGTCATCCCGTCGGACAGTTCCGCCACCACGTCGGACGGCGTCATCCGCTTGTCACGCATTCTTCGCTCCGTTGATGAAAGCGTCGCGTGCCTCGTCCGAGGCGCCGGTCAGGTTCAGTTCGAACGTGAAGCCCTGCTCGTAGCGGTAACTGCGGTGCACGGGCTGCGGGTCGATCCCGTTGATCGCCTCTTTGGCCCGCCGGATCACCCTGGTGTCCTTGGCGGCGATCTCGTCGGCCAGAGCGCGTGCGGCTTTGTCGAGCTTGTCGCGTGACACGACCTCGTAGACCGATCCGTGGTGGTGCAACTGGGCCGCGTCGATGTTCCGCGCGGTGTAGTACAGGGTTCGCATCAGGTGCTGGGGGACCAGCCTGGCCAGGTGCGTGGCCGCGCCGAGCGCGCCTCTGTCCACTTCAGGCAGTCCGAAGTAGGCGTCCTGCGCGGCGATCACGATGTCGCTGTTGCCGACCAGGCCGATGCCGCCGCCGAGGCAGAAGCCCTGCACGGCGGCGATCACCGGTACCGCGCAGTCGTAGACCGCCCCGAACGCCGCCGCGCAGCCGCGGTTGGCGCCGATCAACGCGTCATGGCCCGTGGCGCGTTGCATTTCCTTGATGTCCACGCCCGCGCAGAAGCCCTTGCCCTCGGCGCGCAGGATCACCACACGGGTTTCCGGGTCGTCGCCCGCCGCGGTGATCGCTGACGCGAGGTCGAACCAGCCCTGGACCGGCGGTGCGTTCACCGGCGGGAAGTCGATGGTGACCTGGGTGACGCCGGGGCCCGCCCGGTTGCTGGTGATCCCCATGGACCCTTCTTCCTAACCTAGCGATTGCTTGGTAACTTATCAGGACCGGGTGCCCATGAGAAGGAGTCAGGAGTGGAACTCGCGCTCGACGGCTCGGTGGTACTGGTGACCGGTGGTGCGCGCGGAGTCGGACTCGGTGTCACGCGGGCATTCCAGTCCGCCGGCGCGACCGTGGTCATCTGCGGCCGCACGCAACCGGATGAGCCAGTCGCGGACTTCCTCGTGTGCGACATCCGGGACGTCGAGCAGATCGACGCCATGGTCGCGACGATCGTCGACCGCTACGGGCGGTTGGACGTGTTGGTCAACAACGCGGGCGGCGCGCCCGTCGCCGACACCTCCGCGGCCTCGCCCCGGTTCCACGAGGCAGTCATCCGGCTCAACCTGCTGGCACCACTGCTGGTCTCGCAGCGCGCGAACACCGTCATGCAGCAGCAGGACAGCGGCGGGTCGATCGTGATGATCAGCAGTATCAACGGATCCCGTCCCGCTCCGCAGTCTGTTGCGTATGGCGCAGCCAAGGCAGGCGTGAACAACTCGGCGGCAAGTCTGGCTGCGGAGTGGGCGCCGAAGGTCCGGGTGAACTCGCTCGGCGTGGGCATGGTCCGCACCGAGATCACCGAAGAGGCGTTCGCCGACGTCCTGACCGACGCTGCCGCCGCTGTCCCCTTGGGACGGTTGGCCGAGCCGTCCGAGGTGGGCGCGTGCGCCGTGTTCCTGGCCTCTCCGCTGGCTTCCTACGTCACCGGTGCGACGCTGCTCGTGCACGGCGGGGGTGAACTTCCCGTCTACTTCAAGAGGGAGACGCCTTGAGCAAGCTCTGTTCTGGCCGCGTTGTCATCGTCACCGGGGCGGCGCGGGGAATCGGCCGAGCGCATGCTTTGGCGTTCGCGGCTGAGGGCGGGCACGTCGTCGTGAACGACTACGGCGTCGGCCTCGACGGTTCCGGCGCTTCCTCGGGGCCTGCCGACGACGTGGTCGCCGAGATCGAGGCAGCGGGTGGTTCCGCGGTCGCGAACACCGACGACGTGGCCTCGTGGGACGGCGCCGCACGGCTCGTCGAAACGGCCGTGCAAACGTTTGGCCGACTCGACGTCCTGGTGAACAACGCGGGCTTCCTGCGCGACCGGATGCTGGTGACCATGGCTGAGGAGGAATGGGACGCGGTCGTCCGCGTGCACCTCAAGGGGCACTTCGCCACCGTGCACCACGCGGCTGCGCATTGGCGTGCGGCAGCCAAGTCCGGCACGCTCCCGGACGCGCGCGTGATCAACACCAGCTCCGGCGCGGGCCTGCTCGGCAGCGTGGGACAGGGGAACTACAGCGCGGCCAAGGCGGGCATCGTCGGGTTGACCTTGGTGGCGTCGGCGGAACTGGCTCGGTACGGCGTGACCGTGAACGCGATCGCGCCCGCCGCCCGGACCCGGATGACCGAGCAGACGTTCGCGTCGACCATGGCCGCACCCGACGGCGGCTTCGACGCGATGGCGCCGGAGAACGTCTCGCCACTGGTGGTATGGCTGGGCAGCGCCGAATCCCGTGACGTCACCGGCCGGGTGTTCGAAGTGGACGGCGGACGGATCTGCCTCACCGAGGGCTGGCGCCCCGGCCCCACCGCCACCAAGTCAGCGCGGTGGTCGCCTGCGGAGCTCACGCCCGTGGTCAAGGGCCTTATGGCGCAGGCGAACCCGCCGCTACCAGTCTACGGAACCTCGTGAGTGTTTAGTCCGGTTCTAACCGGCCAAACCGCTCACAAGCTTTGAGCAGCGGGAACATGGCGTGCCGCCGCGCCAGCCTGCTCGGCGAAGCACTGTCAGTATTTCGCTCGCCACCCCGCACGGGTCCTTGTGAACTTCGTGCCAGCCGTAGACGAGACGTGCGCGCCCTGCCAGCTCGGCTGCGTTGTCGCGTCGCCGGTCGCGGAACGCGATGCCTGGGGTTGAATGGTGTGCGCGACCGTCCAAGCGGACTGTCAAGGGGACTCCCAGGCTGTCATAGGTGGCGTCTTCCCAGAGCACACGGTCGTCCACGGAGAACGGCATCTGGCGATCAGCCGGTGGAATCCCGTGTGCCAGCTCGACCTTCTGGAGGTACTCAGTCTCGAGAACGGACATCAGGCCACCCGTGATGAGCTGGACAGCCTTGTCCAACGCCCGCCTGTAGCGGTATGCCTTTCGCAGTTCAAGCACCGATTGCAACTTCGCTGCGGTCACGCCGGTACGTCCGACGAGGTCGATGACAGTGTCGACGGCCTCCTCTGGAGTGGCCTGCGCGGTTGCCAGGTCGATGATCGTGTCGACCTGGCTCGTGCGTGGCGGGTGGTAGTCCCGAGCGGAGTAGTTCAACGCCCTGGAGCGGTGCACGATCACGAAAGGACGTTGTGAGATCGCGGAACAGTTGTACGGAACAGTGACCTCCACTGGGCCTTCTCTGATGGGAATCATGCCCCATTCCTCCGCGGCCGTGGAGTGGCTCAGCACGGCGTAGGGACCTCCATACAGAAGCGCGGCGGACAGTCGAGCCGCACGTGGCAGTTCACCGGTGAATGTGGCGTAGACACCGCGCAGGACTTGACGCCACCGTCCGGCGATCGTGTTGGCCGCGATGGAGTGGCGGTCATGCCCGAAGGCGTGAAGTTGTTGGGTGGAGAAGACACCGCACTGGTCACGGACGAATCGTTCCCACTCGACCCTGTGGTGCTCAGGCACGGACCATCGCGTGTTGGTAGGCATGAACCCGACATTTGCACACCGCACCGACACTTTTCCCTCGTGAGTGGTTAGTCCGGTTCTAACCGGACTAACCACTCACGAGGTTGTTTTAGAGGCGCTCGATGATTGTGGCGGTGGCGAGCGCGCCGCCCGCGCACATCGCGATGAGCGCGCACGTCTCGTCGCGGCGCTCGAGCGCGTGCAACGCTGTGGTGATCAGGCGGGCTCCGGTGCTTCCGACGGGGTGGCCGAGCGCGATCGCGCCGCCGTTGACGTTCACGCGGTCGGTGTCCGGGCCGTGCACACTCGTCCAGGACATCACTACGGATGCGAAGGCTTCGTTGACCTCGAACAGGTCCAGGTCGCCGATCTTCATTCCGCTGCGCTCGAGGACGCGGGCGGTCGCCTGCACGGGACCGTCCAGGTGGTAATACGGCTCAGCGCCGACGAGCGCCTGCGCGACGATCCGCGCACGTGGGCGCAGGCCCAGGGCGCGGGCGCGGTCCTCGTTCATCAACAGGACGGCCGCGGCGCCGTCGGAGATCTGCGAGGACGTGCCTGCCGTGTGCAGGCCGCCTTCCAGGACCGGCTTCAGACCGGAGAGTCCTTCCAGGGACGTGTCACGCGGCCCTTGGTCCTGGCTGACGCCGACGACCGGCACCACTTCGGCGGTGAAGTGCCCGCGATCCCAGGCGTTTCGGGCTTTCGCCTGCGACCACACGCCGAACTCGTCCACGTCGCGGCGGCCGAAGCCGCGCCGGGCGGCGATGCGTTCGGCCGCCTCGTACTGGTTGGGCAGGTCGATGTCCCAGTCGTCGGGGCGTGGTTTGCCCACGTCCACGCCGAGGTTCGAGCGCAGTGGCACGCGGCTCATCGCTTCGACACCGCACCCGATGCCGACGTCGATCGCGCCGGCCGCGATGAGGCCGGTGATCAGGTGGATCGACTGTTGCGCCGAACCGCATTGGCAGTCGATGGTCATGCACCCCGTTGAGTGGGGCAGTCCGGCGTGCAACCAACCCGTGCGGGTGATGTTGTTCGACTGCTCACCCGCTTGGGTGACGCAGCCGCCGGCGACCTGTTCTACCGACACCGGATCGATCCCGGCGCGGTCGACCACCGCGCGCTGCGCCGCGCCGAGCAGTTCGGCCGCGTGCAGCCCGGCCAGCCAACCTCCGCGCTTCCCGATCGGTGTCCTGACCGCTTCCACGATCACCGCACTGCCCACGGCGAGCTCCTCCCGACGAATTCATCGATGTCAAAAGTAGAACACGTTCTCGTCATCAGCAAGACTGATGCCGTGCCAGGTCTTTCGTTGAGTTAACGGTGTATGCTCTAATCGGCCATAGAACGTGTTCCACGCCGTAGTGGGGGACGACTCTCCAGGAGGCAGACGTGGCCGAACCCAGGATCCCCGAAGGCTTCGACTTCACCGATCCCGACGTTTACGCCACGCGGCTACCGCACCAGGAGTTCGCCGAACTGCGCCAGTCGGCCCCGGTCTGGTGGAACAGCACCCCCCAGCGGGACTGCGGGTTCGACGACGACGGGTACTGGGTGGTCAGCAGGCACAGCGACGTCAAAGAGGTGTCCCGCAACTCGGATGTCTACTCCAGCAGCGAGAACACCGCGATCATCCGCTTCGGCCCCGACATCACCAGGGAGAAGATCGAGGCGCAGCGGCTGATCATGCTGAACATGGATCCGCCGCAGCACACCAAGGTGCGCGCGATCATCCAGCGCGGCTTCACGCCCCGCGCGATCAACAGCCTCCGCGACGCGCTGGCCGACCGCGCCGAGCGGATCGTGAAAACCGCTGCCACGGAAGGAACCGGCGACTTCGTCCTGGATGTCGCGTGCGAACTTCCCCTGCAGGCCATCGCGGAACTCCTCGGTGTTCCGCAGGACGACCGGCACAAGCTGTTCGACTGGTCCAACCGGATGATCTCCTACGACGACCCGGAAGCGTCCCAGCCGGAACTGGCGTCCGCGGAACTGCTCGGCTATTCGTGGAACATGGCCGAGGAACGCAAACGCTGCCCGGCGCACGACATCGTGACCACTCTGGTCAACGCCAACATCGACGGCGAGAACCTCAGTTCCGAGGAGTTCGGCTTCTTCGTCCTGCTGCTCGCGGTGGCGGGCAACGAGACCACGCGCAACGCGATCACCCACGGCATGTACGCGTTCCTGGAGAACCCCGAGCAGTGGGAGCGGTTCAAGGCCGAACGCCCGGCCACCGCCGCCGACGAGATCGTCCGCTGGGCGACGCCGGTGATGGTGTTCCAGCGAACGGCCAAAGTGGACACCGAACTGGGCGGTATGGAGATCAAGGCGGGGCAACGGGTCGGGCTGTACTACAGCTCGGCGAACTTCGACGCCGAGGTGTTCGACGACCCGTACACGTTCGACATCGGCCGTGACCCCAACCCGCACCTGGGGTTCGGCGGAACGGGCGCGCACTACTGCATCGGCGCGAACCTGGCCCGCCTGGAGATCGACCTGATGTTCAACGCGATCGCCGAGCACATGCCGAACATCGCGAAGGCGGCCGACCCGGTTCGGCTGCGGTCGGGCTGGCTGAACGGGTTCAAGGAGTTCCAGGTCACCTACGTGTGATCCCTCGTCGGGCCGGTGGAGCCGCGAGGGGTCAGACCCGGCCGGGGACGTCCAGGTGGGTCCCGGTGATCGCGCTGGCGTCGTCACCGCACAGGAAGTGGATCACCTCGGCGATCTTCTCCGGGCGCACCCAGCGGGTGTGGTCCGCGTCCGGCATGCTCGCCCTGTTCACCGGGGTGTCGACGGTGCTCGGCAGCACCGCGTTCACGCGGATGCCTTCCGACTTGTACTCCACCGCGAGGGCGTCCACCAGCGCGAGCACGCCCGCCTTCGCGGTGATGTAACCCGACGCGCCGGCGAACGGGCGCAGCGCCGCCCGGCTGGACACGCACACGATCGCACCGCCGGTCTTGAGCATGTGGGGCAGGCTGTGGTGGCACGCCAGGTAGGTGGGGCGCAGGTTGAGGCGCAGTTGTGCCGTGAACTCGTCCACTGGTGTCTCGTGCACCCGGCCTGCTTTGTGGAACCCGCCGACCAGGTTGACCACGGCCGCGAGCGGTGCGTCGGCACGGCTGGCCGCGAGTTCCACGCACGCGGCCACGGCCTGGTCGTCGAACAGGTCCGTCTCGGTCAGGTCGAGCATGGCGTGCCGGGGCAACCGGGGGAGCTCTCCCGGTGCGATCCACGGCACCACGACACGCCACCCGGCGTGCAGGAACCGGGCGGTCACCGCCGTTCCCAGGCCTCCGGTCCCGCCGGTGACCAGCACTGTCCGAGTCAGCTCGGCTTGTTCGCGCTCACTGTCCACATCGCGAAGTATTGCGAACCCCCGCCGTAAGCGTGACCCAGAGCGACCCTTGCGCCGGGCACCTGGTGCGCCCCGGCACGCCCCATCACCTGCATGGCGGCCTCGGCGAACCGGATCATCCCGGATGCCCCGATCGGGTTGGACGACAGCACCCCGCCCGACGGGTTGACCGGCAACTGGCCGCCGATCTCGGTCTCGCCCGCCTCGGTGAGCTTCCAGCCGTCACCGATCCCGGTGAACCCGAGGTTCTCCAGCCACATCGGTTCGAACCAGGAGAACGGGACGTAGATCTCGGCCGCGTCGACCTGGGTGAGCGGGTCGTCGATGCCCGCCTGCTTCCACAGCGCGGCGGCCGCGTCCCTGCCCGCCCGCGGGTTCACCTGGTCGCGGCCCGCGAACGTGGTCGGCTCGGTGCGCATGGCGGTCGCGGTGATCCACGCGGCGCCCGGCCCGGCGGTCTTCTCGTCGGCGATGACCACCGCGCAGGCGCCGTCCGACGACGGGCACGTCTCGTCGTAGCGGATCGGGTCCCACAGCATCTTCGACGCCCGGACCGATTCGACGGTGATGTCGGGTTGCTTGAGGTGCGCGTGGGGGTTCAGCGCGCCATTGCGCCGGTCCTTCGCGGCGACCATCGCGCCGATGTGCTCCGGTGCGCCTGCCCGGCGGATGTACGAGCGCACGTGCGGAGCGAAGTAGCCGCCCGCGCCCGCGTGCACCGGCATGGTGAACGGTGTGGGGATGGACAACGCCCACATGGCGTTCGACTCGGACTGCTTCTCGAACGCCACCGCGAGCACCCGGCGGTGCACCCCGCTCTGCACCAGCGTCGCGGCCACGTTCGCCGTCGACCCGCCGACCGACCCAGCGGTGTGCACCCGCAGCAACGGTTTGCCGACCGCGCCGAGCGCGTCGGCGAGGAACAGTTCGGGCATCATCACGCCCTCGAACATGTCCGGCGCCTTGCCCAGCACGACCGCGTCGATGTCGGGCCAGTCGACGTTCGCGTCGGCCAGCGCACGGTCGATCGCCTCACGGCACAACCCGCCCATCGACACGTCCAGGCGCTTCGCGGTGTGGTCGGTCTGCCCGGTCCCGATCACCGCTGCCAGCTGTCCGGCCATCAGTCCCGTCCCTCCATCAGGCACACGAGGTTGTGTTGCAGGGCGGGCCCGCTGGTCGCGTGCGCCAGGGCACGGTCGGCTTGCCCGCTGCTGATCTGCCTGGCCGCTTCGCCGATCCGGATCAACCCCGCCGAGAACATCGGATTGCCGCACAACGCCCCGCCCGACGGGTTGATCCTGCTGCCGTTGAGCCCGAGTGCGCCGCGGAGCACCAGTTCCTGGTGCGTGAACGGCGCGTGCAGTTCGGCGACGTCCACCTTGTGGTCGAGGCCAGCGGCCTTGGCGGCTCCCGCCGTGGACGGCGACGCGGTCAGGTCCCGTCCGCCCAGGTTCGCCGAGTCGACGCGGTGCGCGATGCCCGTGATCCACGCCGGACGTTCGGCCAGTTCCCGCGCCCGGTCACCGGCGGCGAGCACGAGCGCGGCGGCGCCGTCGGTGATCGGCGCGCAGTCGTGTCTGCGCAACGGATCCGCCAGATACGGCCGCGCGAGCAGGTCCTCGACGCTGACGTCACCCTTGACCTGCGCCCGCGGGTTCGATTTTGCGTCCGCGCGGCTGCGGGCCGCGACTTCGGCCATCTGCTGTTCGGTCCACGCGCCCCGGTCGAGGCCCGCTCGTGCCTGCAGGCCCGCGACGCTGAGCGAGTCCGGCCACAGTGGAGCGACGGTGTACGGGTCGAGCTGCATGGTCATCACGCGGCGCAACTTGCCCGCCGACGACTTGCCGAACCCGTACACCAGGGCGACGTCCACCTCGCCGGTCTGGATCTTCACCCACGCCTCGTAGCACGCCCACGCCGCGTCCGCCTCGACGTGCGACTCGTTGATCGGCGGGAACGCGCCGATCGCGTCGACCGCGGCGATGAACGAGAACGCGCGGCCGGCGACGTAGTCGGACGATCCGGAGCACCAGAAGCCGATGTCCGACTTGGTCAGGCCGAGTGCGCCGAGCACTTCGTGGAAGACCGGGACGAGCATTTCGACGCCGTTGGTCGTGCCGTGCGTCTCGCGTACGGCCGGTGCCTGGGCGAAGCCGACTACGGCGACATCTCTCACCGGTGCCTCACAGGTGCTGGGAGTAGGTCTCGAACGGCGCGTCAGGTTCACCGCTCGGCTCGAAGTGGTCGATGTTGGCCAGCGACTGCTGCCATTCCTCGCGGGGGCGCCAGACTGCCTCGACCCGCATGCCCATCCGCACCGATGAGGCGTCACAGCCGAGGATGAGGTGCTGGAAAGCGATGTCGGCACCGTCGAGGAGGACGTAGGCGGCGACGTACGGCGGTGCGATGCGCTGGCCGAGGAACGGGACGTTGACGATGCAGAACGTGGTGACGGTGCCGTGATCCGGCAGCTCGACTTCGTCCACTGTGGGCACACCGTCGGTCGGGCACGCGCCACGCGGCGGGATGTAGACCTTCCGGCACACCGGGCAGCGCTGTCCTAGCAGGCGCCCTTCTCGCAGGCCGTCGAGGTACCGGGTCTCCTCGGCGGACGCGGAGTGCGTGTAGGCGAGCCGGACGGGCGTGGTCACCATCGTGACGGCTTCACCCTGCCCCGCTTGTGCTTCGACGGCTTCACCGGGTTCGAAGCAGGCGATGTCGTGCATGCTGCCGACGGGGTCCGCCGCCCAACGGACCCGGACACGCATCCCGGTGCGGATGTCGTCGGGGCTGGGGACGTCGACCGCGTGCAACATCGAGGTGTCCGCGCCGTCGAGCTGGATCAGGGCCCAGGCGAACGGGCGCGTCAGCGGCTGACCTTCGTCGGGTTCGGACACCCACGTCCACGTTCTGACCGTGCCCGCGGCGGCGACTTCCACCCACTCGGTGAGTTTCCGCGCGGTGACCGGGTCGTACTCGACAGGAGGTACGTGCACGCGGCCGTCGTCGCCGCGAATGCCCTCGATCCGGCGGTCGCGCAGGCCGGTGATGAACCTGCCGAGGACCGGACCGAGTGACCGGGTGTAGTCGAACTCGACGTTGAGCGGCGCGCTGAGCGAGGTCACCAAAGAAGTGAAACACGTTATCGTCAAGCTGGCAAACAGTCACTGGATAGGCCTTGTATTGACCTGTAACACGTTCTAAGTTTGCGGGTATGACCGCGACAGGGCTCTGGAACATCGCCGTTGACCTGCCCGATCACCCGGCTGTCGTCGACCCGGACGGCGCTGTCGTGACCTACCAGGAGCTCGCGGCAAGAGCCGACCGCTACAGCCGCGGTCTGCAAGCCCTCGGACTCACGCGGGGCGACACAGTCGTGATGGCGCTGCCCAACTCGGCGGACCTGCTCGCGCTGTACTTCGCCGTGCTGCAAACAGGTCTGTACGTGGTGCCGGTCAACTGGCACCTGGTCGGCCCGGAGGTCGCGTACATCATCGAGGACAGCGGAGCCAAGGTGTTCGTGGCGCACTCGCGGTTCACCGACATGGCGATCGAGGCGGGCGGGAAGGTCGGCGCGAAGTTCTCGGTCGGCGAGATCCCCGGCTTCACGCCGTTGGCATCCCTCGGCGCCTCGGCGGGCCGAGGGCGGCCGTCGGACCGCACGGCAGGCGCGCCGATGGTCTACACGTCCGGAACGACCGGCAGGCCGAAAGGCGTGCGGCGCCCGTTGACCGGCGCGGACCCGGACGACGTGCCGCCCGCGTCGATGTGGTTCTTCGGGATCTTCGGCATAGCGCCGTTCGACGACCACGTGCACATCTGCGGATCACCGCTGTACCACACGGCAGTGCTGAACTTCGCGGGCATCTCGATCCAAATGGGACACACGGTCGTGCTGATGGAGAAGTGGGATCCCGAGGAGATGCTGCGGCTGATCCAAGAGCACAAGGTGACCCACAGCCACATGGTGCCGACGCAGTTCCACCGCCTGCTGGCCCTGCCGGAGGAAGTGCGGTCTCGTTACGACGTCTCTTCGCTGCGCGTGATGATCCACGGCGCGGCTCCGTGTCCACTGGAGACGAAACGCCGAATGCTCGACTGGTGGGGTCCGGTGGTCGTGGAGTACTACGCGGCAACGGAAGGCGGCGGGACGTCGATCTCCGCCGAGGAATGGCTGCGCAAGCCCGGCTCGGTCGGCAAAGCCTGGCCGGGCTCAGTCGTGCGCGTGCTGGACGACGACGGCAACGACATGCCCGTTGACGAACCCGGCCTCGTGTACATGAAGATGGGTGCGTCGACCTTCGAATACCACAAGGACAAGGCCAAGACGCTCGCCGCGCGTGTCGGTGACTTGTTCACGCTGGGAGACGTCGGGCACCTCGACTCCGACGGCTATCTCTACCTGCACGACCGCAAAGCCGACATGATCATCTCGGGTGGCGTGAACATCTACCCCGCGGAGATCGAGGGGGAGCTCGCTGTCCACCCCAAGGTCGCCGACATCGCCGTTTTCGGCTTGCCTCACGAGGATTGGGGAGAGGAGATCAAGGCCGTCGTGCAGCCCGCGCCGGGGGTCGCGCCGGATGACGCTTTGACCGCCGAGCTTCTGGAGTACGCGCGGGGCAGGTTGGCCAAGTTCAAGTTGCCTCGTAGTATTGATTACGTCGACGAGTTGCCTCGTGATCCCAACGGGAAGCTTTACAAGCGTCGGATTCGGGCTCTTTATCTGGCTTAGTTTCTTCTCTTTCTGCACGGAACGAGCTTTTCCCTCGCCGGGGGCTGACCTCTGGGCAGGAGCACCCCCCGAAGTCCCCTTCTGCGCTTGCGCGCTCGCCGCTCGGGGTTGGCTGTCGCCCGGTTGCTTGGGTTGGGGTGTGTTGTGTGGGCGCGCGAGCTGCCACCCTGTGTGGCGCGTTTGGCTGTGGGCCGTCAGGGTGTGCGGGTGGGGTTGTGGCTTCTCAGCGGCCTTGGAAGTTCGGTTTGCGCTTTTCCGCGAAGGCCCGGGGGCCTTCTTTCGCGTCCGCGCTCTTGAAGACTTCTATGCCCAGGCGTGCGTCGATCTTGAACGCGTCGTTCTCGGGCATTGCTTCTGTTTCCCTGATCGTTCTGAGGATGGCCTGTACCGCCAGTGGGCCGTTGGCTGCGATCAGCTCGGCCAGTTCCAGTGCCTTCGCCAGCGCCTGACCGTCTGGGACCACGTGACCGATCAGGCCGATCCGCTGTGCTTCCGCGGCGGTGATGTGCCTGCCTGTCAGCAGGAGGTCGCAGGCCACTGTGTACGGGATCTGCCTTGGCAGCCGGACCGCTGATCCCCCCAGCGGGAACAGGCCCCACTTCGGCTCGGACACCCCGAACTTCGCGCTCTCGCCCGCCACTCTGATGTCCGTTGCCTGCAGGATCTCCGTTCCACCCGCTATCGCTGGGCCCTCGACCGCCGCGATCAGCGGTTTGGTCAGCCGCCTGCCCTTCAACAACGGCTCGATCACCGAGAGGTCCCAGTCCGCTGCCTTGTCTCCCGGGTGACTGGCGGTCATCGCTTTCAGGTCCGCGCCCGCGCAGAACGCTCCGCCTGCTCCGGTCAGGACGCAGGCTCTGATCGCGTCGTCCTTGTCCACCTCGTCCCATGCTGTGCGCATGATGGCCATCATTTCCGTGGACAACGCGTTGCGTGCCTCCGGGCGGTTCATGGTCACGACCAGAACGTGCCCTCGCCGCTCTACCAGGCAGTCCATCGGCTTCCTTCCGGCCGGAACGGGGGATTGTTCAGAACAGTAACATGTTCTACTTTGGGGTGGTGACCTTCAACATCGCCGATCTCGTTGAGCACGCCGTCGATGTCGTGCCCGAGCGGATCGCCGCGATCTGCGGCGAGCGCCGGGTCACGTACTCCGAGTTGGAGCAACGCGCCAACCGCCTCGCGCACCACCTCGCCGCCAACGGCGTCGGGTGCGGATCGCACGTCGGTGTCTACTCGCGGAACTCCATCCAAGCGGTCGAGACCATGCTGGCCGCGTACAAGCTCCGCGCGGTCGCGGTGAACGTCAACTACCGCTACGTCGCGGGAGAGCTGCGGTACATCTTCGACGACGCCGACCTGGTCGCCCTCGTGCACGAGCGGCGCAACGCCGGCAAGGTCGCCGCCGCGCGGACCGGGAAACTGAAACACGTTATCGTTGTTGATGATGAGTCCGGTGCCGACTACGAGGGCTGCGAGTACGAGACCGCGCTCACCGGCGGCCACCCGGACCGGGACTTCGAGCCCCGCAGCCCGGACGACACCTACATCCTCTACACCGGCGGCACCACGGGCAATCCCAAGGGAGTCGTATGGCGCCAGGAAGACGTGTGGCGCGTGCTCGGCGGCGGCATCGACTTCATGACCGGTGCCCGCATCGAGGACGAGTGGCAGCAGGCCAACACCGGCCTGCGGTACAGCCTCGTCCGTTTCCCCATCCCGCCGCTGATCCACGGCGCCACCCAGTGGGCGACGTTCCAGAGCCTGTTCTCCGGCGGGACCATCGTGTTCGTTCCGCAGTTCGACGCGCACGAGGTGTGGCGCACCATCGAACAGCACAAGGCCCAGGTCATCCTGATCACCGGGGACGCGATGGCCCGGCCGATGATCGAGGCGTTGCAGGAACGCGAGTACGACACGTCTTCCGTCGTCGCGATCGCCAGCACGGCCGCGTTGTTCTCGCCGTCGGTCAAGGACCAGTACCTGGCCACGTTGCCCAACGTGGTGATCACCGACTCGATCGGCTCCTCCGAGGCCGGGTTCTCCGGCCTCAGCATCGTCCAAAAGGGAATCGAGCACCGCGGCGGCCCCCGCGTCAAGATCGACGCGGACAACACCGTGATCGACGAGGACAACCGGCCCGTCGAAGCCGGGGTGGTCGGCAGGCTCGCCCGCGGCGGGCACATCCCGTTGGGCTACTACAAGGACGAGGTCAAGACCAAGTCGTTGTTCGTCGAGGTCGACGGGAAACGGTACGTGGTACCCGGCGACTTCGCGCGTGTCGAGGAAGACGGCACGGTCACGCTGCTCGGGCGCGGCAACATGTGCGTCAACTCGGGCGGCGAGAAGATCTTCCCCGAGGAGGTCGAGGGTGCGCTGAAATCACACCCCGATGTCTTCGACGCGCTGGTCATCGGTGTCCCGGACGAGCGTTTCGGGCAACGGGTCGCCGCGGTCGTCCAGCCGCGTGACGGCAGGACGCCGACCCTGTCCGAACTGGACGAACACGCCCGTACCAAGATCGCCGGTTACAAGGTGCCGCGCAGTCTCTGGCTGGTCGACGAGATCAAACGTTCGCCGAGCGGAAAACCGGACTACCGGTGGGCGCTGGCGCACGCCCAGGAGAACGAAGCAACGGAACACACGACGGTAGTGGTGAAATAGTGCGGACATCGCTGTGCGACACCTTCGGCATCGAACACCCGATCTTCGGGTTCACACCGTCGGAACACGTGGCCGCCGCGATCAGCCGGGCCGGTGGCCTCGGCGTCCTCGGTTGTGTGCGGTTCAACGACGCGGCCGACCTCGCCGAGGTCCTCGACTGGATGGACGAGAACACCGACGGGAAACCGTACGGCGTCGACGTGGTCATGCCGGCGAAGATCCCGGCCGAGGGTGCGGCGCTCGACCTGGACAAGCTGATCCCACCGGGGCACAAGGACTTCGTCGAGCGCACGCTGCAACGACTCGGAGTGCCGCCGATCGGTGGTGAGGGGCGTGCCGGAGTCCTCGGCTGGCTGCATTCCGTCGCGCGCTCGCACGTGGATGTCGCGCTGGAACACCCGGTGAAGCTGATCGCGAACGCCCTCGGCTCGCCACCCGTCGACATCATCGACCGCGCGCATGAACACGGTGTTCTGGTCGCGGCATTGGCAGGAAAAGCTGAGCACGCGCGCAGCCACGTCGCCAACGGGGTGGACATCGTGGTGGCACAGGGCTACGAGGCCGGTGGGCACACGGGTGAGATCGCCACGATGGTGCTCGTGCCGGAGATCGTCGACGCGGTCGGCGTTCCCGTGCTCGCCGCAGGCGGCATCGGCAGCGGACGTCAGGTCGCCGCGGCGATGGCGCTGGGTGCCGACGGCGTGTGGATGGGCTCGTACTGGCTCACCACAGCGGAATACACCCAGTCGCTCGGCGAATCCGCGATGCAGCAGGCCCTGCTGGGCGCGACGTCCAGTGACACGGTCCGGACCCGGATCTACACCGGTAAACCGGCGCGGCTGCTGAAGACGAAGTGGACAGACGCGTGGGCGGCCGAAGACGCGCCCGAACCGCTGCCCATGCCGTTGCAGAACCTGCTGGTCGCCGAGGCGCACAACCGGATCAACCACGCCAACGACCCCGCGGTCGTCTCGATGCCGGTCGGGCAGATCGTCGGCCGGATGTCGGCGGTCCACCCGGTCGCCGAGGTGATGGCGGACCTGGTTTCCGGTACGCGACGGACACTGGACCGGCTCAGGGACCTGTGAGCGTGTTCCCAACGCCCACCACGTGCTGTTGATCGCCTGCTTGCCCGGAAGGGCAGTCTTGGCAGGCCAATTGGCCGTCATGGAGGGCGAGTTGGCGTGAACCGTCACGAAATGGCTTGACCTGGCGACATACTCGGCGACGTCATCCCGGTGCCCCGAGGAGGCCGCATGTCCAATGAGCACGGCCAGCAGCAACACCCTGGCCAACAGTCACCGATGCCGGGCTTCGCCCCACCACCGCAGTCCGGTTACCCGCAGACGCCGCCCGGCGGCCAGCCGGCGTACCCGGCGCACCAGCCGTACCCGGGAGGGCCAGGCAGTTACGGCTACGGGCAGCAGCCCGCTGCCAAACCCGGATCGGTCACCGGTGCCGCGGTGCTCGGTTTCATCCAGGCCGGTATCACGCTGATCACCACGGGCATCCTGTTCTCGGCGCTGTTCGGCACGGCGTCGGTCCAGGACTCCAGCGCGGCGTTCGGCTGGATTCTCGCGCTGGCCCAGCTCGCCGGTCTGGTCCTGCTGATCTTCGGCGCGGTGCGGCTGCTGTCCGGTTCGTCCCGCACGCTCTACATCGTCGGTGCGGCACTGGAACTGGTGATCTGCGCCTACTACCTGATCAGCTTCCTCGCCATTCCCAACGGAGGCATGTTCGCCGAGCAGGTCGCGGACCTCAAGGCGGCCATGGCCGTGATCCCGATCGTGTTCGCGATCATGCCGCTGATCGGCCTGATCCTCGCACTGGGTTCGGCCGCGGGGAACTACGTCTCGGCGACGCGGGGCCGCTGAGGTCAGGCAGGGGTTGACGCGAGCGCGGCGCCGATCTTGCGCAGCTGCGCGGTGGCGCCGCCGAGCGTGAACTCGTTGCGTTTCGCGGCAACGAAATACCGGTGCAACGGGTGATCTGTGTCGATGCCCATACCGCCGTGCACGTGCACAGCGGTGTGGGCCACCCTGTGCCCGGCGTCGGCCGCCCAGAACTTCGCCGCGGCCACTTCCACCTCGGCGGGAAGCCCCTCGCTGACCCGCCACGCCGCCTGCCACAACGTCAACCGGATCGCCTCGACGTCCACGTAGGCATCCGCCAGCCGCTGCCCCACGGCTTGGAACGACCCGATCGGCCGGTCGAACTGCACGCGTGTCCTGGCGTGTTCCGTGGTCAGCTCCAGTGCGCGTTCAGTGACTCCGAGCTGGAGCGCACACAGCCCGACCGTCATCCGCGTGAGCAACCAGTCGAGCACCTCCTGGCCGCCGAGCAGTCGCGCGGAATCCACCGGTACGTCGTCGAAATCGATCCAGGCCTCGCTGTCGCCGTCCACGATCCGCTGCCGCGTGATCGACACCTCGGACGGGTGGACGGCGAAGACCTGCACACCGTCCGGCGACGACGCCGGTACGAGGATCACCTCGGCGAGCGCACCCGCGGGCACGCAGGACTTGGCGCCGGACAGCCGCCATCCGTCGCCCACCGGCTCCGCGAACACCTCGTCGTCGGCCAACGCGGCGGTATGAACAGCGGATGGGTTCTCCAACACCCCGAATCGCTCCAGGGCCGACGCGGCGACCACGGAAGCCAGGTAGGGCACGGGCGCCACCGCGCGGCCGAGTTCCACCAGCACCGTGCAGTGTTCGAGCAGACCGAAGTCCGTCACCGACAAGATCCCCGCCTTGGCAAGGGAATCCCACAGTTGCTGGTCGAACCGGTCGGCGCCCGATTCGGCGGCCCGCAGGCGCTCGTCGGTCGACGTGGCCGCGATCGACCGGGTCAGCTTGCCGAGTTCGTCCTGCGCCTCGGAGAACGAGAAGTCCATCGGTGTCCCTTTTCAGCTCGCCCGGTTCAGCGCTTGTGCAGTGGCAGTTTCAGGCCGGCGCCCGCGATGATGTCGCGTTGCACCTCGTTGGTCCCGCCGCCGAACGTCAGGATCAACGCGCTCCTGTGCAGTCGCTCGATGCGCCCGCCGAGCACTTCGCCGCGTGACCCGGTGCGCACGTAGGCGTTGGTGCCGAGCACCTCCATCAGCAGCCGGTACGCCTCCGTGGCGAACTCGGTGCCGAAGACCTTGGTGGCCGACGCGTCCGCCGGTTTCGGCGAGTGCTCGACGCCCCAGGCGATCCGCCAGTTCATCAGCTTGAGGAACTCCGCTTTCGCGTGCACCCTCGCCAGGTGCAGCTGCACCCATTCCTGGTCGATCACGCGCCTGCCGTCGGCGATCTTGGTGTTCTGCGCCCACTCGACCACGTCACGCAGCGCGTTGCGGATCGGTGCCGGCGAGGTGAGCGCGACGCGCTCGTGGTTGAGCTGGTTGGTGATCAACGGCCAGCCCTGGTTCTCGGTGCCGACCAGGTTGGTCGCCGGTACTCGCACGTCCTGGTAGTAGGTCGCGCTGGTCATCACGCCGGACATGGTGTGCACGGGCGTCCACGAGAACCCGGGCGCGGTCGTCGGCACGATGATCATCGACAGGCCTTCGTGCTTGGCCGCGCCGGGATCGGTCCGGCACGCCAGCCACACGTAGTCGGCGTACTGGATCAGGCTGGTCCACATCTTCTGGCCGTTGATCACGTAGTCGTCGCCGTCGCGCACCGCGCGCGTGCGCAACGAGGCCAGGTCGGTCCCGGCTTCCGGCTCGGAGTAGCCGATCGAGTAGTGCGTCTGCCCGCCTGAGATGCCGGGCAGGTACTGCGCGCGTTGCTCCGGCGTGCCGTACCGCATGATCGTCGGGCCGACGGTGTTGATGGTCAGGAACGGCACGGGCGCGCCCGCGATGGCCGCCTCGTCGTTGAAGATGAGCTGGTCCATCGGGGAGCGGTTCTGGCCGCCGTACTCGGCCGGCCAGCCCAGGGCCAGCCAGCCGTCCACGCCCATCTGCCGGACGACCTCTTTGTACGCGTCCCCGTCGCCGTACTCACCGCCCTCGCTCGCGAGGGACTGCCTGCGTTCGGGTGTCATCAACGCCGAGAAGTACTCGCGCAGCTCACGGCGCAGTTCCTCCTGCTCGGGCGTGTAGGTGATCCGCATCCGGCCTCCAGGAGTGAAACACGTTCTAGTTCACCTTAGCCGGACCGGGGGCGGTGACCAAGTGGCGCGGGTGGCGATGACGTTGTGCGTCACTTTGTCCGCGTGGTTGTCGTTGAACAGGGTGAGTGAGCCGGGAGCGTGTTTAGAACCTGTTCCCGATTTTGACGCTATACTCCAGGTCGACGCCCTTGTCACGCGTGAGAACCTATTCTAGTGTGAGCTGCGACGCAGCAGCGCTCGACGAGGAGTGAGCCGTGGAGTTGACTAGGCCGCTGGACGGCAGGGTCGCGGTGGTCACCGGCGCCGCGGCAGGCCTCGGCCGTGCCGAGGCGGTCGCGCTGGCCATGGCGGGCGCGGACGTGGTGCTCGGTGACGTCACCGAATCCGACGTCGTCGCGCAGATCGAGGACCTCGGTGGCAAAGCGGTGTTCGTCAAGGGTGACGTGTCCGAAAGGGACACGGCGGACGCGTTGACGAGCACGGCGATCGACCGGTTCGGCGGGCTGCACGTCCTGGTCAACAACGCGGGCGTGCTGCGGGACCGGATGCTGTTCAGCATGTCCGACGAGGAATGGGACCTGGTCGTCAAAGTCCACCTGCGCGGGCATTTCCTGCTGTCGCGCAACGCCGCCGCGTACTGGCGCGGGCAGTCCAAGGAGACCGGCGGTCCGGTGTACGCGCGGATCGTGAACACCTCGTCGGAAGCGTTCCTGCTCGGCTCCGGCGGTCAGCCCAACTACGCGGCTGCCAAGGCTGGTATCACCGCGCTGACCTTGACCAGTGCGCGGTCACTGGGCAAGTACGGGGTCCGGGCCAACGCGATCTGCCCGCGTGCGAGGACATCGATGACCGAGAACGTCTTCGGGCAGGCCCCGGAAGGCGACGACCCGCTGTCGCCCGACCACGTGGGCAAGTTCGTCGCCCACCTGGCGGCACCGGCCGCGAGCAAGATCAACGGTCAGGTGTTCGTCGTGCACGGGACAACGGTCGCGCTGATGGCCGCGCCGACCGTCGAGCAGACGTTCACCAGCCTCGACGACCTCACCGCCGCGTTCGACGAACGCGACCCCGACAGGACCTTCGCGTGCCTGGAAACCATGACCGGCATTCCGGTGCAGGCGGCCAAGGCGGACGGGCCGCCCGCGAAGGCCACCCCGAGCTGAAATCCGTGCCGATGCCGCTGACCGAGGTGATGATGTGATGGGCCGTCTCAGTGGGAAGATCGCGTTGATCACCGGTGCCGCACGAGGACAGGGCGCCGCCGCCGCCCGGCGGTTCGCCGAGGAGGGCGCGAAGGTCGTCGTCGCCGACATCCTCGACGAGCAGGGCAAGGAACTCGCCGCGCAACTCGGTGACGCGGCGGTGTACCAGCACCTCGACGTGGCGTCCGAAGGGGACTGGACGACCGCGGTCGAGCGCACGCTGGCCGAGTTCGGTGGCCTGAACGTACTGGTGAACAATGCCGGGATCCTGCACATCAAGTCCATTGTCGACACCACCGTCGCCGAGTACGAACGGGTGATCAAGGTCAACCAGGTGGGCACGTTCCTCGGCATGCGAGCGGTGATCCCCGCGATGACCGACGCCGGGGGCGGCTCGATCATCAACGTGTCGTCGGTGGAAGGACTCGGCGGCATGGCTTTCCTGACCGCCTACACCGCCAGCAAGTTCGCCATCCGCGGCATGTCCAAAGCGGCCGCGATGGAACTCGGGCACCTCGACATCCGGGTGAACTCCATCCACCCCGGCGTGATCGACACCCAGATGGTGCGCCAGGCGGTCGACGGCGTGGAAGTCGACATGTCCAGGGTGGGCAAACGGGTGGCGTTGCGCCGCTGCGGACAGCCGGAGGAGATCGCCAACCTGCAGGTCTTCCTCGCCAGCGACGAGAGTTCGTACTCCACTGGAGCGGAATTCGTCGCCGACGGTGGCGCGACAGCGACACACTCTCTACTTTGAGACCCCCATGAACCCGAACCCCGCCACGAAGAGGTCGAAGACCCCCGGTGTCGCAGCGCTGCGCCAGGTGGGGCGGATCTCGACGCTCGCATGGGAAGTGCTGCGGGCCATCCCCAAGCGGCCATTCCAGTTCCGCGAGTTCGTCCAGCAGTGCTGGTTCTTCGCCAGCGTCACGATCCTGCCGACGGCACTGGTCGCGATCCCGTTCGGCGCGGTCATCGCGCTGCAACTCGGTTCGCTGACACAGCAGATCGGCGCGCAGTCGTTCACCGGCGCGGCCAGCGCGTTGGCGATCGTCCAGCAAGCCAGCCCGCTGATCACCGCGCTGCTGGTCGCCGGCGCGGGCGGATCCGCGGTCTGCGCGGACATCGGCGCGCGCAAGATCCGCGAGGAGATCGACGCGCTGGAGGTGCTCGGCGTGTCACCGGTGCAGCGCCTCATCGTGCCGAGGGTACTGGCCGCGATGGTCGTCGCGGTCCTGCTCAACGGGCTGGTCAGCGTGGTCGGCACGATGGGTGGCTACTTCTTCAACGTGATCATGCAAGGCGGCACGCCCGGTGCGTACCTCGCCAGCTTCAACGCGCTGGCGCAACTGCCGGACCTGTGGATCAGCGAGATCAAGGCGCTGCTGTACGGTTTCGTCGCCGGGGTCATCGCGGCCTACCGGGGCCTCAACCCGGCCGCCGGGCCGAAAGGCGTCGGCGACGCGGTCAACCAGGCCGTGGTGGTCACGTTCCTCCTGCTGTTCCTGATCAACGTCGTGCTGACCGGGATCTACCTGCGGATCGTGCCGCCGAAGGGCTTCTGATGACGGCCGTGCAACCACGGGACCAGGAGCCGCGAGGGGCGATCCTGGATCTCGCCGCGCGGCCGTTCAACGGGCTCGAACGGCTGGGCAGGCAGTTGTCCTTCTACAGCAGGGCGTTGCTGTGGGCGCCGCGCACGCTCCGCCGTTACTCCAGGGAAGTCCTGCGGCTGCTGACCGAGGTCAGCTTCGGCACGGGCGCGCTCGCGGTCATCGGCGGCACGCTCGGCGTGATGATCGGGATGACCCTGTTCACCGGCACGATCGTGGGCCTGCAAGGCTATTCGTCGCTCAACCAGCTCGGCACGGGCGCGCTGACCGGCTTCCTGTCGGCGTACTTCAACACCCGCGAGGTGGCGCCGCTTTCGGCCGGGCTCGCGCTGTCGGCCACGGTCGGCTGCGGGTTCACCGCGCAGCTCGGCGCGATGCGGATCTCCGAGGAGATCGACGCGCTGGAGACGATGGCCGTGCCCAGCATGCCGTACCTGGTGACCACGCGGGTGCTCGCCGGGATCGCCGCGGTGATCCCGTTGTACGCGGTCGGCCTGCTTTCGTCCTATCTGGCCTCCCGTGCCGTGACGGTCTACTTCTACGGCCAGTCCGCGGGCACGTACGACCACTACTTCCACCTGTTCCTGCCGCCTGAGGACGTGCTCTGGTCGTTCCTCAAGGTGATCGTGTTCAGCGTGGTCGTGATCCTGACGCACTGCTACTACGGCTACACCGCGTCCGGCGGGCCCGCGGGCGTCGGCGTGGCGGTCGGCCGCGCGGTGCGCGCGGCCATCGTGATGCTGTCCATCTTGGACTTCTTCCTCAGCCTGGCGATCTGGGGATCGACGACGACCGTGCGGATATCCGGATGACGGCCCGGTTGCGCCACCACCTGCTGGGGCTGGTGTTCCTCGCGATCATCGCGCTGTTCCTCGCGCTGACCATCGCCGGGTACCGCAAGGCCTTCACACCGGTGGTCGCGGTCAGCCTGAAGACCGACCACGCCGGCAACCAGATGCGTGCGGGCGCGGACGTCAAGGTCCGCGGCATGGTCGTCGGCGAGGTGCGCGCCATCCGCGCCATGGGGGACCACGCCGTGCTTGACCTGGCGTTGCAACCGGACAAAGTCGATGTCATCCCCGCCAACGTCTCCGCACGCCTGCTGCCCAAGACGTTGTTCGGCGAGCGCTATGTCGCGTTGCAGTTGCCGCCCCAGCCGGAGACCAAGCGGCTGACCGAGGGCTCGGTCATCCCGCAGGACCGCAGCTCCTCGGCGATCGAGCTGGAACGCGTGCTCAACGACGTCCTGCCGGTCCTGCAGGCCGTGCAGCCGGAGAAGCTGTCCATGACGCTGAACTCGATCTCGTCGGCGCTGCAGGGCCGCGGTGCGCAGCTGGGCCGGACGCTGGTGCAGCTCAACGAGTACCTCAAGCAGATCAACCCGTCGCTGCCGGACCTGACCGCCGACATCCAAGCGCTTGCTTCCGTGTCCGGGACCTTCGACAAGGCCGCGCCGGACCTGCTGCAGGCGTTGTCGGACCTGACCACGACGACGAAGACGGTCGCCGACGAGCAGGCGAACCTGCGGACCCTGTTCGGCTCGGTCACCAACGCGTCGGTCGATCTCGGCAACTTCGTCCAGGTCAACAAGAACAACCTGGTCAACCTGGTGGTCACGGCCCGGCCCACGCTCGAGGTGCTGGCCAGGTACGCGCCGGAGTACCCGTGCATGCTCGGCCAGATCGCCGACCGGGTACCCGCGGCGGAGGCGGCGTTCGGCAAGGGCCAGGCGCACCCGAACATGATGCGCGTGACGCTGGAGTTCACCGGCAACCGCGGCAAGTACCTGCCCGGCGTGGACACCCCGCGCTTCGACGACAAGCGCGGACCTCGCTGCTACGAACAGGTCGAACTGCCCGCGGTGTTCCCGCAGTACCCGCCGGGCGGACCGATCAAGGACGGCTCGGTGAAACCGCCACCGCCGCGCAACCAGGCGGCGACCGGGATCGTCCCGGGCTCGACCTCGCCGCAGGCGGCCGCGGGCGTGGCGAACACCCCGCAGGAGCTGGACGTGGTGTCGCTGCTGCTGGCGCAGAAGGTCGGCATGGCGCCGGAGGACGTGCCCAGGTGGACCAGTTTCCTGATGGCGCCGGTGTACCGGGGCGCGGAGGTGACTGTCGAATGAGGAACATCACCGGGCCGATCATCAAGATGGCCGTGTTCGCCGTCGTCACCGTCACCTTGACGGCCCTGCTCGGTGCGACGATCGCCAACAGCAACTTCGGGTCGACGTCGGCATACCGCGCCCGGTTCGCCGACGCGTCCGGTCTGAAAGCCGGTGACGACGTGCGGATCCTCGGCGTGAAGGTGGGAACGGTCGACTCGCTGTCGGTCGTCGAGGACAAGTACGCCGAAGTCCGGTTCGACATCGACGCGGGCAGGCGGCTGCCCGCGTCGGCCACGGCGACCATCAAGTACCGCAACCTGGTCGGCCAGCGGTACCTGGCGCTCGGCACCGGGACCGGCAGTTCCGAACTGCTCGCGCCGGGCGGCACGATCCCGGTGGACCGCACCAGGCCCGCACTGAACCTGACCGTGCTGTTCAACGGGTTCCAGCCGTTGTTCCAGGCGCTGAAGCCGGAGGACGTGAACAAGCTCGCGTTCGAGATCATCCAGGTCCTGCAGGGCGAAGGCGGCACGGTCGACGCCATCCTGCGGCACACCGCGACCCTGACTTCCACCATCGCGGGACGGGACAAGGTGATCGGCGACCTGGTCGACAACCTCAACAACGTCCTCGGCGCCGTCAACGGCCGCACAGACCAGGTGTCGGACCTGATCCTGAGCCTGCAGCAGCTGGTGTCCGGGCTGTCGGCCGACCGGCAGCCCATCGGTGAGGCTGTGTCGGCCCTCGGTGCGCTGACCGACACCACGGCGGGCCTGGTGCAGCAGGCCAGGCCGTCGCTCAAGCAGGACATCGGGTTGCTCGGCACGTTGTCGGAAACCCTGAACAAACAAGAACCGCTGCTCGACGGGATGCTCAAAGGCCTTGAGCACCGGGCCGACACGTTCACCCGCACAGTCAGCTACGGCAGCTGGCTGAACTTCTACCTGTGCCGGATGTCCGGGACCGTCGGGATCTCGGGGCTGAACCTGAACATGGCGCTGCTGCCCGTGCCGACGACGCAGATGCCGGAGAGGTGCGGCCAGTGAAACCTCTCAAGGAACGCAACCAGGCGACGGTCGGCGCGGTGACGCTGGCGTTGCTTGTGCTGTCCACGCTCGCGGTGTTCTTCTCCGACGACCTGCCGATCATCGGCACGGGAACGACGTACTCCGCCTTCTTCAGTGAGGCCGCCGGGCTCGCCGACGGCAACGAGGTCCAGATCGCGGGCGTCAAGGTCGGCGAAGTGTCCACAGTGGCGCTCGCCCGCGACCAGGTCCGGGTGCGGTTCAAGATCCGCGACGTCCGGCTCGGGGACCAGACGCGAGCCGCGATCGGCATCAGGACGTTGCTTGGCGAGAAGTACCTCGCGCTGGAGCCCGGCGGGACCGGGGCGCAGGACCCGGACCAGACCATTCCGCGCTCGCGCACCACCACTCCGTTCGACGTGAACACCGCGCTGGGTGAGCTGAGCAAGACGGTGGACAATTTGGACACAGCGAAGCTGGCCGACAGCTTCAAGGTGGTCACGGAAGCGCTCAAGGACACCCCGGAGCACATGCGCGGAGCGCTCGACGGCCTGTCGGCGTTGTCGAAGACAATCTCCACCCGGGACAAGGCCCTCGCCGAGCTGCTCGCCAACACCGGCAAGGTCTCCGGCACGCTGGCCGCGCGCAACGACCAGATCGTCAAGCTGATCACCGACGGGAACCTGCTGCTGGCCGAGATCCAGCGCCGCAAGGACGCGATCAACCAGTTGCTCAGGGGAACACGTGACCTGTCGAACGAGTTGCGCGGCCTGGTCGCCGACAACCGGACACAGCTCAAACCCACGCTGCAACAGCTGGAGAAGGTGACCGCGATGTTGCAGCGCAACCAGGACAACTTGAGCCGAGGACTGGCCGCGCTGGCGCCGTTCGTGCGGATTTCCACCAACACCACCGGCAACGGCCGCTGGTTCGAGGGCTACCTGTGCGGTCTGCTGCCGCCGTACATCAACCTCGGGCCGGGCAAGACGAACGGGCTGACGATCAATCCCGACGGCTGTCTCCCGCCGATCACCGGAGGTGGCCGATGACCGTACGGACCCAAGGTCAGCTCGACGCCACCAGGGTGGTTGCGCTCGCGTGCGTGCTCGGCCTGCTCCTGGCGGGCGCGATCTGGTGGCTGCTGCGGGCACCGAGCGGAACGCGGGTCTCGGCGTACTTCGACAAGACGGTCGGTGTGTACTCCGGTTCGGCAGTGCGCGTTCTCGGCGTGCCCGTCGGGGAGATCGTCGACGTGCGGCCCGAAGGCGACCAGGTCAAGGTCGACATCGTGCTCGACTCGGGTGTCCGGGTCCCCGCGTCGGCCAAGGCCGTGATCGTCGCGCCGTCCCTGGTCAGCGACCGGTACGTGCAGCTGGCGCCCGCCTACACCGACGGTCCGCAGATGGCGTCCGGTGCCGTGATCCAGCGCGCGGACACCGCCGCGCCGGTCGAACTGGACGACCTGTACGCCAGTGTGAACAAGCTGAGCAGCGACCTCGGGCCCAACGGCGCCAACAAGGACGGCGCTGTGTCCGACCTGCTGGACACCCTGGCGGGAACGCTGAAGGGCAACGGGCAGAACCTCAACAACACAGTGCGGCAACTCGCCGCAGCCGCGGACACGCTTGCCGGATCCAAGGACAACCTGTTCGTCACCGTGGACAACCTCGGCAAGTTCACCAAAGCACTGGCCGACAACGACAAAGCGGTGCACGAGTTCTACGGGCGGTTGGCCGACGTCAGCACGTTCCTCGCCGACGACCGCGAGGAAGTCGCCGAGGCGGTGAGCTCGCTCGCCGTGGCGCTCGGCGACGTCAAGTCGTTCGTCGCGGAGAACAAGGACCTGCTGACGTCCAATGTGGAGAAGCTGACCGGCGTGACGAAGGCGCTCGTCGACCAGCGCGGGGCGATCGCCGAGATACTCGACGTCGCCCCGGTCGGTGCCACCAACCTGATCAACTCCTATGACGCTGCGTCCGGCTCGATCGGCGTCCGGGCGGACCTCAACGAGTTCACCCACCCGCCGATCCTGATGGTGTGCCGGCTGATCGAACAGGGCACGCCGAAGGCCATCCCGGCAACCTTGACCGACATCTGCAAATCGCTCGCGCCGGTGCTGGACGGCACGCTGAAACTGCCGTCCGTGGCGGAAACCCTCACCGCGCTGCAGAACGGGACCCTGCCGCCGCTCCCGGTGCCGTTGCTCGAGGTGTTGCGGAAATGAAGCGCCTCGGTCTGGTTCTGGCCGCCGTCCTGCTCGCCGGGTGCACCGAGGGCGGGTTCGGTGGGCTGTACAACACTCCGCTGCCAGGTGGCGCGGACGTCGGTGACCATCCGTACCAGGTCACCGCACAGTTCGGCGACGTGCTGGACCTCGTGCCGCAGGCGAGCGTGAAGGTCAACGACGTGGCTGTCGGCCGTGTCACGAAGATCGAGCTGACGCCCGACAACAAGATGGCGCTGGTGACTCTCGTGGTCAACGGCGCGGTCACGTTGCCGGCCAACGCCGGTGCGGAACTGCGTCAGTCGAGCCTGCTGGGGGAGAAGTTCGTCCAGCTGCGAGCTCCGGCCGGTGAACAGCCGCAAGGGCAGTTGACCAACGGCGCGGTCGTCCCGTTGAGCCGCACGAACCGCAATCCTGAGGTCGAAGAGGTCCTCGGTGCCCTGTCGATGCTGCTCAACGGCGGTGGCATCGAACAACTGCGGACGATCGTGGGTGAACTGAACAGCGTGCTGTCGGGCAACGAGAAGCAGATCCGTGAACTGCTGACGAACGTCAGAACGCTCGTGTCGACGTTGGACGGCCAGCGCGACAGCATCGTCCGCGCGATCGACGGCCTGGCCAAGCTCTCCGGCACGCTCGTCGCACAGACCGGCAATCTCACCAACGCGGTGGACAACCTGTCGCCCGGTCTGAAGGTCCTCGAACAGCAGCGCACGCAGCTGACCGGCATGCTCACCGCACTGGACACGTTGTCGGACGTCGCCGTGGACACCGTGAACCGCAGCAAGAAGGATCTGGTCGCTGACCTGAAACTGCTCGAACCGACACTGCGCAAGCTGGTCGAGACAGGGGACAAGCTCCCGGTCGCGCTGGAATACCTGGTGACGTACCCGTACCCGTCGTACGCGGTCAACGCCGTGCGCGGCGACTACTTCAACGTGGACGCCAAACTCAGCCTCGACTTCACCGAGATGATCAACAACCTGTCCGACTCGGGGCAGACCCTGCTGGCACCGCCAGGTCAGCCGTACGGCAACAACACCGTGCCGTTGCCGTTGCCGATCCCGGTGCCGATCATCCCGGACCTGATCCCGGAGAACGGCAAACCCCAACCCGGCCAGGGCCTGCTCGGCGGGCTGCTGGGGACGCTGCTGGGAGGCGGATGATGCTCACCAGGGGCGTGCGGCTGAGGATCGTCGCGTTCGTGATGATCGCCGTGGTGGCCGTGACGTACGCCGGGGCCCGGTACGCGGGCCTCGACCGGTTGTTCGGCGCCAGCGGGTACGTGGTGACCGTGCAACTGCCCGACTCCGGCGGGATCTTCACCAACGCGGAGGTCACCTATAGGGGTGTGACCGTCGGCAGGGTCGGCGAGTTGCACCTTGTCGACCGCGGCATCGACGTCGAACTGGTGCTGGAGTCGGAGCAGTCGATCCCGGCGGACACGAAGGCGGTCGTGGCCAACCGGTCCGCGATCGGCGAGCAGTACGTGGACCTGCGACCCACCCGGGACGCCGGGCCGTACCTGGCCGACGGATCGGTGATCCCGCAGGACCGCACAAGCATCCCACCGGCCACCGACACCATGTTGTCCAATCTGGACGGCCTGGTGCGCAGCGTGCCCGTCGACTCGCTGCGGACCGTGGTCGACGAACTGAACACCGCGTTCGCGGCCACGGGCAAGGACCTGCAACTGCTGCTGGATTCGGCCGGGCAGTTCACGACAGCGGCGACCCAGCACCTGCCCCAGACGACGAGCCTGCTCAGCACCGGGCGAACCGTGCTGGAACGCCAGCAGGCCGACGCGCAGAAGCTGATCGCGTTCAGCTCGGGGCTGCGCAAGCTGTCCGAGCAGCTCAAGACGTCCGATCCGGACATCCGCAAGCTGATCGAGGTCACCCCGGGGGTGGCGAACGACGTGGTGGACATCCTGCGCAGGTCAGGACCGGACCTGGGGGTGGTGTTCGCGAACCTGCTGACCACGACGACGGTCACGACCAGCCGGACAGCGGCGATCGAACAGTTCATGGTCGCCTACCCGGTGATCTCCGCCTTCACGCCGAGCACAGCGCCGGACGGCACCGGCCACCTGGGCATCATGCTGAACTTCTTCGACCCGCCGCCGTGCGTGAAGGGCTACGAGGGCACGAAGCAGCGCACGGCCGGCCAGACCGAACCGGCCCCGGTGAACCGCGGCGCCTACTGCGCCGAGCCGCCGAACAGCCCGATCGGCGTG
Organism: Kibdelosporangium phytohabitans; assembly: GCF_001302585.1. GTDB lineage: Bacteria > Actinomycetota > Actinomycetes > Mycobacteriales > Pseudonocardiaceae > Kibdelosporangium > Kibdelosporangium phytohabitans. Next base: position 9,512,667 of record NZ_CP012752.1, on the reverse strand, counting down.
CGCGGCTCGCAGAACGCGCCGTTCGCCGGCGTACCGAAGCAGGTGGCCCCCGGTGGAGCACCCGATCCGGCCCCGAAGCTGCCCGGGGTGCTCGGCCTGAACCGCGGTGGCGGTGGTTTGCAGAACATCGGCCAGTTGCTAGGTTTGCCCAGGTGATCGGTCGTGTCCTCGCTGTTGTGGCGGTGCTCGCGGTGGCGGCTGCCGGTTTCACGGGCTGGCGCTGGTGGCAGACGGCGAACAGCGCGTCGGCGGACATCGCCTCCCAGCGGGACAACGTGCTGGCGGTGGGGGAGCGCCAGGTCGTCGAGTTGAACACAGTGAACTTCCAGAACCTGGACGCCGACTTCGACCGGTGGCGTGAAGCCTCGACGGGACCGTTGCTGGAACGCCTCGTCCGCAACCGGGAATCCGACCGGCAGACGACGTTGAGCACGAGAACCGTTGCCAGAGCCCGAGTTGTCACCGCGGCAGTGACCACGATGAACACCTACACGGGCTCGGCGAACGTGATCGCCGCGCTCGAGGTCTCGGTGAGCCAGAACGGCGCCCAGCCGACGACCAGCGTGTCCCGGTGGGACGTGGACCTGTCCAGGACCGACGCGGGCTGGAAGGTCAGCGCGTTGGAGGTGGTCGGGACATGAAACCGACCGCTGCCGGCATTTCTGCCGCTGTTGTCGTTCTTGGTGTGTGCTTGACCGTGTGGTTCACGGTTGCCCGGCCGCGTGGGCCGGAGAATGTCGCGTTGGTCGACCTGGCCGCGACGAACGCCGTGACTGATCAGGTTGGCCGGACTCTGCGCACGGTGTTCTCGTACGACCCGGGTCAGATGGACCGGACTTCTGTCGCTGCTCAGGACGTCCTGACCGGTGCGGCGATCGAGCAGTACAACACGGAGTTCCAGCAGGCCAGGAAAGAGGCCACGGAGAAGAAGCAGGTGCTGACGACTGCGGTCCGGTCGATCGGTGTGGTCGACCTGCGGGCTGATTCGGCCCGGCTGCTGGTGTTCGTCGACCGGCAGTTGGTCAAGGGCGATCAGCACGAGTCGGGCGCGGCCCAGCTGTTGGTGAGCGCCGTGAAGGCCGGGGACGTCTGGAAGATCAGCGACATCAAGTTCCTCTAACGGCCTTGTCAATCCTCCACGTACCACGTGTGGCTGATCGAGGTGTCGAAGATGATGGCCCGCAGCTTGGCCACCCTCGACGCGTCGTCAGGTTCCGACGTGGCAGGGGCGATGATCTGTGAAGTACCGACCGGCTGTGCGTCGTCAGCAGACCGGTGCGCTGCTCGGCACGGCGGCCGAGGAGCAACTGCTGTTGTGCCTGCTGCAACTGGTCGAGGACGTGCGCTGCCGGGCCGGTTATCGTGATGGTGTTCGCGTTGATGACGTTGGCTTGGATGACGTTGCCGGCAACGATTCCGTCGATCTTGAGGTCGGCATCACGCGGCTCGGTCATCTGCCGAGTGTGCCACCTGAGGCTGTCAGGTCCGCGGATATCGCTTCCGCTGTCGCCAGCAACGGGGGCAGCAGGTCCGTGTGCACGCTGTCCACCGGCCGGCTGACATGGGTCGAGATGTTCACGGCCGCTACCACTTTGCCCTGGTTGCGGATCGGGGCTGCGACGGACCTGAGCCCGTTCTCCAGTTCCTCGTCGACCACGCACCACCCCTGGGTGCTGACCCTGGTCAGTTCCGCGCGGAGTTCGGTCGCGTCGGTGATGGTTCTCGAGGTCAAGGGGGTCAGGGTTGTCGTGGCGAGGAACGAGTCCAGCCAGGCCGGGTCCTGGGCGGCCAGGATCGTCCGGCCCATCGACGTCGCATGGGCTGGGAAACGGGTTCCTGTCTCGATCATCACCTTCATGATCCGCTTGGTCGGGACGCGTGCCACGTAGACGATGTCCGTCCCGTCCAGCACTGACACCGAGCAGGACTCGTGCACCTCTGTCGCCAGCTTCTCCAGGTGCGGCTGGGCCACGTCCGGCAACCCCAGGCTGGACAGGTAGGAGTAGCCCAGATCGAGGACCTTGGGCCGTAACGCGAACAGCTTCCCGTCAGTGCGCATGTAGCCCAGTTCGACCAGGGTGTGCAGGAATCGGCGTGCCGCCGCTCGTGTCAGGCCGGTCACTTTGGCGACGTCGCTCAACGTCATCTCCGGGTGGTCGGCGTCGAACGCCCTGATCACCGCGAGGCCGCGTTCCAATGACTGCACGAAGTCGCTCATCGCCGCAACGCCCGATCTGTCAGCTCGTTCGCCGCACCCAGGTACGCGGCTGGATCCAGCGCTTTGTCGATGTCCTCTTCGGACAGTGAGATCCGCGGGTCGGTCAGCAGCGCCGAGCGGAACGGCCGACCGGAGGTGGCCAGTTCGGTGACCACTTCCGACGCGGTGGCACGGCCCATGGCCGGCGCCAGGGCGGTCACGACCGCCTCGGCCATCACCAGGCCACCGGTCATGTCCACATTGGCACGCATCCGTTCGCGGTCGACCCGCAGCCCGGTCAACAGGTCACGAGTACGCGCGCATGCTGTGCTCAGCATTCCGCACATCGAATTCAGTGTTTCCCATTCAGCGTGCCAGGCGCCCGCGGCACGTTCGTGCTCCTGGGGCATCGCGGCGAGCATGGTGGCGACCAGACCGGGGACCTGCCTGGTGGCGGCCGTGATCAGCACGGAGCGAACCGGGTTCTGCTTGTGCGGCATGGTGGACGATCCGCCGCCGGAAGACTCGGCCACCTCGCCGACCTCGGTCTGCGCCAACAAGGTCACGTCAAGGGCGATCTTGCCGAGCACACCGCCCAGCACTCCGAACGCCCCGGCGAGCTCACCCATCCTGGTCCGGTTGGTGTGCCACGGGATGACGGGCTCGTCGAGTCCCAGTTCAGCGGCGAACAACCGGGGGACAGTGGTGTCACCGAACACCGAAAGCGTCCCGACCGCCCCGCCGAGTTGGGCGGTGAAACGCAACCGTCGCAGGTTCGCTGCGGCCTCGTCGAGAGCGACGAGCCACCCTGCGCACTTGAGCCCGAACGTCGTCGGCAGCGCGTGTTGCATCAACGTCCGCGCGATCATCACTGTGTCACGGTGTTCGTCGGCGAGTGCGGCGCAAGCGTCGGCTGAAGCGTCCACATTGGTCAGCATGGCACCGACGGCGTTCTTGGCGACGAGCATCGCCGCGGTGTCCATGATGTCCTGGCTGGTTGCGCCGAAGTGGACGTACCGCGCCGTCTCGCTGGACACCTGGGCCCGGAGCCGGCGTACCAACGGAACAACAGGGTTGCCCGCACCCAGGGCCTGTCTGCCGAGTTCGGCCGCGTCGAACGAGACCGGAACGCGGGCGATCTCCGATGCGGCCTCCGCCGGGATCACCCCGGCCTTGGCCAGTGCCGCGGCGAGCGCCTTCTCGGCATCGACCAACGCCGTCAGCCAGGCGTCCTCGTCGCGAGAGCCGAACAGTGCCTCGAACACGCGGGTCAGCCCGCCAGCTTCCGCAACGCGGTCAGCTCGGCTTCGCTCGGCGGCGGCGTCTCGGTCAGGTCCGGCGAGACCTTCAGCTCCCAGCCGGTCGCGTCGATCACCTGTGAAACCTCCACGCCCGGGTGCAGCTGGGTCAGCGTGAACTCGCCGCCGACCGGCCGCAGCACGCCGAGATCGGTGATGATCATGCCCGGCCCGGCGCCGGTGAACGACGACCGGTCGCCGAGGCCGACCGACGTGATGAAGTCGAGCTTGTCGATGAACGTGCGCTTGCTCTGCCGGACGACGATCACGACTTCCTTGCAGGACGCGGCGATCTCCGGCGCGCCGCCCGCGCCGGGCAGCCGCACCTTCGGGTCCGCGTAGTCGCCGATCACGGTCGTGTTGATGTTGCCGTGCTTGTCGAGCTGGGCGGCGCCGAGGAAGCCGACGTCGATCCGGCCGGGCTGCAGCCAGTAGTTGAAGATCTCCGGCACGCTGACCAGCGAGTCCGCCGTCTCGGCGAGGATGCCGTCGCCGATGGACAGCGGCAGCCGGTCCGGTTTCGCCCCGATGCAGCCGGACTCGTAGATCAACACGAGATCGGGCGCGTGGGTCGCGCGGGCGAGGTTCGCCGCGGTGCTCGGCAGTCCGATGCCGACGAAGCAGGAGGCGCCGTCCCGCAGCACACGCGCGGCGGCGACGGTCATCATCTCGTCAGTGGTGTAGTTCATCCGGCGACCTCTTCGGTGAGCCAGCACTGGAAGGCGTCCCGGTCACGGCTGATGCCGTCCCACGCCTTGTAGTAGTCGTTGTCGCGGACGTAGTAGTCGTGCGCGTACGAGGGATGCGCGCCCCTGGGCACCTTCGCCACGCGTGTGACCACCCAGCCCGGCAGCGTGACCGCGTTGGGCCGCGGGTCGAGCTCGTCGACGATCTCCTCGACGGTCACCAGCGAGCGCCTGGCCGCGAGGACGGCCTCCTTCTGCACTCCGGTGATGCCCCAGAGCTGCACGTTTCCCTTCCGGTCGGCGCGCTGGGCGTGGATGATCGCCACGTCCGGGTTGAGCGCGGGCACCGCGGTGAGGGTCTGGCCGGTGAACGGGCACGTGATCGGCTTGATCGTGTCGGTGTGTTCCGGCAGGTCCGTGCCTGTGTAGCCGCGCAGGACCGCGAACGGCAGGCCGGACGCGCCCGCGGCGTACCGGTTGGCCATGCCCGCGTGGCTGTGTTCCTCGATCTCCAGCGGCACCGGCCACGCGTGCTGCACGGCGTCCCGGAAGCGGTGCAACGAGCCGACGCCGGGGTTGCCGCCCCACGAGAAGACCAGCTTGCGGGCGCAGCCCGCGCCGATCAGCTGGTCGTAGACCAGGTCGGGTGTCATCCGCACCAGCGTGAGGTCCTTGCGGCCCTGCCGGATGATCTCGTGCCCGGCCGCGAACGGGATCAGGTGCGTGAAGCCTTCCAGCGCGACCTGGTCGCCGTCGTGCACCAGGTCCGCGACTGCCTCGGCCAGCGAGCTCACGGACGCCATCTCACCTCCTGATGTGCGCTATGCGAACAAGCATTCGCATCACGAACATTGTCGCAGGATGAATCCCGGACGCCAAATGAGACGTAGGTCACTGCAATAGGCCGGAATGAAATGGGTACTTCTTACGTCATACGGGTGACAGGGTGTGCATCGCGTGGGGGTACGCGTGTATACGCTGTGTGAGGAGGGAGAGGGGACCATGGCAAACGCAACCGTGGCGGGAACGCCGATTTTCGACGAGCTGCGCGAACTGTTCGGGCAACTCGAGATCGAGGAGCTGATCGGCCGCTCCGAAGAGGGCGCTGTGAGCGCCACCCAGGCCGAAAGCTGACTTCAGCGCCTGTGGGTGCTGGGCCGCCAACCCATCGCCCGTGAGATGCCGTGACCCGCGGCTCGGACTGCGGGCACGAGCGCACGGGCATCCGTTTCGATCGGCACCACGATGGACAGCGCCGCGATGACGGTGTTGTTCGCGTCACGGACCGGCGCCGCGATCGACTGCGTGATCATTTCGATCTGCCTGTCACTCACCACGTACCCGTCGCGCCGGGCCGCGGCGAGAGTCTCCCGCAGCCGGCGTGTGGTGGAGATCGTCCGTTCGGTGAAGCGCTCCAGCGGTGCCGAGAACACGCGTTCGCGCACGTCGTCGTCGGCGTGCGCGAGCAGGATCAGGCCGACGCCGGTCGCGTGCAGCGGCATCCGGCTGCCCACCCGGGTCAGGATGCTGACCGCGCCGCGAGCAGAGATCCGTTCGACGTAGACCGCTTCCAGGTCGTCCCGGACAGCCAGCTGCACGTTCTGCCGCGTGGCCTCGTAGAGGTCCTCGAGGAACGGCATCGCCCGCTCGCGCAGGCTCAAACTGCCTGGTGAGAGCGATCCGATCGCCAGCAGGCGCAGCCCGATGCGGTAGCGCCCGTCCCCGCCGCGGGTCAGCCCGCCCCAGTCGGTGAGCTCGTTCACCAGCCGGTGCGTCGTGCTCAGCGGCAGCCCCGCCAGCGAGCTGAGCTCGGACAGCGTCAGCGCCGGCTTGGTCTCGGAGAACGCGTCCAGCAGCCGGAACACCCGGCTGGACACCGACTCGCCTGTCATGGGCTGAGTGTGCCTTCCGGTGAGCGGAAACCAGAGTCCCTGACGTGGTGATTTTCGGTAACCCTTCAGTCATGCGCACTCAGGTGGCCATCGTGGGGGCCGGGCCGGCCGGGCTGCTGCTGTCCCACCTGCTCTGGCTGGACGGCATCGACTCGGTGATCCTGGAGGCCCGCAGTCGCGAGTACGTGGAGAAGCGGGTCCGCGCGGGCGTCTGCGAACACCCGACGGTCGAACTGCTGCGCCAAGTCGGGCTCGCCGACCGGCTGGACGCCGAAGGCCTGCCGCACCACGGCATCACGCTGCGGTTCGACGGCGAAGACCACCGGATCGCGCTGACCGACCTGACCGGCCGGTCCATCGTGGTCTACGGCCAGCAGGAGATCGTCAAGGACCTGATCGCCGCACGGCTCAAGGCGGGCGCCGAGATCCACTTCGAGGTGTCCGACGTCGAACTGCACGAGCTGACCGGCGACACGCCCCGCGTCACGTACAAGGACGCCGACGGTGTCGTGCGGGAGATCCAGGCGGACGTGATCGCGGGCTGCGACGGGTTCCACGGCATCAGCCGCCCGTCCATTCCGGACAGTGCGATGACCGTGTACGACCACGTCTACCCGTTCGCGTGGCTGGGTGTTCTCGTCAAGGCGCCGCCCGCGCACCACGAGCTGATCTACGCCAACCACGAGCGCGGTTTCGCGCTGCACAGCATGCGCACCCCCGACGTGACCAGGTTGTACCTGCAAGTCGACCCGTCGGACTCGCTCGACGACTGGCCGGACGAGCGGATCTGGGCGGAACTGCACGCCCGTTTGGCCATCTCCGGCGGATTCGCGCTGCACGAGGGCCCGATCCTGGAACGGCTGCTGTCGCCGATGCGCAGTTTCGTGGCCGAACCGATGCGGCACGGGCGGCTCATGCTGGCAGGCGACTCGGCGCACATCGTCCCGCCGACCGGTGCCAAGGGGATGAACCTCGCGATGGCCGACGTCCTGGTGCTGTCCCGCGCGCTCAAGGCGTTGCTGCGCGACAACAGGACCGACCTCGTGGAGTCCTATTCGGACACCTGTCTGCGCAGGGTGTGGCGGGCCGAGCACTTCTCGTACTTCATGACCAGCATGCTGCACCGGGCGCACGACGCGGACCCGTTCCAGCACCGGCTCCAGTTGTCCCAACTGCGGTACACCGCGTCATCGACCGCCGCCGCCACGAGTCTCGCCGAGAACTACGTCGGCCTGCCGTTCCCGTAGGAGGTTCCCGTTGTATCTGCGCGACGAGCCCGGCACGCATCCACCGCTGGACAGCCCGGGGTACAAGTCGACCGCGCTGCGGCACCCGTCGCAGCGGCCGGTCCTGCTGCCGCAGAAGCTGACCGAGATCACCGGCCCGTTGCTGGGCGAAGGGCGTCTCAGCCCCAACGACAACGACCTGACCGCGCAGCACGCCGGTGAGCCGCAAGGGCAGCGGATCATCGTGCACGGCAGGCTGCTGGAGGGCGACGGCAAACCGGTGGCGAACTCGCTGGTGGAGATCTGGCAGGCGAACGCGGGCGGGCGCTACAACCACGTGCGGGACCGCTGGCCGAGCCCGGTCGACCCGAACTTCGACGGCGTGGGCAGGACGTTGACCGACGCCGAGGGCCGGTACACGTTCACCACGATCAAACCGGGCGCGTACCCGTGGCAGAACCACGACAACGCCTGGCGGCCCGCGCACATCCACTTCTCGGTGTTCGGCAGGTCCTTCACACAGCGCCTGGTCACCCAGATGTACTTCCCGGACGACCCGCTGTTCGGCCAGGACCCGATCTTCAACTCGGTGCCCGACCCGGCCGCCCGTGCCAGGATGATCTCGTCCTTCGACATGTCGCGGACCGTGCCGAACTGGGCGTTGGCCTACTCGTTCGACATCGTCGTGCGCGGCAGGGACGCCACGCCGTTCGAGGAGGAGGTGGACGACGAATGACCACGCCGTCGCAGACCGTCGGGCCGTTCCTGTCGATCGGTCTGCCCTGGCCGGACGGGCCCACCGTGGTCCCGGAAGGCACCGCCGGGGCCATCAGGATCGTCGGCACGGTGTACGACGGCGCCGGGCAGCCGGTCCCGGACGCTTTGATCGAGACGTGGCAGGCGGACCCGGACGGGCACTTCGACCACCCCGACGACCCGTCCGGCCCGCTGCGCAAGGACTTCCGCGCGTTCGGCCGGTGCCCGACCGAGTCCGACGGCACCTACTGGATCCTGACCCTCCCGCCCGGCGCGATTCCCGGGCAGGCGCCGCACATCGACGTCTCGGTGTTCGCCCGCGGCCTGCTCAACCGGGTCGTCACCCGGATCTACCTCGCCGACGACCCCGCTGACCCGGTGTTGTCGAGCGTCGATCCCGCCCGGCGGCACACGTTGATCGCGCAGCCGACTGACCACGGCTACCGGTTCGACATCCGGTTGCAGGGCGAGAACGAGACGGTGTTCTTCGACGTCTAACCGAGGCCTTGGGCGAACGCGAACACCCGCTGTGGGTCGTAGCGCTTGGCCACTGTGAGCAGCTTCGGCAGGTTGGGCCCGTAGTACGCCTGCGCCCAGTCGGGCATCTGCGGGTCGATGTAGTTGACGTAACCGGTCCGGCCGTACTGCCTGCCGACTTCGTCGCGGACGTGCGCGATGGCCTGGCGTGCGGCGGTTTCGTCCCGGTCGACCTGGTGGACCACCTGCATGCTCGCGATGCTGTCCCGGTACGGGAATGCGGTGTCGGTTCCGCCGACGCGTGCGATTGCGCCGCCGAAGCGGTCGAACTGCGTGTAAAGCCCGGGAGCGCTGCGCAGCAGCGACACCATGGCCGACGTGTCACGGATCGGCGGACCGATCATCCGTGATGTGGACACATAGGACCCGCGGTCAGGCTGGCCCGCGAAGTACCGCATGGCCTCGAAGTGCTCGTATTGCTTGGTGCGCCGGGTGATCGGCTGCGTGCCGACGAGCTTGGCCAGGTTGTCGATGTACGGCTGGACCCGAGGCTCCTGGCCGACGAAACACCCGGTGACCCACGCGTTCGCACGCTTGTCGCCGGGGACGTCCAGGTTGCACCACACCTCGTCCGGGATCGGCCAGGACTGCCAGGCGCCGAGCAACTCCGCAAGCGCCGCGGGCGAGAACTCCAGCTCGAACACGGTGAGGTCGGTGGCGGGCGTGGTGTGGAACGTGAACGAGGTGACGATGCCGAAGTTGCCGCCGCCACCCCCGCGCAACGCCCAGAACAGGTCTGGTTCCTGCGTGGCCGAGACGGATCGCAGCACGCCGTCGGCGGTGACTATCCTGGCCGAGACGAGCCGGTCGCACGTCAGGCCGTATTTGCGTGCCGTGACGCCGATTCCGCCGCCGAGCGTGAGACCTGCGATGCCGACCGACGGGCACGTGCCGCCGGGCAGGGCCCTGCCGGAACGGGCCAGCGCCGCGTAGACGTCGATCAACCGGGCGCCCGCGCCGATCGTGGCCGTGCCGTCCGGGCCGACCTGCACGGCAGAGAGTTCGCGCAAGTCGACGACGAGGCTACTGTCCCGTGTGGAGTAACCGGCGTAGCTGTGCCCGCCGCTGCGCGCGGCGACCGGCGTGCTCGTCGCCGCGGCGAAGTCGACGCACGCCTGGACGTCCTCGGTGCGGGCGCACTGGACGACCGCGGCCGGGCGCTGTCCATCGTGGATGGTGAAGTAACCCTGGCGCGCGGTGGCGTAACCCGGATCCTGTGGCAGGTGCAGCGCACCGGCCAGCCGGGTGCGCAACCGCTGCCAGTCCGGGGGTGCGGCCATGCCGAAACTGGTCACGGCCGCACCGAGTCCGAAAAGGAGTCCACGTCGGCTCACTGTCATGGGAGTGGACGGTAATCAGTGACGGGTCACTCCGCGAGCGTGGCGTCCAGCGTGATCGTGGTGCCGGACAACGCCTTGGTCACCGGGCAGGTGCGCTCGGCGGTGGCCGCGAGCTCGGCGAACTTCTCCTTGTCGAGCCCGTCGACCTTGGCGGTCAGCGTGATCGCGATCCCGCTGATCTGGAAGCCGCCGTCCGGGTCAGGGCCGAGCGTGACCTCGGCGCTGACGTCGAGGCTGGTCGGCGTGTAGCCCGCGCCCTCCAGCGTGCCGGAGAGGTTCATCGCCAGGCAGGACGAGTGCGCGGCGGCGATCAGCTCCTCGGGGCTGGTCTGGCCCTCCGGGTTGCCCGCGCGGGTCGGGAAGGACACCGGGAACTGCCCGGCGTTGGACGAGTCCAGGGTGACGGTGCCGCCACCCTGCTGCAGTCCGCCTTCCCAGTGGGTGGTCGCGTCGCGGCTCGGCATCTCAGTGATCTCCTTCGGGTGAAGTTCCGGTGGCGGCACTCCGCGCGGTCGCGGTGACGTCACGCAGCAGGTCGATGAGCGCGCGCCGGCCCTGGTCGTCCAGGCCCAGTGCGCACCCGATCGCGGGCGGGATCTCCAGCGCTCGTTCGCGCAGCGCGATCCCTTCCCGCGTCAGGCTCACCGCGACGCTCCGCTCGTCGTCCGCCTGCCGCTTGCGTTGCACCAGCCCGCGCGTCTCCAACCGCTTGAGCAGCGGGGAGACGGTGCCGTAGTCGAGGTGCAGTGCGGTACCGATCTGCTTGATCGGCTGGTTGTCGCGCTCCCACAGCACCAGCAACACGAGGTACTGCGGATACGTGAGGTCCAGCTCGGCCAGCAGCGGCCGGTACACGTCCGTGACCGCCCTTGACGCCGCGTACAGCGCGAAGCAGGCCTGTTCGTCGAGCAACAGGAAGTTGCGCGGGTCAGGTTCGGCCATGACGGAAACATAGCCCACGATTACATTGTGCGCAAGCTATCTCGTTGGAAGTGCCAGACGACCAGTTGACCCTCGACCGCCGCGTGCGCCGCTTCCGGCACCAGCGCCGCCAGCGACCACGGCCAGACATCCCACGGGCCGACGTCCGTGGCCTTCGAACCCGGCGGTGGTGCTTCCGGCTGTGGCTCCTCGCAGTGCCGCACCGTCAGACCGGCCGCCAGCGCGGCACGCACGTAGTCGCCCATCGAGTGGCGGTAGGTCACCAGCCGGTGGGGCTCGCCGTTCGGGCCGCGGACAGTCGGGATGGAGCCGCGCAACACCCCGTCCGGGTGGATGTCGGCGATCACGAGGTGCCCGCCCGGCCGCAGCACGCGCGCGAACTCGGCGAAGATCGGCGTGAGGTCCGGGTTGTGGGTCAACGCGAGCCCGCACACGACCAGGTCGACCTCGTCGACGGGCAGGTGGTGCAACGTGCCCTCGCGGAACTCGCTGCCGGGCAAACGCTTGCGCGCCAGTTCCAGCATCTCGGGTGAGCTGTCGACGCCGATCACCCGGTGCCCGCGCTCGACGAGGAGTTCGGCGTACCGGCCGGTGCCGCACGCCGCGTCCAGCGCCGTGCCTGCGGGCAACTCGTCGACGATCCGCTTGACGACCGGCACGTCGATGGCGAACGCCGCGTTGGCCGGGTCGTCGTAGGTCGCCGACCAGGTCCGGTAACCGTCCACTGTGCTCACTCGGGTCACGTCGACCGGCCGTGCCAGCCGTTCGTCCGCCAGCAGCTCGCGGACCTCGGCCAGTCTGGCCTCGATGAACTCCCGGTCGTGCTCTCCGATGAAACCCTGTAGCAGTGCGATGCCCTGCAGGCCGATGACGTAGGCCAATGGGTGTTCGTGGACGACGGGAACGATGTCGCGGAGACGAGCCATGGGCCGGATGCTGCCAGTCGTCAACCGCACTGTCGCATGAATTATCGATCATGCGCGCACACTCGGACGATGATCGCGCGTTATCGCACTGTTATCCCGTGAGACGTCGCCGGGCGGTATTGCGACACCGTTGCACTATGCGCGACATTGTCTTCCGCGGAGTGTGCGGAACCCATTCGCCGACACGCTGGCCGGGATATCCCCGGCCGCGCGTGCCGCGAGACTTTCACCCACAGCCGCTTGACGCGCTGTGGGCTGGTGTCACTGACAAACGGGATGGCCACCACGGGGGGCTTTGGTGACCAGCCCGTTCGTCAAATGGGGCATCGCGCTGGATGATCGGAGTGTTACGCGTCGGTACGGGCGGATGTGAAAAACGCACCGTTCGACCGTGACAGGCGCGTCGGGGACTAATGACGGAACTCACTATGCCGTTGCGCGGCCGGTAACAACGATTGCAGCCATGAACGAGGAGTACGAGGCCTACTGCATGGCGGATCCGTCGTTTTACGACGCGATGCACTCCGAGCAGACGGCCGGGGAGTCCTTCGCGACCGCCGAACGCCCATTGCCCGACGGGTGGACGCGGCACGAGCAGGACGACTGGTTCGTACTCGACCCCGGCACGCGGGACACCCCGCTGCAGGGCTGGAAGATCCACGCGTCGGCCACCCCGGACAACGCCGGGCAGGTGATCGACAAGGTTTTCGACTACTGCGTCCCCCGGGGCATCCAGTTCAAGTTCCTGCGATCACGCTCCGCGCTGATCTCCCGGGTCTCCAAATACGCTCCGCGGGGATTCAGCGGCAAGCTGGTCACGATCTACCCGTCGGACGACACCGAGTGCGAACGGATTCTGACCGAACTCGGCGAACTGCTCGACGGCGAGCCGAGCCCGTACATCCTGAGTGATCTCCGGTGGGGAAATGGCCCGCTGTACGTCCGATACGGCGCCTTCGCCAACCGGTACACAGTGGACGAGAGCGGTGAAGTCGTCGACGCGATCGCGCAGCCGGACGGCACACTTGTCGCCGACAGGCGCGGTCCCGTTTTCTACACACCGCCGTGGGTCACGTTGCCGCGATTCCTCCAGCCGCACTTGGATGCCCGCAATTCCGTGACCGTGCAGGGGCTGCCGTACACATTCGACAGCGTCGTGCACTTCTCCAACGGCGGCGGGATCTACGTCGGCAAGGACACCAGGACCGACAAACAGGTCGTGCTCAAGGAGGCCCGGCCGCACGCCGGACTCGACGCGTGGGGCCACGATGCCGTGCGCAGGCTCGAACGCGAGCACGACATACTGCGCAGACTCGCGGGCGTCCCCGGTATCCCCGAGGTGTACGACCTGTTCTGGCTGGGCGAGCACCGGTTCATGGTGATGGAGTACGTGCAGGGAGACGTGCTGTCCAAGGCGATCACCATGCAGTACCCCCTGATCGACCCCGCCGCCACGGACGCCGACTACGCGCGGTTCACCGACTGGGTGGTGCGCATCCACCGCCAGGTCGAGCAGACCATGACGGCGGTGCACGAGCGCGGGATCGTCTACGGCGACCTGCACCTGTTCAACATCATCGTCCGCGAGGACGACACGATCGCCTTGCTCGACTACGAGGTCGCGGCACCGGTGGAGGAAGCGACCCGGCCAGGTCTCGGCAACCCCGGCTTCACCGCCCCGCGCTCGGTCACCGGCTTCGGCGTGGACGAGTACGCGATGGCGTGCCTGCGGCTGGCGATGTTCCTGCCGATGACGAACCTGTTCGGCCTGCACCGCGTCAAGGCGCGGCAGTTCGCCGAGATCATCACCGAGCATTTCCCGGTGTCACGGGAGTTCCTGGACAAGGGCGTCGACGTGATCGTCCCACCGGACACGCCGTCGACGCCCAGCCCCCGTATCGCGACCGACAGCGCGGGGTGGCCGTCGGTGCGCGACGACATGGTCCGCGCGATCGTCGCGAGTGCCACACCCGACCGCGACGACAGGCTGTTCCCCGGTGACCCCAGGCAGTTCGGCGTCGGCGGGCTCGGCCTGGCACACGGTGCCGCCGGTGTGCTGTACGCCCTGTCGGTCACCGGAGGCCACCGAGACGAGCGGTTCGACCAGTGGCTGGTCAGCCGGGCGAAGAACCCGGCGGGCGGATCGCGGATCGGCCTGTTCGACGGCCTGCACGGCGCCGCGTTCGCCCTCGAACACCTCGGCTACCGGCAGGAAGCCCTGGACACACTGGACATCTGCCTGCGGGAGAAGTGGGAGTCGTTCGGTCCCGACCTGATGACCGGGTTGTCCGGGATCGGACTGAACCTGCTGCACTTCGCCGACCGCTCAGGCGAACCGGCGCTGCGGATGGCCGCGCTGCGGGCCGCCGAACTCGTCGCCGAACGGCCCGACGACGAGGACGACTCCGGCATCAGCGGCGGCACGCACCCACACGCCGGGCTGTTCCGCGGGCGAGCCGGACAGGCGCTGTTGTTGTTGCGCGCCTACGACGACACAGGTGACACGAACTTCCTTGACCGCGCTGCCAACGCGTTGCGCCAGGACCTGAAGCGCTGTTTCTTACGGGACAACGGTGTCCTGGAGATCAACGAAGGCTGGCGCACCATGCCGTACCTTGACGGCGGCAGTGTCGGCCTTGGTATCGTTCTCGACGAGTACCTGGCCCGCGGGCACGACGACCAGTTCGCCGAGGCCAACCGCGGCATCGAGGCCGCCGCGACGTCCACGATGTACATCCTGCCCGGCCTGTTCACCGGCCGCGCCGGGATCCTGGCCTACCTCGCGGGCCGGCTTCCCGGAGCGGACCCGTTGGTCACCAAGCAGATCCGCAACCTGGCATGGCACGCGCTGCCCTACGGCGACGGGATCGCCTTCCCCGGCACGGCGCTGCTGCGCCTCTCGATGGACCTGGCCACCGGCACAGCCGGTGTGCTGCTCGCGGTCGGAATGGCTCTGCACAACGAGCCCGTCCACCTGCCGCTGCTGGCGCCCACCCGCCGCACGGCCCCACAGACCCCCGCGCCGACCGGTGCGGGTACGCAGTAACCCCCGACACAAGGAGTAGACGAGATGTCTGTTCTTGACCTGCAGGGCATGGAAGCCGCACCGCAGACCGGCGGCCACGGTGGTGGCAGCTCCAACAGCGGCCACAGCTGCCCGAGCAACCTGAGCCTCACCCTGTGCAACGGCGGCTCCGGCCTGTCGCTGCTGATCTGCCACTAGTACCCGCGGCGGATCCAGCTTGATCAGCGCGACCCCGGGACGACTGTCGCTCGCCCCGGGGTCGCGCCCCCAACTATAGGAGTCCGGGTGACGACGTTCGGCGAGATCGCCAGGCACGGCGGCCGGTGGCTGCCGTGGATCGGCGCATCCGCCCTGGTCGGTACGATCGGTACGCTCGCGTTGCCCACTGTGCTCGGCAAAGCCGTCGACTCGATCGTCACCGGCGGCTCGGCCGGCATGTGGCTGGTCGTGGCGGGCGTGCTGATCGCGGTCGGCGTCGTCGCCGATCTCGTCGACTCCTTCGCAGGCGTGGCGTGTGTCGCGGACACCACCGCGTGGCTGCGCGAACGCCTGATCAGGCACCTGCTCGCGGCCGGCCCTGACCGCGGTTTCGACACCGGTGACCTGGTCACCCGGGTGTCGGGGAACTCCGTGGACGCCGCACAGGCGGGCCCAGCCGTGGTCACCGTGTGGATGGCGGTGCTGCCACCTGCCGGCAGCCTCGCCCTGCTCGTGGTGATCGACCCGTGGCTCGCGGTCGCCTTCCTCGGCGGTGTCGGGCTGGTCGCGCTGGTGCTGCGGGCCTTCACCCGCCGGACCGCCCGCGTGATCACCTCGTACCAGCAGGTGCAGGGCCGGATCGCGGCCAGGTTGACCGAATCTCTCGCCGGTGCCCGCACGATCGCGGCCGCCGGCACTCTGCACGACGAGAAACGCCGCGTGTTGCGCGAGCTGCCCGCGTTGCACGACCAGGGAATGGCGAGCTGGCAAGTGCTCTCGCGTTCGGTCGCGCAGGCGGGGGTGGTTGGTCCACTCGTGACAGTCTCGGTTCTGGCCGCCGGAGGCGTCGCGTTGCTCGACGGCCGCATCACTCCCGGCGAGCTCTTCGCTGCGCTGCAGTACGCGGTGATCGGTGCCGGCCTTGGTGGCATGACGAGCGTCCTCAGCCGCCTCGCCAGGGCCAAGGCCGGCGCGGGCCGTGCCGCCGAGGTGTTCGGCGTCCGCCCGCCCAGCTACGGCGACCTGTGGCTGAACGAGGGAAACGGCAGGCTGGAGTTCAGGAACGTCACCGTCCACAAGGGAGACAAAGCGGTCCTCGACGGCGTCACGATGACACTGCCCGGTGGCAAGGCGATCGCGGTGGTCGGCCGGTCCGGTGCGGGGAAGTCGACCCTCGCGGCGGTCGCGGCCAGGCTGACCGACCCGGCCGAGGGACAGGTCCTGCTCGACGGCGTCCCGGTGAAGTACTTGACGCACCACCAGCTGCGCACCGCTGTCGGGTGCGCTTTCGAGCGCCCGGTGCTGGTCGGCGGGACGGTCGCCGACGCGATCGGCATGGGGCACGACCCGGATCGCGTCCGCGCTGCCGCCAAGGCGACCCACGCGCACGAGTTCGTCAGCCGCCTGCCGCGCGGGTACAACACGGCCCTCGCTGACGCGCCGATGTCCGGCGGGGAGGCGCAACGGCTCGGCCTCGCGCGGGCGTGGAACGCCGAACGCCTGCTCGTGCTCGACGACGCCACGTCCAGTCTGGACATGGTGACCGAGATGCGGATCAGCCGGACGCTGACCGCAGGCCACGGCCACCGCGCCAGGTTGATCATCACCCACCGGGTCGCCACCGCGGCGAACGCCGACCTCGTCGTGTGGCTGGACTCCGGCCGGGTGCGCGGGCTCGGCACACACGCGAACCTCTGGCACGACCCCGAGTACCGCACTGTGTTCGGGGCGGCGGCGTGAAACGCGAGATCCGGTTCGGCATCGCCGCACTGCGTGGCGGCCCTGTCTTCGCGCTGATCGGCTGGTCCATCCCGGAGGCCGTGCCCGCCGCGGTGTCGGGACTCGCGGTCGCCCACGCCGTCGACGACGGGTTCCTCGCGGGCCGCCCGCTCGTCGGGTTCGCCTGGCTGGCAGGCCTGATGGTGGCCGCGGTGATCGGGTCGGCCGGGTCGCGCAAGGTCTTCCAGCGGCTCGGTGAGCTCGTCGAGCCCTTCCGCGACGACCTGGTCCGCCGGGTCGTCGGCAGCGCGCTGTACAAGAGCGTTTCGGGGCGGCCCGACGAAGGCGCGCTGGCCAGGCTGACGCGGCAGGTCGAGGTCGTCAGGGACACGTACGCCGGTCTGATCGTGGTCATCCGGACGTTCCTGGTGACTCTGGCAGGCGTGGTCGTCGGCTTGTTGTCGCTCGCCCCGGTGATCGTCCTGCTGATCCTGCCGCCCTTCCTGCTCGGGTTCGGCGCGTTCCTGGCCACGCTCGGGTTCGCCGCGGCCAAGCAGCGGGTGTCCGTGCTGGCCGACGAGCGGCTGGCCGCCACCGCCGGGTCGGTGCTGGCCGCGACGCGTGACGTGGTGGCGTGCGGGGCGGAGACGCACGCGGCCGCCATGGTTTCCGGCCCGATCCAGGACCAGGCCGACGCCGAGCGCGCGCTGGCCAGGGTCGCCGCCTTGCGAACGATGTGCTTCGCCGTCGGTGGCTGGCTGCCGCTGATCGTGCTGCTGGTCGCCGCGCCGTGGCTCGCCGGGCAGGGGCTCACCGCCGGTCTGATCATGGGCGGCCTGACGTACGTCGTGTCCGGCTTGCAACCCGCGCTGCAGGCGGTGATCGCCGGAGTCGGCGGAAGCGGCCTGCGGTACGTGGTCACGCTCGGCCGCATCCTCGACGAGACGACGTCGCCGCCGGTCGAGTTCGCGCGCCGGGCCGATCGGCACGGCGAGGACCTGATCCTGCGTGACGTGACGTTCGCCTACGGGCCGCACGCCGAGCCGGTGCTGCGTGATCTGGACCTGACTGTGCTGGGAGGCGAGCACCTCGCGGTGGTCGGCCCGAGCGGGATCGGGAAGTCCACCCTGGCGAGCCTGATCTGCGGGCTGCGGGCCCCGGACTCCGGGACGGTCAGCTACGGCGGTGTGCGCGCCGTCGAACTGGGTGCGGCGGACCGGGTGCTGATCCCGCAGGAGGCCTACGTGTTCACAGGCCCGTTGCGGGACAACCTGACCTATCTGCGGCCCGACGCGACGGACGCCATGGTCGACGCGGCGGTGGACGCCGTCGGGGCGCGTGAGCTGGTCGGGAGGATCGGCGACCAGCTGGACCCCGCCGAGTTGTCGGCGGGGGAGCGGCAGCTGGTCGCGCTGGTCCGGGCGTACCTGAGCCCGGCCCGTCTGGTGGTGCTCGACGAGGCCACGTGCCACCTGGACCCGGTGGCCGAACGGCGTGCCGAGGAAGCGTTCGCGCGGCGGGGCGGAACGCTCGTCGTGGTGGCTCATCGGATCAGCTCGGCGCGCCGTTCCGAGCGGATCCTGGTGCTCGACGGGGTCACTGCCGCCGTCGGTGACCACACCTCGCTGGTGCAGCGGTCGCCGCTGTACCGGGACCTGTGGGGCAGCTGGGACTCACAACCAGCCCGCCTCACGCACGATCCGGATCGCGTCGATCCGGGTGCGGGCACAGGTCTTGCTCATCACCTTGGACAGGTAGTTCCGCACGGTTCCCTTGGACAACGAGAGCCGGGTAGCGATCTCCGGTCCGGAGGCACCGTCGGCGGCTAACCGCAGTACCTGCAGTTCGCGGGGGGTGAACGGGTTGGGCCCCGCGGCGAGGGCGGCGACCGCCAGGTTGACGTCGACGACCTGGGAACCCCGTGCCGCACCGCGGATCGCGGTGAGCAGCCGCTGTGCGGAGGCGTTCTTGTCGACCAGGCCGAGCACCTCGGCGGTCAGCGCGCGTTGGACCAGACCGGGTGGCCTGGCCGCGGCCAGTGCGACCACCTGGGCGTGCGGCATCCGGGCACGCAGTTCCGGAACCATTGTCAGGCCACGGGTGCAGGGCTGGTCCACGTCGATCACCACGACGTCGGGCCGCATCCTCGCGGCGATCGGGACCACGTTGTCATCGCACTTCAAGTCGGCGACCACCTCCATGTCGTGCTGGTCTGATAACAGTGTCGCGAGTGCGTCGCGCAACAGGTCCATGTCGACCACGAGCAGCACTCGGATGACACCCGGCACGGTTGCCGGATACTCGGTTGTCTCTGGGCTGACTTGCGGCCCTGCCGACATTCGTCCTCCCTCTCCTGAGCTCCTGGCGAGCTCCCCACGCGATCCGTAGATACGGGTTGGGCATATGGCCGTTACCGGCGCACCGTTGGGCCGGATCTTGGCTCATACGAACGGAGTAATCAGGCAAATAATCAACCGGTGAAATCGGCCGATGGGCGCCGATCGTAACGCCGATTCGTTGCGCCGCCGACGAATCCGGTGGGCTGCCCGCTCCGGGAGGACGGTCCGATGTCGGCCGGGAATTGCACGATGTCGTTCACATCTTGCTTTAGTTAGGGCGCTGAACTTATTATGCCTCGCAACTGGCAACGGCGCCAGCTGGAGTGAGGGCGGACGGACATGCGAACCCTGCGAAGCATTGTCGGCCTGGTCCTACTGCTCGCGACCGTCATCGTGCAGGCGCCTGCGGCGTCCGCGGATGTGGCGGTCAGAGCGGTCGCGGCTGACGTTCATCTCTTCTACTACCCGTGGTACGGAAGCCCGTCGGTGCACGGCTCCTACCGGCACTGGCCACAGGGCGGCCACACCCCGCCCGACGACGTCGGTGCGGACTTCTACCCCACGCTCGGCGCGTACGACTCCGGCGACACCGCCGTGATCGACCGGCACATGCGGATGATCCAGCAGTCCGGCGCGGGCACCATCGTGACGAGCTGGTGGGGCCAAGGGTCCTATGAGGACGGTGTGACACCCGCACTGCTCGTCTCGGCGGCCCGGCACGGCATCAAGGTCGCCTGGCACCTCGAGCCGTACGCGGGCCGGACCGCCGAGTCCACGGTCGCGGACATCGAGTACATCAACTCGAAGTACGGCGGCAGCCCGGCGTTCTACCGCGCGGCGGCGTGGGGCAACCGCGGTGCGTTCTACGTCTTCGAAAGCCTGCGCATCACCGACTGGACCGCGTTGGAGCAGGTCAAGTCCAGCAGTATCGTCCTGGCGCAGACAACCGACCCGTCACGGGTCGCCCACTTCGGCGGGATGTACACCTACGACGGCATAGCCGGAGCGACCGCGCCCGGCTGGAGGAACGCGTCGGACTTCTGCAAGGCCAACGGATTGGTGTGGGCACCGTCCGTGGCACCTGGCTACATCGACGACCGGGCGGTGCCGGGCAACACCACGCCGACCGTCGGCCGTGACAACGGCGCCATGTACGACAGGCAGTGGAGCAACGCACTCAACCCCGCCACCGGCGGTACGCCGTCGTGGGTCTCGGTGACGTCCTTCAACGAATGGCACGAAGGATCGATCATCGAACCCGCGCGGTCGAACCCGCCCGCCGGGCACGGTTACCTGACATACCAGGGTGCCTACGGCCGGACCGGTGCCGACGCGGAAACCGCCTACCTGGACCGGACCCGTCACTGGGTCAGCCAGTTCACCGGCGGCAGCATCCCGCCCGCCAACCCGAACCTCGCGTTGGGCAAGCAGATCACCGCGAGCAGCAACCAGGGCGGCTACCCGGCCGGCAACGCGAACGACGGAAACCAGTCCAGCTACTGGGAAAGCACGAACCACTCGTTCCCGCAGTCCATCACGCTCGACCTCGGCGCACCCGCCGAGGTGAGCAAGCTCGTGCTGGCCGTCCCGGCGTCGTGGGGCGCGCGGACCCAGACGATCACGGTGCACGGCGGCGACACCACTGTCGTCCCCTCGCGGGGATACGCGTTCGACCCCGCCACACACAACACCGTGACGATCACCTTCCCCGCCACCACACAGCGGTTGTTCCGGCTGAACTTCACCGGCAACACCGGCTGGCCCGCCGGGCAGGTCGCCGAACTCCAGGCATTCCGCATCCAGTAGAGGTCCAGGAAGGACACCGATGGCCCCCTCCCCGGGGCGGCGCCGGTGTGGCTCAGCAGCCGCACTCGTGGCTACCGCCGCCATCATGTTCCCCACACCCGCGGCCAACGCGGGATCAGTGATCCCGCCAGGCGACTACCAGCAGGTGCAGCTGGCGCTCGGGCCGAACGAACTCGGCGAAGCGATGTCGCTGGCGATCCTGCCCAACAGGTCCGTCGTGCACACCGCCCGCGACGGCACAGTCCGCATCACCGACGCCGCGGGAAACACCAGCACGGCAGGCAAGCTCAACGTCTACACCCACGACGAGGAAGGCCTGCAGGGCGTCGCGGCCGACCCGAACTTCGCCACGAACAGGTTCATCTACCTGTACTACTCGCCCCGCCTGTCCACTCCGGACGGAGACGCTCCGGCGGAGGGCACGCAGGCGGACTGGGACAGGTGGAAGGGCGAGCTCTACCTGTCCAGGTTCGTGCTGACCACGGCCAACACGCTCGACACGGCCAGCGAGAAGATCGTCATGCGGGTGGGCAACGACCGAGGCCAGTGCTGCCACGTCGGCGGCGACATCGATTTCGACGCCGCCGGCAACCTCTACCTGACCACGGGAGACGACACCAACCCGTTCCAGTCCGACAGCTACACCCCGATCGACGAACGGACCAACCGCAACCCCCAGTTCGACGCCCAGCGCTCGTCGGGGAACACCAACGACCTGCGCGGCAAGGTGTTGCGGATCAAGCCCCAGGCCGACGGCACGTACACCATCCCGTCGGGCAACCTGTTCGCCCCGGGCACGGCGAACACCCGCCCGGAGATCTACGCGATGGGCTTCCGCAACCCGTTCCGGATGAACGTCGACAAGGCGACCGGGATCGTCTACCTCGGCGACTACGGCCCGGACTCCGGTGCGACGAACCCGAACCGGGGCCCGAACGGCCAGGTCGAGTTCGACCGGATCACCGGCCCCGGCAACTACGGCTGGCCGTACTGCACCGGCACGAACACGACCGACGAGACCTACAACCACTACCAGTTCCCCAGTGGGCCGTCGGGCGCCAAGTTCGACTGCGCCGGTGGGCCGGCGAACAACTCGTTCCGCAACACGGGCCGGCAGACGCTGCCGCCCGCCAAACCGTCGTGGATCAAGTACAGTGGCGACAGCGGCACACCGCCGGAGTTCGGCGGCGGGTCGGAATCCCCGATGGGCGGCCCGGTCTACCGCCACGACCCCGCCCTGAACTCGGCGATCAAGTTCCCGCAGTCGTTGGACGGCAGGTACTTCGCGGGTGAGTACGGCCGCCGTTGGATCAAGGCGATCGAGGTGACGGCCAGCGGCGGCGTCGGCGACATCGGCGCTTTCCCGTGGACCGGCACCCAGGTGATGGACATGAACTTCGGTCCGGACGGCGCGTTGTACGTGCTCGACTACGGAACGGGCGGCGGAAACCAAGCGCTCTGGCGGGTCGAGTACATCGGCGGCCAGAACCGCAACCCGGTCGCGGTCGCCTCGGCGAACCGGACATCCGGCCAGGCGCCGTTGGCTGTCACGTTCTCCTCCGCGGGCAGCAACGACCCCGAGGGCGGGGCGTTGACGTACTCCTGGAACTTCGGTGACGGGACGACGTCCACACAAGCGAATCCGTCCAAGACGTACACCGCGAACGGAAAGTACACGGCGACTCTGACCGTCCGTGACCCGCAAGGGTCGACCGGTTCGGCCAACGTGCAGATCACCGTGGGCAACACCGCGCCTTCGGTGTCGTTCCAGTCTCCTGTACACGGCCAGCTGTTCTCGTTCGGTGACACGGTCTCCTACCAGGTCAACGTCACCGATCCCGAGGACGGTGCCATCGACTGCGACCGTGTGAAGGTGACGTACAAGCTCGGCCACGACAGCCACCGCCACGACATCACGTCCCGCAACGGCTGCACAGGGTCGATTCCTGTCCCGATCGACGGCGAACACGACCCCGCGGCGAACGTGTTCGGCGCGTTCGACGCCGAGTACACCGACAACGGTGGCCTGACCACGCACCACGAGAACATCCTGCAACCACGGCACCGCCAGGGTGAGCACTTCAGCACTCAGTCCGGTGGGGTCCAGCTGGCCCAGCACGGCGCTGCCGAGGGCGGGACGACGGTCGGGTTCATCGACAACAACGACTGGGTGGCCTTCACGCCTTATGCCATGAACGGGGCTGTCAGCGTCACTGCCCGGGTGTCGTCCGGTGGTCCTGGTGGGACGATGGAGGTTCGCACCGGGTCGCCGGCTGGTCCGCTGCTGGGCTCCGTCCAGATCGCCAACACCGGCAGCTGGGACACGTTCACGAACGTGACCGGCGCGTTGAGCAACGTGCCGTCCGGGACGACCACGCTCTACCTGGTTTTCAAGGGTGTGACGGGACAGGGCAACCTGTTCGACGTCGACGCGTACACCATCAACACGGGACCGACCGGCGGTCCGACAAGGACAGTGGAAGGGGAAGGATTCTCGTCCACTTCGGGCGTTCAGCCCGCCGCGCATGCCGGTGCCAGCGGCGGCTACACGGCCGGGTACATCGAGAACGGTGACTGGGCGGCGTACGCGACCGTGAACACCGCTGGTGCGACTGGGATCTCCGCCCGGATCTCGTCTGCCGGGTCCGGTGGCACGATCCAGGTCCGGTCCGGTTCCGCCACCGGGACGCTGCTGGGTTCGGTCACGGTTCCGGTGACGGGTGGCTGGGAGAACTTCCAGACGGTGTCGGCGAACCTGAGCGGCTCGGCTTCAGGCGCGTTGTTCCTGGTGTTCGCCGGCGGGACCGGGTTCCTGTTCGACGTGGACACTGTGACGGTCCGGTTCTGACAGCTTGTGGTCACCGGTGCTCAGCGACAGCGGTGAGCACCGGTTCACACGCTTGGGCGAAGTGCTGCTGCCGCTCACCGCGCCAGGACGGTGACGAGAGCGTCGGTCAGCTCGGCCGCGTACCGGCCGTCCGGGTCCAGGTCGGGGTCGTAGATCGCCAGGTTCGCCCCGACGCACTTCTCATGCGCCAGCATCGGCCGCAGCAGGTCGAGAAGCTCGCTGTACTGCAGCCCTCCGGGATCAGGGGCGTCCGCGGCGGGCATCACCTCGATGTCCAGGACGTCCACGTCCAGGTGCAGCCAGAACCCGTCCAGGTTCGTGAGCTTCTCCAACGTCCGCGCCGCCACCGAGCCGGGGCCCTCCGCCTGGATCTGCGAAGACGTCCACGCGGTGATCCCCGCCTCGGCGAGGTTGGGGACGTCCTCGTCGTCGTCGCGGTTGCCGAGGACCACGATGTCACTGTCCTGAACGTACGGTCCGTGCCCGCCGATGTCGGTCACGTCGGCCTGCCCGCGCCCGGTGGCCAGCGCGAGCGTTTCGGCTGCGGCGGCACCGACCCGGTTGGCTTGGCTCGCCCGCAGGAAGTCCGCGCTGCCGTCGAAGTAGGCCAGTCCGTAACGGCCGCGCTTGCGCAGGGTGAGCAGTGGCGCGAGCATGATGCTGCAATCCCCGCCCAGCAACACCGGGAACTCGTCATTGTCCAGCAGCGCAGCCACTCGATCGGCCAGTCGCGCTGTGTACTCGGCGATACCCGCTGCGTTGAAGAGTCCTTGCCCGGGCGACCACTCCGAGATGTCGTAGCGCGGCGGGACCACGTACCCGGCGTCGCGTGCGCCTGTCCGGGTGAGCAGTCCCTGGTCCCGCAGCGCGCCCGCCATCTTGTAGCAGCCGGGGACCACTCCCGGCGCGGGCATGCGCAGTCCGAGGTTGGACGGGGCGTCCAGGACGGCTACCGGTTTCATCTCCTACCCCCAGGGCTTCGGTTTCGAGCACGGGGATCATATGCCGGAACGGCACCCACACGCCCGGTGAGTGCCGTCCCGAGTGTTGTGGTCAGCAGTACAGGTTTCCGCCCGCGGGAACGCCGAGGACGCCGACGAACCGGTTGTAGCTGTTCACCCGGCTCTGCACCTGAGCGGGGTTTCCCCCGTCGCACTCGATGCTGCCGTTGATGCTGCGGATCGTCTCGCCGAAGCCGCGGCCGTTGACCATCGCGTCGTGCGGGGTCATGGTGCCTGGCCCGCGCTGGGTGTTCCAGTACCAGAGGCCCGTTCGCCACGCCACCGCCGCGTCGTTCTGCACGAGCCACGGGTTGGTCAGCAACGGCAGGCCCAGTGCGTCACCGGCGGCCTTGTAGTTGAAGTTCCAGCTCAGCTGGATCGGGCCACGGCCGTAGTACGCCGCCTGCCCCGCCGGGCAGCCGTAGGGCTGGCCCCAGTCGCAGTAGTGCGGGTAGTTGGCCTGGTTCTGCTCGACGATGTGCACGAGACCGCTGGTCTCGTGGTGCACGTTCGCCAGGAAAGCCGCGGCTTCCTGCTTGCGTGTCACGTCGGTGCCCGTCTTGGCGAAGCCGGGATACGAGCTCAGCGCGGCGACCAGCCCGCTGTAGGTGTAGAAGCCGTTGCGGCCGGGGAACATCTGGTTGAACTGGGCCTCGCTCACGACGAAACCATCGCCGCCGCCGCCGCCACCGCCGCCGCTCGCCGGCGCGTTCCACTTCTGGTTCGCCGCGCCCGTGCATTCCCAGATCTGCAGGCGGGTTCCGTTGGCCGAGTTGTTGCCAGCGACATCGAGGCACTTGTTGGCCTGCGTGTTGACTATGTCGTTGGCTGCGCTGACAACCCAGTTCTGCGCGCCCGATCCGTTGCAGTCCCAGATTTGCACGACGGTGCCGTTGGCGGTCCCGCCGCCGGACACGTCAAGGCACTTGCCCAGTGCCTGCAGTTGCGAACCCGTGTTGTTCCACTGCTGGGCGCCTGTACCGTTGCAGTCGTAGAGCTGGACCGCGGTTCCGTTGGCGTTGCTGGCGCCCGCCACGTCGACACACTTGCCCGCGAGGCCGGTGACCGCTCCGGTGGCGGCGTTCGCCGTTCCGGAAGGCAGGACGATCACGGCCAGAGCGACCGCCGCGCTGACGGTCATGGCGATTCTCCGTCTGAACATACTCACTCCGAACTTGTGCAGGGTCAGGCTGCTGGAGCGTTCCACTTCTGATTCGCGCCGCAGGTGCAGTCCCAGATCTGCACGACGGTGCCGTTGGTGGTTCCGCCGCCCGAGACGTCGAGACACGTCACACAGCGGCGTTCCACTTCTGGTTGGCACTGCCGGTGCATTCCCAGAGCTGGAGTCTGGTGCCGTTGGCCGAGTTGTTGCCGGTGACGTCAAGACACTTGTTGGCCGCGATGTTCACGATGTCGTTGGCTGCGCTGACGGCCCACTGCTGCGCACCGGATCCGTTGCAGTCCCACAACTGCACCAGTGTGCCGTTGGCTGTGCCGCCGCCTGCCGCGTCCAGGCACTTGCCCAGCGCCTGCAGCTGATTGCCGTTGCGGGTCCAGCGTTGCGCGGCCGTGCCGTTGCAGTCGTAGATCTGGACGGCGGTCCCGTTGGCGCTGTTGGCGCCCGCCACGTCCACGCACTTGCCTGCCAGGCCGGTGATCTGGCCGCCGCCTCCACCAGGTGCGTCCGTGACGCGGACGTAGTCCACCACGAGTGTGTTGGGCATCGGTGTGCCGGCGTTGGGATCGCCTGGCCAGTACCCTCCGACGGCCAGGTTCAGCAGGAGGAAGAACGGCCGGTTGTTGAACACCCACGTCCGCCCGCCGAGGTCGGCCGGTGTGCGGCGCTGGTACTCCTGGCCGTCGACGTACCAGACCAGCAGGTTCGGCGACCAGTCGAGCGTGAACGTGTGGAAGCCGTCGGCGAAGCGGGGACCGTTGTACGCGGCGCCGATGCCGTCCGCGCCGGAGTACCCGGGGCCGTGGATGGTGCCGTGCAAGGTGTTGGGCTCGAACCCGACGTTCTCCATGATGTCGATCTCGCCGTTGTCCGGCCACGTGCCGCCGGTGGTGCCCATCATCCAGAACGCCGGCCACATGCCCTGGCCGTGCGACATCTTCAACCAGGTCTCGAACCGGCCGTAGGCCTGGCTGAACTTGCCGACTGTGTTCAGCCGTGCCGAGGTGTACTCGCAGCGGCCGTACCAGCAGTTGTAGTTGCCCGGGTTCTCGCGGCGCGCGGTGATGACGAGGTTGCCCTGGCCGTCGAGGGCCGCGTTGCTGGTGCGGTTGGTGTAGTACTGCCGTTCGTGGTTGTTGACGTTGTCGCCGACTTCCATGTTCCACTTGCTGCCGTCGACCGCGGTTGCGGCTGGGCCGTTGAACTCGTCGGCGAACGTGGTCGCGGCGATGCTCACGTCCGGGGCCGGGGCGGCGGTCGCCTGCGTGCTGAGCGCGGTGCCGGCCAGCAGGCAACCGAGCAGGACAGCGGCGGAAACCACAGCTGTCGCCCGGTTCCGCCGTGGGGACAGGCGGATGGACATCATTGTCACCTCTCGTGCAGGGATTGCGAGAGCGTTCTCATCCGGGGTGTGCGAGACCCGATTCAGTTTTGCCACTGAATGAACGAAACAGGGGTGCGACGAGGACGTCAGCAGTATGCATGGTCTAGACCAGGGCGGCAACACCCGGCATGACCGGCCGGTGACCCGGTGTCGCCGCCCCCTATTATTTTAACCTCAAAAAAAGATGTGAACAAGGCTCTGACCAGCAGGGGTGAGCCTCGGAACGGGCCTGGATGCGCGTCGCGGCCCTTGACGGCCGCCGGGTCGGCGGTGTTTCCTGCGCGTGGCCCGTGTCACAACCCAATTCGCGGATGTGGCTCGAATGGTCCAGTCTGCCACGTCCACAGTGGAGGATCGGGCGCCGTGGACCCGGCTGGGGCGAGAGACCTCCGGCAGGGGAGGCCTGAGTGGACCGGCGCACGCCGGTCCACTCAGGCCCTGCTTTCGTTTCGCCTAAGCGGCTTCGGTGTTCACGCGCGGATCGGCGCCCTCGTCGAGCAGAGCCGCGACCGGGAGCGTCGCCGCGCCGACCGCGACCGCGTCCGGGCCGAGCTGGCACAGCTCGATCGACGTCACCCCGTACGGGTGCCGCAGCGCGTGCGCCTTGGCCACCTGGCGGACTGTCGGGAGTAGACGGCCGCCGATCGACAGCCCCGCCCAGCCGCCCAGCACGATCCGCTCCGGGTTGAACAGGTTGATCAGGTTCGCGATCCCCGCGCCGAGATACCCGGCGGTCTCCTCCAGCACCTTCGCCGCGGTCTTCGACCGGACGGCCGCCGCTACCAGCGCGTCCAACTGGGACTGTTCGTCGGTGCCCGGGATGTCGCGCCCGCCACGGGCTTTGCGGTACCGATCGAGGATGCCCTCGGCGCCGACGTACGCCTCGAGGCACCCGTGCGAGCCGCAACGGCACTGCCTGCCGTCGTAGACCAGAGTGGTGTGGCCCCATTCGCCCGCGCTGCTGGTGGACCCGCGGTACGTGGTCCCGTCCGCGATCACGGCCGCGCCGACACCGGACCCGATCAACGCGATCACGGCGTGCCGCGCGCCCCGGCCGGCCCCGAACCACATCTCCGCCTGGCCGAGCGTCTTGGCGCCGTTGTCGAAGAACAGCGGCAGGGTGATCCCGCCCGCGCGCAGCAACTGCTCGAGCGCGACGCCTTCCCAGCCGATCGTCTGCGCGTGCACCACGACCGGGTCGCTTTGCTCGACCGTGCCGGGCACGCCGACCCCGATGCCGAGGACCGTGTGCTGCTCGATGCCGGACGTGCGCAGCACCTCGCCGACCCCGGAGACGATCTGCGCGGCGACTTCCGCCGGGTCGGGCCGGGGCGAGGTCATCGGGTGCTCGGCCGCGGCGAGCCGGTTCATCGCCAGGTCGAACAGCTCCACCTTGACGCCGGTCTCGCCGACGTCGATCCCGATCACGTGGCCGTACGCGGGATCCACGCGCAACAGCACCCGCGGCCGTCCACCGTCGGACTCGACCAGGCCCGCTTCGATGATCAGGCGGTCGTCGACCAGTTCGCCGGTGACGTTGCTGACCGTCGCCGCGCTCAACCCGGTGAGCTGGCTGAGCTCGTGCCTGCTGAGCGGTCCGTCGAAGAACAGCTTCGACAGCAACGTGGAGCGGTTGTGACGGCGCAGGTCCCGGACCGTCGTGCGCTTCGGTGCCATGGGGCGTTCCTTCCCGGACCTCGTCCGCCGTTTGTCGCAACAGCATGCCTCACCAGGCTAAATGCCTGCCATAAATTAAATTTTCAATTAAAGCAAGTCTCCGGTGATGCCCCACCGTGGCACAATCCACACGTGCTCCGGTCCACCCAGCAGACAACGCGTGACCTGCGCCGACACAACAGATCGGCGTTGCTGTCGCGGCTCTACCTCGACGGACCGGGCAGCAGGCTCGAGCTCATGCAGGCCTCCGGCCTCAGCTCGGCCACCGTCAGCAACGTCATCTCCGACCTGATCAGCGACGGGATGGTAGCGGAGGCCGGCTCGGTCGACTCGGACGGCGGCAGGCCGAGGACGTTGCTGCGGGTCCGGTCGGAGTACGGCAGCGTGGTCGGCGTGGACATCGGCGAGACCCACGTCCAGGTAGGCCTTTTCGACTGCACGCTGAACACGCTGGACACCGCGACGTACCCGCTCGGGGACGCCGAACTCGACCCCGATCGAGTGGTGCGGCTGGTGCTCCGCGGCATCACGTCGGTCACCGCGTCGATCGACCCGGCGTCGCTGCTCGGCGTCGGTGTCGGCGTGCCCGGCGCGGTCATGCCGGACGGTCTGGTCCACGCACCGACGCTGAACTGGTCCGGGGTGCCGCTGGTGTCGATGCTCCGCTCGTCGGTGGCCGCGCCGCTGTACGTGGACAACTGCGCCAGGACGCTGGGGCAGGCCGAGATGTGGCGCGGCGCGGGCAGGGACGCCTCGCGTGCGGTCATCGCGCTGCTGGGCGTCGGCGTCGGAGCGGCGGTGGCGACCGGGGCGGATTCGTACCGTTCGGCCACGTCGACGACAGCCGAATGGGGGCACACGGTCGTGCAGGTCGGCGGTGCGGCCTGCCGGTGCGGCTCGCACGGGTGCCTCGAGGCCTACGTCGGCGCGGAGGCGATCCTCGGCAGGTACGGCAAGCCCCTGTCCGCTTCGGACACCGAGTCGCGGCTGGTCGAGCTGGTCAGGCTGGCGGAGACGGACTCGGACGCGCGGCAGGTGGTCGCGGACACCGCGGAGTACCTGGGGATCGGTGTGTCGAACCTGGTCAACATGCTCAATCCGGACAAAGTCGTGCTGTCCGGCTGGGTGGCAGCGGTGCTGGGGTCGTCGATGCTCACCGCGGTGCGGGACGCGGTCAAGCGGCACGCGTTGCCGTACCTGTTCGCGCAGACCGAGATCGAGCTGGGCAGGCTCGGCAACGAGGAGGTCGCGCTGGGCGCGGCCACGTTGCCCGTCCTGCGGCTGCTCGCCTCCGGCGGCCGGTCCTTCGCCTGATCTCTGCCTGTCGGCAGCCCGGTTCACCGGGATTCGCCCATTGACGCGTCCAACTTCGGGACTTACCTTAAGTCGTGAAAGAAGTGGACGAGCCCGGCGGCGGGGCGAGAACGCCGGCGACGTCCTGCCGCCGTACGAACCCGGGAAGCTGTCGCTGTCCAGGACAGTGCCGCTCGGGTTGATCGGCCTGATCACACCGTGGAACTACCCGATGAACCTCGCGATGCGCGCGGTGGCACCGGGTCTGGCGTTCGCAACACGATCGTGCTCAAACCCGCCGAGGCGGCCAGGTTCGTGTCGTGGTTGAACACGGATGCCGAGGCTGTCACGGCGCAGGCCAAGAACATCAACGTCTACCCGGCGTCCACATCGGGCAGGTCGTTGCCCGGTCCTGACGCAGCCGCCGCCGTTCCTGCCCAACCAGGCGGACTACTACGACGTGGTCAGACAGGCCGCGCCGAACGCGCGCAGCTTCCCGATGTGGGGACCGAACGGGACAGTCACGTTCGCCAGCCACACCGACTCGTTCGGCAAGGCCATGCAGGCAGGCAGCCCGTTCACCGCCGCGCTCGACGCGATGCAGAACGCGACGGTCGCGGACATGCGAAAACTCGGGTTCACCCTGAATTAGGGAAGCGTTGATGAGGAAAACCAAGGGTCTGCCCTACTTCCTCGTGCTGCCCGCCGTGGTCTTGTTCCTGCTGTTCGTTGTCGCGGCTGGGATCTACGCACTTGTGCTGAGCTTCCAGGCGCGCAAGGTCAGCGGTGGGCTGTTGGCCGCGGTCAGCGAGGTGGTGTTCGTCGGGCTGGACAACTACCAGGGTGTGCTGGCCGATCCGGAGTTGCCCGGCAGTGTCCTGCGGATGCTGCTGGTCGGCCTGCTCACGGTGGTGGCCACGGTCGGGCTCGCCCTGCTTTTCGCTTTGCTGCTGGATGTTCCCCGCACGAGGTTCGCGAGGTTCACCCGATTGGCGATCTTCCTGCCGTACGCCGTACCCGGTGTGATCGCCACGTTGTTGTGGGGGGTTTCTCCACCTGCCCGCGACAAGCCCGGTCGGCGGTGACTTCTTCGGCCCCACGTCGGTCTTCTTCTCGGTGGCCAACGTGGTGGTGTGGGGCGCGGCCGGGTTCAACGTGATCGTGATCTGCACCGCGTTGCGGTCGATCCCGGCCGAGATCCACCAGGCCGCGCGCCTCGACGGCTGCGGCGAGGTCCGGATGGCGTTGTGGATCAAGGTCCCGCTGGTCCGCCCGGTGATCGGGATGTGCGCCCTGTTCAGCGTGCTCGTCGCGCTCCAGCTGGTCAACGAACCGTTCACGCTGCGGCCCTTGTCCAACGCGATCTCGTCCGAGTGGACACCGATGATGAAGATCTACAAGGACGCCTTCGTCGACTCCGATGTGTACAGCGCGCCGCGACCTCGGTCCTGTTCACCGCGGCCGCGCTGGTCGTGTCGTTCGTCGCGGCGAAGACCGTGCAGCGAGGTGTCCGATGAGGAGGTTCAACTTCCCCGCGATCGGCCTTCTCCTCGGTGCCGTCTGCTGCCTCGCGCCGACGGTGTGGATCCTGGTCGCGGCCACGGGATCACCGGCCGAGTTGTTCTCGACATCGACCTACCTCGATCCTCGCCGGGGTGCTGCTGCCGCAGATCGTGCTGGTCATCCCCCAATACCTGCTGTTGTCCGAAATCGGTATGACAGACACGTTCTTTGGCGTGTTGTTGCCACAGCTGTTCAACCCTTACGGCATCTACCTGTGCCGGATCTGTGCCGCGGCGTCCGTTCAACTTCCTGCTGCCGTTCGTGATGCTCACCAGCGACAGCGAGTTCCCGGTGACGGTGGGCCTCTACAGCCTGCTGCACCACAGTGCGGCGGAGGCGTCGCCCTACTCGCTCCTCATCACCGGTACATTGCTGTCCGTGTTGCCGGTGATCGCCCTGTTCCTGGCCCTCCAGCGGTACTGGCGGATCGACCTAGTGAGCGGGGCGGTGGAACACTGATTACTTTACGCCTTAAATTTAGGGTGATTTCGTAACCTGCTCGTTATTGACGTGACCCGCGCCACGCGGTTGACTCGCATCCATTGGCCGGATCGCGACCGGCAACCGTGAGAGCGTGTCCATGGAGGCCACGCCCCTCAGGACGGCTCAGGGTCTTGAGCGCCCCGGCACCGCCGAATGCCGGGTCGAGCGTCGCGAATTGTCTTGTTGTGCCCGTGTAGTCCCACCACCGAACCAAGACCACGAAGGAGGATCCATGCGAGCCAAGCGCACTGTCGCCTTAGCCCTCGCTGGCATCCTGTCGATGGCCAGCCTCGCCGCCTGCAGCAGCAGCAACAGCGGGGCCAACGGCTCGAAGAGCTCGACGTCAGTGCTGAACGTCGGTATGCCCAACGGTCCGCAGACCGAGAACAACAACCCGTTCGTGAACACGTCGGCGGCCCGCCAGTCGGGCTACATGCGGGCGATCTACGAGCCGCTCGTGATGTACAACGAGGTCAAGACCAGTGACAACACCAAGCCGTGGCTGGCGACCAAGTGGGAGTGGTCGGACAACTACCGCAAGCTCGTCTTCACGATCCGGGACAACGTCAAGTGGTCCGACGGGCAGCCGCTGACCGCCGACGACGTGGCCTACACGTTCCAGCTGCTGCGGGACAACCCCGGCCTGAACATCGACAGCGTCAAGTACAAGGACATCAGCGCGTCCGGCAACCAGGTCACGCTGGGCTTCGACGGCTCGCAGTTCGTATACCAGAAGAAGATCCTCGAGCAGATCATCGTGCCCAAGCACCAGTGGTCGACCTTCGGCGCGCCGGCCACCGAGACGGTGAAGAACCCGATCGGCAGCGGCCCGTTCACGCTCAAGTCGTTCACGCCGCAGACCGCCACCCTGGTGGCCCGTGAGGGCTACTGGCAGGAGGCGCCCGCGGTCAAGGAGATCCGCTACACCTCCTACAACGACAACCAGGCGCAGACCACGGCGCTGGCGACCGGCCAGGCCGAGTGGAGCTTCGTGTTCATCCCGAACCCGCAGGCTGTCTACACGAGCAAGGACCCGAAGAACTACAAGCTCTGGTTCCCCGGTGTGCTCGGCATCCACGGCCTGATCTTCAACACCAAGATCAAGCCGTGGGACAACAAGTACCTGCGCCGCGCGGTCAACATGGTGGTCAACCGGGACGACATCTTCACCCAGGGTGAGGCCGGCTACTTCTACCCGAAGGTCGACAACATCACGGGTATCCCGACCCCGAACGGCGACCCGTTCATCGCGCCGGAGTTCAAGGACAAGAAGACGGCGATCGACGTCGCGGGCGCCAAGAAGCTGCTGACCGACAACGGCTTCACCTACCAGGGCGACAAGCTGGTCGACCCGGCGGGCCAGCCGGTCACGCTCAAGACCATCGTGCCGTCGGGCTGGTCGGACTACGTGACCAACCTGGAGATCATCAAGGACAACCTCAAGGGTCTCGGCATCGACTCCACGGTCGACAAGATCAACCAGGACGCGTGGGGCAAGGCCATCGACACCGGTGACTTCCAGGCCACCCTGCACTGGACGAACAACGGCATCACCCCGTACGACATCTACCAGTCCATCATGGATGGCGCGCTGTACAAGCCGATCGGCCAGGGTGGGATCAACGGCAACTACGGCCGTTACGAGAACCCGGCGGCCACGGCGGCGCTGAACTCGTTCGCCAACGCGGCCGACGAGGCCTCCCGCACGACGGCCATGAACGAGCTGCAGAAGATCTTCGTCGACGAGATGCCCGCGGTCATCCACTCCGCGGCCAGCGTCGGCGGCCAGTACTCGACGAAGAACTGGGTCGGCTGGCCGGACGAGCAGAACTCGTACGCTCCTCTGCAGCCGACGCAGGAGAACGCGCTGGACATCATCATGCGGCTCAAGCCCGCGGGCTCATGACAGCGAGCGGTATGAAGGCATCGGCCTCCGAGACCACCGAGGTGGTCCTGGAGGCCGATGGCCTGACCAAGCACTTCCCGGTCCGCAAGCGCGGCCGGGAGGTGCTGTCCAAGGTGACCAAGGTGGTCAGGGCGGTCGACGACGTCAGCCTCGCGCTGCGGCGCGGCCGGGTGACCGCGCTGGTCGGCGAGTCCGGGTCGGGCAAGTCCACTGTGGCCAGACTGCTCGCCCAGCTCCACAGCCGGACCGCCGGTGACATCAGGCTGCACGGCGAGCCGGTGGCGGTGAAGTCCGGCAAGAAGTTCCGCGCGTACTCCAAACGCGTCCAGATGATCTTCCAGGACCCGTTCGCTTCGCTGAACCCGGTGCACACCGTGCGCTACCACCTGACCAGGGCGCTCAAGATCCACGACCGGGCGGGCAGGACCAAGGACGACCTGGAGCAGGCGCTGGCCGACCTGCTCAGGCGGGTGCAGCTGACACCACCGGAACGCTACATCGACAAGTTCCCGCACGAGCTGTCCGGCGGGCAGCGCCAGCGCGTGGCGATCGCCCGTGCGCTCGGCGCGGACCCCGAAGCGCTGCTCGCCGACGAGCCGGTGTCCATGTTGGACGTCTCGATCCGGCTCGGCGTGCTGAACCTGCTGCGGGACCTGAAGGAACGCCTGAACCTGGCGATCCTGTACATCACGCACGACATCGCGTCGGCGCGGTACTTCGCCGACGAGACGATCGTGATGTACGCCGGCCGCGTCGTCGAAGGCGGCGACAGCGAGACCGTCACGCAGCGGCCCGCGCACCCGTACACGCAGCTGCTGATCGATTCGGCGCCCGACCCCGACCAGATCACCGCCCACGCGGCCAAGGACAACGACCGGGGCACCGGGGAACCGCCCAGCCTGATCAACCCGCCCGCCGGTTGCCGGTTCCACCCGCGTTGCCCGCACGTGATGGACCGCTGCGAGACCGAACTGCCACCGCGGTTCGACATCGGTGACGGCGACGGGCACTTCGCCGCCTGCTGGCTGTTCGCGCGGGAGGAGAGCTGATGGGCTACCTCGTCAAACGGATCGCCTTCTACCTGTTCACCGCGTGGGCCGCGATCACGCTGAACTTCTTCGTCCCGCGCGTGATGCCCGGCGACCCGGTGCAGTCGCTGATCAACAAGGCGCGCGGCCAGATGACCGCCGACTCGATCCAGTCGCTGTACATCCTCTTCGGACTGGACAAGGACGAGAGCCTGCTCTCCCAGTACTTCAAGTACTGGGGCCAGTTGTTCCGCGGCGACCTCGGCATGTCCTTCACGTTCTTCCCCAGCCAGGTCGGCGAGGTGATCGGCAGGGCGCTGCCGTGGACGCTGGCGCTGGTCGGCATCACGACGGTGATCGGCTTCGTGATCGGCACCGCGCTCGGCACGCTCGCCGGCTGGCGCCGCGGGTCGTGGATCGACGCGCTGATCCCGGTGACGACGTTCCTGTCGTCCATCCCGTACTTCTGGCTCGGCCTGATCGCCATCGCGCTGCTGACCGGGCCGGACAGCTTCTTCCCGCCCGGCAACGGCCACGACACCGGCCTGGTGCCCGGCTGGGACTGGGAGTTCGTCGGCAGCGCGGTCCAGCACAGCCTGCTGCCCGCGATCACCATCCTGATCTCCTCGATGTCCGGCTGGATCCTGAGCATGCGCAACATGATGGTGACGGTCGCGTCCGAGGACTACGTGACGGTCGCGCACGCCAAGGGGTTGCCCGAACGCCGTGTCATGGTCGGCTACGCGGCTCGCAACGCCTTGTTGCCCAACGTTTCCGGCTTCGCGTTGTCGCTCGGCTTCATCGTCGGTGGCACGCTGCTCGTCGAGATCGTGTTCTCCTACCCGGGTCTCGGTTTCCTGCTCTTCCAGGGGGTCGGCACCAAGGACTACCCCCTGCTGCAGGGCATCTTCCTGATCATCACGTTGTCCGTGCTGCTGGCCAACTTCGTCGCGGACCTGGCGTACATGCTGCTGGACCCGCGTACCCGAAGGGAGGCCTGAGCGATGGCCACACCGTCTGTCGTCGAGGCGACACCGGTCGCCGGAGCGGCGGCCCCGGCCAAGCGCCGCCGGCTGCGGTTCGTCGCCAACCCGAAGGCCGCGATCGGGCTCGGGATGATGGCTTTCTTCGTCCTGCTGGCGATCATCGGCCCGATGATCGCGCCGTACGACCCGTCGGCGAGGTCCAACGCGCTGGTCGAGGGACCGTCCGCCGAGCACTGGTTCGGCACGACGCACCTCGGTCAGGACGTGTTCAGCCAGCTGGTCTCCGGCACGCGCAGCGTCATCCTGGTCGGGCTGCTCGCCGGTCTGATCGCGACGATCCTCTCGCTGCTGGTCGGCGTGACGTCCGGCTACCTCTCCGGCGCGGGCGCGGAGAGCCTGTCCGCGCTGTCCAACGTGTTCCTGGTGATCCCGGCACTACCGCTGATCATCATCATCACGTCGATCCTGCCGGAGACCACGGACCTCACGATCGCGCTCGTGATCGGGCTGACGTCGTGGGCGTGGGGCGCCCGCGTGCTCCGAGCGCAGACGTTGTCTTTGCGGGGCAGGGACTACATCGAAGCCGCCCGTGCGACGGGTGAGAAGACCTGGCGCATCATCATCTTCGAGATCATCCCGAACCTGACCGCGGTGATCGCGTCGAACTTCATCGGCACCGTCATCTTCGCGGTCACCTCCGAGATCACGCTGGCCTTCATCGGCGTGAACACCAGCGGTGACAACTGGAACTGGGGCACGATCCTGTTCTGGGCCCAGGGCCAGCAAGCGCTCGCGCAGGGCGCGTGGTGGTGGTTCGTGCCCGCCGGGCTGGCCATCGCGCTGCTCGGCACCGCGCTGGCGTTGCTGAACTTCGGGATCGACGAGTTCGTCAGCCCGCGCCTGCGCGGCAGCGGCAAGTCCAAGGTCAAGACGGTCGACGGGCACACCGTCCGGATGCGGGTCGGCTTCACCCCGGTGCTGGGTCTCGGTCGGAAGGACGGGAAACCATGAGCGACGCCGTGCTCGAGGTGAAGAACCTCGATGTGGACTACGGGCTCGGCGACGACGCGGTGCACGCCGTCCAGGACGTGAACCTGACCCTGCACCGCGGCGAGGTGCTCGGCCTCGCCGGCGAGAGCGGCAGCGGCAAGTCGACGCTCGCGTACGGCCTGACCAGGTTGCTGCCGCCGCCGGGCGTGATCGCGGGTGGCGAGGTCGTCTACCACGCCGAGAACGGCGAAACCGCCGACATCATGCGGATGACCGACGCCCAGCTGCGCGGGTTCCGCTGGGCGGAGACCGCGATCGTGTTCCAGGGCGCGATGAACTCGCTCAACCCGGTGCACAAGATCTCCACCCAGATGACCGACGTGATCAAGGCGCACGACCCGCGCTCGACGCCGCGCTCCCGCCTGGAGCGGGCCAAGGAGATGCTGTCGCTCGTCGGGATCTCGGCCGACCGGCTGGATTTCTACCCGCACCAGCTGTCCGGCGGCATGCGCCAGCGCGTGATGATCGGGATGGCGCTCGCGCTCGACCCGCGGATCGTGATCATGGACGAGCCGACCACCGCGCTCGACGTGGTGATCCAGCGCCAGATCCTCGGCCAGCTCATCGAGCTGCGCGAGCGGCTGGGCTTCTCGGTGCTGTTCATCACCCACGACCTGTCGCTGCTCGTCGAGTTCTCCGACCGGATCGCGATCATGTACGGTGGCCGGATCGTCGAGGAGGCACCGGCCGGCGAGATCTACGAAGACTCACTGCACCCTTACAGTGACGGTTTGCTCCACTCGTTCCCCGCGTTGCGCGGGCCACGCAGGGAACTGACCGGTATCCCCGGCTCTCCGCCGGATCTACGCGCGATGCCGACCGGCTGCGCGTTCCATCCACGCTGCCCGAAGGCCTTCGACCCGTGTGCCACGGACCTTCCGCTGCTCGGCATTCCCGAAACGCACGCCAATGCCACGAGCACCGGACAGCCGCGCACGGTGGCCTGCTGGCTGCATCCCATCCACTGAATGGATCTGACTAGGAGACCTATGGATACAACTGCGCCAACCGTCGGAACCCGATCCGAGGTCAAGGAAAGCGACGATCCGATCGACACGCTGCCGTCGTCGTTCCGGTGGGGTGTGGCGACTTCGGCGTACCAGATCGAAGGAGCGCACGACGAGGACGGGCGAACCCCCTCGATCTGGGACACCTACTGCCGTACGCCGGGGATGGTGTTCGAGGGCGACAACGGTGACGTCGCCTGCGACCACTACCACCGGATGCCGGAGGACGTCGAGCTGATCCGTTCGCTCGGGGTGGACACCTACCGCTTCTCGGTGGCGTGGCCGCGGGTGCAGCCCGGTGGCCGCGGACCGGTCAACCACGCCGGCTTGGCGTTCTACGACCGGCTCGTCGACGAGCTGCTCGACAAGGGCATCGACCCGTGGGTCACGCTGTACCACTGGGACCTGCCGCAGGAGCTGGAGGACGAGGGCGGCTGGCCGGTGCGGGACACCGCATACCGGTTCGCCGACTACGCGATGCTGGTGTTCGACCAGCTCAAGGACCGCGTGCAGACGTGGACGACGCTGAACGAGCCGTGGTGCTCGGCCATGCTCGGCTACGCGTACGGCAGGCAGGCGCCCGGCCGCCAGGACATGCCTGCCGCGATCTCGGCCGTGCACCACCTGCTGCTCGGTCACGGCCTTGCCGCGCAACGGATGCGCGCCGAGGCCCCGAAGCCGATCGAACTGGGCATCACGCTGAACATGGGCACGTCGGATCCGGCGACGGACTCGGAGCTGGACGTCGCCGCGGCACGCCGCGCCGACGGCCTCGGCGTCCGGATCTACATGGATCCGCTCGTGCACGGCCGCTATCCCGCCGACGTGGTCGAGGACCTCGCGGCGCGCGGGATCCGGATCCCGATCCGGCCGGGCGACCTCAGCGTGATCTCGGCACCGATCGACGTACTCGGTGTCAACTTCTACAGTGGACACGTCTTCGCCGGCACCGACGAGAGCGGCAACGACCGCGACGCCGATGGCAACCCGGTCGAGCGTGCCGTCCCGCAGGGTCACCCGGTGACCGCGATGGGATGGGAGATCGTGCCGGACGCGTTCACCAGGCTGCTGACGAGGTTGTCCGAGGACTACCCCGGGCTGCCGATGGTGATCACGGAGAACGGAGCCGCTTTCGAGGACGAGGCCGACACGGCCGGCTTCGTGCGCGACTTCGACCGGGTCGACTACTTCAACACCCACATCGGCGCGGTCGCGCGTGCACGTCAGGCGGGGGCCGACGTGCGCGGGTACTTCGCCTGGTCGTTGATGGACAACTTCGAGTGGTCGTACGGCTACGAGAAGCGATTCGGCATCGTCCGGGTGGACTACGACACCCAAGTCCGCACCCCGAAACAGAGTGCGCTCTGGTACCGCGACACGATCAAGCGGGTCCGCGGGCACTGAGCACCACCGCGAAGGACCGCCTTCCCCACCGGGGGAGGCGGCCTTTTGTGTTTTACCGCTTCAACCAAGTGATATACGAACAAAGATCAAACAGGATAGTTGTCCGGCATTCCGTGCTTCAGTAATCGGGAATGTTCCGATCTGTTCGGAAACTCCGTCCTGTGCCATGATGCGCACAAGAGAGGGGGGAACAGACGGGGGTCGGGCCATGGTGGAAACCGTTCTCAGTGTTGTACTGCAGCATCACAACCGGCTGTTCCGTGAAATGCTGGCCGCGCACCTCGCACGCGAGCCCGATATCGCGATGCTGGGTACCGCGGCGTCGGGGCCGGAGCTGATCCAGTTGTGCGATCTGCGAAGGCCGACGGTCGCGTTGTTCGAGGCGGACGCGCCCAGATGGAGCAACGAACGGCTCGTTTCGCTGCTCCTGCCGCCAGGCAGGTTGATGCGGATGATCGGCCTGCACCAGTCCTTGACGACCGCGCACGTGATCCGGGCGTACGAGGCCGGGGTGAGCGCGCTCGTGCCGTACTCCGGCGGTCTCGAACCGTTGCTCGCCGCGATCAGGGCACCGTCGTCGGCAATCGAGACAGCGCGGGCCAAGCGCGGCGGCGGGGACGCGCTCACCCAGCGGGAACTGGAGGTCCTCTATCTCGTCTGCGCCGGGTACCCGCCCCGGCAGATCGGGCTGGAACTGGGAATCAGCCCGCACACGGTCGAGAACCACAAACAGCGCATCTTCAGCAAGCTCGGCGTGCACAACCAGGCGCACGCCGCCGCGAGCGCGGTCCGGCTCGGGCTGCTGACCCAGGCGCAGGTTCCCCGCGTGGACGCCTCGGCGCACGAACGAAGACCAGGGCTGCGCGTCGTGCTGCCCACGGCCGAGGGCCCGATCGCCGACCGCGCAAGGGAAGTGCTCGACAAACACCACATCATCGTCCTGGACCGCGAGGCTGTGCCCGCGCAGCGCGCGGACGGGGATGGGGACGGCAAGGCTGAATCCGCTGTGACCGTGCTGATCGACCCGCCGCAGACGAACTGGCGGAGCCAGACCGGCCGGGGCATCGTGATCATCGCCAGCCAGGAACCCAAACAGCACCTGATGGCGCAGGCCGTGGCGGGCGGCGTCACCATCCTGCCCGCCTCCGCCGTGGACGACCTGCTCGCCCCGGCGGTCGAAGCGGCGAACACCGGGTATGTCCTGCTCAGCGCGGCGTACGCGCGTGCGGTGCTCGGCCCGCCCGGCGGTGAGTGGCGCCGCTGGCAACTCGCGCTCACGCCACGGGAACAGGAAATCCTGTCGGCGATCGCGCAGGGGCACACCACCAAGCAAACCGCCCGGCTGCTGGGCATCTCCGTGCGTACTGTCGAGAACCTGCAGGGCAACCTGTTCCGCAAGTTACGGGTACACCGCAAAGCCGCGGCGCTGGTCGTCGCACACGAACTCGGCCTGTTGGAGGAGTGAGCGCGTGTGCGAAGGCACCGGTCGCGGGCTGGCGTGGTCGATCGGCCGCGCGCGATCGCGCTGGTCATCGCCGCTGTTGACGGCTCATCGCAGTCGCGTGGCCGGCGGCGGTGGGCTCGTCAGCGGCGATGATCCTGATGCGGAAGGCGAACACCGCCGGTACTTCCGCATTGACTGTGTTCTCGCCGAGACTCGTCACGGAAACAGCCGGGTTCTTCTTCGGCATTATGCTCTTGGTCCGGCTTTGTTTTGCCGCCGCTATTTCTCGCCGGATTCGGATTCACGGAACAGGACGTCGCGGTGCCAGGGCCGGCGTGTTCGGGTTGTTGTTATGGCTGGGCGCTATGTCACGCGACGCCGGGCAGATGACCACTGTGGACGCGCAGTGCGGTGGGTCCCGGTGTTCGGGCCGGGACCCACCTCCCCAGCGTCGTCTCGTCCTGCTCGAGCGCGATGTGCCGCCGGGGTATCTGTGCCCGCGAGACAGGGCGTACCGGCTGCCCTCGCTCCCAGGCGAGCGGTCACGGGGCGGCATGGCCACGAACGCCGCCGACGACACCGGCAACGCCCGTGGACATCGCACGGGCGGGTGGGTCCGCGTCCTGTTCGGGGATCCTGGGGTGAGCCACACCGACACACCGACCAGCAATGTGCCGGCCTGGGAGGATTCCGGGACAGCGACCGCGGTTGCCCCACCCGCCGTCTGGTGGAGAGTGGCTCCGCGCTTTTGTATGCAATCCGAATATGGCATCGGCCGT
This sequence comes from Kibdelosporangium phytohabitans, assembly GCF_001302585.1. GTDB lineage: Bacteria > Actinomycetota > Actinomycetes > Mycobacteriales > Pseudonocardiaceae > Kibdelosporangium > Kibdelosporangium phytohabitans. The sequence goes on along the minus strand of NZ_CP012752.1, from coordinate 9,470,750 downwards.
CGAAGGTCGAAATGACAAGAATCTCTTAGGACTGGCCGACAACCACCAAGTGGTCACCGCAGCCGAGGCAGGTCATCGCACGTGCTCCAGCGAGTGGGGATCGGGCATGGATCGGCCCGTCATCAGCCGGAACTGCCGCGCCACCCCGATCCGCAGCACCTCCCAGCCGTCGATCACCCGCAGCCGCCGCCTGCGGGCGGCCGTGACGAGCGCGGTCTGCCTGCGGCCGTAGGGCAGGTCGACCAGTGTCGTGTCGCGTGCCAGCCGGTCCAGTCCGAACAGCAGCTCGTCGCGGACCGGCGTGGCGTGCACGATCAACGAGTAGTCGCCGGGTACGAACCGGTGCAGTGGTACGTAGTCCAGGCCGAGCAGCCGCGCCGCCCGCATGCCGCGGTCCGGTCCGCGGTTGACCAGCGTGGGAGTCACGCCGAACCGCAGCAGTCCCGCCGCGGCTCCGCGGCCGGCGCCACCGCAGCCGACGACCGCCGCTTTGCGCCCGGTGAGCTGGATTCCGGCACGGCCGAGCGCGCCGACGACACCGAACGGGTCAGTGGTGTGCGCCCGCCAGCCCGTCTCGGTCCGGACGAGTACGTTCGCCGCCCCCGAACTGGCCGCCGCGCCACTGGTCACCTCGGCCAGCCGCAACGCCGCCTCCTTGTAGGGCGCCACCATGGTTCCGCCGCCGAGCGGGAAACCGAGTCCGGCCAGACCGTTCGCCATGACACGCCAGGTGGTGAGGAAATCCCGTGTGGCGATGGGCAGGTACAGACCCGGGTAGCCGATCGCCCGGTAAGCGCTGTTGTGCATCCTCGGCGCCAGGGACATGTGCACCGAACGGCCGGCGATGCCGAACACCTGCCGGACCGGTGGCACGTCGGGGAACGGGTAGTCGCGGATCAGCCGGTCGATCGGCGGGGCTTCCCCGGCGCGACCGCCGATCTGGCCGTAGACCACCGGCGCGCCGAGCCACGGCGCCAGCAACCGTCCACATGCGCCTGTTTCGCCGACGCTGAACGCGGTCACGTCCGCCCTGGCGAGGGACCGCAGCAATCGCAGCGGCACGAGGGCGTGCTCGGCGGAGGCGGCGTGGGTCACGAGCAAGTACTGCCGTGCCGGGATTTCGGCCATCCGGCTGAACTTCTCCCGCAGCCCGGCGAGGTCCATACCACTCGCGCCGCCTGCCGCGCTCAGGCCGTACCACGCGACAATGCGCTGGTGTGGCGGGATCGCGGCGAGGACACGCGATGTCGTGTCCCGGCCGATCTCCAATTCGATCAAGTCGTAGTGCCCTGCCGCGGCGAGCAGTCGCTGTTCACGTTGCTCGCCGCTGCCGGCGAACACGCCGCCCGCGCCCATACCGCGCAGGCTGTAGACCAGTTCGCCGGACACGTGGTCGCGTAGCGTCGCCGGATCGAGGTCGCCGACGATGTCGGCCCTGACTTCCAGTGCGCCGTTGACCTTGTTGAGCAGCCGCAACTCCTCGACCGACCGGGACGGCGCTCCGGCCAGCGACGCGACCAGCGAACACGTGCGCCCCGGATCATGCCTGGACAAGTCGGTCATCGCGACCACAATCCAGGTTGTGCCGGTGAACCGGGAGGCTTTCGCCGACGTGCCAGGCCGAAGGCGCCGTCAATGATCCTTTGTGGACAAACCGGCCCGATAAGACCGCGGGTGCGAATTGTGCGCGCGTCAAGATTCTCTCCTCCAGTTGCAGGGAAACGGGAGTGGTAACGCGCGGCACGTGCTCACCCTGTCACGTACACGCGGGTGTATGAAGTTTTCGACGTTGACCACTGTTGGTACGTGGTGCAAAGAAGTTTGGCACAGTGTGCGCCCGTTCGCATGCTGGGACAAGAACATCTTTGCCCTACCTGAGTGTGGCGAGCCCCAGGTGAAACATCCCATGTCCCCTTGGATCAACGAGTGGTCCATCGACGGCGAACCACGTGCAGTTGACTGGACACTGTGGACTACCATTGCGCTGTCGCGAGTGACCCGGTCGGGCACTGCTGACCAGCGGCGAGTCCACGGGAGCCGGCGCGGGCGACCGTGGCGGCCACGGGTACGCCGACTAGGCTGGCGGTGTGGATGATCTCCGCCGGCTGCCGAAAGCGAATCTGCACCTGCACCTGACCGGCGCGATGCGGCCGTCGACCCTGGTCGAACTGGCCGCGGTGCACGGGTTGACGGTGCCCCCGCCGCTGCCGATGGGGGAGGCGCATCCATGGGAGGCGTTCCAGACGCGGTACGACGCGGCGCGAGCCGCGATCCGCAGCGCGGAGGACCTGCACCGCGTCGTCACCGAAGCCATAGAGGACAACCTCGCCGACGGTTGCACCTGGCTGGAGATCCAGCTCGACCCCACCTCCTACGCACCGCTGCTCGGCGGCTTCGAACCGGTGATCGAGACGGCGCTGGACGCGATGGACGGCAAACCGTGCGGACTGGTCGTGGCATCCAGCTGGGCGAGGCCGGGCGAGCACGCCACCGCGCTGGCTCGGCTGGCCGTCCGGTATACCAAAGTCGTCGGGTTCGGTCTGTCCAATGACGAGCGCCGCGGCAGCGTACCGGATTTCGTTGAAGCGTTCCGGATCACCGGTGAAGCAGGCCTGATCTCGGTACCGCACGGCGGTTTCTACGAAGGCGCGTGGCACGTCAAAGCGTGCGTGGACCAGCTGAAGGCGCGCCGCATCGGCCACGGCCTGACCGCCATGCGCGAAGCGCGCACAGTACAGCACCTGGCCGACCACCAAGTGGCGCTTGAGGTCTGTCCGACGTCCTATCCGCCACTCGGCGTAGCGTCTTACGAATCCCTGCCCATCGGCGATCTGCTCAATGCCGGAGTCCCCGTCGCGCTCGGGTCCGACGACCCGCTGCTGTTCGGCGCCGGAGTCGCCGCGCAGTACGTGATCGCGCGGGAGGTCATCGGCCTGTCCGACAAGCAACTCGCGGCCGTCGCCACCCACTCCATCACGTCCTCCGCCGCACCGGGCGACATCAAGCGCAACACGGTGGAAGCCATCGAAACCTGGTGTGCCAAAATCCACTGACATCGCACAGTGGGGGACTGATGTACCTGCGACTGCTTGTCTTGGTCTTGCTGCTCACCGGATGCACAGCCCAGCAGGACAAACCGGCTCCGGCGACCACAACCACCACTACCACCACCGATTCGGCCGAGCCGCGACCGAAGCGGCGCGAGGCGCGGGTGGCCGGTGGTCTGGCGCTGAGCTACGTCCAGGCGGAGACCGCCGCACAGATGCTGTGCCGCCCGATCATGCCCGACTACCAGCTCAACGAGGCGTTCGGCGTGAAGCGGCTGAGCTACCACCCGGTGGCCAAGTTGACGATCATCCCGCACTGCGAGGTCGTCGACTACGACTACGGCAAGACGTTCGAGATGACGCTCGAGTTCCCGGACCCCAAGCTCGCCGCGCGGACCGAGACCGTGAAGGGCGACCGTGTGGTGGTCACCACGCCGATCGCGCAGTTCCTGCCCACCAGCGCCCGTGTCCAGCGGCCCGTGTTGTCCGCGACGGCCCGGCCGGGTCAGAAGGAATTCATGCTGCGGTACCTGGAGCACCTGGTTGTCCAGCTGTCCAAGCAGACCGACGAGCTGCCGCCGATCGGGCCGGACGGATCATTCCCGTTCACCGAGACGCCGCTGACCCCCGAAACGATCATCGACCTGCCCAAACCGGTGCAGGCGCTGCAGCTGTGCACGTTGGTGCGCAAGGAGTTCGGGTTCGAGCCGGTGAAAGTGCTCGACCGGGCAGCTTGTACAGTGCGTGAGCCGGACGGTGGATCACTGACGATCACCTTGCAAACCCACACCATCGACATGCGGCCGTACACCAGCAGGGTCGGCGGCAGGCCGGCGATGGTGGATCCCGGTGGGATGTGGCACGTCCGGTTGCGCGACGACGTGCCGCTGGACCTGGTCATGCCACCGGGACACGTGAATGTGATGGAACGACTGGTGAAAGCTCTAACCCAGAAATAGGGGACGATGTATCGCGTTCTGATCGTAAGCGCGCTCCTGCTCGCCGGGTGCAGTACCGCTTCGTCCGAACCGGCACCACCGCGGCGCAACCCCGAGCGGGTGGTGCGGATGTCCGGTGGTGAGGCGCTCAGCTACGTGCACACCGAGACGGCGTCCCAGGTGCTGTGCAACGCGTTGCCGGAGGACCGGCTGCGTGTGCTGCTCGGTGTGGACAGTGTGGTCCGTGAGCGGGACGCCGCTGGTGTGAAGGGCATGTGCCGGGTCGGTGACGACAAGCACACCGTCGTGATCGACCTGATCCTCAAGCCCGTGCCGGACGACTTCACCCCGACCGAGCAGCTCGGCGGGCGCCCGGCGCAGTACAAATCGGACCAGTACACCTCGAGCGGCAAGGTCATCGTCGACGTCGGGATCGCCGACACCACCGGATACCGGGTGAGCAGCAAGCGCACACCGGTGCTGCACGCCGAAGCCAAGCCGGGTCTGCGGGAGACCGTCCGCAAGGTGCTGACCGAGCTGGTCCCGGTGCTCGCGCGGCAGACCGACACCATGCCTGACGTGGACAACCGCGGCGAGCTCGACTTCGCGCAGACCACGGTCGACGTCGCCGAGTTCGTCGACCTGCCCAAGCCGGTGCAGGCACTGCAGCTGTGCACGGCGGCCAAGAACAGCCTCAACTTCGTGCCGGTCAGGACCACCGACACCGGTACGTGCACAGTCCGGCAGCCCAACGGCAGGTCGCTGGTGCTCGCGGTGGTTGGCGGCCTGCCCAACCAGGCCAGTTACACCGCGAAGGTGCTCGGGCGGCCCGCACACGTCGACGAGTCCACTGTGGCCGTCCGGTTGCGTGATGACAGCACGCTCGACCTGATGATCGGCGACACCGACCCGAAGATCGCCGAGAAGCTGGTCCGCGCGCTGGTTCAGGGATAGGGGAACGGCGGACGGCCGGAACCGGTGATCCGGGCGTTGCCCCACGGGTCGAGCTCGGTGAGCTTGCCCGTGCGGTCGAGGCCACCGGGAATCCGCACCTGAACCTCGGTGTGGCCGCTCTGGTACAAGGCGATCACCTCGGGGTTCGCGGTGACCCGGCCGTACCAGCGGAAGCTGCCGTCGATCGGCTGGAGGTGCCCCATCAGGTGCACCTCGACGTCGAGCTGCTTGCCGTCAACAGTCAGCACGGCCGGACCCCGGTGGGTTTCGTCGACATCGCTCTCGAACGGCGTGAAGACGTAGTCGTGCGGGTCCGGTCTGCGCCGGTAGGAGATCCGCGCGAACGGCTGGACCTCGATGCGCCGCGCGTCCTGCGTGCCCATCATCCGCAGGCAGCGTGCGATGTACCGGAAGTTGTTGTCCTCGTAGCGGAACGCGTTCGGGCCGTGGACCGGCTGCGGGGTCACGATGACACGCGCCGCGGTGGTCCGGCCGTTGGGCGCGGTGACCGTCCACAGGTCTGTCCGCGGGTCGAACTCGTAGCTGGAACCGCGGTCGAGCAGCACGACGTCGAACCCGGGCAGCTTGCCCGCCAGCCGGTCGGGCAGGCCGATCAGTGCGACCTTCACGCGATGAACCCGGCCTGGCGCCAGCGTTCCCGCGCCTTGCCGCGGAAGATGCCCTGCTCGTCGAAGAATCTGCGCAGCTTGTCGAAGCCCTCCTGCTTGACTTGGCGGAAGTGCGGGTTCGCCGCGGCCTGGCGGTATGCCTCGTCGGGGTCGAGCCCCGCGCGGGCGTACAGCCTGCGGTGCATCAGCTGGTCGTTGAAGAACTGGCCGCCGAAGCCGACCATCCGGCCGAGCGACTCCTTCTCCCACCACGACGCGTACCGCATCCGCCGTGCGACGCCTTCGCGCGCCCACTGGATGTGCCGCGCTTCCTCCACGACGTGGATGCGCATCATCCGGCGCACGGCGGGCTGCATGCCGGGGTCGTCCATGATCCGGCGCTGCCAGACGTCGAAGATCTCCTCACCGATCAGCGCGCCGACCCACAGGTTGAGGCCGCGCAGCCGGCCGGGCAGTTTCCTGGTGATCGCGAGCTGGGCCTTCGGCTGGCGGAAGTAGGGCGCGCCGATCTTCTCCATCAGCCTGCCGAACATCAGCATGTGCCTGCACTCGTCGCCGATCTCGGTCAGCGCGTAGTGCGTGTGCCGCGCGGTCGGGTCCGCTTCGAAGATCATCCGCAGCAGCGCCTGGTTGAGCACGTTCTCGAACCAGTGGCCGACGCTGAGCAGGTTCGCCAGCTCGTGCCGGGACAGCTCGACGCGCTGCGCGGGCGTCAGCTCGTGCCACAGTGGAGTCTCGTAGAGCGTGGACAGGTGCGGTGGCAGGAAGTACTTGCCTTCCTCCAGCGGCGCGTCCCAGTCGATGTCCACAGCGGAGTCGTACGAGCGCCGGACCGATCCGTTGAGCAACCGCTGTGCGTTCTGCTCGGTGTCCTTCATCGCGCACCCCTTTACGTCTCCCGGGCAAACGTAAACCCGGGGGGTGTCGGCGGTCAACCTCGCCCGATAAACTCCGATGATGGCGGACGACCTCAGGGACCGGATCCTGGCAGCTGCCGAGCTGTGCCTGTTGGAGTGCGCCCCAGGGGCCCGGGTCCACGCCGCGATCGCCGAACGGGCGGGTGTGTCCCGCCCCACGGTCTACAAGTACGTCGGCGACCAGGACGCCATCGTGATGGCGCTGCTCAAGCGGGACATGGCCAGGATGTACGCCGCCGCCGAAGCCGAGATCACCAAGACCACCTCGCTGCGCGAGCGGTTCGTCGACATGACTGTCTTCGTGGTGGGCTATGCCCGTGACCACGCGCTGCTGCGGAAAGCGCTGCGCGAGGAGCCCGCGTCGGTGCTGCCGTGGTTCACCGTGCACTCCGAACCGGTGATCGAACTCGGCATCGAGCTGTTCGCCCCGCACGTCAAGCAGTCCATTGCGGACGGCCAGTTCCCCGACGTCGACCCGAGGGTGATCGTGGAGTGGTGCTGCCGCCTGATCCTGTCGCTGATCACGACGCCGGGCACGGTCCAGATCGGCGACCCCGTCTCGCTCCGCCGATATGTCGAGGACCTGCTGGACATCGGCATGCCACGATGACCGCCATGAGTGAGACCAATGTCGACCAGTGGAAGGCCTGGAACGGCGCCGACGGCGACTTCTGGGTGCGACGCGCCGACCGGCTCGACGCGGGCATCGCGAACTACATGGAGCCGTTCCTCGGCGCGGCGGCGATCCGGCCGTCCGACCACGTGCTCGACATCGGGTGCGGCACGGGAACCACGACACGGGAAGCGGCCGGACGCGGCGCCGAAGCCCTCGGGGTCGACCTCTCCGGGCAGATGATCGAGCTGGCGCGACGGCGTGCCGAAGGGATCGCGGGGATCCGGTTCGCGCAGGCCGACGCCCAGGTCCACGAGTTCGCCGCGGCGGCGTACGACGTCGCCGTCAGCCGCAACGGCTCGATGTTCTTCGAAGACCCGGTCGCGGCCTTCGGCAACATCCGCCGCGCGCTCGGGCCCGGTGGCAGGCTGGTCCTGCTCGCCTGGCGGCCGATGGACGACAACGAGTGGATCAGTACGTTCCGGACGATCCTGGCAGCCGGGCGGGATCTGCCGAAGCCACCGCCGCAGGGCGTGCACCCGTTCTCGCTCAGCGACCCGGCCAGGGTGAAGTCGATGCTGGGCGAGGCCGGGTTCGTCGACGTCCGGCTGACCCCGCTGAACAGGCCGATGTTCTTCGGCGAGGACCCGGACGACGCCGCCGAGTTCGTGTCCAGCCAGTTCGAGAAGCTGATCGAGGCGGACCAGCGGTCCTCGGTGCTGGCTGCGCTCAAGGCCGACATGGCCTCGCACACCAGTGAGCGCGGTGTCGAGTACGACTCGGCGGCCTGGCTCATCGAAGCGGCCAACGTGTCATGAGAATGGACCTGTGCGGTCCGGCCGGATTGGTTCTTACCGCTGGCCGCTGATCACCGTACGGTTGCCTGGTGCACGAGATCACCCATCGATTCGTCGACGTCGGCGGTGTGCGGATGCACGTCGCCGAGTCCGGGGCCGGTCCGCTTGTCCTGCTGCTGCACGGCTTCCCCGAGGGGTGGTACTCGTGGCGGCACCAGCTGGTGGCGCTCGCCGAAGCCGGATTCCACGCCGTGGCTCCGGATCAGCGCGGCTACGGCCGTACCTCCAAGCCTTCGGCCGTCGCTGACTACACCATGCTGCACCTCGTCGGGGACGTCGTCGGGCTTGTCGACGCTCTGGGCGAGGATCAGGCCGTCGTCGTCGGCCACGACTGGGGTGCCGCTGTCGCGTGGCACACCGCTTTGCTCCGGCCGGACCGTGTGCGGGGCGTGGCCGGGCTGAGCGTGCCGTTCCGTCCTCGTGGTCCGGTCGCGCCGCTCAGCACCGTGCCCTCCGGGTTCTACCTCGCGCACTTCCAGGAGCCCGGGGTGGCTGACGCCGAACTCGCCGCCGATCCCCGGGACTTCCTGCAGCGCATCCTGTACGGCGCCTCCGGTGACGCACCTGAACGGTCCACTATGGTCGTTCCGCCCGGTGGCACCTTCGTGGACATCTGGCCCCGGCCTGACCGGTTGCCCGGTTGGCTCACCGCGGCGGATCTGGACACGTACGCCGGAGAGTTCGCGGACGGGTTCACCGGTGGGCTCAACTGGTACCGGAACCTCGACCGCAACTGGGAGCTGACGGCCGCCTGGCACAGTGCGAAGATCCAGCCGCGGGCGCTGTTCATGATCGGTGACCGGGACCCGGTGCTGAGTTTCAACCGGGTCGACACCTTGGCCGGCGCGGTGCCGAACCTGGCCCGCTCGTTGACTGTGGCCGGCGCCGGGCACTGGATCCAGCAGGAACGGCCCGACCTGGTCAGCGGCGAACTCGCCGAGTTCGCCGCTTCTTCGCGCCAGTAGGCTGTTCTGCTGTCGTTGGTACCGCTGCTCAGCAAGACCGGTCCCGTCAAGACCTGTCTCAGCGATGGCATCCGGAGGTGCACGATGGCGAGAATGCTCTACTCGGTTTCCATGTCGGTGGACGGTTTCATTGCCGGATCCAACGGGGACATGGGATGGCTGACGGACTACCTGGGCCCGAATCCGGCGGTGGACAACCTGATCACCGAAGTAGGAGCCATCCTGGTCGGCAACCGGACATTCGGCGGCGACGACCCGGACAAGGAGACCGAGCAGGAAGGCGAAGCCTTCGGCGGTGGGTGGTCCGGCCCCCAGTTCGTGCTGGCGCACAACGCACCCGCGAAACCCGTCGCGGGCGTGACCTTCGTACACGACATCGAAACGGCGATCGAGAAGTCCAAGGAGGCTGCTGCGGACAAGAAGTACGTCAACGTTCTCGGCGCGAACGTTGCTCGGGGTTGCCGGCCGTTGGTGCTTTGGATGAGGTTTTGACGATTGTCGTGCCGGTGATGCTTGGCGATGGTGTTCGGCTTTTCGAGCAGGTGGGTGGTTTTCGGGTTCGGCTTGAGCGTTTTTCTTTGTCTTATGTGGAGCGGGCGACCAATGTCTGGTATCGGGTTGTTCGTTGATTTTTTACTGTTTTTCGGGGTTTGGGTCGTGGCTTCTGCGCGGAGCGAGATTTTCCCTCGCCGGGGGCTGACCTCTGGGCAGGAGCCTTTGCTCTGGTTCCTTGGTGGGTTCTTGTACGCTTGTGCCGCTCGGGGTTGCTGGGCGTGGTGCGGAGTCGTGATCTCTTGCCACTTGTGTGCCATCTCTTTGCGCCTGCGCGTGGGCCGCTGTGTGCTGGTTGTTGCGCTAGTCGCTAGGTGGGCATCTGTTGCGCTTGCGCGCGAGTCCTTCTCTGGCGAGCTGTTGCGCTCGCCGGTGAGGTGTCGACCGCTGTGTTTTCGGCTATCTCTTGTCACACCGTCTTTTTTGGGTGCTCGGATGGCCGGAGCGCCGCCAGTTGTCCCGGCCATCCGAGCGGTCTTCTTCCGGATTGCCCTTCCGTTACGCGATGTCCACGTGCAGGATCCGGTCGTTGTTCGCTTGTCCGTCCTTGTCTGTCGTCGTTGTCAGCCAGATGTCGCCTTGCTGATCGACTTCCACTGTCCGCAGGCGGTTGTAGGTTCCTTGGAAGTACTGCTGCTGGTCCACGAGGTTGCTGGCTGCGTCGATTCGCATGCGGTACACGCGTTGGCCGACGGTTGTCGCGACGAACACGTGGTCCTTTATCGTCGTCAGGCCGCTTGGTGAGGCTTGGTTCGTCGGCCACGTTCTCTTCGGCGCGGTGAATCCGCCGCAGCTTCCGCTCGTCCCTTCACAGTTCGGCCAGCCGTAGTTGCCGCCGCGCGTGATCAGGTTGACCTCGTCCATGATCGTGTTGCCGAACTCCGCTGCCCACAAGCGTCCTTGGGAGTCGAAGTCGAGTCCTTGCGGGTTTCGGTGTCCCTTGCTCCACACGGCGTTGCCGAAGGGGTTGTCGGCTGGGATCGTTCCGTCCGCGTTGATGCGGAGAATCTTTCCGTTGAGCGAACTGTTGTTCTGCGCCTGGCTGGCGTTCTGCGCGTCACCTGAGCTGACGTACAGCTTCCCGTCCGGGCCGAACCGCAGCCTGCCGCCGTTGTGGTACTGGCTCTTCCCGATGCCCTGCACCAGGATCTGGTACGTGCTCTGCACCAGTTGGTCGTTCTCGTACTTGATCCGGATCACACGGTTGCCCTCGCTTGCCGTGTGATACACGTACACCCAGTGGTCCTGCGCGAAGGTCGGGGCCACTTCCAGGCCGAGCAGGCCGCCTTCCCCGCCCGTCCCCACCGCCTGGTTCATCTTGCCCGCCAGGGTGCGTTGGCCCGACTCGGTCAGCCGGTGGATGTTGAAGGTGTTGCGTTCCGCGAACAGCGCCGAGCCGTCCGGCAGGAATGCCAGGCCCCATGGCACATCGACGCCACTGGTCAACGTCGTCACGGCTCCCGGGTCGGGCACCGAACTGTTCGCTGGGGACACGATGAGCTTGTCGACGTTCGGCCCGCCGTTCGCGGTTGTCGCTGTCGCGCGGACTTTCAGCTCACCCGCGGGGACGTTCGCCCGGATCGTCGCGGTCTGCCAGTTCGTCCACCCGTTCGTGGAGTTGAACGCCTGGTTGGCCGCCACGGCGACTCCGTTGACCGTGACGCTCATCGGCCGGTTGTCCGGTGTTCCGTTCGCGAAGCGGAAGGCCAGGTCTGCCGGTCCGGCCGTCGCGCCCGGGACGGTCCACTCGACATGGCTGCCGGCCAGGTTGTCGTAGTTGACGAAGCCGCGGCCGGTGAAACCGGCGTGGTTGGACTCGACGACGCCTTGCGAGATCGTCGCGTCCTCGGCTTCGTGCTCAGTCGCGGCGTGTGCCGACGGCACGCCGACGACGCCGGTGACGAGTATGGTGGTGACGCACGGCACGACCGCGCGCCACAACGGGCGAGGTGCCACGGAGGCCTCCTGTGCAGGGTGTGGGGAGGTACATCGGCGGCTGTGTGTTACGACTTTGTTTAAGACCTGAATTCAGACACGCCAAGAGCACCCTGTCAATGGCCAGTCCCGGTCGCCGGGGCATCACTTCTCCAGCGCCCGCCGCACCTCGAAGATCATCTGTGGGCAGCGCGACGTCGGCACGGGGTTCCAGCGGACGTGCGTGTTCCACGGTTGCCGCGTCGATGTCGTGACGCTGTAGCGGTTGTCAGACGTTGTCCTTGCGTCGCGCGGCGATCATGCAGCCACCGGCGACGGCGGCGAGCATCGCGCTGAAGATGAGCATGAACGTGCCGGTGATGAGGCCGAGCAGGCCGAGTGAGCCAGCCGCCACCAGCATGATCACCTGTGGCGCTGCCGACTTGTGCTTCACCGGCCCCGTGCGCATCGTGCGCGCGAGTTGCGGGTCGTCCTGCTCGAACCACTCTTCGATCAACCGGAGTTGTCTGCGCTCATATGGTGTGAACATGCTGCGGCTCCCGGGCGTCGTCCGTCTGGCGCCCGGGTACCCCGCGGAGTCCCTGTTCTCACTCAGCCAACGTGTCGAGAACCTGCTGGCCGTACTTGGCGAGCTTGTTCTCGCCGACTCCGTTGACCTTGCCGAGTTCGTCGAGCGTCTGTGGCTTTGACGTCGCGATCTGCCGGAGTGTTGCGTCGTGGAAGATCACGTACGCGGGAACGCCCTGCTCCTTGGCCGCCGCACCCCGCCACGCCCTGAGCTTCTCGAACACCGGCAGCGCCTGCGCGGGCATGTCCGCCGCGGCAGCCGCCGCCTTCTTCGCGGGCTTGGACGTGGCCTTCGTCACTTGCTCGCGACGGAGCATCACAGTGCGTTCCTTGCGCAGCACCTGCGCACTCGCGTCGGTCATCACGAGCGTGCCGTAGTCGCCCTCGACCGCGATCAGCCCCTGCGCGAGCAACTGCCGGACCACGCCGCGCCAGCCGCTCTCGGTCAGCTCCTCGCCGATTCCGAACACTGTCAGCGTGTCGTGGTCGTGCTGGATGACCTTCGCGGTCTTGCGGCCAAGCAGGATGTCGATCACCTGACCGGCGCCGAACTTCTGCCGCCGCTCCTTCTGCAGCCGGTACACGGTCGACAGCAGCTTCTGCGCCGCGATCGTGCCGTCCCACGACTCCGGCGGGGTCAGGCACGTGTCGCAGTTGCCGCACGGCGCCGACTCCTGGCCGAAGTAGGCCAGCAGCTGCACCCGGCGGCATTCGACGGTCTCGCACAGCGCGAGCATCGCGTCCAGGTGCTGACTTTGCCGCCGCCGGTGCGCGTCGTCGCCGTCGGACTGGTCGATCATCTTGCGCTGCTGAACGACGTCCTGCAGGCCGTAGGCCAGCCACGCGGTCGACGGCAGGCCGTCGCGGCCCGCCCGGCCCGTCTCCTGGTAGTAGCCCTCGACCGACTTCGGCAGGTCGAGGTGCACGACGAACCGGACATCCGGCTTGTCGATGCCCATCCCGAACGCGATGGTCGCGACCACGACCAGGCCGTCCTCACGCAGGAACCGCGACTGGTTCCGGGCACGCACCCGTGACTCCAGCCCGGCGTGGTACGGCACCGCCGCCACGCCGTTGGCCGTCAGGAACTCGGCCGTCTTCTCCACCGACGCACGCGACAGGCAGTACACGATCCCGGCGTCACCCTGGTGCTCGGTGCGCAGCAGGTCGAGCAGCTGGCGCTTCGGGTCTGCCTTCGGCGCGATCCGGTACTGGATGTTGGGCCGGTCGAAGCTCGCCACGAAGTGGCGTGCCTCGTCCAGCTTGAGCCGGGTGGCGATCTCGGTGTGCGTCGCCTTGGTCGCCGTCGCGGTCAGCGCGATCCTGGGCACGTTCGGCCAGCGCTCGTGCAGGTCGGACAGGCCGAGGTAGTCGGGGCGGAAGTCGTGCCCCCACTGCGCCACGCAGTGCGCCTCGTCGATCGCGAACAGGGCGATCTTGCCGCGGTCGAGCAGTTCGAGCGTCGCGGGCACGCGCAGCCGTTCCGGCGCGAGGTACAGCAGGTCGAGCTCGCCTGCCTGGTACATCGCCTCGGTGAGCCTGCGTTCCTCGAAGTCCTGCGAGGAGTTCAGGAACCCCGCGCGCACCCCGAGCGCGTTCAGCGCGTCCACCTGGTCCTGCATCAACGCGATCAACGGCGAGATGACGATGCCGACGCCAGGCCGGACCAACGCCGGGATCTGGTAGCACAGGGACTTGCCGCCACCGGTCGGCATCAGCACGAGCGCGTCGCCACCTGCGGCGACGTGCTCGACGATCGCCTCCTGCTCGCCGCGGAAGGAGTCGTACCCGAACACCCGGCGCAGGACCCGCAACGCCGGGCTCGCGGTCTCGAGCGAAGCCACCCGCCGATCCTAGACCGCCGCGTTCTCGTGTTGCGCCGGGCTTGCGGGGGTCGCCGTAGAACTGCGTCCAGAGCGATGTCCAGTGGGGTGAGGAGACGCACCGTGAACGCACCGGAAGCCTGGCGGCACCTCGAGCCGAAGATCGAAGCTGTCGGCCAGCGGATCAGGCAGCTCGAGTGGGACTCCAGCCGCCGCAACAACTTCGTGCCGTACACAGCGGATGGCAACACCCCGTACGTGATGCTGGACGGTGAGCGCCTGCTGATGATGTCCGGCTACGGCTACATCGGCCTCAACGGCGACACGCGTGTCGTGGCCGCCGCGAAGGCCGCGATCGACGAGTACGGAACCGGTACTCCGGGTGTCCGCGCGCTGGCGGGCACGATCCCGTTGCACGAGGAGCTCGAAGAGGAGGTCGCGCACTTCCTCGGCAGGGAGAGCGCGCTCGTGTTCAGCTCGGGATACGCGGGCAACGTCGGCACGATCGGCGCGCTGTGCGGTCCTGGCGACACGATCTTCCTCGACAAGCTCGACCACGCGTCCATTGTGGATGGTGCGCAGCTGACCGGTGCGACGCTGACCCGGTTCCGGCACAACGACCCCGGTCACCTCGACCGCAGGCTGGCCGCGGCCGAGCCGGGCGGGACGCGGCTGGTGATCGTCGACAGCGTGTACTCGATGGACGGCGACATCGCGCCGCTGCCCGAACTGCGCGAGGTGTGCGACCGGCACGGCGCGTTGCTGATGGTCGACGAGGCGCACGCGCTCGGCGTGATCGGCGCGACCGGCCGCGGCATCGAGGAGCACTTCGAGTACAAGGTGCGGGCCGACATCAAGGTCGGCACGCTGTCCAAGGCGGTCCCGGCCAACGGCGGCTGGATCGTCGGGTCCAAGCCGTTCATGGACTACGTCAAGCGCTTCGCCCGGCCGTTCCTGTTCTCCGCGGCGCTCGCGCCCGCTCAGGTCGGCGCGGCGCTGGAGTCGCTGCGGATCCTGGACCGCGAGCCGGAACGCGTGACCTACGCCCAGCGCGAGTCGGCGCGTTTCCGTGACATCGTCAAGCAGGCCGGCTTCAACACGGCCGACAGCGAGACCGCGGTCGTGCCGTTGATCGTCGGCTCGGATCAGAACGCGTGGGACTACGCCAGCGCGCTGCGCAAGGCCGGGGTGATCGGCCTGCCGGTGATCAGCCCGGCCGTGCCGCCGGGGCTGGCCAGGCTGCGGATCGCGATCACCGCCGCGCACAGCCGCGCGGACATCGACTTCGCGATCGACGCGTTCGTCAGCGCCGCCCGGCAGACGGGCCTGCTGTCATGATCGCGATCACCGGACTGGGCGTCGTCAGCCCAGCAGGGTCCACAGTGGACGACTTCTGGACGACCGTGCTCGCGGGCAAGTCGGTGGCGGCGCCGTTGGACGTGCAGGACGCGGCCGAGAACGACTTGCCGCGTTTCGGCTGCGCGGTACGCGGGATCGAGGACCTGAACCTGGTCACCGCCAAGGAAGCCCGCCGGATGGACCCGTTCGCGTGGTACGGCGTGTCGGCTGGCCTGACCGCCTTCGCCGACGCCGGATCACCGACGCCCGACCCGGGCCGGACCGCCGTGGTGGTCGGCAACGCGGTCGGTGGCCGCCGGACAACGGACAAGGATGCCCGCAACTACTACCTGTTCGGGCCGCAGCGGGTGAATCCGTTGCTGCCGTTGGTCAGCATGCCCAACGCGGCGGCTGCCACGCTGGCGATGAAACTCGGCTGGCGGGGGCCGGCGATGACCATCGCCACGACCTGCGCGGCAGGCGTCGACGCGATCGGCCAGGCAGTCCTCATGCTGCGCACCAACCGGGCCGACGTGGTGTTGGCCGGTGGCGCGGAATCCACGGTCAGCCCGTTGACGTTGGCCGCGTTCGGCAAGCTGAACGCTGTGTCGAACCGGCATGACGCGCCCGGCAAGGCTTCCCGGCCGTTCGACAAGGACCGCGACGGCTTCGTGATGGGCGAAGGTGCGGGGTTCGTCGTCCTGGAACGCCTCGAGGACGCCAAAGCACGCGGCGCCCGGATCCACGGCATCGTGGCGGGCTACGGGTGCACGGCGGACGCGTACCACCTGTCGATGCCGTTGCCCGACGGTGCTTCCGCGGTGGCGGCGATGACACAGGCCATCACCGACGCGGGTTTGCAAGCGTCGGACATCGTGCACGTCAACGCCCACGGCACGTCGACGCCGTTGAACGACCGCGCCGAAGCCAACGCCCTGCAGAAGGTTTTCGGCCCCGGCGGCCCGCCGGTCACGTCGACCAAGGGCGTGATCGGCCACCTGATCGGCGCGGCGGGAGCCGTCGAGGCGATCGCCACGGTGCTGACGTTGCAGAACGCCACGGTCCCGCCGACCGCGAACCACGAAGAGCTCGAACCGGGCATGGAAATCGACGTGGTGCACGGCAGCCCACGCCCGATCACACCCGGTCCGGCCCTGTCGAACTCCTTCGGTTTCGGCGGGCACAACGCGTGCCTCGTCGTCACCCCTCCCTAGTCATCGGGTGGTGTACGCACCCCCGTTGACGTGGATGATCTGCCCGGTGATGTGCCGTGCTCCTGGTGACGCGAGGAATTCCACGGTCGCGGCCACATCGTCGGGCACGCCGGCGCGCTTGTCGTGCGTGGCGTCGATCAGCTGGGTTATGCGGTCGTCGCTGAGTTGTCCGTTGAAGAACTCCGTTTCGGCGATGTAGCCGGGCGACACCGTGTTGGCGGTGACGCCCCTCGGCCCGACTTCCGCCGAGAGCCCGGCCGTCCACGCCTGGACGGCGGCTTTCGCCGCGCCGTAGGCGTGTCCGGCGTACTCGGCGGCAATCGAGCCGACGTTGACGATCGCGCCGCCGTTGGAGATCGCGGGCAGCAGCGCGGTGGTGGTGAAGACGGTGCCGAGCAGGTTGGCGTCGAGGTTGGCCTGCCAGGCGGCGGCGATCTCCTCCAGGGCCGGTCCGGTTGCGGGGCGGCGGAAGTCGGTGTTCCCGCCCGCCATGTTGACCAGCACGTCGACTCGTTCGCCGACCTGCTCGGCCAGCGCCCGGATGTCACCGGGCGAGGTGACGTCGCCGCGCACCGCGCGGACACCGAGTTCACGCGCGGCGTCGGCCAGCGCGGTCTCGTCCCGCCCGGTGATCACGACGTCGTCCCCGGCTTTGGCGAAACGTTCGGCGACCGCCCGGCCGATGCCCTTGCTGCCGCCGGTCACGACCACGATTCGGGTCACGGGTTCCCCTCCTGTACATTTAGCTCTAAACGTTTAGATCTAAATGTACAGGAGATCGCGGTGACCGGTGTCAGGGACGGCTATCCGTTCGACATGCCCCCCGAGGCCAGCGCCGCCGCCGTGGCGCAGGCCTGGCGCCGGGAGCTGCCCGGCGTCTCAGCCGGGTCGATCGAGATCATCACCCCGTTGTGGCAGGTGGCGAAGCTGCTCGCGGACGAGCGCATGCGGACGCTGCGCCGCCTGCGCGTGGAGCCCGCCACGCTGGACCTGCTCAGCACGCTGCGTCGTGCGGGCGATCCCTACACGCTGACCACGCGCCAGATCGCCGAGCGCACATTCGTCACAGCCGGCGCCGTGTCGCAGCGAGTCGCCCGCGCCGAGGACGCGGGCCTGGTGACCCGCTCGAAGTCCACGGCGTCACGCCGCGCTGTCGCCGTCACGCTCACCCCAGCCGGTCACGAGCTGATCGAGTCGACCGTGCGTGAACTGCTCGAACACGAGGAAACGCTGGTGGCCGTGCTGACGCGGCAGCAGCGCACCGACCTGGCCACCGCACTCGGCGACCTGGTCAACGGCCTGCGTCAGGTCACCCTGACCAGGCCCGACTCGTAGGCGAAGACGACCAGCTGGGCCCGGTCCCGCGCACGCAGCTTCACCATCGCGCGGCTGACGTGGGTCTTGGCGGTCGCCGGGCTGATCACCATCTGGTTGGCGATCTCCTCGTTGGTCAGCCCCTTGGCGACCAGCGTCATCACTTCCTTCTCCCGGTTGGTCAGCTGGTCAAGGCCGACAACCGGGCCGGGCAGCGGCGCGCGGGACACGAACTCGCTGATCAGCCGCCGGGTGATGCCGGGCGACAGCAACGCCTCGCCGCGGGCCGCGACACGCACCGCGGCGATCAGATCCGCGGGCTCGGTGTCCTTCACGAGGAACCCGCTCGCGCCTGCCCGTAAGGCGTTGAAGACGTATTCATCGAAGCCGTAGTTGGTCACCATGACCACGTGCACGTCGGCCAGCGCCGGGTCCGACGCGATCTGCCGCGTCGCCTCGATCCCGTCCATCACGGGCATCTGCACGTCGAGCAGCACCACGTCCGGCCGGTGTTGTCGCGCCAGCGAGACACCCTGCGCGCCGTCGGACGCGTCGGCGACGACCGTGATGTCGTCCTCCGCGCTGAGCAAGGCCTGGAAACCGGCCCGGATCAACGCCTGGTCGTCCACAAGCAGTACACGGATCATGGGACCGGCAACTCCGCTCGTACCCGGAAACCACCGTTCTCCCGTGGCCGCGCGGACATCGAGCCGCCCAGCGCGGTGATCCGCTCACGCATCCCGATCAGCCCGACCCCGGGAACCGGCAACGCCGCCGGGGTCGCCTTGCCGTCGTCGTCGACCTGCACGGTCAGCAGCCGCGGGTCGAAGTCCAGCTGGACGTCGACGGAATCCGCTTCGGCGTGCCGGGTCACGTTGGTCAACGCCTCCTGCACGATCCGGTAAGCGGCGCGGTCGATCTCCGTGGGCAACCGCCGTTGCCTCCCGGTGATCGTCAGCCGCACGGGCAACCCCGTGCCCCGCGCGCGTTCGATCAGGTCGGTGAGCCGATCGAGGCCGTTGTCATCCGGCGTCCCACGCAACACACCGAGTGTCGCCCTGAGCTCACGCACCGCGTCCCCGCTTGCCTCCTGGATCGCGAGCAACGACTCTGGCACCTCCTCGCCCCGTTTCCGCGCCAAGTGCACCGCCACCCCGGCGTGCAGCTTGATCACCGAAATGCTGTGTGTCAGGGAATCATGCAACTCGCGGGCGATGCGCAGCCGCTCCTCGCCCGCCTGGCGGCGCATCGTCTCCTCCTGATTGCGCACCTGCTCGGCCGCGCGCTTCTCACGCAGCCGGGCCGCCTCGCCAAGGATCATGGCCGCGACGAACCAGCCGAGCAGCATGATCCGGTCCTGGATCTCCTCGCGCGCTGGATGCCCCGGCAGGATGAAGACGTTCATCACCACCATCGACAGCAGATACCCGGCACCGCTGGTGATGCCGATCAAGCGGTGGCCGTAACGCATCGCCGAGAACAACGCGCACAGCAACGGGAGCTCGATGGGGATGTCGGGCCGGTCGATGATGTACACGTTCACCGTGCACGTCAGGCAGAACAGCAGGACGGTCACGGGGAAACGGCGACGCAGCGTGATCGCCAGCGAACTGCTCAGCGCGAGCGTGTACGTGGTGACGCTCACGTGCGTCGGCGACGTCTCGATCAAGGCGATCAGCAGCGCCGCGACGGCAAGGGCCACACCACCGTCCTCTGCCCATCGCCGATAGCTGCTCACCTGCGCAGACTATCCGGGCAAGCGGGTCGTTGACTGTACTTCGAGAGTCGTATGAACGCGGCCGCGTACCTCCACGGGAGTACCTCCGGAAGACGCCCGCCGCGAGATGGCTCGGCCGTCCGCGAGCCGCAGGATCTGTGGTCGCGAAGAAGCAATCGTGGATCTGGGTGTTACGCGCGGCCTGCAACTGCACATCCCGCTGGGGTGTTGCTGTTCGGCGCGGCTGTCGCGTTGGCCACGATGACCTTCTCCTGTCGTGCGGAGTTGGCGTGAGGTCGCGGAGGGGATTTCTCGGGCTGCTGGCAGGCGCGGCGGTGCTGGGAACAACGGGTTGCTGCGCAGCCGCAGACCGTTGCCGCAACCGTTCGCCGTGCCGCTGCCGATCCCGCTGGCCGCACGACCGACCAAGGTGGACGGTGACGTCGAGTACTACACGTTGGTGCAGCGGACCGCGGACGCGGAGATCCTTCCCGGCGCCCGGACCAGGATCTGGGGGTATGACGGGATGTTTCCCGGTCCGACGTTCCCCTTGCGACGAGGAAGCAAGGCTGTGGTCGAGGTGCGCAACGAGCTCGGCGTGCCGGCCTCGACGCACCTGCACGGCGGTGTGACGCCGCCGGAGTCCGACGGCTACCCGACGGACCTCGTGAAACCCGCTGCTGCCAAGACGTACACGTATCCCATGAGTCAACGCGCGGCCACGCTGTGGTATCACGACCACCGGATGGACCACACCGCTCCGCAGGTGTGGCGTGGGCTGGCCGGGATGTGCCTGGTCGGCGCCGCCGAAGAGGACAGGCTGGACCTGCCGCGCGACAAGTACGACGTGCCGCTGCTGCTGACCGATCGCGCCTTCGACGAAGACGGGTCCTTTCTGTACCCGGCCCTGGATTCCGGCCCTGGAGTGGAAAAGGACTACGTCAACGGGGTGCTCGGTGACGTGGTCCTGGTCAACGGTGCGCCGTGGCCGGTGCTCGACGTCGACGCGACCCGTTACCGCCTGCGGATCGTCAACGGCTCCAACGCCCGCAGGTACGAACTCGCGCTCGACCCCGGTGGGGACCTCGTCCAGATCGGCAGTGACGCCGGACTGCTCGGCGAACCGTACGCGCACGGGAGCCTCCTGTCGCGCCCGGCGAACGGTTCGACGTGCTCGTGGACTTCGCCGCGTATCCGGTCGGCACGCGGGTCACGTTGACCGACCGGCTCGGCGGCCCGGTCATGCGGTTCGACGTCGCCCGCCGGGGCCCGGTGAGCGCGCCCGTGCCGGACCGGCTGGTCGACTTCGAGAAGCTGGAAACCGCTTCCGTGACAAGGACGTTCGACTTCCGCACCACGATGCAGCACCACGGGGCGCGGATGTGGACGATCAACGGCCGGATGTACGCGCCGGGGGAAATCATTGCCACACCGCGGCTGGGGGCCGTGGAGAAGTGGCGGCTGTCGAGCGACTTCCACCATCCCGTGCACCTCCACCTGGCACACTTTCAGGTGATCTCGCGTGGCGGCGGCCTGCGGGCGCGGGACGCGGGCTGGAAAGACACAGTGGACATTCGGCCTACGAGACCGTCGAGGTGCTCGCCAGGTTCGAGGGTCATCGGGGGCGTTACCTGATGCACTGCCACAACCTCGAGCACGAGGACATGGCGATGATGGCGGACTTCTTCGTCGGTTGACATCCCCGCTGAAGGTCTGCCAACCTGGATTCAGGCCGAGAGGCGCTGCAACGGACACCGGCGTGTCCGCCACGCTCGGCCTGAACCACGACTGCAAGGGCGCCTCCTATGAACCAGTAGGAGGTGTTCTCTGTGCACAAGACCGTCAACGGTCTCGAATTCGCTGTCAAGGATCTGTCGCTCGCGGAGTTCGGGCGCAAGGAGATCGAGCTCGCCGAGCACGAAATGCCTGGTCTGATGGCCATCCGGCGCGAGTACGCGGACAGCAAACCGCTGGCAGGCGCCCGTGTCGCCGGCTCGCTGCACATGACGATCCAGACCGCCGTGCTGATCGAGACCCTGGTCGACCTGGGTGCCGAGGTCCGCTGGGTGTCCTGCAACATCTTCTCGACGCAGGACCACGCGGCCGCCGCTGTCGTCGTCGGCCGCGACGGGACCGTGGACGCACCGGCCGGAACCCCGGTGTTCGCCTGGAAGGGCGAAACACTCGAGGAATACTGGTGGTGCACCGACCAGCTGTTCCAGTTCGCGGACGGCCAGCCGCCCAACATGATCGTCGACGACGGCGGTGACGCGACCCTGCTGGTCCACAAGGGCGCGGAGTTCGAGGCAGCGGGCGCGGTGCCCCAGCCGACGGACGACGACAACGAGGAATACCAGCTGATCCTCAAGACCATCGCGGACAGCGTCGCCAGGGACCCGAAGCGCTTCACCAAGGTGGCGGCGGAGATCCGCGGCGTGACCGAGGAAACGACCAACGGCGTCAAGCGGCTTTACAAGCTGGCACTGGACGGCGAACTGCTGTTCCCGGCGATCAACGTCAACGACTCGGTCACGAAGTCGAAGTTCGACAACAAGTACGGAATCCGGCACTCGCTCGCCGACGGGATCAACCGGGCGACGGACGTGATGCTCGGCGGGAAGCTCGCGGTCATCTGCGGGTATGGCGACGTCGGCAAGGGCGCGGCGGAATCGCTGCGCGGCCAGGGCGCCCGCGTGGTCGTGACGGAGATCGACCCGATCTGCGCGCTGCAGGCGGCCATGGAAGGCCTGGAAGTCGTCGAGCTGGACGACGTGCTGCACAAGGGTGACCTGTTCATCACCACGACGGGCAACTTCGGCATCATCTCGGCGGCGCAGATGTCGAAGATGAAGCACAACGCGATCGTCGGCAACGTCGGGCACTTCGACAACGAGATCGACATGGCTGGCCTGGCGAAGATCGAGGGAATCAAGAAGCTCGAGATCAAGCCCCAGGTCCACACCTGGACCTTCCCCGACGGGCACGCGATCATCGTGCTGTCCGAGGGACGCCTGCTCAACCTCGGCAACGCGACGGGCCACCCGTCGTTCGTGATGTCGAACAGCTTCACCAACCAGGCTATAGCCCAAATCGAGCTGTACACCAAGCCGGGCGAGTACGAAAAGGACGTCTACCGGCTGCCGAAGCACCTCGACGAGAAGGTCGCCCGGCTGCACCTCGACGCACTGGGAGTGAGGCTGACCAAGCTGACGAAGGAACAGGCGGAGTACATCGGCGTGGACGTGGAAGGACCGTTCAAGCCGGACCACTACCGCTACTAGGAAGAACGAGAAAACGAAGAACTTCCTCGTGGGTACCCGGTCTAAAACCGAGCTGCGGCCGAGTACCCACGAGGGATCCCAAAGCAAAGAAGAAGAAAAGCAAAGAACAAGACCGGCACCGAGAGAAGAAGCGTCGCCCCACCCAAATCGAACCGTGGTGACCAAGAGCGGCGCGCCAGGTGCGGAGCACACGCTACCGTGTGGCAAGCTCGAGCACTGAGCGAACAACCCGCTCAGGAGCCTCAAGCGGAACCATATGCCCAACCCCGGAGATCTCCTCGAAATCGGCCTTGGGCAACGTGTCCGCGACGACCCGCCCCAACTCCGCCTTGATAACGGTGTCCGCGTCACCGTGCAGGACAACAGCGGGAACGGAAACGGAAGCCAACCCAGGCCGGAGATCCATCCCGGCGGTACACCCGAAGCAAGCAGCTCTGACCTTCCGGTCGGTCCCGGCGAACAAAGCCCGGTGAGCCTCCAAAGCCCCAGCCGAGATACCAGGCCCCACAGTGCTGCTGATCATCTTGCGCCCCAACGGCCCACGCCGGAGAGCGAAAGAGAACACGGGGTTGCCCATAAGCCGAACCTCGCCCCTGGGCGTGTTCTGCTCGTGAGCGGCAGTGGCGAGCAGCACCAGCCCGCCGATCCGGGAAGGATCCGTGATCGCGTGGCACAAGGCAGCGAAACCACCACCTGAGTGCCCGACCACGACAGCATCCTGAGCCCCGACAGCGCCCAGCACGTCCCCGAGGTCCATGGCGAACCGGGCCACCCCGATCGGTGATACGCCCACAGTGGACTCACCGTGCCCGCGCTGGTCATAGGTGACCACTCGCAGTCCAGCAGCAACAAGCTGGGGGGAAACGGAATCCCACACGGAACGACCGGCGGCCCAACCGTGCGACAGGACGACCGTGGTCCCATCGGAAGGACCGCGCACGGAGATGGCGAGCGAAGCACCATCGCTGGTGGTCACGTTCATCGCGGAACTCCGTTCGCTGTGTGCCTTCGGCCGAGCTTCGTGTCCAGGTTGGCGAACGCCAGCTGAGCCGCCTGCGAGTGCTTGCCGCCGATGTCCGCGACCTTGCCGAGGACCTTCGCCACGCCTTGCGGCGTCGCCTTGAAGTGCATCGAGATCCGCGTGGCCAGTCCGCCGTTCACCGGTTCGATCGTGAACGTGACCGTGCCGCGGAAGACACCTTCGAAGTACTCCGCGGCCAGTTTGCGGCCCGGGTCCACGAACGTTGTCCTTGACGTGAACCGCAGCTTCGGGCCGCCCTTGTCCACGCCCTTGGGGTGCACGGTCCACTTCACCTCGGTGCCGACCTGGTCGGCCGGCCCGGTCGCGGCGAACGTGTTGAACGGGACCCAGAACCCCGCTGCCCCGCCCAGTTCGGCGACCAGCGCCTGCCAGACGAGGTCGGGCGATGTGTCGATGAACGCCTCGTCGATGATGTCGTAGCCGCTCACGGCCCAACCTCCTAGATTCTTGGCTGGAGCGAGGACAGGGGCCTTCCAGCGGCGCCCTGCCCCCGCCCTTTGTCCCACGGCGAGTAGGACCAGACAGGTCAGGAGAAGAACCCCTGACCGGGTGTGAGCACGCCGTCCGGGTCGTAGCGGCGCTTGGACGCCACCAGGAACGGCCACGCCGCCCCGAAGTGCCGCTGCCACTGCGCCGGTGTCATCCCCGGGACGGCGCCGATGATGTAACGCTTGCCGCCGAGCGAAACCAGCTTCTCGTAGAACTTGCGGTTCTGCGCGAGGTACGCCTGGATGTCCGGGTCGCCGGGCGGCGGCATCCGCAGCAGGTCGCACAGGTACGCGACCGGCTCGTTCGGCTTGGCGAACAGCGGCCGGGTCACCTTCGCGGTCTGGAACGGCGACAGGATCGTGAACCCCGCGCCCAGTTGCTCCACCTGGAGCTCCGAAAGCACGTACGGCACGAACGTCTGGATCTTCGACGCGGGCACGAGCAGGTGCAGCCACGGGTGCGGCCCGTCCCAGAACCCGCCGTCCTTCCACGCCTGCTCACCCGGGTCCACCCGGAACGTCCAGTCGCGGAACAGGTGGTCGTGCACCTGCAGCGCCGAACGCTCGTCGTGCAGCCCCGCCAGCAAAGCGGTTTCGTTCGGTGACCCCGGCGGTGTGTAGTAGTAGCCGACCTCGATCTGGTACCACCAGCCGGAGTTGTCCGGCTTGCGCGAGAAGCCGCCGCCCTGGTGGGTGAACCGGCCGTCGCGCATCAGGAACTCCTGGTCCTGCTGCCACTTGGCCAGATCCGTGTACGACAGGGTGAACATCCGCACCCGTTGCGGCGCCTTCATCAGCCGCACCTTCGCCTTCGTGATGACCGCGACCTGCCCCGCGCCGTTGATCACCGCGTTGAACAGGTCCGGCCGCACCGACGGCGACGCCGTCAGCACCTGACCCGCGCCGGTGACGACCTCGATCTCCTCGATCATGTCGGAGAACAGGCCGTACTTCGGGACTGTGCCGCCGAAGCCGCCGACCGAGCCGACTCCGCCGACCGACAGGCGCAGGTAGTCCGTCTGGGACGGGACGATCAGGCCGCGATCCAGCGTGGCCGCGGACAACTGGTGCAGCGACACACCGGCGCCGACGACGGCGTGGGTCGCGGTGATGCTGTGGATCTTCGAGAACCCCTTGGCGTCGATCGAGATCCCGCCGGGCACCGACGCGTTGCCCCAGAAGGAGTGCGATTCCTGGTCGTCGGCGGTGCCGCTCTGGCCGTTCACCGAGACCTTCAGGCAGTTCGCCCGCGCGTAGTTCACGATCCTCACGACGTCCTGCACCGAACCGGGCCGCAGCACCGCCTTCGGCCTGGCGGTGACGAAACCGCCCCAGTCCTTCGAGAACTCGTCCAGCACCGCCGAAGACGTCTCCAGCGTGCCGTCCAAGGGCGGCAAGGGGACCACGGCAGGCGAGGCCGCTGCCTCGGCCGTGGCCCACGTGCCGGTCACCGCGTTCCAGCCGACCACAACCGCACCGGCGCCGATGCCCTTCAGAAGATTGCGCCGGGAGTGTGCGCTGCTGCCCATCGAACCCCTCCAGTCAGGAAAATGTCCCGCTACGCCTTGACGTCGGCGTGCGTCTCGGCACCGGCGAGAGTCGCCACCTGGTAGGCGTCCAGGTCGAACTTCTTGGTGCCGCGGGTGAACTTGCGTGTGTTCGCCGGCCAGATGGACGGGTTGCGGCCGGTCGAGTCGGTGTACCAGCTCGTGCAGGTCTTCGCGTCCCACACCGAACCGTCCAACAGGGACTCGATCTCCTTGTTGTACGCCTCCTGCGCGTCGGCACCGACCTCGACGCTGGACAGCCCGCGCTTGGCGAGGGTCTTGACCGCGTCGACGACGTAGGCGATCTGCGCCTCGATCATCACCGTCTGCGAGGAGTGGCCGAGCGTGGTGTTCGGTCCGAGCATCAGGAAGAGGTTGGGGAACCCGGCCACTGTCGTGCCCCGGTAGGCCTTCATCCCGCCGGCCTCCCAGGCGTCTGCGAGCTTAACGCCGCCGCGGCCGGAGAGCTTCTCGGCGATTGGACGCTTGGTCGCCAGGAACCCGGTGCCGAGGATGATCGCGTCGACCGCGCGTTCACGGCCGTCCGAACCGACGATCCCGTTCTGGGTGACCTTGGTGATCTCGCCGCCGATGATCTCCACGTTGTCCTGCTGGATCGCCGGGTACCACTTGTTGGAGAACAGCAACCGCTTGCACGCCACCGCGAAGTCCGGTGTCAGCTTCGCGCGCAGCTCGGCGTCCGGCACGCTCTTGGCCAGATGCCGCTGCGCCATGCCCTGGATGGTCTTCTCGGCCAACGGTGGCCGCTTGAACAGGAACGCCAGGATCTCGCGGCCGTTCTTGTTCCAGCCACGGCGGAACGCGCGGTAGCCGGGGACGCGCTTCAGCGCCCAGCCGTGCACGCCTTTGATCTGCTTGTCCGGCTTCGGCCCGACCCAGGGCGCGCTGCGCTGGTACAGGTCCAGGTGCCCGACCTTGGGCTGGATCGCGGGCACGAACTGGATCGCCGACGCGCCGGTGCCGATCACCGCGACGTTGCGGCCGTCGAGCTCGTAGGAGTGGTCCCACTGCGACGAGTGCATGATCTTGCCCTGGAAGTCCTCGATGCCCGGGACGTCCGGGATCACCGGGTCGCTGAGGTACCCGCTGCCCGCGACCAGGACCTGCGCGGTGTAGTCACCCTGCGAGGTCCTGATGTGCCAGCGGCGCAGGTTCTCGTCCCACTTGGCCGCCAGCACCTCGTGGTCGAACTTCACGTACGGGCGCACGCCGTGGCGGTCGGCGACGTCCTTGAGGTAGTCGAACAGTTCCTGGCGGGTGCCGTACGTGCTGTTCCAGTCCGACTTCTGCGCGAAGGAGTACGAGTACAGCACGGAAGCCACGTCGCAGGCGCAGCCCGGGTACGTGTTGTCCCGCCACGTGCCGCCGACCTCACCGGCGCGCTCGAGCAGCACGAAGTCCTTGACCTTGTTCTGCAGCAAGCGGATCGCCACGCCGAGGCCGGAGAAACCGGTGCCGATGATGGCGACACGCACGTGTGGCGTCGGTCGTCCGCCCTTGCCTGTGCTGACGCTCTGGTTGATGGTGCTCGTCACGGTTCTGCCTCCTCAGGCATTTGGCGCGCGAGGGCAACGAAAGTGTTCGGGACCCAGCACACCGCCACCGCGCAAGAGATGCGCAAGACACACCTGGATTGCGCGTTCGTTGCGGGACGCCGGGTTTAGTTCTCCTCAGCACGGCAGCCCTGGCGCCGCTTGGCAGGCAGGGTGACGAGAGGAGCGAGGTTATGGAACTGCCCACCGTGGAAGAGCTGGCCGGCCAGCTGGCAGCCGTCTCTGGCGCTGCCGAACTGGGACCCGACGACGCGATCCAGCGCAACTCCGACATCGACTCGCTGGACCTGATGGAGTGGCTCTACGGGTTCCAGAACAAGTACCCGCACGTCGGTGCGGACGAGTCGCTGTTCAGCGACATCGACGACGCCACGACCATGCGTGACGTGCACGCCAAGCTCGTCAGCCTGGCCAAAGCGTAGGTCCGGCGTGGACGGCTTCGACATCGCCGGGTGGGGCATGGCCGTACCCGAGCGCCGAGTCACCACGACCGAGCTCGCGGCCCGCTTCGACATCGATGAGGAATGGATCATCAGTCGCTGCGGGATCCACGAGCGCAGGGCGATCGACCCCGGCCAGTCGACCGCCTCGCTGGCGATCGACGCGGGCCGGGTGGCGCTGGAGCGGGCAGGGTTGACCGGCAAGGACATCGCCCACCTCATCGTGGCGAGTGCGACGCCGGAACAGCTCTCCCCGGCCACTTCCGCGTTCGTGCACCACGGCCTCGGCATCGCCGGGTCCGCGCACGACGTCAACGCGGAGTGCTCCGGTTTCATCTACGGCCTGGTCACGGGTGCGGCGTTGATGAAGGTGGATCCGAGACCGATCCTGCTGATCGGCTCGGACACCCACTCCACGCAGATCAACCCGGCCGACCGCGATCTGTCCATCCTGGTCGGCGACGGCGCCGGGGCGATCGTGCTCAAACCGACCGAGACCGACTGGGTGCTGGCGTGGAACCTCGGCGCGGACGGTTCGCGCCAGGACAGCCTGCGCGTGCAGGCCGGCGGCAGCCGGATGCCCACCTCCGCGACGACGTTCGCGGACGGCCTGCACTTCTCCGAGATCAAGGGAAACGAGATCTACCTCAACGCGGTCCGTTTCACCGTCCGTTCGGTGCGTGCCACGCTCGAACAGGCCGGGCTGACGGTCGACGACGTCGATCACTTCGTTCCCCACCAGGCGAACATCAGGATCATCAACTCGATCCTCGACCACACCGGGCTCAAGCCGGAGAAGCTGGTCACCAACCTGTGGAAGTACGGCAACACCGCGTCGGCGTCGATGCCCATCGCGATGAGCGAGGCGCTGGACGAAGGCCGCTTCAAAGACGGTGACCTGGTGCTGCTCGCGGGTTTCGGGGCCGGCATGACGTGGGGGTCGGCACTTCTGAAGTGGGGCGGTGTTTCGGCATGAGCAGCCGGAAGTCTTTCGTTGACGTCGCTCGCCCGGACTCGCCGGTCGCACTCGTGACCGGCGCGTCCGGCGGGCTGGGACAAGCGCTCGCGATCGAGCTCGACGCGTTGGGGTGCCGGGTCGCCGTGCACTACAACTCGTCGAAGGACCGGGCGCAGGCCGTGGCGGACAAGCTGGAGAACGACTCCTGCGTGGTGACCGGTGACGTCGCCTCGTGGGAAGCGGTCAACCAGATGTACAAGGAGATCTCGGACGCGCTGGGACCGATCGACATCCTGGTCAACAACGGCGGTATCCGCAAGGACGCCCTGATGGCCATGCAGTCGCCCGACGACTGGCGCCAGGTGATCGAGACCAATCTGATCGGGACGTTCCACACCTCCCGCGTCGCGGTTGGACACATGCTGCGCAAGCGGTGGGGCCGGATCGTCAACGTCGTCTCACCGTCCGGCCTGATCGCGTCGGCCGGTCAGACGGCGTACTCGGCCTCCAAGGCGGGGGTCATCGGGTTCACCCGCACGCTGGCCGCCGAGTGCGGTCGCCGCGGTGTCACGGTGAACGCGCTGTCCCCCGGCTTCATGGTGACGACCATGACCAAGGACCTCTCGGACTCGGTGATGGACAACATCAGGGAGAAGTCGCCGATCCCGCGGTTCGGCACCCCGGAGGAGGTCGCCCGCAGCATGGCCCTGTTCCTGGAGTGCGATTTCACCACGGGGCAGGTCATCAGCGTCGACGGTGGCGTCTCCATCACGTGAGCACGTCCTCGTGAGTGGTTCGGCCGGTTCTAACCGGCCGAACCACTCACGACACAGGAAGGAAGCGAAATGTATGAGCTCAGGGCGTCATCCCGCCGCGCACTGCCAGGCCAGGCCCGTGTGCGGGTCGTGCGGCCGATTCTCCAGCTCTCCCCGGCCTCGTGCTCGTGGTCGGTGTCGTCGCGCCGGCGCTCGGACTCCGGCCGGACGCTGTACCGGCGTTGAGACGTCCGAGCAAGCAACAGCCCCCTCGTGAGGTAGTTGTGTGACCGAACCACTCACGAGGGGGCCGTTGGTTACGCTGACCGCGGATGCAGGTCGAGGCTGGCGAGGGTCCAGTTCGCCTCCGCACGCAGGGTTTCCGCTCGCCTTCGGTCTCCTGCGCGTCCTCGTGCCTCCATCGCCTGTGCCAGCGCCAGTTGTGTCAAGGCCGTCCACGGCCGGGCCTGGCGTTCGCCGAACCCGGTGAGCGCCGCGGTCAGGTGCTGCTCCGCGTCGTCCCAGTCTCCAACGATAACCGCCAACCGGCCAAGATGGAATGACGCCGATCCGGCGAAAGTGCGGTAACCGATGCCGCAGTTGAGCTCGGCATAGGGTTCCAGCAGCTTGCGCAGCGCCTCCGCGGTGGCCGGATCGCCCAGTTCGTGCGCGCCGAGGGCAAGCAGGCCAACGACATGTGGCCATTCGTCGCCCGACGGCAACGGTTCGACGCCGGTGGCCAGCGCCCGCACGGTCAGGTGAGGAAGGCCACGTTCCCCGCCTATCAACGCGACCAGCGACCGTTCAGCGGCTTCGTGCGCGCTGGTGAACCAGCCGTCGTCGGCGTTCCCGCGCAGCCAGCCCGCGACGAGCAGCTGCCGTGCGGCCAAACTGCCTGGTACGGGGTGGATCCGGTGGTCGGTGTCGTCGGGCACCCGGTGCACCCGGTTGGTCATCGCGACCGCTTGGGCGAACTGGCCCTGTGTCACGGCGACCGCCACCGAACGGTCCAGCAGCAGTGCCTGGCCGAGCCGTTCGCCTGCCGCGTCGACCACTTCCACCAGGTCGGCCAGTGCCTGCGCGCCGTCGCCGGCCAGCTCGGCCGCCATCGCACGGTGGTGCGCCGCGACGACCGCCGCGTAGGAGTCCTCGACAGCCTGCGCGACCGCGAGCATCTCCCCGGCCAGCTGCGCCCGCCGCCGGACGTTCGCCGGCCCTTCCAGCAGTTGCAGCTCACGGGACATCGCGGTCAGCGCGGCCTTCGCGCCGACGGGAAGGGGCCGCTCGAGCCGGGCCAGACGGGCGAGCAACCGGCCGACCGTGACGTCGTCGATCGCGCTCACCGCGCGGGGAGGCGTTGCGCCGACGAGCATTTCGATCAGTGCCGCGGCCTCGCTGCGCAGCCTCGGCCTGTCCTGGACGACGTCGGCCAGCCCGAGCGCGGCCTGCGCGGCCATGTTCAGCCGTCCGTTGTGCAACGCCTGGATCGCGCCGTCCAGCAGCGTCTGCTCGCACTCGTCGTGGCCGGCGGCGAGCTGCGCCAAGCCGAGATTCGTCAGCGCTTCGGCGCGCAGTTCGTGGTCAGCCGACGGTACGTGCCGCAACGCCTGGCGGTGCAAGTGAACGGCCTCGTGCGGCGCGCCGTCCTGGCTCGCCCACGCCGCCGCGCGCCAGCCCCACCGGACAGCGCGCTGGTCCCCGTGCGGGATCGCGCCCGCGGCGCGGTGATGCGCCATCGTGCGGCTGTATCGGCGCAGTTCACCCGCGCGGCGGTGTTCGATCGCGTCGGCGAGACGGGTGTGCAGCCAGCGTCTGCGTGCGGCGCTTGCCTGTTCGTAGATCGCCCGGCGAACGATGTCGTGCACGAACCGGTACTCGTAGGTCACCGGGGTTTCCGCCACGATCCCGTCGTTGACGACGGTGTCCAGCGCCTCGAACGCCTCGTTCTCGGCCAGGTCGGCGGCCTCGGCGACCAGGTCGAGCTCGAAGCTCGCGCCTGAGGCTGCCGCGGCCCGCAGCAATTGCCTTGCGGGGTGGCCGATCGCGGCCAGCCGGGCGCTCGCGTAGTCCGCGGCGCCGGACGGCAGCGCGGGCTTGGTGCTGTCCGGGTCGCTGTGCCAGCGCAGCAGTTCCAGCAGCAGGAACGTGTTCCCCGCGGTGTCGGTGACCAGCTGCTGCGGGTGCGGCAGGCCCTGGTCGTCCGGCACGATCCGGCGGACCAACGCGCGCACGTCGGACTCGTCCATCCCGGTCAGCGCGATCCGGCGCAACCAGCCGTCCCTGTCCACGTCGTGGATCGCCGAGGTGAAGTCGCCTGCCGCGGTTGGACGATGTCCAGCCGCTCCCGCGGTGGCCGCGACCAGCAAGGACGTTCCGTGCCTGCGCCGGGCCAGCCTGCGCAGCAGCACGAACGTGTCGTCGTCGGCCAGGTCGAGGTCGTCGAGTACGACGTAAACCGGTCGCTCTGACGCTGTTTTGATCAGCAGGTCGGTCAGGGCGAGCAGCAGATCGGCCCGTGTGGACGCCATCGGGTCCGCTATCGTGCGCAGCGTCGCCCTCGCCAACGGGGGCAGTGCGTCTTGCGGTGTGGCGGCGACGAACCCGCTGGCGGCCTCGACGAAAGCCTGGCACGGCACGGAGGCCGTACCGCCGGCCGTGTCGTCGCAGCGGCCGTACATCACCACACCACCCGCGACGCTGATCCGTTTGGCCAGTTCGGTGACCAGTCGGGTCTTGCCGATGCCCGGTTCGCCGGTGACGAGGACCATGTGGCTCGCGCCGTCCTCGACCTGCGCCCAGGTGGCCGACAACCGCGCCAGTTCCTGGCGGCGTCCCACGAACGGCGCAGAGCTCTGCACGCGCGGCGCCCGTTTCCGCGCAGGTGCCACGACCGGGCTGCCGAGCAGTTCCGCGTACGCGGCCTGGGTTTCCGGCGCCGGGTCGATCCCGAGTTCCTCGGCGAGCATCCGGCGTAGTTCGTGGTAGGACTTCAGCGCCTCCGCGCGGTTGCCCGCGGCGACGTGCGCCGTCATCCGGCAGCGGTGCGCGCTTTCCCTGAGCGGGGCGCGGCGGACCGCCTCGTCGGCGAACCTGAGGGAGTTGCGTTCGTCGTGCCGGGCGGACGCCGCCAGACTCGCTGTTTCCAACGCCGACACAAGCAGTTCGGCGGTCCGCTCCCGGACGCTGGTGACCCACTCGCCTTCGTGGTCGGGCAGGAACGGCCTTTCCAGCGTGGCCACAGCCGCCGAGGCGAGTCGTTCCGCGTCCGCGAACTCACCTTTGCCGAACGCCTCACTCGCCTGTGCCACATCGGTTTCGGCCAGTTCCAGGTCGACAGTCGCCCCGGCGGGGAGCTTGAGCAGGTACCGCCCGCCCTGTGCGATGATCGGCGGGCTCGCCGCGATGTCGCCGCCCACAACGAATCCGCGGACCCGGCTGACCACGCTGCGCAGCGCGGACGCCCACGTGTCCGGCAGTCCCTCCGGCCACACGGTGTCGGCCAGCAGGTCGCGGCTCGTGCCACCGGCGCGTTCCAGCGTCAGCCGTGCGAACGCCACTTGCGCCTGCGCACTGGACAAGTGCCGCGGCGGGGCGTCATCACGTTCGATGGTGATGAGACCCGTCAGCCTGATGAGCATTTCCGACCACCCCAGAAGGATCGACACAGTCGATTAGGGCAACAAGCGCCCCTCAGACGCTGCCCAAAGGATTGCCGAGCGATATGTGACCGTCTACCCCTACACCATGAACTTCTCACGCCCGGTCGCGTGAAGCAGTCACTGCCGGTCGCGCTGCGTGTACCGGCCCCGGTGTATTGCGCCCGGCTTGCGGCGGCCCACGTACAACTTGCCCTCAGAGCAGGAGGGAGCCGAGATGACGGCCAGCGTGGTGATCACCGGGATGGGCGTGGTCACGCCGGCGGGATGCCGGCTCGACGAGTTCTGGGCGGTGCTGCGGGCAGGTCGTTCGACAGCAGCCGAACTGACCGGGATGAGGCTGGACGAGCACAAGGTGCGCATCGGCTGCCGCGTCAGGGGATTCGAGGACCTCGACGTGCTCGGCGCGAAGGAGGCCCGGCGGCTGGACCCGTTCGCGCGTTACGGCGTCGCCGCTGCTTTGCAGGCGCACGCCGACGCGGGTTTGCCGAGTGTGGACAAGGACCGGGCGGCGATCGTCATCGGCAACGCCGTCGGTGGCAGGCGAACCAGCGACGACGAGACACGCAACTTCCACATCGGCGGCCCGGCCAAGGTGAACCCGTTGATGCCGTTGATCAACATGCCGAACGCCGCGGCTGCCGCGCTGAGCATGAGACTGGGGTGGCGCGGCCCGGCGCTGACCATCGCGTCCACGTGCGCCAGTGGCGCGGACTCGATCGGCTACGCCCGGATGCTGCTGCGGACCGGCCAGGCGGACGTCGTGCTGGCCGGTGGCTGCGAGTCGATCATGACTGAGGTCACGCTGGCCGCGTTCGGGAATCTCAACGCCGTCACGACGAGCCGCAACGACACCCCGGTGATCGCGTCGCGGCCGTTCGACAAGGACCGCGACGGGTTCGTCATGGGCGAGGGCGCGGGTTTCGTCGTACTGGAACGCGCGGACGACGCCCGCGCCCGAGGAGCTCGGCTGTACGCGGAGATCGCGGGCTACGCGGCCACCAGCGACGCGTTCCACCTGTCGATGCCCGCCTCGGACGGCGCGGGTGCGGTCGCCGCGATGAGCAGGGCGATCGCCGGCGCCGGGCTGGAGCCACGCGACATCGTGCACGTCAACGCGCACGGAACGTCCACACCGCACAACGACCGCGCCGAAGCGGTCGCGCTGCACAAGGTTTTCGGGCCGGACGGCCCGCCGGTGACCTCGTCGAAAGGCGTCATCGGGCACCTGATCGGAGCCGCTGGCTCGGTCGAGCTGATCGCCACGGTGATGGCCATGCGCGAGTCCGTGGTGCCCCCAACCGCAAACCATGAGCACCTCGAACCGGGAATGCGGATCGACGTCGTGCACGGCAGTCCTCGCAACGTGGCGAGCGGTCCGGCGCTGTCGAACTCGTTCGGGTTCGGGGGCCACAACGCCTGTCTGGTGGTGAAGCCGGTATGACCCCCACGCTTTCGGCGAAGGCTGTCCGCAAGGTGGACGCGGACGAGCTCGCGACCTACCGCGAAGTGGTCCGGAGTGGACTCGCTGACGGGGACGGCAAGGCATCCCCGCTGCACGCCTTCGTGCTCGCCTCACCCGTGATCGACGAGTCGGTCGGGATGATCGGCGCGGCCACCGCGGACGGCTCCCCGCTCGGCCGCGTGCACCTGTCGCAGGAGATCCACGTGCGGCGGGCGATCAGGCCGGACGAGCCGGTCACCGTGGCGCTCGACGTCGTCGGCACCCGCAAGAGCCTCAAGGGCGTCCAGGTGGCGATGAAGGTGGCGCTGCTGGGCGAGGACGGCGAGCAGTTCGCCGAGCTGATCACCGGGGCGATGCTCGTCGGCGCGGTCACCCCGGACACCTTCGGCCAGCTCCCGCCGCACCCCGGCAAGGGCAGCACGGCCGAGCCGACCGTTGTCACGCGGTCGATCGCACGTGAGACCGTGACCAAGTACGCCTACGCCTCCGGCGACCTCAACCCGATTCACTTGGACGACAACGCGGCTGTCCAAGCGGGCTTCGAGAACGGTGTGATCGCACACGGGATGAGCGTGCTCGCGGTCGTCACCGAAGAGGTCATCGACCGCTACGCCGGTGGTGACGCTGATCGGGTCAAGAGCATCGGCGCGAGGTTCTCCTCAGCCGTCTCGCCCGAGACGCCATTGGAGATCGTGTTGCAGCAGGACGAGAAGTTCGTCCGGTTCTCGTGCAAGACACCGACTGGTCCCGCTCTCAAGAGCGGGTGGGTCGAGCTGGGGGAGTGATGAGTACCTTCCGAGAGCGGTTGCTTACCCAGGTCAGCCGCAGACCCGGTGCGCCAGCACTGGTCTGGCACGGCGAGGTCACCACGTACGGCGAGCTGTACGAACTCGCCGACAAGGCGAGGGCCCGGCTGGAGTGGTCGAACCTCCAGCCGGGCGAACCGATCGGCCTGCTGGTCAAGAAGTCCCCGCAGGCGGTCGCGCTGGTCCTCGGCGCCGTCCTGAGCGGACGCCGGTTCCTGCTGCCGTCGCCCGCGCTCGCCAACTCGGCGCTGACCAGCCTGTTCGCCCAGGCCGGGTGCCAGGCCGTGTACGCGCCCGAAGGCGAGCCGGAGTTCGTCCCGGACCCCGAGGTCTCGCGACCGGCCGTCGAGGCATCCGATGTGGACGGCGTGCGGTTCATGCTGACCACGTCCGGATCGACCGGCTTGCCGAAGATCGTTCCGTTGCCGCAGCAGGGCATCGACCGGTTCGTCGAGTGGGCGGGCGCGGAGTTCGACATCCGGCCGGGCCGGACCGTGCTGAACTACGCGCCGCTGAACTTCGACCTGTGCCTGCTCGACATCTGGACCACGCTGGCGCACGGCGGCCGGGTCGTGCTCGTCGACCCCGACTACGCGGCCAACGGCAGGCACCTGCTGGACATGCTCGTACGGCACGAGGTCAACGTCATCCAGGCCGTACCGATGTTCTTCGGCCTGCTGCTGGACGTCGTGCAGCCCGCGGTGGACAGGCTGGAAAGCGTGGACCGCGTGATGTTCACCGGCGACGCCATCCCGGACCGCACGCTCGCCGAGCTGCCGAACCTGTTCCCCCGTGCGTCGCTGCACAACATCTACGGATGCACGGAGACCAACGACAGCTTCATCCACCACCTCGGCACGGACGCGACCGCGCCGGTCTCGATCGGCACGCCGCTGCCAGGTGTCCACACGCTGGTCATGACAGCCGAAGGCACTGTCCTCGAAGGACCGGGAACCGGTGAGCTGTACGTGAGCACGCCGTTCCAGGCGGCCGGGTACCTCGACCGCACCCGGCACACGGACAAGTTCGTGCCGCACCCGGCCGGAGCCGACGAGCGGCCGTGGTTCCGCTCGGGCGACCTGGTCAGGCGTGCCGAGGACGGCCGGGTCTACCTGATCGGGCGCAGCGACTTCCAGGTCAAGGTACGGGGTGTCGCGATCAACACCGCCGAGGTCGAGCACGTGCTGCTCGAGCACCCCGCGGTGCTGGAGGCGGCGGTCGTCGCCGTGCCCGACCCGATCGCGGGCCGCAGGCTGGTCGCCGCGGTGCGGCGGGCCGGCGGCAGCAAGCTCAACAGCCTCATCCTTCGCCAGCACTGCGCGAGGCGGCTGCCGCAGGCGGCCATCCCGTCGGCCATGCACATCGCCGACGAGCCGCTGCCGAAGACACCGACCGGCAAGGTTGACCGAAACGCATTCGGGAGCAAAGGAAGAAACTCATGAGCAACGCGGACGCCATCAAGAAGTTCGTCATCGACGAGTTCCTGCCCGACGTGGCACCGGAGGACCTCGCGGTCGACTACGACCTGCTGGCCGACGGCGTGATCGACAGCCTCGGCCTGCTCAAGCTGATCGCGTGGGTGGAGGACCACTTCGCGCTGTCGGTGCACGACACCGACCTCGACCCCAACAACTTCCGCAGCGTGCAGGCGATCGACGAGTTCATCGACGCCGCCCGCGGCCAGGTGGCGGGGAGCTGAACTCCGGTGCATCCCGCGATCATCTCGCTGCTCGACCACCGCACCGGCATCGACAGGGACACCTGGCGGTCGTTGTGGGACCAGCTGGGCGCGGGCGACCTCGACCGAGGTGAGTCCGTCGCCCTGCTGGCCTCGCTGGCCACCCGGCTGCCCGACCACGACTCGCTGCGCAACCTGTTGGCGTCGCTCAACGAGCGGCGCGAACCGGTCACCGCGAGCTGGCCGGGCACGGTCAACATCGTCGGAACGGGTGGCGGCCCGAGGACTTTCAACATCTCGACCGCTTCGGCGTTCGTGGCCGCGGCGTTGGGCGTCAAGGTCGTCAAGACCGGTTCGCGCGCCTACACCAGCAGCGTCGGCTCGATCGACCTGCTGGAACGTCTCGGCGTCGGCCTGACCCGGTCGTACCGGCACACCGAGGACACGTTGGACAAGCACGGCATCGCGTTCGCCGGACCGTTCGTGTACCCGACGGAGCTGCTGCGGATGGCACGGCTGATCATGCCGATGAGCCTCAAGCCGTTCGGCCGGTTCGTCAACGCGCTCGGCCCGTTCCTGGCCGCGCTGCCGGTCACCGCGCAGGTCACCGGTGTGTCGGTGCACGCGCCGCAGCCGGAGCTGCGCAGGCTGGCCGCGGGCATCAAGGACCGCAAGGTCTGGCTGTGCATGAACGACTCCGGTGCGGACGAGCTGCTCGGCTTCGCCGACAACGTGATCTACACCAACGACGACACCAGCATGATCAGGCTGTGGGCCGGCCGGTTCACCTCGGACAAGGGCACGTTCGAGGACCTGGCCCCCGCACGGGACCTCGACCAGGTCGCCGACCACTTCCTCGCGGTGATCTCCGGCGCGGCGGGCGAGGTCGTCACAGAGACGATCAGCCTCAACGCGGCGGCACTCGCGGTCGCCACGGGCCACATCGAGGACTGGACGGTCGCTTTCGAGGCCGCGCGGGACGCGGTCGTCACCGGTGCCGCACGCTCCCTTGTGGACGCTATGCGGACACCGCACGAGCGCAAGCTCACCCTCGTACGCAAGGCGGTATCCAATGGCTGAGTTCTTCGACCAGACAGCCGACGGCGAGCCGGGACTGGCGTTGTTCCTCAACGCGGGTGACCCGCCGCTGGACGTACTGGCGGACCTTGTCTTCATGCTCGACGACGCCGGAGTGGACTGTCTGGAGCTGGCCGTGCCGTTCCCCGGTTCGGTCACCGACGGCCCGGTGATCCGGCGTTCGCACGAGCGGGCGCTGGCGCTCGGCGTCGGCCTGGACGAAGTGCTCACCTTCATCTCGCACGTCCGGCCGAAGCTGCACCGGCTGCGGATCGCGTTGCTCGCCGACTGGAGCTACTCGATCAAGAGCAGGCCGATGGCCGAGGTCGTCGGCGACATCGCCGAAGCGGGCGCGGACGGCCTGCTGCTGCACGCCGTCCCGCCGCGGGTGCGACCGGGCTACTACCAGGCCACCAGAGACGCGGGTCTGCCGGTCGTCGCCACGTGCTACCACAAGGTCTCCACCCAGCAGGTGATGACCGAGGCAGTCGACAACGCCTCGGCCTACCTGTACCTGGTCGCCCAGTACGGCCGCAGCGGCACCGCTCCGGCCGAAGGGTACGCCGACCTGGCCGGAACGATCGCGGAGCTGCGGTTGGACACGCGCGTGCCGATCGCCGTCGGGTTCGGAGTCAAGACGCGGGCAGACGTGACGGCTGTGCACGCCCTCGGGGCGGACGCGGTGATCGTCGGCTCCGCGGGAGTGGCGCGGGTCGAAGAAGCCCTCGCGTACAACCGGGACGTGGTCAAGGAGTTCGCGGACTTCGTCCGGTCGGTCCACCCCGCCCACACCCTCGCTTAGCCGAACGAAGGAGTTGAGCATGATCATTCGCAGCATCGACGACGTGAAGACCGTCGAATGGGGCAACGGGCTGTCCCGCCGCTTCCTGCTGGAGGCCGACGGCATGGGCTACACGCTGACCGACACCCTCGTCCGCGCGGGCACCAAGTCGCACCTGGAATACCGCAACCACCTCGAAGCCTGCTACTGCATCGCGGGATCCGGCGAAGTGATCGACACCGAGGGCAACTCCCACCCGATCACGCCCGGCGTGATGTACGCGCTGGACAAGCACGACCCGCACTGGCTGGTCGCCAGCCCGCACGAGGACCTGCGCCTGGTGTGCATGTTCACCCCGGCGCTGCGCGGCGACGAAGCCCACAACCTCGACACCGACGAGTTCTCCGAGTACTGAGCCCTCGTGAGTGTTTCGTCCGGTTAGAACCGGCTCAACCACTCACGATACTCATCCCGGCAGTGCTGGTAGGCGGGCGTGAGTGGTTCAGCCGAGTGGTTCTGACCGGACGGAACACTCACGACAGGAAGGCCGAGTGATGATCGACTGGAACGAAGACCAGGTCGAGCTGCGAGAGGGACTGGCCGCGTGGCACGAGGCCTTCTCCGCCGATCACGTCGAGAACGACGACAGCGGCACGTTCTCGTGGCAGAAGTGGAAGCTGGTCCGCGAGTCCGGCATCGTCAGCCTGCCGTTCGACGAGCAGTGGGGCGGGCTCGGCCAGGACCTGCTGACCACGATGCACGTACTGGAGGGGCTCGGCGAGGGGTGCCGGGACGGCGGGCTGAACTTCTCCATCACCACGACCATCTGCAGCGTCGGCGTTCCGGTCGAGAAGTTCGGTTCGCCCGCGTTGAAGCAGAAGTACCTGCCGCGGATCGTCGCGGGTGACGCGATCGGCGCGCACGCGATCACCGAACCGGCCGGCGGGTCGGACGCGTTGCGGATGCGCACCAGGGCCGAACGCGACGGCGACGAGTTCGTCCTCAACGGCAGCAAGACGTTCGTGAGCAACGGTCCGGTCGCGGACCTGTTCATGGTCTACGCCAAGACCCGGCCGGAGGGCGGGCCGCTCGGCGTCACGGCGTTCCTCGTCGAGAAGGACACACCGGGCTTCGAGATCGGCAATCCCATCAAGAAGATGGGCCTGCGCACGTCACCGTTGTCCGAGCTGTACTTCGACGACTGCCG
This sequence comes from Kibdelosporangium phytohabitans, assembly GCF_001302585.1. Lineage (GTDB taxonomy): Bacteria > Actinomycetota > Actinomycetes > Mycobacteriales > Pseudonocardiaceae > Kibdelosporangium > Kibdelosporangium phytohabitans. The sequence goes on along the minus strand of NZ_CP012752.1, from coordinate 9,430,615 downwards.
GATCCCCGCGGGCCAGGTCTGCGGCCGGGTGGGCGGCGGGTTCATGGTGCTCGACCACGTGATGAAGCGCGAGATCCTGTACTCGTTCATCGTCAACGTCGGCGAGATGCAGCATCGGCTCCACCGTTGCGTCGAGTACGCGCGCGAGCGCCGTCAGTTCGGCAACCCGATCGCGAGCTACCAGTCGATCGCCAACAAGATCGTCGACATGAAGATCAAGCTGGAGACGGCGCGCAAGTGGCTCTACGACACCGCGCAGAAGCTCGTCCGCGGTGAGAACGTGACCACCGACATGGCCATCGCGAAGCTGCTGACCAGCCAGGCCAATGTGGACACGAGCCTGGCCGCGGTGCAGATCTTCGGCGGCAACGGCTACATGGCCGAGTACGGCCTGGAGAAGGACGTGCGCAACGCCGTCGCGGGCACGATCTACTCGGGCACCAACGAGATCCAGTACAACCGCATCGCATCCATGCTGGGGCTGTCATGAGAACAGGGTTCAAGCGGCACAAGGCCGATCGCAAACTGCTGAAGGTGTGCGGCGCCACGACCAAGGCGGACGTGGAGCTGCTCGCGGGCGCGGGCGCCGACCTGGTCGGGCTGTGGCACGGGGTCGCCGACGGACCGGCGGAGGTGTCCGTCGACGAAGTCACGACGTTGGCCGAGGCGGCCAGGGCCACTGGTCGCCTCGAACCGACGCTCGTCACGTTCCTGTCCGATGTGGATACCCTGCGGCAGATCATCGAGCGCACCGGCATCTCGTGGATCCAGCTGCACGCCTACCAGATGCCGGGGGTGATCGCGGCGCTGCGCCAGTCCGTGTCGACGGACCTGACGATCGTGAAGGTGCTGCACCTGAAGAACGGCAAATGCCTGGAACGCCCGCTGATCAAGGCGTACGAGCGCGCGGGCGTGGACGTGTTCCTGCTCGACGTGGTGACCGCGAGCGGCCAGATCGGCAGCACCGGCCAGCGGCTGCAGGCCAGCGACGTCGCCAACGTCGTTCCCACGTTCAGCAAGCCGTTCCTGCTGGCCGGCGGTATCTCGGCGCACAACAGCGCCGACTACGAGACCGTCGTGCAGCACCCGCAGTTCCACGGGATCGACGTGGACACGGGAGCCCGGAACCACTCGGGTCGTTTCGAACGCAAGAACATCACCGACATCAGCCGCGGTTGGCGCACCGCCCGGTACGTGGAGGTCGCATGACGTTCATCGATGCGCTGCTGGACGCCGGCCGGCCGGTGATCATGGAGGTCAAACGGCGCGACCCGCACGGCGACGACCTGTTCGGCGACCGGTCGATCGCGGACATCGTGGCCGAGTACGAGGCCGCGGGCGCGCCTTGCCTCTCCGTGGTCACCGGGCGGTGGTTCGGCGGCACGGACTCGATGCTCAGCGAGGTCGCGTCGCTCACCGACCGCCCGGTGCTGCAGAAGGACTTCATCACCCGGCGCGACCAACTGCTGAAGGCACGCGACCTCGGCGCCTCCGCGGTCCTGCTGACCGCGGGCCTGTTGCCGCGGTCCGGCATGCCGGGGCTGATCGAGGGCAGCCTGGAACTCGGCCTGACGCCGTTCGTGGAAGTCACCGGCGAGGCGGAGATCGACGCCGCCTTCGGCGCGGGCCCAAGTGCGGAGCACTGCGTGGTTGCCGTCAACAACAAGGACATCAAGAATCGGGAGCGTGGCACGGGAGATCTCGATCGCAGTGCCCGGCTGTTGCCGGCGCTGGCCGCGACCGGGACCCGATGCCCGGTCAGTGCGAGCGGGATCACCAAACCACAGGACGCCGACCGGCTGCTCGCCGAGGGCTACCGGGGCCTGCTGATCGGGACCGGGCTGCTGCGCACCACCAGCCTGACCGGCTGGCTGGCCGAGCTGGACGACCTACGGAACATGCGCGTGCCGTGATTCTTGTGTGGACGTGAATGACCAGCGGCCCGGGACGACACCGTCTCCCGGGCCAGAGGAGTGTTTATGGGCGACAGGACTTTGGTGCTTGGCGGGACCGGCAAGACGGGCAGCAGGGTGGCCGCGCGGCTGACGGCGCTCGGCGTCCAAGTGCGGATCGGGTCGCGGTCGGCCGCCGAGCCGCGGTTCGAATGGGATGACCGGACGACTTGGGGTCCGGTGCTCGACGGCGTCGACAAGGCCTACATCGTCTACGCGCCGGAGATCGCCTTCCCCGGCGCGGCCGAGACAATCGGCGAGTTCGCGAACGCCGCCGCGGACGCCGGCGTTCGACGGCTGGTGCTGCTGTCCGGCCGTGGCGACGAGGTGCACGCGGGCGCCAGCGAGCAGGCTGTGCGCGACAGCGGTGCCGAGTGGACGATCCTGCGGGCCGCGTGGTTCAACCAGAACTTCAGCGAGAGCTTCATGTACGAACCGGTCGTGCACGGCGTGATCGAACTGCCCGCGAGCGACGTCGCCGAACCGTTCGTCGACGTGGAGGACATCGCCGACACCGCCGTCGCCGCGTTGACCACTGACAAACATTTGGGACAGACGTACGAACTGTCCGGTCCGCGGCTGCTCACCTTCGGCGACGCCGCCGCCGAGATCGGCGCGGCCCGCGGCAAGGAAGTCAGCTACGTGCCCGTGACATTCGTGGAATACGGAAAGATGCTCAGGGAACACGGCCTGCCACTGGCCTATGTGGAAATGTTCCGGAAAGTCCTCGATGGACGCAACTCGTACCTCAGCGACGGCGTCCAGCGCGCGCTCGGCCGTGAACCGAGGGATTTCGCCGACTACGCGCGCAAGACCGCGGAAACGGGAGTCTGGTCCTGATGACGATGTCCACTGAGAACGGTGTCGGCGGCCTGCCCGTGCACATCCACGGGTTCGCGTTGATGCACGTGGCGATGCGCCGCGACGCCCGCCGGATCGCCGATGCCGCGCCGAATGTCACCCGTGCCAACGCCGGGCCGGTCCTGACGTGGTTCGATCAATTGCGGGACGTGATCGAATGGCACCACCGCACCGAGGACGACGTGCTGTTTCCCGCGCTGCGCAGGCGAGTCGCCGATTTCGCGGCGAAGGAGAAGGAACTCGCCCACGACCACACCGAGCTCGACCAGGCGATGGCCGACGTGTCCACCGCACTGCGCGGTGACGTGAGCGCGGTGCCCGAGGCGGCACGGAAGTTCGAGACGATCCTGCTCGGCCACCTCGCCGTCGAGGAGCCGACAGTCTTCCCGGTGTTCGTCGACGACCTGACCAGGCAGCAGTACCTGGACATCGAGAACCAGGTGATGCGCAGTGCGGGCCCCGGGATGCGGGCCTTCCTGTTCCCCTGGCTGTTCGACGGCGTCGACAAACGCACCGCCGACGCGGCGGCGGCCGTGTCGATCCCGCCGCCCGTGCGCCTGATCGGTAACACCGTGTTGACGTGGCGCTACGACCGGCTTCTCGCGCCGATACGGCGTTTAGGTGAACCGGGCGCCACGAACGAGGGATGACGGTGAGCCGGCGACCGGTCGCCTGCTACCCATTGAGTCCACACCAGAGAGAAGGACGAGTCCGATGCTTGCTCACCAAGGAGCGGGGCAGCAGGCCCGGCCCCGCAGCAAGGCCGCCGCGCCGTTGTTGTACCTCGCCACCCTCACCGTCGGCCTGATGGCGGGGTTCTTCTTCTCCTTCGCCATCCTGGTCATGCCCTCGCTGGCCAAGGTCGACGACCGGGCTTTCGTCGTCTCCATGCAGAAGATCAACGAAGGCGTGCAGAACGGCGGGTTCATGTTCGCGTTCCTCGGCGCGTTCGTCTTCACCGGCGCCGCCGCGATCGTGCACCACCGCGCCGGTTACCGCACCGCCGCGCGCTGGATCCTGGCGGCCACCCTGCTCTACGTGGTCGCGCTCGCCCTGACGTTCAGCGGCAACATACCGTTGAACAACAAACTCGCCGGGGCGGGAGATCCGGCCGTGATCGCCGACTTCGCCGCCGCACGCGCGGCATTCGACGAAGGCACGTGGAACTTCCTCAACGCCGCGCGCACGATTGCGTGCATGTTGTCGCTGCTCGCCCTCGTGCCCGCGATCGCGCTACATGGACGCGCGAACAAGGCTCTCAAAACGGGCATTTCCTGATACTGTTCGCTTCGCGAAGGGATCGCTCGGGCTTCTGGCAGGAGGAACGGCAATGGATGTGGTCAGAGCCGCATCGCTGATCGTCACGACGCTGTTGTTGGGACTTGTCTCCGGATTTTTCTACACCTACTCGATTTCGGTGATGGTCAGCCTGCGCGGCACGGACGACCGCACGTTCGTCGACGTGATGCAGAAAATCAACCGGGACGTGCAGAACCCCAGGTTCTTCATGACGTTCATCGGGTCGCTGTTGTTCGGCATCCTGACCGTGATCCTGTACATCGGCCAGCCGTTCGCGGTGTTCCTCCCGGTCCTGCTCGCGCTGGTGTTCTACGTCGGCTGCTTCGGCGTCACGGTGACCCGCAACGTGCCGATGAACGTCCGGCTCGACAAGTACGGCCCGCCGGACAGGATCGCCGACCTCGCCGCTGTGCGCAAGGAGTTCGAGGAGCCGTGGGTCCGGCTCAACGGCATCAGGGCGTGGTTCGCCACGCTCGGCTTCGGTGCCGCGATCTGGGCGCTGATCGCCCACTTCTCCGCGTAGCCGAGGGATTTCCCGCACAGCCCGAGAGGTGCTCCTCTCGGGCTGTCGCCGTGTGTTGCGGGGCTCTTGCGGGTGGCTCGGTACAACAGATCCATGGATCTGCGGCACTGGCTATCCCGCGCGGCTGACTTCGCCGACGACTGGGCCGAGCAGTTCGGCCCGATGCAGCCACACGCGTCCCACCACGTGTCCGGCGAACAGTTCGGGGCGGCGTTCGGCGAGTTCACGAAACGCCTGTCCGACAACTACCCGTTCTTTCACCCGCGATACGCCGGGCAAATGGTGAAACCGCCGCACCCGGCGGCGATCATCGGCTACTTCACGGCCATGCTGTTCAACCCGAACAACCACGCCAGAGAAGGCGGCCCGGCCACCACCGAAATGGAACGCGAATGCGTCACCGCGCTCGCGGACATGGTCGGTTTCGGCCCGCACGTCGGCCATCTCACCACAAGTGGGACCATGGCCAACCTGGAAGCGCTGTACGTGGCGCGGCAATTGCACCCCGGCAAGGGAATCGCGTTCAGCTCGGAATGCCATTACACGCACGAGCGTATGTGCCACGTGCTTGGAGTACAAGGACACCGGCTGCCGGTGGACGCACATGGACGCGTCGACCTCGACGCGCTGGACCACGTGCTGCACACCGGACAGGTCGGCACAGTGGTCGTCACCGCTGGTACCACAGGCCTGGGCGCCGTCGACCCTGTGCACGAAGCCGTGGCACTGGCACGGAAGTACGGCGCCCGGATACACGTGGACGCGGCGTACGGCGGCTTCTACAGCGTGCTCGCCCGCGCCGAGGACACCGCCGGCCTGGATCCCAGGCCCTGGCTGGCGATCGCTGACTGCGACTCCGTCGCCGTCGACCCGCACAAGCACGGTTTGCAGCCGTACGGTTGCGGCGCAGTGCTTTTCGCCGACCCACGGGCAGGGCGGCACCTGTCGCACGACTCGCCGTACACGTACTTCACCGACTCGGCACTGCATCTCGGTGAGATCAGCCTGGAGTGCTCACGGGCCGGTGCCGCCGCGGCGGCGCTGTGGCTGACCTTGCGGCTGCTGCCGCTCACCCCGGACGGGTTCGGCCGGATTCTGGCCACCACCCGCCGTGCCGCGGTCGCCTTCGCGGGCAGGATCAAGGCTTCCGGCGAGCTGACGCTGTACCAGGAGCCGGAGCTGGACATCGTGACCTACTTCCCGACCGGCACCCACCTGTCCACTGTGGATGCCCGGTCCGACGCGCTGCTGCGCGCGGGGATGGCGGCCGAGGACGACCCGGTCTACCTGAGCCTGCTGCGCACCGGCGCCGACGCGTTCCTGCGCCGCCACCCGCTCGTCGCGCGTGACGCCGACTCCGCCCGTGTACTGCGCAGCGCCCTCATCAAACCGGAGGCCGAGAACTACCTGGGGACGCTGCACGCCCGCATCGAAGAACTCGCCGCCGAGGTCTGAAGGGACACTCCGTTGAATGCGATCCTGGCTTCCAGTGCCGACGCCGAGATACTGGCCAAGATGCTCGCCGATGCGTTCCACGGCGACCCGTTGACGCGCTGGATCACCCCCGACGACGACCGCAGGGCCACGGTCCTGCCCGCGTTCTTCCGCGAGCACCTGGACATCTCGCTGCGCTACCTTGGCGTCTACACCAACGCGGACCGCGACGCGGCACTGCTCTTCCTGCCTCCAGGCGCATGGGAGGAGACGGAAACCCGCGCGGCGGAGCTGGCGCGCCGCTTCACCGAGATCCTCGGACCCGACGCGGAAGCGATGGCCACGATCTCCGGCCTGCAGACGATCCACCACCCGACCGGCCGGCCGCACTACTACGTCGCGTTCGCCGGCGTGAGCCCGTCGAACCAGCGCCACGGCACGATGTCGGCGCTGTTCGACAACCTCATCGCACGGATCGACTCCGAGCGCGTCGCAGCGTACCTGGAAACCAGCTCGGCAGGCGGATCAGCGGTGGCCAGGAGGTACGGCTTCCTGCCCGTGGGCACCGCGATCGAGATCCCCGACGGACCGACCCTGCAGCCGATGTGGCGGGAGCCGCAATGAACTCCGCAGTAGTGATCTGGACGGCGGCGCAGGTCGACGACGGCGACGTGCCGGCGGAACACCTGCCGCACGTAAGGGAAATCCTGGCGTGGTCACGGGACTACCTCGTGACCGCGCACCCCGACCTCGGCCGGTCCGGCCCGGTGTGCCCGTACACGCAGCCCTCGCTGCGCAAGGGCCTGTACTACCTGGCCGCCGCGACCACGCCGGACGTCCCCGCGGCGATCGAAGGACTGCGCGCCCAGTACGAGGCGCTGTCGCGGACGCTGTCCCCCACCGACCAGGAGCTGCTGACGATCCTGTTGGCACTGCCCCACCTGGACTACGCGGACTCGGCCGAACTCGACGCCCTGCAGTCCGAGGCGAAGGACGAGTTCGTCGCGAACGGGTTGATGATCGGCCAGTTCCACCCGGAGTGCGACGAACCGGGGTTGTGGAACGCGCACTTCAAGGCGTTGCGCGCGCCGCTGCCGTTGCTGGCGATCCGCAAGCTCGTGGTGTTCGACCTGCCGTTCGTGATCGACACGGACGCGCACGCGGAGAGCTACCTCGAGCGGTTCGCGCCAGGGATCCCCACCAGGATCCGCGACCAGCTGGTCCGGCGCGTCTCCAGTCCACTAGCGACAGCGAAGGGGTGAACGGCCATGGCCCGGATGGTGATGGTGGCGGCAGCGTGGGTCATTCGGCACACGCCCGGCCGGCGCCCACCCAAGCCGCCCACACCCCGCCCGGTCGGCCTGCGCGACTCGGTCGCGGCCGACCTCGCCGCCAGCGGACGGTGACAGCCATGCCCGGCATTCCCGCTCCGGCAAACCCCGCTGCCCCGGGGATTCCCCGATTTCCAGTCGACCAGAGGGGGCTGACAGGCCGGGCGGCGATCTGGGGAGCTGCGACCGCTCCAAGGACTGTGCCGGTTGTCCTGTTCGCCCTGACCGCCGCGGCGGTGATCGCCTGGGCCTTGAGAGACCACGCGAGATTCCTGCCGACGGGCGCGTTCGTCCCACGGCACGCGCTGGCCACCGTCGGCCACCACCAGAACGGCTACCTGCCACCACCACCGGTGACCGGGTCCGCTGTCGTCAACTACCCGGGCCTCGTCATCCTCGCGGTACACCTGACGGCCGTCGTGATTCTCGGTGCGGCCTGGATCGTCCGGCGGTACTTCCGGTCACCCGACCGTCTGTCCGCACGTTTCTCCTTCGCTGTCATGGGGTCCGTGGCTTCGGCCGCGGTGACAGTTCCGGTCGCCGCGCTCACGCTCGGGAACGCGATCTTGTTCACCGGCACGGTGGCGGCCGCGATGACGGTGCTGCAGTACACGTTCGTGCTCGTCGTCGCCGGAACAGCGCTGTTCGGCGTTCCGTAGAAGAAAAGAGGTAAGCCGATGCTCAACCGTAGAGGCACGCTGAAGCTCGGCGCCGCCGGTGGCGTGGCGCTGGCCCTGCCGGCGGAGCGTCTGGTGTCGGCGGTGGTCGGCACGCCGCCATCCGTCAAGCCGTTCACCCGGGCCCTTCCCATCCCGCCTGTCCTGTCGCCGGTGCACTCCGACCGTTCGACGGACTACTACGAACTGTCGGTCCGGCCCGGTGTCGCCGAGATCCTGCCGGGGGTGCCGACCGAGGTGATCACGTACAACGGCAGCTTCCCCGGCCCGACCATCAGGGCGCGCCGCGGCCGTTCGGTCAAGGTCGCGGTCACCAACCGCCTGCAGACGCCGTCCGCGGTGCACCTGCACGGCGGGATCGTCCCGCAGGACAGCGACGGGCACCCGCTCGACGTCATCCAGCCGGGCAACTCCCGCATCTACCACTACCCGAACGACCAGCGGGCCGCCACGCTCTGGTACCACGACCACGCGCACCACCTGGAAGCCGAACAGATCTACAAAGGACTCTGCGGGTTGTACCTCGTCGAGGATCCCGCCGAGGCGCCGACACTGCCGCGCGGCCAGTTCGACATCCCGCTGATGTTCCGCGACGTCGCGCTCGACGACCACGGTCAGCTGCTCTGGGCGATGTTCGACGCCCAGCGCCGCAGCACGGTCCTGGTCAACGGCGTGCCGCAGCCGGTTCTCCGGGTGCGCCGCCGCAAGTACCGGTTGCGGCTGGTGAACACGTCGAACGAGCGCATGTTCGCGTTCCGGCTCGGCAACGGCGCCGAGTTCGTCCAGGTCGCCACCGACGGGGGCCTGCTGGCCAGGCCCGTGCGCCGCACCGAGATCTCGCTGTGGCCGGCCGAGCGGGTCGAGGTCGTCGTCGACTTCGCCAAGGCACGCGGCGGCAGCCAGATCACGCTGGTCAACGCGCAGGGCACGGCACTGGAGAACACCGAGGTCATGCGGTTCGAGGTGGTCGACGGGATCCGCAAGGACATGCCGGACACCGACGACAGTTCGGTGCCGCAGAAGCTCAGTGTGCTCCCGGCCGTCGGCGCACCGGTCATGACGACCAGGAAGGTGGTGCTGAGCTTCGACTTCAAGAACCTGGTCTTCCTGATCAACGGCAAACCGTACGACCCGCACCGGACGGACTTCACGATCAAACGGGGCAGCACCGAGATCTGGGAGGTCACCAACGCCGATCCGGACCCGATCCCGCACTCGCTGCACGTGCACGTCGTGCAGTTCCGGGTGCTCGACCGCGACGGCAGGTCGGTCGAGCCGTGGGAGGCGTTCCCGAAGGACACGGTGTCGATCGCGTCCGGCGAGACGGTCCGGCTGCTGATCAGGTTCGACGCGCCCTACACGGGTGTTTTCCCGTTCCACTGCCACTTCGTCGACCACTCGTCGGTGGCGATGATGGCGCAGATGCGGATCGTCGCGTGACCACGTCCACCATGGACTAGGTTGGGGTGCATGGCGAGGTACTTCGACGTGCACCCCGACAACCCGCAGAAGCGGTCGATCAGCCAGGTCGTGGAGTTGTTGCGGCAGGACGGCCTGATCGCCTACCCGACCGACTCCTGCTTCGCGCTGGGCTGCCAGCTGGGCAACCGGGACGGGATCGACCGGATCAGGCAGATCAGGCACCTCGACGACCGGCACCACTTCACGCTGGTGTGCCAGGACTTCGCCCAGCTCGGCCAGTTCGTCTACGTCGACAACGACGTGTTCAGGGCGATCAAGGCGGTGACGCCGGGCAGCTACACGTTCATCCTGCCCGCGACGAAGGAAGTCCCGCGCCGCATGCAGCACCCGAAGAAGAAGACCGTCGGCGTGCGCATCCCGGACCACACGGTCACCCAGGCCCTGCTCGCCGAACTGGGCGAGCCGCTGCTGTCGAGCACGCTGCTGCTGCCCGACCAGGAGGAGCCGATGACCCAGGGCTGGGAGATCAAGGAACACCTGGACAACGTGATCGACGCGGTGATCGACTCCGGCGAGTGCGGCACGGTGCCCACCACGGTGATCGACTTCTCGCAGGGTGAGCCGGAGATCGTCCGCGAAGGCGCGGGTGACGTGTCCCGGTTCGAGTGAACTTCGACGTCACCCACCCGTGGCGGTTCGTCCGCGACCTCGCCGCCGAGTGGATGGGGCCGCTGACCCCACTGGACGGGTACCCGGACGCCGACCTCGCGGGCATCAGGATGCCGGACGCCCTGCGTCGGGCCTACCGCCTGCTCGGCAGGCGCGACGACCTGACCAGCAACCAGGACCAGCTCGTGCCGCCATCGAAGCTCGCGCCCGAGGCCGACGGCAGGCTGGTCTTCCGGCGAGAGAACCAGGCCTGCACAGCGTGGGCGGTCGCGGACGTCGAGCACCCTGACCCGCCGGTGGAGTTCCTGGTCGGCGCCGAGTGGCGGCCGTTCCTCACCAGCACGTCACTGGCCTGCGCGGAGATGGTCCTCAGTGAGACCCTGCTCGGCTGGGACGACCACTTCGACAACCGGTGGGTCGACCGGGCCGCGATCGGCGCGGTGGACCGGGTCTTCACCAGGGTGCCGTTCCCGGAGTACCCGATGTGGGCGGTCCCGAACGGTCCACCGGTCCGCTGGTACAGCGGTGACGACTGCCTGCTGCGGTGCGACGCGGAGGAGTGGCTGTGGGTGATCGCGCGTAGCCCCGCCGCGCTGGACGCCGTCTACGCGGCGGTGCCGGGTGAGTGGGAGTTGCGAACCCGTCGGTGACACCATGTCGAAGACGGTCGGCGGGCACCGACTCACTCGTGAGCGCGCCCGGACCGGGGCGCGCGGAACAGGAGTGACGACGTGAAGTACCTGCTGATCATGAACGTGAACCCGGCGACCATGGCGGCGCTGACCGACGAGGAACGCGAGCAGATCGGGCACGGCCACCAGGCGTTCATGGACACCATCACCGGCACCGGCGAGCTGATCGTCACCCAGGCGCTGGCTGACCCGTCCAACACGGTGGTGGTCAAGTCCGAGGGCGGTGCGCAGGTGGTCACCGACGGCCCGTACATCGAGGCCAAGGAGTTCATGGGCGGCTTCTACCTGGTCGAGTGCGAGAACCAGGAGCGGGCGGTCGAGCTGGCCAAGCTGATCCCGGACACCGGGTTCGAGGGGTTCGGGGTCGAGGTGCGGCCGGTGATGTTCTCCGCCGGGCTGGAGATGTGACGACGGAGCTCGAGGACCTGCTGCGTCAGCTGGCGCCGCAGGTCCTCGGTGTGCTCGTGCGCCGCTACAGCCGGTTCGACGCGTGCGAGGACGCCGTGCAGGAGGCGCTGCTGGCCGCCAGCCTCCAGTGGCGCGAGGACGGGCTGCCCGACAGCCCCAAGTCGTGGCTGATCACGGTCGCGTCCCGGAAACTCACCGACCAGTGGCGCAGCGACGAGGCCAGGCGCAGGCGGGAGACGCTCGCCGCCGCCCAGCAACCACCGGCCGCGGCCGAGGCGGACGACCGGGACGACACGCTCGAACTGCTGTTCCTGTGCTGCCACCCGGATCTGTCGCCGTCGTCCCAGGTCGCGCTGACCCTGCGGGCCGTCGGCGGGCTGACCACGGGCCAGATCGCCCGCGCGTTCATGGTCCCCGAGGCCACCATGGGCCAGCGGATCAGCCGCGCCAAGCAGAAGATCAAGTCGACCGGCATCCCCGAACCGGAGTGGGCGCGGCGCCTGCCGGTCGTGCTGCACGTGCTCTACCTGATCTTCAACGAGGGCTACACCGCGTCCACCGGCCCCGACCTGCACAGCGTCGAGCTCACCGGCGAGGCCATCCGGCTGACCAGGACCGTGCACGCGCTGCTGCCCGACGACGGCGAGGTCGCCGGGCTGCTCGCGTTGATGCTGCTCACCGACGCCCGCAGGCCCGCGCGGACCACAAAGGACGGTGAGCTCGTACCGCTCGCCGAGCAGGACCGGTCGCTGTGGGACACCGCCGAGATCGCCGAGGGGACACGGCTGGTCGACGACGCCATGGCCCGGTTCCCGATCGGTCCGTACCAGCTGCAGGCCGCCGTCGCCGCGTTGCACGACGCGGCCGGGACGCCCGCTGCCACCGACTGGCCGCAGATCCTGGTGCTCTACCGGATCCTGGCGCGCCTGCAACCCAACCCGATGGTCACGCTCAACCACGCCGTCGCGCTGTCCATGGTGGAGGGACCGGCCGCCGGGCTCGCCATGCTGGCCACATTGGACGGCGACAGCCGCCTTGCCGAGCACCACCGGCTGGAGGCCGTCCGCGCCCACCTGCTGGAGATGGCCGGTGACGGCGCCGCCGCGCGAGCGGCCTATCTGCGTGCGGCCAAACGGACCAGCAGCACCCCCGAGCAGCGTTATCTCGAGGCCAAGGCGGGCAGGCTCAAGCCATGAGCGCGGCGGGCACGTCGTAGGCTTCCGCAGTCGGCAGCGTGAGAGGGTGATCATGGGACTGACCGCCACGTGGGCGTTCGCACCTACCGGCGTGCCCGCGCGCGGGTGGGATGCATGCGACAACCTCCGTGCGGGCTGGTCGGGGTACGTCACGACAGACCCGACGCGGCTGGAGACGACCCCGCGCCGGTGGAAGCGGCTGGGTGTCCCGATCCTGATGGCCACCGTCATGGACAGCGGTTTCGTGATGGTCACCGGGTTCGGTGGCGGTGAGCCGGAGTGGCACTGGGTGCTCAACGAGCGGTTCTTCCTCGGCGAGATGGGGGAGATGGCCGAGGAGTACGGCGTGCCGGGCCGGATCGCCACGGCGGTGCCGGTGATGATCGGCTGGGCGACGGAGGCGGGCTTGCCCGAGCCGTCGGCCGATCACCTCGCCGAGGTCCTCGCCAGGGGCCAGCAGGACACGTTGCCCATCGACGGTGTCGCTTACGAGCTGTTCGAGGCGCTGGGCATCACCACGTTCGCCGGGAACGGGAACTAGAGTCGGCTGCTGACCGACTACGTGACCGTGAAGGGCCACCTCATGTTCGTCAGGCGTTTCTCCGCCGCGTTGTTGCTCAGTGCGACAGCGCTGCTGTCCACGGCTGTGCCCGCGCTCGCGCACACCGAGCTGAAGAGCAGCAACCCGGCGAAGGGGGCCGCGCTGGCCGCCCCGCCCGCGCAGATCCAGCTCACGTTCAGTGAGGCCGTGCAGGTCGAGCCGGGCGCTGTCTCGGTGGCCGGTCCCGGTGGGGAGCAGTGGACCGTCGGCCAGGTCACGGTCGCCGCGCAGGTCGTCACCGCTCCGGTCACGCCGGTCGGCCCGGCCGGGCAGTACACGGTCTCCTATCGCGTCATCTCGGCGGACGGCGACCCCGTGAGCGGGAAGGTGCCGTTCACGCTCACCGCCGCTGTTCCGGCGCCTGTGTCGGCACCCCCGAGCACCCCTAGTTCTCCGCCCGCGTCGTCGGCCGCCGCTCCGCCGGTGAGCGCGTCAGCCGCGACGACCGCGACGGCAACCCCGAACGCCGGTCAAAGCGGTGGGAGCGGCGGAATCCCGGTGTGGGTCTGGATTGCCGGCGCGATTGTCATCGCAGGTGCGGGCGTTCTCATCGGAGTGCGCGCGGGCAAATCGAAGAGCTGAGAACCATAGGGGTGAGAAAATCATATAAGGGGACACAGTCCGTCATTTCGGCCTCGTGGTGCTGTCACTGGTGTGCGTGACGGCACGGCTGCCAACCTGGGTCACATCTTGCGGGTCACCAGGTTCGCTGTGAGGACTGGAGGTCGAGGTGACCAACTTCGCCGCTGTCAGCCTTCCCCGGGAAGAATTCGACTGCCTCGAGATGAGTGCGGGCGCGGGCCCGGTGGTCCGTATCCCGATCAGGGCGCTGCGTGTCGCCGGGTCGCCGAGGACCGCGGGCGAGAACCTCGAACACGTCAGGGCGCTCGCCGACACACCGGACGAACTGCCGCCGATCATCGTGCACCGCGGGACGATGCGCGTGATCGACGGCGTGCACCGGTTGCGGGCGGCCCGGCTCCGCAACCACCCCGACATCGCGGTCCGGTTCTTCGACGGTGACGAAGCCGACGCGTTCGTGCTCGCTGTGCGGTCGAACGTCGCACACGGGCTGCCGCTGTCGCTGGCCGAACGCAAGGCCGCGGCGAAGAGCATCGTGACCAGCCATCCACATTGGTCGGACCGGCTGATCGCGAGCGTGACCGGCCTGTCGGCCAAGACGATCGGCGAGGTCCGGCGCAGCGGCGGGGTCCCGCAGCCGGAGAGCCGGATCGGCCAGGACGGCCGCGTGCGGCCGATCAACAGCCTGGAGAAACGCAGGCTGGCGATGAACCTGATGCGGCAGAACCCGAATCTGTCGCTGCGTCAGGTCGCGAAGGCCGCGGGCATCTCCCCGGAGACCGCACGCGCGGTCCGCGCCCGGTTGCAACGCGGCGAGGATCCGACGGTCCGCAAACCCAGCAACACCAAGCGAACCGAGGAACGGCGTCCGCCGCAGACCCGGGTCGCCCAGCCGCTGCAGATGCCTGACCGCGTGACGATCATGCGGTACCTGCGGACCGATCCGACGCTGCGGTTCTCCGAGACCGGCCGGACTTTGCTGCGTCTGCTGGACGTGCACGCGATGAGCAACGACCGATGGGCGTTGCTGGTGCGCAATGTCCCGCCGCACGCCAGGGGCACGATCGCGCAGGCGGCCATGGAATGCGCCCGCGTCTGGCGCACGGTCGCCGAGCAGCTGGAACGCACAGCAGGGCCGCGATGACCATGGCCGGGATCGCAGGCGGTGTCGACTTCACCGCGGGGACCTCGGACGCCGTCCACTTCAGCGGCGAGTTGAGCAACGCAGCCGAGTTGCGGGGTTCGCTCAGGCGCCTCGGGCGTGCTCTCGTGACCGGGGACGACGCCGAGATAGTGCTGCAGGCCTATCTCGAATGGGGGCCCGCGCTGGTTTCCCGGCTCGACGGCGCGTACGCGTTCGCGGTGTGGGACGCACGTGACCGGAAGCTGGTCATGGTCCGCGACCGGCTCGGCATCAAGCCGCTGCACTACCACCCGACACCCGACGGTGTCCTTTTCGGATCGTCCGCGAAGTCGATCCTCGCCGATCCGTCGGTGCCCCGCATCGTCGACGTGGACGGCCTGCGTGCGCTGGTCACGTCGACGCTCGTGCCGTGGAAGGGAATTCACTCGGTGGAGCCGGGGCAGATCGTGACCCTGTCGTCCGCGGGAGTCCAGGCGCGCACCTACGCGCGCCTGGACGACCTGCCGCGCACCGACCCGCAGGTGGTGTCCGGGCTGCCCACGTTCTCGGCTGACGTGGCCGCGCTGACCGATCCGGCCCTGCGCCGTGAGATCGTCGCCGCCTACGACACGCCGATGGGGTTCGGCCAGGCCGACTCCGCGCTGTACCTGCTCGCCGAAACGCTGGCCGCGCAGTCCACTGTGGTCCTGTCGGGCCCGCTCGCCGCCGAGGTCTTCGGGTGCGCCTCGTCGCGCCCGCACGGCGACCGGATGGCGCTCATGTGCCCGCACCTTCGTGGCCACCTGGCCGGGGCCGGACCGGCGCCGGCTGGGCTGACGCGGATGGCGATCGACCGGGTGGACCGGATCTCGACGGCTGTGGGGCTCCGCGTCCGCATGCCGTTCACGGACCAACGGCTGATCACCTACATCCACGACACGACCCGGGCCCAGCGCGTGCCGTCGGCCAATGCGCGGTACAACGCGGAAATCCAGCGGCAGGCCAAGGAAGTCCTCGCCGACCGCGACCACCTCGCCATGTCCCTGATCGACTGGGACTGGCTGACCGACGCCATCGCCGTGGACCCGGCAGCCATGCCGGGGGCGGTCGCCAGCGGGATCGAGTGGATCCTCGACCTGTACCACTGGGCTGACCTGTACCACCCCGTCGTCGAACGTCCCGCCTAGCTCGCCGTCGCAGCGGTCGGGCTCACGTCGACGGAGGGCTGGACAAGTCCAGGATCGCCCGGTCGCCCCGGACGAGCACCCTGGTGCGCTCCAGCGGTGCGCCGGTGTCGTCGAGCGCCGTCTTGTGCCAGGCCAGCATCGGCTGGAGCTGGCTCAGGTCCAGCGTCCTCGCTTCCGGTGGGCTCGCCGTCGACAGTTGGATGCGCGTCTCCTCCCGCGCGGTGCGCCCGGTGAACCAGCGCATCGCGCTCGGCGCGCCGGGGGTCTCCGCCAGTCGCGCGATCGGGATGTGCCGGGAGATCAGGCCGAACGGGCGGTGGTCGGCCAGCAGCAGCCTGCCGATGTGCAGGACCAGGTCACCCGGGGCCAGTGCGAGGTCGGCCGCCACGTCGCTGTCCGCCTCCACCACGTCCCGCACGACGTGCACGTGCCCGAAGCCCGCGCCCGGCGCCACCGGGTCGAGGTTCACCCCGTCCGGGGTGATCCGGCAGAGCAGTTTCGACTCGGCGACGTAGGTCCCGCTTCCCCGCCTCCTGGACACCCGGCCAGCCAGGGTCAGTTCGTCCACCGCGTTCCGCAGCGTCATCCTGGCGATGTCCAGGCGCTCGGAGAGCGCCCGTTCCGACGGCAGCGCCGAGCCGGGCTCGAGGGTCTCGATCAGGCCGACCAGTTCCTTCTTCGCCCGTTCGGACGCTGACCCGCCGCCGTCCTCGACGCCGGCGGGCACTGCCTGCAGCAGCGGGATGGGCTCGCCGTCCCACGTCATCGTCAGCCTGCGGTTGCCGAGCGGGAGGGTCAGCGGGAGGTTCCGGATCGATCGGACCAACCGGGCACCCGCCGCCGCGGGCAGCCCGGCCCGGGTGATCCGGACCTGGACCGCACGGGAGTTCTCACTCACTGACACATCCGCGATCCGCTCGCTCTGCCTGTGCGGGATGAGCACGGCCAGCGTGCGGCCGTGGTCGGTGGTCGACCACAGCCCGAGCGCGGGCGGCCGGTCCGCGCCGGTCGTTGCGGGAAGGGTGAGCGACACGGGTTCTCCTCGGTCATGGTGCGGTCCTGCCGACAGGATTACCCAATCGGGATTTCGCGTGGTCGCGGTGAGCTCGGTTCTTGCCCGAAAGGCCACCCAGCCGTGCGCGAAACACCGAATTCGTCCACAGTGGATAGTGGACGGCCTTTAAAGGTCCTTAGTTGTGCCTTTGGACTGCTGTACTGTTGCCTTGTGCCTCTCGGGATAGACAAGAGTGCACTGGGGGAGCGGGGTCGGCGAGCGTTGCCGAGGGTCGAGTTGCTGGGCCCGGTCAGGGTGATGCGCGACGGCGTGGAGGTCGGGCTCGGACCCGGCAGGCAACGGGCTGTCTTCGTGGTTCTGGCGATGCGGTCCGGGCAGCCGGTTTCGCGTGCCGAGCTGGTCGAAGCGGTGTGGGGCCACGCGGCGCCCGCCAGCGCGGGCGGCAGCGTCTACACGTATGTTTCCGGACTGCGCAGGGCATTGCGCGACCTGGGCCGCGACGTCATTGTGTCCGCTGGAAACGGTTATTCGTTGCGTGTGGACGCACACCAGGTCGATGTCACGCTCTTCGACGAGCTATGCGAGCAAGCGAATGCGTTGGCCGCCCGTGGTGAACACCGGGCGGTGACCGACAAACTCGGTGACGCGCTGGTGCTGTGGCGCGGCGAGGCGTTCGCCGGTGTGCCGGGGCCGTTCGCCGAACAGGAGCGGATCAGGCTCGAACAGTCGTGGCTGCGCGCGGTGGAGCTGTGCACCAGGGCCCGGCTGGAACTCGGCGACCACGTCGAGGTGGCCGCCGATCTGGAGATCCTCGTACGCGATCACCCGCTGCTGGAGTCCTTGCGGGAGCTGCTGATGGTCGCGCTCGCCCGCAGCGGGCGGCACGCGGAGGCGCTTGAGGTCTTCGAGGACGCGCGCGTGACCCTGGCGGAGGAACTGGGCGCCCAGCCAGGCCCCACCTTGCGGCAGGTGCACGCCGATGTGCTGGCGGGCAAGGACATGGTGGCCCGGCCGCGGCTGCCGAGCCTGCAGGTCATGCCGTGCCCGGCCAAGGCGGAGCCCGACCACCCGTTCGTGGGCAGGCAGGCGGAGCTGGACCTGCTGCGGCGGTGGCTCAGCCGCACGCGCGACGGCGTGGGTGGCGCGATCTGGATCGAGGGCGACCCGGGGATCGGCAAGTCCGAGCTGGTCCGTGCCGCGGTGAAGGCCGGCGATCCGGCGGGCGGCGACATCCAGATCGGCTGGGCGGTGGCCGACGAGCTGTCCGGCCGGTTCCCGCTGCAGATCATGCTGGAGTGCCTCGGGCTCGACCGCAAGCTGCCCGCGGGCGAGTCGGTGGTGACGGCCGTCGAACGGCTGTGCCGCAACGGCCCGCTCGTCCTCGTGCTCGACGACATGCAATGGGCGGACACCGACAGCGTGCAGGCGTGGCGCAGGCTGTACGAGGCCAGCAAACGCCTGCCGCTGCTGCTGATCTGCACGGTCAACACCGGACACGGCCGGACGGACCTGCGGGAGCTGCACCGCTACGTGCGCAGCGACACGCGCGGCGGGGCGTCGGTCGAGCTCGGCCCGTTGTCCTTTGTGGAAAGCGAAGCGCTGCTGTCCGGGCTGGTCCGCGCGCGGCCCGGCCGGGTGCTGCGCCGGATCACCTCCCGCGCGGACGGGAACCCGTTGTACATGCGGGAAGTGGTCGGCGCGCTGCAGGCGGACGACGCGATCGACACGGTCGACGGCGTGGCCTACGTCGACGAGGGCAAAGCCGACGACGTGCCACGGACGCTGCTCGCCGCGGTCGAGCGCTCGTCGAAGTCGTTGTCCGACAGCACGAGAGAGATGCTGGTGTGGGTCGCCGTGCTCGGCACAGAGGCGGTCGTCGGCACCATCGCGGCGGTCTCCGGTCGTCCGGTGTGGTATCTCGTGCGCGCGGTGACCGACGCGGTGAACGCGAACGTGCTCGTCGAAGACGGCCCGAAGCTGGTGTTCCGGCACCAGCTCATGCGCGACACGGTGTACGGCAGCGTCGCTGTGCCGACCAGGGGCGTGCTGCACCGCCAGGCCGCCAAGGTGCTCGCCGAGGCGGGCGCCCCGCCGCACCGGGTGTCCGAACAACTCGTGGCCGCGGGCGGGGACACCGCGCCGTGGGTGGCGGGCTGGCTGGTCGAACACGCCGCCGAGCTGGCCGTCCGGGCCCCGCAGGTCGCGGCCGAGCTGCTCGCCCAGGTGATCGACACGGTCGAACTCGGCGACCCGCGCCGTGAGGTGCTGCTCACCGCCGAGGTCCGGGTGCTGTTCCAGCTGTCCCGCGACCCGGAGGCGAAAGCGCGGCACGCGCTGGCGCTGTGCGCGGATCCCGTGCGGTGCGCGGAGATGCGGCAGCTGCTCGCGGCGATCGTGTACCGGCGAGGACGGCGTGCCGAGGCGATCGCGACGCTCACGGAGGTCCCGCTGGATCCGGTGCTGCCGGAGGCGTGGCGGTTGCGGCACAAGGCGTTGCTGGCGTATCTGCGGCGCGACATGAGCAACGTCGACACGGCCGAGGTCGCCGCGAAGGACGCGTACGAGGACGCGGTGGCCGCCGGTGACGACTTCCTCGCCGCGCACGCCCTGCAGGCGCGGTGGCTGGTGGACTCCATCCGCCGCGACCACCTCGAAGCGCTGCGGCACATCGACGAGGCGATCACGTTCGTCGCGGGCAAGCCCGACTACGCCGGCACGCACTTCGACTTGCTGGACAACAAGATCTACTCGCTGCAGAACCTCGACCGGCTCGACGACGCCGACGCCGCGCTGGCCGCGGTGGCGCGACTGGGCCCACCGCAGGACATCCCGATCGGCCTGCACGTGACCGCGGCGGTGCACAACTACTGGCGTGGCCGGTGGGACGAAGCGCTGAAGTCGCTCGGCACAATCGTCGGCGAGGGTCCGTCGATCACGTACGCGGGCCTGATCGACGCGGGGCCGGCGAGGTTGCTGCTGTACGGCCTGTCCGCGTTGATCTCCGCCCGTAGAGGCAACCACATCGAGGCGGCGGCGCACCTGGACGCGGCCGAGCACTGCCTGGTGACCACGAAAGCCGAGCTGGAGAGCCTCGACTTCCTGCTCGCGGCCCGCGCGCTGGTCGCGGTCCAGGTCGGCGACCTGGCGCGGGGCTACGCCATCCTGGCGCCGATCGTCCAGCCGCACTACGCCGGGATGATGCTGCGCCACCAGTGGCTGCCCGCGCTCGTGCGGGTCGCGGCCAAGATGGGCGACTGGGAGAAGGTGGAGCAGGCCGTCGAGGTGGTGGAGTTCGAAGCGGCTCGGGAACCCGTGCCCGCCCGGGCTTTCGCCGCGTTGCAACGCTGTCGTGCGTTGCTGTCACGTGATCCCGAGCAGGCGCTGGTCGCCGCCGACCACTACCGCCGGGTGGGCAGGCCGATGGAACTGGCGGCGACCATGGGCGACATCGCCGACCTGCACGCCGAACGCGGCCGACCGGCCGACGCCAGGGCCGCGTCGGCCGTAGCCGCGGAGATCTTCACCGGTGTCGGGGCCGAGTGGGATCTCGCGCAGCTGACGGGGTCCGGGATCTAGATAACGCCGGCGCGCAGGGCGTACGCGACCGCGTGCGCCCGGTTTCGCAGGTGCAGCCTGCTCGTCATGTTGAAGATGACGTTCTTGACCGTCCGCTCGGAGTACGCCAGTTCCTTGGCGATCTCCTCGGTGCCCCACCCCTCCGCGATCAGCCGCAACACGTCGACCTCGCGCGGTTCGAGGCCGGACGCGCTCAACCCGTTGGGTGCCAGCACTTCCCGCTGCAGGACCTTGATCCGGCGCAGCAGCGTGCCGAGCACGTCACGCGGCATCACGCCGTTGCCCGACGCGGCGGCGACGACGCAGTCGACCAACTGGTCACCCGTCACCGAGTTCTTCGGCAGGATCGCGACGACGTGGCACTCGACCAGGGTCAGCAGCGGCCCCTCGCCGAGTTCCCCGGTCATCAGCACGGTCGGCAGCCCGCCTTCGGCGACCGAGTTGCGCAACCGCGCCAACGCCTCCGGTCCGACCCGCTCGGTGGACAGCACCTGGACCGCTGCCTCGTCGCGCTGGTCGACCACGATCACTTCGGGTCTCTGCTGCAGGTAGCTGGACAACCCCACGTACGTGATGGGGTCGGTGGCTTGTATGACGACCTTTACCCGTTCCATCGCGCCTTCCCCGACTAGCTCGCCTGTGGAATGGGATTAAGTCTTCGCCAATGGCCTTCATAAACTCTTGCCGGGATTTGAACGAACCCGCAAGTAACCTTGACGGCGAGGGTGACAGCGGTCACCCAGGTGGCGGATTGTCCGTTTGCGGCGGGGACCGCGGCGCGCCAGGTAGTCGTATTGAAGCCCACCGACGGCCGAAGGAGAAGAAGTTTCAGCTGTTCGGCGACTTTTTGACACCGGGGACTGCCCGTCAGGGCCCACCCGATGCTGGTTACCGAGCGTGATATATATGTGTGAAAGGCATCACACTGGGGAATTTCATAGTGTGCTCATAAAGACTCTCGCATAGCCGCTCCGGCCCGTGCTGGAAAGGCTGTCAGCGCGGTATCCTCGCGAGGGATTCGGGGGTGAGTGATGGCGGCGGAGCCGGTTGAGCCCCTGCGCGTCCAAGTGCTGGGCACGGTCAGCGCGTGGCGGGGCGAACAGCGGCTGGACCTGGGATCGGGGCGGCAGTGCGCGGTCTTCGCCGCGCTGGCGATGCGGGCCAACCGGGTCGTCTCCCGTGAGGATCTGGTCGCGTCGGTATGGGGTGACAACCCGCCAACCGGGGCCAGCGGGAGCCTGTACACATATGTCTCGCGGTTGCGTCGAGTGCTCGAACCGGACCGGTCGCGGTGGTCCGGCGGGCAAACCCTGATCTCGGCCGGGTCCGGCTACTCACTGCAACTCGGCGACGGCAGGCTCGACGTGGTCGAGTTCGACCGGCTCAGGGAATCGGCCAACGAGCTGTGGAACCGCAGGGACCTGACAGCGGCCAGAGCCGCGATGGACGCGGCGCTGGCGCTCTGGCACGGCGAGGCCCTCGCGGGCATCGAAGGCCCGTCCGCGGCGCTGCACCGCAAGCGTTTGGCCGAGCTGAAGCTGGCCGCGCTGGAACGCCGGGCCGAGATCATGATGGCAGCGGGCGACACCACCGGCGCGGTGAACGAGCTGTACCGGCTGGCCGGCGCGCACCCGCTGCGGGAAAGCCTGCGCGGGCTGCTGATGACCGCGCTGCACCGCGTCGGCCGGGATCCCGAGGCGCTCGAGGTCTACGAGGAGACCAAACGGATCCTGATCGAGCAGCTCGGCATCGAACCGGGCGCGAACCTGCGCCGCATCCACGACGAGATCGTCGCGCGGCGAGGCGCGTCCGTGACCACGACCCGCACGCCGTCGCTGGCCACCCTCGCCATGCCGGACGTGTTCGTCAGCAGGTCGGGCAAGCTCTCCGCGTTGCGCAACCGCCTGGTCGGCGTGCTGCACGGCACCGGCGCGGCGGTCTGGGTCGAAGGCGAGCCGGGGATAGGCAAGTCGGCGCTGCTGGCCGCGGCGCTCGGGGACGCGACCGACCGCGGCGGCCAGCTGCTGTGGGCGGGAGGCGACGAGGTCGGCAGGCGGTTCCCGCTCGGACTGATCACGTCGTGCCTCGGCGTGCAGGCCCGCTCCGCCGACCCGCGGCGCGCGTCGGTCGCGGAAGCGCTGCGGGCGGGCGAATCCGGCGATGACCCGTTGCTCAACGCGGTCGAGCTGCTGATGGACCTGATCGAACAGCTCTGCGGGGACGGCCCGGTCGTGCTGGTGCTCGACGACATGCAGTGGTCCGACGACGCGAGCCTGCTCGTCTGGCACCGCATGGTCCGCCTGACCCGGCAACTGCCGTTGCTGCTCGTCGGCTCCGCCCGGCTGTTGCCGCGCCGCGCGGAACTGGACCAGCTGCGCTCGGTCGTGTCCACGTGGGGCGGCGACCTGCACACGCTCGAACCGCTCGACGAAGCGGGCACAGCCGAACTGACCGGGCGGCTGCTCGGCGCGGAACCCGGCCCGACCCTGCGCGGCCTGACCGACAGCGCCGCGGGCAACCCGGCGTTCGTCCGCGAGATCGTCGACGCGCTGGTCCGCGACGAGGCGATCACGGTCGTCGACGGCATCGCGGACGTCGACGACATCGACACCGAGAACCTGACCACGGCACAGCCGACGCTGGCGTCGGTCGTCACGCGGCGGACCGGGCACCTGGCCGGCCTCACCAAGGACGCGTTGCGCTGGGCCGCGCTGCTGGGCGTCGAGTTCGACCTCGGCGACCTGGCGACGGTGATGGCACGTCCGGCGTCCGAGCTGATCCGGGCGATCGAGGAGGCCGGCGCCGCGGGTGTGCTGCGGGAAGCCGGTCAGCGCTTCGCGTTCCGCCATCCGCTGGTGCGCCGCGCCCTGTACGAGGCGATGCCCGCGGCCGTGCGGATCGCGTTGCACCGCCAGGCCGCCGAGACGCTCGACGGAGCGGGCGCCCCGGTGTCCCTGGTCGCGGCCCAGTTGCAGGGTGCGGGCGTGCCGGTGGACGCCTGGGTGACGCGCTGGCTGCTGGCCAACACCAACGCGGTCGCCCGCCGGTCGCCGACCAGCGCCGCCGAACTGCTGGACCGCGCCATCGCCAGTCCGGGCCTGCGTGACGAGGCACGCGAGACGCTCACCGCCCGGCTGGCCCGCGTGCTGTTCTGGCTCGGCCGCGACCCGGGTGTGCAGGCGCGTGCGGTGCTCGCGATGACCAACGACCCGGACCGGACCGCGGAGATGCGGCTCGTGCTGGCGTACCTGGACTACCTCGGGCACGACAACGCCCGCGCGATCGAGGCGCTCGACCAGGTGATCAGCGACCCGGAGGTGCCGGAGCACTGGCGGGCACGCCACCAGGCGCTGCGTGTGATGGTGCTCCGCAGCGGGCTCGACGACCCGGCGGCGACCGAGCCGAACGTGCTGGCGGAGCTGAGCAAGGCGGTCGCCGCCAAGGACTTCTTCGGCATCGGCCAGTGGTCGCAGTCGCTCTGGCTGACCGCGTCCATGCTGCGCAGGCACGCCGAGGCGCTCGACCACATCAACACCGCGATCGCGGCGATCTCCGGCAGACCCGAGCTGGCCGACCTGCTGCTGAGCTTCCTCGACAACAAGATGTTCACCCTGCAGAACCTCGACCGGCTCGACGACGCCGGTCAGACCCTCGACGCGGCACGCCACCTGGTGACCAGGGCGAACCTGCCGAGCGGGCCGTACATCGCCGCGGCCGTGCACTACTTCTGGCTCGGCCGGTGGGACGAGGCGCTGGCCGACTTGGACTCGGTGATGCGCGACGGCCCGGAGATCACCTTCTACGGCCTGCGCCAGCACGGCGTGATCCGGCTGCTGCACGGCGCCGCCGCGCTCATCGCGGTGCACCGTGACGACTCGGTCAGCCTGGAACGGCACCTGAAGCTGGTCGCCGACCTGCCGGATCCGACGCCGGAAGCCAGGGACAACATCGACTTCCTGCTGATGGCGCAGGCGCTGGCGGCCGAGCAGCGGGGCCGCCCGGCCGAGGCGCTCGACCTGCTCGCGCCCGTCCTCGACCGCGGTTACTCCCAGATCATGCTGCGCCACCAGTGGCTGCCCAAGCTGGTCCGGCTCGCGCTCGACCTCGGCGACCGGGACCTGGCCGCGCGGGCGTTGAAGCTCTGCGAGGAGGAGGCCGCGATGGAGGTCCGGCCTGCCCGCGCGGCCGCCGCCGTGCAGTGGTGCCGTGGCCTGATCGAGCAGGACCCGGGCGCGTTGCTGACCGTGGCCAAGCACTTCGCCGTCGTCGGCCGGAAGGTCGAGCACGGCATGGCCTCGGAGGACGCGGCGATCCTGCTGGCCGCCGACCGCAGGCTCGACGAGGCCCGCGAAGCACTGCACGACGCGGTGATCGTGTTCACCGAACTCGGTGCGGCGTGGGACGTCCGCCGTGCCGAGTCGCGGCTGGCGCCGTTCGGCCTGAGCACGGTCGTCGTCCCGGCCGGGCCGCTGTCCAAGGTGGAGGTCCGGATCGCCAAGCTGGTCGCGGCGGGCTGGCCGAACGCCGACATCGCCACCCAGCTGTCGCTGTCCCGCAGCACAGTGCAGATGCACGTGTCCCGGATCCTGCGCAAGCTGGGCGTCGACTCGAGGCTGGCGATCACCAACGACCTGATAGGCCAGGGTTGAGGCACGCGGCGCAGCAGGACGGCCGCCGTCCACTCCTGCCTGACCAACCGTTCGACCGCGAACGCCATCGCCGACGCGGCACACGAACTGCGCAGCCCGATCGCGAGCCTGCGAACCGGGCTGGAGGTGGCAGCCGACCAGCCGGGCGTTCGTCACGGGTGACGCGAAGCAGTTGACAACGCCGAACGACACGCCGCCAAGCGCTTGACGATCGTCATGGAGTCCACTGAGGACAAGGTGGTGCTCGAAGTCTCGACGACGGGCCGGAATCCCGCTCGCTGAACGTGAGCGCGTGTTCGACCGCTGCACCCGCCTGGACGAGGCACGTGACAGCGACGCCGGTGGGTCAGGTCTGGGCCTTGCCATCGCGCGCGAAATCACCGTGAGGCACGGCGGAACGCTGACGGTTGGTGACCACGCGGTCTTCACGGCGTCCTTCCCCAAAGCTGGTGGTGAAGGCGAGGTGTGACGCGGGCGGCTACGACCGGCCGGCCTGAGCGTGACGAGCCCGACTTGTGGCGGGGAGTCACGGGCCCGGTGGCTCGCTAGGGTTGATGTGTGTCAACGAATCTGCGGGACGAGATCGAACGAGTGCTGGTGGCGTGGGATGCCTACGAGGTCTCTGTGGGGGCGCCTCCTGTCGTCGACTTCGACTGCCGCCCCAGCTTGGACGGCGCCGAAGCCATCGGCCGTGTCCAGGCGTATCAGGAGTTGGCCGGCTTGCGGCAGGCCGCGGCCGAGGACCTCGCGGGCCGGGTGGACTGCCACCTCGCGTATCTCGGTGCGTTGCTGGGGGAACGGCTGCCGTTGCGTGACTACGTCCGCCGTACGCAGGGGTGTGATGTCACCGGCTGGAGTGACGATTACGTGACCTGGCGCGGTGATCAAGCCCGTGAGGCGATGGCGAGGCTGGGGATTTCCTGGGGATCAGCCACACGCGACGATCTGCTTGACAGCGAGCACAACCTCACGGTCGACGAGATCCCCGACGCGCTGCGCAAGGCGGCGGACGAGTTCGAGCCGTTGGTCAGGAAGGCGACCGGGACGACGGCCGACTACAACCTCACGATCGAAACGGACAACGTCGACGCCTACTGGTCGTACTGGCTCGACGGATCGGGCAAGGACGCGCGGCTGCGGTTGAACATGCGCAACGCGCGGTTCACCGACGTGCAGGCGCGGCAGTTCGCGTTGCACGAGATCCTCGGGCATGCCTTGCAGTGCGCCAGCTATTCGGCGCGGTGCCTGAGCGAGGACGTGCCGTGGGTGCGGATCCTGTCCGTGCACGCCGACCATCAGGTTTTGCTGGAGGGGCTGGCGCAGGCGTGGCCGTTGTTCGTCGCGCCGGAGGACGAGGCGCTGGTCGCCCACGTCAAACTGGATCACTACTTGCAGCTCGTGCGCGGAGAGTTGCACATCGCGATCAACGACGGTGTCAGTGTGGCGGACTGCCTGGCGCACGCCAGGGCGCGTGTGCCGTTCTGGGGCGACGAGGTCATCGGGCGGGTCCTGGGCGACCGCGGTGCCGACTCGTTGCTGCGGTCCTACCAGTGGGCCTACCCGGCAGGCGTGGACTGGTTCGTCAAGCTCGCGGAGACCGGTGACGCCGAGACCATCACCGATGTCCTGACTGCCGCGTACCGCAGTCCGCTCACGCCGGGGGAGCTCGACGCACGGCTGGGCTGAGTGCGTGGCCCAGCCCACCTGTCCGGCTAGTGGGGGTCGGCGACCAGGCGAACCGCCAGGGCGCCGAAGATCGCCGCGGACACCCGGTCCATCCAGCGGCGGATCGCCGGGCGCCGCTGCAGGAACTCCGACAGCGCCCCGGAGATGAACCCGACGGTCGCGTCGACGGCCAGCCCCACGCAGATCAGGATCGCGCCGAGGGTCAGGAACTGCGCCCACGGCGGCATGCCGTGGTCGCTGATGAACTGCGGGAAGAACGCGAGGTAGAACAGGATCACCTTCGGGTTCGCCAGGTTCGTCAGCACGGCCATCACGTACATCTTGCGCATGGACCGTTGCGGGACGGGTGCTTCCGCTTGCGTGGAAGCCTTGCGCGACGCGCGCCACGTGGTGATCGCCAGGTACACGAGGAAGATCGCGCCGAGCACGCGCATGACGTCCAGCGCGACGGGCGCGGCGGCCAGCAGGGCGCCGAGGCCCGCGGCGGCGGCGACGGTGTGGATCGCGATGCCGGTGGACATCCCGAGCGCGGCGATCACCCCGGCCTTGCGGCCGCGGGCGATCCCGTTGGCGATGATGAACATCATGTCCGGCCCGGGGGCCAGGCTGATCAGGGCCGATGCGACTGTGAACGCCAGCAGGATGGACAGCTCCATCCGCTCATCCCAACAGCGGTGCTCCGGCTGGGCAAACCGTTTTCGGTCGGCGACCTTCATCGCCGGGCGACCGCCAACGCCGGTTCCAGCGCCTCGAACAGGCACGCACCTTGCCGCCGAGGATGACGTGGTGGTTCGTGATCGGGAAAAGAAGCCGTGGCGCGCTGCCATGGCGGCGACCGAACCGGCGGTGGGTAGTCGTGGGAGCTCTGGCTGATTGCGCTCGGGTGGAGGGTATCAACGAGGCGCCGGTCCCCGGAAACGATTTATCGACGCGGCAGACGTGCCTTGGCCTGCCGCAGGTGGTCGCGTTCCGCCGCGTTGCCGGTGCGGTCGATGGCGGCGTCGTAGGCCGCCGCCGCCTCCTCGGCACGACCGAGTCTGCCGAGCAGATCGGCCCTGATCGCGTGGAACAGGTGCAGCCGCGTCAGATCCAGCTCGTCGACGAGCGCGAGCGCGGCGGCCGGACCGTCCACTTCGGCCACGGCGACCGCGCGGTTGAGCGCGACCACCGGCGTCGGCGTGAACTGCAGGAGGTGGTCGTAGAGCCGGACGACCTGGGTCCAGTCGGTGGTGTCCTCGCTGTGCACGGCGTTGATCGCGGCCTGGATCTGGTACGGCCCCGGCTGCCCGCGCCGCAGGCAGCCCCGGACGATCTCACGGCCTTCGGCCAGCAGCCGGGCGTCCCACTTGGCGCGGTCCTGGTCGGCGAGCCGGACCAGTGCGCCGTCCGGTGTCGTACGGGCGGGCGCGCGTGCCCCGATCAGCAGCATCAGCCCGAGCAGGCCGCGTACCTCCGGTTCGCCCGGCATCAGCTCGGCCAGCAGCCTGCCGAGCCGGATCGCGCCCGCGCACAGGTCTTCGCGGACCAGCCGGTCGCCCGAGCTGGCGGCGTAGCCCTCGTTGAAGATCAGGTACACGACCGCGAGCACCGGTTTCAGCCGCTCGGGCAGGTCGGCGCCGGACGGCACCCGGTACGGGATGCGCGCGTCGCGGATCTTGCCTTTCGCGCGGACCAGCCGTTGCGCCATCGTCGGCTCACCGACCAGGAACGCACGCGCGATCTCGGCCGTGGTCAGGCCGCCGAGCAGGCGCAGGGTCAACGCCACCTGGGCGGCCGTGGCCAGCGACGGGTGGCAGCAGGTGAAGATCAGCCGCAGCTGGTCGTCGTGGACAGGCCCGGCGTCCAGTGGCTCGTCCTCGGCGTGCAGCAACGCGGCCTGTGCGTGCTTGTCCGCGCGCTTGTCCTCACGGCGGAGCCGGTCGATCGCGCGGTTGCGGGCGGTGGTGATGATCCAGCCGGCCGGGCTCGGTGGCGTACCGGTCTCCGGCCAGCGCTTGACCGCCTCGGTGAACGCGTCCTGCACGGCTTCCTCGGCGATGTCGATGTCGCCGAAGACCCGCGTGAGCACGGCGACCGCACGCCCGTACTCCTCAGCGAAGACACGCTCGATCACGAGTGCACGCTAGTGCTTGGCGGCGAGAATCCCGTCGAGCATGCCCGGGTACAGCGCGTCGAGGTCGTCGCGCCGCAGCGTGGTGAACCGTATGGTGCCTTTCGGGCGCACGCGCACCACGCCCGCCTCGCGCAAGGTGCGGATGTGGTGGGTCCGCGTCGACTTGCTGATCGGCAGGTCGACGGCCCCGCACGCCATGCCCTCCGCATCGTCGGGGACCTCGGCGAGCGCCCTGACCAACTGCAGCCGCACCGGGTCGGCGAGCGCGTGCAGCACTGCCTCGATGCGGATTTCATCGCGCGTTGGGTGGGGCAAATCGGTCATGACCTGAATAGTAGTTGAATTTCGACGTTCATCGTAGTTCGATGATGTTCGTAGTACGATCGATATCGAATCAGTGTCCATCTGGGGAGTAACCCTTGTCTCCACGCACCTACCTGCTCGCCGCCGGTGCGTTCGCCGTCGGCACGAGCGGGTACATCGTCACCGGAGTACTCCCGGCCATCAGCCGGGACCTGAACGTCTCGCCCGCGACGGCCGGGCAGCTCGTCACCGCGTTCGCCCTCGCGTACGCCATCGCCTCGCCACTGCTGGCCGCCGTCACCGGACGCTGGGAACGCCGCCGCCTGCTGGTCATCGCACTGCTGGTCAGCGCGGTCGGCAACGCGCTCGCCGCGGTCGCGCCGTCCTACGAACTCCTGCTCGTGGCCCGCGTGATCAGCGCGCTCGGAGCCGCGATCTACACCCCGTCCGCCACCGTCGTCGCCACCACGCTCAACCCGCCGGACCATCGGGGACGGGCGGTCGCGATCGTCTTCGGCGGGCTCACGTTCTCCCTCGTTCTGGGCGTACCCGCGGGCAACCTGCTCGGCGGCAGCCTCGGCTACCAGGGCGTCTTCGTGTTGGTGGCAGCCGTGTCGGTGCTGGGCGCGGTCGCCGTACGCGTGGGCATCCCGACCGTCGCCGCACCGCCGACGGTCAAGTTCCGCGACCGGTTCACCATCGCGGCGGACAGGCGCGTCCAGTACGTGCTCGCCATCACCGTCCTCGGCTGCCTCGCCGCCATGAGCGTGTTCACGTACATCGCGCCGCTGCTGGGTGAGATCGCCGACGTGCACGGGACCACGGTCAGCCTGCTGCTGGTGACCTACGGCGTCGGCGCCGCCATCGGCAACACCGTGGGTGGCCGCGTCACGGACAGGTTCGGCAGCAGGCGACCGCTGCTGGTGATCATGAGCGTGTTCGTCGTGATCCTCGCGACGCTGCCGCTCACGGCGGTGTCGGCCGTGTCCGCCGGGATCGTGCTGTTCGTGTGGGGCGTGTTCACGTGGTCGTTCAACCCGCCGGTCCAGAACTGGCTGATCGAGCTGTCCCCGGCCAACAGCGGGCTGTTGTTGTCGCTCAACGCGTCCGGCATCTACCTCGGCGTCGGCCTCTCGGGCATCTTCGGCGGCGTGGTGATCAACACGGCCGGGCTGGGCGCGCTGCCGCCGATCGCCGCGATCGTCGCCGCACCGGCCCTGCTGTGCCTGCTGCTGGCCAATCGTCCGTCCAAGCGGGACAGGGTGCCCGCCCGGACGCCGGAACTGGCGGTCGCCGACTGACATTGGCCCCTTCTACGGGTGCCAAAAGGGGATCGCGGCGGTGCCAGACTGGCCGGGTGGCACAACCATCCGTGGGATTCATCGGAGTCGGCGTCATGGGCACCCCCATGGCGCGCAACCTCCTGAAGGCCGGAACCCGTCTGCTGGTCTGGAACCGCACGCCGGACAAGGCCGCGGCACTGCCCGGCGCCGAGGTGGCGCCGGACGCCGCGACCGTGTTCGCCCGGTCGGACGTGGTCATCCTGATGCTGGCCAACGGATCCGCGATCGACGCCGTGCTCAGCAGAGGCGCGCCGGAGTTCGCCGGCAAGGTCGCCGGACGGCTCATCGTCCACATGGGAACGACGGAAGCCGAGTACTCGCGAGGCCTCGAAGCCGACATCGTGGCGGCGGGCGGCCGGTACGCCGAAGCGCCGGTGTCCGGTTCCCGCGTGCCCGCGGAGAACGGCGAACTCGTCGCCATGCTCGCCGGTGACGCCGGCGCGGTCGACGTCGTCCGCCGGGTGATCGCGCCGATGTGCCGTGAGACGGTCGTCTGCGGCGCCGTGCCCAACGGGCTGCGGATGAAGCTGGCGGTCAACGTCTTCCTGATCACGACGGTGACCGGGCTGGCCGAGTCCTTCCAGTTCGCCAGGAGCCTCGGCCTGGACCTGGGCACGTTCGTCGACGTGCTGGCCGGTGGGCAGATGGCCAGCCCGATCATGCGGGTCAAGGGCCCGAAGCTGCTCGCGGGGGACTACTCGGTGCAGGCGGCCATCGACGACGTGTGGATGAACACCCGCCTGATCACCGACGCCGCCAAGGCCTCCGGTATCCCCGCGCCGCTGATGGACGTCTGCGAGCAGTTGTTCGCCGAGACGTCGGCGCTCGGCCACGGCGCAGCCGACATGGCCGCCGTGGTCGAGGCGATCAGTCGTCGGGGTGGTTGAGCAGGCGCAGATCCGGCGGCACCAGCGTGGTGCTGGTCAGCAACTCCTGGATCAGGTTGTGGTTCAACGAGTTGCCGACCGGTTCGGCGATCTCCTCACGGGTCAGCCCGGCGACACCGTCCTTGGACAGCCGCGTCCGCACCTTCACCACGAGGTGCTCGACCTTCTTGGCCGTCCACCCGGCGTCCGGCTGCATCTGGGCGAGTTCCTTCGCCGCCTGCGTCCACGACAGCGGCTGCGGCCTGGCCTCGTGCAGCAGGTACCGCTGACCGAGCACGACGAGCGCCAGCCGTTCGGTCGGGTCGAGCCGCCAGTTGCGCGGCGGGTGCGTCGGGTCGAGGTGCCGGGACGTCGGGGCCTGCGCGTCGGAGCCCGTCACGAACAGCTCGAGCAGGTGCTCACGGCCGCTCGACCCGCGCACGAACAGCGGCGTGTAGCCGGAGACCAGCGGGATCGGCTCCTCGTCGGTGAACAGCAGCCGGGAGTTCGGCAGCCGGATCGGCAGCCTGCCGGTGTTGCTGACCCACCACTGGTCGGCCTGGTGGGTGAGCAGGCCGTGCTGCCTGCTCACCCGCCGGTCGTCCTCGCCGATGCAGACGTGCACCTCGGGGCGGTTGCGGCCGAACAGGATCGTGCGGCCCTCCCGTGGCCCGAACACGATGCCACCCGCGATCGCCAGTGCGTAGATCGTGCCGGGCTGGGCAGGCGGCACACCGAGGGCGAGGCTGCTGTGCCCAGGCGAGAGCGTCTCGGTCATGGGTATCGCTCCTTCCGACGCCTCCCAGTCAACCTTGTCGTGCGGGGAGCCCTCCCAAGGCCTCAACCGGGCAGTCTGGCCGCGATCGGCTCGGCGATGGCGGCGGCGAGCTGGCACATCCGAGCGTGGGGGAACTGGTCGCTGCCCACGATCACGTGCACCGCCTCGGTAGCCGTCTGGTCGTTGTTGTCGGTGTACTCGCGGTACTGGACGTTGGCCATGCACGTGTTCGGACCGGTGGCGTTCTCCTCCACCGCGCCGGGGTGGCCGGCGAACGGCCGCAGCACGCCCTCCGCCGCGGTCAGCGGTTTGTGCTGGTCGAACCGGACCGTCAGGGTGCTGTTGCGGGAGGTCGTGCTGTGCCAGCGGCACTCCCACCCACCGAACTGGTGCTCGGGGCTGGTGGCGTCCACACCGGGGAACATCGCCAGGATGTCGGAGTCCGGCAGGGCGCACGCGTTGAGGTTCATCAACGACTCCGGCGCGGGTGGCAACGGACGGCGCGGGACTGTGCCGTACTTGAGCAACCGGTCCACCGCAGCCGCGACCGCCGTGTCGGCGACCGCGCACAGGTCGACCTGGAACTGTCCTTTGCTGTACTTGGTGATGATCGGGATGGCGTGCCGCTTGCCCGGCAGCATCAACCGGCGCTCGCACTGCGCGTTGTAGCTGGGGTACCGCACCACCTTGATCGGCCCGGCCTGGTCCACCCAGCCCGCGCGGGCGTCGACCTGGGGCACGTCGGTGAACTCCAGCCGGACGTCCACCTCGCCGGGCCCTTGCGGTGGCCGGATCAGCACGTCACACCGGTTGAAGTTGCCGTAGTCCGGGTCGAGCTCGGTGGCGCCGAACTTGTCGAGTTTGGTCGTGTCGAGCAGCGAGCACGGATCAGCCGTGCGCGGTTCGCCGATGGCGGGCCAGGCGGTGGTCTCGGCGACGCGCTCGGGCCCGGCGACGGTCAGCAACACCCACGTGGCCACCAGTACCAGGAGGATCGCCGCCCGTGCCACCAGCCGCGGGCGGCCCCTGAACCAGCTCGCGCTCCTGGCCAGCGGGCGCTGCTTGATGCCGTTCGCCGCTTCTTCCAGCATTTGACTGGCTTGCGCCGCGGTGGGGCGTTTGCGCGGATCCGGGTGCAGCATCTTGGCCAGCACGGGTCGCAGCGGACCGTGCGATTCGCCGATGTCACCTTTGGCCGCGCGCCAGACCAGTACCTGAGGATTGTCCGCCGTGCCGACCGGTGACACACCTTCGGTGGCGGCGAACAACGTCGCACCGAGCGAGAAAACGTCGGAAGCCGTTGTCGCGTCCCTGCCCTGCGCCACTTCGGGCGCGAGGTACCCGGGTGTCCCGTCCAGACCGCCGGTCCGGCTGAGCGTGACATCTTTGTGGACACTCCGGGAGACGCCGAAATCGCTCAGCTTCGGACGGCCGTCCTCGGTCATCAGCACATTGCTCGGTTTCACGTCGCGGTGCAGCACGCCCGCCTTGTGCACCGCGTCGAGCGCGTCCGCGAGTTGCGCGCCGATCCTGGCGACCTCGGCATGCGGCAGAACGCCGTGGCCGGCCAGTGTGCCGCCCGCGACGTACTCCATCACCAGCCACAACTCGTCACCTGCCACAACTTCGATGTGCAGCGTCACGACATTCGGGTGGTTCACCTTCGCGACGGCGCGCGCCTCGCGCTTGAGCCGTTGCGCCCGTTTCCGCTCATGGGCGCCGTCCACGTAGAGCGCGCGCTTGAGTGCGACATCGCGGTGGAGTTCCTCGTCCGTGGCACGCCAGACCACACCCATCCCGCCAGAGCCGAGCTGTTCCTCGAGCCGGTAACGGCCGTTGACCAATCGACGAGCGCCCACCGATTCCTCCGGGAAGCCAGTGCGTTGTCCGCTAACCATAAGCCCAAGCGGATTCGGCAAGGACCCCGCGTGCCGGACGCGGTGCGGACACCTGCCTGGCGTGGTGCTGGCCGTTAAAGTGAGCCGGTGACTGATCTTCCGCTCGCAGGTGTCACCGTCGTCAGCGTCGAACAGGCCGTCGCCGCGCCGTTCGCGACTCGGCAGCTCGCCGACCTCGGCGCCCGGGTGATCAAAGTGGAACGTCCGGGCGGCGGCGACTTCGCCCGCCGCTACGACACGACAGTGCACGGCCAGTCCAGCTACTTCGTCTGGCTCAACCGCTCGAAGCAATCCCTCACGCTGGATTTGAAGTCCCCGCGCGGCCGTGAAGTCCTGCACCGGCTGCTGGCAGGCGCGGACGTGTTCGTGCAGAACCTCGCGCCCGGCGCGGCGGCGCGGCTCGGCCTGGACAAGCAGAGCCTGAGCTACGAGAAGCTGATCACGTGCACGATCTCCGGGTACAGCGAAC
Source organism: Kibdelosporangium phytohabitans (assembly GCF_001302585.1). Classification (GTDB taxonomy): domain Bacteria; phylum Actinomycetota; class Actinomycetes; order Mycobacteriales; family Pseudonocardiaceae; genus Kibdelosporangium; species Kibdelosporangium phytohabitans. The sequence goes on along the minus strand of NZ_CP012752.1, from coordinate 9,395,962 downwards.
CGTGGGCCGACCGCAAGGCCTACGACCTGTTGGTGCAGTGCCAAACCGGGCTCGTGTCGCTGACCGGCACGCCGGAGGGCGCGGCACGGGTCGGTGTGTCCGTCGCGGACATCGCGGCCGGGATGTACGCGTACTCAGGGATCCTCACCGCGCTCTACACCCGTGCCACCACAGGGAAAGCGCGTGCGGTCGACGTGACGTTGTTCGACGCGTTGGCCGAATGGATGGGGCAGCCCGCGTATTACACCCGCTACAGCGGAACCCAGCCGCCACGCGTCGGCACGCAGCACGCCACGATCTCGCCGTACGGCGCCTACACGGCCTCGGACGGCAAGGATGTGCTGTTCTCCATCCAGAACGAGCGCGAATGGGTCGCGCTGTGCCAACAGTTCCTCAACCGACCCGAGCTCGTCGACGATCCGCGCTACGCGACCGGCTCAGCCAGGGTCGAGCGCCGTGACGAGGTCAACGCGATTGTCGCCCAACGGTTCGCCGAGATCAACAGCGTGGAGGCCATGGCGCTGCTGGACAAGGCGGACATCGCGAACGCGGGCGTCAACTCGGTCACCGAATTCCTCGACCACCCGGTCCTCGCCGGCCGCTGGCAGGACGTCGGCATCCCGGGCGGGACGATGGCTGCGCTGCCACCGCCTGCGCGCCTCGACGGGATCACCGCGCGGATGGACCCGGTGCCGGACGTCGGCGAGCACACCGCGGACATCCTCGGCGCGCTGGGCTACAGCGCGAGCGACATCCGGCGGCTGCGGGACGACGAGGTCGTGTAACCGCGTGTCAGCTGGTCACGCGCGGCGGGCTGGAGTCCTGTTCGCCCAGTTGTGCACGCAGCCTGCGGACTTCCTCCCGCAACGTCACCAGTTCGACGTGCAGCTCGTCGGTCTCGGAGTGGACCGACTCCTCGGTGCTCTGCTGGATCCGTTCCAGGAACCAGGAGGCGATCATGCCGGTGATCACACCGAGCAGCGCGATCCCGCCGATCATCAGGCTGGCCGCGACCAGCCTGCCCTCCCACGTCGTCGGGTACACGTCGCCGTAGCCGACCGTGGAGATCGTCGTCAGAGTCCACCACAGCGCTTTCGGGAACGAATTGATCCCGGCGTCCGGATTGCTCCGTTCGGCATCCAGCACGGCGAGTGCCGCCGCGAAACTCACCAACACCGTCACCATGCCGACATAAATCGCCACCCGGCCGCGGAACGCGGTCGAAGCTTTGCGATTGAGCACTCGTAAAACGGTGACGAGCCGCAGCACCCGCAATTGCCGGACCATCGGCAACGCCACCGCGAGCAAATCGAACAGGTGCCGCCAGATGAAACGCAGTTTCCGCTCGGCCAGCACCAGCCGCGTCACGTAGTCGGCCGCGAACACCAGCCAGACGCCCCACAGGGTGATCTCCAAGGTCAGCCGCCACCACGCGGGCGCACTCACGTGCAGCACCTGCCACGCGTACACGACCAGGAACGCCACCGCGAGCGCGGTCATCGGCCATTCCGTGCGGTTTTCCCAGGTGGAGAGTCGCTGCTCGGTCACCGCGACACTCTAATCCGCTCAGCGGCCGGGACGGCACCTGAGAATCAGACCGAGACCGATCACCATCGCGGCGGGGCCGGAGATCCACGCGTAGAGGTAGTCGATGTCACCGCCCGTGGCGGTGAAGAAGATGGCAGTCAGGTAAATGAAGCAAAGCACGGCGGAGAGAGTCGCCGCCTCTTTCAACCGTGCTCGTGTCTCCATGGGTGGAGGCTACCTCAAGGATCGGCCGGGAAACGTCAACCCCTTGTTCACATCGTTGCCACAGTTACCATCGGTTGCATGAGCCGGATCAACGACGTCGGCGGCGTGCAGGGGTTCGGCGAGCTCGTCGTCGAGCAGGACGAGCCCCCTTTCCACGCCGACTGGGAGGCCCACGTCTTCGCGCTGAACACGGCACTGCTGCGCAAGCGGATCTATCACCTGGACGAGTTCCGCGACGCGGTCGAACGCCTGCCACCGGCCCAGTACCTGGCTGCCTCGTACTACGAGCGCTGGTACCTGGCGATCCGCACCCTGCTGGTCGAGAAGGGTGTCCTCGATGCGGAGGAACTCGATGACGTTCACGACGGGTGAGCTGGTCAGGGCCAAGAGCGTCGACCCGCCGCACCACACCCGCCTGCCCTCGTACGCCCGCGGCGCGGTCGGCACCATCGTGCGCCCCCAGGGCGCGCACCTGCTGCCTGACGACGTCGCACGCGGGATCTCCGCGCCGGAGGAGGCGGTCTACGCGGTCCGCTTCACCGCCCGCGAACTGTTCGGAACCGGAGACCACACGGTGACGTTGAGCCTGTGGGAGAGCTACCTGGAGAAGCCATGAGCGGCGACCACTCCGACGCGCCCATCGCGGCCCGCGTCCGCCGGATGGAACACCTGCTGGAACAGCGCGGCCTGGTGGAGCCGGGCGTGCTGGACGAGACGCTGGCCGCGTTCCTCAACCGCGCGACCCCGATGAACGGCGCCCGGATCGTCGCGAGGGCGTGGACGGACCCGGTTTTCCGCGAGCGCCTGCTGGTCGACGCCCAGGCCGCGATCGCCGGGCTCGAGTTGTCCATGGGTGGCGGGCTGCGGGTGCAGGACCTGCAGGTGGTGGCCAACAGCGAGGACGAGCACAACGTCGTGGTGTGCACGCTGTGCTCGTGCTACCCGCTTGCCCTGCTCGGCCCGTCCCCGACTTGGTACAAGAGCGAGGCCTACCGGTCGCGGGTGGTCCGCGAGCCGAGGGAGGTGCTGCGGGAGTTCGGCGTGGACCTGCGCCCGGAGGTCGGGATCGAGGTGTGGGACGCCAACTCCGAGATCCGCTACATGGTCGTGCCCAACCGGCCGCCCGGCACGGAGAACCTGACCGAGGAGCAGCTCGCCGCGCTGGTCACCCGCAACGGCCTGATCGGGACGGCGCTCGTGTAGGCCGAACGGCCGCCCGCTGTACGGCGGTCGGACGCGCAGTGGTGCACTATTCGCAGTGACGTCCGAACTCTCCCCAGGAGTGCACATGCGTTACCTGGCGCTGGCCGCGATCGTCCCGGCCGTGCTGCTGGCCGGGGGCACAGTCTCAGCGGCCGAGATCCCTTCCCTGCACGTGACCACCGCGTCCGCGAAGATCCAGCCCTACGAACCGGGCGCGCGCGGTGTCACCTACAACGAGAAACTCGCGCCGTCAGGCGCGACCTTGTCCGTGCTGGCCGTGTCCTCGTCCAACGGCAGCACGGTCCTGCTCACCACCCGCGGCCTGCTGCCCAAACGCGAGTACGGCGCGCACGTGCACGTCAAACCGTGTGGGCCGGCTCCGGCGGACTCCGGCCCGCACTTCCAGGACGAGAAGGACCCGGTGCAGCCGTCGGTCGACCCGGCGTACGCCAACTCCCGCAACGAGATCTGGCTGGACTTCACCACCGACCAGACAGGCAACGGTCTCGCGGTGGCGCGGGTGCCGTGGGGCTTCGGTGACCGCGAGGCGTCGTCCATCGTGGTCCACGAGACCCACACGCACACCGACCCCGGTCACGCGGGCACGGCGGGAGCCCGGCTGGCGTGCCTCGACGCTGATTTCTGAGCCGGATCGCGCCCTGGTCGTGGGTGACCGGGGCCTTCCGGAACCTGCATCCCGCACGCTGTGTGGACACGCTCTCACGCCCGGTAGCCTGGCCTTGTTTCGAGGCTAAGAGTCCGCTTGCTCGGCCGCGTGTCCGTGACCAACGGCGACGAGGAGCCGAACCTGGGCCCGCCCCGGCAGCGAGCCGTCCTCGCGGTACGCGCGGGCCAGGCCGTGACGCGCCAGGACGTGGTCGAAGCGCTCTGGGGCCGGCACCTCCACCCAGCGCGCCGAGCGCCATCTACCTCCACATCTCCGATCTCCGAAAAACTCTCGGAAAACAAGTGCTTGCGTCCGCGGACAACGGGTACACGCTTCGCCTGCGACCGGACGATGTGGCGCTCTACGAGCTGGACACGATCGCCGAGGACGGCCCGGCGATGACGTACGCGGGCCTGATGGGCGCCGGTTCCGAAGCAGCCGCAGCACGTCCACCTCACGCGGCTGCAACCCGGACGCGTTGAGCCCGTTGGGTGCGAGGACCTCGCGGTGCAGCACCTCGACCCGGCGCAGCAGCCCGCCCAGCACGCCCCGCGGCATGACGCCGTTGCCCCTCGGCAGCCGCCTGCACGCTGTCCACTAGCTGGGCATCGACGTGTCGACTCGACCAGGCGCGAACTCGTCGACGCACTGGGCATCGAGCCGGGTCGGCACTGAGACGCATCCACAACGACATCGCGGCGACAACCAGAACCCGCCAAGGAGCGCCGGAGAAGCCGGAGGTGTTCGTGGGACGGGAACGTGAGCCGGCTGTGCTGCGAACACGAGTGAGCCCCGGCGGAGGTGAAGTCCTACGCCTCACCGGCCTGAGGGCAGAAGAAGCAAACCAGCTGGCAGCAAATCGAACAGAAAAGTCGCATGTAGACATAGCAGCAGGAAATCCCCGGTTCATCAACGACCTGGCGGAGAGCGAAACCCAGTCAACGAAGTAGTCCGCAGGTGGGCGGGGAAGCTGTCGGCGGAAGCCCAGGAACTACTACGGACAGCAGCGAACCTGGGAGAACCGTTCGACCTGGCAGAAGCAGCGGGGAGCGATGAGAACAACGATGACAAACCTGGTAGGAGCGGTGGAAGAAGCAACAGCAGCAGGCTTCCTGAAAGAAGAAGACCACCTGTTCCAGTACCGCCGCCCCCGAGCAAGGCAAGCGCTGAGGGAAAACCAGTAGCGCAAAGATGCAACGATGATGACGTGGAACTGTCGGTGCTGTGGGTCAGAACCCACTGGTCAAAGAAGTCCAGAGGCGGCCCAGCCGCAGCGCGGAGAAACGCGGCCCCAGTAGCCTTCGCCCTGCCGGACAACGGAATCCACGAAGTAACGATGCAGGAATGGAGAGACTACAAGCCAACCTGGCGAACGGCAGAGCTGTCCCCGAAGGAAGTGTCGCTGACTGAGGAGAGCACAGGCCGCCTCAGGGTACATCTCACCGAGAACCCGTACGGCCTGCCCCACCGCAAACGCCACCCCGCAGTCCGCATCGCACCAGGCGAATGGATACGCTGGCAGATCAACTACCGCTTCGTAAGCTGCTGCTCAGGAGAATGGACCTACCGCCAAGACACCCTGAACCTAGCCTACGGAGAAGCAAACCCAGGAACCTTCCTGACAACCCCAACCCGCAACGTGGACGAGCGAGCACACCTGTTCTAGAGGCAGCAGACGCCCCAAGCAGAGGAGGAGGAGGAGGCTTGGGAAGGTCGACAGAAGCATGGTCAGAATCCAGCGGCAACTGGCTGGTAGGTAACCAAACGCAGTGTGACCAGCGCTGGAAGCGGGGACCTTTGGCTGGGAGCTGCATTCCAACGTAACCAGCGGCGCTAACGTGATCAGACATGATCCGTTCAACCCAAGCACGGCGGCGGGTGGCCGGGTCTGCTGCACGGGTAGGTGACAGTGGTAGTCACGCAGCCTGACTGACTGGCGTGGGCATGATTACTTCATATTCGATAGGGGTCAACCTGCCGAGGGCAGCCTGGCGTCTGCGGCGGTGGTAGGTGCGTTCGATCCAGGTGACGATCGCGATCCGCAGTTCCTCGCGAGTGTTCCAGGTGCGCCGGTTGAGAACGTTGTTCTGCAGCAACGCGAAGAAGCTTTCCATCGCGGCGTTGTCGCCCGCCGCGCCGACCCGGCCCATCGACCCGGTTAAGCCGTGGCGTGCGAGCGCGCGGACGAATTTCCTGGATCGAAATTGGGCGGATTCATTCGGTCGTCGCAACACCGGTGTCTTGGATTGATCGTAGATGGTTGTCAAGGGCTTCGGCGGGCGTCTTCCAGCCGAGTGTCTTGCGTGGTCGTGAGTTGAGGGTGGCCGCGACCGCTGCGATGTCCTCAGCGCTCCAGCGGGAAAGGTCGGTGCCTTTCGGGAAGTATTGGCGTAGCAGCCCGTTCGTGTTCTCGTTCGTGCCGCGTTGCCATGGGGAGTGTGGGTCGGCGAAGTAGACCGGAAGTCCGGTTTGGACGGTGAATTGGGCGTGTGCGGACAGTTCTTTGCCGCGGTCCCAGGTCAGCGACCGTCGCAACTGCTCGGGAAGCTGGGTCACGGTCTTCGCGAGGGCATCGGCCATGGTGATCGCGCCGTAGCCGGCCAGTGCCGGCCCGTTCTTCGTGCGTGGTGTGACGCCCCAGCCTTCCTCGCGGGGCAGGTGCACAAGCATCGTGAACCGGGTCGCGCGTTCGACCAGGGTGCCGATGGCGGAGCGCTGCAGGCCGATGACGAGGTCGCCTTCCCAGTGTCCTGGCACGGCGCGGTCGTCGGCCTCGGCGGGGCGTTCACTGATCAGGACTTCCGGGGTCACGTGCGCCCATGCCTTCTGCCTGGATCTGGCGCGCGGGACACGCAGGGCCCGGCCGGTGCGCAGGCAGGCGACGAGCTCGCGCTTGAGGGCGCCGCGGCCTTCGACATAGAGGGCCTGGTAGATCGCCTCGTGGCTGATCCGCATGGACTCATCATCCGGGAACTCGACCGGTAGCCGTTTCGCGATCTGCTCTGGGCTCCACGCCGTCGTCCAGGCCCGATCAGCGCGATGCGGTTTGTTCCGCCCCTTCCATACCGGACCGTCGGGGCCGATGACGGCGCCGTCGGTGTCGCGGACCTCACCGGACAAACGTTGCTGGACATAGTCGCGTAGTCGCTCGTTGACGGCGAGTTTGGCGGCCTTGGGACGCTTGGCGCGCCGTTCGGCATGCCATTGCGCGGTCGAGGCTTTGTAGTCGACGCCATAGGTCCGGGTCGACGCGTTGCGACGCAGCTCCCTCGAGATCGTTGAGGCGTCTCGGCCCAGTTGCCTGGCGATCGCTCTCACACCAGCCCCTTGCGCGCGCAGCAACGCGATGTCCTCTCGCTCGACGAACGACAGGTACCGGCCGGAGACCGTCGCGGACAGCTGTGGATTCACCCCGCCAGCGTGACGGAACCACCGGTAACCGACCGGTGCCGACACACCCGCCACCTCCGACGCCTCATCGGTCAAGACACCGGTCGCGATCGCCGCCCAGAACCGCACCCGATCCACGCGCCATGCGACCGTCGGTCGACCCGGCGAAGGCATCTGCCCCCGATACTCCCGAACCTGCTTCTGCCTCGGACCAGCCATCGCTCCACCTCGCGGTCAGGGTGTTGCGACGATCAGTTGAATCCGCCTTGCGAGCCGCGGTCGGTGTGCACCACGCAGCCGGCGGTGTCACCGCGGCGGGCGAAGGCGTTGGTGAGAGCGGTGACGGCGAGGCGGGAGGTCATCCGGGAGTCGATGGAGTAGCCGGCGATCCGGTTGGAACAGGCGTCCTTGACCGCGCATAGATAGAGCTTTCCTTCTGCGGTGCGGTGTTCGGTGATGTCGGCTAGCCACGGCCGGTTCGGCGCGGCGGCGGTGAAGTCGCGGCGGACCAGGTCGTCGTGGACCGGCGGGCCGGTCTTCTTGCCGTTGCGGCCGCGTTTCTTGCCGAACGCACTCCACCAGCCCATCGACGAGCAGATCCGCCACGCGGTCCGATCCGCCATCGACGAGCCGGCGTCGCGGGCTTCGTCGGCCAGCAACCGGTAGCCGAATTCCGGATCGTCGCGGTGCGCGTCGAACAACGCGTTCGCCCGATATGCCCGCTCGAATTCTGTCCCGGTGACCGGCCGGGACCGCCACCGGTAGTACGGCTGTCGAGCGATGTTCAAGACCCGGCACGTCACCGCGACGGGGATACCGTCCGCGGCGAGCTCGTTCACGAGCGGGTAGAGCCTTTTCCCGGCAGGTTCGCCTGGGACAGATAGGCCGTCGCGCGGCGCAGGACCTCGTTCTCCTGCTCGAGCAGCTTGATTCTCTTGCGGGCCTCGCGCAGCTCGGCCGAGTCGTTCCTGGTCATGCCCGGCTTCGCGCCCTCGTCGGCGTCGGCCTGGCGCAGCCACGTGAACAACGTCATCGGGTGGACCCCGAAGTCCTTGGCGATCTGCTCGACGGTCACACCGGGTTCGCGCTCACGAGCGACCCGCACGACATCGTCGCGGAACTCCTGGGGGTAGGGCTTGGGCACAGCGACATCCTCCCAGCTCACCATCACGGCAAGCCAACTCAGATGTCACCTAACCGTGCAGCAGACCCAAGCTGGAAGTAGCCACGAGGGCTGGAAGTCGGACCGGGTAAGCAAGGGTGGAAAAGCGAACAACTCACCATGCGACCAAAGCTGAAGGAGCTAGAAAGGCGGAAGGTCATACCCGGCAGGAGCGGCAACCGCGGTCCGCCGAGAGGGCGTGGTGAAAGCCAAAACCCCGGGCATGACGTGATCGATCCGCCAAGAAGCACGTTGCCGCATCAAGTTGTGGCGCTTGCACAGCATGGCCAGATTGCCCACGCCGGTAGCCCCGCCGAGGGCGTACGTGGTCGAATGGTCGGCCTCGCAACGCAGGGCAGGGACGGTGCAGCCGGGTTGGCGGCACGTCCGGTCCCGCACCTGCAGGTGCCTTCTCAGCGCGGGTGAGGCGAACCGGCGTCGGCTGACCTCCATCACTTGCCCGGCGGGGTCGGTGAGGATTCGTCGCCAGGTGGCGTGGTGCGCCAGTTCGCGGGCGTAGTCGGCAGTGATCGGGCCGATGCCGCTGATTTCGCCGGGTTCCTGGTTGAGGCCCATCAACGTCGTCATCGGCACCATGACGTGCAGGCTCACCGGTGGCCGGGGATTGTCCTTGCCTTGCAGGAGATCCACGAACACGTCCGCTCGTGCCTGTCCCAGGTTTCGTCGTGGCCCTCCGGCGCGTCTGGCCAGTTCGTCGATGTGCTGGTAGGTCAGTTCAGCCTCGTGTGGTTGCAGGGTTACGGTCACCGTCGAGGTGCCGTCGGGCCGGTGCCAGCGCGTGACATCTCGGCGGCATTTCGCTGACAGCCGGCGTTTTTCCGCTCCGCGCGGGTCGGCGCGGATGACTTCCCGGTTCAGTGCGTGTTTGAACCGGGTGAGGTTGTCCCGCTTCCCGCCTGACAGCACACGTTTCTCGACCTGCGCGGCCTGGTCGTCGTCCAGGTCAGCCGTGTAGTCGTGCACGGCTTTGGCGCGCATGATGTCCAGTTCGCCCTCGGTCAAAGCCGAAACTGTTGCAGGGAGGCGAATTGCGAGAGTCTGGGCTTCGTGGAGGTGTTTCGCCGCCGTGAGGGGGCTGACCGACAACTCCAGCGCCAGTTCTTCAGCCGCGCCGTCGCCGATGCTGATTCCGCTGCGCTGCGGCGGAGTGAGTTCTGCGAACCGTGCACATGCCTGGACAATCTCGCCGTCGAGTTGACTACGCCGCCGATGGCGGTCGACGAGGAAGCCGAGGATTTGTTCCCGGGTCATGTCGGAGATCGGGATATTCAACGGCGGAGGAGGGCGGAATGGGACGACGAGCTGTTCGAACATGGGTTCATTCTATCGGAAATGCTGTTATTGTTCCAGTCTGGCAGAGGTCAGCAATGACTTCACGCCCTGCGCCCGCTTCTCCACCAGCCGCTGACCGCGTTCCCGTGCCAGCGTCAAGGCTTCTTCTACCGTGCTGGCTGCCCGGTCCGGGTAGCCCTGTGCCAGCTGGGCGTGTGCCAGTTCGGTCAATGCCTTGGCTTCCAACAGCAATTGGCCGGTTGTGCGGAGTTTAGCGAGCGCTTGCTCGCTGTATGCCACTGCCAGCTCCGCGTCGCCGACTCCGCGCTGGGCTCCGGCGAGTCCGATCAGGATCGAGGTTTCTCCGTAGCGGAAGCCTATTTGACGGGACAGCCGCAGTGCTCCGGTGTAGCCGGTTATCGCCGGGAGGTAGGCTTTCTGTCTGCTGTGGATCGTCGCGATCACCTCCAGTGCCCCTGCTTCGCCTCTTCGGTCGCCCACTTGGGTGCTCAGGGTGATCGCGGCGTTGGCGTGGCCGAGTGCCGTTTCGAAGTCGTCCATGTCGCACTGCACTTCCGCGAGGCAGACCAGTGCCGTCAGTTCGCCGAAGCGCTCACCGATCTGACGGCAGTAGCGCAGGACTTCCCGTTGCAGGTCCGCCGCTTTGCCGAGCCTGCCCAGGTGCCAGTACGCGATGCCCATGCCGTTCATCGCGCGGAAGGCCGCGGCCTGGTTGCCGGTCGACCGGCTCAGGGCAAGCGATTGCTCGTGCCAGTCCAGTGCTGTCGCCGGGCGGCCCGATGACGTGTGCGCCACCCCGATGTAGTTGAGTGCCAGGATCTCCGCCACCTGGTTGCCGGTTTTCCGGCTCGTGGTCAATGCCTGGCGGTGGCAGTCCTCGGCCAGTTTCGGGGTACCGCGCTGCAGGTGGATCCGGCCGAGGTTGTGTGACGCCTGCGCCGCCGCGTCCAGGTCTCCGATTCGCGAGGCGACGCTCAGAGCCTCGGTGTGGTAGTCGATCGCGCGTTGGTAGTCGCTGAGGTTGAAGCAGATCATGCCGAGTACGTCCAGCATGGAGATCTGCGCCGATGGTTCACCGGCCTGCCGTGCGGCTCGTAGCGCGGCCTCGAACCCGGTGAGTGTCTCCCGGGCGTGCCCGCGTGCCTGTAGGTACCCACGCAACACATCGGCCAGGCGCCACGCGTACGGCCGTAGCACGGGATGCGTCGCGGCCCACGTGACAACGGCGACGAGGTTGTAGCGTTCCTCGTCCAACCACGACAACGCGGTCGCTTCGGTCAGCGCAGCGGGAGGCACGCGGGGTGCGGGCAACGGCAGCCGGGGCGCGGCTGGATACAGCAGGCGTGCGGCGGAGTTCGCTGTGTGCAGGTAGAAATCTGCCAACCGGGTCAACGCGTCGGCTGCGTCCGTGTCGATGTCCTGGCTGACCGCGTATTCACGGATCAGGTCGTGGAACTGGTAGCGCCCACTGGGTTCCCGGTGCAGCAGGGCAGCGGCGGTCAGCCGGTCGAGGGACCGGCCTGCCTCCGCCGCCGACGTGCCCGCCAGCGCTGCCGCAGCGTCCACGCCGAAGTCAGGACCTGGGACGCGCCCGAGCAGGCGGAACAACAACTGGTCCGATTCCGACAGTCGCACATAGGAATGGTCGAACGCGACCCGCACGGCGGACGTCTCGTCGCCGTCGATCGCGAGTTCGGCAAGCCGCCCGGACTGCGTCATCTCGGCGACGTACTCGGCGATCTGCCGGTGCGGGCTGGCCGCGAGGTTGGCGCCCGCGATGCGCAACGCCAACGGCAGGCGTGCGCACGCTTTCACCAGTGACTGCACCGCTTCCGGCTCTGCTTCCGCCCTCGGCGCCCCGACCAGGCCGGTGAGCACGGCACGCGATTCCTGTTCGGTCAGCACGTCCAGCGGTACGTGGTCGGCGCCAGGGTGGACGGCGAGGCCGCGCAGATCACCGCGGCTGGTGATCAACACGTGGCAGCTGGGCTCGGCGGGCAGCAGTGGACGTACCTGTTCGGCGTTGACAACGTTGTCAAGAACCAGAAGCATCCGCCTGCCCGTCAATATGCTTCGGTACAGCGCCGCCTGGTCGGCCAGCTCAGCCGGGATCTCGTCCCTGCCGACGCCGAGTGTCCGCAGGAACCGGGTCAGCACGGTACCTGGCGCCAGCGGCGGATCCGACGCGTAACCCTGCAGGTTCACGTACAGCTGGCCGTCCGGGAAACGGCCGCGCAGCTGGTGCGCGACTTGCAGCGCGAACGCGGTCTTGCCGACACCGGGCGGTCCGGACACGACAGTGACCGGGCCGGGCATCTCGGTGAGCCGGGCGACCATGTCGGCCCGGCCGACGAAACCGCGCAGGGCGGCGGGGAGCTGGTTGATCGGTGTCGCCACCAGCGGTTGCGGGTCCGGGTTGCCCGCCAGGATGGTGCGTTGGATCCGTTGCAGGTGCGGGCCGGGGTCGATGCCCAGCTCGTCGCGGAACCTCCGGTGCACGGTCCGGTACGTGTCCAGCGCGTCGGCCAGCCGGTCGGAGCGGTGCAGCGCCTCGAGCAGCTGGACCCAGAACTGTTCGTGCCACGGGTGCTCTTTGGTCAGCTGCACCAGTTCGCCGATCACCTCGCGGTGCCTGCCCAGCTCGAGGTGGACTTGGATGCGCCGCTCCACGGCGCGCAGCCGGTCCTCGGCGAGTTCGGCGACGACGTCGCGTTGCAACGACTCCGACGGGATGTCCGACAGCGCGGGGCCGCGCCAGCACGCCAGCGCGTCGTCCAGCTCGGTCAGCTCGTCGGTGAGGTCACCGGTCCTGGCCGCCTCCCGTGCCGCCGCGACCAGCTGCCGGAACCTCAGCAGGTCGACCTGTTCGGGCCCTACGGCGATCAGGTATCCGTCGGGGCGGGTCTCGATCAGCGAGTCGTCGCCGAGTACCCGGCGCAGCCGCATCACGTACAGCTGGATGCTTTTGCGCGCGGTCGGCGGCAGCTGTTCGCCCCACATCCGCTCGCCGAGCTGGTCCATCGACACCGTGGCGTTGGCGTGCAGCAACAGCGTGGCCAGCAGGACGCGCAGCTTGGGGCCGTTGATCGCGACACGGTGACCGTCCCGGACGACTTCGAGCGGCCCCAGCACGCCGTACCGGATGCTGGTCATGACTCGAGGACTGTGGCCAGCCATCCCGCTGGAGTCGTGGCCGCCAGTTCCGCGGACTCGCGGGCTTCGGTGCCGTGGATGAGCGCACGCGCCTGTGACCAGAGCTGTTCGGCAGCGGCTGGGTCTTCGGTGACGGTCGCTGCCGCGAGGTCACGCAGCGTCCGGGCCTGCCACAGCGGCAGGTCCAGCTCGGCCCACAGCGCCAGTGCCGTCGTGAGCGTCTGCCGTGCCGTCGCGTGGTCGCCAGCGGCGAGATGGACCTCGCCGAGCGTGCGGGTCACGAGCGCCATGCCGAAACGGTCGTGCCTGCGGGTGCAGGTGTCCAGGCACTGGGCGAGGGTCTCAGCGGCTTGTGCGTGCTCGCCTGTCCGCAGCGCGGCCTTCGCCCACGACTGCCGGGCGTAGGCGGCGCCGAGGTCGTCGCCGAGCTCGTCGAGGATGCCGGCCGACTGGGCGGCCAGGTCCGCAGCGGCGGCGTACTCGCCGATCGCGCGGTGGCAGAGGCTCAGGCCACGCAACGACATCGCGGCGCCACGCTGGTCGCCGGCCTTCCGGTACACCTCGATGCAGCGCTGGAACTGGGTGGTGGCCGCGGCGATGTCGCCCTTGTCGCGGCTGATCGCGCCGAGGCCGTAGTTCGCGGCCGCGACCACGCCGAGGTGGCCGATCTCCTCAGCCAGGACGGCGGCCGTGCCCAGGTCGATGACCGCCGCGTCGGTCACGGCGAGTTCACGGTGGACAGTGCCCATGCCGACGAGCGCGGCGGCGAACGTGTTGTCGTCGCCGATCACGGCTGCGAGCAGGGCGGCCTCGCGGAAGTGGGTGATCGCGGCCGGGAAGTCGTCCTTCTCGGCGTGCAGCTGGCCGAGCCCGGCGAGGGCGACGGCTTCGGCGGCGCGGTCGCGGACCGCGCCGGTGACCTCCAACGCGATCTCCTGCGTCCGCTGCCACTCGTCGAACTCGTTGCGCGCCGCGAACGGCACCGCGAGCAACGACACCAAGGACACGATCGTGGTGTAGTTGATCCGCAGCTCGTAGGCACGTTCGACCATGCGCACGACCGCGGCCGACTCCGCCTTGAGCCACTCGTCCCGGTCGGCGCGCACGTCCTCGATCAACGCCGGGTCGACCTGGACGTCCGGCAACGCCACCTGGCGCAGCTCGACCGTGACCCGGGGCAGGTCACGGCTGCTCTCGTCGATCAGCACCATCCACGTGGCCAGGGTGCGGGCGACCGCGGCGGGCATGCCGACGCCGGATTCGTGCTGTTCGGCGCCGAACAGCTGGACCAGGTCGTGCATGCGGTAACGGACCCGGCCGAGCGCGTCGGTGCCTGCCACTTCGAGCAGCCGCAGGTCGACGAGGTGCTCGACGACGGCCCTGGCTTCGGCGGGGGACACGTCCAGCAGCGGCACCACCGGCCACCAGCCGAAGTTCGGCAGGTCGAGCACGGACAGCAGGTGGAACGCGCGGCGCTGGTGCTCGTCGAGTTCGGCGTACGCCAGGCCGAGGCTGGAGCGGATCGCCAGGTCGCCGACAGTCAGCTCGTCCAGTCTGCGGTGCTCGTCGGACAGCCGGACGACGAGTGACTCCAGCGGCCAGTCCGGGTTGGCCACCAGCTTCGCCCCGGCCGCGCGGACCGCGAGCGGCAGGCCGCCGCAGAGCTGGACGATCTGTTCGGCCTGCGGGCGCTGGGCCAGTGTCCTGTCGTCGCCGATCACGCGGCTGAGCAGCTCGACCCCGGCGTCCACGGTGAGGAACGCCAGTTCGATCGACGCGGCGTCGGCCAGCCCGGTCAGCCGGGACCGCGTGGTGATCATGACCAGGTTGTCCTCGCCGCCGGGCAGCAGCGGCAGCACCTGCTGTTCGTTGCGGGCGTTGTCGAGCAGTACGATCATGCGCTTGCCCGCGGTGGCTGACCGGTACTGCTCGGTCCGGTCGGCCGTGCCGGCCGGGACGTCGGCCGCCGGGACGCCGAGCGCCTGGAGGAACCGGCCGAGGACTTCGTGCGCGTCGGCGCCGCGCAGGTCGGCGAACAGCTGGCCGTCGGGGAACTGGGCGCTGAGCTGGTGCGCGGTGTGGACGGCCAGCGCGGACTTGCCCACGCCGCCGAACCCGGACAGGGCGACCACGTGCTTGCCCGGTTCGGTGGCGATCCGGATGATCTCGGCGACCTCGGCGGCCCGCCCGGTCAGCTCGCCGCCGTCGGGCGGCAGGTCGCGCGGGGGATCCTCGAGTTCATCGGTGATGCGCACGTCGTCTCCCCCAAGCACGGACCCAGCGTCGGATTCTCCCACAACCGGCGCCCGCGGCAACCGCGCGGTGACGCCCATTGACACACGCCGGACACCCGTCGATGCTATGAGAGCGCTCTCACGTCCTGAACGGGAAAGCGCACGTCGGCACCTGGAAGTACCTGCCCGGTGTCCGTCCGACACCGCCCCTGCAGCGGGTGCCGACGCTCCACCCGGGACACGACCCTGAGGAGGACAAGCAGGTGCTCATTCAACGCAGGACGCCGGCCGCGCTGGTCGCGGCCGTGACAGTCGCCGCGGGCCTGACAGCGGTGGCCCCGGCCGCGCAGGCCGTCCCCGCCACGATCCCGCTCCAGATCACGAACCGCTCAGGCCGCGGTGACGCGGTGTACATCTACAACCTCGGAACGGAGCTCTCGACCGGACGGCAGGGCTGGGCCGACGCCAACGGCACGTTCCACCCGTGGCCCGCGGGCGGGAACCCGCCGGCGCCCGCGCCGGACGCGTCGATCGCCGGTCCGGCCAACGGCCAGACCAGGACCATCCGGATGCCGAAGTTCTCCGGCCGGATCTACTTCTCCTACGGCCAGAAGCTCGTGTTCAAGCTGACCACGGGCGGCCTGGTGCAGCCCGCGGTGCGGAACCCGGCCGACCCGAACGTCAACATCCTGTTCAGCTGGTCGGAGTACACGCTCAACGACAGCGGCCTGTGGATCAACAGCACGCAGGTCGACATGTTCACCGCGCCCTACGCGGTCGGTGTGCAGGCAGCGGGCGGGCAGGTCCGCACCACCGGCCACCTCAAGCCGGGTGGGTACACCGCGGTCTTCAACGGCCTGCGGTCCCAGGGCTGGGGCAACCTGATCCGCAACAACGGCATCCGCGCGTTGGCTCCTGGCCACGGTGTCGGCGTGGGTGCGTTGCCCGCCAACGTGTTGAGCAACTACATCGACCGCGTCTGGTCGCACTACTCGACGCGGACACTGACCGTGACCCCGTTCGCCAACCAGCCGGACACCAAGTACTTCGGCCGGGTGTCGGGCAACACGATGACGTTCACCAACGCGTCCGGCGGGTTCGCCACCTCGTTCCAGAAACCCGACTCCGACAGCGTGTTCGGCTGCTACAAGCTGCTGGACGCGCCGAACGACCTGGTCCGCGGGCCGATCTCGCGGACGCTGTGCGCGGGGTACAACCGGTCGACGCTGATCACGAACCCCAACCAGCCGGACCCCGACAACGCCAACTTCTACAAGGACTCCGTGACCAACCACTACTCGCGGTTGATCCACTCGCAGATGGCCGACGGCAAGGCGTACGGGTTCGCGTTCGATGACGTCGGCGCCCACGAATCCCTTGTGCACGACGGGAACCCGCAGCAGGCGTACATGACGCTCGACCCGCTGGGCTAGTTGCTAGCGTGAAGCCATGGAGCACTGCCCGGAGTGTGGCTTCACCTACGACCTGGATGAATCTCCAGCGGCGGCCGAGGCGATCCGCGCGGGTGCCGACGACTTCGCGGTGGTCCTGCGAAGCGCGGCGGACGTGCGCCGCAGGCCGGGCGACGGTGTCTGGTCGCCGCTGGAGTACTCGAGTCACGTCCGTGATGTCCTGCTGTCGCAGCGGGAACGTGTGTTGCTCGCGCAGCGGGTGGACACGCCGGACTGCGTGCCGATGGGCGTGGATGACCGGGTCGAGCGGGAAGGCTACAACGAGCAGGAGCCCGAAGCCGTCGCCCGGCAGATCACCGATGCGGCGTTGCTTCTCGCCACGGTTCTCGATCGCCTCGACGACGCCGGGTGGCAGCGCAGGCTGATCTACAACTACCCGGCGTCAGCCGAGCGGTCGGTGCGGTGGGTGGCCATGCACGCCTTGCATGAGGTCCGCCACCACCTGATGGACGTCCGTCGCCAGCTCGCGTGAGGCGGACGTGATCGCCCGCACGGCCGCACGCGGGTCGTCGGCGCGGAACCGGATCGTCGACACCGTGTTGTCCTTGACCGGCACCGGCTCGGACAGCACGAGTGTCACGTCTGTCTGGTTGCCGATCACGATGCTCAGCGTGTCGCCGTCGAGCTCGATCGCCGGTCCATTGTGGTCCTTGCGGTGCACTCGCGCGGACGTGATCGACGCCAGCGGGACCCGGACCTCGAACACGCTCCCCTCCCGCAACACCAGCGTGCCGGTTGTCAGGTAGTGCGGCTTGGTCACCATGACCGCGGCGATTCCCAGCACCTGCAGCAACGCGAGGACGTCGAGTACGTGGATCCACCACCAGGGCACGAGCAGGCCGACCACGAACGTCTCCAGTGCGAGTGCTCCGGTCAGCACGAGCAGCGTCGGGACCTGGTCACGGGCGTACCCGATGGCCGTGTCCGACGGCCCGACCCCAGTCGGCCGCCGCCGGATCCACCACCACAGGCTGGTGAGCCCGGTCCACTGGGCCCGCAGGATTCGCTTCACGCCCGCACCTGCCGCATCGCCTGGCGGAACACCTCGGCCTGCGCGGGCGTCAGCGCCTCCAGCACGGCCGTGCTGAACGGGTGGCCGAGATCCACTTCCGACGTGACGAGCCCGGCCGGGATGCTCTCGGCGACCGTGGCCGCGAGGGGGGCGATGCGCGGGTCGTCGACGGCTGCGTCCGCCAGGTCTTCCAGCTGCCGCGCCAGGTCCTGGCCGCGGGCGATCGTCGCCGGATCGGTCACGTGAGCGCGCAGCGTGGCGACGACCTGTTCGCTGCCCGGCGCCATGTCCAGCAGCGTGAACAGCTCTCGCTCCAGCGCGCCGATCGGGCCGGTCGTGGTGGGCAGTTCGGCGAGCAGTCCGGCCAGCTCGGGTGAGATCGTGGTGTCGTCGCGCAGGTCGGCCTGGTCGAGCATGGTCGCGAGCCGGGCCCGGCGGGCGCGGATGGCCGCTTCCTGGCGTGCCAGGTCGTCGTCCAGTGCGGCGAGCATCTCCCGCAGGTCGTGGCCGTGCCCGTCGGCCAGCGCGTCGCGCACCTCGTCCAGGCTCAGGCCCAGCTCGGTCAGCCTGCGGATCCGGGCCAGCGCGACGACGTCGCGCAGGCCGTACTCGCGGTAGCCGTTGGGGCGCCGTTCGGGTTCGGGCAGCAGACCGCGGTGGTGGTAGTGGCGGATGGCCCGTGTCGACAGCCCGGTCAGGCCGGCGAGTTCCCCGATACGCATATGTCCAGTAGAAACCTTGACGCCGCGACAAGGTCAAGCGGGAACGCCAGCCCGCCGAGCACTGGAGCCCGGCGCCACGGCCGTTCGCACACCGCCGCCTGGCTCACGGCCGGGCGAGGGACTCCGCGGTCATCGGGGTCCACGGCCGGACGTCCGACGGATGCCGCGATGTGCAGCCGTGAGCCGGGGATCAGCTCGTGCAGCCGCCGGGCCGTGGCCGCGCTGGTCGTACGTGAACAGGGAACGCCCGGCTGACAGTGCGTCGAAATCGAACAATCCCATCCGCCGCACCGCGTCCCGGCTGAGGAACACGCCGTGGGCGTAGCCGAGCGGCCGTCCACGGCCGGAGTACTGGTAGGCGATTGTGGCGCCGTCACGGGTGAAGTGGCGGTCGCCGGGCATCGGTGTAGTCCTTTAATACCCCGGGGTGGTATGCCGGAAACATACGAGTGGGGGGTATGTGAGTGAAGCGGTGATTTCACGTGATTGTGAACGTTGGCAACCTGGAAGAGGTGATCATGGGACGATGACTGTCCGCGGAACGACAGCGAACTTGTCGTCCAGTGGATATCCACGCGGCCCGCCGGTGGCTAACGTTCGAACTGCCGGTACGCACGGGGGGCGCCGGTACACCGACTCGTGTGGCTGGGGGACGAGTGCTGCGTATCCACTTCACCGCGGCGGATCTGGTCAGGATCAGAGTTCGCGCCGAACCACACCCGCTGTGGGAAGTCCTGCTGAGCATCCACATGCTGCAGTCCGGCGACGGCTCGCTGGTCTTCGACGCCTGGCGGCGGCAGGCCCGGTTGTCGATCCGCCCGTCGGCGACGATCCTCGCGGCGCTGGCGCGCCCGAAGGGCTACTCGCCGGACTTCCTGACACCCACTGTGGACACCGCGGACCTCGACACCGCGCTGGAATCCCTGCTCGGCACCGAGAAATCGGTGCTGCGGGCCGACATCGAACGACTGGCGACCGAGACGACGCCACCGACGTGGGTGGTCGGGATCGCCGACGGTGACCTCGACGCCATGCGACAGCTGGCAACCAGCATCAGCCGCTACCATGAAGACGTGCTGGCGCCGCACTGGCAAGCGGTCCGTGCTCATGTCCGCGCGGACCGTGACAAGCGCGCGGCGCTGACAACGGACTGCGGCATCGAGGCGATGCTGACGATGCTGCATCCGACGATGAAGTGGCGTGCGCCCGTGCTGGAGGTGGAGTACCCGGTCGACCGCGACATCCACCTCGAAGGACGCGGGCTCGTGCTGGTGCCGTCGTTCTTCTGCTGGCGCAGGCCGATCGCCCTGGCCGACCCGGACCGCACGCAGACGCTGGTCTACCCGGTCGAGCGCGAACTGGGCTGGTGCGAGCCGCTGCAGGGGCAGCACTCCGCGCCACGGCCGGAGTCGCTGAGCGCGTTGCTCGGCCGGACCAGGGCGTCGGTCCTGCGTGCCATCGCCGAGGCGCCGCGAGTCAACACCTCGCAGCTGGCCAAGACCATCGGCATCTCGGTCGCGGGCGCGTCACAGCACGCCACCGTCCTGCGTGACGCCGGCCTGGTCATCACGCACCGGTCGAACGGCTCCGCGGTGCACAAGCTGTCCTCACGAGGCGTGAGTCTGCTCGCGGCGGGCTGAAATTCCCGGAAAGAACCCGCGTACGAGTCTCGTGTCACCCACACGGGGCTCGCGTGAGCCCCACGGTGGTAGCGTCTAGATACCCGTCGGCACGCGCGTCAAACCACACGCATCGGCGGTCTCGTTCTCGCTGAGAGTGGCGGTTTCGCCTGTTCCGGGCGGTGTTCGCCGTCCGCTCGGTTTGCGGGTGGTCTGTACACGGTGGACCGTGAACTTCCGTACGTTGTCCTTTATAGACACGGAAGGTGGAGCCATGCGACCGCAGGAGCTCGTGGGCACTGAGGTGTACGACCCCAAAGGGGAGCGCGTCGGCAAAGTCGCGACGGTGTACCTGAGCGAGGAGTCACAGCAGCCGGAGTGGGTCACGGTCCACACCGGCCTGTTCGGGCACAAGGAGAGCTTCGTGCCGCTGGCAGGCGCGCAGTCGGCGACCGACGGGCTGCACGTCAACTGGGGCAAGGACAAGATCAAGGAAGCGCCCCGGATCGACGCGGACGGGCACCTTTCCGCGCAGGAGAGCATGAACCTGTACGACTACTACGGCATCCCCGTGCAGCGCGCGGGTGAACCGGGCGGCCAGGGCCAGCGGGGCAAGATGCCGCAGGACCGCCAGACCCAGAAGCAGGCCAGGGGCGGCCAGCAGGGACGCCAGGACGAGCAGGTGATGACCCGCTCCGAGGAGCAGCTGAAGGTCGGCACGCAGCGTGTCGAGACCGGCCGGGTCCGGCTGCGCAAGCACGTGGTGACCGAGGAGCAGCAGGTCACCGTGCCGGTGTCGCACGAGGAGATCCGGATCGAGCGGGAGCCGGTCGACCCGCGCCGCGCGGGCAAGACCGAGATCGGCGAGGACGAGCAGGAGATCGTCCTGCACGCCGACAAGCCCGTGGTCGCCAAGGAGTCCGTGCCGGTGGAGCAGGTCCGGGTGCGCACCGAGGAAGTGACCGAGCAGCAGCAGATCCGCGACAAGGTCCGCAAGGAGCAGATTGACGTCGACCAGCCGCGGCCCGGCAGCGTGAAGTGAGCGGTGGGTGCCCGCCGGTGCCCGTGCAGTGAGCGGGACCGGCGGGTACGCCGCGGTATGCGGGTGACAGCGGGCTTGTTGCCAAACACTGGCCACTAGGTTTCGATGACCGTATGCGAACGGTCCTCGGCTTTGTCCTGCTGGGTGCGCTGGCTGTGGCGGGGTGCTCGGTACCGGAACAAGGACCGGCCGGGCCTCCGGCCATGGTGATCGGCGCAGGTCAGGAGCCGGACAACCTCAACCCGATCCTCGGCTACGCGCCCGACGGCTCGTCGAAGGTCTTCGACGGCCTGGTGGACAGGGACGCCCGGCTCGCCTTGACACCGAGGCTGGCGCAACGGCTGCCGGAAGCGTCACCGGACGGGCTGACGTGGACAGCGACGCTCCGCCAGGGCGTCAAGTTCTCCGACGGCACGCCGTTGTCCGCCCAAGACGTCGTGTTCACCTACAAGTCGGTGCTCGACCCGAAGGTCAACTCGACGATCGCCTCGCGCTACGACGCCGTGGCCGAGGTCACCGCGCCCGACGACAGCACCGTCGTCTTCAAGCTCAAGTACGCGTACTCACCGTTCGCCCAGTATCTGACGCTCGGGATCGTGCCGCGTAAGGCGTTCGACGGCGTGGACGTCAACGCGGCACCGTTCAACACCGCCCCGGTCGGCACCGGTCCGTACACAGTGAGCCAGTGGCGCAAGGGCGACCGGATGGTGCTCAAGGCGAACGACGGCCACTGGGACAAAGCGCCGGCGATCAAGACCGTCACGTTCGTCTACGTCACCGACGACAACGCCAGGGCGACCAGGATGGCGTCCGGTGAGTTCGACGCGACCGTCCTGCCGCCGCGGCTGGCCAGGACCTACACGGGCAGGGCCGGGTACCGGCTCGTGCAGAACCCGTCCGCGGACTACCGCGGGCTGGGTCTCCCGTCCGCGCTGCCGTTCACCGCCGACCCCAAGGTCCGGCTGGCGATCAACACCGGCATCAACCGCCAGGCGATGATCGACACGATCCTGGCGGGCGCCGGGAAGCCCGCGGCGACACCGATCTCACCGTATCTCGACGAGTGGTACGACCCCGCGGCCACGTTCGACTTCGACGCGACCGCGGCCGGGAGGCTGCTGGACGACGCCGGATGGCGCATCGGACCGGACGGGAAGCGCGCCAAGGACGGCGAGCGCGCCCGGCTGCCGATCCTCTACCCGGCCGAGGACTCGCTGCGCAAGGACCTCGCACTGGCTGTCGGCAGCGACCTGGCCAAGCTGGGCATCGACGCGGCGGTCGAGGCGACCACGTTCGAGCTGATCCTCAAGCGGCAGAAGGAAGCCGCCGCGATCTGGGGTGGTGGCGACCCGTACGACCCGGACAGCGCGGCCTACACGCTGCTGCACTCGCGATACAGCGGACAGCCGGGTTACGTCAACATGACGCTGTACAACAACTCCCAGGTCGACGCGGCGCTGGACACCGCGCGCAAGAGCCTGGACCCCGCTGTGCGCAAGCAGTCCTACCGCGACTTCCAGAAGGTCTTCACCGGTGACCCTGGCTGGGCGTTCCTGGTGTTCCTCGACCACACGTACGTCATGCGCGACAAATGGAACGGCATCGAGAGCCAGGTCGAGCCACACGACCACGGCATGGTCCACGCCGTGTGGTGGAACCTCGAGCACTGGTCGCCGAAGTGACCCGGCTCGTCCTGCGGCGGCTCGCGTTCGCCGTGCCGGTGCTGCTGGTCGTCAGCTTCGGCCTGTTCCTGCTGGCGAAGGCGTCCCCGTTCGACCCGGTCGAACGCTACTTCGGGGTACGGATCATCGGCGCGGACCCCGAACGCGTCGCGCAGATCCGGGAGAACTGGGGCGTGGACAGGCCCGTGGTCGAGCAGTACACCGCGTGGCTGGGCCACGCGGTCACGGGCGACTTCGGTGACTCGTTGTCGTTGCAGCAACCGGTTTCCCAGGTGATCGGGGACCGTCTCGGCTGGTCGACGCTGCTGCTGGCGGTCAGCTTCACGCTGGCCTTGTTGCTGGGCCTGGCCCTGGGCACGCTCGCCGCGTGGCGGCAGGGCGGCTGGCTGGACCGGGCGATCACCTCCGGCGCGTACGTGCTGGAGGCGGCGCCGGTGTTCTGGCTCGGGCTCGGCGCGTTGTTCGTCTTCGCCCAGCAGCTGCAGTGGTTACCGGGTGGCGGGCTCACCGACGCCGACCAAGCGCTTGACCTCGACCAGCTGGTCCGGCACCTGGTGCTGCCCGCCGGGGTGCTGGCGATCTCCCAGGCCCCGTGGTTCGCCCTGTTCGTCCGGCAGAACCTGCTGGAAGCGCTGACGCAGGACTACGTGATCGGCGCGCGGGCACGTGGCCTGCCCGACCGGACGGTGGTCCTCGGGCACGCGCTGAGAACGTCCCTGCTGCCTTTCCTGACCTTGCTCGGCGCCCGGCTGCCGGAGCTGATCAGCGGCGCGCTGCTGGTGGAGACGGTGTTCTCGTGGCCGGGGATCGCGAAAGCCACTGTGGACGCCGCGTTGAACGTGGACTTCGCGCTGCTCGGCGCGCTCACGCTGCTGGCGACCGCGGCCGTGCTGCTGGGCAACCTGGTCGCGGACGTGCTGTACGCGCTGGCCGATCCGAGGGTGGGGTTCGATGGCTGACACTTCGTGGCGGCGGGTCGCGCGCTCACGGATCGCGGTCGCCGCGGCGCCGGGATCACCGCGAACCCGGCTGCTGGCCTCGGTGTTCATCCTGGGTGTGCTGCTGGTGGCGGTGATCGTGGTCCCGCTCGTGGTCAACCTCAACCAGCAGCTCGTCGACCTCGCGGCGGCCAACCGCCCACCGAGTCCCACGTACCCGTTCGGCACGGACGAACTGGGCCGTGACGTGCTGCTGCGCACGGTATACGGCCTGCGCGTCTCGTTGCTGGTCGGCATCGTGGCCGCGGTGGTGTCGACGGTTCTCGGCACACTCATCGGCGTACTCGCCGGTGCGGCGGGCGGCTGGGTGGACCGGCTGCTGATGCGCGTGGTGGACACGGTTGCGTCCGTGCCGCACCTGCTGCTGGGTGTCGTGATCGTGGCCGTGATGGGCCCGAGCCTGACGTCCGTGGTCGTGTCGATCTCGCTCACGCACTGGCTGTCGTCGGCGCGGATCGTCCGCTCGGAGATCCTTTCGTTGCGCGGCAGGCCGTTCATCGATGCCGCGATCGTGGGCGGTTCGTCGCGGGTGCGTGTGATGACCCGGCACCTGCTGCCCAACGTCGCCCCGCAGGTGTTGCTGGCGACCACGTTGATGATCCCGCACGCGGTGTGGCACGAGACCGCGTTGTCCTTCCTCGGCCTGGGCATGCCACCGCACATGGCCAGCATCGGCAACATGATCAACGACGCCAGGCGGTCGCTGCTGACCGGCGGCTGGTGGATGTCGCTGGCACCGGGCCTGGTCCTGGTGATCGCGACGCTGGCGATCTCCGGGCTGAGCGGGGTGTGGCGGGACCGGCTCAACCCACGACGCCGCTCGGAGCTGACATGGTGACACTGACCGTCGAGGAGCTGTCCGTCCGGTTCACGCTGCCCGATGCCGTGGTCGCCGCGGTCAGCGACGTGTCCTTCTCACTGGTACCAGGGGAATGCCTCGCCCTGGTCGGCGAAAGCGGCTGCGGCAAGTCGGTTCTGGCCAGTGCGCTGCTCGGTTTCCTGCCCGGCAACGCGGAAGTCGCGGGCAGGGCCATGCTCGGACCGCTGGACCTGCTCACCGCGACCGACGACGTGCTCAGCCGGGAAGTCCGCGGCAGGCAGATCGGTCTCGTCCCGCAAAGCCCGGCAGCGCACCTGACGCCGGTTCGGACCGCGCGTTCACAACTGGAAGAGGCGCTGCGGCACCTGCATCCCGCCGAGTCACGCCCGGCCGCGGACTTCGTGGCCGCCCGAGCCGGGCTCAGCCCAGCCGACCTGGACCTCTACCCGCATCAACTGTCCGGCGGCATGGCCCAGCGGGTGGCCACGGCACTGGCGCTGGCCGGTGATCCGTGGCTGATCATCGCCGACGAACCGACCACGGGCCTCGACCGCGCGTTGGTGGACGCACTGGTCGCCGAACTGCGCCTGCTCGTGGCGGACGGCCGAGCGGTGCTGCTGATCACCCACGACCTGGCCGCGGCGCGGCGCGTGGCCGACCGGATCGCGGTGATGTACGCGGGTCGCCTGATCGAAGTCGGCCCAGGCGCGGAGGTCCTGGACGCCCCGCGACACCCGTACGCCCGAGGCTTGGTCGACGCCCTGCCCGACCGCGCGTTCACCCCGATCCGAGGGCTGCCACCCGTGCTCACAGAACTGCCACCGGGCTGCGCGTTCTCGCCGCGCTGCGACCGCGTGGCCGAGGAATGCGCCGACCGTCCACCGTTGACCGAAGACCACGGTCACGCCGTCGCCTGCCACAACCCATGCTGACCGCGACGGGGATCACGGCCGGATATCACCCGCGCCGCCCGGTGATCACGGACATCGACCTGGCCGTCGAACCAGGGAAGACCGTCGGCCTCGCGGGGCCCAGCGGAAGTGGCAAATCAACCCTGGCCAAGGTCATGTCTTTGCTGCACAAGCCATTCAGCGGGACGGTCAGTGTTGACGGGACCGTGGTGAGTGGCTTCCGTTACCGGGCGCCGCGGCAGCACAGGATTCGAATCGGTGTGCTGTTCCAGCAGCCCAGGTTGTCGGTTGATCCACGGATGACTTTGCGGCAGGTGATCGCCGAACCTTCTCGTGCCAACGGTCTTCCTGATCGGGCTGACGAGCTGGCTGAAATGGTTGCGCTGACAGGGGATCTGCTGGGCCGGCGCGCTCACGAGGTCAGCGACGGTCAGTTGCAACGAGCTTGCCTGGCTCGTGCTCTGGCTCTGCGGCCCGCTTATCTGGTTTGTGACGAGATGACGACCATGCTGGATGCTTCGACCACCGCTGCTTTGGTTGGCTTGATCCGGGGGTATCAGCGGGAGACCGGTGCTGGTGTTTTGGCTGTTTCGCATGATTTCGTTTTGTTGGAGCGGTGGGCTGACAGTGTTCGGCTGATCGGTTCTTAGCGGTTTCTGCTTGTTTTGCCTTCTTTGGTGCTTTGGGGGGTGTGTGCGGGGTTGGGCTTGGTGGTTCTGCTGTGGGTGTGGAAGATTCGGTCCCTCGCCGGGTGGCTGACCTCTGGGCAGGAGGGGTGGTTGTGTCCTTCGTCTCTACAGCCCGGGCTCCAGGTGTGTGTTCTTAGATGCGTGGGCGCTCCTGCCCGTCGCCCTTTTCTGCGCTTGCGCGCTCGCCGCTGTGGCTGGTTTGTTCTGGCGCGCACGCTGGCCTGTGTCGGGGCGCGTGGTTTTCGCAGGGTGTGTTGCTGGTGGCGTCCGTACCGGAGGCCTTTGCGGGCCGCGTGGTCGAGCTGGGCCTTGGGGAGTGTGTGCGCTTGGCGGCGATGTGGAGCGGTGGAGCGGCGCGGGGTGCCGACGAGATCGAGTAAGAACCACCTCGTCGGCACCCGGGGCACTCAGCGAGCGCTGTAGTTGGGCGCCTCTACCGTCATGGTCACGTCGTGCGGGTGGCTTTCCTTCAGCCCGGCTGCTGTGATCCGGGTCAGTTGCGCGTCCTGCAGCTGCGCGATGCTGTGCGAGCCGGTGTAGCCCATCGCGGCTCGCAGGCCGCCGACGAGCTGGTGGACGACGTTCTTCAGCGGCCCGCGGTACGGCGTGCGGCCTTCGATGCCCTCGGGCACCAGCTTGTCCTCGGAGAGCACGTCGTCCTGGGAGTAGCGGTCCTTGGAGTACGACTTGCCCTCACCACGGGACTGCATCGCGCCGAGTGAGCCCATCCCCCGGTAGGTCTTGTACTGCTGGCCGTTGACCAGGACCAGCTCTCCGGGGGACTCCGCTGTCCCGGCGAGCAGGCTGCCGATCATCACCGAACTCGCGCCCGCGGCGATGGCCTTGGCGATGTCGCCGGAGTACTGGATACCGCCGTCACCGATCACCGGCACACCCGCCGGGCGGCACGCCAGCGAAGCCTCGTAGATCGCGGTGATCTGCGGGACACCGACGCCCGCGACCACGCGCGTGGTGCAGATCGAGCCGGGGCCGACGCCGACCTTCACGCCGTCCGCGCCCGCGTCCACCAGGGCCTGGGCGCCCGCGCGGGTTGCCACGTTGCCGCCGACGATGTCCACGGTGTCGCCGAGTTCCTTCTTCAGGCGCGCCACCGTCTCGATCACGTTGCGCTGATGGCCGTGCGCGGTGTCCACCATGATCACGTCGACTCCCGCGTCCGCCAGGGCCATGGCGCGCTGGATGCCGTCCTCGCCCACACCCACGGCTGCGCCGCACAGCAGCCTGCCGTCCGGGTCCTTGGTCGACAGCGGGTACTGCTCGGTCTTGACGAAGTCCTTCACCGTGATCAGACCGTGCAGCTTGCCGTCCGCGTCCACGATCGGCAGCTTCTCCACCTTGTGGCGGCGCAGCAGGCCCAGCGCCACATCGGCGGACACGCCGACCTGGGCCGTGACCAGCGGGCCCTGGGTCATCACTTCGCGCACCGGGCGGGTGTGGTCCACCTCGAAGCGCATGTCACGGTTGGTGATGATGCCGATCAGCTTGCCGTTGTCGTCGGTGACCGGCAGACCGGAGATCCGGTAGCGGGCGCACATCGCGTCCACCTCGGCCAGCGTCGCGTCGGGGGAGCACGTCACCGGGTCCGTGACCATGCCGGCCTCGGAGCGTTTCACCGTCTCGGCCTGCCTGGCCTGGTCTTCGATGGACAGGTTGCGCTGGAGGATCCCGATGCCGCCCTGGCGGGCCATCGCGATCGCCATCCGTGCCTCGGTCACGGTGTCCATCGCCGCGGACAGCAGCGGGACACGCAGTCGGATGTTGCGCGAGACCTGAGTCGAGGTGTCGACCCCGCTCGGCACAACGTCGGATTCGGCGGGCAGTAGCAGAACGTCGTCGAAGGTGAGCCCAAGTGTGGTGAACTTGGCCGGCGCAGCGTCGAAATCGCTGGTCATGGAGCTATGACGCCTTTCTCAGGACGGTGACCCCCATCTTAGCCGCCACGGAGAGCCACCAAAGAGGCGTCACGGGTTCCAGTGGCGGGCGCCACGCTGCAAACCGATCATTCCGGACACCAGTCGCATCTGGTCGACGTCCCGGATGTCGGCCTGCACGAGCCGCGGCGAACAGATCAACATGGCCAGTGCCTGGGCACGCGACAGCGCCACGTTCAACCGGTTGCGCGACAGCAGGAAATCCAGCCCCCGCGGCAGGTCGACCGCGGCCGACGACGTCATTGTGACGAGCACCACCGGCGCTTCCTGGCCTTGGAACTTGTCGACGGTGCCGACTCGCGTCTGCTCGAACCCGGCCTGCGCCAACGCCCGGCGGACGACCCTGACCTGCAAGTTGTACGGCGCCACAACGAGGATGTCCTCGTCGGTCAACGGCCGCTCGGTCGATCCGTCCACCCAGGTGCGGCCGACGAGTGCCCGCACCGCGGCCACGACAGCGTCGGCTTCCTCGGGCGAGCTCGTGATGTTGTGGTTGTGATCGACATAGTGCGTGTACAGGCCGGGTTCGATGCCGTCCACGCGCCGCTCCGCGGCGGTTTCGTGCGCGTGCAGCAGGCCCGCGTATGACAGCCGGGAAACCGGGTCGCACACACCGGGGTGCATGCGCCGGGTCTGGTCCATGAAGTAGCCGAGGTTCGATGGGATCACGTCCGCGTCGCCCAGCAGATGCCCCAACGCGGACGCGTCCGCTCCCGCCGGGTGCGTGCCCTGCACGACCTGCGGCAGCTGCTGCGGGTCGCCGAGCAGTACGAGGTTGCGCGTGCACGTCGACACCGCGAGCGCGTCGGCGAGCGCGAACTGGCCGGCCTCGTCGATGATCAGCACGTCGAAGCGTTCTTCACGGACGGCTGCGTTGGCGAACGTCCACGCGGTGCCGCCGACGAGGTGCCCGCCGCCCTGGTCGGAACGCCAGCGCACCAAGGAATTGTTGTCCTTGGGCTGATCCCACTGGCAGTCCTTGTCGGGTTTCCCGGCTTTCGCGCGTTTCGCGCACGGGATCGGCACGCCGAGCTCCCGTCCCGCGGCCAGTGCGGAGCTGAGCACGTTCTCCACGGCCTTGTGGCTGTTGGACGTGACCCCGACGGACTTGCCCTTGCGGATCAGGTGCGCGATCAACCGCCCGGCCAGGTACGTCTTCCCGGCGCCGGGCGGGCCCTGCACGGCCAGCGTCGAGCCGTCCAGCGCGTCCACCGCGCGGATCACCGTGGCGACCAGGTCGTCACCCTGGGGCAGCTCGCCGCGGATGGTCTGCGGCGGCAGCCTGCGCAGCAGGTCGAGGCCGGGATGGGCGGGCAGCATCGGCAGGAGCCCGACCACGCCCTCGGCCAGCGAGTACACCGCCTCGTCCTTCGGTTGCGGTTTCACCGGGTCGCCGGGCAGCACCGCGATCGGGACGTCGTTGGACGTCTCGTCCGGCTTGGCGCTCTCCTCCAGGGTGAGCGTCTCGGCGGTCGCCTCGACGACCTTCGCGTTGCGGGTCCAGTTGACCGGTGTGCCCCGGTACAGCAGGCGGACCTGCTCGTTCGTGTCGAACGGGTGCGGCCGGTCGGGATCGCACCGGGCGTGCAGCACGCGTTTGGCGTTGCGCACCCTGCCCCTGGGCGCGGACCAGTCCTCGGAGCGCAGCGAAACCGGGACCGTGCAAGCGGTATCCGATTCCAGGTCGGACAGCGGCGCGCCGACCTGGCGGAAGAAGTCCCACCACGCCGGGTTGGTCTCCCGCCGGTGGTAGCCGACCGCGGCGGCCAGCAGCGCCCGTGCCTGCTCGTCTTCCGTTGCCTGCGAAGGATCCTCGGGCAGGTCGGCGAGCAGCGGGTCGACGACGGCGGCGATCCGGGCCGCGCGTTCGGCCCGCCGCTGCGCGGCCTCGGCCTCCGCGGTCTCGTTGACCAGAACGTCCAGTTCGGACTCTTCCGGCTGGTGCGGTTCGATCCCCGCCTCGGTGCGAACCTGCAGCAGGAACCGGTACAACCGGTGCGTGGACACGCAGTCGTACTCGTTGTAGTCCTTGATCCCGTCGAGGACGGCCTCCGCCTCCGGGATGTCGTCGGCGGCAAGCAGCGTCAGGTATTCCTCGTACGCCTCGATGCTGGACACGGCGTTGACCACGTCACCGTCCCGCTTGTCGGGCATGTACAGCGGTTCCAGGTACTTGATCGAGTACGACCGCTGCGAGACACGAAGTCCTTTGCGCACCACGGCATACAGGTCGACGAGCGCGCCCGTCCGCAGCAGCGTGTCCACGGCTTCCTCGCGCGTGCCGTGCAACGCTGCCAAGCGCTTGAGCGCGTTCACCTCATACGGCGCGTAGTGGTAGATGTGCGAGCCCGGGTGCTTGACCGCGCGCTCCAGCGCGAAGTCCACGAAATCCTCGAACGCGCGTTTCTCCTGCGCACGGGTGTGCGCCCAGAACGGCCGGAACTCCTCGGCACCGTCGCCGGTGACGGTGACCGCGCCGAACAGGTACTCCAAACCCTGACCGGCCAAGGCGAACGGGTCGCCTTCCATGTCGAAGAACACGTCACCGGCGCTCGGCTGCGGCAACGTGGCGAGCACTTCGGCCGACAGCACCTCGTAGGCCACTTTGCCGACCGGGTCGTCGGGCGTGCGGGAGTCGTCCTGGATGACCTGGATGGCGGCCTGGGAACGCAGGCCGTGGAAGGTGGCCGCGGACATCGTCGACGGCCGGTCCATCGCGGTCGAGTTGGCCAGGTCGTCGATGGTCGACATGCCCGCGGCCACGAGTTTCCGGCGCTGGTCGGCCCGGATGTTGGCCACCAGCGACAAGTCCCGGTCGCCTTCCCGGCCGGACGCGCAGTGCGTGCCGAACTTGCACGTCGCGCACGCCGCCCGCTCGTCCGCCCACAGCTGGACGGGCAGTCGCGCGGGCTGGGCCAGCCGCTCGGCCAGCCGGGCACGCAGATCCAGCACCAGCGGCAGGAAATCGTTGACGCGGTAGGAATGCGTCGACCCGTCACCCAGGACGAGGTGCATCTCCGGGCCCGCCGGGTACCCGGCGTCCCGCAGGGCGGCGGCGTACGTGGTCAGCTGCAGCACCGCCGACGGCTTGGCGTGGCGGGTGAGTTTGGTGTCGTGCGGCTCGTAACCGCCGTCCGCGTCCCGGATCAGGAAGTCCGCGCGGCCGTAGAACGAACCGTCGTAGAAGACCGCCTGGTAGATCACGGGAGCGCCGGACTCGATGGCCTGCCGGGTCTGCCCGGCCGCCTTCGCCAGCGCCTCGGGCCGCGGCGCGGGCAAGTCGATCTTCACGACCTCGAACCGCGCCTCGAGCCGCTCCAGCGTCGCCTGCTCGTGCGCGATGCCGTGCTTGGCGACCAGCAGGTTCTGCGGATCCTGCGGCTGCGGCGCACCGTCGACTCGCATGGCCAGCGCGTGGTCGAGAACGCTGCGGTGCTCGCATTCCAGGAGGTCGACAAGATCCCCGGGGGAGATCACCAGACCGGTCGGAGTGACAAGCACCGACGCAGTATTACGCCATTCGTGGTCAAAACCCGGGAGCGCCGCCCCCGCGAGTCGCCAAACCAAACCCCGCCGGCACGAGCGGTCAGTGAAGCCACAGCGCTGTGGTCATGTCCAGACCTGCTGCGGGATCCGGTCGAGGATGTCGCACCGCAGATCCAGCGCGCCCGTGAGCGGGCCGGGGTCGCGGTGGTCCGGGACGATGTCACCGACCACTTCCAGCTGCTGCCCGCGGATCCAGAAGCCCTGGAACGTGCGCGAGTCGGTCAGCAGGAAGTCGATCAGCTGCGGCGACAGGACATCACGCGCGAACTGCTCGTTCTCCGCGGTGACCTGGTAGCGGGCGTCGAACTCGCGGTGCCCGATCGCCAGGTCACCGACGCCGAGCGCGGAGCCGATGCTGCTCTGCAGCCTCGGTACGGACCGCACGTCCAGCGTCGGCCTCGGCACCGGCGTGCGCACCCAGATCGCGTGCTGGTCGTGCATGCTGCCCGGACCGTTGCTGTCCGGCGGATCCTTGATGTGGAACCGCGCGGCCATGAACGGCCTGCCCCGGTGCTGGCCGGTGACGACCTCGTGCGCCCGCACGGCGCTCGGCTGCCGGTCGAAGCCGATCACTGTCGCCGACAGCGGGGCGTACTGCTGGACCTCGTCGAACACCTGGTTGTAGCTGTCCGCGCGTTCCTCGTAGTGCCAGCCACGGCTGGGCGCTTCCGCGTCGAGGCGGGTGAGGACGCCTTCGACTGACTCCTTGTAGTCCTTGCGCAGCCAGATCATCATCCAGGTGAGCAGCCCGCCGACGATGACGAGACCGCCGACGACGATCGCGATGATCGCTACCGGGCTCAACGGCGCATTCCCTGGTAGATGTCGAAACCGTCCTCGTAGTCGTCGTATCCGGCCCGGGACGACGCCGGCGCCTGCCGCAGCACCTGCACCCCGGGGTCGGGCGTCGGCTTGTCGCCGAACGTCCGCTCCTCCTCCGACAGCACCCGGTCAAGGAGTTCCGACCCGCCCAGCCCGCGTCGGACCACCTCTGCCTGTGCGCGTGCCGCGTCCGCCTGCGCCCTGGCGATGGTGTGCATCACCGTCTTGGCCAGCAGGTCCGCGGTCGCGGTCTTGAACGACTCGTCGAACGAGATCGACTTGACCGAGCCGCCCGCACCGGCGACGACGGTGACCATGCCGTCGGGCGACGACGCGGTCCCGTCGACGGCCTTCAGCTCCTCGGTCATCTGCTTGTACGACTCGGCGCGCAGCCGGTTGTCGGCGGCGGCCTGGTCGATCGCCTGGATCCGCTGTGCCAGGCGCTGCGGCCACTCGGTCATCGGTAGCCCCCGTTGTTGTTCTGCGCGCCCGTGTCCGGCCGCACGGTCTCGATGAACTGCTGGAAGTCGCTGACCACGCGCTCGAACTCGTCGGAGTCCGCGGTCAGCACGAGGTGCAGCACCGCCTGCTGCTGCGGGTTGCGCACGTCCTGCATGCCGAGGAACACCTGCAGCTGGGCGACGTCCATCTGCCTGCCGTTGGCCACGATCAACATCCGCACCGCCTGCGTCAGGCCGGGGTTCTCCGGCGTGCCGTGCTCGCTGCGCTTGCCGACCTTCATCTGCGCGACCTCGGCCTGCAGTTTGGCCAGTGCCTCGTCGGCGATGTCGGTGAGCGGCACGTCCGGCCTGACCTCGCCGGAGATCGTGATGTTCGACGTGAACCCGTTGACCGCGGGTGGTTTCAGCGCGACGAACGCGACGTTCGGCGAACCGACCTCATCCGGTGGGGCCGCCTGCCAGCCCGTGGGCAGCGAGAACTCGATCGGTACCGGAATCGTGGTTGCCATACCGTTGGATCTCCATCCGTTCTACAGTCCGAAGAAGTTCTTGACGCCCTTGGCGGCGTTGCCGATGCCGTCGTCGATCGCCTTGCCCGCGCTGCTGATGCCGTCGCCGACCGCACCAGCCACATCGGACACCGTATCGACGACCTTGCCCGGGTCGACGCTGACGTCGAAGCCGAGCTTCGCACCGACGCCGAGCCCGAGGCCGACCGACGCGCCGATGTGGAACTTCCCGTCGTTGCCCATGCCCAGCTGGGCGGAGGCCTCAGCGCCCGCACCGGCCCACGCCTCGCCGTGCACACCGGCACCGACACCGCCGACCTCGGCGCCGATGTCGCCTTCGGCCTTCGCACCGGCGAAGGCACCGGCGCTGACGTCCGCGCCGCCCCAGCCGATGTTGGCCTCGGCCTCGGCGTTGGCGCCGACGAACCCTTCGGCCTTGCCGGACACGCTGGCGTGGTCGCCCCAGCCGACCGTGCCCTCGGCACTGGCCTTGGCCAGGTACGCCTCGGCGCTGGCACCGGCGGTCAGACCGTCCGGGCCCCACTTGGCGTGCGCTTCCGCGCCCGCGCCGAGCACGTCGATACCGGCCTTGCCGCTGCCGTTGAAGGTGCCGTTGTCGAACTTGCCCTCGGCCTCGGCGCCCCAGACCTTGGCCTCGGCCGCGGCCTTCCACTCGCCCTCGGGGATGTCGATGCCCAGCTGCTTGAGCGCGCCCGACATCAGGCCGCCGAAGACGTCGCCGAGCCCGCCCTGGTTCTGGCTGCCGAACTCGCGGTTGTAGCTCTTGCCACCGGGGCCCTTGTGCCAGCCTGGCTTGTTGGGGTTGTGGCCGTCGACGCCGAAACCGCGCTCGTTGCCGACCTGCTTGGTGTACTTGCCTTCGCCGTTGTCCTGCATGCCGAACATCTCCGCGATCGAGCCGCCGGCCGAAGCCAGCTGCTCACGGGCGTTCTGCAGGACCGTCTGCGCGTTGTGGAACGCGGCCGCGGCCGGATCGGTGAACGGGGTGACCACACCGTTCTGTGCCGCGTTCAGCGCGTCCGCGGCTGCCGCGCGGGAGGCCGCCATGGCCTCGGTGTACATCTCGATCGCACGCTGGGCCTCGCCCTGCGCCCACGTGAGCGTGTCGCCGAAGTCGGCGAGGGCCTGGCCGCCGAGGCCCATGTCCTCGACCGCCTGCATCCACTTGGGAGGTTCCTGGCCGAACATCTCCAGGAAGCTGTTCGCGGCCTGGCCGGTCCACTCGACCACGTCGACCGAGCCGAGGTCCTGGCCGACCGAGCCGACCTGCTTGACGGTGTCGACCAGCGCCTGCAGGTCGGAGGAGATCGCCTCGGGCATCCCGGGGATGAGCGCGCGGGGGTCGAGGGTCTGGCCGAGTTCGGCGGCCATCAGAACACCATCCGTCCGGGTCCGGTCGGGTTGCCACCCGGAGCTGATTCTTGGTGACCGCCGGGGTTGAGCCGCCCGGAGATGCTCGGTGCGATGCCGATGGCGCCGCCGGTGAGACCGCCCTCGCTGGTGCCGCCGCCGTCGAACATGTCGCCGACCTTGCCGAGGATGTCGCCGACGCCGGTTTCCCTCTCCAGGTAGGAGGTGGCGGCGGTGATCAGGTTGTCGCCGTGACCGTCCGCCTTGGCCTTGAGGTCGTCGACGTACTTCTTCATGTCCTCGATGAACACAGACCAGCCCTGCTGGACACCAGGGTGTCCGTAGTCCCCGCTCGGAGGTTGCCAGACGGCGCCGGCGACTTTGCCGACCACGTCACCGATCTTGTTGGCGGCGGTGCGTAGCTCCTCGGGAACTGTCCCAAACCCATCGGGCATGACGGCCTTCACCCCAGTCGTATCGAATGCCCCGTGCGATCGCTCCGACGCACCCCACCTGGCCGCGGTTCCGTCGAAGTTTCACCCGTTTGAGGTTTTCTACCAGACACCGGTGGGACTTGATGGGTCGAACGGCCGAATCATCACCACCGAATGGCGGTTGACCAGCGGGTTTCAGTCGAGGATTAACCACGCGTTCGGATGGAGGGAGCGCATGGCGCACAAGCGGTCCGAAAGGGACGTCCCGGGATGTCGCGGCGGTTATCCCCCGGTCGGCGCGGACCGTCGAGCCGCCTCCGCTTCGGTCCCCGTCTCGATCGCGCCGCGCAGCCGCCGCGCGCCCTCGGCGGCGAGGTCGCTGAGGCGTTCCAGGCTTGCCACGTCGAAGAACTCGAGCGTGATCAGCTCCCCGCCGAACATGATCGACACGACCGGGTCGTCCGGCCGTCGCATGGACATGGCGATCGGTACGTCGTTGGCCACACCCGCGTCCACGAACATCAGCATGGGAACCTCCCTGATCGGCGCGCCGCTACTCGAAGGCGCTCATGAGCGGTTACAATCGCCCCACAGTATGGCTTGACCCGTAGGAATCACGTCAAGTCGATGACACGTTCGTGTACTGCATCCCGAGGAGCCCCATGCCCGTGTCCACGTCTGTCGCCGTGCTGCGCCGCCGCGTCGCGATCGCGCTCCGCCAGCACCGCGAGAACTCCGGCATGACGCAGAAAGAAGTGAGCAGGCGGACCGGCATCGCGGCGAACCGGGTCTACCACTTCGAAGTGATGCGCAGCGTGCCGCCGGACGAGGACCTGATCCGGCTGCTGGAGTTGTACGAGGCGACCGACGAGGCAGCCGAGCTGCTCGCCATCCTCCCGACAGCCCGCAGGAGAACGCCCAGCGAAGCCGCGGCGAACGATCCGGAGCAGTTCAACCTCTACGTGGGCCTGGAAGCCGGAGCGACCCAGATCGAGTCATACGACGCGCTGGTGCTGAAGGGCTTGGTACAGACGGCCGATTACGCCGAAGCCCTGCTTCGCGGTGATACACGAGGTTTGCCGGAGGCGGAGATTCGCCGCCGATTGCGGTTGCGGCTGCGGCGGAAGGAGTTGCTTACTGTCGAGTCGCCGACGCTCCTGTGGCTCGTGGTGCCCCAGCTGGTGCTCGAAGTACCCGTTGGCGGACCGGAAGTGATGCGCGGCCAACTCGCTCATCTGCTGGAACTTGCCAAGTTGCCCAACGTCGAGTTGCGGGTCGTCTCCCGGGATGTTGTGCCCTACCCAGCGCTGCACGGCCCGTTTACCATGATGACGTTCCCGATTCCGGGCGATTCTGGCCTGGTGTATGTCGAGACGCGTGTGCGGGGCTTGTTCTTCGAAGAGCCGGCCGAGCTCCAGGATTACCGGCAGGTGATGAACCACCTGCGGGTTCAGGCCAGGTCGCCGAAGGAGTCCAGCCGGCTGATCGACCAGATCAGGAAGGGAATCCGATGACCACCAGCAGCGACTTCGATCAGGCGGCATGGCGGAAGTCCAGTCGGTCCGCCAGCACGGGTGACTGCGTCGAGTTGGCCCGCACTGAGGCAGGTTTCGGCATCCGTGATTCGAAGAACGCCACTGGCCCGGTGCTCAGGTTGACCGCCGAACAAGGACTCGCGTTCCTCCGCGCGGTCGAAGGCGACCGCCTCGACGGGTGAGCTCTCAGTCGACGTTGGTCCGGGTTACCGCGCTCATCGAGGAAGGACAGCGTGTCCAGGATTTCCGGCGGGACCTCGGGCGGGTTCGGGTACTCGGCCACAGTGCACGAACTGATCAGACATGCGTGCCGCGGCGAGTGACCCTCGTCGTCCTCGGTTGCTGAGCGATCACCCCGCCGGAAGCAACGGGTTGAGTGGACTTGGCTTCGACGAGACGGTACGGCTGGGTGAATCGGGCCAGTGCGACCCAGTCGCCGAAGCCGGGAGCCGGGATGGTCAGCGGCTCACGGTCGAAGTCGGCGTCGACCTCGCCGCCCATACTCCCGCCGTTGAACGGTGTCTGCAGGAAAGTGGCGGGGCCGTCGGCCGGGAACCGGCCTGGTAGCAGGTACGGGCCTGCTTGGTGAACTCGGGTTGATCCGGTGCGCTGTAGTCCGTGCCTCGCAGTACGTCGCGTCCAGCCGCAAGCTCTCGTCCATGCTGCGGACCTTGGGGCTCACCACCGGCAAAAACCGAATCAACGGCTGAGCGAGCTCGCCACGGCGGCGCGATCGCTGAGCACGCGTGCCTTCGCGTTCTCGATGTGCAGGCGCATCTTTGCTGACGCCTCATCCGGATCGCCCGCCACCAACGCGGCGTGCACCGCGCGGTGCTCCTCGGCCGCAAGCCCGGGCGCGCCACGAGCCGAGCCCAGTGTCGCGAAGAACCGGAACCGCTGCACCTGTCCGCCGAGCGACTTGTACGCCGTCTCCAGGAACGGGTTGTCGGCCTGCTTGGCGATCAGCAGGTGGAAGCGTTCGTCGGCCTTCCAGTAGTCGCTGAACACCGCGCTGTCCAGCGTGGCCAGGGTGTCCACCGCGTCGAGAACCGCGTCCAGGAATTCCGGGGTGGTCCGTCGGGCCGCCTCGTACGCCATCGCCGGTTCCAGCACCGCGCGGGCGTCCATCAGCTTGGTCAGCTCGAACTCGGTCAGCAGGGGAGCGACCCGGTAGCCCTTGAGCGCCTCGCGGCGCACCAGGCCGGTGTGCTCCAGCCGGGCGAGGGCTTCGCGCAGTGGGGTCTGGCTGACGTCGAGCTCACGGGACAGCGCGCCGATGTTGACCGGCTCGCCCGCGGTCCACCGGCCGTCGGTGAACTGGCCGAGCAGCACCTCGTACATCTTGTCGGCGAGCGGCTGCCGTTCGGACCTCCGCCGTGGGGACGTCATGAACCCTCCTTCGTCGCTATGAAGATATCCGCCCTCACCTGGGCACTCCCGCGGTGATCAAAACTATAGTATTGACATTAATCCTATAGTATTTACATCTGACCACTGTTGATCAGGGGAAACATGACCAAGCGAGTGCTTGTGACCGCCGCCTACCTCGCGCCGGGCGACGGCGTGGACCGGCTGCTCGGCGACGCCGGGTACGAAGCGGTGTTCGCCACGCCCGCGCGGCGGGAGGCGTCGGGACTGCGGCTGCGAGATGTCG
Organism: Kibdelosporangium phytohabitans; assembly: GCF_001302585.1. Lineage (GTDB taxonomy): Bacteria > Actinomycetota > Actinomycetes > Mycobacteriales > Pseudonocardiaceae > Kibdelosporangium > Kibdelosporangium phytohabitans. The sequence goes on along the minus strand of NZ_CP012752.1, from coordinate 9,357,836 downwards.
TGGCCGACGTCGACGGGATCGTCGCGGGCACCGACGCGTTCACCGCCGAGGTGCTCGGCGCGGCCCCGAAGCTGAAGGTCATCGGCCGCTGCGGCGCCGGGTACGACAACATCGACGTCGACGCGGCGACCCGCAACGGCGTCGCCGTCACCTTCACCCCCGGTGCCAACCGCCGCTCAGTCGCCGAGCACGTGCTGGCCCTGATGCTCAACTGCGCCAGGGGGATCCCGCAGAACATCGCGTCCATCCACGCGGGCGGCTGGGAGCAGCGCAGCGGCCGTGAACTGGAAGGCGCGACGCTCGGCGTGATCGGGCTCGGTTCGATCGGCAAAACCGTGGCACGCCTCGGCCTCGCGCTCGGCATGCGCGTGATCGCCTTCGACCGCGAACCCGTCCACGAGAACGGTGTGGCGGTCTTGTCCTTCGACGAAGTGCTGCGGCAGTCGGACTTCCTGAGCCTGCACATCTTCCTCAGCCCGGCGACGCGCCACCTGATCGACGCCACCGCGTTGCGGATGATGAAACCGGCGTCGTACCTGATCAACACCGCCCGCGGCGAAGTGGTGGACGAGGACGCCCTCGCCGACGCGCTGGCCAAGGGTGAACTGGCCGGGGCCGCGCTGGATGTCCTGCGTGAGGAACCGTTGCCCGCCACCAGCAAGCTGCGCGAACTGGACAACGTCATCGTCACCGCCCACATCGCGGCCGCCACCGTCGAGGCGCGGTCCAGGTCGAGCCTGATGGCCACCCAGCAGGTGATCGACGTCCTCGACGGCCGCACGCCGAAAAACCTCGTCAACCACGAGGTGATCTGATGCGTCTCGATGCCAACCTCGGATGGTTGTTCACCGAACTGCCCTTCGAACAACGCTTCGACTCGGCGGCGGCAGCCGGGTTCACCGGAGTCGAATACGCCGATCCCTACCCGTACACACCCGCCTGGCTGACCAAGCGCCTGTCCGACGCCGGGCTCAAACAGGTACTGATCAACACCCCGGGTACCTGCATGGACGCGAACTTCCGCGATGGAGTGGACCAAAGCCTCGAATACGCGGTCGAACTGGGCAGTTCGTTCCTGCACCTGGTCGGTGGGACCGTCCCGGACGGAGTCAGCCCGGACCGGGCCTTCGCGCGGTACGTGGGCAACGTCGCGTGGGCCGCCGACCGCGCCACCGGCTGTGGTGTGCAGCTGCTGCTGGAGGCCCAGAGCAAACCGGGGTTCGTCCTGAGCAGCCAGGAACAGGCCGCGGCTGTGGCCGGCGAGATCGGTGTCGGCCTGCTGTTCGACGTCTTCCACGCCCAGGTCATGGAAACCGATCTGCTCGGCTCGCTGACCGAGTCCCTGCCGGTGACCCGCCACGTCCAGATCGGGGACTCGCCCGGCCGCGGCGAGCCGGGAACGGGCGACATCCCGTGGCCCGGGGTCTTCGCCGTCCTCGCGGGTCACGACGGCTGGATCGGCTGCGAGTACCAGCCGGTCGCCGACACCGCCAGCGGACTGAAGTGGATCAAGGAGTTGCTGCCATGAGCCCCCGTATCGCCCTGATCAGCGCCACCACCGCGGCGATCGGCCCGGCCGTGGCCGGGTTGGCGGAGGAGTTCCCGCAGGCGGATCCGTGGAACCTGCTGGACGACAAGCTGTTGCCGGACGCGGAAAGCAGCGGTGGCGTCACGCCTCAGCTGGCCGACCGGGTGCGGCGGCTGATCGCCCACGCGGCCGACTCCGCCGACGCCGTGCTTCTCACGTGTTCGATGTACGGCTTCATCGCCGAGGAATCGTCCGTCATTCCGGTGCTGGCCCCGGATGCGGCGGCTTTCGAGCAAGCACGTGCTCGTCGGAGCCTTCTTGTGGTCGCGTCACTGGAATCGGCGTTGCACGACACCCTGTCCCGGCTGGATCACCCCAATGCGACTGGGGTTGTCTCCAGTCCCGCGGACATCGCGGACGCTTGCCGTGCTCATACCGTGGACGCCGTTCTGCTGGCCCAGTACTCACTGACGCCTTACGCGCCGAAGCTCGACATCCCCGTCATCTCCGGCCCGCGCAGCGCCGCGGCGAAACTGAAGGCGGTGGTCACGACATGATCGGGGCCATCGCGGACGACTACACCGGCGGCACCGACGTCGCCGTGGCGTTGCGGTCCCAGGGACTGCGAACTCTGCTGTTCTTCGGAGTCCCACCTCCCGCCGACTTGCCAGGCCACGACGCCGTGGTCATCGCGTTGAAGACCCGCACGGGCGAGCCCGAACAGGCGGTGGCGCAATCGCTTGCCGCGCTCGACTGGTTGCGCGGCAACGGCACTGACCAGGTCTACTTCAAGTACTGCTCCACCTTCGACTCGACGCCGCTGGGCAACATCGGCCCCGTGCTCGACGCGCTCGCCGACGCCCTGTCAGTCAAAACCGTTGCCATGACACCGAGTTCGCCACATCACGGGCGCACGCAGTACCAGGGACACCTGTTCGTCGGCGGCACACTGCTGGCCGAGTCCCCCATGCGTGACCACCCCGTGAACCCCATGCGCGACTCGTACCTGCCGAGGCTTCTGCGTGCCCAGACCGCCGAGTCAGTCGGCGTGCTGCCGCTGGAAACCGTGCGCAACGGCCTGGCGGACGCTCTGTCGTCGGCCAATGACCGGTACCTGTTCCTCGACGCGGTCGACGACACCGATCTGACCGTGATCGGGCAGGCGTTGCGGCGAGCGCCGCTGGTCGCCGGTGCCGCCGGGCTGGCGCGTGGCCTGGCCACCGCGAGGCCCGGAACCTCGGGCCAGCTGGAGAATCCGCCCGTGACCGGCCCGGCAGCCGTGCTTTCCGGCTCGTGTTCGGCGCGCACGCTCGAACAGATCGCCGCCATGATCAGGGTCGGCAGGCCCGCGTACCGGCTGGATCCGGTGTCCCAGAACGATCCGGACGTGCTCGCGGCCCAGGCGTTGGCGTGGTACGACGCCTTGCCCGGCAGCGCTGCTCCGTTGATCTACTCGTCGATGGGCCCGGTCGACCTCCAGCGAACACAGGAAGTCCTCGGTGTCGAGGAGTCCGCGTGGATTCTGGAGCGAGCGTCCGGGCTGGTGGCCGACGGCCTGGTCCGCCGGGGAGTGCGGCGGTTGATCGTGGCCGGTGGTGAGACGTCCGGCGCGGTTGTCGGCGCGCTCGGCGTGTCCGGTGGTGCGGTCGGGGCGGAGGTGGACGCCGGTGTGCCGTGGATCCACCCGGTCGGCAGGCCGGACCTGGCGCTGCTGCTGAAATCCGGCAACTTCGGTCACGTCGGCCTGCTCGTCACGGCCTCACGGGAGGATGGATGATCCGCGAACGGGACCTGCTGGTGACCGCTGCGCGCTCGCTGTACGCACGCGGCCTCACACACGGCAGTACGGGCAACATCTCGGTCCGAACCGGCGACAAGATCCTTGTCACGCCGACCGGGTGCAAACTGGGCACACTGCTGCCCGGCGAACTGTCCACTATCGACCTCGGCGGTACCCACCTCGACGGGCCGAAACCGTCCAAAGAGGCCTTCCTGCACGCGATCGTCCTGAGGCAACGCCCGGACGCCAATGCCGTGGTGCACACGCATTCGACGTACTCGGCAGCGGTTTCCTGCCTGGCCGACCTCGACCCGGCCGACGCGATCCCAACGCTGACAGCGTATTTCGCGATGCGTGTTGGCAAGCTTCCACTGCTTCCGTACTATGCGCCTGGAGACACAGACATCTCCGCCGCCGTGGCCGCCGCCGCCGCGGATCATCGGGCGTTCCTGCTCAGCAATCACGGACCGGTCATCGCCGGAGCCGATCTCGGCACGGCCATGGACGTGCTCGACGAGATCGAACACACAGCCAAGATATTCCTGCTGCTGCACGGCATGCGCACCCGGCCGCTGACCGAGCGGCAACGGCAGGACCTTGTTCAATGACGAACGGACATCCAGCATGCTCACCTTGTTCAGCGCCCTCGCGGTGAAGAAAGCCCTCGAAACCCTGGTGCCCGGTTTCACGGCGGAAACCGGGATCCCGGTGGAAACCGTGTACGACCCCACCACCGTGCTGATGAAGCGGATCGAAGCGGGGGCGAAGCCGGACGTCGTCATCGCCGTGACCGAAACCCTCGCCGCACTGGGCCGGCCGACCATCCCCATCGCCAGGACCGGCGTCGGCGTCGCGGTCGCCCCTGACGTGTCCATTCCCGACACGTCGACCGTTCCGGCGCTGCGGGAGGCGCTGACCTCGGCCCGTTCGGTCGCGTACTCCCGCACCGGCGCCAGCGGGATCTACTTCGCCTCCCTGATCGAGCACCTCGGCATCGCGGACGAGGTCAACGCCCGCGCGACCGTGGTGGAGAAGGGATTCACCGCGCTCGCCGTCCTCGACGGCCGGGCAGACCTGGCGATCCAGCAGATGAGCGAACTCAAGTTCGTCCCCGAGGCGCGGGTGGTCGGGCCGTTGCCGGAAGAGGTCCAGCACTACAGCGACTTCTCGGTCGCGCTCGGTACCGGCGCGGCCCCTGACGCCGTGCTGCTACGGGACTTCCTCTGTGGACAGTCCGCGAAGGAGGCGTACGCGCGGGCCGGTCTGACACCAGCCGAAGGTGACGTCTGATGAACGCGATCTACGCCTTGGGCGCCTTCATCCTGACCATCATCGTGTGGAACGCCGTGTTCAAGCGGAACATCGGCGAGGCCATGGCCGTCGGGTTCGTCGTCACCGCCGCGTTCGCCGGGGCGGACGCGCTCGCGGTCGGCTGGAAGAGCCTGGTCGACGGGCTCAAGTCGGAGATCACGTTCGCCGCGCTGGCTTTCGTGTTCGTCAGCGAACTGCTCACCCGGACCGGACTCGTCGGCCGGATGGTCGACATCCTCAGCTCGGTCCTCGGCCGCTACCGCGGCGGATCGGCGTACGCCGCGACCGTCGCGTCCGGGCTGTTCGGTGCTGTGGCCCACAACGGCGCCGCGATCGTGGCGACCATCGGCTCGATCACCATACCCTGGATGAAGCGATCCAAGGCGAGCGGCGAGACGGCGGCGCTGGTGCTGTCCGGGAACGCCGGAGTCGGCGCGACCTTTCCCTTCAGCGGGGCGTTCTTCGTCCTGCTCGCGGCGCCGACCGTGCTGCCGGTGCTCAGCGCGGGCGACATCGTGGCCGCGATGTTCGTCACCGGGACCTGGATGGTTCTGATGCGGGTGGTCGTGGCCGCCGTGATCGTCCGCAAACGCGGAGTCGGTGCGATGGCCGCGGCCGACCTCCGTCCACTCCGGACGTCGTTGCGCGCCGGCTGGCCCTCGCTGGTGGTGCTCGGCTCGATCGCGTTGCCGATCATCGTCGCCTCGGGGAGCCTGGTGGCCGACCGGACCGGGCTGGACGCGGACGACGTGATCCCGCTGCTGATCTGGCTGCCGGTCGTGATGCTGCTGGTCGGTTTGGTCGTCGAGCGCAAGGCGCTGCCGCGCGGCCGTTCCCAGTGGTGGTCGCTGCTGGGCGAGGTGAGCCCGAAACTCGGCCTCGTCGGGATGACGATGATCGCGGCCTTCGCCGCGTCGAACGTGCTCAACACGCTCGGGTTGGGAAAACAGCTCACGCCGTACCTGACCGGGCTCACCGGGGTGCCGCAGGTCGTCGCGGCGATCGTGGTCGGCCTGATCATCGTGATCGTCGCCGGTCCGCTGAACACGACGTCCACAGTGGCCGCTGTCGGACCGGTCGCGTTCGTCGCGCTGACCACCGCCGGAATCCACCCGGCGGTGGCCTTCGCCGCCATCCTCGTGTGGGCGTCGTCGGAGGGCTGCTCCCCGCCCGGCGCGGCGCCGCTCTACGTCGCCGCGGGGATCGCGGAGATCAACCCGGTCCGCATCTTCGTCCCCGTGGTGCTCTACTACCTGATCCCGACGCTGATCACCGGCATCCTGCTGGCCGTCGGCATTCTCTGGATCCCGACGTGAAAGTGGCCGACATGCGCACAATCCTGCTGACCGCGTCCCGCGTCCTGCTGGCCGTGTTCCTGATCGGCGGCATCGCCGTCACACTGGGCCAGACCATCGGCATCGTCACCGGCTCCGGCCTCCTGGTGGAACTGTTCGGGACGTCGGTGGCCGACACCGCCTGCGTCACCGCCGGGATCGCGAGCGTCCTGGCATACCTCCTGGTCTACACCGGGGAGAAGATTCAGGAGGACTGAGCAGCCTGCTCGATGAGCTGCTGCGCGCGGGCCGTGTCGTCGGCCAGTGAGGTCACGGGTTCTCCACGGCGTGGATCCGTTCGAACCCACGGGCGCGCAGTTCGGCGCACACGGTCCGGAACACGACTGGTCGGTGGACGAACTGGCCCGCGCCGCCCACCTCCTGCACTCCACAACCGGACCTGTCAGCCGTATCGCCACCACCGTCGGCTACGCCTCCGAAGCCGCCTTCACCCGCACGTACGGCACATCGCCCCGCGCCTGGCGTCTCGCCGAGTCGTCCTGACTCTGCTCCGCATGCCCCCGGTTTTCGTTTCCCCCGACAAAAATCGCCGCCTGGCGCTCATCTGATGACAAACAATCAGCGCGTTGGCAATGCGTGACAAAAGTGTTCTACCTGTACTGATGCTTTTTTCGGGTCTTGCGTCATGCGGTTTCGCTGATTAATTTTGGCCTGTCGTAGCGCGGCTGTAACGTACACGTTCCTTTTCGTCCGTCTGATTTCGCGCGCTCTTCTTACCTGCCGGGAGGATGCTCAGTGATGCCGAGAAGTTCCAGTCGAAGATGGACAAGGGGGATGGCGGCGGCTCTGGCCGCCGGGCTGGTGGTCACCGGCCTGGTCACCGCCTCGTCGCCCGTGCTGGCTGTCCAGGCCCAGCTCACCCAGACCTACAGCTGCCCGTTTCCGTTGATCGGCAACCAGAACGTCACCGTCCAGATCACCGCCGACCAGCCGTCGACCATCGCGACCGGCCAGTTCACGCCGCCGATCAACGTCAAGGCAGTGGCCAACGCGGGCGCGACAGCCACCCAGGGCCTGCGCCTGGTCGGCGCCGAATCCATCCAGGGCGCGGCGCGTGCGACCTCGACCGTGACCGCACCGGCCGACCAGGGCTCGCTGACCGTCCAGGTCCCCACCACCGTGCCCAAGCAGGCGATCCCCGCCGTCGGCAACGACCTCGTCGTGAACGCCGAGGGAAGCGCGCCCGGTCTGCGTTTCGACAAGCCAGGCAAAGCGACGCTGTCGGTCACCTCGCTGGAAATGGAGATGACGCCGCTGCGGGCCGACGGAACCCCCACCGACCTCGGCACGTTCACCTCGGGCTGCACCCTCAACACCGGCCAGCCGACCCTGCTGCACAGCTACGACGTGACCGGCAACCCCGTGACCCCGGAGACGATCGTCGGCCAGGGCAACGTCCCGCCGCTCAAGCAGGCCTACACCTGCCCGTTCCCCCTGATCGGCAACCAGGACGTCACGGTCGACATCGCGGCCACCCTGCCGGCCAAGGTGAAGGTCGGGGACTTCACACCGAAGATCGACATCACGGCGGTGGCGAACGCGGGACCGACCGCGACCCAGGGCCTGCGCCTGGTGAGCGCCGAGACGATCCAAGGCACCGCCCGCGCCACATCCCTGGTCGCGGCCCCACAGGGTCACCTGGCCGTCCAGGTGGCGACGGACGTGCCCAACCAGCCCATCCCGCAGGTCGGCAACCCGTTGATCGTCACCGCGAAGGGCGCGGCACCGGCGCTGAAGTTCGACAAGCCGGGCACAGCAACCCTTTCCGTGCACGACCTGGTGATGGAGATGACGCCGCTGAAGGCCGACGGAACCCCGACCGGCCTGGGCACCTTCACAGCGGACTGCACCCTCAAGGACGGCCAGACCAACGTCCTGCACACCTTCACCGTGGAAGCCGGGGCGGACACCGAGAAGCCCACGGCCCCGCAGAACGTCCGCAAGGGAGACGTCACGACGAGCAGTGTGGCTCTGTCGTGGGACGCGTCGACGGACAACGTTGGTGTGACTGGTTATGAGGTGTTCGTCAACGGCCAGTCGAAGGCGACTGCCACCGGTACGTCGGCCACTGTGGATGGTTTGTCGCCGGATAGTGAGTACGCCTTCACGGTGAAGGCCAAGGATGCCGCGGGCAACGTCTCCGACGCGAGTGCTCCGCTGACCGTGCGCACTTCACCCGCACCTGACACTGTGGCGCCGTCGGTTCCGCAGAACCTGCGCAAGGGTGACGTCACGACGAACAGTGTCGCACTGTTATGGGATGCGTCGACCGACAACGTTGGTGTGACTGGTTATGAGGTGTTCGTCAACGGCCAGTCGAAGGCGACTGCCACCGGCGCGTCGGCCACTGTGGGCGGTTTGTCGCCGGATAGTGAGTATGTTTTTACGGTGGTTGCGAAGGATGCTGCGGGGAATGCTTCTGCTCCGAGTGCTGCGCTGACCGTGCGGACCTCGGCTGCTCCGGATACCGTGGCGCCGACGGTGCCGCAGAACGTGAAGGTCGGCAACGCGACCGAGACCAGCATCGCGCTGTCGTGGGACGCGTCGACGGACAACGTTGGTGTGACTGGTTATGAGGTGTTCGTCAACGGCCAGTCCAAGGCGACCGTCACCGGCGCCTCCGCCACTGTGGATGGTTTGACTGCTGACACCGAGTACACCTTCACGGTGCTGGCGAAGGACGCCGTGGGGAACAAGTCGGCGCAGAGCGCGCCGGTTTCCGGCAAGACATTGGCCTCGCCGGACCGTGAGGCGCCGTCCGTGCCGCAGAACCTGAAGGCGGGCAACGCCACCACAGCCAGCATCAACCTCACCTGGGACGCGTCCACCGACAACGTGGGCGTCACCGGGTACGAGGTCTTCGTCAACGGCCAGTCCGCCACCAGTGTCACCGGTGCCGCCGCCACGATCGAAGGTCTCGCCGAGGACACCGAGTTCACGTTCACGGTGCTGGCGAAGGACGCCGCAGGCAACAAGTCCGCCCAAAGCGCGGCGGTGAAAGCCAGGACACTCAAGAAGCCCGACATCACCCCGCCGAGCGCGCCGACCGGCGTCCGTGCCACCGCGGTGACCGAGACCAGCATCAAGCTGGCCTGGGACGCGTCCACCGACAACGTGGGCGTCACCGGGTACGAAGTGCTCGTCAACGGCACCCCGAAGGCAAGCGGGCCAGGCACCGAGGCGACCATCGACGGCCTCACCCGCGGCACCGCGTACGCCATCACGGTCAAGGCGAAGGACGCCGCAGGCAACGTGTCCGACCCCAGCGCCGAGATCAAGGTGACCACCACCAGCAAGGACACAGAGGCACCTACCGTTCCCGGCAACGTCCGAGCCACCGGGACAACCGAAACCGCCATCACCCTGGCATGGGACGCCTCCACGGACAACGTCGCTGTCGTCGGCTACGAGCTGTACAACGGCGCCGCGAACACCTCCGTCACCGGCACGTCGACGACAGTCGGCGGCCTGACACCGGACACGGAATACACCTTCACCGTCAAGGCGAAGGACGCCGCAGGCAACCTCTCGGCGGCCAGTGCACCGGTGAAGGCCAAGACCAAGCCACGCACCAACAACGAAATCCCGTACGCCTACACCATCAACGGCAAGAGCCGGATCAAGGCAGCCAACGGGACCGTCGCACTGAACGGTGGCATCTCGGTGCTGTTCACACCCGGCACCGGTGCCTTCCAAGGCGACCTGAAACTGGACCCGGCCACCGGCCAGTTCCGGCTGTTCGGCTTCATCCCGGTCTGGGCGAAGATCGAGTTCGCCCCGGCAGGGAAGACCACCGGCACCCTGTCCGCGGACGGCGTGCTGGCGTCGAAGTCGACCGTGACGGTGAAACTGCCGCGGGTCAGCCTGCTCGGCTTCCCGATCAGCTCGTCGCCGACCTGCCAGACCAGCAGGCCGGTCGACGTGCCGCTGGCATCGAAGCCCGGTTTCAACCCGCTGAAGGGCGGCAGTCTCACCGGCAAGTACACCCTGCCCTCGCTGCGCGGCTGCGGCCCGTTGACCAGCCTGGTGAGCGCCTTCACAGAAGGGCCGGGCAACACCGTCGAACTGGCACTGACCCCCAAACCGAAACGCTGAGAAACCAACGGACAGGTGGCCCCGCCGAACCCCCACGGCGGGGCCACCGCCACACCTGACGAGGTCAGCGGCAGCCCAGCCGGGAGCGTGGACTTGACGCCCGGCCACCGGAAAGACTCGAGCGACTCGAGACGAAGGGAAACCGGCCATGCCGATGATCAGTGTCCAGATGTTGTCCGGCCGCACAGCCGAGCAGAAGGCGGCACTCGCCGAACGAGTGACGGACGTCTTCCTGGAGACGTGCGGCAACCCGGGCCAAACCCGCGACGGAATCTGGGTCGTGATCAACGAAGTCCCAGGCGAACACTGGGCCATCGGCGGAAAACTGGACGCCTGACCTCTGCGACCAGTAGTCCGGGGGCGTGGCCGCGGTGGTGGAGGTGTGTGACCACCGCGGCAGTGTTCTGCGGGTGCCGACGCGTCGGAATCCCGTGATCCCGCTGCTGGCGCAGCACAGTTGCGTGTGCTGGTAGAAGCTGACCGCGGTCCTAGTACTGCAACGACAGGTTGTGATGTCCGCGTCTGCGGTAGTGGCTGATACGGGCGCGGGTCTGGCTTGTTCGTCGCCAGTTCGACCAGTGCACGACGTGGCGGATCGTGTGGACCACCGGTGCTGTGATCCGATTCCATAAGCGGCGGATCTCGTTGGCGGACAGCGGAATCAGGGCGCGGTCGGTACCGGATGTGGTGCCCCCTTTTTCGCGGCTTCTCTGGTGATCACCAGAAATGCCGCGGCAGCCATGGACAATGTGATATGCCGGTACCACGCCGCATAACCTCGAACCTGGTAATGGTCCAGCCCGGTCTCGTTCTTGGCGGTCTGGAAGGATTCCTCAATGGCCCAACGAGATCCCGCGACACGTACAAGGCGCTCCAGAGTGGTCTCACCAGGGCCGAAACAGACGTAGTAGGCGATGTCGGTGGGATCGGTCAGGCTGCGGCGAGCCAGCAGCCAATGCCCTCGCTCGGTCAATCGCAGCGGGCGGATATCAACCAGCGCCCAGTCGTACACCCGGTGACCATGAGCACCGTCACCACAACTCATCCGTGTCCATGAGTCCTCGGTCACCTCGGCGATGACCCGATCGACCCGAACCTTGGTCAACTGCATGGTGACCACCATCGAGTTCTTCGCCACCGCCAGGACATGGGCGATGTCCTCGGATTCCAGCCACATCCGCAACTTCGTGTCCACGCCGTAGGCCTCATCGCCGGTGACCCACCCGAACGGCATCCCGCCACGCCTAGCGCGCTCAATCATCCGTCGCGCCAGAACGGGTTTGGTCGCCAGCGTCACCTCATCCGGGATACCGGCCCGGCGGCAGCGCTCCCGATCAGAGATCCACTCCTTGGGCAGGTACAACTCCCGATCGATCAACGCCCGGCCCCGCTCCGAGGCATACGCCAGGAACACACCGATCTGCGAGTTCTCGATCCGACCGGCGGTACCGGAGTACTGACGGGCGACCCCGGCGGACGTGGTCCCCTTCTTCAGAAAGCCAGTCTCATCGACGATCAGCACACCCTGCCGTTCATCACCGAGAACCTCGATCACCGCGCCACGCACCTCATCACGCACACCGTCGGCATCCCAGGCGTAGAAGTTCAGCAACCGCTGCATCCGTTCCGGCCCAGCGTCTCCCACGGCCTCGGCCAGCGTCCAACCATTCTTCCGCTCGGTCTCGCTGAGCAAACCCCGCACATACGACCGCATCTGCCGCCGGGACTCGACCCTGGGAAACCGCGCCGCGAACCGACCCATGAACGCCTCGAAACTTGCCGACCACCCAGTCGCCATCTCTTCCACCAACACCAAGATCAACTACCACGACACGACCACAGATTACAACCTGTCGTTGCAGTACTAGGCAGAGTCACACTATGGGCAGCGCCAGTTCTGCGCCATCGGCAGGAGGTGGTGGCGCAGGTATGGCGGTGACGACTGCTTGTCGGTCATCGCCTGGCCTTTCGTGGTTGATGACGGCACCGTTCGAGAGCTGATCAACCGGCTTCGACGGGACCGATCCTGCTTCGCATAGGCCTTCCCTGGGGCTGCCGCCCTTTCGTTTGTTGATCTCGCCTCCGATGGTGTCGCGCGGCGGCGTTGGTCAACCAGCACAGGCGGCTGCGGTCGTCGCGATTTGCGGGTCGGTTGGCGTGCGCACGGCCGAGCAGGCCTGAGCCTCTCCCTTCTGGATTGCTGTGCCAGTGAAGCCGCGCAGGTAGGCGGTGAGTGTGCGGATCGACGAGTGAGGAAGGGCCGGTCGGCGTTGATCGGGCCTGGTAGCCACGACAAGGTTCTGGCCCGTGCAGGACGTCCTCGCCATTGAGAAGGCAGGCCCTTGGGCATCCGCCCCGGCTGACGAGATCCCCTGCGCGACAAGGAGTACCAGCAATGTTGCCTGCGGGTCAGGGGTGACAGAGGACCGGCGGGCGCGTTTCTGCGAGCTAGGCGCAACAACGGCCGCCTCCATTCAGCCTCTGGCGGGCCTCGTCGGCGAAAGTGGGCAGGTCGAGATGGGTGGCGGCGCGCAGCAGGGCGTACTGGCGGGAGCCAGGTCGTGGGTGCGGCCGGGTTCGGCTGGGTTGAGCCGGATCGGGAACCCGTCGGAGGTGGTTGCCACGGTGATCAGATCGGTGATCAGGCCGGCGTGGATGCGGGTTTGCCGGTGTGTAAGACGCCGATGGGTTTGTGGCGGTGGGTTTGTGGCGGTGGGTTGAGGGTGGTTTCGGCGTGGTGCGATCGGTGCGGGTACTGATCCGGGCGCGTTCAGCCTTGAGTGGGCGGCGACGCTGTGTTCGAGGTCGTGGGTGGCGTGGTGCATGCGTGGGTGGGTGACATCGAGTGTGGCTCGATAGGTGATCGCGGGGAGCCTTCCGGGGCTGAGTCGTCGCGAACCCAGTCCTCGGACGGCTACCCGGCCAGGATCGTTAGCTTTCCTGGCAATGATCTTGCTGAGATCACCTCGTATGTCTGGTTGTTGTGGCAGTGCGCCCTGGTCAAGTGACAGTGCCTCAGCCGCGCTGTGCACGGGGACGCTGCATGGACCCGGGGGTGTGTGGGCCTACGTCGGCGTTCAGCCGACGTAAGTCCTGGCTGTGCAGGTGGTGTTCCTGATTCGCGAGGGAGAGGTGTCCGGTGCGTACGGCGAGCCGAGATGGGGCTACCAGCCGCGTACACGGTGCCAGAAGGCGAGGTGGTGTTCGGCTTCGTAGTCCATTGGGTGGGTTGTGTCGGGGGCGAGGGATTGTGCCTGGGGGAATCGGGGCCAGTGGGGTAATCCGGGGGCGTTGGGGTTTGAGGTTCGGGCGAACTGGGTCCAGTATCGGATCATCTGGCTGGACAGACGTCGTTGTCCCGGGGTGAAGGGTGGGGTGTATCCGGGGAGGTCGAACAGGTAGGCCACGTCTGAGCCGTGGTAGGCGCCGAGGGGGTAGCCGGGCTGGTGGATTCCGGGCAGCACCGGGGCCGATCGGTCGGCGAACTCGAACGCGAAAACCGGTACGTGCCTTGCGAGCAGGCGTTGGGTTTCGTGGCTCGTGTGTGCCCAGATCCGGTCGGTGTGGACGGTCGCGTAGACGATTCGGTTGTCGCCGTTCTGCGGCGGGTACTGCCTGGCTACCTCTGCGCCGACCACTGGTCCGAAGTCGGCCTCGAGCATTGTGCGGTATCCGGCGGGCGACAGCGGTTCAGGTGCGAAGCCGGGAATGGACGAGCTGCTTTCGTCACGGGTGGCGCCAATGAGTACCGGCACGCGGTGGAACCTGTTGGCACGTAGTGCTTCGGCGGGATGAGTAGGCAGGGTGCGGGTGTCGTGGACCGGCATGAACTCCTGCATACGTGGCAGCAGTGCGTCAGGTGCTTTGGCGCGCATGCATTCCACTGCGGTCACCGGGTCGCTGCAACCTTGGACGGCGGCCTCCTGCAGTCCTTTGGCGACTGAGCTGTGCCGCGACACGAACGGCGAGGCCACATGGTCGAGCGTGCCGGTCCCGAGGGGCCAATCGAGCAGGCACGTGCCGCTCTGCATGATCGCGCGGTGGAACAATCCCGCCGCCCCAGGGGATGTGAGCTGTGCGCAAGCGCTCATCGCGCCGGCGGATTCACCCATCAACGTGACGTTGCCGGGATCGCCACCGAACGCGCGGACGTTGCGTTGCGTCCACCGCAGCGCGGCCTGTTGGTCGAGCAGTCCGAACGAACCACCGTCGGCCAACCCGGGCAGGGCGAGGAAACCGAAGATGCCGAGGCGGTAGTTCGGGGACACGACAACGACATCCCCTTCGTCGGCTAGCCTGCGGGCGTCGTAGTCCCGGTTGCCGCCGGAGTAGAAACCGCCGCCGTACAACCAGACCACCACCGGACGCGGCCGGCGCGGGCTCGCTCCTCCTGGCGTGTTCACGGTCAGGTACAGGCAGTCCTCCGACTGCGGCCCTGGCTCACTCGTCAGATCCTGCAGGCAGGTCGGTGGTGGTTCGGTGACGTCCCGGACGCCCGGCCAGGGTGGCGCCGGGCGTGGGGCCTGCCAGCGCGACCGGCCGGTCGGTGGCGCGGCGAACGGGATGGCGTGGAACGTCGTCACTTCCGGCTCGGCCACTCCCCGGACCAGGCCGCGGTCGGTCCGCACGACCGCGTTCGATTCGGCCGCGGCGGGGGCCGCCGGGAGCACCATCACCAGGGCGCACAAGGCTGCGCCCAACCGTCCGAGTTTCATCTTCTTCCCCTCGCGATCCCAGTAGCACGAGTGTGCTAGTCGCACTTTAGCACAGTTGTGTTACGGTTGCTTCCGTGGTTGTGGTTGATCCGGATGTCCGTAGGCGGGAGCTGGCCGAGGCGGTGTGGCGGGTGGTCCTGCGGGACGGCCTGATCGGGGCGTCGGTGCGCAACGTCGCCCGGGAGGCCGGCCTGTCGATGGGCTCGTTGCGGCACTACTTCGGTTCGCAGGCCGAGCTCCTGTCGTTCTCGCTCCGGCTGGTCGGCGAACGGACCACCGCGCGACTGCGAGCGCTGGACGTCACCGCCCCGCCTCGCGAGCTGATCGAGCAGGTCGTCCACGCGGTACTGCCCCTCGACGAGGAAACCAGGCGGGAAACCCAGATCTGGCTGGCGTTCCTCGGCGCCGAACTGACCACCCGCGGCCTGAGCAAGCTCAACGACGAGGTCTACGACGGCCTCCGGCACCTGTTCGGACTGGTGATCCAGGCCCTGGTCGAGGCGAACCTGGTCAGACCGGAACTGGACCTCGAACAGGAAACCCAGCGCCTCCACGCCCTGGTCGACGGCCTGGCGGTGCACGCGGTGACCCGTCCGGACCGCATGCCCGCCGACCAGGTCAAGGCCCTATTGGCGCATCACCTCGAAGAACTCTGCGAACCCACCTGAATTGTCGGTACCCGGTGGCAGACTCCCGCGACATGACAGACGACGTGCAGCTGAGAGACGTCCGCGAGGCCGACCTGCGGACTTTCCACGAGCAGGAGCAGGACCCGGAAGCTGTCCGCCGGTCGCGGTTCGAGCCACGCGACGAAGAGGCGTTCACAGCCCACTGGAGGAAGGAGATACTGGGCGACCCGCTGACCTTCGTGCAGACGGTGGCGGTCAACGGCGAACCAGCGGGCAACGTGATCGCCTGGTGGGAGAAGAACCAGAGGTTCCTCGGCTACTGGTTCGGCCGCGAGTACTGGGGCAGGGGGATCGCGACGCGGGCGTTGAGCCTGTTCCTGGCTGCGGAGCAGACCCGTCCGCTGTACGCGGATCCCTTCTCCGGCAACGTTGCCTCCGTCCGCCTGTTGGAGAAACACGGCTTCCAGCAGGTCGGGACCATCCGGCACGGCGAGGACGAGCACATCCTGTTAGCCCTGGCCGCTCAGTAGTCGTCGCCGCCGAGCCGCCGCCGTTCGACCTCGACGATCCGGCCTTTGGCCGCTTCCTCGCTGTGCCATGCCGTGTCCACGGCGCGAGCGTCGGATTCCTTCGCTGTGCTCTTGCGGGCGTAGGCGTCGAACAACCGGGTCTTGCCTTCGAGGATCTCCCGGATGCGTTCGTCGACGGAATCCTTCGCCATCAGGCGGTGGACGTGGACCTTGCGGAACTGACCCATCCGGTGGGCTCGGGCGATCGCCTGGTCCTCGGTGCTCGGTTTCCACTGCGGCTCGGTGATGATCATCACCGACGCGGCCTGGATGTTCAGGCCGACGCCGCCCGCTTCGATCTGGCTCAGCAGCACGGCGTGGCCCGAGCGCCGCGAGAAGCTGTCGACCAGCTCCTGCTTGCGCCTGGGCGAAGCCGATCCGGTCAGCGGCCCGAACGCCACCGGCCCGACGGCTTCGCGGACGCAGGCAAGCACATCGAGGAAATAGGAGAAGACGATGACCTTCCACTCACTGGCCGCTGACTCCTC
Source organism: Kibdelosporangium phytohabitans (assembly GCF_001302585.1). Lineage (GTDB taxonomy): Bacteria > Actinomycetota > Actinomycetes > Mycobacteriales > Pseudonocardiaceae > Kibdelosporangium > Kibdelosporangium phytohabitans. The sequence continues at coordinate 9,341,366 of NZ_CP012752.1, read as the reverse complement.
GACGATCTCCAGCAGCCGCTCCACCTTGGCTGAGCCGCCCTTACCCGCCATGAACGCCGCACGCCGCATCTTCATGTAGTGCCCGGACATGACGGCTCTGCGGTAGTGCCGTTCGTCGGCGTCGGAGAACTGCACCCAGTCGTCCATCTCCAGCCGCTCAGGCAACTCGCGCAGAACATCTTCCTGGTTGCGGCGCAAGTACACAGGCGCGACAGCCCGGCGGAACGCTCGTGCGCCGCCGAGCGCGTCGAGCGGCTGGACCTTTGCTGCGATCGCCGGTTGCAGGTAGCCGACCAGGTTCCTGAACTCCTCGACGCGGTTCTCCATCGGCGTGCCTGTCAGGAAGAGAGCCCGTTCCGCCTTGTCCACCACGGACAGCACGGCCTGAGTGCGTTGCGCCTGCGGGTTTTTGACGTAGTGCGCTTCGTCGACGACGACCATGCTCAACCGCGCGGTCGGCAGGCTCAGCCGGCCCAAGGTGGTGTAGGTGGTGACGGCGACACCGCCTTGCCGTGCCCAGGCTTCGGTGGCCGCGTCCCGCCCGGCTCCGTACAACCCGTGCGCGGGCAGAACAGTGTGTTTGCCGATTTCATTGATCCAGTTGACGAGCACGCTCGCCGGGCAGACGACCAGGAACAGGTTCTGGCCGTTCGCGGCCAGATGAGCCGCGGCGGCCAGTGCCTGGACGGTCTTGCCCAGTCCCATCTCGTCGCCGAGGATGACGCGCCGCTGCGTGATGGCGTACTGCGCGCCGAAAACCTGGTAGCCGCGCAAGGTGGCGGTGAGACGGCTCGTGTCCAGCGGGACCGCCTGGATCTTGCGGGCCAGGTCGTTGGACGCGTAGCCATGGGCGGCTTCCGTGTCGTCGGCGCGCTGGACGCCGGAGAGTGTCGAGAGGAGCGAACTGATGTCCGCGGCGGAGCTCTCGTAGCTGCGCCAGAGCTCGTCCGTCTGGGAACCCGTGGCCGCCACCGCGGCCTCGGCCGACGCGATGTCCCGCCGCAGCGCGGTGACACCGGATCCGGCGAGCAACGCCTCGATGTCCTGCAGCGCAGTCAGCGCGGCGGTTCTCTTCTCCTTGCCGGAGAAGAACATCCGGACTCTGCTCCTGGCTCTGCGAGCCGCTTCGGACAACGGCGAGGCCTGGTCGCGCAGCCGTTCGACATCGGGACGCAGCCGCTTGGCGGCCTGCTCGGCTGCCCGCAGCTTGACCAGGCTGCTCAGCAACTCGGTGTCCCGCGCCGGTCGCCCGCTCACGTCGAACCGGATCACCGTGTCCTGCCGGAACTGCTGAGCGACCTGCGCGGCGGCCCGGGAGATCGCCTTGGCCGAGTTCTCCCCGACGCCCTGCACGGCGATGAGCGCGGACACCGGCACCGACCGGATGTCCGCCGCCGTTCGGTACCCGGCGTCGGCCAGTTTGCCGAAGCGGACACCTTTGGCGACCACGTTGCGCAGGTCGTTGAGCGGGGTGGCACGGAGTTTCCGGAGAACCTGAGCTTCGATCAGCTTGTTCGCGGCCTCGGTCGCGTTCTCTCGCAACGCTTGCGGCGCGTCGACAAGGGCTGTTGCCTGTCGCAGGAGCGCGTCCAGTGCGTCCAGCTTCTCCCGAGCCTTGGCGCCCACCTGCTTTCGTCGTGCCCCGGCGTCGGCCATCAGGTGGCCTTGGGCTGGTCGAACAACCGCCAGGCAGGCATTCGCCTCGCGGGTTGGTCAGGCTGGGCCAGGAGTCGCTTGCGTTCGTACTGCAGGCGCAGATGCCGCGCCGGGTCGGTGTCTTCGTATCCGCGGTCGAGCAGGATAGTGCTCGTGCCGGACGGGTCCACCACCACGGCGTCGGCGACGTGGCCCGAAACCACCTCGTGCAGACGGCATTCGACGCGGCTGCTCAGCTGCTCGTGCAGCCGCAGCAGAAGCGGGTCGAGCTCGAGGTCGGTCGCCTGTTGTCGCGACGCGGACGCGGCGGCGTCCACCAGGATCCGGCCGACGCCGGTCTGGCCACCCCAGAAGTCGGGATGTCCCACGACGATGAGATGGGACTTGGCCCGGGTGATCGCCACATTCCACAGGTACAGCTGGTTGGCCAGCCACGCCCGGCTGCCCGGGGGCATCTCCTTGGTGGCCACCAAGGAGAAGAGGATGACGTCACGCTGGCTGCCTTGGAAGGTGTGCACCGTCCCGACCTGGATCCGGTCGTTGCGGGGCAGCCGGTCGGTCAGCAGCCGGGCCTGCGGCTTGTACGGTGTGACGACACCGATCGTGGCGTCTTCAGGTAAGGATTCGAGCAGGTACGCGACGGATTTCACGACCTTCGCGACCTCTGCTTCGTTGATCCACGACCCGCCCTTGGCGCGACGGGCCGTGCCGCGCTCTTTGGCCCAGAGCACAGCCGGGCGTGACAACCCGTGCTGTTTGGCGACGTCGGTCATCACAGTGAGCTGGCCGCCGTAGAACTGTTCGTTGGCGATCGCCGCGATCGCCGGATGGCAACGGAAATGCTCGTCCAGCAGCAGACTGGTGCCGCCGACGGCGGTCTCGAAGGCGTGGAACGCGGAGTGCCGGTGGTAGGTGGCACGGCGTTGCTCGAGCCAGCTCGCCTGAATACCGACAGCACGGCGGATCTCGGCTTCCTGTGCGGCCGGCAGCGTCACCACGGGCGGCAGTTGCATGGGGTCGCCGATGATCAGCGCACGTTTGGCCCGGTACAGCACCGGCAGCACCTGGGGAATCGCACACTGGCTCGCTTCGTCCACGATGACCAGGTCGAACAGCGCGGGATCCGGTGGGAAACGGCGAACGCTCAAGGTGGTCACCGCCCACCCCTTGATGTGTTTCAGCACGGCGCGCAGCTCCGGCCAGTCCTTCCCGGAGACCTGCATGAACGCGGACAGGTGCTGTCGTCCCGTCTGCACGCCTGCTCCCACCGAGGCTGCCAGCAGCGTCTCGGACCGTTCCCGCACGGACTCCTGCCGCGCGTCGAACGAGTGCTTCTGGGCGTCGTCGTCTGGCAGATCTCTGGCCGTGGCCAGTAATTTCTGCCAGTTCCGTTCCGCCGCGGCCCAGGTCGCGATCGCGGAGCAGAGGTCGGGCGACGGCTCGCCCGACCATTCCATCCGGCGGAGGAAACGGCCTTGGCGCCACCGTGCGAACAAGCGCGCCGCCGCGGCCTTGCCGGCTCGGTGCGCGAGGGCGTCCAGGTCGATCCGGGCCGCGAAGTGAGCGCGCAACGACTCCGGGGTGCTGGCCAGCGCCGTCGCTGCTGTTTCGTTCGCCTCAGCCGATCGCAGGAGATCGTGTTCCAGCCGTGCTTTGTACGCCATCGCTGTCACGGTCTCGTCCAACGCCTTGCGGGCGTGGAAAAGCTGTGCTGCCGCGGTGCTGACGTTGATCTTCGGCAGCTGTTTCGTGGTCAGCTGCCGAAGAGTCTCGCGTTCTTTCCTCTTGGCCTCGACGTTGCCCGTCCGGACCAGGGAACCCGTGACCATGTCCTGGCATCGTTGCGCCACCTCGTCAACGGCACGGTTGTTCGTCGACGCCACAAGCACGGACTGTCCATTCGCCACCGCGGTCGCCGCGAGGTTGGCGACCAGTTGGCTCTTGCCGGTCCCTGGTGGACCCGTTGCCACGGTCAACCGCCTGGTCATCGCTGATCGCAGGACGGCGTCCTGCCCTTCGTTGGCGGCGAAGGGCGTCACCGGCTTCCAGTCGGGGCCCACTTGCTGGTCAGCTGTCGCGTCCAGCAGGGCGGCGAGAGCCGTGCCCCTGATGGAGTCCTTGCCGGACGCGATCTTGTCGAGATCGCGCAGCAGTTGCTGGTTCACGTTCTCGGAGCTGTGCACGCGGAACAGGACCGCGGCGTTGCGTGCGCCCTGGACGGGCGTCCTGGTGTCGACGGTCGGCTCGAGGTCGAGCGGCAACAGTTGTTGCACGTCAGGAAGGTGGAACTCCTCCCTGAGGAAATGCCGGATCTCCTGCACCATCTGGCTGTGCATCCCGCTGGTCCAGGTCGCCTGGTACGTCGCCCGCATCTGCTCGGCCTCGTCGGCACCGAGAAGGTTCTCGGCCAGTCGCGGGTGCGGCTCGGGTTCGCCGAAGGGCTCCAACCGCATGCCGTCGCTGCCGGCGACGACCTGGACCTGCCGGACGAACAGCGGCGCGAACCGCGGCACGCGTAAAGCGTTGCCGTTCTTGTCGGACAACAGGACCACGGCCGGATAGCCGTACCACAGGTCAGTTTCCTGCAATGCCGCCTGCTCGACGAAGTCGACGGCATCCTCAGGCACGGGGATCGACCCGGTGCTGTCCAGATCGCCGGACAGCAGGCGCTCGGTGCCGGGCAGGCAGACGTATCCGTCGCCGACCTGGTCGACGCTCAGCAGCGGCATGTCCGACGAGGCCGCGGCGCCCAGGCATTGCCGGTAGTACTCGATCAGCAGGCCCCACGCGTCCGTGCCGTGGCTTCCCGCGACCGCGCGAGCCGCCCCGAGCTGGACGGGCGAACTGGCGGTGACCACCGGCAACGGCGGACCCGCGTAGCTGCGGGCGAGGTCGATCCGCGTGTTGACCTTGTCGGCCGAGAACAGCGGCGTCTGCGGCGTCGGCAGGTCACGTCGGCGGACCTGCTGGTTGACGTAGTGGAACAGTTCGTCCACGGACACGATTCCGTCGTTGCCCGTGTCGCCCCGCCCGGTGCGCAGCGCGTTGACTAGTTCCTCGGTGAACACCGACGGAGTCGAACCGTCCGACGTCGCGTTGCCGGCGTAGGAGGACTCGTCGGCGCCCGAGGACGAGAGGACGTAGACACCGCGGCTGGTGAGCGGAGCCACCGGCGGCTCGGGCGATTTCGTGTTGCGGGTGCGGAAACCCAGGCTGTAGCCACCGCTCTGGCAGCAGTCGAGGATCGCGACCTTCTGCGGCGCGGCGGCCTGTTCCAGCTGCTCGTTGACGAAGGTGGCGCCGACCCCGGTCGACGCCATCCGCCGCACGTCGGTGTCCGAGGCGATGAAGAAGAACTCCCCGGTGGTCTGCGACATCCGGGCGCCGTGCCCGCTGATGTAGAGCAGCCCGAGGTCCGCGGGCCCGAGGTCCTCGGTGAACGCGCTGATCTCCTGGCGCATCACGTCCGCGCCGGGATCGACGACGACCCGGACCTCGCTGAACGCGCCGATGGCGGGGTGTTCGAGAACCTGCCGCAGCTGCGCCGTGTCCACCGCGGTGCACGGAAGCGGTGAAAGGTCCCGGTCCCGATAGGTTCCGATGCCGATCAGCAATGCCCGCTTGCGCAGTGGCGTGCTCACGACAGTCCGTTCGCCGGCAACTCCGCGAACACGGCCAGTAGTCCGAACATCGGTCCAGAACGCGTCACAGGCCCCCCTCTGACGTCTTCGGATGCGGGAACGAGGAACTGTACCGCTCCCGGCGAAGCAACCCGAATGCACCCGACAGGGAATTGTCGCAACCCGATCACGGTCGATCAAGATCGCCATTGGGCAATCCGTCGATCGTGTGAAAACCGGCTGGCGCGGGAACGCGCCAGCCGGCCGCGGTGTCACAACGTGGAAGGCCTGGTGATGTCGAAAAGATCAGGCCGGACGATGTCCCAGTGGTCGTAGAGCGTGTCCGCGTCCTGCACGGCGCAGCCGACCTCCGCGCGGGTGAGCGGTATCAGCGTGATGATCTGGAACTCGACGTTCTCGCTGGTGAGAGCGGCACCCGGAAATGTGGGGAGGTAGTTGAAGTCGGACACGAAGCGCGGGTGGCTCGACGCGAGCACGGCGACGATGCCGGAGTCCTCGAAGCATTCCTCCACGTTGTCCAGCACTTGGCCGAACTCCAGGCCGCGTCGCGTCTCGGTGACGTAATCGCACCCGTAGCGAATGAGCGCTCGGGCATGCCCGATTTGGCTCCGCCGCAGCGTGCAGGCCAGCTCCTCGCCGAAAGGAACATCGGCTTCGACGTGCCGGAGGCCATCGCTGACGATGGTGACGAGGTCGTCGCTGCTGAAACACGCGAGACCGTACTCGCAGTACGTCCGGCCATGCGGCTTCGAGTCCGTGCCGACATAGGTTCCGGCGAACTTCTGCACGTGCCGCAGAAGCGGGGGCAGAACAGGTATGTGTTGGTCCATGCAGCCATGGTGGCGATTGGAATCACCAGTTGAGATTCGTGAATTGACGAGTCCAGCAGCTATGTGCCCGTCATTTCCTCGGATGACTGAGGCTCGTCACGCGCTTGTATGTGGGTGACCCACCCAGTGCATACGGCTCGACGGATGCGCAGGATCACCAAGCAGTCAACAGAAGCGGGCAACGTGACGGGCCGGCCGTACGCGTGGCACGGGACGCCCGGGTTGCGCCACCAGATACGGACAGCCAGGTGTGTCAGGCCAATGACACCGAAACGCGACCCCGGTGTGGACGTGGCCGGGTCGGCTGCGTCCGGTCGGGTGAAATCCGGGCCGCGACCAGCCTGCGACACGGGAACGCCCGATCGAGGCGTACCTCGATCGGGCGAACCTGAACCGGCAGGCGAACCGCTCAGTCCGTGTGCGAGACCTCGATGTAGTGCTTGCCGTTCGTAGGCACGCACTCAAGACCGTTCACAGTGGGGTCGTGCGGCAACGCACGCAGGGCCTGGACGCACCGCGCCGAGTCGCGAGTCTGCCGGCGCAACTGGTGGACGCCCTCCGTGAGCAGATCGAATCCGGCGCCTGGCCGGTCGGAACGTGGATCCCGCCCGAACACGACCTGGTCAAGCAGATCGGAGTCGGGCGCACGACAGTGCGCGAAACGCTCGGCGCGCTCGTGCACGTGGGCCTGCACCGGCGACGACCTGGTCCGTCTTCGGAGCCTTCTCGACGAGGCCGAGGGCGCGCGGGACGCGGCCGCCAGCGAGATCGTGAAGCTCACCGAAACCGAAACGGCACCGCCGAAGTGACCCTCTCGAAGCCCCCGGACATCCACATCGACCCGGGCCTGGCCGTGACCACCGGAAAACCGGTCATGGCCGCCATGGCGGCCGGCCTCCTGATCGCGATCCTCTTGGTGGCGGCCAACTTGCGCGCGACGCTGACGAGCGTGGGCACGCTGCTGCCGTCGATCGAGCGCGACACCGGGTTGACGGCGTCAGCGGGTGGTGTGCTGAACACATTGCCGCTACTCATGTTCGCGGTCACTTCACCCTTTGTCGGCCGTATCTCGCACCGGGTCGGCACCACGCGCCTGTTCGTCGCTGCCCTCGCATTCCTGACAGTGGCACTGTGGTCCCGGTCCCTCCCGTCGATCGCATGCCTGTTCCTCGGAACGGTGATCCTGTCGGCAGCGATCGCGGTGGGCAATGTCCTGCTGCCCACGGTGATCCGCACTCCCGTCCCCGGACCTCAGGGGCACACCGTCAGCGCCCTCTGCGTCACCGTGATGGGACTGGTCGCCGCACTGTCGTCCGGCATCTCCGTTCCACTGGCCAAAGCCCTGCCGGGAAGCCGGCATTCCGCCCTGGCGGGGAGTGGTCATAGCCCTCGTGGCGCTCGCCGCCTGGCTGCCCCGGCTGCGCGATCCTGTTTCTCATGCCAGCTCTCACAGTCGTGGCGTGCACGCTCCTCGGGCCGGGGGCAACGGCGCACGTCTCGTACTGGTCCTGAGTTTCCGAAGCCTGCGCGCCCCGAGCCCCAGTGAAACCAGGTGGGTGGGCTGAAGTCTGGCGGCCCCCAGCCCACCCGGCTGTGCCGGGACCGTCAGGGTGAGGTCACGGCGGTGAGTCCGTAGGCAGCGATCAGGCTGCTGTAGGGCTCGGCGAGCATGTCCGCGCCGCCGCGTCCGGTGTGGATCCCGATGACGAAGACCCCTCTGTTGTCGGTGGACACCGCGTAGAGCGGCGCGCCGGAGTCACCACCGGCGGACGGCACTCCAGAACCCCGGTAGACGTACTGATTGCCGGTGCAGATACCCGCGGTGCACACGGTCCCGTTCTCCGCGACCACCTTGTTGCCGCATTGCTCACCCGTGGTCGCGCCACTGCGGCAGTAGTTGGCGAAGGTGTTGAGCACGGCCGTTCCCCCGCCGTACACCAGGCGCGCGTTGCTGCTGATCTGGTTGCCACCGTAGACGTACCCCTGGTAGGTGCTGCCGGCGATGATCCCGAGGTCGTCGAGGGGGTACGTCGGATTGGCGAAGGTACCGAAGCTGTACGTCCCCAAGCCGGACCGCAGCTGCGTCCCGTTCGGGAAGCAGTGACCAGCGGTGGCCATGTACCTGTTGCCGAAGCCGTCCTGGACGGCGAACCCGGCCGAACAGATGGGGCCGTTGACGAAAGGCGTCATCAGCGAACCACCCCAGTGCGGGGCAGGGTCGTCCTGCCGGTTGAAGTCACGCCCCACGTTCGTCTCGTAGTGGTAGTAGATCAACCCGGGGGTGGCTTTCTCGAGCGGCGCGACGACGTCCGCAGGCGCGTTGGAGGCCAGCGAGATGGCGTCGCGACGCGGGTCGAAGTAGAACACGTAGTTGTACTTCTTCGCCGCTGGGTGCCAGGTGTGCTGGGTGATGGCCGAGTTGGCGGTGGTCACCTGCTGGGTGGTGAACTCGCTGTGCACCACGCGTGTGGCTGCCCCGGCGGACTGGAACGCGGCGGCAGTCGCCTTGCTCTCGGCAGGCAAGGTGACCACGTACTGCTTGGCGGCTTCGTCGTAGTAGTGGCCGAGCGCGGAGTTCGCCTTCGCGATCGTCTCGACCTTGTTGGTGCCGATGCTGTCGGCCGGCACCCGCGCGCCCGCCGGTACCGGCATCGGCGCCTTGGACGACTCAGCCCCCGCCGTTGTGCCCGCCATCGGCACACACACGCCGACGGCGGCCACAACGGCAACACATAATCTGGAGACTTTCATGCGCTTCCCCTTCAGAACCCGAACCGGCCATGTCCAGCCGGTCATCCCGGCGCAGCCGCCGGGCCGGTCACCATCGTCGGCGCGCGGGTTGCCGGAAGTGTTGTGAAGAGGTTGTGGCCGGGCTCAGCAGGGCTGTCCCGGCGGCATCGACGCTGACTGTCCCCAGTTTCCGTGACACCCCGGGCAGGGATGTGCGGCATTGGGGTGGGATGCGGCTGCTCGAAACCGTTGCGGTCAGGCCGATGCGCTCACCGGGGTACGTCGAGGCGATCGCGAACGGCTTGCTCGGCTAAGCGCTGGCCTGCCGTGCCGCGGGGACGACTGCCATCGCGGCACGGGTCAGCTCCGCCTTGTTGCCCAGGTCCATCTTGGACCGGATCCGCTTCACGTAGGTGTCGACCGTGTGCCTGCTGATGCCCAGCCTGGTGGCGACCTGGGCGTGGGTGAGCCCGGACGCGACCTGTCTGAGCACCTCGTTCTCCCGTGGCGACAGGCGCTGGACGGCGTTCTGCGGTTGCGCTGCCGGTTCACCGTCCTCCCACACCTGGCCGCCGCGGGCGACGGTGTGGATGGCGGCGACCAGTTTGTCCACATTGGAATGCCGGTCGACCGCTCCCTGCGCACCCGCCTGCGCGTAGGTCGCCAGTGTCTCGGAATCCACGTCGTCGACGAGCAGCAGCACGGACGCCGACCGCGAGACCGCGGTGACGAACTCCTCGACAGCCATGTCCTTGGCCATGGCCGGGTCGACGAGGAGCACGTCGGCACGGGGCGAACCGTGACTGTCGTGCGCGGTCTTCACCGCGGTGACCACAAGCCCTTCCGCCGCGAGGACCGATGACAGTCCTCTGGCGTAGATGGGCACGCTGTTGACGATCTCCACCTTGATCAATTTGCCCCCAGACATGTGTTGTACCCCCTGGGCGTCCCCGGCTCCCAGGTGGTGATCGGTGCTCGGCGCGTGGGATCTCCTGCAGCCTGCCCTGTCGCCGCGTGACCACCGGATAATCAAGGGATCTTGGCCGTGGCGCGTTGACCAAACGTTGCGTTCACGTTGATTCCGCAGGTCAGCACTGTTCATCCCACGTCTGCGGCCTGGGTGGAGGTAAGAGTTTCTCATATTTCCGCGGGTTCGTCGCGACGAGTGGTGGTTAATGGCGGAATCCCCGCCCGCAAGCGCCATCCCTTCTTTATGTGACATCCGATCCGGCCGTGCGTTGGTAACTTGGCCAGTGCTCGGGTCGGCAGCCGCACATCTTCGCGCCGCCCATTCCTCCGCCGAACGCTATTCCAGAATTGGGGCATCCCTATGGGGCAGATCGAACGCACTCTGACTTCCATGGAGTCGGAGGCGCTGGTGTCTCCGAAAGAAATGCTGAACCTGACCGACGGCCACCCCCGGCAGGCGCTGACCGACAACCAGCGTCGCATCATCGCGACCCTGCCCTCGATGTTCGACCAGGCACTCGACCACGCGTTCGCCGACATCGAGCTGCGTGCGCACCAGAGCTTCTTCGGCGCGATGGGGCAGCACAGCGCGCCGTTCGGCAAGGGCCGGATCCTGAGCACCTACTCGTCGACGATCGCGCTGGACATCGTGGCGCGGGTGCTGGCCGAGCGGATCCAGGAGGTCGCCGTCCTGCACCCGACCTTCGACAACATCGCCGACCTGTTCTCCGCCCGCGGCCTGCGCCTGCACCCCATCACCGAGCAGCGGATCGACGACGGCGACGTGGAACTGCCCTCGTCGATCGGGGCGGTCGTGGTGGTGCACCCGAACAACCCGACCGGCTGGATCCTGACCGAGGAGCGGCTGCGCGCACTGGCCGAGGCGTGTGCCCGCAACGGCCAGATCGTCGTGATGGACTCCAGCTTCCGCGGCCAGGACAGCCGTGCCCACTACGACACCTACGCCGTGCTCGAGGCGTCCGGCGCGGAGTGGATCGTGGTGGAGGACACCGGCAAGCTCTGGTCGGTCAGCGAGCTGAAGTCCGGCTTCCTCAGCTGGAACGAGGGGTCGACGCTGCGGTTCGTCAAGTGCTTCGACGAGGTGATGCTGTCGGTGTCGCCGGTGATCCTGCTGCTGATCGACAAACTCGCTGAGGAGGCGCGGACCGGCGGCTTCGCCGAGATGCAGACACGTCTGAGCGAGCACCGCAACCTGGTCGCGGGCCTGTTGGAGGGCACCTCGCTGACGCTCACCGACCCGGGCTCACGGATCAGTGTCGCCCGCATCACGCTGCCGGAGACCGGGCCGGACGCCTACAAGACGTACAGCTCGCTCGTCGAACGCGGCATCCACACGCTGCCGTGCAGCCGGTTCTACTGGGCACGGCCGCACGAGGGCGACCGCCAGCTGCGGCTGTCCCTGTCGCGTCCGACGCCGGCCGTGGAGAAGGCCGCACGCACGCTCGCCGAGATCAGCCGGTCCGCCTGAGTCACCCGGCGACGGACCGGATCGCGGCGGCCAGCCGGTCAGCGGCGTCGGTCAGCCCGGCGGGGGACAGCAACGAGAAACTCAGCCTGATGTGGTCGTGGCCGCGCGCGGGATCGGTGTGGAACTGG